>CAWJSD010000004.1:0-531290 GCA_963845435.1 uncultured Alphaproteobacteria bacterium
TTTCAGGGCTACTGTACGGGCTGGCCCGACGCCCGGAACATGGTGCTGTCGGCCTATCGCGGCTTCTCGCCCGAGATGGCCAGCATCGCGGAGCGGTTTTTCGACGATCGCTGGATCGACGCCCCGGTGCGGCCGGGCAAGGCGCCGGGCGCATTCTCGCATCCGACCACGCCGTCGGCGCATCCCTATGTGCTGATGAACTATCAAGGCAAACCGCGCGACGTCATGACCCTGGCGCACGAACTCGGCCATGGCGTGCATCAGGTGCTGGCGGCGAAAAACGGAGCGCTGATGGCGCCGACACCGCTGACGCTGGCCGAGACCGCCAGCGTGTTCGGCGAGATGCTGACCTTCCGTCGGTTGTTGAGCGAGACCAAGAACAAGAAGCAGCGCCAGGCGCTGCTCGCCGGCAAGGTCGAGGACATGATCAACACCGTGGTGCGGCAGGTCGCGTTCTATTCGTTCGAGCGCGCGGTCCACACCGAACGCCGCAACGGCGAACTCACCGCCGAGCGGCTCGGCGAGCTCTGGCTCAGCGTGCAGGGCGAGAGCCTCGGCCCCGCGATTGACATCCGGCCGGGCTATGAGAATTTCTGGATGTACATCCCGCACTTCATCCATTCGCCGTTCTATGTCTACGCCTACGCGTTCGGCGATTGCCTGGTGAACTCGCTCTATGCGGTCTACGAACACGCCCAGGCCGGCTTTGCCGAGCGCTACCTCGGGATGCTCGCCGCCGGCGGCACCAAGCATTATTCCGAGTTGCTCAAGCCGTTCGGACTGGACGCAAAAGATCCGAAATTCTGGGACGGCGGATTGTCGGTCATCGCCGGCATGATCGACGAGCTGGAAGGAATGAACTGAGTAAAGAGCTGCGCTTGTCGCGCGGGGTCGTCCGCAACATCCGTGAAGCGCCGCACCGCGTCCGGGACACGAGATGTGGGCTTCGGGCCGAGCGCTCGCTGCGAAAGCGCAGGAGCTTGCCAAGACGGCTTCAGCCGTAAAACATTTGTTGAACGACGTGCAGAATGTGTTATACATATGTATAACGTCTTGGACGCGCGGTCATCGGTGGCGGGAGAGAACCATGAAAGTTGAGATCAAGAAGATCGGAAATTCAGATGGCCTGCTGCTGCCCCGCGAAATCATGCAGCGGCTCTATCTGAAGCGCGGCCAGCAACTGCACATCACGGAACTTCCGGGCGGAGGTTTTCAGGCGCTTCCCTATGATCCGGATTTCGAACGTACAATGGAAATTGCCGACGAAATCATGGATAGGTATAAAGATACTCTCGCAGCGCTTGCGAAATAGCGAACATACCAACTTCGAGTTTGACCATGAGCGAGCCGAACGAGCCGCTTTGGATCACCTACGACCAAGCCATCGCGATCCATGCCCGGCAGCTCCGCCGCTTTGGTGGCGCGCCGGGTTTACGCGACGATGGCATGTTGCAGTCCACCCTGGAGCGGCCGATCAACAAATGTCGTTATGAGGGAGCATCGCTTGCCGAACTGGCAGCGGCGTATGCTTTTGGGTTGGCCAAGAACCATGCCTTTGTGGGTGGAAACAAGCGCATCGCCTTCATGTCGATGGTTGCGTTTCTGACCAAGAACGGCGTCCTATTTGACCCCGATCCGGCGCACGCCACCGCCATCATCCTCGCCTTGGCCGCCGGCGAAGTCAGCGAGGAAAGCCTGGCCCGATGGATCCGCGACAATTGGCCGGCCGGAGCCTCCAAATAACGGGCAGGGACACCGGCGTGCCGTTGCCCTGCAAGCTTGTTTGCGGTATTCGACGCGAGAATTGATTTAAGACGGGGGACACACATGGCCGAGCATAACGAAGTCGCTTACACTACCGCCGATGGCAATGACTATCCAGCGCACGAGCAGACCTATGAAGGCTTCATCAAGCTGGTGAAATACGGCTCCGCCGCGGTGATCTTCATCGTCGCCATGATGGCGATCTTCCTGACCTGATCCTTCCTCGCTTGCGATCGCGCCGCAAAACAGTGGTGCGGTTGGACCGTGATGCCCGCCTTCCGCGAATAAAACCGGTATCCATCCCAGCGGAATTAGCGCTAGCTTGCTCGTGCGCGTGCCCCGCGCCGCCGGAGGCTCCATGAAGATTGCCGTTGCCAAGGAAATCGATCCCTCCGAACCGCGCGTCGCGGTTTCTCCGGACACGATCAAGAAGTTCAAGGCGCTTGGCGTCGATGTCGCCATCGAGCCCGGCGCCGGCATCAAATCCGGCATGCCGGATTCCGATTTCACCGCCGTCGGGGCCACGGTCAGCGCCGACGCGGTGAAGGATGCTGACATCGTCATCAAGGTGAAGCGTCCGGAAGCCTCCGAACTTGCGACCTACAAGCGCGGCGCGCTGGTCATCGCGATCATGGATCCCTACGGCAACGATGCCGCGCTGAAGACGATGGCCGATGCCGGCGTCTCGGCATTCGCGATGGAATTGATGCCGCGCATCACCCGCGCCCAGGTGATGGACGTGCTGTCGAGCCAGGCCAATCTGGCGGGCTATCGCGCGGTCATCGAAGCTGCCGAAGCCTTTGGCCGCGCCTTCCCGATGATGATGACGGCGGCCGGCACCATTCCGGCGGCCAAGGTGTTCGTGATGGGCGTCGGCGTCGCCGGCCTGCAGGCGATCGCGACCGCGCGCCGGCTCGGCGCGGTGGTCACCGCGACCGACGTACGCCCGGCCACCAAGGAGCAGGTCGAAAGTCTGGGCGCCAAATTCCTCGCGGTCGAGGACGACGAATTCAAGAACGCGCAGACCGCCGGCGGCTACGCCAAGGAAATGTCCAAAGAGTATCAGGCCAAGCAGGCCGCGCTGACCGCCGAACATATCAAGAAGCAGGACATCATCATCACCACGGCGCTGATCCCGGGCCGTCCGGCGCCGAAGCTCGTCACGTCCGACATGGTGAAGTCGATGAAGCCCGGCTCGGTGCTGGTCGATCTCGCGGTCGAACGCGGCGGCAATGTCGAGGGCGCCAAGCCGGGCGTGATCAGCGACGTCGACGGCATCAAGATCGTCGGCTTTACCAATGTGGCCGGCCGGGTCGCGGCCTCGGCGTCGAGCCTTTATGCGCGCAATCTGTTCTCCTTCATCGAAACGCTGGTCGACAAATCGACCAAGGCGCTGGCGGTGAACTGGGATGATGAACTGGTGAAAGCCACCGCGCTGACCAGGGACGGCGCCGTCATTCATCCGAACTTCCAGCCGAAAGCGTAAAGGACGAAGCCATGGATCATCTCGCACAGGCCGTCGATCCCTTCGTGTTCCGGCTCTCGATTTTCGTGCTCGCCGTATTCGTAGGCTACTTCGTGGTGTGGTCGGTGACCCCCGCGCTGCATACCCCGCTGATGTCGGTGACCAACGCGATCTCCTCGGTGATCGTGGTCGGCGCGCTGCTCGCGGTCGGCGTCGGGATGATTTCGAGCGGCAGCGGCTGGGCCCGCGGTTTCGGCTTCGTCGCGCTGATTTTCGCCTGCGTGAACATTTTCGGTGGCTTCCTGGTCACCCAGCGCATGCTGGCGATGTACAAGAAGAAAACCAAGTGAGCGGCGCGCGTTTCATGATGATGAAGTCGAGGGGGGCCTCCAGGTGAACGCCAATCTGTCCGCAGTTCTGTATCTCGTCGCCGGTGTGCTGTTCATCTGTCGCTGCGCGGCTTGTCGAGCCCGGCGACCAGCCGCCAGGGCAATTTCTTCGGCATGATCGGCATGGGGATTGCGGTCGCCACTACCCTGGCATCGCATCCGCCGGCCGACGGCGTGGCGTGGCTTTTGGTCATTCTGGGCGTCGCGATCGGCGGCGGCATCGGCGCGGTGATCGCGCGCCGGGTGCCGATGACGTCGATGCCCGAACTGGTCGCCGCGTTCCATTCGCTGGTCGGCATGGCCGCGGTGCTGGTCGCGGCCGGCGCGTTCTACGCGCCCGAGGCGTTCGATATCGGCACCCCGGGCAACATTCATCCGCAGAGCCTGATCGAAATGTCGCTCGGCGTCGCGATCGGCGCTCTTACATTTACCGGTTCGGTGATCGCGTTCGCGAAATTGTCGGGACGGATGAGCGGCGCGCCGATCATCCTGCCGGCGCGGCATATCATCAACATCCTGCTCGGCGTCGCACTGGTCGTGTTCATCGTCGGCCTTGTCATGTCGGGCAGCGCGCTCGACTTCTGGCTGATCGTGATCATCGCGCTGGCGCTCGGCGCATTGCTGATCATTCCGATCGGCGGCGCCGACATGCCGGTCGTGATCTCGATGCTGAATTCCTATTCCGGCTGGGCCGCCGCGGGCATCGGTTTCACTCTCGGCAATTCGGCGTTGATCATCACCGGCGCGCTGGTCGGATCCTCGGGCGCGATCCTGTCCTACATCATGTGCCACGCGATGAATCGCTCGTTCATCTCGGTGATCCTCGGCGGCTTCGGCGGCGAGACCGCGGCGGCGGGCGCGGGCGGCGGCGAAGTCCGGCCGGTCAAGCTCGGTTCGGCCGACGATGCCGCCTTCATCATGAAGAATGCGCAGAAGGTCATCATCGTGCCGGGCTACGGCATGGCGGTGGCACAGGCCCAGCATGCGCTGCGCGAGATGGCGGATAATTTGAAAAAGGAAGGCGTCGAGGTGAAATATGCCATTCACCCGGTCGCCGGCCGCATGCCCGGCCACATGAACGTGCTGCTGGCGGAAGCCAACGTGCCCTATGACGAGGTGTTCGAACTCGAGGACATCAACTCCGAATTCGCGCAGGCCGACGTCGCCTTCGTGATCGGCGCCAACGACGTGACCAATCCGGCGGCGGAAGACGACAAGACCTCGCCGATCTACGGCATGCCGGTGCTGCAGGTCTGGAAGGCCGGCACCGTCATGTTCATCAAGCGCTCGCTGGCGTCGGGCTATGCCGGCATCGACAATCCGCTGTTCTATCGCGACAACACCATGATGCTGCTCGGCGATGCCAAGAAGATGACCGAGAACATCGTCAAGGGGATGTAGGCGAGGCAGGGCCGCTTCGGCAGGGCCATGGCGATTTCGATGACCGTCCTGAAATGGCTCATCGTGCTGCTGGTGATCGGCTATGTGGGCGGCGTCGCGCTGCTGTTCTTCAAGCAGCGGGAATTTTTGTTTCCGATCCCGCCGACCGGGCGGATGTCGCCGGAAGCCGCTGGCTTTCCGCAAGCCGAAGAGCAGGTGCTGACCTCGGCCGATGGCGAGCGCGTCATCGTCTGGCATGTGCCGCCGAAGCCGGGCCATCCGGTGGTGCTGTTCTTCCCCGGCAACGGTGATTTCCTCGCTGGCCGCGTCGACCGCTTTCGCGGCATCGTCGCCGACGGCACCGGCCTGGTCGCGTTGTCCTACCGCGGTTATGCCGGTTCGACCGGGCATCCGAGCGAGCAGGGGCTGTTGCTGGATGCCGCGGCGACCTACGCCTTCACGATCGCGCGCTACAAACCCGATCAGATCGTGGTCTGGGGTTTTTCGCTCGGAACCGGGGTCGCCGTGGCGCTGGCCGCCGATCATCCGATTGGCAGGTTGATCCTGGAGGCGCCGTATACCTCGACAGCCGACGTCGCGAGTTCGATCTGGCTGATGCGCGCCGTGCCGGTGCGCCTGCTGATGCAGGATCAATTCTCCTCCGATCAACGGATCGCGCGTGTCAGCGTCCCGGTCCTGATCATGCAAGGCGGCCGCGATCCGGCGATCCCGATTGTGTTGGGCGAACGGCTGTTCGCGCTGGCGCATGAGCCGAAGCAATTCGTCCGCTTTGCCGAAGGCGGTCACGAAAATCTCGATAATTACGGCGCGCTGGACGCGGCGCACCGGTTCATCGATGGTCCGAACGGCTGACGGCGGCGGTGGTTTGGTGCATGGTCGATGCGGTGGTCATTGAGGATACGATGAGATGAGCGATCACGGCCCGATGCCGAAGTCGGCTTGGATTTTTCCGCTGTTGGCGGTGCTGCTGTTCGCGGCCGTCACCGCGACCGGCTACGGGTTCGCGCCGACGGCGGCCGGACTGGTGTTCGCGGCGGTGCTGCTGGTGATCCTGTTCGGCACCGTGTTCGCCGCCGTCCACCACGCCGAAATGATCGCCGAACGAATCGGCGAGCCGTTCGGTACGCTGTTGCTGACGCTGTCCGTTACCATCATCGAGGTGGCACTGATCGCGACCATCATGCTCGGCGCCAAGGCGCAGCCGGCTCTTGCGCGCGACACCGTGTTCGCGGTGGTGATGATCGTCTGCAACGGCCTGGTCGGAATCTGTGTCCTGATCGGCGGGCTTCGGTATCGCGAGCAGGATTTTCAGGTCTCCGGCGCCAACCTTTATTTGTCGGTGCTGGCGGTGCTCGCAACCATCACGCTGGTGCTGCCGAATTATACGCTGACCACGCCGGGACCTTTTTATTCGAAGGTCCAGCTCGGCTTTGTCAGCGTGGTGACGATGATGCTCTACGGAGTGTTTCTCTATACCCAGACCATCCGGCATCGCGATTATTTCGTGCCGGATGCAAGCGGCGATTCGGCCCACGGCGGCCCGGTTGCCGGCACGGCGCTGGGGCTGAGTATCGGATTGTTGTTGGTCTCGCTGTTGGCAGTGGTACTGCTGGCCAAGAAATTCTCGCTGGTGGTCGATGCCACCGCAGCCTTGATCGGCGCGCCGCCGGCGTTCGCGGGTATTCTGGTGGCGCTGCTGATCCTGCTGCCGGAAAGCGTGGCGGCGGTGGCGGCGGCGCGCAAGAATGATCTGCAGAAGAGCATCAATCTGGCGCTGGGGTCGTCGCTGGCGACGATCGGATTGACCATTCCGGCGGTCGCGGTCGCGGCCGGGGTACTGGACAAGACCCTGATCCTCGGCCTCAACTCCCGCGAAGCCGTGCTTCTGCTGTTGACCTTCCTGCTCAGCATGCTCACCTTCGGTACCGGCCGTACCAATATTTTGTTCGGGCTGCTGCATCTGGTGGTGTTCGCGGTATTCGTTTTTCTGGTATTCGTGCCCTAGCCCGATCCTCGAGGAGTTCCGACAATGCTGGCTGCCAAGTCCGACGTTCAGATCGATGTGCCCGAGGTTCGGGTCACCGAATGGCGGCTGGCACCGGGCAGTGCGACAGGTCACCACACCCACGAGATGGATTATGTGATTGTTCCGGTGTCCGGTGGCGAAATGACCATCGTGGCGCCGAACGGCGACCGCTCCAAAGCCCAGCTCGGGGTCGGAAAATCTTATTTTCGCAAGGCTGGCGTGCAACACGACGTGCTTAACGAGACCTCAACCGAAATCGTGTTTCTGGAAGTGGAACTGAAATCCTAGTGGCTACCGTCATGTCCGTTTACCCAATTGCCACTGATCCGTCGCAGTTGATCCTAGAATGTGCCTCAAAGTTCCGGCATTCAGGCCGCTGCTGGGAGTGGTCGGCATGCTGAAATATCTTTCCAAGATGGCGATGGACATCCTGCCGTCGGTGGTGGCCACCATCCTCGGCGCCTACATCGTCAACCACTACATTTCCAACAAGGCGGACGCACCGCCGGTCGCCGCCGCGGTAGCCCCGGCGACCACCTCGGACCGGCCGGATCCGGCGCGCGCGGATGTCGCGAGCCTCCCCCAGCCCGGCGTCCACGCCAAGGGCATCTCCGAAAAGTCGGTGTTCGAGAAGCCGATCACCGCCAAGCCGGTCGAAAAGCCGCAGGAAAAACCTGAGGAGAAGGCCGCCGAGAAGACCCCGGAACGGTCGGAAGACAAGCCGGCCGAGACCGCGAGCATCCCGGCCGACCAGAAGCGTCCGCAGGCTCCGGCGCGTGAAAAGGAAAAGACCGCGATCCGGAACATTCCCTTGACGGCTTCACCGGCGGTGCAGCCCGCCACGGCGACCGCGCCGTCGAGCGTCCCGGCAAATCCTCCGGCGACCATTGAAGCTGCCGTGACTCCGGAAGAGCGTCGCGACGCCAATGCCAACGATCTGGCCCGGGCGGCGATCGAACGGCTGCGGGGGACGCATTCTCCCGAGGCCGCTCGCACCCCCGAGGCGTTGCGCACCGCGCCGGCGTCGCAGCAGCAGGCTTTGGCTCCCGTTCGTCCGTTGCCGCCGCCGATCATGGTGTCGACGCCGCCGGCCGAGCAGCCCGGCCCGGGCTCGCCTGCGCAGCAGGTCTACCCGAACGCGGCCCGCAATGATGACCCCAACCGTCCGACGCCGCCGGCCGATATTCCAGGCGCGCGCCCGCTCGACCTGCAGGCCGGTGCCGCGCCGCTCGATCCGCCGGCTCCGCGGGAGCGACAACACACCAATGTCGCCGAGGACATGCTGACGGGCGTGAAGTCGATGTTCCACGCGGTCCTGCCGCAATAGCCGAATAACGCCGGCAGTAGCCTGCGATCACCTGGGATCGTAGCGCTGACCGACACAGCAGCGCGGGCACATTCGTCATCGCTTGCATCAGATGCAAAAAAATAACGCGGGCCAGTCGCCCGCGTTATTCGTATTCAAATCTCGGAATTTGGATCAGCGCGGAGCGCGCGGACCTGCACCCGGACCGCCGCGACCGGCACCCGCGCCACCACGATCGGCGCCAGGACCCGCACCGAAGACCGGCTTCGGCTTCATCGGGAGCAGGCCTTCGCGCTGCAGCTTCTTGCGCGCCAGCTTGCGCGCGCGGCGCACGGCTTCGGCCTTTTCACGGGCCTTCTTCTCGGAGGGCTTTTCGTAATGACCGCGGAGCTTCATCTCGCGGAAAATCCCCTCGCGCTGCATCTTCTTCTTTAGCGCCTTGAGGGCTTGATCGACGTTGTTATCGCGGACGAGAACCTGCACGCGGCATCCTCTTTCAGTGAATCGATTGAGATTCTGATATGGAATTCTGTAAGGCTAACAGGCGGCAAAAGGCCGAGCCCTTAACCTTGAGCGCGCGGATGTATCAGACAAAACCGGTGATGTCCACCGGGGGAGGCGCAATTATGCGACCTTTGCGCCGCCAATTTCGATCATTTTACCGCGCTCAACCGCTTTTGGGCGGCGCCGCGGCAACCTGGGTTACATGGCCCATTTTCCGGCCCGGTCGCGGCGTGCCCTTGCCATAAAGGTGCACGGTGGCGCCGGGAACGGTGAGCCAATCCTCGTATTTGTTGATCTCGTCCCCGATCAAATTGGTCATGGTCACTGACCCATGGCGAACCGGCTTGCCCAGCGGCCAACCGGCGATGGCGCGAATGTGCTGCTCGAATTGCGAGATCGAGGCGCCGTCCAGGGTCCAGTGCCCCGAATTGTGCACCCGCGGTGCAATCTCATTGACCAGGATTTTCGGTCCGTCTGTTCCGGCAACGACGAACAACTCGACTGCAAGCACGCCGACGTAATTCAGCGCGCTCGCGATCTTCTCGGCGATGGCGCGGGCCTGGGTCGCCAGCGCATCCGAGATCGCCGCAGGAACCCGCGACGTTTTCAGGATGTGGTCGGCGTGTTCGTTTTCGGTGACGTCGAAACACTCGACCTGGCCGTCGGCGCTGCGCGCGGCGATCACCGAGATTTCACGCTCGAACGGAATGAACGCTTCCAGGATCGCCGATTTGGTGCCGAGATCATTCCAGACGCGCTCGAGGTCATCGCCTTCGCGGATAATGGCCTGGCCTTTTCCGTCATAGCCGAAGCGGCGGGTCTTGATCACCGCGGGAAGGCCGATTTTCGCAACCGCGGCCTGCAGCGAAGCGGCCGAGAAGACATCGGCATAGTCAGCCGTGCCGACACCCAGTTGGCGGACGAAATCCTTTTCCGCGAGACGGTCCTGGGTGGTCTCCAGCACATTGCGGTCCGGCAGCAGCGGCCGCCGCGCGGCCAGCACCATGGCCGAGCCTGCCGGTACATTCTCGAACTCGTAGGTGATGACATCGACGTCGGCGGCAAACAGCTCAAGCGCCTCCACGTCGGCATATTCGGCGCAGGTCGCGTCCATCACCACGTCGAACGCCGGCGAGTCCGGGTCCGGCGAAAACACCCGGCAGCGCAGCCCGAGCCGCGCCGCAGCCATCGCCAGCATCCGGCCCAACTGGCCGCCGCCGACGATGCCGATGGTGTCGCCAGCTTTCAGCTTCACATGATTTGGCGCCGTCACGCCTTGTCCTCCGGATGTTCCCGGACGGCGTCGGTCTGTTGCTGGCGCCAGGCCGACAGCCGGCCGGCCAGACCACTATCGTGGAGCGCCAGGACGCTGGCTGCCAGCAGCGCGGCGTTGATCGCGCCGGGCTTGCCGATGGCCAGGGTGCCGACCGGAATTCCGGCCGGCATCTGAACGATGGAATACAGCGAATCGACGCCGGACAGCGCTTTGGATTGAATGGGGACGCCGAACACCGGAAGTTCGGTCAGCGATGCTGTCATACCAGGCAGATGTGCCGCTCCGCCTGCGCCGGCGATGATGATCTTGATGCCGGCCGCCTTCGCGCCCTTGGCGAACGCGACCATCCGGTCCGGGGTCCGATGCGCGGAAACGATGTGCTTTTCGCAGGCCACCCCGAGCGCACTCAGGGTCTCGGCGGCGTGGCGCATGGTGTCCCAGTCCGACTGGCTTCCCATGATAATGGCGATCGGGGCGGTCATACGGTCAATTCTTTTCGAGAATCCAAAAACATAGGGCGGATTATAGGATCGGCCCTGGGTTCGGCAAGGCGTGGCAAGGGGGTCGGAATGGACTATCCTGTCTTGGTGAATCGCGGCAAGCCTCTCAGGCAGGTTGATGAAGAAGAAAACCAGGCGTTCCAGCCCGAAAGTGTCAACCGGCACCGAAGTGGTAAAGTCCGGGGTCGTCGCTCCGCGATCGGCCAAAGCCAAACCCGCCAAATCCAGGCTGGCCAAAGCCGCGCCCGCCAAACCCGAGCGGGCCAAATCGAGATTGACCAGGACCGGGACGGCCCGACCCAAACCAGGAAAACGTGGCGCTAGCGCATCCAAGCCTGCGGCTCCGCGTGCCAAGCGGAAGGCTAAACAGCCACCCGCGGTCCCCGACGACAGGGAACCCGCGGTGCAGCGGTTACGGGCGCAATTGGCGCAGGCACAGGCGCAAATCAACGAATTGCAGGAGTCTGCCGAAACCGACTTCCTGCTGGAAATCCCCAACCGGCGCGGCTTCGAGCGCGAACTCCATCGCTCGATTTCCTACATCAAGCGCTATCAAGCCACTGCCGCGCTGATCATGCTCGATGTCGATCGCCTGAAGCCGATCAACGACGCCCATGGACACGCTGCAGGCGATCAGGTGCTAAAGGCCGTCGTCGACGCCTTGCTGGATCATGTCCGCGCGTCCGACGTGATCGGGCGGCTCGGCGGCGACGAGTTCGCGTTGCTGCTATGGAATCTCAGCGAAACCGACGCGCGCGCCAAGGCAGCGCTGCTCGAACAGACCATCGACAAGCTCAGCATCGAACTGGGTGGCGACGTGGTCACAACGGGGATCTCCGCAGGGCTCGCGATGCTGGGCCCCGATGCCGAGTCCGTTCGTGCGTTGGCGGAGGCCGACCGCGCGATGTATGTGCGCAAGGCACAGCGGCGGCACGAGAAAAAGTAGGTCGATTTGCGGTTCCTACAACGCGCTCAGATCTTCCGGCACATCGCCGAATTTGCGCAGCAGTTTGGCGTCGCCGAATTCGCCGATCATGGGATCGCCGGTACGGCTGAAGGCGAGTGCGCCGAGACAGCCGGGTGTTCTCGCCAGGATCTCGGCGCGCCGTAATGCGGCGGATGAACTCTGGCATTCTTCCGCCGCGCCCGCGACCGGCGCGCCGGAATCATCCTGAATGAATGGCAAAGCGACGTAATAGGTGACATCGGCCATGGAGTGCTCCCGAGGTTGCTTCGGCGGATGTGTGACGATCAGGCGGCGCTGTTGGCGCGCACCGGCGGCGCCGGTACGCAGCCGGCGGCAACCGCCGCCTGCAATTCTTCAAGTTCCACTTCGAGATATTCGTTGGCCATGATCAGCGCCTTGATGGTGCTGCGCATGTTGCCGTCGCACATCGCGATCGCCTGATCGCAGGCCTGCTCGTAACGGCTATGCTCGGGCAGGACAGAAGATTTCGTCATGACAGATTTTGACATGGCACTGATTCCCCGGGACTGAATGCGATGGTTGCAATGTTCTTATTTTGTTCCGGGAGAGTCAAGCGGAGTCCGGCGCTGCCGACCGGTTTCTTGTCAGGCAATGGCGGGAAGAGGGATCGCCCCGGCAGTTGTGAACTCCTTCCGATACCAAACGACCTCGCTCCGCGGGCAAAGCGAAGTCGAGGCCGCCTGTGGCAGCGTCAGGCTGGAGGACCCATTGCCACCGCTGGATAGCTACGAAGCGTAAGCCGGCATGGTTTCAAAATGATCCCGATCGGGTTTTTGCGCGGAGTTCTCGGAGACGCAGTCTCGTGCTGTCGTGCGGGCTATCGAACAACCCGTCGGGGAATTCGCGATCCGGGAACGAAAACAATAATAGGCGCTTATCGCTTGTTGGCAGGGAGCAGTAAACCGATGGGTCTTGGCGAGCAAAGGAGACCCGTGGTGCTGATCGTCGAGGACGAGTTTTTATTGCGGATGGATGCGGCCGACGCGATCGCCGCGGCGGGTTTCGAAGTTGTCGAGGCCGCCAATGCCGACGAAGCCATCGAAGTGCTCGAGCGTCGAACCGACATCACCGTGGTATTTACCGATATTCAAATGCCGGGTTCGATGGATGGGCTGAAGCTCGCCCAGGCCGTGCGCGGCCGCTGGCCGCCGATCAAGATCATCGCGACCTCAGGCCGGCTCCATCTCGATGAAGCGGATTTGCCGGAGGGCGGACGCTTTCTGCCCAAACCATACAGCCCCTCGCAAGTCACCGGCGTGCTGCGCGAACTGATCATGCGCTGACGCGCGACGCGATCGGAAGGGCGCAGAGGTAAATCGTCGTGTCGGCGAACTCGAACCGTATACCTACGCGATGATATCCGGCGTGATCTGGTCTTCGATGAAAGCGATGCGGTCGCGCAGAGCCAGCTTGCGCTTTTTCAGCCGCTGCAGCCGTAACAAATCGGGCGCCGGGGATTGATGCAGCGCATCGATCGCCGCGTCGAGATCGCGATGCTCCTGCTGCAGCCGCGCCAGTTCAGTTTGAAGTTCGCGCTCATCTTCGTTGGTCATGATGTCAGTTGGCTAAAAAACGCGATGAGATGGCGAAGGTTAAGAACACTATCATTTACGAATATCGTCGTTACCACTTTGGTCCGCAAGCAAACCGGTCGCGCAACGCCGATATAGTTCCATACTCACGAATGGTTACAGATAACACCTAAATATGAGGCTCGGGTTTTCGATTCCTGTCGACAGCCCGAGCGGCTGATGTACACTCAACCGTCCGGATCGAATCTGAGGTCTAACCACACCGAGGAGATTTCGTATGGCAATGCAGGCGCATCTTGTTGAACTAGAACGCAAACACAAGATACTTGAAAACGAATTACACGAAGCTCTCGTCCATCTCTCTACCGACGACCTGCAAATAGTCGAGTTGAAGCGCCGGAAACTAATGGTTAAGGACGAAATCGAACGTCTGAAACATACGGCCAGCGACACGCTGCACTAGCCATCGTAACAGTCCCCCCAGTCAGACGCAGAACATCAACACCGCCGATCGTGCGGCATCGATGCACGCACTGGTCACGTCGATGCGTGGCCGGTCGCGCGTCCGTGCATTTTGCCGCCAAGTTCTGACGTCTGACCCGTTACTGACGTTTGGTCAGGATTGCTTTCCTAAAGTCCTGCCAGTTCGCCGACATAATCGGCAATCGCGAGCGAAGACGTCAGTCCTGGCGATTCAATTCCAAACAGATTGATCAGGCCGTCGACGCCGTGTTCTTTCGGTCCCTGCATCATGAAATCCTGTGAAGCAACCGCGGGCGGCACGATCTTGGGCCGGATTCCGGAGTAGCTCGGCATCAGCGCGCCATCCGGCAAGGTCGGCCAATAACGCCGGATCGCCGGGTAAAACCGCTCCGACCGTGCCGGGTCGACGGCATAATCGATGGTGTCGACCCACTCCACATCGGGGCCGAACCGGGCCTGTCCGGCAAGGTCCAGGGTGAGGTGGACCCCGAGGCCGCCGGGCTCCGGTACCGGGTAAATCAAATGCGAAAATGGCGCCCGCGCACTGCAACTGAAATAGTTGCCCTTGGCCAGATAGGCTCGCGGGATCAGGTCGATCGGCATGCCGTCGATGCTGCGCGCGACCGCGGGTGCTCCGAGGCCGGCAGCGTTGACAAGGAGGCCACACTCGATCGTCATCGGCGACGCGCCGCCGGCGTCGATTTCAAACCGGCCACCAGTCGCCTTGGCGGCGAGCAGCGGGGTGTGGAAGGCGTAGGCAGCGCCGGCTTCCTCGGCATCGCCGCGCAACGCCAGCATGTAGGAGTGGCTGTCGATGATGCCGGTGGACGGCGAGAGCAACGCCGCATCGCAATTCAGCGCCGGCTCCAGCGCGCGAGCGGCTTCGCCGCTCAGGGTTTGCATGTCGAGCACGCCATTGGCCTCGGCATGGGCCCGGATCGACTGCAGCTTTTCAGTTTCCTTCGGACTTGTCGATACGATCAGCTTGCCGCAATTTCGATAGGGGACGCCGTGCTCCCGGCAGTACCGGTAGAGCGCGTGCTTGCCGCTGACGCACATCCGCGCCATCCAGCTTCCGGCCTTGTAATAGATGCCGGCGTGGATCACCTCGCTGTTGCGCGATGAGGTGACGGTGCCGATGCCCTCGGCCGCCTCCAGCACGATGACCTCGCGGCCCGCCTGAGCCAGCTTTCGCGCGACGGCCAGTCCGACCACTCCCGCACCCACCACAACGCAATCGACTCTATCCATTCGCAGTACTGTTCCAGGCTAGTTGGCATATCGGTTCGGCGTCAGATTTCGCGTCGTTGCAGCCGTCCGACACTACTCGGATTCGCATACTATCGTGTTGTTGAGGATAGACTTTCGGGAAATCCACCGAAACTCTTTGCAACACAGTTTTATTGGTCGGTTCCCCCGTTAATCAAGCATTAATCATGTCAGGCCAATTGCCATAATTTAAGTCACATTATTCGCGGCGTCGCGAGCGGCGTTTACCCGATCCAAACCCGTGAAGCCAGACACTCCGGCGCAGAAATCCGCGAGTGAGTTATGGCTGGCAAGAATTGGCAGGCAAGCGGCAGGGTATTGATTACCGCGCAAGCCGTCGTGTGCGCGATCGGCACCGTTGTGCCGTTCGGCGCCGCTTGGGCCATGTCGGATAATTTTGCCCCTGCGAGCTACCTTGGCTCGGCGAACCCCGAAATGGTCTGGGAAACGCTGATCGGGAGCGTCGTCGTCTGCGCCTTTCTGGGCGCGGTCGCGCTGTGGATAAATACGGCGCTTCGCAAGGTCAAGCGGTCGCATATGCGCCGGATTTCGTTCGTCAAATCCGCGCTGAACAACCTCAGCCAGGGCGTCGTGATGACCGATGCGCGGCACCGGATCGTGTTCTGCAACGACCGCTATCTCAACATCTACGGCCTGACCCGCGCGGATCTGCCCGCGGACATGACCGGGCCGGAGTTGCTGGCGGTGCGGCGCCGCCGCGGCATGACTGATCTGAGTGCCGACGAATTCTATGCCAGTGCGGCCAAGCCGGAAGGCCTTGTCACCGACCTGCCCGACGGGCGTTCGATCCTGGTAAGGTATTTCCTGTTGCCCAACGGCGGCTCGATCGCCACCCACGAGGATTGCAGCCGGCAGCGCCATCTTTCGCGGCAGCTGGCGTCGACCAAGCAATTCCTGGAATCGATGCTCGACAATGTTCCTGTCTGCGTGGCCGCCAAAAACATCGAAGACGGCCGCTATATCTTCGCCAATCGGGCATTCGAACGCTTCTCGCGGCTTTCCCGCGACCAGATCGTCGGCAAGCGCGCCGAGGAGATCTTCCAGCCTACCACTGCGGCAGCCATCGCAGCCGCCGACTACGCCGCGCTGCGCTCGCCGGAAGGTCACCAGCTCAGTGAACTCGTGGTCGATCGTGGTTCGGAGAAGCGCACCCTGGCTTCCAACCGGGTGATCGTGCGCGATCAGAACAACCAGCCCGAATTCCTGATCGCACTGTTCGACGACGTCACCGACCGCAAGTCGCTGTCCAAGGAACTGGAAAACACCAAGAAATTCCTCGAACTGGTAGTCGACAACATTCCGGTCTCCCTGATCGTCGAACGGGTCAGCGACGGCCGTTATCTGCTGGCCAACCGCAGCGCCGAAGCGATCCTGAATCGGCGCCGTGAGGACGCCACCGGGCTGACCGCGGCGGATATCTTCAATCCGAAGGAAGCCAAGCTGATCATCGCGCGCGACGAGGCGGCGATCCGCAAGCGCGGGCTGCTGACCGAAGAGCATCCGATCTCGACCAAGGACGGGCTGCGCCTGTTCCTGACCCGGCGCATGACCGTGCTCGACGAGGCCGGCGAGCCGCAATATCTGATCAAGACCCATGAGGACGTCACCGACCGCCGCCAGACCGAGTCCCGGATGGCGCATATGGCGTATCATGACGGCCTGACCGACCTGCCCAACCGCGCGGCGTTCCTGCAGGCGCTGGCGCAAATGATCGAAGCTTGCGCCGGCACCGACGAGGAATTCGCGGTGTTGTCGGTCGACCTCGACGGCCTGAAGGAAGTCAACGACGTGTTCGGTCATGCGATCGGCGATAAATTGCTGATCGAAGTGTCGCGCCGGATCCAGGCCGCGGCGCGCGGCGGCGTCGTGTCCCGGCTCAGCGGCGACGAATTCGGCCTGATTATCGACGGCAAGCAACCGGTCGCCGGCCGTTTGCTGGCCGAGCAGCTTGCCGATGCGATGTCGAAGGAATTCCTGATCGACGGCAAGTCGGTCCGCACCGGCGTCACCACCGGCATCTCGGTGTTTCCGCATAACGGCTCGGACGCCGCGGCGCTGCTCGCCAATGCCGGCGCGGCCTTGTTTCGCGCCAAGGCGCAATCGCGCGGTACGATCTCGCTCTACGAGCCGGAAATGGACCAGCAGATCCGCGACCGCCGCGTGCTGCACCAGGACCTGTCGCTGGCGATCCGGAACGGCGAATTGTCGCTGCACTATCAACCGCAGGCGATCTCGCGTCACACCGTGGCGGAAAGCGAAGTGGTCGGCTTCGAGGCGCTGGCGCGCTGGATGCATCCGGTGCGCGGCTTCGTCCCGCCGGGCGATTTCATTCCGCTGGCGGAGGAAAGCGGCCTGATCGTCGAAATGGGCGAGTGGATCCTGCGCCAGGCCTGTCGCGAAGCGGCGTCCTGGCCACTGCCCTTGCAGGTCGCGGTCAACCTGTCGCCGGCGCAGTTCATGCACGGCGACGTAGTCGGGCTGGTGCATTCGATCTTGCTTGAAACCGGGCTGGCGCCGGACCGGCTCGAACTGGAAATCACCGAGGGCGTGCTGATCGAGGATTTCGATCGCGGCCTGGCGCTGCTGCGGCGGCTGAAGGCACTCGGCGTGCGGGTCTCGATGGACGATTTCGGCAGCGGCTATTCCTCGCTGAGCTACCTGCAGGCGTTCCCGTTCGACAAGATCAAGATCGACCGCGCCTTTGTGATGAATCTCGGGCGCAATCCGCAGTCGGCGTCGATCGTCCGCGCGGTGATCGGGCTCGGCCATGGTCTCGGCATGTCGATCGTCGCCGAAGGCGTCGAGACCCAGGAGCAACTCGGGTTCCTCGCCGACGAAGGCTGCGACGCGGTGCAGGGCTATTTCATCGGCAAGCCGGCGCCGATCGCGCAGTATTTTGCCCTGGTCGGCCGTGCCGTTCCCGTCGAGTTGGCGCGCAAGATCGGTTGAAAATTTTTCCACTGTTCGTCGCCGTAAATCCGTCGCCTGAGAACTCTATGCCGTGGGCATGGCGGATTACGACCTTGCGATTATCGGCGGCGGGCTGAACGGCGTCAGCATCGCGCGCGATGCCGCGGGTCGGGGGCTGCGGGTGATCCTGTTCGAGCAGGGCGATCTCGGCAGCGCGGCATCGTCGGCGACCTCGCGCCTCGTTCACGGCGATCTCGCCAATCTGGAGCGGCGCGGTTTTTTTCGCGTTCGCCGGGCGTTGGCCGAGCGCGATATCTGGCTGCGGATCGCGCCGCATTTGGTGCGGCCGATGCGATTCGTGATTCCCGCCCATTCCGACGAGCGCCCGCTTTGGCTGTTGCGATCCTGGTTGCTGGCCTATGACTGGCTGGCGCGACGCCGGCGGTTGCCGGCCTCGTCGACGGTCGATGTCACCCACCATCCCCTGGGCAATGCGCTGAAGCGGCCGTTCGGTACCGCTTTCGAATATTCCGATGGAGTAGCGGACAATTCGCGGCTGGTGATTGCCCATGCCATCGATGCCGCCGAACGTGGCGCCGAGGTCCGGACCGGCGCCCGCTGCGTTCGCGCCGAACGGCTCGACATCTGGCGACTGGTTGTGATCGATCGCGGCCATCGCCGGGTGGTCACGGCCCGCGCGCTGGCCAACACCAGCGGGGCCTGGACCGCGTCGGTCGCCGAAACCGTGCTCCGGATGCAGGCGCCCGGTCTTGGCACCGCGGCGATGGGCCAGATCGTCGTTCCCAGGCTGTTCGAGACCGCCAACGTCTATGTGTTCCAGAACCACGACGGGCGGCTGATCTTCGCCAGCCCCTATCAGCGCGATTTCACCCTGATCGGTACGGTGGGAGGCTCTTTCAAGGGCGATCCGGCGATCGTCTCGATGGCGGCCGGCGACGTGGCGTATCTGTGCGATGCCGCCAATCGCTACTTCCGTGAGAAGATCGATACGTCCGATGTGATCCGGACGATTTCCGGTGCCAACGCGGTCGCGGCCAAAACCACCGGGCAGGGCGCGCGGTTCGATCGGCGTCGCGGCAAGGCGCCTTTGCTGACGATGTTCGGCGGAGACATCACGACGGTCCGGCTGCGCGCGGAGCGGGCGGTGACGCGGCTGACGCGGTTTTACCCGATGTCGCCGCGCTGGACCGCGAAAGTCGCGCTGCCCGGCGGCGAATTTGAGGGGGACCGATTCGACGACGAGGTCGAGGCTGCGCGCGAGCGCTGGCGGTTTCTCTCCGAGCCTCACGCCGAGCGGCTGGTCGCCGCCTACGGCAAGCGGCTGGCGGCCGTGCTCGGCGAGGCCAAAACCCACGCCGATCTTGGCCAGGCCTTTGGCCCGGAGCTGACCGAAGCCGAAGTGCGCTATCTGATGACGCATGAATGGGCCCGCTTTCCCGACGATATCCTGTGGCGGCGCACCAAGCTCGGCCTGACCATGCCGGCATCGGACCGTGAAGCGCTGTCGGCCTTCATGGCGGCGCCGACGCGCACATCCGTTCCGGTGTGAGCTTCCGCAACACCTAACCGCTTGCTATGGTCGCGCGTCGCTAGAACAGGGGTCCGATCAACGGACCCCCCGAAAGAACAACTTGGGAGGAGATTACCATGAGACGTCGATCGATCGTTGGCGCTGCCTTGCTGGCGGCGGGGTTTGCCGCTTTCCCCATCGCGCACCAGGCCGTGGGGCAGACTGAAGGCGGATGGGTCACGCTGTTCGACGGCAAGAATCTCGACAAGTTCAACCAGGTCGGCAACGCCAATTGGAAGATCGAGGACGGATTGGCCGTGGCTGACAAGGGCAATGGCTTCCTGGTCACCAAGGACAGCTACACCGACTATCAGATCCGCGCCGAATTCTGGATCGATGACGTGGCCAATAGCGGCATCTTCATCCGCTGCACCGACCCGGAGAAGATCGGCAGCAACACGGCCTACGAGGTCAATATCTGGGATGCGCGCCCGGACCCGACCTACGGCACCGGCGCCATCGTCAATGTCGGCAAGGTCGATCCGATGCCGCATGCCGCCGGCAAATGGAATGTCTATGAGATCACCGCCAAGGGCTCGACCTTCACGGTGACGCTGAACGGGCAGAAGACGGTCGACGGCGCCCAGGATGCGAAATTCGCCAGCGGCAAGGTCGCGCTTCAGCATGGCCTCGGCCTCAAGGACGCCAAGGGCGTCGAGGCGGACGGCGGCACGGTGAAATTCCGCAAGGTCGAAATCAAGCCTTTGTAACTATTGCGCTGCGGTTGAGTCCGGCCTGTTCCGTCGCTAGTTTGCGCACCTAGACGGGCCAGGCCGGTACCATGACCGAGGAAGCAGCGACCAGTGCAACGGATGCGGACAAGGCGGAAGCCGAGCCGCAGTCCGATGCCGTTCCGATACAGAAGCATTCCCGCAAAAGCCGAGCTGCCGGCGATCGCGGCCGATATGCCGCTGTTGCGCATCGACGGCGTGGTCAAGCAGTTCGGCACGGTGCGCGCGGTGGACGGGCTGTCGCTCGACATCAGGGCCGGCGAGTTCTTTGCGCTGCTGGGTCCGAGCGGATGCGGCAAGACCACGCTGCTGCGAATGCTGGCCGGCTTCGAGACCCCGGATCAGGGCCGCATCCTGCTTGGCGGCAACGATATCGCGCAGGTGATGCCGCATCAGCGCCCGGTCAACATGATGTTCCAGAACTATGCGCTGTTTCCGCATCTGTCGGTGCGCGACAATATCGCGTTCGGCTTGAAGCGCGCCAGCATGCCGCGCGGCGAGATTGATGCCCGCGTCAAGGAGATGGTGGCGCTGGTCCGGCTCGAAGGACTGGAGAAGCGCAAGCCGGATCAATTGTCCGGTGGCCAGACGCCAGCGCGTGGCCCTGGCGCGCTCGCTGGCGCGCCGTCCGCAGGTGCTGCTGCTCGACGAGCCGCTGGCCGCGCTCGACAAGAAGCTGCGCGAAAGCACTCAGGCCGAATTGACCGAGCTGCAACGGCGCCTCGGCATGACCTTCATCATCGTCACCCACGACCAGGAAGAGGCGATGACGATGGCCGACCGAATCGGCGTGATGGACAACGGCCGGCTCGAACAGGTTGCGCCGCCGCGCAAGCTCTACGAGGCGCCGCGGTCGCGCTGGGTCGCCGAGTTCGTCGGCGACGTCAATCTGTTCGAAGGCCAGGCCGAGCCGGCCGAAGGCATGCGGCTTGTCGATCGCGACCCGCGATGCCGGCACCATCATCGCCGCCGCGCCGCAGGATCCCGTGGCCAAGCCGCTGGTGTATGTCGCGGTGCGGCCCGAGAAAGTAAAACTCTCGCGCCGCGGCCCGGTGGCGGATGCGGTGCATACGCCAGTCGATCAACCGGCTCGAGGGCATCG
This sequence comes from uncultured Alphaproteobacteria bacterium, assembly GCA_963845435.1. Classification (GTDB taxonomy): domain Bacteria; phylum Pseudomonadota; class Alphaproteobacteria; order Rhizobiales; family Xanthobacteraceae; genus Bradyrhizobium. Next base: position 21,259 of record CAWJSD010000004.1, read on the forward strand.
TCACCGACGTCAGTTATCTCGGCGGCTTCACCACCTACCGGGTGAAGCTCGACAGCGGTGCGGTGTTGCGCGCGTCGATGGCGAATACCGCCCGGCTCGACATGGACGCCTATCATGCCAGCCAGCGCGTGGTGGCGTGGTTTACGCCTGACGATTGCGTGGTGCTCGATCAATGAGCGTCCGCCATATCTTCGCACGTCCGGCGCGGTATGCCTCGATCGCGCCCTACGTCTGGATGGTGTTGTTCTTCCTGGTGCCGTTCGGCTTCGTGCTGAAGATCAGCCTGTCGCAGACCGCGATCGCGCAGCCGCCATATCTTCCGGTGTTCGATGTCACCCAGGGCATCGCCGCGATCAAGGCGGCGTTCGCGGCGCTGTCGCTGGATAATTTCAGGCTTCTGGTTTCCGACGATCTGTATGTGCTGTCCTACCTGCGCAGCCTGGTCGTCGCCGCGGTCTCGTCCGCGATCCTGCTGCTGATCGGCTATCCCATCGCCTACGGCATGGCGCGGCTGCCGCAGCGCTGGCAGGGCGTGGCGATGATGCTGGTGATCGTTCCGTTCTGGACTTCGTTCCTGATCCGCATCTACGCCTGGATCAACATCCTGCAGCATGACGGCCTGCTCAACCAGATCCTGCTGGCGCTGCATCTGATCTCGACGCCGGTGGTGTGGCTGTCCACCGACAGCGCGATGTATCTCGGCATCGTCTATTCGTATCTGCCGTTCATGATCCTGCCGCTGTACGCGACCTTGGCCAAGATGGATCCGGCCTTGCTGGAGGCCGCCAACGATCTCGGCGCCTCGCCGCTGCTGGCGTTCTGGCTGGTGACGTTTCGGCTGTCGCTGCCGGGCGTCGGCGCCGGGGTGCTGCTGTGTTTCATTCCGATCGTCGGCGAATTCGTGATTCCGGATCTGCTCGCCGGATCGGATTCGCTGATGATCGGGCAAACGCTGTGGCTGGAGTTCTTCACCAACAAGGACTGGCCGGTGGCTTCCGCCGCCGCGGTGCTGTTGCTGGTGCTGCTGCTGGCGCCGTTGCTGTTCTACGACCGGCTGCAACGCCGCCAACTCGAAGGTGTGGAATAAGATGATTGCCCATGGGCAGAGCGCTGCTTTCTTTTCCCCTCCCCCTGCGGGGAGGGTTAGGGGTGGGGTCGACAAGCACAGAGCCCGTGGCTTACTCCCACCCCCAACCCCTGCCCGCAGGGGGGAGGGGAGCAGGGTGCCATCTGTCATCGGAAGACTGAACTGATGGCCGGTGCTTCAAAAACATCTCCCGCTTCAACATCGCCTCGCTCGCGCTGGGGCTGGCGTTTCCTGTATCTGCCGATCGTCATCCTCGTGATCTATTCGTTCAACGCGTCGCGGCTGGTGACGGTGTGGGGCGGCTGGTCGCTGGTCTGGTATCGCGAATTCTTTCGCGACAGCGCGATGATCGAGGCGGCCTGGATGAGCTTTCGGGTCGCGGCGGCTTCCGCAACGCTCGCAACCTTGCTGGGCACGCTCGCCGCGGTGGCGCTGTCGCGCGGCGAGCGTTTCAAGGGCCGCACGCTGTTTTCCGGCATGCTCTATGCGCCGCTGGTGATGCCCGAAGTCATCACCGGGCTGTCGCTGTTGCTGCTGTTCGTGGCGCTGAATGCCGAACGCGGCTTCTGGACCGTGACGATCGCGCACACCACGCTGACGATGTGCTTCGTCGCGGTGGTGGTGCAGTCGCGGCTCGGCTCGCTCGACCGCAGCCTGGAAGAAGCCGCGATGGACCTCGGCTGCGATCCGCTGCGCGCCTTCCTCGCGGTGACGCTGCCGCTGATTTTGCCGGCGATCGTCGCCGGCTGGATGCTGGCCTTTACGCTGTCGCTCGACGATCTCGTGATCGCGAGCTTCACCACCGGCCCCGGCTCCGAAACGCTGCCGATCCGGATCTATTCCGAGGTGCGGCTCGGCGTGAAGCCGGAGATCAACGCGATCTGCGCCATGGTGATCGGCCTGATCGCGGTGGTGATCGTGGTGGCGTCGTTCGCCTCGAAACTGTCGAGCACGCAGGGCAAGAGCGCGGCGCCGTTGTGATGTCACCGTTCGAACAGCTCCGCCGCCAGCAATGCCGTCTGTTGATGGATCGATCGGCGGTCGACGGATGGCGGATCGATACAAACTTCCGGCTCGGCGAGGCGGCCGTCGGCGGTCGCCTCGGGTAGAAACACGTGATGACCGGCTTCGGGCGTCAGCAGATCGAGCCTGCTTGCGGGCAATCGTTCATGCAGCCAAGTTGCGGCGGGGGCGACAAAGTCCGCTCCGCCGACCACGATACGAACAGGCGTGTCGATCGCCGCCAGGCTTTGTTCGTCAAAGCCCAGCACCGAGCGTCCGGGCGCCATCAGCAGCGCAGCCTTGAATTTCTCGTCGCGGTAGGATGCGGACATGCGACTCCAGGACTTCGCGAAAGACCGCGCTGCTATCGATCAACGCCGGCAGCCGGTCCGCGAGGTCAGGAAATTCCCGCACGCCGCGCGCGAAGTCCGGATTTCCGGGCGAGGGCTGGAAGCGGGACGTCTTGGAAACGGCGCCAAGCAGCGCGGTGGCGGTGCAGCCACCCAGAGAATAGCCCGCCACAAAAACCCGATCCGGATCGATGCGGCCGGCGAACTCGCTCTGGCAATTGAGCTTATCAAGCAGCACCGTCAGATCCCGGGCACGCTCCCACCAGCAGATAAAACCTTCGGCGCGATAGGGTTCGGTGGCCGTGTTGCCGTGATGGTTGACGCCGACGGCGATGAAGCCGCGTTGAGCGAGGTCGCGCGCCAGCCATCCCTGGCTCAAGGCCGCGCCGCCGGTGCCGTGCGACAGCAGCACGATCGGATAGCGCGGGCGCGCGTCGCCGATCGGCGCGTGCCGCGCAACGGGGCCGAACACGAACCACGATGTACGAGTGACGGGAAAGTCCCGCTCGATGGCATCGTCCGAGGCTGGATACCACGCGGCCCAGGTAAGCGGACGGGGGCCGTTGCCGTCCCAGTCCAGCCGGGTATCGTCGTCATATCGGCCTTGGCGAAATCCGACCGGCATCTTCTTCAGCCCTCGTCGACGACCTCGTCGCCCAGCATCGGCGCCGGCCGGGTCGTCAGTTTGCGTGCGATCGGCTGCAGCAACTGGGGCGCCAGATAGAGTGGAAATTGCGCCATCGCGAAATAGAGCCAGGTCGGTCCGGGCAGCAGGCCATCGGTCGCCGCCGCCATCAGCCCCATGTTCCGTTGCGATACCATCAGGCCGACCGCGAACGCCCGCTCGGGACCGAGCCTGCGGAACAGCAGCGTCGTCGATCCCAGCAGCACGAAATACACCGCAAAGGCAATCAGCGCGAATTCGAGTATCAGCAGGGGATGGGTCAGCATGCCGCCGGCGACGTTCCCCATCACCGCGCTGACGAACACGAACAAAATGAGGATGTTGAAGCCGTCGATCGGGGCTCGTTGCCGCTGGATCGCCGCCAGGCCGAAGATCCAGCGAAGGATCGCCGCGACGATCAGCGCGCCCAGCAGGATCGCCGCGAGTTTCGCCCCGAGCGCTGTCGGCGATAGTTGCAGCGCGCCGCCAAAGAACGCGGTGGCGAACAGCGGCGCCGTCAACGGAACCACCGCGGTGCCGGTCACCAGCGTGACCAGCACCAGCGTCGCGTCCAGCCCCATCAACGCGGCCAGCGCCGGCGAGGCCATCATCGGCGAGGTCACCGCCTGCAGCATCAGCGCCAGGAACAGGTCGGGCGAATGCTTGTCGAAACCGACCGCGACGCAGCCCAACCCGAATAGCAGCGGCACCCCGACGGTACTCCACAAGGTCGCCGCGACGATCGTCCCCGGCCGCCGCAACTGGTCGCGCAGCAGCGCGCCGTCGACGCGCATGAACGAAACGCACAGCAAAAGAAAGATCGCCTCGGTGACGAACGGCTTCAATATCTCGCCGAGCGGCGGTATCGCCAGCCCGATGAACACCAGGGCTGCGACGGCGCGGGTGCCGTGGCTGCCAAGCCAGGCCAAGGCCTTCACCGGAGCGGCGAGGCAGCTTTGTAAATCAATAGGCAAAGGGAGACACTCGGGGCGGGACCGGGATAGCGATGCGCTATATACGCTGATGCGGAAAGTAACGTCTCATTGCATTCTGCAATGAGGCCATGCACGAATTGATTTCTCGCGCTTCACGATTTCACCGCCCCCGCGGTCAGTCCCCCGACCATGTAGCGGCGGAAAGCGTAGTAGATCGCGGCCGGCGGCAGCGCGTAGATGAAGCCGGTGGTCATCAGCAATTCCCAGGGTGAATTGTCGGCGGCCAGGAAATTGCCGAGCGCGACCGGCAGCGTGATGTCGGTATCCTTGGACAGCAGAAGGAACGCGTAGAGATATTCGTTCCACGCCAGCAGCAGCGCGTAGGTCCCGATCGCGACCAGCGACGGCATCATCAACGGAAGATAGACCAGTCGGAAGATCTGCATCGTGGTGGCGCCGTCCATCATCGCGGCTTCATCGAGTTCGACCGGCAATTTGTCGGAGGCCTGTTTGAGCACCCAGATCGCGTAGGGCGACGAAATCGTCACCATCGCGATGATCAATGACCATTGATTGTTGAGCAGGCCGTAATTGCCCATCGTGCGATACATCGGCACCGCCAGGAACGCGGCCGGAATGAAGTAGGTGAACAGCGCCAGGTTCATCACCCAGCGCCCGCCGGGAATTTTCAGGCGCGAGATCGCGAACGCGGCTGATGTCGCGATCAGCAAGGTTAATGCACCGGCGGCGACGGCGATCACGGTCGAATTCCAGAACTGGATCCAGAAGTCGCGCAGGAAGTAATGCTGTTGCCGGAACACGATTTCAAAATTGTGCAAGGTCGGGTGGTCGGGCCAGAACTTGCCCGCGAAGGCGTCTTCCTTGGGCGAGATCGCGAACAGGAACATGTGATAGATCGGCAGCATGGTCCAGATGAACACTGGTATGCCGATCAGCATCAGCCGCGCCTCGGTGGTGACGCCGCGCCAAGTGAACAATGGCTGCTTCGTTGCGGGCATTTTCATCGGGAAAGCCGTTTCATCATGAAATAGACCAGCGGCAATACCAGCGGCAGCGCGCAGACGATCGCGGCCATCGACATGTCGAGCTGGTCGAGCCGCAGATACCGGATGCCGAGCGTGGACAGCACGTGGGTGAGGTCGGCCGGGCCACCGCCGGTCAACAGATAGACGCTGTTGAAGTCGCCGAGTGTCCAGATCATCGAGAGCAGCGTGCAGGTCAGGTACAGTGTCCGCACCGAAGGCCAGGTGACGAAACGGAATTTCTGCCACCAGCTTGCGCCGTCGACCTCGGCCGCCTCGAACAGATCCTGCGCGATCGCGAGCCGGCCGGTCATCAGGATCAGGGTCCAGAACGGCAGCGATTTCCAGATATGCATACCGATCGCCATGGTCAGCGCGATGGTGGGATCATTGAGCCAGTTCGGGCCGTCCTCGCCGGTGAACTTGAAGATCAGTTGATTGACCATGCCCCATTCCGGATTGAGCATGAAACGCACCGACAGGATGGTCGGGATCGACGGTACTGCCCAGGGCAGGATGAACAGCACCGACAGCCAGCGAATCCAGGCGCGTGTCTGCACGAAGAAGCCGGACAGGAACAGCGCCACCAGCATCTTGAAATTGATGCCGATCACCAGGAAGATCAGCGTATTGACCGCGGCGCGCGCGAAGATCGGATCATGGTACAGCGCGACATAGCTCGAAGGATGCCGCGCCAGCCATAGCCCGTAGCCGACCGGGTAGACCACGAAGGCGGCGAACACCAGCATATACGGTGCCAGCAGCACGATGCCCCAGATTTGCGGGGTGGTCAGCCGCGTCGAAAACGGCCCGCGCGGGGCCGCTTCATCGGGGGTCAGCGTCATCGTCGCCATGGGATCCTCATGGAATCAGCGCGTGCCGTGAAGACGTTCTTTGGCGCAGCTTCATCCTTCGAGACGCATCGCTTCGCGATGCTCCTCGGGACGAAGCCTGAAAATGTGGCCCTCATGGTGAGGAGCGCCGCGAAGCGGCGCGTCTCGAACCATGTGGCCGCTGCCGCCATCGCCTACCCCGCGACTTGCTTGATGCGGGCGATCAGTTCATCGACGGCCTTGTCCACCGGCACTTTCTCGCTGACCACGCGGTTCATCGCCTTGGCCCAGACGTTCTCGTTGTTCAGGATCGTGAACTTGTAGTTCTTGGTGAAATCGAACGGCGTGGTGCCACCGGTGAACTGGGTCCAGACCGCCTTGCGATGATGGTCGGCCTGCCAGAAAGCACTCTTTTGTCCGGCGATGGTCACCGGAAACCAGCGGCCGAGCGCGCCTTCGACATAAGGCTGCAGGTTTTCTTCCTGCAGCAGGAACGCGACGAACTGCTTGGCCTGCGCCTTGTGCGCCGCCGCGGTGAAAATCACGCCGGTCTTGACGTCGGAGCGGTATTTGATCGGCGTGCCGTCCGGCTTGTTCGGAAACGACGCGGTGATGATGGTTTCCTCATAGGCCTTTTTGCCGGCGGCGCGTTGCTCCGGCGTCAGCGCCGGGTTGGTGGAATCCTCGAACCATTTGGCGGCGATCGAGATCGTGAAGTTGTGCGTCATCACCGTCGTGCGGTTATGGAACGCGACGTTGTTGTCCGGATCCTTCCAGGTGGTCGAGGAGGGCGGTGTGCAGCCCTTGATGTAGGTGTCGGTATAATCCTTTAGCGCGCCGATCAGACCTTCGCGCACCTTGGGATCGTCGACCAGCAGCTTGCCGTCGTCGTCGACCAGTTTGACGTTATAGGCGTCCATGAAGGTATAGAACGACTGGAACGAGTCGGTGGATTCCACGCCCATCGGCTGGCCGATGCCATAGATGCGCTGGCCGGTGGCCTTGCGGATCGCGGGCTGGACCTTGTCGCACCAGAACGACCAGTAATCCGCCCATTTGGTCGGGATGTCGCCTTGCTTGAAGCCGGCCTGCTCCAGCATGTCGCCCCAGATCTGGACGTGCATGCTCTGCTGCTTCAGCGGAAAGCCGTAATAGGCCTTCTTCTTGGCCTGGTCATTGTAGAGGAGTGCGGTTTCCAGCGTGTTCGGCGCGAAGTCCGCTTTCCGTGGAGTCAGAATATCCGAGAGGTCCTCGAGCTTGCCTTCGAAGGCCCATTTGCCGGCGGCCTGCACGTCATACGTATCGGAATAGGCGACATCGGGCACGGTGCCGGAATCCAGCGCCGCGACCGTTTTCGGGATCATGTCCTGAATGGCGTATTGCGACAGCTCGACCTTGATGTTGGTCTTGGCCTCGAATTTCTTGATCGCCTCGAGCAGCGCGTCGTCTTCCGACTTGTAGAAACCCTTGCCCCACCAGACCGTGATCTTGTCCTGCGCCATCGCAGGCGTTGTGGCGTACAAAAGTCCAAATGCGGCAGCCGTCAGCGCAAGCGCGCGAATCCCCTTAGATTCCACGTGTTCCCTCCCTGGATATGTCCGATCTTTGTTAACCGGTTGGGGGAAAGCCTAACGTATCGCCGCGACTTGTCCAGAGCGTGCTTTTGTCGCCTTGCTTTCGGGATACCGGCAAAGTCAGAAAGTTGTGCCGACACACGAACGCATCCCGCAACGCAACGCGCCCAGGGTTTGAACAATTTCGCCCGAAGGAGGGCGCGGCCCCCAAGAGAGGGCGCGGGGAATGCCGGGTGCTTGGTGCACCCGCAGCCCGTGTGCAATGGTAGAAAGCACACGGTAGTCACCACGGTCGCACCGGAACACCCGGCATTCCCGCACACGATGGTTTTAACGGCTTACTCCGCGCTCTCCCCGGCGACGAATTCGTCTTGTCACCGTCATCGGCGGATTAACGGCTTTGTCCGCCCGGTTGGGCTCGCAAAACCTCCACCGATTTAGCACCAGCAACGGGTGCCAGGACCACGCGGCTTCGCCGTACGCGAACCATCTTCGCCAAGAGGTCTTGCCGCATGTGCACGACAGGCAAAACGTTGGTGAAGCCGGAAGCAGCGCCGTTCGTCCTTGCGCCGAAGCATCACTCACGAGCAAGCTCGCCCTGCGATCCCGGCGCAGCCGACGCTGCCGCGTCCACCGCATCCCATCCCAACGTCCGTGACGATCGCGATACGTCCCTCGTGAGGGATGAGACGGTGGAGATATGCGAGTGATTTGCGTAGCTTGAAAAGCGGGATATTTTTCCGCGCAGGGCTGGACAGGTAGAAACAGCCTGATGGGATTGGGAATTTTCGTTGGTTGGAGCAACGTCGCAGGGCGAATTGGCGCAGCGTAATGCGTCGAAAAAAGAGCCCTATCGTGTTTTTGTCGTAGCTCGGTTTCTATAAGCGGAGATTGCTATGGCTTATCTCCGCGCCCGCCACGGAACAGACGCGCGGACCTCATCAACAATGCGTCAGCGGTCCGCGATTTTGCGCAGCAGCCCGCCCCTTTGTCGCCGTGTTTATCACTCAGCGAAGCCGCCAAGGGCCGACCTGAAGGCGGCATAGTTCCCGAAGGTTCCGTTTGATCAATCCACATCTGCGACGAGACGACTTTCGCGTGTCCCGGCGCGCGTTGCTCAGCCGGCTTTCTTCGCTGGCAGGCACGCTCGCGCTCGCCGGATGCTCCGACCTGGCTGCGACGGGCGCACGCTACGACGCATCGTCCATATCGACGGACCGGACATTGCTGGTCGCCACGACGCGCAAGCCGGTGAATGGCGGGCGTGCCAAGCCCTGGTTCGGGGCCGAGCGCGCTTCTGCGATCACGGTTGCTACGGCGACGCTGATGCCGCCGGACGACGGCCGCTTTTCGCTTGCCGCAGTGGGCATCGGCGATTGGCGTCTTGGCAAGGTCGAGCCGACGTCGGTTGACGTCAGCGATCTTCTGACTGTGACCGGCAGCGGATCGGACGTCCTGATCTACGTACACGGTTTCAAGCAGACGTTCGAGACGTCGGTGCTCGACGCCGCGCGCCTGTCCGATGCGGTCAAATTCCACGGCCGGACGATGGCGTTCTCCTGGCCATCCAGGGGAGGTCTGTTCGACTACGCCTATGACCGCGACAGTGCGATGTGGTCCCGCGATGGCTTCGAACGGGTTCTTTCTTCGACTGTCGCCTCACCCGGCACTGGTCGCGTGCATATCGTCGCGCACAGCATGGGGACGATGCTGACACTTGAAACCCTGCGTCAGATCTACGCACGTCTTGGCGATACCAGCGCAGTAAGGATTGGTGCCGTGATATTCGCCGCGCCCGATATCGACCTGGACGTGTTCTCGTCCGCGATCGGCCGCATGGGTCCGCTTGCCGGCAAGATCACCGTCATTACCTCAACTGATGATCGCGCGTTGGCGCTGTCGGCGCAGCTTGCCGGCGGAATGACCCGGGTCGGCGCTGCCGAAAAGGCCGCCATTGAACGGCTTGGCGTTCGCGTGATCGATGCGTCCGATGCGGGCTGGGGTCTCATCAACCACGATTTGTTTCTATCGAACGCAGACGTGCAACGGGTGATCCGTCGCTTGATCGAAGCCACGCCCGCGTGATGGGATTTGGGAAAGCGCCGGCTTGTAAACGCGCGGCCGCGCATTGCAACTGCAACCACTCTATGACGATCGGAAATTCTGCCGTAACAGCTTTCTCCGAGCCTTGATCCGACCTCAGCAAGAGGAATCGGCGGATGAGGCTGCATGAGCTCTGCTTTTCAGATCCGCCTCGACTCGCTCAAGCGCTGCTCGATGCGGGTCGCGATTAATCACGGACAGCGCGCCTGGCTGGCAGCGCCGGTGTAGCGGGTGACGCGGAGCTTATGGTCGGGCGCGCGGGCGCGACCCGATGGGATAACCCGCCCCGCGTGCCGCTCGTACTACCCCGGCATCTTGCATTCGGTGTTGGCGGGAAACGCGGTTGCGGCGGGGATGGTCGAGACGATATCGAACCAGGCGTGCGGCTCGGAAAGCTGCGCCTGGCTTTTGACCCTGGCGATGTAGAGATCGTGCACCACCATATGATCGCTGGCGCGGATCTCGCCGCTATGCGCGAACATGTCATCGAATTGGTGCCCGTCCAGCGCGTGGACCACGGCATCGGCGTCGGTGGTGCCGGCGGTCTTGACCGCATTGAGCCATTGCAGGGTGGCGGAGTAGTCGGCGGCCTGGGCTTCGGTCGGCCGCAGTCCGTTGTGGGCCGCGGAGAAGCGATCCGACCAGGCCCGCGCCGCGGGGTTCATGTCCCAGTACCACGGCACGGCCGCGACCACGCCGGCATAGCCGTCCTTCACCCGGTCGACGTCGGACAGATACAGCAGCGAGGTCGTGATGGTGGCCTTCAGGCCTGCCTTGGTCAGAAAGGCAATGCCGGCATCGCCCTTGGCCGCATCATCGAACACCGCCACGACATCGGGATTGAGGCTGGTGATGTCGCCGAGCGCGGTCGAAAAATCCGCCTCGGTGTTTTTCGCGGGTATCACCACGGATTTGGCAATCTCGCCGCCCTGCGCGGTCACCAGCGGCGACATGATGGCCGCAGTACTGTGGCCGAAGCCGGTGTCTTCGGCGATCATGACCCAGCGCTTGTTCTGCGGATTGGCCATCAGGTAATTGGCGGTGGCGGTTGCGATCGACGGCAGGTCGAACGAGTAGTGGTAGAAATATTTGCTGCAGGCCGTCCGCGTCAGGGTGGGGTTGGCCGAGCCGGTGGTGATCGCGAGCTTGCGTCGCTCGGTCGCGACCTTGGAGACCGCCGCGGCGATCGGCGAATTCTGGATATCCATCAGCAAATCGGCGCCGGCGTCATAGGCCTGGGTGGCGAGCCCCGGCGCCTCGGCAGCCTTGTTGTGATCGTTGAGTGCGTCGACCACGATGGGCCGACCCAGCACCGCGCCACCGAAATCGGCCACCGCCATCCGGGTCGCGTCGACACCGCCACGGCCGGACCGGGCGTTGTAAACATCGTCCTCGAGATCCGCGATCACGGCGATATGGATCGGCGGTGTGTCCGCGGCACGCGCGGCGCCGGCGAGCGCGGAACCGGCGAGAAGGCAAATCATCCATTTGGGGATCACGCAAAGTCCTTCCGCTGACGGGCCGACCGACTTTGGTCATCGCGTCATAGCGAGAATGCCCCTGCCGTCGCCAATCAAAACTCCGGCACCGCCCGTGAGGGCAGTTTCGGACGAAACCCGGCGTCGTGCGATGGATCGCGCAATGTTGGCGGCCGACTGCTTCCAAATATGGCGAGCCAGGGCAGCCGGGACCGCAGACATCACTCCGGGCGGGCGAACCTAAAGGTCTATTTCACCGGGACGCAAAAGCGTCCGGCGCTCGTAATGTGGTCCTGTCCCCGGCAAAGGAAAGCAACACCAGGATCAGGCACAGCGACCCGTAGAATGCCACCACGCGAAGGCGCCAGGTGCGGATGATCTTGCGTTCATTCGGTGTCGGGTCGGGGAAATTCATTTGCATGGAACACTCCCTGGAGCGATCGCATTCAAAAATTCGGTTTGCAAAATCGGCGTGTGGAAATTCAAAATACCCCCGAGGGAGCCGGCTCCGCCAAAACGCGCGTCGGTGACCCTTCGGCGTGATTGTCCATAGCGCGGTATCCGCAATCAGCGTGTGGTGCGGTTCACATTTGCGGCCGCGCGACGTCTGACAAAACGCCGCATGCCGTCCTCTGTTCAGAGGACGGCATGCATTCGCGTTTGTTCGAGGTCGTTGGATCGAGTTCGTCAGAACCGGGCCGAAACCACCACCGCCGCGGTACGGCCAGGGGCTTCCAGCGTGAACGGCGCGGCGCTTTGATAGAATGCGGTGTAATAGAGCTTGTTGAAGATGTTGTTGACGAACAGCTTCGCGGTCCAGTGCGCGTCGAGCTTGGCCTCCGCGAAGGTATCGAAGCGCCAGAAGCTCGGCAATTCGGTGCCCTGGTTCGCCGCCAGCAAGGTGCCGCCATACATCGCGGAACGATAGACCGCCTGTCCGCCGACTTCCCACATGTCGTTGACCTGATATTTGCTGAGCAGGCTGAACGACTGGTTGGCGATGTTGGCGAGCGGCAGACCGACATTGGTCGGGTACAGCGCGGGATCGGCCGATGGCACCAGCGACTTCGTCACTTCCGACTTCATCAACACCAGACCGCCGAACACGCTCCATTTGTCGGTGATCTTGCCGCTTACTTCAAGATCGATGCCGCGGATCTGATAGGCCGCGCCGGCGGTGATGCAAGGCTGCGTGCCCCCTATTGCCGTATTGTACGGGCAGGTGGCGGTCTGGGTCGCCACCGAGGTGACGTTGACCGATTTACGCGCGTTGGTGACGTTGGTCTGGAACAGGGCGCCGCTCACGAGCAGATGGCGGTCGAACAATTCCCATTTATTGCCGACCTCGATCGCCGTGTTCTTCATCGGCCCGAATATCTGGTTCGAGCCGCCGTTGAGGACCGGCGCCAATCCGCCGTAGGCCGCGCTGGTGCCGTCGAACTCGGAGCCGACCGGATCGGACGACGTTGCATAGGCGACGTAGACGCTGGTGATCGGCAGCGGTTTCAGCGTGAGGCCGAGGTTGAAGTTCGGCATATCGAAATCGGCGGCCTGCGAACCGAAGGTATTCGCAACTCCGTTCGCGGTGCCGTATCCGCTGGCCTTGATGTTGTAGTCGTCCAGGCGGATGCCGCCGTTGAGGATCAGGAGATCGCGGTAGTTGACGGAATTGAGCACGTAGCCGCTCGTGGTATCGATCGCGATTTGCGTCGGCCGCCCGGTCAGCGTGGGCGTGGTCGAGAACGGCAAATAGGTGAGCTGCGGGTTGGTGATGCTGACGTTGGTCGGCGCCCCGCTGCTGTTGAACGCCGCCGCGCCGGAGAGGTTCTCCGAGGTCAGCCCCGTATAGGTATCGATGCTGGACGTTTCGCGAGAGACCTCGACGCCGGCGGTCGCGGTGTGGTGCCAGTTGCCGGTGTCGAACTTGTAGGTGAATTCGCTCTGGTTGGCGACGACGTCGGTCGGCTGGTAGCGGCTCAGCGTGTTGGCGGTCAGGGTGTTCGCCGCGGGAATCGCGGATTCCGGAATGGTGCCGATGTAGTTCAGCAGAGACTGCGAGCCCCGGGTCTTGTTGGTAAAGGTCAGGTCCGGCGTGATGTTCACTTCGGTGTTGATGGTGCCGATGTCCTGGTGGACCTCGAAGAAATCGCGATTGGCGAACCCGTACCAATTGTTGCGGCTGGCGCCGAATTCAGGGGCGGGGCCGCCGGCCGTGGTCAGATACTGGCCGGCGGCGTTGGTCGGGCCGGTCCGCAGGTAGGGCACGCCGAAGTCGGGCAGGCCGTGGATGTCGGTATGGACATAATCCGCGTTCACCTTCACCGCATCGACCGGCGACCATTTCAGCGCCACGAAGCCGCCGCCGCGATCGTCGGTGGTGTAGTTGCGGCCTTCGACGCCTGCGTCCTGGAACAGGCCGCCGGCGCGGATCGCGAGGGTCGGGCTGATCACCTGGTTGACGTCGAGCGTGACGCGCTTGGTGCCGTCGGTCGCGAACGTCGTGTCCATGTTGTAGAACGATTTTTCCGTGTTCGCCTGCTTGGTGACGATATTGATCGCGCCGCCGGTGGTGCCGCGGCCGGCAAACGAGGAGCCCGGTCCGCGCAGGATCTCGATCTGCTCGGTGAAGAAGTTCTCGCGGACGCTGACGCCGGAGTCGCGGACCCCGTCGATGAAGACGTCGTTGCGGGTGTCGAAGCCGCGCACGAAGAACCGGTCGCCGAAGGCATTGCCGCCTTCGCCGGTGCCGAGCGTCACGCCGGCGGTGTTCAGCACCGCCTGCTTCAACGACGTCGCGTTCTCGTCCGCCAGCACTTCCTTGCTCAGCACCGTGACGGTCTTCGGCGTGTTCAGACAGCGGCTCGGGAAATTTGCCCGACGCCTGCAGATGGTCGACCTTGTAGGGCGCCGCCGCGTCCGCATAGGGATTGCGGTCCGCGCTCAGCGCGCCGGCGTTGGGAAACGGCACCGGCGCCGCTGCGACGGGTTGCGACGTCCGTGCCGCGCGCCGCAGGGCGCTGCGGGCGCGAACGTGATCCGCCGTCGGCTTCGAGGCCGCGGGACGTGGACGCGCGACCGGGGCGTCGACGGTGACAGGTGGAAGATTCGATTGCTGGGCTTCAGCCGCGCCGGAAAACGATGCGACGGCCATCAGGCCCGCCACCGCCGAGACCTTGGCGCCGCTGTGATTGTCCGGGGTGTCGTGCGTTAAAGAAAAACCATAAGTTGTATTCGAACGCAACGACCTCGGCGCTTTGGCCTTATGCATTTTATCGCCCCACTTTTTATTCCGCGCCCATTGCGCGACGAAACGTCACACGTTGGTTATCGGGCGGAAAAATTCGGGTCAATGCAGGCCAGGCAACACCGCGTGCGAAAGCAGCGTGATGAGAGCAATTCTAAATATCGATCGAGTTGTGCGAACTAATTAGAGCAAGATGCCATAGATGTCAGAAGCAATTGGAAACGAGTTGAAATAATCGGAAACATAACAGGCCGACGCTTCATGCGCTCATTTCGTCGCGTATTGATTGGCGTTCGATCGAATACAGTACGATCGACACGTCTCATCTCGCACGGTGCCGAGCGCCATCGATCCGGACCATGTCGTGAAAAATCATCTCCGGACTATCCGGCCGAAGTTTTCGCGCCCGACGGGCCGGCCGCTGGACCCGACCAGCGTCAAGTCGGTGCCGCCCGCACCGTGTCACCTCGCGAACCAGCCGCCATGCCGGTTTCGGATTTTCGCCGGAATTGTCGCACAATGAGTGGCATGCGTTGTGCGCGATTGGTTTTTGCCCTCTTGGCGCTGGCGACTGTGACCACGTCGGGCGCGGCGCGAGCGGAAAGTCAGTTTGAATTCGATGTGGCGTCGGGAAGGCTGCCGAGAACGGTGGCGCCCCGGGCATACCGCATCGACATCACCCCGGATCTCACCAAGCTGACTTTCAGCGGTCGCGAAGCGATCGATGTGGACGTGCGCGCGCCCACCGCCGCCATCGTGATGAACCAGGCGGGCCTGACGTTGCGGTCCGCCGTGCTGGAGAGCGGAGCGAGTGCCGATATTACGCAGGATCAGTGGCGTCAGATCGCCACCCTGACGTTTGCCCATCCGGTGGCCCCGGGCCGTCACACCTTGACAGTCGTTTACGACGGGCGCATCCGCAATGCGCCCCACGGGATTTATTACAGGGACTACCGGACTGCCGACGGCGTTCGCCGGCGGGTCCTCGCAACCCAGTTCGAAGCGGCCGACGCGCGCCGCATGTTCCCGGGATGGGACGACCCTGGGTTCAAGGCCACGTTCCAACTCTCCGCCACGGTGCCTGCGGATTTCGCCGCGATCTCCAACATGCCGGTCGTCAGCACGACGCCGGTCGTTCCGGATGCGAAGCACGTGGTGTTTGCCAATTCGCCGGCGATGTCGAGCTATCTGGTGGCGCTCGTGGCCGGCGAGTTATCGGCCGTGAACGGACAGGCGGCCGGTGCGGAGACCAGCGCATGGGTGCCGCCCGGCCAGGAGAACGTGGTGCACTACGCCCTCGACGTGGCGAGGCAAGTGCTGCCCTTCTACGAAAGCTATTTCGGCGTTCCATATCCGCTGCCCAAACTCGATCTGGTCGCCGTCCCCGGTAACTATCCCACGCCGGCGGCCATGGAGAATTTGGGCGCCATCACCTTCATCGGCGACTCCCTGTTTTTCGATCCCGAAACCTCGTCCGCGACCCGCCGCGAAAGAACGTTCCTCATGGTCGCGCACGAAATGGCGCATCAATGGTCCGGCGATCTGGTCACCATGGGCTGGTGGGACGATCTTTGGCTCAACGAAGGGATCGCCACCTGGATGGAGGCCAAGGCGGCCAATCACTTCAACCCAGGCTGGGACATGCGGACGCGCCAGCACGCAAGCCGCGAGCGGGCGATGGCGCAGGACGCCCTGGCGACCACGCACCCGGTTCGGCAGGAAATCCGGGATGAGTTCGAGGCCTTTTTGGCATTCGACGACATCAGTTACGACAAGGCCAGCCAGGTGCTTGGCATGATCGAAGACTGGATCGGCCCCGATGTCTTCCGCGACGGTGTGCGCAGCTACATCAAGGCTCATGCCTATTCCAGCGCTACCAGCGCCGACCTCTGGTCGGCCCTCGGCGAGGCGTCCCATCGGGATGTCGCGAAAGTGGCCAAGGGGTTTATTGAACAGCCGGGGCTGCCCGTGGTGCGGGTGACGCGTACGTGCAACGACGGACAGGCCCATCTCACCCTGACACAGGTTCGGTTCGCGATCCGCGATCCCGGTGCGGCTGCCGAGACATGGAATATCCCCGTCAGCTTCGGCGAACCGGGCCGGCCGGTCGATCATATTCTGCTTACGAGCCCGGCCATCACCGTGCCGATCGCCAGTTGCATGACGCCGATCAAAGTGAATCTCGGTGAGGCCGGCTATTACCGGACGCAATACGATGAGGCTTCCTTGAAGGCCTTGGCCGGTGTGCTGTCGAATTTGGAGGCGGCGGACCGGGTCAACTTGCTCGGCGACCAATTCGCCCTGTTCGTCGCCCGGCGCGGTTCTCTCGGCGACTACCTTGACCTCTCGAGCCAACTGAGAGGCGAGCAAAGCACGGCGGTCTGGGAAGATACGCTCTCACATTTCAGGAAACTCGACGACGTGCTGCAGGGGGCGCCGGAGCAGAAGGCCTTCGACGCCTATGCCATCGGGCTGATCGAACCGAAGTTCGCGCGGCTGGGCTGGGACGCCAAACCCGGAGAATTGTTCGTCGACGGGGTGTTGCGACCGAAATTGATTGCCGCCCTGGGGCAGTTCGGCGACGCCGATATCATTGCGGAGGCCACCCGGCGATTTCTGGCCTTCGTCGCAACCCCGAACACTTTGCCCGCCGGCCAACGATCCGCCGTGCTGGGCATCGTCGGTCATGCCGCCGACCAGGCCACCTACAACACACTGCGAATGCTCGAAACGAAAGCCGGCAGCCTATCGAGCAAGGTCCGCTACCTCAACGCGATGGCGGCCGCCGCCGATCCGGACTTGATCAGGCAGAACGTCAACTTCGCCGCTTCCGACGAGATTCCGAATGAGCGCGTCCTCGCATTTCTGGTCTCGGCCTCCCGCGCCTCGGGCAAGCCAGACCTGCTTTATTCCCTGGTGGCATCGCGGACTGGTGAACTCGATGCCCGGGCGGCAAAAGACGACTTCCAGCCGACGGCGCTGATGGCCGCCGCCACGGGATCCCTCAACGAGGACACCGCCAAAGCCCTGCTGGCGGCGCCGTCGAGCAGATCCTCCGGCGGCGCGCACACCCAGGCGCTCGGCTTTGCCGAGGAAGTCGCCGCCAATGTGGAGCTTCGACGCCGGACGATGCGCGAATTCAAGGCATGGATGGCCAATCGCCATCATGGCGCGCCGGCTTCCGATAGGGACAATTGAGCCGGCGCACGTTCAGCCAGGCGCGGTCAGGACCATGTCGTCCATGATCAGCGCGTCGATGCCGGACTTGCGAAACGTCACGATCGCGTCGGTGGGGGCACAGACGATCGGCTCGCTATCGTTGAAGGATGTGTTGACGACGATCGGCACGCCGGTTTTTTCAAAGAAGCGGGATATCAGTTCATGAAAGCGCGGATTTGATTTGCGATGGACGATCTGCACCCGGGCGCTGCCATCCTGGTGCAGGACGGCGGGGATGAGATCGCGACGATCCGGTTTCACCAGGCAGGCGAACAGCATGAATTCGTGGCTGGTCGACGGTGCGCCCAACTCGAACCAGTCATCGGCGTGTTCCGCCAGCACGCTCGGCGCAAACGGCCGGAAGTCCTCCCGATGCTTGACCTTCTGATTGAGAATGGTGCGCATGTCCGGGCGCCGCGGATCGGCCAGCAGTGAACGATTGCCCAGCGCGCGGGGCCCGAACTCCATGCGACCCTGAAACCAGGCGACGATCTTGCCGTCGGCGATCATGCCTGCGGCGTCACGCGCGGGCGACTTGCTCCGGCGCGCGGGGAGCCCGGACGATTTGATCGCGGCCAGGATATCGCGCCGCTTGAACGCCGGGCCGAGATACGGCGTGGCGTAGCCGCGCTGGGGCGGGCGCTTCTGCTTGGCGCAATGCGCGACGAACGCGGCGCCGATCGCCGTGCCTGCATCATGCGGAGCCGAGGGTATGAACACGTTGGCGAATTCGCCGGAACGCCTGACCAGTTCGTTGGACACGCAATTGAGCGCGACACCGCCCGCCAGGCAAAGATTCTCAAACGGCACACGGTGCTTGATCCGTCGCACCAGAGCCACGACCGCGCTATCGGTGGCCGCCTGCAGCGCCGCCGCCATGTCGGCGTGTACGGGCAGGATTTCGGCATCCTCTTCGCGGGGCGGTCCGAACATTTTTTCCATCCTGGCGAATTTGTCCGGGTGGAGACCGAGGAATTCCTTGGCCACGCCGTAGTTCACTTCGTCGGCGCGCAGGATCGAGCGGAAATGCTCGCGGAACACTTCGGGATCGCCGTAAGCGGCCAGACCCATGACTTTCGACGCGTCGTAGGGCGAGAAGCCGAGATAGGCACTGAACACTTCCCACAGGAATCCGATCGAATGCGGATATTCGAACGTTTCGACCGACTGGATGCGCGTACCGACGGCCTTCGACAGCGCGGTGCCCGCCGACTCGCCAATTCCGTCGATGGTGAGAATGGCTGCGCGATCGAAGTTCGACGGGAAATACGCCGAGGCGGCGTGCGCCAGATGGTGAGGCACGAAATGCAATCGTTCCCCGAGTGAACGCCCGAGCAGATCCTCAAGCGTGCCTCGCACCTGACCGAGCCGCAGTTGGAAGGTTTCTTCCGTCTTCTGATCCCACCACTCGGCGCGATATCGCCTGCGGCGCAGCTTCGGATCGAACGAGTAGGCAACATGACCGATGTCGCGCGCGGTGAGCCCGGCATGGTTCAGGCAAAAGCGGATCGCACGTTCGGGAAGCTGGTGCGGATTATCGAATTCGGCCTGCTTGCCGTGTTTGATGCGATTGAACCGTTCCTCCTCGACAGCGGCGACGAGCTTGCCGTCAACGAGTAACGCAGCGGCGGACTCGTGATACACCGAGTTGATTCCGAGAACGTTCACCGGCCCACCCCTCCCGCATCACTCTTTTGCCTTGCAAGCTTTATCTAGCTTGTCCGGAACAGTTCGGGCGGTATCGAGGCGGCTCCGCGACTGCGGCGAAAGACCGCTGTTATCGTGAGATGAGCATCCGAACTACGGGCCAAATCGTCAAGTCGGGCGAGACCCAGGATATCGTCGACGGCGTGATGCACCGGGACCCGCGTTAGTTCGGCTTGGCGGCTTCGTCCGTCGCCGTGGGCGCACCGGCGGGCGAGGGGTCCGGCGCGGGCTGCTTCTTGCCGCCGCCGGTCAGGCGCTCGATCACCGATTGCACGGCGTCGCGGGTCTTCTTGTCCTTGACCGCGTCGAGCAGCGGCGCGGAAGCGGGCGAGCGGCGGATCAGGATATCCGGATCGGGAAAGATCAAGGGATCGTCCCACGGACCCTGCACGACGAACGGCAACTCGAATCCTGCGGGGCCGCCCGGCTGCGAGACCAGGCTTGCGGTGCCCTTCAGATCATATTCGCGGTTCGGCACGGACGTGGTTCCGGTCAGGGTCAGTCGCGCCGACGGGCCTTCGACCCGGATGTCCTGGGCGGTGGCCACGCCATCGGCAAACTTCACCGCGACATTCAGCGTATTGTAGGGCGTCGAGCCGTTGCGGAAATTGCCGCCGCCGGACAGCGGCCGGCGCTCCAGCCGCTTCAGCAGTTGCTCGGCGTCGAAGCCCGCGATGGCGCCGTCATGGCCGGACAGCGACGCGGTGCCATCGAGCGATTGCGCCAGCCCGAACGGACTCGAGCCGGACGCGACCAGCGAGACGTTGAGGTTGCCGCGGCCACTCAATTTGTTGATCCCGAACAACTCACCGACACAGGCCTGCAGATCGACGTCGGTGAACTGAAGTTGGGCTTTCACGTCGGCGATGGTGTCCGAACGCGCGATCCCGAACGATCCGCGGGCGATGCCGCCATAGACCTGCGCTTCGCCGACGCTGAGCGCCAGCGCACCGCTGCGCAGATTGGCGCCGAGCGCGGTGCGCCCGAGTTTGGTCGATCCGACCGTAACTTTGGCCGCCGACAGCCGCATGTCCAGGTCGGTGCTCGACAGCGCGTTGAGATCGAATAATTGCCGGTTCCAGTCGCGTGCGCCGCTCGCCAGCAGGCGGAAAGTCGAGATGTAGGGCGTGAAATCGAGCGCGCCGGCGGCCAGCGTCGCCTGCAGGGTCTGGCGGCCGTTATTGGTATAGGTCATGACGCCTTCGGCGACATTGCTGTCGAGCTCGACATTGACATTGGTCAGCGCGATCGAGGGGCCCACGACATTGGCGCGGGCCTTCAGCGCGAAGCGGCCGAAACCGCCGCTGCCGGGCGGAGCCTGGCCGGTCCAGCGCAGCGCGTTGCGCAGCGAGGCGCTGTCGATGGTCAAGGTGCCTTCCATCATCATGCTGGTTCGGTCGGCGACGGTGCCGTCGAATGCCAGCTTCAGCGGCGCGCTGGCGATCCGCGCCTTCAGGCCGGAGCGGTCGCCGGACAACGCTGCGACGAAATCGCTGGCGCTGATGCTGCCGTCGACGCGCTCGCCGCGCCAGTCGAACTGCCCGGTGGCGGCAAAGGAACGCGAGATCGAGGGCCAGGCCAGCGACAGATCGATATCGTCGAGCCCCTCGGCGATGTGGTTGGCGATGTCCTCATAGGCCAGCACGCCATCCTGAATCCGGATTTCGGAGAACGACACCTGGTTGTCGGCGCCGGGCTTCATGGTGCGCGCGATGGTCTCGATGAATGGGGTCCAGTTGCTGTCGCCATTGGCGGCGCGGACGACATGGATGTGCGGCCGCAGCATCATCACGTCGGCGATCTCGAATCGCTGCAGCAACAACGGCAGCAGGCGAAGATTGGCGGTCAGGACGTCGACGCTGAGTGCGGCATCGTCGGTGCCGCCGCCCTTGAAACCGACGTCATGAAAGGAAACGTAGCTTGCCGGGAACACCGAGACGTCGATATTGCCTTTGACCACCAGATCGAGCCCGGTCACCGCCCGGATCTGGTTTTCCACCGCCTGCCGCAGGGCGTCCCGGTTCAGGAACCACGACATCGCGATCAAGCCGACCAGCACCAGGCCCAGCAATACCGCAACCGGCATCCCCAGGCGCTTCATTCCTTGGGCCATCGTCAATGACATATCCTGATCGGGTTGATGCGCCGGGTCGTTGCTGAATGGACAGGCAGGGTGCGACCATGCCGACCGGGCCAACTTGCGAGGTTTTCTTGACACTTTCAAGGCCATAGCGGCCCCCAGACACCGCTTTGGCGTCCTCGCCACGATCACTGATGCGTCAGGCCCCGTCATTGACGCGTCGCGAAGATATCGCCTAATAATTCCAGCCAGTGTCCCGGAACCATCCTAAGATGCCGGTGGACACATCTTATCAATCGGTCAGGTCGCTTGCATGAAAAAGGTCTATCCCGACGCCAAATCGGCCCTCGACGGCATCCTCAAGGACGGCATGATGATCATGTCGGGTGGCTTCGGTCTGTGCGGTATCGCCGAAACCCTGTCGGACGCGATTCGCGATTCCGGCGTCAAGAACCTGACCGTGGTTTCCAACAATGCCGGTGTCGACGGCATCGGCCTGAGCCGTTTGCTTGAAACCCGGCAGATCAAGAAGATGATCTCGTCCTATGTCGGCGAGAATAAATTGTTCGCCCAGCAGTTCCTGGCCGGCGAACTGGAACTCGAATTCAATCCGCAGGGCACGCTGGCCGAGCGGATTCGCGCCGGCGGCGCCGGCATCCCGGCGTTTTACACCAAGACCGGCGTCGGCACCTTGATCGCCGAAGGCAAGGAAGTGAAGGAATTCGACGGCGAGAAATATCTGATGGAACGCGGCCTGTTCGCCGACCTTGCGATCGTCCACGCCTGGAAGGGCGATACCGCCGGCAATCTGGTCTACCGCAAGACCGCGCGGAACTTCAATCCGATGATGGCGACCGCCGCCAAGGTCACCGTCGCTGAAGTCGAGCACCTGGTGCCGGCCGGCGAGATCGACCCGGATCACATCCATACCCCCGGCATTTTCGTCAAACGCATCATCGATGTCGGCGGCGCGCAGAAGCGCATCGAATTCCGTAACACCCGCCCGCGTCCCGCAGCGTAAGCGCGGCCTCTCAAGCAGGAGATCATCATGGCCTGGACCCGTGAACAGATGGCGGCCCGTGCCGCCAAGGAACTGCGCGACGGCTACTACGTCAACCTCGGCATCGGCATTCCGACCCTGGTGTCGAACTACATCCCCGACGGCATCGACGTTCAGCTGCAGAGCGAAAACGGCATGCTGGGCATGGGACCGTTTCCCTATGAAGACGAGGTGGATCCGGACCTGATCAACGCCGGCAAGCAGACCGTCAGCGAATTGCCGACCACCAGTTATTTCTCCAGCGCCAATTCGTTCGGGATGGTGCGCGGCGGCCATATCGATCTCTCGATCCTCGGCGCGATGCAGGTGGCGCAGAATGGCGACCTCGCCAACTGGATGATCCCCGGCAAGATGGTGAAGGGCATGGGCGGCGCGATGGACCTCGTCGCCGGCGTCAAGCGCGTGGTGGTGGTGATGGAGCATTCCGCCAAGGACGGCGCCAAGCTGCTCAAGGAGTGCAACCTGCCGCTGACCGGCGAGAAGGTGGTCGACATGGTGGTGACCGATCTGGCGGTGTTCACCATCGACAAGCACGGCAAGGACGGCATGGCGCTGATCGAACTCGCCGACGGCGTCACGCTTGACGAAGTCAAGGCGAAGACCGAAGCCGAATTCCGGGTCGCGCTGAAGAATACGTAGGCCTACAGCATATGGACGGCCGCGGTCATGATGCCGGAGATACGCGCTGGAAACGCTGACGACGCCGATTTCATCGCCCGCACTGTCCTTTCGGCGCAGCGCGGCCCCTTGCCGCGGGGCTGGTTGGACATTGCGCTCGATCGCAGCGAGCCACAGGTGCTGGATTTCCTGAAAAAGCTCGCGGTCGCCAAACCGCGCTCCTGGTACCACGCCGCGCAATTCTGGGTCGCCGAACTCGATGGCGTGCCGGCTGCGGCGCTCTGCGCCATGCCATCGCGCGAGACGCGCGCGACCATGCGCGAAGCCATTGCGGAGGTGGCCCGGGACGAAGGCATGAGCGAAGCCGATCTCATGGCGATGTTTTCACGCGGCGCCTATGCGCGGCCTTGCTGGATTCAGGGCGGCGAGGAGGACTGGCTGATCGAGCATGTGGCGTCGGCTGCCGCCCACCGCGGTCGCGGAGTGATGCAGGCGCTGATCGCGCATGGACTTTCCGCCGGCAGGGCGGCGGGATTCGCGAACGCCTCGATCACCTTCGTGATCGGCAATGACGCCGCCGAACGCTGCTACACGAGGGCGGGCTTTTCCTTCGCCGAGGAGAAGCGCGACGCCGCATTCGAGGCACTGACGGGCACGCCGGGGTTCCGGCGGTTTGCGCGGACGATCTAGCTTTTCGTTTACGCGGCGCCGGAAATCGCAGCTGCCGCTTGATCCTCTTCGCACCGCGTCATGACCGGCGATGCCGTTTCGCGATCCCGGCAATGACGATTTAGTATTATCGCGCTGACCGGCTCGGTGTTAGCCTTGCACCCGGAAACGCCCCGACGTCTTAAAACCCGCTGCATGACGGCGGGAAGTCGGGCATCCCGGGAGCAGACATGGCCGACCTCAGTTTGGGTGCCGAAGGCACCGTTGCGGGTACCGTTCAGGGAAACACTCAAGACAATTTGCAAGGCCTGCGCGACGCGGCCCAGGCCGAGACTCAAAGCTGGCTCGTTGCGATCGAACAATCACCCCTGACCGCGCGCTATTACCTGACCATCGCCCTGATGGTGATGCAGGAGATGTTCGAGTTCTACGACTTCTTCCTGGTGGGCTATCTGGTCTCCGTGCTGGCGCCGAACTGGCACCTGACCTATGGCCAGAGCGCGGTGATGCTGCTGTCCTCAGGTGTCGGCGCCATCGTCGGCTCGCTGGTCGGCGGCCAGATCGCCGATCGTGTCGGCCGCAAGAAGATGATCTGGGGTGGCGGATTGATCTTTTCATTCGGCGCCGCGGGTTGCGCGCTGATTCCCGACGGCGCCTGGATTTTGTTTTCGCTGTTACGTTTTGTCGTCGGCTTCGGCATGACGGCCGCGGTCAGCGCGCAAAGTCCATTGATCGTGGAGATCACGCCGACCCGCTTCCGGACTTTCATTTCCAGTCTGATGGTGGCGCCGGTGGCGCTGGGCACGTTGTTCGCGGCGATCATCGCGGCCAATTTGCTGCCGGTGATCGGCTGGCGCGGCGTTGCCGCGACCGGCGCATTGCCGATCATCACGTCGCTGCTGATCGCGTGGGTCGCACCGGAATCAGTGCGTTGGCTGTTGTCGCGGGGCCGCAATGCCGACGCGCGGCGCGAGGCGGCGAAGATCCTCGGCGTG
The DNA here is from genome assembly GCA_963845435.1 of uncultured Alphaproteobacteria bacterium. GTDB lineage: Bacteria > Pseudomonadota > Alphaproteobacteria > Rhizobiales > Xanthobacteraceae > Bradyrhizobium. The sequence continues at coordinate 45,920 of CAWJSD010000004.1, forward strand.
CCGGCCGACAGCATCACCTTGCCAAACGCCAGGCAGAATTCCTCGGCGAAACCATCGCTGTCGGAACTGTTGCAAAACCAGACGCGGTTCTGGTGGGTCGTGGTGATCTGGATCGGCGTTTCGACCGGTACCTACGGCGTCTCGCTGTGGGGGCCGACCATCCTGTCGCAACTGCTCAAGATCACGCCGCACGACGCCGCGCAATATTTTGTATTTGCCAGCGTGGCGTCGTTCGCCGGGCGAATCCTGTTCTCGGTGCTGCCGATCTATCTCGGACGCCGCGGCGCGGCGCTGGTCGGCAGCGCGGTCTCCACGGCGACCATGCTGGGAATCGTTTTCTTCTATCGCGAATTCGTCGCGGGCTGGTCGGTGGTCGCGCTGCTGATGGTGTTCGGGGCCGCATTCTACAGCGGCCTGTTCGCCAACATCTCGCCCTATACGATCGAGGCATTTCCCGTATCGCTCGGCGCCCGCGCGGCTGGGTTGGCGCAGGCGTCGAACGGCATCGGCAAGATCCTCGGACCGCTTTGCCTGGCCTTGATCGCGGGCAGCAGCGATGTGGTGTCGCCGAAGGCCACCGCCAACTCCATCGCGCCGGCATTCCTGTTTATCGCGGCCTGCGAATTCGCGGCCCTGGTCGCGCTGCTGGTGTATCGCAAGGAAACACACGGAAAGCCGATGCAACTGGATTAGTCGGGATCGCGCGGCGGGTCAGCAAAGACATATCCCGCCCTTTGACGACCTTGTGTTTCCCGGTCGATCATCCTGGGTTCGAGACGGCGCTTCGCGCCTCCTCACCATGAGGCGGTGCCAACGACACCGACCTCATCCTGAGGAGCCGCGAAGCAGCGTCTCGAAGGATGCGCGTTTATCGCACGGCCCGCGCCAGTTCGGGCGTCGGCTCTTCGCCTTTCAACTCTTCCAGGCTGCGATTCTTCGGCTCGATGCCGAAGGCCCAGACCGCGACGACCTGCACCAGCAGCAATCCGACCATCAGCGCCATCACGCCGGCGATGCCGTTGGCCTCGAACAGGGCAACCACAACGAACGGGGTCACGATGGTGGCGCCGCGGCCCAGGGTGTTGACGATACCGGAGGCGCGTAGCCGCACTTCGGTGGGAAACAGTTCGGGGATGTAGACGCCGAACAGCAGCGCCACCAGTACGTAGATCGGCACCGTCAGCAAAAACCCGACCACCACCAGCAGCATCGGATCCGAAATCATCGGGTAAAGGATGCCCAGCGCCACCGAAATCAGGGATGCCCCGATGATGGTCGGCTTGCGGCCCCAATGATCGGCGGTCGCAGCGCCGATCGCCGAACCGACCGGTGCGCCCAAGGCCATCACCATCGAATAGAGGAACGAATTGGCGACGCTCAATCCCTGCTTGATGAAGAACACCGGCAGCCAGGTGATAAAGCCGTACAGCAGCGTGTTGATGGTGATCAGGCAGATCGAGCCGACGATCATCCGCGACAACAGCGGGGCCGTGAACAACGTGGAGATGTCGCTGGAGACCTGAACCGTCGGAGCCGGGGCGGGGGCGGGTAGCGGCCGGCCCTGCGAGGCCTCGATCTCGATCGAGCGCATCAGGATCTCGGCTTCCTGGGTCCGGCCGACCGCTTCGAGCCAGCGCGGCGATTCCGGCAGCGATTTCCGCAGGTACCAGACGATCATGGCGCCGATGCCGCCGATCACGAACATCGCGCGCCAGCCGAACGCGGGAACGACCAGCGAGGCGAGCAGCAGCGCGATCGGCAGGCCGGTGACGACGCACACCGCCATCAGGCCGAGATATTTGCCGCGCACCCGCGCCGGCGCGAACTCGGTCATGGTCGAATAGCCGACCACGTTTTCAGCGCCAAGGCCGACGCCCATCACGAAACGGCAGGCGATCAGGAACATCATGTTCGGCGCGAACGCCGCGGCCAGCGAGGCCAGCCCGAACATCAGCAGATTGAACTGATAGGTGAAGCGGCGGCCGTAACGGTCACCGAGAAAGCCCGTCCCGAACGAGCCCAGCATCATGCCGACGAACGTCATCGAAATGAACAGGGCGTTTTGCTGGAACGTGGAGAAACCGGTCTTCAAGGTCACGCCCAGCACCGTGCCGGCGACATAGATGTCGAATCCGTCGAAGAACATCCCGATCCCGATCAGGATCAAAATGCGTCGGTGGAACGGCCCGATCGGAAGCCGATCGAGCCGGGCGCCGGCGTTGACGGATGATGGCATGTATTTCCCCTTTTTCTTCGTACTCGTCGTTCCGGTCCAGTCCGGAGCCACAATTCTACGGTGTGCAGATCAGTTGACCAGCCCTAGTTCAATCGGCGTTGGGCCGCCGTGTCGCGATACCAGTCGAACGGCTGGTCATGGGTCGCGACCATCACGCTCTTGGTGTTGAAGTGGTCGTCGAAGCTTTCGGTTCCGCATTCGCGCCCGATGCCGCTGTCATCGACCCCACCCCAGGGCGATGCCGGATCGAGCCGGTGATGGTCGTTGACCCAGACGATGCCGGCCTTGACCGACGCGGCAACGCGATGGGCGCGCGCCACATTGTTGGTGCGGACCGCGGCGGCCAGCCCAAACGGGGAATCATTGGCGAGCCGCAACGCATCGGCCTCGTCCTTGAATGGCGTGACCGAGGTGAATGGGCCGAACACTTCTTCCTGGAAAATCCGCATGTCGGATTTCACGTCGGCGAACACCGTCGGCTCGACAAAAAATCCACCTTCATGGCCCGCGATCCTGGCGGCGACGCCGCCGGCCACCAATCGTGCACCGTCTTCATGGCCGAACTTCGAATAGGACAGGACGCGATCGCGCTGCTTGGCCGAGATCACCGGGCCCAATTGGGTGGCGGGATCGAACGGATCACCGATCCGGATCGCCTTGGTCTTGGCCTGCAACTTCTCGACGAATTCGTCGTAGATCGAAGCCTGCACGATATGGCGCGAGGCGCAGACGCACGTCTGACCTGCGCCGATGAAGGCGCCGAACGCCGCGTAGTTGACGGCGCGCTCGACATCGAAGTCGTCGAACACCATCACCGGCGTCTTGCCGCCAAGTTCCATGGTCTGGTGCGCGAACACCTTGGCGGCGGCGCTGCCGGCAATGCGGCCGGCCTCGGTGCCGCCGGTCAGCACCAGCTTGTTGATGTCGGGGTGTTCGGCCAGCATCTTGCCGGCGCTGGGACCGAGGCCGAGCACGATATTGAACACGCCGGGCGGCAGGCCCGCCTCGGTGAAAATCTGGGCCAGCTTCAGGGTGGTCAGCGGGGTGTATTCCGACGGCTTGACCACGGTGACGCATCCGCTGGCCAGCACCGCGGCGAGCGACTTGCAGAGGATCATCAGCGGATGATTGAACGGCGTGCAATTGGCGACGACGCCGATCGGAGTGCGCAGGGTGTAGTTCAGGTAGGAGCCCTCGACCGGGATCACCGAATCGCGCCGCGCCAGCGAAACACCGGCGAAGTAGCGGAAGAAGTCCGGCAGCCGCGACAGCTGGGCCCGGGTCTCGTTGAGCGGGCGGCCGTTGTTGAGCGTCTCCAGCCGGTACAGCGCCTCGAGATTGGCCTCGAACGCGTCGGCCAGCTTGTTGATCAGCCGGGCCCGCGCTCTCGTGTCCATGCCGCCCCATTCCTTGCCTTCGAAAGCCTTGCGCGCGCTCTTCATCGCGCGGTCGATGTCCTCGGCGGTCGAATTCGGGATCCGCGCAATGACATCGCCGGTGGCGGGATTGCGAACGTCGAGCATCGCGCCGTTGCCGGCCTCGACCTCGCGGCCATCGACGAAATTGCCGTGGATCTCGACCTCGGCGGTGGCGGGTTTGGCTGTGATGTTCATGCTTCTCTTCCTTCGATGATCACGGCGTTGCGCTTGAGCGCCGGCAGCACGCGTTTTTCGGTTTGGGCGACATGGGCCTTGATCAGGCGGCTGGCGGTTCGCAGGTCACGGCGCTGCATGGCGTCGATCAATTCGACATGCTCGGCCACGAGTTGCGCCGGATCGTGACCTCGCAGATTGGCAACGCTGACCCGCACCAGACGATCGGCCTGTCCGATCAGATCGCACAGCGAGGCAGCCATGCGGCGGTTGCCCGAGGCATGGGCCAGCGCCGAATGAAAGCCACGGTTGTATGCGATGAAGTCTTCATGATTGCCGGCAAATTCGCGGAATTGATCGAGCGCGCGGAGCACATGATCCGGCGCATGTTCGATCGCCTCGGCCACGCACACCGGCTCCAGGGCCTGCCGGAAGCGCAGGATGTCGCGGGCATCCGCCAGCGAGATCGGATTAACGCGGTAGCCCTGTCGCGGCTGGATGGTCACGAGGTGTTCGCGCTCCAGCCGTAATAAGGCCTCGCGCACCGGCTGCCGGCTGACAGCATAACGCTCGGCCAGCTCCTGTTCGCGCATATCATGGCCCGGCGCAAAATGGCAGGTCAGGATATCAGCGCGCAGATTTTCGTAGACATTGTCACGCAAAAGCATCAATATTTCCTCTAATAAAACGTCATTTGGTTTCGCAGTACATTTATTTGCTTCCCGAAAATATGCATTACCTTCGCAGCCGTGAAATATCACGTCAAGCGATCAAGGCTTGAATAAAAGCAATTTTGATTTATCAGTCCGGCGGGCAGGCCATAAATGTGCCTCGATCCGAATTTTTTCCGGCGCCAAAAGAGAGAAATCAGATGGATCGAGTTTTTGCCCACGGAACCGTCAACGCCGCGCAGTCCGGTGATGGGCCGCCGTTGTTCCTGTTTCACTCATTGCTGTCGGATCGCGCCAGCTTCGATGCCGTCGCGCCCGAATTGTCGAATTCGTTTCGGGTGATCGTGCCGGAATTGCCGGGCTTCGGCCGCTCCCATGCCGTCACCGGCGGTCTCGCCGCGGTTGCCGACCGGATGGCCGAGGCCGTCAAGGAGGCCGCGCATGGCGAGGACGCGATCGTGCTCGGCAACGGTTATGGCGGCTTCGTCGCGCTGCAGATGGCGATCCGCCATCCCGGCATCGCGACCCGCTTTATTTTCGCCGATTGTGGGGCCGCGTTTTCGGAACCGGGCCGCGAGGCCTTTCGCAACATGGCGGCGGCCTCCAAAGCCAAGGGGCTGGCGGCGATCACCGACGTGGCGATGCGCCGGCTGTTCGCGCCGGAATTCCAGAACGAACATCCCGATCTGATGCGCGACCGCCGCGAGGCGTTCCTGGCGACCGACCCCGAGGTGTTCCGCGCGGCCTGCGCCGCGTTGGCCGAACTCGACCTGCGGCCGGAACTGACAAAGGTGAAAGCGCCTGCGCTGGTGGTGGTCGGCGAATTCGACGAGGCGACGCCGCCGCCGATGTCGCACGAACTGGCGGCCGGTTTGCCGCAGGCGCATCTGGAGATCATCCCGGGTTGTGCCCACGTCCCGCAATTGCAATCGCCCGAGCTGTTTCTCGAGGTGATCGGCGATTTTCTGCCGACCAGCACGGTCAGCGCGTAGGCCGCGCGCGTAGCTCGGAACGATCTCCACAAATTGCGGCTGGCGTAATCCGTTCGAGGTTGGCAGACTTGCCGCATGGTCCCGACCTGGAGGCCGGCCGGAGGAGATTCGGATGCGCTCGATGTTGGATTATTGCGGCGAGGGCACGCAGCGCGCGGTGCCGGCGGGAGGGGTGATCGTCCGCGAAGGCGGCGAGCGCGGACATCTCTATGTGCTGCTCGAGGGCCGGCTCGAGGTGCTGCGCGGCGACGCCATCGTCGCGGTGCTGGCCGAGCCCGGCGCGGTGATCGGGGAAATGTCGGTGCTGCTCGAGCAGCCGCACACCGCGACGGTGCGCGCGGCGACCGATTCGGTGATCTACGAATTCGACGATGCGGCCGCGTTTTTGCGCGACCGTCCCGAGGTGGCGCTGTTGATCGCCAAATTCCTGGCACAACGGCTCAATGTCGCGACCACTTATCTTGCCGACGTCATGCACCAATATGCCGGCCATGGCACCCATCTCGCGATGGTCGGCGAGGTGCTGCAGAGCATGATCAACCTGCCGCCGTCGCAGGTCCAGCCAGGTTCGGATCGGCAATCCGACCCAAGGATGTAAGCCACGGCGGCGGATCGGCGATGATGGCCGCCGGCCGCCGCAGCGGCGCGTCGAGATCGATGCGCTGGCCTTCGCCCGCCGCCAGCCAGAACGCCTCGGCTGTTTGTAGATCGAGCACGATGTAGGTTGGCGGCCGGCCGGGCTGCAGTCCGGCATTGAACACCCAGGTCTCGCCGAGCCGGTCGAACCACGATCCGTCCGGGATGAACGGCGATTGATGCACATGGCCAGAGATCACCATCGAAGGCCGGTGGCGTTCGATCCATTGCACCAGTTCGACATCGCCGAAGAAGCGCTTGCCGCCCCAGCTGGTCGGCGAATTGGCCGGCGGCGCGTGATGCGCCCAGATCCAGCGTTTGGGACGATGTGTGGCGGCAGCTGAAAGCTGGGCGTCCAGCTTTGCCTTGACCAGCGGGCCGTCCCACCACGGGCACACCGTGAGCAGCGTGTCGCCGATGGTCAGGCTGTCGCCATCGCAGGCGATGCCGTACTCCCGCACGTCGCCGACCCATTTTGAAATCTTCTCGCCCTCGGGATTGCGTTCGTCCAGATCGTGATTGCCCGAGCACAGGATCACCCGGGTCAGCCTGGACAACAGCGCCAGATATTTCTTCACCACCACGATCTGGGCGCGGAAATCCACCGCCGAGCCGATGTTCAAGGCGTCGCCGGCGAAGATCACCAGATCGAATTGTGGCGCGGCGCTGAGCAGCCAGTCGAATTGCGGCAGCGCGTAATGCAGGTCGGCGACAACAAGGCAGCGCATGGGGTGACAACAACTCGGCTCAAAAGGCTGACGACGTTTTTTCGAGCAAGGAACGTGCCCGAATCTGCGGCTTTCACGCGACAAATTCTCGCACCGTTTTCGTCATGGCCGGGCTTGTCCCGGCCGTCCACGTTTTTCTGTCGCTTGGGTTAGCATGGATGCCCGGGCCAGACCCGGGCATGACGCGTTGGGTACGGTTGTTCAGTATTCCGCCCTTACGCCCGCGCCATTGCATTCGGAAACAGCACCTCGATCAGGGTACCGGAATGGCCGCCGGTCTTGATCTGGAATTGGGCGCGGTTGGCCTCGACCAGCGCCTTGGTCAGCGACAGGCTGAGCGCGGAGCTTTCCGAAGCCTGATCCGACGGCGCGGAGGCGCGGAACGGCTGCATCGCGGCGGCGACTTCATTGTCGTTGAGGCCGTGGCCGGTATCGCGGACCCGGAGCACCACCTGGCCGATATCCGACAGCGCGGTCGAGACGATGACCTGGCCGCCGGCATTGGCGAGGCGGATCGAGGTGCCGATCAGGTTGAGCGTGATCTGGCGCAGCGCGCGGCTGTCGGCGATCACGGACGGCAGCATGTGCGCCAGCGAGCTGCGGATGATGATGCGTTCGCGGTTGGCCTGCGGCTGCATCACCGACACGCATTGCTCGACCAGGTCGTTGAGGTTCTGCGCCGTGAAGGCCAGTTCGAGCTTGCCGGTTTCGATTCGCGTGAGATCGAGCAGGTCGTCGATGATCGCGATCACGCGCTCGCCGGAGGCGCGGATGTCCTTCATGTATTCGACATAGCGCTCATTGCCGAGCGCGCCGAACCGCTCGCCGATCATCACCTCGGCAAAGCCGAGGATCGCGTTGAGCGGCGCACGGACCTCGTGGCTGATCCGCGCCAGCATGTCGGCCTTGCCGTTGGCGGCGCGATCGGCCAGCCGTCGCGCCTCGCGCAATTCGCTCTCGCTCTTCTTGCTCTGCGAGAGGTCGCGAAACACCGCGAAAAAATTGGGACCCTCGGCCTGGGTACGGCCGATCGTGATCGAGACCGGGATCAATCCGCCGTTGCCGACGCGCGCCAGCAGATCGCGGCCCTGCTCGAACAGGCTGGTAATATCGGCACCCCTGACCCGCTCCAGATAGTCGCGCACCGCCGGTGCGCTTTCCGGCGCGAACAGATCGGTGAGGTTGCGCTGTACCAGATCGGCGCCGTCGCGGCCGAACAACGCCTCGGCGCTGCGGTTGCAGGAATTGATGTTTCCCTCGGCGTCGAACATCAGGATGCCCTCCGCCGTGGTGTCGAGAATGGTGGCGAGTTCTTCGGCGTTGGCGTGGCCGACCGGCGAGGGTTGTAGCGGTGCGAGCGTTTCGGCGGGCGCGACCGGCGCAGCCGCCACCGCGACATCCGGCGCGGGCATTGACGCCGGCGCCGCCGCGGGCGAGCCGGAGAAGATCAGCGCCAGCGCGGACTCGTCGTCCCACGCAATGGTGTAGAGCCGTGCTTCGGTCGGCGCCGATGGGGTGTGGTCGTTCGAGGCTTGCGAGGCCGAGATCGTCACCGGCGTGCCGGTGTCGGAAGTGCTGCTGGCATTGGACACGCCGGGCTCGACATACAATGCATCGAGGCCGCCGGCCTCTTCGAGCGCATACAGGCTATCATAGCCCATGCGCTGCAGGAACGCCGCATTGGCGTAGACCAGGCGATCGAGCCGGTAGATCAACACGCCGACCGGCAACAGGTCGAACAGCGCGCGATCGCGGCGGCTTTCGCCGCGCGCGGGCGGCTCGACGCGGCCGAGCCAGCCCGGCGCTTCGCTGATCTCGGGCGCTTTGGCGACGACCGCCGGTTCGACAACCGGCTCGGCTATCGCCTCGGACGGCGGTGGCGGCAACGGCATGTCGTTTTCGCGTTCAAGCCGCTCCGCGAGTTGGCGCGCGAGTTCGTTGAAGGCGCTGTTCTCGACCGGGGTCAGCACCAGCGACTTGGTTTCGCCGTTCAGCCGGAACGGCACAACGTTCCTGGGTGTGTCCATTTGGTTTTCCAGATCCAGGTTTGCCAAATCATGGGCTTGGCTTTCCGGATCGCTCGGCGGTGAAATCTCCGGCGCGGTCGGCGCGGTGGCGTTATCGGATTCAGGTGGTGCTTCGGCGAGTGAATCCGCGCCATGCAGTTCGTTGGCAAATTCGTCAGCAAATTCGTCAAGTTGTCGGACCGGCCGACAGATCGATCGGCACGACGGCGGTGAAGCCGACCGGCGATCCCTTTGCTACGATACCCGCCGAAAGCGCCTGCGGCGGCGGACCGTTCAACGCTTCATGATGGCGCAGGGCATCGAGACGGGTCATGGCTTCGAGATCGCGGCAAATGCCAAAACCGCGATAGCCGGCATAGTTGCCGGCGCGATCCAGCAGCAGCAGGCCCGAAAGTTCGACCGGCAGGTGATCGCCGCCATCGACGGGCCAATTCAAGTCGACGCCGGTCCAGGCGTTGCGGGTTGCGACGGCGCGGAGCACGTGGCCGTCCGGATCGAAACTGTCGGCGACCTCGCGCCATGACCGGGCGAGAGCCGCCACGCTGCGCGGACCGGTCAGGCGGCCGGCTTCCTCGTCGAGCGTGAAGCGGCCGTCGACATCCATCTGCCACAGGAAGCGCAACGGCGCGGTGCGCGGTTCGGGCCCTGGCTCGTCGTGCCAGGCCGCCTCGTGCATCATGGGGCCGGGCTCTTCGTGTTGCTCCTGATGTTCGTGATGCTCCTGCTCGTGATGTTCCCCGGCCATGTCAGGAGCAGGCACGGCTTCCAGGGCGGGTTCGTCGGCCACCGCTTCGACATAGGGCGACGGCTCTTCGGCCGATTCCTCTTCGCGCGATTCCTCTTCGACGGAAGGCTCTTCATCGAGAAGATCGTCGTCGTCATGATGCGTTGCCATCGACGGCTCCGGCGCCTGTATCGTTTCAGCGTCGAACGGTTGGGGCGGCATGGTGAACTCATCGTCCAGAGCGAATTCGGCCGGCGCCTCGCCTGACAAGGCCGGGGCTTCATAATCCGGCGTCGAATGCGGTGCCGGTTCGGTCGGCGCGGCTTCGGCGGATTCGCTCGTTGACGCGCTTTCGATCGGTGGCTCCGCGAACTCATCGACCGCCGCCAACCCGACCGCGGCTTCGGTCGCGTCTGCCGGCGATTTGTGATCCAGCATGGCTTGATCCTCCGGTTTCGGATCCTCGTCATATTCGTGTGGCGCGATCGGCGGCGTGATCGTCCGCGCATGGGCGGATCGCGGGGTGGTGGCCGCAATCAATGCCACCAGGCCGACGTCGGCGCCGGCGCCGACACGCTGCAGCACCAACTGGCCGATGCCAATCGGCAATTCGACGCGGCCTTGCTTCAGTGCGTCGCGGGGGGCGTTGCCGAGGTTGGCGTCGACGAGATGATGAAACCCGGGCAGTGCGCGCGCCGTGGCGCTGGCGCCGATGAACATGCCGTCGCTGGTGAACGCGGCGGCCGGACTGTCGATCGCCCGGACCAGAAGCTGCAACCGTTCGGCCAGTGGCATCGCGCGGCCGATCGGTTCGGCCGCGGCGACCAGCACGCCTTGACTGCCGTCGGAAAACTCCAGCCGGGCGCAGCCGCAGGTGACGAGGGCGCCGAGCAGGGTGCCGAAGCCGCGCAACCGCTCCAGCCGAATCGCGCCGTTGGCCGGCAGCCGGTTGGCCAGGCGCGCGACCTGGCGACGCAGCGCGTTGGCCGGTCCGAACGTCTTTTCCGCCAGCACTGCGCCGTTGGCGGTGCCGAACAACCGGGCGCCGACCGGATTGGCCCACAGAATTCGCCTGCCGTCGATCGCCCACAACCAGGCCGGCAGCGCGCTGGTCGCATGCGGCGCGAGCCTTGGATCGCCGACGCCTCGCAACTGGAATTCCAAATAGTTCATCGCTCTGACATGACCGGCGGTGAAGGGCCTCGGGCTCAACGGTGGCGACGCGGTTCGGTTGCCAAATATTGGCAGCATTAACGCAAGCTTACTATCGCGCGTGCGGCGAGGCAGGTCCACGGCTTGACGGCGCGGAGGACGTTCTAGGGGGGGATAACCTTAATGTGCCCGAACCGCGGCACGATTTTCGCGTTGGGCATTGAAAACCGCAACCAACGGTTCACGATGAGGTGCCGCGACAAACGGCGTCATACCGGCGAAGCGTGCAGCGGCTAAGGAAACGAGGGCGAACGGGCAACCGGGGCCGTCAGGCCCCTGCAAGCGCAAGGAGTGGGACCATGAGTGAAGACGGACGTTTCGAGATTCCAAAGGAAGTGAAATCGATGGCGGAAGCGAGCTTCGATCAGGCCCGCAAGGGTTTTGAGAAATTTCTCGCCACCGCGCAGCAGACCGCCGGATCGATCGAGGAGCACGGCGCGACCATGCGCGCCGGCGCCAAGGACATCAGCGCCAGGGCGATGTCCTATGCCGAAAAGAACGTGCAGGCCTCGCTGGACTATGCCCAGTCGCTGCTGCACGCCAAGGATCTGACCGAAGTGATGCGCCTGCATGGCGATTACGTGCAGGCCCAGATGCGCTCGCTCGCCGAACAGGCCAGCGAATTGGGCCAGATCGTCGGCCGTGCCGCGATGGACGCCGCCAAGCCCAAAAACGGCGGCCAGGCGTAAGCAAGGCTGGTTTCGATCCAACCGAGACGATACCCGGTCGATTGCCGCAAAGCGGCCGTATGGCCGGATATCGACTTGATAAAGCACGGCTTTCGTCCCGGTTTGACCAGGGATGAGGCTGGTTCCCGGCCAAAGCCGCGCCTTTGCGGGGCGCGGATATGGCGACGCACATTAAATTTCGTTGCGATGCACAAAATTGACATGATGTGAGGGTTAGGTTGCGCCAGCCCGAAGGGGCAATCCCGCGTAAGTGATTCCAGTTGACGTGCCGGCTAGATGGGCTGTCGCGCGCGTATGTGGATCACGCTTACCTCACCGCTGAAGGATGCTAGCCGATGGCCAATACCGATCCTTTCTCCTCCTCCGTTATCCCGTTCGAAGTTCCCGAGCAGATGCGTGCGTTCGCCGAAAAGGGCGTCTCGCAGGCTCGCGACAACTACGCCAAGTTCAAGGACGCCGCCGAAAGCCACAACGGCACCATGGAAGCGGTGTTTTCCGCCTACAGCAACGGCGCCAAGCAATATTCCGCCAAGCTGATGGACATGCTGAAGTCCACCACCTCGGCCAATCTCGACTTCGCCCAGGAACTGGTCGCCGTGAAGTCGCCCACCGAGGCGATGGAGCTGTGGACCTCGCACGCCCGCAAGCAGTTCGAGGCCTTCACCGCCCACACCAAGGACCTGACCGAGCTCGCCCAGAAGGTCGCGACCGAGACCGCCGAGCCGATCAAGGCCAGCGCCTCCAAGATCATGGTCAAGCCGGCCGCCTGAGCCGCGTTTCAGGCTTTTTGGTTGGTCGATTTTTGGAAAGCCCGGGCCCGCACGCCCGGGCTTTTTGTTGCGGAGATGGTTCACGCGGGCAGGCGGTAACCTCGTTCTGGCCTTGCCAAAGCCGGGCGTTGCACCTAGTTTCCGCCCCGTTCGGCACCCCCTTCGGTGGGGCCGATATCAGGATGCAGTTGTAGCTCAGTTGGTTAGAGCGCCTGTCTGTGGAACAGGAGGTCGGTGGTTCGAGCCCACCCAACTGTACCAACGGAAACAACCGGTTAGTTAAGCGCGGGTTCGGTCCGTCTTGTCCGAGACAAAACGCCGGGTAACCAATCGCCCTTTCGCATCGGGACGCCAGCGCAGGTCTTTTCACGAGGAATTGATTACGCAGCAAGCTGGTTAATGTGCCTTTCGTACCGCCGCCAATTTTGCTTCATCTGCGTGACCTGAGGCTCAGCCGTATTGAATTTGTAGAACCAATCCGGGTGCCACTTGAGATCTCGAAATCCGAAGAGCGTCTTATTCGCCGGATCGTCGAAATTTTTCCAAAGCTCGCGCCGCTCCGCCACGGACTTGATAAAACTGTGCTGGAGACTGTGGAAGCGTAGGAGAAATGGGTCAACCTCACGCGGGGTAGCCGACGCGTTATAGGCTTTGAAGAGCGTCCTCGCGATCTCCGTTGGTCCTGCAAATTCGTATGCGCTGGTTGCAAGTATCAGCACGTGGTGCCCGACAACAAAATCGACTGCCCAGAAGAAGCATTCGGGATCGAGCCCGAGCGTCTGGATGGAGCGCAGATACTCCGATCCTGCCTTCCACTTTTGCTCGGACAACATCATTGGATCTGGGATTTCAGCCATCTGGCTACTCCGTTGTGTCCGAAGGCCGCTTCAACGTAGGACTTTGCTACCCTTCTCGGCATTGGGTCTGGATCGTACCCCTGATTTCTGTCCCATTGTATCACCACCGACCATTCCGCTGCGCGCGAATCTTGGGGTGTCACGACTATTCCCGCAATCCCCGACAGGACCCGCAGATCGTGAGTGTATAGTCCCGGGCGTGAGGACTTGTCGGGGAACGCGTTTAACCTTTCCACCCTCATGATATAGGCTTTAAGCAAGCATTCCATAGACATCGCGGCATGAAATACGGCTTGTTGGGTCGTGTGCCGGGTTCTGCAAAGCACCTCGGCGGATCGTTGGTGGGTTTGGGCGAGCCGCTTCCAGTCGTCAATCGATACCGGATCGGCCACGACGCCCTCAAAGGTTTAGTAAATTACGCAACATATACTCTTAATTGATTCATTCTCTGTCAATCGGCTATTTCTCGGTGCCTTGGGCTCGCGCAGTCGGTTCATGACGAACTAGTAGATGTCAGACTGAAGCTCACGCCTGCTCTCTACGTTTTGATGCCAGCTGTGAAGAAACGTAAGCGCCCCGATGTGCCGCGGGTCGGATCGCACGGCAAGCCAGGCCGGCCTTCATTCCTGATTATACGCCAGCGTCGTCCATCGTCGTGATACGCCTTCAGATATACATCGTTCTCGCGTACAACTGTCGTATTTGAGCTCTATGACTATCCCGGTCTGGTAGCACTCGCGGTGGCGCGGCTCGGCTTAAAGCCTGCACTGAACGGACGGGAGCGGGAATGACATCGCGGCATTCCATCTTCTGCGATCTCTTGCTTCCGCGATCTCTGGAAATCTCTGTCGCGTGACGAGTTCGTTCATGGCGCGAAACCTGCCACGCCTGATGCTGTGCGCTTGCCTTTGTTGCTTCATCCGCCCGGGGCTGTCGTCGGCGACGCAGAGCGACCATGCGTCGCGGTCACCCGTCTTTTCCTTTGACATCGGCGCGCAATCGGTGGCTTCCGCGCTGGAGCTTTACAGCGCTGTCTCCGGTGTTCAGGTCGTCTATGACGGCGCCCTTGTGCTCGGGCGTATGTCGCGGCCGATCCGAGGGGTGATGTCGTCCGATCAGGCGCTCGATCATTTGCTTGACGGCACCGGGCTCGGCGCGGTTTACGGCGCGCCCGGCCTGTCCACGCTGGTGCCGAAGGCCCGGCAACGATCCGGCACCGAGCTCATCCTGGACAATTACATGCCGTATCTAGCCATCGTCCAGGGAGCGGTGGAAGACGCCTTCTGTCGGCAGGCCGCGATCGCGCCCGGCGCCTATCGCGCCAGGCTGCGATTCCGGATCGGTTCAGGGGGACGGGTCGTGTCGCCGGAACTGCTGGATTTCGAGGGCGATGCCGCTCGCGAACCCGCCATGCTCACCGCGCTGCGGGACATCGCTTTCGACCGCGCGCCGCCGGCCGACATGCCGCAACCGGTGGTGATGGAGATTTCGCGACGTTTGCCGCGCGAGACCGGCGATTGCGGCGGCTGGCGTGGCCGGGGCGCGAAGCTGCAAAAGGCCGGGTCGCCATGACCGATGCGGCCTGGGCGGCGCTGCGCCAGTCGCTGGCGGAACGCTACGATGAATTCCGGTTGAGGCTGACCCGGCTGCTTGGCTCCGAAGAATTGGCCCGCGAGACCTTGCATGAGACCTGGCTGCATCTTCACGCCAGGGGCAAACTGGATGCGGTGCAAAGTCCGTTCGGTTATCTGCTTCGTACCGCGCTCAACCTCGCCTCCGACCGCAAGCGAAGGGAAAAGCGCGGCTTCCATCGCTTCGACGTCAGCGAGATGCTCGATCTGGTCGACGAAACCCCGGACGCCGCGCGCGAAATCGAGGCGCGCGACCAGGTCGGGCTGTTGGAGCGTGTGCTCGCAGAACTGACGCCGCGGCGCCGCGCCATTCTTCTCGCTTCACGCCTGGAAGGCGTCCCGCTTAGGGAGATCGCCGAACAATTGGGGTTTTCGCAGCGCTACGTCGAAATTGAGTTGAAGGCAGCGGTTGAATATTGTGCGAAGCGTTTTGACCGGAAGGTGACAAACCGTTTCGGTCCGGGCGCGCCAAAAGCGTCTTCTGAATGACAGTCATACTCCTTCCGCAGCAGCCAGCCGGCATTCACCAATGAACGAAGCCATAAAGTCGCGGGAAGAACGGGAGCCGCTGCAAGACCTGGAGCCGCTGCGGCAGGACGCCCTGGCGCGCGTGCGTCATCTCGGGTCCGGCCGGGCATCGGCGCAAGATATTGAGGATGCCAGGAGTTGGGGCGGCCAAAGCGCGGCCCATCGCGAAGCCCTGGCATGGGCCAGCCAATTCTGGGATCGGCTCGGGGTCGCCGGCTACAATTTTGTGCTGCGCCGTGAAGCGACGGAACAGCCGGGAAGGGCGAGGCCGGCCGCTTTCGTTTCGCGACGCGCGATGCTTGGCGGAGCGGTCGCGGCGTCCGCCGCAGCCTATCTGATCGTGCGGCCGCCGCTCGAACTTTGGCCGTCGGCATCGGAGGTTCTGGCAGACTATCGAACGGCGCCCGGAGAACAGCGCACGATCGTCATCGACAGCGGCGTCCATGTCATGCTGAACACACAGACCAGTCTCAATGCGCGCGCGGCCCCTGGCGGCGACATCGAGATCGTCGGCGGGGAAGCCGCGATCGCAACCGGCTCGGAGAAGGACCAGACGCTGCGTGTGACCGTGGGCGACGGTCGGGTGACTGCGCGCCAGGCCCGCTTCAACATTCGTCACGACCGGCTCCTGACGTGCGTCACATGTCTGGAAGGCAACCTCAGCGTCGAACGGCGGAGTGCGGAGGCGCAACTCCAGGCCGGACAGCAGGTCGTTTATGCCGGCCAGGGTTTGACTACGGTTACCACGATAGACCTCGCCCAGGTGTCCGCGTGGCAACAGGGGGTGCTTATCTTTCAATACGCTCCGCTGCGTGAGGTCGTGAGCGAAGTCAATCGCTACAGGCCCGGCAGGATCATGCTGATGAACGCCGAATTGGGCCGACGCCTCGTCAACGGCCGGTTCCGGACCGACAACATCGACAGCGTCCTCACCGTATTCCAGCAGATATTTTCCGCCAGGCTGACAAGGCTGCCCGGCGGAATCGTTCTGCTGAGCTGAGCGGCGAGCACGCATGCGCGGTTTGCGCCGGCCTTGAGCGGCCGAACGATTTGCAACGCTCGATCGGCGATTTTTCTGTTCGGTCCCGTCGACTGGATTTCGTCCCCTTGAATAGGGACGGCTGGTGGAAGCGCCAGGGTTCCAGCCTGTCACGTTCCGAGCTGAAAGATCTTTTCATGATGTCTTCCGACACGGTCGCAAATCAAACGCGCAAGCGCTTCTCACGGCATGCGGCGTTGCTGGCGACGGCCAGCGCGATGGCGTTGAGCTTGGCGGGCTATCAGCCTGCGTTCGCGCGTCAGCCCGGTGTCAGCGGCGCGGTGACTTCCGCGCCCGGCATCGCTTCGGACGCGGCGCAGCCGGCGGCGCAGCAGGCGGCGGCGATCGCGGCGCGCGGTCAGGCCTCGATGATGCGGGCAACACAGGCGCTCCAGGCGATGCAGGCGGCGCAACAGGCGGCACGTAACGCTGCGGCAGGCGCATCGAGCGTGGTGACGAACGGATTATCGTCGGGCGGGCTGATCGTGGATCCCAGGGTGACCTCGGGCGCCGATCCAAGTTTGTGGCAAAACCTCAGCGCTCCCGTTCAAACGACGAGCGGCAACCAGACCACGGTGACCCTGACCCAGTCGTCGCAGCGCGCGATCGCGACCTGGCAGCAGTTCAACGTCGGCCGCAACACCACGGTCAATTTCGACCAGAGCGGCGGCAATTCAGACACCGGCAATTCCTGGGTGGTGCTCAACCGCATCGACGCCACTGGAAGTCCGAGCCAGATCCAGGGTCAGATCAACGCCCAGGGCACGGTTCTGATCATCAATCCGAACGGCATCATTTTCAGCGGCAGCAGCCAGATCAACGTGCATTCGCTGGTCGCCTCCGCGATGGAGATGAACAGCTTCACCGGAGCAGCCAACGGCGCTTTCAAGGCGAGCGGGGCGGCCTACGTGCCGGTCCTGGTCGATGGATCGATGCAGGCAACTCCGAACGGAACGTTGATCCTGGCGCCGTCGGACGAAGCCAACGCCAACAAGGTGTTTTCGGGTACGGGATTGTTCGTCAACGCTACACTGCAGACCACCCTCAACGGCGGTCCGGTCGCGACCGGCAACACGGCGCTGTTCTCGGCCGGGCTCGTTCCGGGTCAGGGCAATGTCGGCGTCCGCGTCGAGGCAGGCGCCAGCATCTCAACCAATGTCAGTGGCTTCGACAATGGCGGGTTCGTGGCGCTGCTGGGTCCGCAGGTGACCAACGCCGGCTCGATCGCCACTTCGGCCGGGCAGATCATTCTGGCGGCGGGCTCCAGCGTGCAGATCGGCGCGCCCGCGGCCGGCACCAACCTGACCAGCGATGTGGTCCGCACCGGCGCCGCGATCAGCGGAATATTGCTGTATGCGCCACCGACAGTGAGCGGCGGTTCGTCGGTGCTCAACGACGTGGGAGCGATCCTGATCTCTGAGCGCGGCAACATCACGCTGGTCGGCGATGCCGTCCAGCAAAACGGGCTCGCGGGGGCGACCACCAGCATCACCCGCCCGGGCTCGATCACCGTCGTCGCGAATGGCGCGAACGCCGGCAATCAGGTGCTGTTCGGCACCCAGAGCATCACCGCGATCCTTCCCGACGAGAACGGCGAGACCATTCCCTCCGATCCGAGCTCGCTGGCCGCCTTCACGCCGCCGCGCATCGATGTCGCCGGTGCCAATGTGGATTTCCAGTCCGGATCGTGGGTGTGGGCGCCGTCCGCGACGATGGCCGTGACCGGGCCGGGTAATAACCAGCCGGACGGATCCATGCCGCTGGCGCTCGGTCGCGTCGTGCTCGAAAGCGGCAGCCTCATCGACCTGTCGGGCCTTTCGGCGACGCGCTCGGTCAGCGATTATCTCTACACCTTCAAGGTCACGGCGAACGACGTGGCGGATACGCCGCTAGCGCAGGCCATGATCGGCCATACCGTGACGATCGACCTGTCGCTGACCGGCACCCGCACCGACGGCGAGACCTGGGTCGGCTCGCCGCTGTTCGCCTCCTCCGGGGCCGGCTATCTGGCCAATGTCACGCAGGGCATCGATCAACTGCTGAGCAAGGGTGGCGCGCTGACGTTCGGCGGTGGGATCAGCGTCGGCAATAATCAAAACTCAGGAGGTTTTACCGACGTTCTGCAGGTCGCGGGATCGGTGATCGACCTCTCCGGCGGAGCGATCGCGTTCACCGGTGCGCGGATCACGACGACGCAGGTGATCGGATCGGACGGACGGCGCTACGACATCGGCAGCGCCAATCCCTTCATCGGCGCCAGCGTCCGGTCCGGCTTCACCGTGCTGCATCCGCACTGGAACGTCACCGATACCTACAACAGTCCGCTGTTGAGCGGTAGCCATTTCAAGCCGGGCTATGTCGACGGGCTGAGCGCCGGCAGCCTTGCTATCGTCGCGGTCAATCCGCTGCTCGAAGGCGACATCGGCAGCGACATCGTGATCGGCGCCCACCAGCGCGAGCTGGCGCAGGTTGGTACCGGAACCGGCGGCGCGCAGGCCACGCCGGACCAATTGCCGATCGGGGCGGCGCTGACGATCACGCTGCTGACGGCCGGCGACAAGAGCACCCCACGCGACGCGGTGGTGCTCGCCGCCTCGGCCTCCGATGTCCTCGGCCCGGACTTCACCTTCAATTCGTCGCTGACACTGCCGAAAAATGGTGACGGCAAGGCGACGGTCACCTACGGCACCGACCGGCTGTCTTCCTTCGATCTCGGCTCGGTCAGCATCAGCGGCGCCGACACGCTTAACGTCGCGGCCGGGGCCAACCTGACGGTGCGTGACGGTGGCAGCATCAAGCTCGGCGGCGTCGCAACCGTCGACGGTGTCCTTACCGCGCATGGCGGCAGCATCACGCTCAGCGGGGTGCAGGCCATGGTCAATTTGACCCACATGCCGTCGCTGATCCTGGGTGCCGATGCGTTGCTCGACGTCAGCGGCCGCTGGATCAACGATACCGGGGAATTCGGCGGCAATGTCAGCGGCGCGCTCTATGTCGACGGCGGCAGCGTCAGCCTGAGCACCTTCGATTTCAGCAACCTCGTTTCCTACGATTCCATCGCCGGGAACGTCGTCGCCACCGACGCCAGCCCCTCAATCATCCTGCAGCGCGGCAGCGTCATCGATGTGTCGGGAGGCGGTTATGTCGGCACCAACGGCAAGGTGGCCACCGGCTCGAACGGCCTGCCCAAGGGCAAGGGCGGCAATCTCTCGCTGCTCATCTATGCCGGAACATGGTCACCCAATACAGGCGTTTCCGGGGAGACCTTTGGCAACGACAACAAGGTCGATTTCGCGCCGCTGGCCCCGACCAACGGCAATGTGTTCATGGACGGCACCATCTATGCCGGCGGCCTGTCGCAAGACGGCACCTTCATGCTTCAGGCGCCGGAGGTCGTGATCGACGGGCAGGCGACCGCGGTCACCCCGATCACATCGGGCGCGCAGGCCGGCACCATCGTGCTGCCGACCTCGTTCTTCACCGACAGTGGATTCGGCAGCTTCAAGCTCACCAGCACCTACAGCAGCATCACCATCACCGCCGGCACCACGTTGAGGCTAGAACAACAGAATTATCAGCTTCCCGCGATCGGTGTCCTGCCGGCGTCGGGCGCCCGCGTGCGCGAGTTCGCCTCGATCGGTTACCTGCCGGATGGCTTGCGCCCGACGGTCAATCTCAGTCTGACGCAGAGTCCATATGCGTACGGCACGCCGGGCGATCGCAGCACCACGGCCCGCCTATTGATCGACCAGGCGGCGCGCATCGTTGCCGATCCGCTCGCCACGATCACGTTCGCGTCGAACGCCGTGGCCGACGTGCTTGGTGACATCTCCGCGCCGAGCGGAAGCATCAGCATCAATTCGCTCCTTACCTGGATCGGTGCGCAGGCCGTGCTCGACGTCTCCGGCACCTTCGTGCCAAACCCTCATGTCACGGCCTACACGACCGGCACGGTGCTGCCCGGCGGCTCGATCACGCTGCCCGGCGTCACCGTCGTTGTGAGCAAAGGCGCGGTGTTCGACATTTCAGGCGCGAGCGGCACCATCGAAACGCCTGTAAGCGTGGGCCAGGGCGGTCTCATCACCCAGCCGATCTGGAGCAATGGCGGCACGCTGACACTCAGCAACAATTCCCTCTATTTCGGCGGCACCATCAAGGCGGCGGGGGGAGCGCCGTCGGCGGTCGGCGGCAGGCTCAACGTAACCAACACGGTCAACGACATCCTGCTCACCCAAAGCGATGATTTCATCGCGGGCTTCGCCGGCATGTCGCCGGCAACCGCCCAGAATTCCATCGGGCTATTGACCAGTGCTCCCGGGACTCAGCAGCTCACATCGACCAGCGCCGTCACCACCGCCGTCGGCAGCAGAGACCTCACGGTCCAGACCTCGCTGTCCGCCAATCTGATGCAGCCAGGCAAGACTATCGTGCTGACCGGCATCGACGGCAGCGGCCACACCGTCACGATGATCGGAACTCTCAACTCCTACAACGCGACGACCGGCGTGTTGAACCTGACGGTCAACCTGGTGAATGGCGGCACCTCGTCCACCAGCCTGTCCCAATGGGCGGTCGCCGTCCTCCCAAGGACGTCCTTCATCGCCGCCAACGCGATCAACAGCGCGATCAGCGGCCTCGATACCGCGGCGCTGACCGGCGCGCTCTATCTCGGCGGCAATGTCAATCTCGACATCGCCGGTTCGCTGCTGCTCGACAATCAGGGCAGAGCCACCAGCCTGCTGCCGACCGGGATCAGCAACACCGCCTTCATTCCATCGGCCTGCGCGCCGGCCGGCAACTGCATTCCATCGATCGGGGGCACCACCGATGTGCTCGAGGCCGGGTACATCCGCTTCTTCAACGCCACCGGTGGCGCGAATGTCCCGCCGACGCTGGCCGATGGCACGCTGACATTGCAGGCGACCACTGCGATCGATCTGGTCGGTGCCCCGACCGTCAGTAACGCCGGCACGGTCAATATCGTCAGCGACGGCGACCTGCGACTGATCGGCGACAACAACTACGGCCCCAACGTCACCCAGACAGTTCTCTTTACCAGCGATGGCTTCGGCGGACGGCCATGGGTCGGGGCGCTCCGCGTCGCCGACAATCTCAACATCACCGCGCGCGAGATCTATCCGACCACCGACACGGCGTTTCTGCTGATGTCGCTCGGCCTGGCGCCGACGGGCGTGGCCGGGACCCACAATACCATCGCTTTTGCATCAAATGGCGCTACGCCGGTAACGCCATTGTCGGCGGGCGGTGCGATCCTGGTCGATGCCAGGACCATCGTGCAGGGCGGCGCGCTGTTCGCGCCGCTCGGCACCATCCAACTCGGCTTCGGGCCCGGGCAGACACTGCCCGCCATCTTCACGACCGGCGCGACTAACGACCCCTACGATCCCGTGCAGACCGGCCAGACCGGTACGCCCGGAACGCCCGCGGTGGCCACCGCCAGCGTTACCTTGATGCCGGGCAGCCTGACTTCGGTTTCGGCGAACGGCCTGATGATTCCCTACGGCGCCACGACCGACGGCATCAACTGGACCGACAACAGCACCTTGCTGAACGGCCCGCCGACCAAGCTGATCGTGCTCGGCGGCGTCAACGTCGACACCCGCGCGGGCGCCGTGATCGACGGCAGCGGCGGCGGCGACGTCTATGCCACGGAATTCGTGCCGGGCACCGGCGGCTCGCGCAATGTGCTCACCACCAGTTCGCAAACCGTCTATGCGCTGGTTCCCGCTTTTGGTTCGTCGCTCGCCGCCTATGATCCGAGCTTCACCAGCAGCGTCGGGGCCGGCATGACCGTGACGATTCCGGGTGGCAATGGTATTCCCGCCGGCACCTATACGCTGCTGCCGGCCGAATACGCGACGCTGCCCGGCGCCTATCGGGTCGCGGTGGTCTCCACCAACGCCAGCCCGGTGACGCGGACCGGCACTACCGCTGACGGTTCGGTCTACATGACTGGCGTGTTCGGCAACGCGATCAACGGTTCGAAATCCTCGCAGACGGCGCTGCTGCAGATCCAGTCGGACGCGGTCTGGACCCGCTATTCCGAAATCGACATCGCCAAGGGCTCCGCGTACTTTCCGGCGCTGGCCGCGACCAACGGCACCGCCGTGCCCCGGCTCGCCCAGGACGCCGCGCGTATGGTGGTGGCAGCCGGCACCTCGCTGCTGCTCGATGCCACCAACCGGTTTGCGCCGGCGCCCGGCGGCCTCGGCGGCCAGCTCGATATCACCGGCACCAATCTGGTGGTTGCGGCCAGTGATCAGCTCAATAATTTCGGCACCACGGTGA
This sequence comes from uncultured Alphaproteobacteria bacterium, assembly GCA_963845435.1. Lineage (GTDB taxonomy): Bacteria > Pseudomonadota > Alphaproteobacteria > Rhizobiales > Xanthobacteraceae > Bradyrhizobium. The sequence continues at coordinate 68,561 of CAWJSD010000004.1, forward strand.
ACGGCGCCTTCACGCCCAGCGCCGCCTATGCCGGCTATCTGTTCGTCGATGCCGACATGCTGAGCAATCTCGGCATCGAGAGCACGCTGATCGGCGGCTATCGCGGCAATTCGACCGAAGGCACGCTGATCACCGCGACCGCGCTCAATGTCGAGATCGCGACCGATTCCACGCATGCCCTGACCGGGCCCGAACTGCTGTTCAGCTCCCTGGCGCCGACCGCCGCGAATGCTACCTCTCGTGGCCTCGTTGTCGATTCCGGTAGCGTGATCGAGGCCGAAGGAACGGTGGCGGGTAACTCGACCGCTGCGCTGGTGATCGGTGTCGATCCCGTCCTCAACGCCGCCGGCACCAGCTGGACCAACGGCGTCAGCGGCGACGGCGCGCTGCTGCGGGTCTCCAATGGCGGGCTGGTCGATGTCATCAGGCACTTCGTGCCGGGCATCTACCAGGTGCCGTCGACGACGCCGGCGCCGGCCGGTCCGGTTTCGACCGTGGCGCGTGGCAGCCTGACGATCGGGGCAGGGGCCGTGCTGTCGGGCAACACGCTGACGCTCGACTCCAGCGGCACCACCATCGTCCCCGTCAGTGCCAACCTGACCGCAAAGAACTACGATCTCTCCGGCGCTGTCATCAATCTCGGAGACGGCACCGGCGGTCTCGTCATCAGCACGGACCTGATCGGCAAGTTCGCCGGCGCGGATGTCGTGCGCCTGCGCTCTGCATCGGTGTTCTACCTCTCCGGCAACAACACCTTCGGCGATCCCAATGATCCGATCGGCACGCTGATCTTCGACGGTGCCGGCCTCTACAGCGACGGCGGCAAAACCAGCGTCGCCGCCGACAACATCGTCTTCGTCAACACCCAGCAAACCGCCAGCAGTGCGGCGATCAACACCTCCGGTTCGGGCGGTCAACTGACCATCCAGGCGGGCGATACTTTCACCTTCGGCGGGGGCGCCAGGACGCTGTCGGGTTTCGCCGCAATAACGGCCACCGGCGGTTCGGAAGTAGTGTTCACCGGCGGCGGCAGCCTCGATGCCAAGGGCGCCGCGGTGTCGTTGACGGCACCGCTGTTCCTGGTCGATGCCGCCACCTCCCAATCGCTGACCACGACAGGTGCGTTGACGCTGGCGCAGGGAGCCGGCTCCGCGCCGGCCATCGACAGCACCACCATCGGCGGCATTCTCGCTCTGACCGGCGGCTCGGTCGATGTCAGCGGCACGCTCGTTGCCCAGGGCGGCTCCCTGACGCTGGAGGCCACGACGGGAGCGCTCAGCCTGTCCGGCAACGCGCAGGTTTCAGCCGCGGGCACGCGCATCACGATCGGCGATCTCATTCAGGATACGCCGGCAGGCAACATCCGCCTGATCTCCGACGTTGGCAGCGTGACCTTGGGCTCGGACAGCACGGTCGATGTCTCCGGCGCCGGTTTCGGGTTTGCCGGGTCGCTGGCGATCCTTGCCGGCGACACCGCGCAGATGGCCGGCACGCTCAAGGGCGGTGCTGCGTTCAGTGATCTCGGCGGTGAGTTCACTCTGATCGCCAACCGTCTCGGCAGTGCGTTGCCGTTCACTTCAGGCTTTACCCGCAGCTTCGAGGCCAGCCTGGGGCAGGGCAACATCGATATCACAGCCGATACCACGCTGACTTCCGAGAAGGTGGTGCTGGTCGCCAATACCGGTTACGTCAACGTCGAAGGCACCATCGATGCGAGCGCGGCTTCGGGCGGATCGATCGCGCTCTACGGCGCCGGCAACTCGACCGCGCCCGCCGGATCGTCAGGCGCTTCCGGCGTCACCATCGCCTCAACCGCCAAACTTTACGCGCGCTATCAGGCCCCGGATCCCAACAGCCCCGGCTACGGCAATGGCAGTGCGACCCTCGTCCAGCGCGGCGGCACCATTACGCTGGGCACCACCGGCACGCCCGATGCGGATCACGGGCTCAACAATCAATACGGCTATGAGAACGTTTCGGCGTCCGGCGCGATTACCGTGCAGGCCGGGGCGATCTTCGACGTGTCGGGCGGAACCGGCGGCGCCAACATCGACAACACCGGCGGCAGCGTCATCGTGCGCGCGCCGATTCTCACCAGCAATTCGATCAATGTCAGCTTCAACGGCACGGTCGTCACCAACGCCAAAGCCGACGGCACCGCGAGCGGCGATCCGCTCGTCGTCAACGCGTTCGCGGTATGGAGCACGACTGATAATATCGTCGACCCGAACAAGCATTTCGACGGGATCATCGATCCCGCCGGCTTCTTCGATGGATCGGGCACGCGCGTGATCTCAGCCGACGCTAACGGCCTCTATCCGACCTCGACGGCCGATGCGCCGGCGGACGGCGCCTACCTGCCGCATGTCGCCTTCTATCAAACGACGCTGCTCGATTTCGTCAACAATCCGTTCGACTCCAGTGCCGTCGCGGGAGACTTCCTGAACGGCGCGATGCTGAAAGTCGGCGGCAATGCACCGGTGGCGATGCCGCCAGCCAGCTTGCATCTCCGGCCCGAGATCGATCTCGTCAACCCGACACCGGCGACCGGTTCGACCAGCGTCAACGGCGGCAACATCACCGTCGCCTCGAACTGGAATTTCGGCGCGCTCACGATCGACGGGAACGGTAATTTCAATCTGCTCTACCGCACGACCGATGGCGCCGAGCCGGGCACACTTGTCATGCGCGCTGCGAACAACGTCCAAATCAATGCCACGATTTCGGACGGGTTCTTTGTCTCATACGATGCCGGCGGCAGCGCCGCGGCCATCTATCTTAATGAAAGTAATTCACCTCTCTATCTCGCTTATCTAGCGATGTTCTCGCCAGATGGAACAAACCTGATTTACGATGCCAGCGCGCTGAACAACCTTTTGCCAACTCTTGGTCAACCTGATCTGGCGGGGTGGGGTGTCACGAACTTCGCTTCCGTCGCCGCCACCCCGGCATTTTTCGGGAATATGCCCCAGAGCGTCTTCGACTCGCTTCAATTTCATTTGCAGCCGCCGGCGACGCTCACATGCGCCGGCGGCGCCTGTTCCAACGACGTGAACAATCAATACGATCGATTTTATGCGCAGTACGCGTCGATGTTCCGCGCCTATGAAGGCGAGATCGTCTCGCTGAACAGTGGCGGTGGCGGTGCCAAGCCGTTCAATTCAACCGTCACGCAGGGCGGTCAGCTGCTGTCGTATTCGAATTTTAATTTGATTAGCGGATTAGGCCTGGCTGACCCCAGCTCCATCGCCATCCCCGGAGCGCCGACTTCGTCGAGCCAGTATTATGACCTCGTGAACGGTCTGGGCACAATCACTTTCGATGGTTCCGGCGCTGCCTCGACAACGCGGCAGGACTACGTGACCCAATGGGTGACCTATTTCTTCGACGTCGCCAACTACAACATCTTCGCGACCCAGTTTTCGCCAATGACATCGTATGTGAGCAACCCAACCCTCGCTAATGTCAGCGGATTGGCCGCCTCGATCGGCATGCTTGGCGCCATCGCCGTCACGCCACCCTATGCGCCACCTGCCTACACGTCGGTGCCGTCAGACTACGTCGCGGTTTCGACGGCCAATCCCGCGCCACCAACGGTGCAGATCGCCAATAATCCGGCCATCTACAGCCTCGGCAATGCCGCCTATTACAATACGACATCATCAGCCAATCTGATGCCCGCCGCACTGAGCGGCAAGGGCAGCTTCTCCTACAACATTGTCGGCGGCGCTTTCTTCAATGGCGACGGCACGTCGTCGGTCAATCCCGACGCGGTCGTCCAGCTTGCCACGCTGTCGCCATCCGTCACCGGCAACGTCAGCATCGATGGTCACACCTCCTATATCAACCCCTTCACCGACCCGAGCATCCCTAGCGGCGGCAGTTCCCGAGTAAATGTGACAATCGACGTTCCGACCATGGTGCGCACCGGCACCGGCTCGATCACGATCGCGGCGGCCGGCGATTTCGCGCTGCTCGATCAGGTCGCCCCTGGCGCGGTCTATACCGCGGGCCACGTCACCGACAATTCAGCCGGCTTCACCGTACCGACACTTCCATCCACCACGGTCAGCAACGGGCTGATCAGCACGCCGGCCTGGGCCACCGGCGGCGGCAACATCGCCGTGACAGCGGGCCGCGACATCATCGGCATCGAGACGCCGGTCGATCCGACCGGCAGCCAGTTTTCAACCGGCTCGACGTCGGCAGGCGTATCGACCGGCCAGTTCTGGAGCGCGTGGTATTATGTCGACGGTCATTCGACGGGCAACGCCGTCGCTCCGTTCGACCCGAGCGCCGGCGGCGTGCAGTTTTCGAGCTGGGTCAATTACGGCAGCTTCTTTCAGCAGTTCGGCGCACTCGGTGGCGGCAACATCACGCTGCAGGCCGGCCGCAATGTCAAGGACGTCTCGGCTTCGCTGCCGGAGACCATCCAGGTGTCCGGAGGCCAGTCGGCGGGCGGTCCTGCGGCGATTGCGAACTATTTCGGTGGCGGCGATCTGCTGGTCCAGGCCGGCAACGATGTCCTCTCCGGCGTCTATTATGTCGGGCGCGGCACCGGCCTGATCCGCGCCGGCGCCGACGTCGTCAGCGACGCGACGCTACACCAGACTCTCTATCAGGGTGACGCTCCGACGATCTCAGGCGCGCCAACGTTCGCGGTTCCGCTGCTGCTCGCCGTGCAGGACAGCACCATCAGCGTGCAGGCCGCGGGCTCGATCGTTCTCGGGGGCATCTTCGAGCCGACCAGCATTCGCGCCGACCTGATTTCAAATGTCCTGCCCAGTACCTTCAATGCTGGGCAGGCGGCTCGCACCCTTCCAATCGCGATCGGCGCAGCCTTCGACAGCTTTGGCGCCAATAGCGGTGTAACCCTGTTGAGCAGCACGGGTTCGATCACCGTCAATACGTTGGTCCAGGCCGACAATGGCAGCGGCAACACGGACACGCTTTTCAAGCACACCACCCAAGGATGGGGCTTTATCGCCGGCGGCGTACCGAACAATATCATCGCGCCGAACCTTTCGGTCACGGCGCTGACCGGCGACATCCAGTTTGGCACCGGCATTCAGTTGTTCCCTTCCGCGACCGGCGAACTCAGTCTGATCGCGGGCGGCTCGATCGGCGGTGCCAACGTCACCATGCTCGATGGCAACAATGTCGTATCGATGCTCGGTAGTCCGATCGCAGCCCTGGTGGCGCCTCTGCATGCCGGCGACGACATACCGGTGTTGATCTATGCCGGCGAAGATATCAATGGCGGCAGTTTCAACCTGCTGAAATCCGCGCGGCTGTGGGCGGGGCGTGACGTCGCCAATGTTTCCCTGGTCGGCATGAACGTCGCCGAACACGACATCACCAGCGTCGTCGCTGGCCGCGATATCCTGGCGCGACGCCCGGTTGACGTGGTCGGGGCGGGCGTTCCCGCGATCTTCACGCTGCTCACCCTCTACGGACCCGGCGATTTCGTGGTTTCGGCCGGGCGCAATCTCGGCCCGTTAAGCGCCGTCGACGCCGCGACGATCGCCCGGAATCCGACGTTGTTTGAGGGCGGTGGTATCTTCGCTATCGGCAATGGCGCCAACAGCAGCCTGCGCAACATTGTCGTGAAGCCCTATTTGCCGCAACAGGGCGCCAACATTGACCTGATTTATGGCATCGGCGGCGGTATCGACTATGCCGCCGCGATCGCCAGATATGGCGATCCGGCCACCGCCGCCGCCAGCGGCATCGACTTTGTCTCCAGCATCATCCCGCAGCTCGATCAGATCCTGCAACAACTGATCGTGAAGCAGGCTACCGCGGCCGGCATCGCCAATCCGAATGTCACGATCGCGCTGACGCCGGCCGAAGCCGGCGAAATCTTCCCGCTGCTGGGCACCTTGTCCATCAACGGCAAGCTCGCGGATCTGGCGGCCAAAGCGGGCCTCAAAAACCTGACCTTCAACCTGACGTCGGCGCAGTTCGTTTCGCTGCTGCATCATCAGGACGCGATGCAACTCATCATCGATCAGGGTTTTCTCGCCGTCCTGAAACAGGTCGGCCTCGACTACAACGATCCGACGAGCCGTTACGCGGGCCAGTACGCGCGGGCCTATGAGGCGATCTCCACGCTGTTCCCGGCCTCGCTCGGCTACACCGATAACAGCGCCGGCGGCTCCGGCGTGGTGCCGCCGCTCGAGCATACCGGCGATCTGCGCATGGCGCGGTCGCTGGTCGAAACCCAGACTGGCGGCGACGTCGATATTCTGGGCCCCGGCGGCAGCGCGTTTGTCGGCAGCAACTCGGCCGACACCCTGACGCCGGCCCAGCAGGGCATACTCAGTCTGCAGGGCGGCTCGATCCGCAGCTACACCGACGGCAGCGTGCTGGTCTATCAGAGCCGCGTCTTCACCGAGCAGGGCGGCAATATCGAGATGTTCTCGGCCAATGGCGATCTCAACGCCGGCAAGGGCCCGAAGAGTTCGGCGGCCTATCCGCCGCTGCGCCTGATCTGCGACGCCGACGGCTATTGCCGGGTCAATCCGGCCGGCCTGGTCACCGGCGCCGGCGTCGGCGCGCTGCTCTCGGTCCCCGGCCAAAATCCCGACGCCAGCAACGTGATCCTGACCGCGCCGCATGGCATCATCGACGCCGGCGCGGCCGGCATTCGCGTCGCCGGCAATCTCAATCTGGTGGCGCTGCAGGTGTTGAACGCCTTCAACATCCAGGCCAACGGCACCGTCACCGGCATCGCTGTCCCGCAAGGAGCGCCGGTCAACGCGCTGACATCCGCCAACAACACCGCGGGCGCCGCCGCCAAGACCGCCGATGTCCCGGCACAGTCGAACAAGGACCAGCCTTCGGTCATCATCGTCGAGGTGTTGGGCTATGGCGGCGGCGGCGAGCCGGACCAGCCTTCCCGGAGGAAAAGCGCGAGCGCGGGCAGGGACGCCAGGGCTACAATCCGGACAGCGCCTTCCAGATCATCGGGCTTGGCGACAGCAAGCCATGAAGCAAAACTCTCGGCGACGTCCGGGAGCACCCAACGAACCAGCAATATCCAGCATCGTTTCACGCCAAACATCGTCACGGCATTCGCGTGGCATGGGCGGCAGCGCTTTACTTGCTCGCCGGACGGATTAGCCGGCCTGTCGCGTCGGCCAACTGGCCGAGATAATTGGCTGCCTCGGTGATGTCGGCGACGATTGCGGCTTCCGCCAGCGCTCCGGCGCCTTTGAGAATTCCGTTCAGCGCCGCGGTGTGGTGATCCGAGCCCTTGAGCGACAACACGTATCGCGGAATCACAAAGGACAGCGCCGGTCCGCACCGCAGCCAGAAATTCTCGATCATGTCGACCAGGATCGGGTTGTTCGACATCGCATAGATTTCGAAATGAAATTTGCGGTGATGATCGAGGTAGCTCTCCAGCTTTCGATCCTTGATCAGCTTCCGCATCGTAGCCAGCCGGGTCGCGAGGGCGGCGCGCGCATGCGGATCCGGGTTGCCGGCCGCTTCCCGCGCGGCGCGGCCTTCGAGCGCGCAGCGCACGGTGCGTGATGTGACGAAGCTCGCTGGCGGTGAGGTGAGGCACCATCGCCGAATTGCGCGGCCCCGACTGCAGCACGCCCTGGGCCACCAACCGTGTCACCGCGTCGCGGGCCGGCGTGATCGAGATGCCGAAACTTTCCGCCAGCGCGCGCAAGGTCAACGATGCGCCGGGCTCGAACCGGCCCGCCAGCAGCGCTTCCCGCAACTGGCTGTGGGCGAGGTCGTGCAGCGGCTCGCGCTCGATCCGTCGAAAAGCGATGACGCCTGCTTCCGGCATACGTGACCATCTCCGTGCATTTGCAGCGAATCACAACCCTTGACCGCTTCTGGTGTTTGTTATAACAAACAACAAAAAGGGTGGAAACGAAAAATGCGTTCATGGTTTGCGTGCGCGATCGTCGGGCTTGTCAGCTCGGCGATCGGATCGGCGGCTTTAGCCGACCAGGATTTCCCGCAGCGGGAAATCACCTTCATCGTGCCGTGGAATGCCGGCGGCTCCAACGACGTGCTGGCCCGGGGGCTGCAGCCGCTGCTGCGGGAGCGGGGCATCAACATCGTGATCGAAAACATCACGGGTGCGACCGGCGCGAATGGCCTGCGCCGTGTCGCCGGTGCGGCGTCGGATGGTTATACGTTGGGCATGGGCACCAGCTCGACCTTGGCGGTCATGGTGCAGAAGAAAGTCCCGCTCAAGAATGACCAGTTCACCAACATCGCGCGGGTCTCGACCGAGCCGCTGATGCTGCTGGTGCCGACGTCAGGTCCATACCAGACCCTCGATCAATTCATCGAGCACATGAAGAAGACACCCGGCGGCGTGACCATCGGCACACCCGGCAGCTACAATCTCAATCACATCTTCGCATCCATGACGGCGCGCGCGGCGGGTGTCGCCTACACCAATGTGCCGTATACCGGCGGCTCGCAGGTCGTGGCCGATCTGCTCGGTCAGCACGTCGAAGCTGGTGTACTGAAACCGTCCGAGACCATCGGCGTCATTCAGCAGGGCAGCCTCAAGCCGATCGGCGTTTTCGCCAACGCGCGTCTGGAGATGCTGCCCGATGTTCCGACCTTCAAGGAAAAAGGCTTCGACGTGTTCCCGTACGGCCCGGTGGTGCAGATGGCCTATGTCGTGGGGCCGGCGAACCTGCCGCCCGAGATCCGCGCCAGGCTGATCCACGCGTTCCGGACCGCGATCCAGGATCCGAGGTTCAAGGAATTCGCGAAACAGAACGTGTTCCTGGTCGACGACATGACCGGCGACGCGCTCAACAAGGAAATCGACGACGTCTCGGCGTCGATCGACGCCGTCGCCACCAAGGTATTTCCAAGAACTGAATAGCTGGCAGGCTCGGGCGCGAACGCCGGAGCCGGCCTCACCATTTGATCATGAAGGAAGGTCGATCCCGTTGAGCATCAAGAAAGTCACCTGTCATGTCGTCGCCGCACCGGTGCAGCGGCCGTTCACCTCATCGCGCGGCTGGCTCTACAAGACCCGCGGCACCTGCCTGGTCGAGATCGAAACCGATGACGGCGTGGTGGGGTGGGGCGAATGCTACGGACCGTCCGCGGTGGCCAAGGCGTTCATCGATACCCAGCTCGCGCCGCGCGTGATCGGACGCGATCCTTTCGACGTCGAAGTGATCTGGGAAGATCTCTACAACCGGATCAAGGATTACGGTCCGAAAGGCATGTCGATCGCAGCCATCAGCGGCATCGATATCGCCCTGTGGGACCTGATCGGAAAGCTGTGCGGCAAGCCGGTTCACAAGCTGATCGGCGGGGCGTTTCGCACCGAGGTCAATGCCTATGCCACCGGGCTGTACTTCACCGACATGGATCGGCTGGTCGACGAGGCCGTCGAGGAAGCCGAAGGCTATGTGAAGGCCGGATTCAAGGCGATCAAGATGAAGATCGGCCTGGGTTCGATCAAGCGCGATTACGAGCGCGTCCGTGCGCGTGCGCGAGGCGATCGGCGGCGACATCAAGCTGATGGTCGATTCCAATCATTGCTTCACTGTTCCCGCCGCGATTCGCCTCGGACGGCAGTTGGAAGAGCTCGATATCGAATGGTTCGAAGAGCCGATCTCGCCCGAGGATATCGACGGCTATGTCGAGGTCAGCCGCGCGCTCGACATGGCGGTGGCCGGCGGTGAAAACGAATTCACCCGCTGGGGGTTTCGCGACGCCATCGTGCGCAAAGCGATGGACATCGTGCAGCCCGACGTCTGCGCCGCGGGCGGCATTACCGAATGCAAGAAGATCGCCGCGCTCGCCAGCGTCCATGGCGTCGAATGCGTGCCCCATGCCTGGGGATCGGCGGTCGGGCTCGCCGCGACGATCCACTTTCTGGCCGCGATCCCGAACCAGCCGCCGAGCCTGTTCCCGATGCCGCCGATGCTCGAATTCGAGCAGGAGGAAAATCCGTTCCGCGATCATCTGGCGCGCGAGCCGATCGTCCAGAACAACGGCGTGGTCGCGGTGCCCGGCGGCCCGGGTCTCGGCATCGAGGTCGATCGCGGCGTCATCGACCGCTATCGGGTTTCTTGATCGAAAGAGACTGCCATGAAGTTCGTCACCTTCCGAGAATCCGGGGTCGTGCGGGCCGGCATATTGATCGGTGCGGACGATGCCCGTGATGACAGGGTCGTCGATCTGGCGGATGCCGCGATGAGCGATGTGCTTGAAGGCGCGCCGCCGCAGGTTCTGGCGCTGATCAAAGCGGGGCTGGCCAATATCGTTCGCAAGCTCGAGGCCCGCGGGCTTGCCGGCGCCGCGGCTTTTCCGATCAGCGCGGTGCACCTGTTGGCGCCGATTCCGGAGCCGCCTCGTATCTATGGCGTTGCCCATAACTACAATGACGCGCTGGCCGAGCGCGGCATGGCACCTCCCGCGGAACCAGTGTTGTTCATGAAGTCAGGCGCAACGGTGATCGCGCCGGGCGAGGCGATCGTGCTTCCCGCCGGAATCGGCGGCGTTACCTATGAAGCCGAATTGGCGGCGGTGATTGGCCGCATTGCGTCGCGCGTCAGCGTTTCGGACGCGCTGGACTATGTCGCTGGCTATGGCGCCTTCAACGACGTCAGCGCCAGCGATCTGATCAAGCGCGACGGCAAGTTCGACCGTGGCAAGAATCTGCCGACCTTCGGTCCGTTTGGCCCTTACATCCTCTCTTCCGACAAGGTGAGGGACCCGCAGGCCCTGAAGGTCGGCCTGAGCGTCGATGGCAAGGTCCTGCAGGATGGCTCAACCAGGGACATGCGGTTCGGTGTCGCCGAACTGATCTCCTATCTGTCGCACCGCCAGCCGCTCGAGCCCGGCGATATCATCGCGACCGGAACCCCGGCAGGCGTAGCCGCGATGCACAAGCCTCCCGCCTGGTTACAGCCCGGCACATCCGTTCGCGTCTCCGTGGAAGGCCTGGGGCACCTCACCAATCCCGTCATGGAAGGTCCGGCCGTCAATGTCTTCTAAGCCTGTCGTGTTGCTGACCAACGCCATCCATCCCGATGGCGAGGCGATCCTGTCGCCTCATGCGCGACTCTTGGTTGCTCCCGATACCAGGCCGGAAACCCTGCGCGCGCACGCGGCCGATGTCGCCGGCATTGTCGTACGCGCCAAGTTGCCGGATGACATCGTCGATCACGCGCCGAAACTGAAGGGCATGGTCCGGCACGGCGTCGGGCTTGATTTCATACCCGTGAAAGCGGCGACCGCCCGCGGCATCGCGGTCGCCAATCTGCCGGGCAGCAACACCCAGGCGGTCGCCGAGTATTGCATATCGGCGCTGCTGCATTTGCGGCGGCCGCTAGGGCGCATGGATGGCCTGATACGCCGTGAAGGCTGGGCGCCGGCCCGTGCAATGGCGGAGCAATTGAGCGAACTCGGCGCCACCAGGCTCGGCATTCTCGGCGTCGGCACCATCGGGCGGCGGATCGCAAGCATCGCGCATGACGGCTTTGGCATGAAGGTGCTGGGAACGTCCCGCACCAAGGGATCGCTGCCGTCCTTTATCGAGCATGTTTCGATCGGCGAGCTATTCGAGCAAAGCGACGCGATCGTGGTTTCCTGCGCGCTGACTGACGAGACCCGGGGGATCGTCGATGCGTCGATGATCGCGCGGATGCCGTCGCATGGCGTTCTGGTCAATGTTTCCCGCGGCCCCGTGGTCGATACCGCGGCGATCATCGCGGCGTTGAATGCGCGCAAGATCGGCGGCGCGGCGCTCGACGTGTTCGACGTCCAGCCCCTGCCGGCCGACAGTCCGCTGTTCGATTGTCCCAATCTGCTGCTGACGCCCCACACCGCCGGAATCACGGAAAGCTCGAGCCGGGCGATGTCCGTCGGCGCCGCCGAGGAGATGGTCCGGATCCTGCGCGGCGAAGCGCCGCTCAATCTCGTCAACCCCGACTACAAGGCAATGTGAGGCAGCCATGCGCATCAACTCCATTCGTGCGATCCCGATCTCCTATCGCGTGCCGCAGGGCCAGAATGTCAGGCTCGGAATCGGCCGGGCCGTGAAACGCGATGCCGTGCTGGTCAAAGTCGAGACCGAGGACGGCATCACCGGCTGGGGCGAAGCGCATCACGGGCGATGCCCCGGTGCGATCGCCAAGCTGATCGACACCACGATCAGTGAGCTGGTCGTCGGCATGGATGCGATCGATGTCGCCGGCGTGTGGCAGCGTGTCTATCAGATGCAGCTATCGAGCCACGGCATGGGTTATGCGGCGGCGATGGCGCTGAGCGGTCTTGATCTTGCCCTGTGGGACATCCGCGCCAAGGCCGTCGGCTGGCCGCTCTACAAATTGCTCGGCGGCGCCTCCAAGCCGATCCGCGCCTATGCCGGCGGCATCTCGCTGGGGTGGCAGGAGCCCGGTTCGCTGGCGGAGGAGGCCACCGGTTACATCGCGAAAGGCTACCGCGCGATCAAGCTGCGGGTCGGCGACAATCCGCGCGCCGACATCGCCCGGGCCACCGCGGTCCGCGAGGCCGTCGGCGATGAGATCGAGATTCTGGTCGACGCCAACACCGGCTACCGCCTTGACGATGTCCGACGCGTGATGCCGGCCTATGAGGAACTGCAGATCGGGTGGCTGGAAGAGCCGTTTCCGGCCCAGGACTATCGTTCGTACCAAAGCGCGGCGGCGCTCGGCAGCGTTCCGATCGCCGCCGGCGAAAATCATTTTACCCGTTTCGAATTCACCCGGCTGATCGAAGATCGAGCGGTCAGTTTTGTCCAGCCGGATCTGTCGAAGACCGGCGGTATCACCGAGACGATGCGCATCGCCGCCATGGCCTATGCTTGGAAGCTGTCGTTCAATCCGCATACCTCGGCGACCGGCATCAACATGGCGGCCACCATCAACGTGCTCGCGGCGGTGGACGAGCCTGGCTATTTTGAAGGCGACGTCGCCAGGCATAATCCGTTCCGCGACGAGGTCGGCGGCGCGCCGTATGTGCTCGATGCCGATGGTTGCGTGAAGCCGTCCGAGAAACCCGGACTGGGCATCGAGGTCGATGAAGCGTTCGTCCGCGCCCATCCGCTGATCGACGGACCGTGTTATGTGTAGCGCGCGGCAGGGAATTCGCGGCCGCCGCCTCACGGCTTTCTGCGGTGCGCTGCTTGTTCTTGTCACGCTACAGCGTACGGCCGCTTTCGCCGAGGAGGCGGCCGGCGCCTATCCGAACCGGCCCATTCATTACATCGTGCCGTATCCGCCCGGCGCCTTCAACGATACGCTGGGGCGTATCGTCTCGCAGAAGCTTCAGGAGGCCTGGGGCGTTTCGGTTGTGGTCGACAATCGTCCCGGCGGCGGCACCCTGATCGGAACCGAGGCGGCGGCCAAGGCACCGGCAGACGGCTACACGCTGCTCGGCGTCGCGTTTCCGTTCGGCGCCAATCCGAGCATCTATCGCAAGCTGCCTTACGACACGGTGAAGGATTTTTCACCGGTGATTTTCGCCGGTCGGACCCCGAACCTTCTGGTGGTCAGGCCGGACCTGCCGGTGCAGAACGTCGCGCAACTGATCGCGCTGCTCAAGACCAACCCCGGCAAATACAGCTACGGCTCCGCTGGCATCGGGTCGTCTAACCATCTTTCGATGGAGTTCTTCAACAGCATGGCCGGGGTAAAGTCGGTTCACGTGCCCTACAAGGGCAGCGCGCCGATGGTGAACGATCTGCTCGGCGGTCACATCGATATGGCGTTCGACAATACGCCGAACGTGCTGCCGCAGGTCAACAGCGGCAAGCTGCGCGCGATCGGGGTGAGCAGCCCCAAGCGTTCCGGTCTTGCGCCTGACGTGCCGACGGTCTCCGAAGCCGGGCTGCCGGGCTACGAGGTCAATGTCTGGTTCGGCATCGTGGCGCCCGCCGGGGTCCCGGCGGAAATCATTGCGAAGCTCAACCGGCAGATAAACCTCATCCTCGAGATGCCGGACGTGAAGAGCCGATTCCAGGAGCAGGGTGTCGAGCCGGTCGGCGGCCCTCCGGCAAAGTTTGGCGAGCACATTCGTGCTGAAATCAACAAGTGGGCGGCGGTGGTCCGCGATGCGGGAATTCAGCCGGAATAGACATCCGGCCGCAGTCGTTTCTGATCAAATCGCTCCGGGGCCGCGAGAGTTCGTTGCGATGACCAGCCGCGTCTTCTCGGCCGTGCTCGCGGCCTTATGAATTTAAATCGAGCGATTGTTTTAGAGTTTCGTTCACCAGTTCGGGCGAAGTGGTACGTCCGTGGTGGAACTTGTCTTGAAAAAGACGCTGCGGCGAATGCATGAAAAGGCCGCAAGACCTGTCCTGCGGCTATCCGGGTAAAATGAATTGTTTGCTCAATGTCGTCCGCCCCAGGGGCGGACGTAAAGCGGAAAGCCGCGCGAAGTTGGCGTGGAAAGAACGGTTGGATCCGGGAAATGTTGTCGATGTGGCTTTCAGGCATCATTTCATTTTAGGTCTAAAGTTTAGCTCGCCTGCGCTCGATCCAACCGATACGGAACACCGAAGCACTGGACTTTTCTCACAATGTCGAGGCAGAAATTGACGCGTCGCCACGGAAAGATCGCGCTCTTTATCGACGGTCCTAATTTGCATGCGACCGGCAAGGCCGTGGGGCTCAAGATCGATTTCAAGCGGCTGCTCGCCGAATTCCAGGCGATGGGAGCGGTCCTTCGGGCGTTTTATTATTCGGCGGTTGCGGAGGAAAACGAGTTTTTTTCCGTTCGGCCGCTTCTCGATTGGCTCGATTACAACGGCTACGCCGTGGTCACGAAGCCCATGAAGGAATTCGTGGACGCCGCCGGCGGTCGCAGGACCAAGGGCAACATGGACGTCGAGCTGGCGGTCGACGCAATGGAAATGGCCGGAAGCGTCGATCAGATCGTGTTGTTTTCCGGCGACGCCGTTTTTTGCCCGCTGGTCGCAGCGCTTCAGCGCCGCGGCGTTCGGGTCAGCGTCGTTTCCAGTATGTCGTGCAATCCGCCGATGATCGCGGGCGATCTCCGCCGCCAGGCAGATGCGTTTCTGGACTTGAACGATCTGAGGACCCGGCTCGGGCAATAGTCGGCCCGGGAACGAAGCCGCCAGGCGGAGTATGATCGACCGACGGCTTCGCCAGGGTAACCGGACGGGGGATGGGGCAATTGTCCGGTGGCACGACCGTATCCAGCTCGCTCAACTTCGCAACAAAAGCCGCGGGTTAAGCTTGATGCAGCTTGCGCGCGTTAATGCCGAAGTTCACGTTGGCGGTATCCGGTGCAGAAGGAAGCGGTCTCGCTGCTGACACCGTTTGCGTAGCAGTCCGGTATCTGCTGCCGCCTGCGGTGCCGCAGCTATGATGCGACGATATTACTCAATCAAGAGATTTAGCTTTCACGTTATTCACGTTAAAATAGTGGATATCCGCGATGTTCGGGATGACAGTTGGTTGCTGTGAGGTTGCTATGCGGAAGACTTTGCAGAGCAATGTGTTCGCGATCTCGATGTTGTTGGCGACGATCCTGCCGTGTGCCGCGCGGGCGGCGTCGATAAAATCGTCCGCCGTGGAAATTGGCTCGCCACTGACTGATGATGATGGTCAACCAAGCGGCGACATAAGCGGCGTGAGTTGCTTGCAGCCGCAGGGAGCCAAACGAATATGCCTGGTGATCGATGATCAAGGGCGCCTTGCGCAGACCGCGACATTCGAGGGATCAACGCTTACAGGCCACGCCAAGATAAGGCTGATCGGCAAGGGAGGTCCTCCGTCTGACATCGTTGGCAAAGAGCCGACTGTCGACGACTGCTCGATAAAGGACAAATTCAAGGATCTCGACGGAGAGGGCGTCGCTCGATACGAGAACAATTTCTACGTGGTCGGCTCCCACGGCTGCTCACGCCACGGCAATAAATTCCGCGCGTCGTCTTTCATCCTGGCCCGCATCCCTGACGACGTTGTGGTTAGAGCTGCTGCGGCGGGTTCCGATACCCTCGACGAGAATGGGCCGATCGCCACCAGTTATCGTCTGTCGGAGGCGCTCCTCGCTGCGCCAACCGTCAAGGCATTCTTCGCGCGAGATCTTATGACGCAGAACGGGCTCAATATCGAAGGGCTGGCCATCGTTGGAGGCAAGCTCTACGCGGGTCTTCGGGCGCCAGTGCTCGGGAACAAAGCCTTTCTGGTCGGTGTCGACGTCGATCGGTTGTTCGATGCAGCCCGTCCCATCGCGCAAGCAGATGTTAGCGAAATCGATCTCGACCTGGGAGACCGCGGCGTCCGGGACCTCGCCGTGCTGGCCGATGGGCGCCTTCTGATCCTGGCTGGTCCGGCAAGATCAGAGGAGCGGACCTTCGCATTGTATGTCCTCGATCCAGCAGGCAGGGCTGTCACACCGATCGCCGATCTGGTCGACGTTCCCCTGGGCGCGAAGGCGGAAGCTCTCCAGATTCTGGCCCAGGATCCTGGCAGCCTCGACCTTCTGATCCTTTTTGATGGCGCCAAGAGCGGAGCGCCCCGCCGCTATTCAATCGACCTGAAGTGATATTCAAAGCGAGCCGCGCGTTGCCACTGTCGCGGCCATTCTCGCCTCGAGATCGAAACATCAGCTGGATCGTCGACAACCGCATCTTGCGGGGGTTGAGAACTGCGTCAACTTCACGCAGCTGGTTCCCGCCATCTGACCCAATCTGAAGCCTCTCTTCATCCAGCGTTCATGCGCGATCATTCATCTTGCCTGCCATCCGCGATAACCGGAGGCGACCATGAGTGATCTGCTGTTTATCCGCCGCTCGCTTCGACTGCGCCATGCTGCCGCAGCGGAACTGCGCAAGGCTCGCGCTTTGCCGCCGGGATCGACGCGTGATGAAGCCCATCGGCGGGCGCGCGGATTAATTGCATTGGCGAGGACGGAAGCGTGGCTGGAGGGACAATCGCCGCTGGCGAGCCAAGGGCCGCGGCGTAGCCTCTCGTCGGAGAACCGGGGCGTTGGAGCCTGAGATGACTTTTGTCCCGCGCGATACTGTTTCCGCAAGCGAAGTTTCCGAAAACGTTTACGACGCCGACCAGATCGCGCGATGCCCGCTATGCTGGCGCTGGTTCGACCGCGGCAACCCGCTGGCTGTATCCGGACATCGCGGACCGCTGCCGCATCGCCAGGCGGCACGGTGTGTCGCCTGGGCCGATGAAGACGAGTAGGTTTGCTCGCGAAGCGCGTTGCGCCTGAGTAATACGGCTAATGCTGCCAAGGACGCGCTTCGCGCAGCAGCTCGAGCGGCCTCCAGGGTTTGGCGATGAACTGCGTGCCGTCGGGCAGGCGACTGACGCGCGGGCTGGCCGAGATCACGATGATGCGCAATTCGGGAAATCTCTCGCGTGCGATCTGGGCGAGTTCGATGCCGTCCATGCTGCCGGCGAGATTGACGTCTGTCAGCAGGGTGGTCAGGCAGCCGCCGACATGCTCCAGTACCAATTCAGCAGCCTCGCCACTTTCGCACTGAATGACGTCCATCTCGCTCTCCTCGAGCAGCGTCACAATGGTCTCGCGCTGCATCGGGTCGTCCTCCACCACCAACGCAACTTGCTTGAAGGGTTGTGATTGTCCCATGTTCATTCTCCGTGGTGGTGAACGTTTGCTGTAAGTTTTGGGAATACGCCGGAACAGACGGTAATACGCGTCGTGCGGACTGACTCTGTGAGGACCAAACGCCAAACAACCCGGTCGTCGGCAACTAAATCGGGCGAGAACCGATCTCGGGCGAACCGAGTTGCAACTCCAGCAGCGCCATCGTTTCCAGCGCGACCACGTTGCGTTCGCCTTCCTTGGCGCTTCGCAGGATGGTCTGGGCGATGGCCTGCACTTTCGCTGCGCTCACCGGGTGCGGAAGTTTTTCGACCGCATTGGCTAACGCGGTATCCATCAACGCTACCAGATCAGGCTGGAATGAGGCATTGGCGAAATCGTCCATGCGCTACCCCTGTTTTGCATGTCACAGGGCCAACTGGCACAAAACAGGGATGTTCCCCTTTTCAGGTGCAAATTCTTTAGTCATTCCAATCGTCGCAGGGAACAAGGTCGGGGACGACCGGAAAAAAGTGCTGCCCACAGCTTATTTCAGCCAGCTAATTTCGATCGACCCATCAGCGTTTGGCAACCCCTTCGCCGAGCGCGATCGCCGTGGTAGGGCAGGCCGATGCCTTCCCCGTCCACTGAAGACCGGCTCGCCGGGTTCGTCTTGCTCGCGGTCACGTCGATCGGCTGGGCGATAAACTGGGTTGCGATCAAGATCCTGCTGCGCGAATGGCCGCCGCTGTTTTCACGCGGGGTGTCGGGCATCGCTGCCGCCGTGCTGCTCGGCGGTGTGGCGCTGGTGTTTCGCGAGAGCCTCAGGGTGCCCCGGTGGGCAATCTTTCCGCTGCTGCTGGCTTCCTTCACCAACGTGTTTGCATGGATGGGTTTTTCCACCATGGCGATGAAATACCTCGACGTCAGCGAAGGCACGCTGCTGGTTTTCACCATGCCGATATGGGCCACCTTGCTGGCCTGGCCGATCCTGGGCAAGCGGCCGACGCTGCGGGATGTGGTCGCATTGTTGCTTGGGATCGCCGGCCTGGCGGTTCTCCTCGGCGCGCATGGCATTGCACTCGGGCCGGACAAGATCATCGGTGTGGTGCTGGCCTTGAGCGCCGCGATGTTGTTTGCGCTGGGTGGCGTGATGACGAAGTCGAAGCTGCCGATCGCTCCGACTGCGTTGGTCGCCTGGCAGGTCGGGCTCGGATGCTTGCCGATGATCGTTTTGGGATTGATCTTCGAGCATCCGGATTTCGGCGCCATCACCTGGGGCGGCGGCGCGGTGCTGGGTTACATGGTGATCGGCCCGATGGGGATCTGCTACCTGACCTGGTTCGCGGCATTGCAGCGTCTGCCGGCCGCGACTGCGGCGATCGGCACGCTGTCGGTGCCGATCATCGGCATCGTCGCGGCGGCGGCTCTGCTCGGCGAGCCCCTGGGAATCCGTGAAGTGGCGGCGATGGCGCTGACCCTGGCCGGCGTGGCGCTGGCGCTGCTGAAGCCGAAATCCGCGATGCCCGATGTGGAATGAGAGGCGTCGCCGGGTTCGCCCCGCGTAGCACCGGGACGGTTTTACGTTCATTTCCGATCATGTCGTCTCGCCCTGCGGCCTGGATCAGTGTGACAGCGCGCACATAATCCGCGGCGGCGGGTTCCTATGTTCGAACCGTCAGGCGGAAACAGCAAACCCACTCTCTTGCCGTCACCAACCTCCGCCTCTTGGTGACCTGACGGAGAACGACGATGAAGAAGACAGCATTGATACTGGCCGCGGTTGCCGCGATGGCCGCAACGTCGGCGACCGCTCCCGCGCAGGCCCGTGGCCTCGGCGTCGGTGTCGCCGCAGCAACCGCCGCCGCGGTCGCGGCGGGTGTAGCCGCCGACTCGTATTATGGTTCCGGCTACGGCTATGGCGGCTATTACGCGCCGGCGCCGGTTTATTACGGAGCTCCGGCTTACTACGGCTATGGCTGGCATCGCCATCACCACATCATCGTCTATTGATCGTTAGTGTGATGGTCCGGAGCAACACTCCGGACCATTCCACTCGCGCGCGGCCTCGGCCGTGCTTCCGCTGCTTGCGAATCCGCACCGGTTGACTGAGAATTCCTCCACAACGCGCATTGGGGGGATTCATGCGTATCATCGGATCGAGGAATGTTCAGCTCGGGTTGCTGCTTGCGACCGCGCTGTCGCTGTTGCCCAACTGCGGCAATGCCTACACGGCCGACCAGCAGCAGGCCTGCATGGGTGACGCTTTCAGGCTGTGCAGCGGCGCCATTCCGGACGTCGATCAAGTCACGGCTTGCATGGTCGCCAGGAAATCCCAACTATCGCCGGGATGCCGCGCCTTCTTCCGGGACGATCCTGCACCGATCGCGGACGCCGACGCGCCGATCAATGTCCGACCGACCGGGCACAGGTACAAGCCGCATCGGATCAGACGGCCGGTGACCTGAGGCAGACCGCGACGATTTGAATTGGCGCGACCACCTGCACGAAGCCGGCGAAACACACTTCGGAATCACGCGTGACGTGAGTGGCAGTGCGGCTTGCGTCGTGCAAGCCGGTCGTTCGACGTGTCCGAACGCGAACGTCTCGTCACCGGACTTGTTTTGTTCGCACGTCCGCTCGCCCCATCCCGATGGATTGCGCGCCCTCCGGCTTACTGCCGGTTGAGCGCCGGAAGGGGATTCACAACGCCACTGAAATCGAGGTATGATTCTGCAGATAAATCATCCGATTCGATTTTTCGTCTCTGTTGCGATGCACGGTGTGACTCAAAAGCCCACACCCCCGATAAATCAGAGCGTCCGCCATTATTTGAGTAAATTTATCTTCCGCGAATCACCGTGCTGATTCATTTTCGCCATCTGGGGTCAATCTGGAGGCCAAGGTATGAACGTAATTGTTTTCGCTTCGCGTAAAGGCGGTTCGGGCAAGAGTACCCTGGCCGCTCATCTTGCTGCGCACGTCCACAAGTCAACCAAGCCCTGTCTGATGATCGATGCCGATCCGCAGGGATCGCTGACCTTGTGGCACAAGCTGCGCGGCACCAACGAACCGGCGATCAAGTCGGCGGTCAATTCGGTCAGCGGAATCATCGCCGCCGCCAAGCGCGATGGATATGAATGGGTTTTCATCGACACGCCGCCGAATACGTCGGCCGTGGTCGAAGACGCGATCAGGAACGCCACCATGGTGGTGATTCCGGCGCGGCCAGGGGTGTTCGACGTCAATGCCGTCCAGGACACCATCCAGACCTGCCGTGCCGCGCGCAAGCCCTATGCCGTCGTCCTCAACGGCGCGCCCGCACAGCGGGATGGCATCGAGAGCCGCATCGTCACCATCGCCCGCGAAGCCCTGACCAAATTCCGCGCACCGGTGTGGGCTGGCCAGATCACCAACCGCGCCGACCTCCTGATGGCGCTCGCCAATGGCGAGGGAGCCCGGGAATATTATGCCGAGGGCCGTGCCGCGGCCGAGATCGGCAAGCTGTGGGCGGCGATCGAGCGATCGGTCAAGGCGATCCGCGGCCAGTCGTCGAACAACGGCGCGATGCACAAGCAGGCGGCTTGATACCAGCCGCATCAGGCTGTCGCCGGATTGAGGAATGCAAACAAAAGCGCGCGGTTTTCCGCGCGTTTTTCTTTTTCGGCGCTTTAATTCACCATCAGCACGTAAAACACCACCACCGGCGACAAGGTCAGGATCACCGACCAGATGCCGACCGCCCAGAGAATATCCTGCGTGCTGAACGCCTTGTCTTTCGAAAATGGATTGCGGCCTGTCACGACGTCCCCGCTTGTTCTTGTTGTTGCGGAGGGGACGATACGCGAGGAGTTTTAAAAACCCCGTCGCGGTTTCGCTCGCATTTGAACACAGGTGCTACCGCCGGTTAACGACAGTGGACGGCGGCTCACGCCGTCACGCGCTGACCAGCATGTGATAGGCCAGCACCGGCGCCAGCCCGAGTACGGCGGCCCATAGGCCGAACGACGACACCAGCAGCACATCCTGCACCGCCTGGATCCGCTTGCACGCCGGATATTTCAGATTTGGTTTGGCTTGAGTGGTCATGATGTATCCCCCCGCTTTTTGATTGCGGGAGCACCCTACATCCGAGGTTTTAAAGTCGCGGCCGCGGCGTGCGTTGGATTTTAAGCGTCGGCTTTACCGGCCGTTAACCGGGAACTCGTGTCCCGGACGCGGTGCAGCGTGTGACGCTGCTCCGCAGAGCCGGGACCCAACGGTGCCAGTTGAGCATCTCCTGGACCCCGGATCAGCAGCGCACCACGCCGCTCAGTGCGGCGCCGTCGCACGTCAAAGACGCGCGCGAACGCGCTTTTGGCAGCATCCGGGGAACGGCGTCCTCGTTGCAGAAACCTTAGCGATCGGCGCGGCTGACTACTTCCATCAGTTCGGCGATCTTGCGGCGCTGGTCGTCCCTGTCGCCGGAGGAAATCGCGTGCTCGACGCAATGGGCAACGTGGTCGCGCAGGATTTCTTCCTCGACCCGGCGCAGCGCGGCTTTCGCGGCGGCGATCTGGGTCACCACGTCGATGCAATAGCGGTCATCCTCGACCATGCCCGCGAGTCCGCGGATCTGGCCTTCAATACGTTTCAGCCGCTTCAGACAGGAGGTCTTGATCTCTTGGCGCATTGGCCTCATATACCCCCCTAGGGTATCGAATTCAAGAGGCCGGGAGAGCGACGTTGGCGCAAACAGATGAACCGCACGGCCATCACCACGCCCATCGCGCATGGCCACGCAGCCTGCGGTGGCGGTCATGGTGCGGGCGATCAACCCGAAGCAGCACCGGCCATCGATCCGGTTTGCGGCATGAAGGTCAACCGCGCCACCGCCAAGCAACGCTTCACCTACAAGGATGAAGAATATTTGTTTTGCGGCGCGCGCTGCCGCGAGCGTTTCTCCGCCGAACCGGAAAAATTCCTGAAACCGCGCGAGCCCGAACCCGCCGCGCCGGCCGGCACCATCTACACCTGTCCTATGCATCCGGAGGTCAAGCAGGTCGGTCCTGGCAGTTGCCCGATCTGCGGCATGGCGCTGGAGCCCGAACAGATATCGCTCGACGACGCGCCCGATCCCGAATTGATCGACATGACGAGGCGGTTCTGGATTGCGCTGGCGCTGACCATTCCGGTGTTCGTCATTGAAATGGGCCGCCATCTCGGCCTGATGCATGTGCTGCCGCTGCAATGGTCGAACTGGGTCTCGCTGCTGCTGGCGACGCCGGTGGTGCTGTGGGCCGGCGCGCCGTTCTTCGTGCGCGGCTGGCGTTCGGTCGTGACGCGCAATCTCAACATGTTCACGCTGATCGCGATGGGCACCGGCGTGGCCTGGCTCTACAGCGTGGTCGGCACGCTGGCGCCGCAATGGTTTCCGGCGGGCTTTCGCGACGCGCATGGCGCGGTCGCCGTCTATTTCGAGGCTGCCGCGGTCATTACGGTCTTGGTATTGCTCGGCCAGGTTCTGGAACTGCGCGCGCGCGAGCGCACGTCGGGCGCGATCCGGGCGCTGTTGGGCCTGGCGCCGAAAACCGCGCGGCGGGTCGGCGCCGATGGCGACGAGGATGTCGCGATCGACACCATCGCGGTCGGCGATCTCCTGCGCGTGCGTCCGGGCGAGAAAATCCCGGTCGACGGAGTCGTCACCGAGGGCAGTTCGTTCGTCGACGAATCCATGGTGACCGGCGAGTCGATGCCGGCGGCCAAATCGATCGGCGCGGCCCTGATCGGCGGCACCGTCAACCAGAATGGCGGGCTGGTGCTGCGTGCCGACAAGATCGGCCGCGACACGATGCTGTCCCGGATCGTCGACCTGGTGGCGAAAGCGCAGCGCTCGCGGGCGCCGATCCAGCGGCTTGCCGATCAGGTCGCGGGCTGGTTCGTGCCCGCCGTGCTGGCGGCGGCGCTGTTGGCGTTCATCGCCTGGATGGTGTTCGGGCCGGAGCCGCGCTTTACGTTTGCGCTGGTTGCCGCCGTTACGGTGCTGATCATCGCATGTCCCTGCGCACTGGGTCTGGCGACGCCGATGTCGATCATGGTTGGCGTCGGCCGCGGCGCCCGGTCAGGGATTTTGATCCGCGACGCCGAGGCGCTGGAACGGCTGGAGCGCATCGACACCCTCGTGATCGACAAGACCGGCACGCTGACCGAGGGCAAGCCGAAGGTCGTGCGGATCGTTGCGGCGGATGGTGTCGCGGAGAACGAATTGCTGCGGCTGGCCGCCAGTGCCGAGCGCGGCAGCGAGCATCCGCTGGGGCAGGCGATCCTCAACGCGGCCAGGGATCGCCATCTCAATCTCGGCGCCGCCAGCGATTTCGTCGCGCATGCCGGCAAGGGCGCGACCGCGACCGTCGACGGCAAAGCCGTCGCACTCGGCAATGCCGCGCTGATGGCAGAGCTGAAAGTTGCGGCCGATGCGCTCGACGCGGCGGCCGAGACCGCGCGGCAGCAAGGCGCCACCGCGATCGTGGTCGCGATCGACGGTCGCGCCGCCGGCGTGATCGCGATCGCCGATCCGATCAAGCCTTCGGCGCAAGGCGCATTAGCGGCGCTGCGTGGCGACGGTCTGCGCATCGTGATGCTGACCGGCGATAACCTCACGACCGCTCGCGCGGTGGCGAAAACGCTCGGGATCGACGAGGTCGAGGCCGGAGTTTTGCCGGCGCGCAAGAGCGCGGTGGTGGAACGGCTGCGCAAGGAGGGGCGTCGCGTGGCGATGGTCGGTGACGGCGTCAACGACGCGCCGGCATTGGCCGCGGCCGATGTCGGCATCGCGATGGGCGGCGGCACCGACGTCGCGATCGAAAGCGCCGGGGTCACGTTGCTGACCGGCGACCTCGCAGGCCTGGTGCGCGCCCGGCGGCTGTCGGTCGCGACCATGCGCAATATCCGCCAGAACCTGGCGTTTGCGTTTTTGTACAACGCCGCCGGGGTACCGATCGCCGCCGGGGCGCTGTATCCGGTGTTCGGCATTCTGCTGTCGCCGATGGTCGGCGCCGCCGCGATGGCGTTGTCGTCGGTCAGCGTGATCGGCAATGCGCTGAGACTGGCGCAGACCAGATTGGATTAAGGGAAGGCATTCATTCCGTCATTCCGGGATGGTCCGAAGGACCAGACCCGGAATCCCGAGATTCCGGGTTCGATGCTGCGCATCGCCCCGGAATGACCAACGTTACCGCTACGCCCTCAGCAAGGCCTCAGGCACCCTTCGCACGATCTCCGCGTCCAGTCGCGCCGCGAGTTCGGCGCCCACTTCCACCATCGGCAGCCGGACTTCCGCGCTGGCGATCAATCCACTCCGCGCCAGCCAGTATTTCGCCGGCGCCGGGCTCGGCTCCTCGAACAGCAACGTCGTCAAACCGGCGATGCTTTGCCACAGCGTGTGCGCTGCCTCGGCCTTGCCCTGGCGCAGCAAGGTCTGAACTTTCGCAAAGCTATCGGTTTCAAGATGCGCCGAAAGCAGGATCGCGCCATCGGCGCCGTCGCAGAGCGCGTCGAAATATTGCGCGTCCTCGCCGGTCAGAACGCGGAAGTTTTGCGGACGCCGGCGCAGCAGATCGATCGACTGTGCGCGGTCGGCGCTGCAATCCTTGATGCCGACGATGTTGGGATGTTCGGCAAGTTTTAGCAGCGTCTCATTGGTCAGGTTGACGGCCGAGCGATACGGGATGTTGTAGAGCACGATCGGCCAGGAAGCGTGATCGGCCAGCGCGGTGAAATGCTGCAGCAACCCGCGCTGCGAGGGCCGCGAGTAATACGGGCTGGCGATCAGGTAACCGTCGATCGGCCATGCCGCGGTTTCGTCCAGCGCATCCTGCATCTTCGATGTGCTGGCGCCTGATAGCCCCAGACAGATCGGCAGATCGCGGCTGCCGGCCATCGCGGCTCGCGCCAGTGCGACCAGCCGCTCCAGTTCCGCCATCTCCAGGGTCATGCCTTCGCCCGAAGTGGCGGCGAGGATCAACCCGTCGACCGGACCGGCGGCATAGTGCTCGACCAATCGGCGCAACGAAATTTCGTCGAGCTGGCCGTCGCGAAACGGTGTCACCAGCGGCAGCCACAGGCCGTGCAATCGGCCGCGCAGGCCGGTGTCGCGGCCGATCATTCCAGGGGCAGTCATCAGTCCATCTCCTTGTCGTGGGCCGGAGACGGGACAACAAAAAACCCCGTCCAGACGGCGGGGTTTTGGGATCGGTGGTGGCGAGAGCTCAGTCGCGCGTCGATCTTACGTCCCCGGGAGGGGAGCGTTTTTCGAGCCTACGGTAACGCAAAAAATCGTGAGCATGACGCGATGATGGTCGGGCAGGGCGGGTTTGTCAACGAACGCCGCGTCACCGGCGAACGGTTGCAATGCGGTATCTCATTGGCTGCAAAGGATGGCGCGGCGGCGTTAAATTCAGCGCGAAAAAAAAGCCGGGCCCAAGAGCCCGGCTTAAGGTATTGGCCACGTGAGGCCGACACAATCACCTTCCAAGAGGGATTACTGAACGCCCGCGCCACTGGAGGAGGGGGACAAATGCGCAACGCGAATGCTCAGCGTGGAGATACTATGGTCCCCGCGGCCGCCATGCGGCAACCATTTAGGTCGCATGTCAGACATGCGGCGGCGGGGGTTATCGAGTGATAATCAGGACGGCCAGCGCTGGGCCTTGCTGACCACGAAATCGCGGAACACCTGCACACGCGCCACGGTTTTCAGCTCTTCCGGATAGACGAAATAGGTGTCGAGCTGGATCGAGTCCGACTCGCCGAACAACTGCACCAGGCGATTGTTTTCTTCGACCAGATAATCCGGCAGCGCGGCGATGCCGAGGCCCTGCTGGCAGGCGCGCACCAGGCCCAGGATGTTGTTGACCTTGAAGTAAGCCTCGCGCGGTCCCGAACCGTTGCGGCCGGCATCGATCAGCCAGCTCCGGTTCTGCAGATGGGTCGGCACTTGAGAGTCGCCGAGCATGATGATGCGGTGCGAGTCGAGGTCGTCGAGCGTGCGCGGCGTCCCGAAGCGCTTGATGTATTCCGGCGAGCAATAGGCATGGAAGCCGATCGAGAACAGCTTGCGCTGGATCAGGTCCGGCTGGGTCGGCTTGCGGGTGCGGATCGCGACGTCGGCCTCGCGCATCGACAGATCGAGGTCCTCATCGGTCACGATCAGTGAAATCCGGATATCCGGATACAGCGCGGTGAATTCGTCGAGCCGCGGGATCAGCCAGTTGATGCCGAGCGCCGGCGGCGTGGTGATCTTGAGGTCGCCGCTCGGCCGCTCGCGGCTGTCGGTGAGCTTGGCGCGGGCCGCTTGCAATTGCATGAACACGTCATGCGCGGTCCGGAACAGGAGGTCGCCCTGCTCGGTGAGGATCAGGCCGCGGGCATGGCGATGAAAAAGCGATACCGAAAGTTCCTGCTCCAGCGCGCTGACCTGCCGCGACACCGCCGATTGCGAAAGGCCAAGCTGCTCGCCGGCATGCGTGAAGCTTCCCGCTTCCGCCGCGGCGTGGAAAACCTTCAGCTTGTCCCAATCCATATCTTTCAATCCGTCACGTGTTCGAGCCATTGATTATTCCGCCGCCGCGCGATCGCTCGCGCGGAGGGCGAGGAAGCGTTCGGCTTCCAATGCTGCCATGCATCCGAGTCCGGCGGCGGTGACCGCCTGCCGATAGGTTTCGTCGGCGACGTCGCCGGCGGCAAACAGGCCCGGCACCGAAGTCGCGGTCGAGTTCGGCGCGACCTCGACATAGCCAGACGGTTTGAGCTTGATCTGGCCGGCAACGAGGTCGGTCGCGGGCGCATGGCCGATCGCGATGAAGACGCCGTCGGCGGCGACTTCGGTGGTCGCGCCGGTCTTGACGTTCTTCAGCCGCACATGGGTGACCTTGCCCGGATTTTCGGTGCCGCAGATCTCGTCGATCGCACTGTCCCACACCACCTTGATCTTGGGGTGCTTGAACAGCCGGTCCTGCAGGATTCGCTCGGCGCGGAAATGATCGCGTCGATGCACGATGGTGACCGACGAAGCGAAATTGGTCAGGAACAATGCTTCCTCGACCGCGGTGTTGCCGCCGCCGACCACCACGACTTCCTTGCCGCGATAAAAGAAGCCGTCGCAGGTCGCGCAGGCCGAGACGCCAAAGCCCTTGAACTTTTCTTCCGAGGGGTGACCGAGCCAGCGCGCCTGGGCGCCGGTCGCCAGGATCACGGTTTCGGCCAGATAGACATCGCCGCTGTCGCAGGTCAGCCGGAACGGCCGCTGCGACAAATCGAGCTTGGTGACCAGATCCATCACGATATTGGTGCCGACATGCGCGGCCTGCTTCTCCATCTGCTCCATCAGCCAAGGGCCCTGGATCACGTCGGCGAAGCCCGGATAGTTCTCGACGTCGGTGGTGATGGTGAGTTGGCCGCCCGGCTGGATGCCCTGAATCAGGGTCGGCTCCAGCATCGCCCGCGCTGCGTAGATCGCCGCGGTGTACCCGGCCGGTCCGGCACCGATAATGACGACCTTGGCATGGATGGGAGCAGGCATGGGTAGTTCCCTTTCTTAAGGGAGATTGGTCAGAACTGGATCGGAAAGCGCTGGCGCAAGGGCTCGCAGCGGCGCCAAAAGTGTCAAATCCAAGTCTAGGACATCTATGGAGCTATGCAAGAATTGCAATCCAAAGCGGCGGATTTTCCCCGGAACTGGGTTAAATGGCGCACTGCACGCGCAATAAAATTGCGCAAGTGGCCTTGGCTGCGCTAAGAGAGTTGCCAAGCAATACCGCTGACCCTGTTTCAAGCCCCCAGATCCGGAACCCGCGTGTCGAAGAACCTAGACGAGATCGACCTCAAAATTCTCAATGAAATCCAGGCCGACGGCCGAATCACCAATGTGGAACTGGCCAAACGGGTCGGGATTTCTCCGCCTCCCTGCCTGCGCCGGGTAAGGACCCTGGAGGAGGCCGGCTACATTCAGGGTTATCGCGGACTGTTGGATCCCCGAAAACTCGGCTTCGATGTCACGGTGTTTGCCTCGGTGCATCTGTCGAGCCAGGCCGACGCCGACCTGCGCGCGTTTGAGCAATTCGTCCGTGCCGAGCCGCTGGTGCGGGAATGCTGGATGCTGTCGGGCGAAGTGGACTTCATCCTGAAATGCGTGGCGCCTGATATGGCGACATTCCAGAATTTCGTAACGCATCTCACCGCGGCGCCCCACGTCCGCAACGTCCGCACCTCGCTGGTGCTGCACAATTCGAAATACGAAGCCGCGGTGCCGCTGGATATGAAGGCGGCGGGGTAGATCGACTCAGTCGTTCCGGGTTCGCGCTGACGCGCGCCCCGGAATGACGGACTACGCGCTCTTGCCGCGCAGCATCGCATCGAGGCTGAACGGGCCGCCGCCGGCGCAGGCGAGGTAGAGGCAGGCGAAGCAGAACATGATCGCGTTCTCGCCGCTGTTCAATATCGGGATAAAGCCGCGCGGTGCGTGCTCGATGAAATAGGCGAACGCCATTTCGCCGCAGAGGATGAAGGCGGCGATCCGCGAGAACAGGCCGACGATCAGCAGGCCGCCGAGAATGAGTTCGATCGAACCGGCGATCCAGAACAGCGAGAACGGCTCGACCTTGTCGAACATCGTCCCCGGCGGAAACTTCAGCAGCTTGGCGACGCCGAATTGAAACAGCAGCAGGCCGGTAATGATCCGGAAAATGCTGTGAACCGCGGGCTCGAAGCGGGCGAAGGTAGCTGTTGATCGTGTCCATGGTCGTCTCCCTCAATCGCGCTTCATGGCGGCATCGGCGCTCCACGGCCCCGGGCCCGCAGTCGCCAGAAACAGGCAGGTGAAGCAGAACATGATCGCCAGCGTGCCGCCGTTGAGCAGCGGAAAGAAACTCTTGGGCGCATGCGCCATGAAATAGGCGAATGCCATTTCACCTGAAATGATGAAGGCTGCGATCCGCGAGAACAGACCGACGATCAGCAGCGCGCCGCCGATCAGTTCGATGAAACCGGCAAAGCCGATCAGCGAAAGCGGGTTCAGTTTGGCGAAGCTTGCAACCGCGGGAAAGCCGATCAGCTTGGCCATGCCGTGCTGGATGATCATCAGTCCCATGATGATGCGCAGCACGCTGAGCGCGCGCGGCGCCTGGGCCGCCAGAGTTTCGATCATGATTAGTCCCCCAAACCTCGAATCGACTAAATTCGTATCGTGTCGCGGCGATCAGGGAAAGCGCCGCTGCCGAACAAAATCCGCCGGTTTTCGCAGAGCAGCATTGGAATAACGCCGCACGCCAAGTGTTTGCCGGCGCGCCATGGATGCCGAGGCGGGATCGGAGCACCGCCGCAGCGGACAAAGAAAAAGGCCGGGGATGCCCCGGCCTTTGCGTTCCCGAACTAAGACGCTGTTTAAAACAATTCTAGCGCCACTCGACCTTGGTGATCTCGTAGGCTTTGGCGCCGCCCGGCGCGACCACTTCCACCGTGGCGCCCTTGGTCTTGCCGATCAGCGCGCGCGCCAGCGGCGAGGTAATGGAAATGCGGCCCTTCTTGGCGTCGGCCTCGGGCTCGCCGACGATCTGCCACACCATCTTCTTTTCGGTGTCCTCGTCGACCAGGGTGACGGTGGCGCCGAACTTGACGGTATCGCCGGACAGTTTCGAGATGTCGATGATGTCGGCGCGCGCGAGCTTGTCCTCGAGCTCCGCGATGCGGCCCTCATTGTGCGACTGCTCTTCCTTCGCGGCGTGATACTCCGCGTTTTCCGACAGGTCGCCATGCGAGCGCGCTTCGGCGATATGCTCGATGATGCGCGGACGATCCTCCGATTGGCGCTTCTTCAACTCAACCTCGAGGGCGGCATAACCGCCGGCGGTCATCGGGACCTTTTCCATCATCTCATCTATCCTTGTAACCTGATGCGGACCGCTTCGCGGCACGCACGAATGCCGAAACGCAACACCCTCACGGGTGGCAAGTTCCAGTCACGGCGGCTTGACTGCCGATCAATTGCCGGACGCCAAACCGGCCAACGATTAGCTTTCGGAAAAATAACTCTGCAGGGTGCGGACCTCAAGATCCCCGCCCAGATAGGCGCGGATGCCTTGGGCGGCCGCCACGGCACCCGAAAGAGTGGTGTAATATGGCACTTTATGCAAGAGGGCAGCGCGCCGTAATGAACGACTGTCGGCCAGCGCCTGCGGCCCCTCCGTGGTATTGAACACCAGCTGGATATCGCCGTTCATGATGGCGTCGACGATATGCGGCCGCCCCTCCAGCACCTTGTTCACCTTCTCGGTAGGAACGCCGTTGTCGGTCAGGAAGCGCTGCGTTCCGGACGTCGCCAGCACCTTGAAGCCGAGCGAGTGCAACAGCCGCACCGCGTCGACGATCCGGGTCTTGTCGATCTCGCGCACCGACACGAACACCGTGCCCTTGCGCGGCACGCGGGTGCCGCCGCCAAGCTGGCTTTTGGCAAAGGCGACCTCGAACGAGCGGTCGATGCCCATCACCTCGCCGGTCGAGCGCATCTCCGGGCCGAGTACGGTATCGACCCCGGGGAAGCGGGCGAACGGAAACACCAATTCCTTGACGCCGACATGGCCAAGCTGGCGCTTCTTCAATTTGAAGTCGGCGAGCTTCTCGCCGGCCATGATCCGGGCGGCGATCTTGGCCACCGGCATGCCCATCACCTTGGCCACGAACGGCACGGTGCGCGACGCGCGCGGATTGACCTCGAGCACGTAGATATCGCCGTCCTTGATGGCGTATTGCACGTTCATCAATCCGACCACGTCGAGGCCGAGCGCGAGTTCGCGGGTTTGCCGCTCGAGCTCGGTGATCATCTTGCTATCGAGGGAATGTGGCGGCAGTGAGCAGGCGGAATCGCCGGAGTGAATGCCGGCTTCCTCGATGTGCTCCATGATGCCGACCACGAAGGTGTCCTTGCCGTCGGACAGGCAGTCGACGTCGATCTCGGTGGCATCGGACAGATAGCGATCGAACAGCAGCGGATTGGTGCCGAGCACGGTGTTGATCTGCCCGGTCTTGTCGTTCGGATAGCGCGCCTTGACGTCGCCGGGCACCAGCTCAGGCAGGGTGCCGAGCAGATAATCGCCGAGCTGGTTTTCCTCGCGGATGATCTGCATCGCGCGGCCGCCGAGCACATAGGACGGACGCACCACCAGCGGCAGGCCGAGATCGGCCGCCACCAGCCGCGCCTGCTCGACCGAATAGGCGATGCCATTCTTCGGCTGCTTCAGGCGCAGCTTGTCGAGCACGCGCTTGAAGCGGTCGCGGTCTTCGGCCAGGTCGATCGCGTCGGGCGAGGTGCCGAGGATCGGGACATCGGCTTCTTCCAGCGCATGCGCCAGTTTCAGCGGGGTCTGGCCGCCGAACTGCACGATCACGCCATGCAGCGTGCCGTTCTGCTTTTCGGTGGCGATGATTTCCAGCACGTCCTCAGCCGTCAGCGGCTCGAAATACAACCGGTCCGCGGTGTCGTAGTCGGTCGACACCGTTTCCGGATTGCAGTTGATCATGATGGTCTCAAAGCCGGCGTCGTGCAGCGCGAAGCAGGCGTGGCAGCAGCAATAGTCGAACTCGATGCCCTGGCCGATCCGGTTCGGACCGCCGCCGAGGATGATGACCTTGTTCTTGTCCGAGGGCGCGCTTTCGTCCGCCATCCGGCCGGCGAACGGCGCTTCGTAGGTCGAATACATGTAGGCGGTGGGGGAGGCGAATTCCGCCGCGCAGGTATCGATGCGCTTGAACACCGGGCGGACGCCGAGCGCGTGACGCTTGGTCTTGACCTCGGCCTCATTGGTGTGTCCGAGCACCGCGAGCCGGGCGTCGGAAAATCCCATCGCCTTCAGGCCGCGCATCGCAAACGCATTGCCGGGCAGGCCGTTCGTTCTGACTTTCGCTTCCATCTCGACGATGCCGCGCATTTCCGCCAGGAACCACGGATCGATCTTGCAGGAAGTGAAGATCTCCTCGTCGGACCAGCCGAGCCGCATCGCCTGCGCCACTTGCAGGATCCGGTTCGGGGTCGGCGTACCCAGGGCGGCGCGGATCGCGTTCTTGTCGTCGCCGCGGCCGAGGCCCTCGATTTCGATCTCGTCGAGTCCGGTCAGGCCGGTCTCCAGCCCGCGCAACGCCTTTTGCAGGCTCTCCTGAAAGGTACGGCCGATCGCCATCACTTCGCCGACCGACTTCATCGAGGTGGTCAGCGTGTGGGATGCGCCGGGAAATTTCTCGAACGCAAAGCGCGGGATCTTGGTCACCACGTAATCGATGGTCGGCTCGAACGAGGCCGGTGTGGCGCCGCCGGTGATGTCGTTGGCGATCTCATCCAGCGTGTAGCCGACGGCCAGTTTGGCCGCGACCTTGGCGATCGGGAAGCCAGTGGCTTTCGAGGCCAGCGCCGAGGAGCGCGACACCCGCGGGTTCATCTCGATCACGACCATGCGGCCGTCAGCCGGATTGACGCCGAACTGCACGTTGGAGCCGCCGGTCTCGACGCCGATCTCGCGCAGCACCGCCAGCGAGGCGTCGCGCATGATCTGGTATTCCTTGTCGGTCAGCGTCAGCGCCGGCGCCACGGTGATGGAGTCGCCGGTATGCACGCCCATCGGATCGAGGTTCTCGATCGAGCAGATGATGATGCAATTATCTTTCTTGTCGCGCACCACCTCCATCTCGAACTCTTTCCAGCCGAGCACGCTTTCCTCGATCAGGACTTCGTCGGTGGGGGAGGCGTCGATGCCGCGTTCGACGATCTCGATGAATTCGGCCTTGGTGTAGGCAATGCCGCCGCCGGTGCCGCCCATGGTGAAGGAGGGCCGGATGATCGCGGGCAGGCCGATATCGTCGAGCGCGCGCAGCGCGTCGGGCAGGCTCTTGGTCTGGATCGAGCGCGGCGTTTCCAGCCCGATCTTGGTCATGGCCTCGCGGAAACGGCCGCGATCCTCGGCCTTGTCGATGGCGTCGGCGGTGGCGCCGATCATCTCGACGTCGAATTGTTTCAGGGTGCCCTGCTTGCGCAGCGACAGCGCGCAGTTCAGCGCGGTCTGGCCGCCCATGGTCGGCAGCAGCGCAAAGCCGCCGGGAATGACGTGGCGTTCCTTCTCGATGATCTTGGCGACGATCTCGGGCGTGATCGGCTCGATATAGGTTGCGTCGGCCAATTCCGGGTCGGTCATGATCGTGGCCGGGTTGGAATTGACCAGCACGATCCGATAGCCCTCCTCCTTCAGCGTCTTGACGGCCTGGGTGCCCGAATAGTCGAATTCGCAGGCCTGGCCGATCACGATGGGGCCGGCGCCGATGATCAGGATGGTCGAGATGTCGGTTCTTTTGGGCATCAAGTCTCAACGGTTGGAAATTGGGCACAAAAAAAGGGCGCGCATGCCGCGCGTCCCTAAGCCAAAGCGCCGGGTCATCCCCTCGCACAGCGCTGGTCTTTAGACCAGATTTCGCGGCCGCGTAACCCCCAAAACAGGCTATCAACGAGGAAATTCAGGGATTTGGCCCCGCAAGCGACGGTATGGGCCGGTCCAGACTTTCGCGTCTGCTCCAAGCTACGCCGGACACGCTTCGCCCTGACGGGCTATGTCTGGCTGCGCCACGCGTAGCCCGTCAGGGCGAAGCGTGGAGGCCCGGCCTGGATTTGAACCAGGATAAAGAGCGATGCCTCGCTCCCGCGTGGACAGGTTCCGCCACCGGGCCGATGACATCATTTCTCATTGTTGCGCGCCTAGCTATCTCTAGCTTTTTTTAACCCTAACCCGCCGGGCCATTTCCTGAACGCAGCATCCTCAGAAAGCGGGGCGGGCGACAAATGTCATGCGCCAGGGATTGTGGCCGATATTGACGTGCGCCCGGGTTGCCGAAAATCCGCCGACCGCGAGTTTCTTCACCATCTCGGCCTCGCTGTAGCGCTGCAGGCCGACCTTGGTGCGAAGCTCCCGGTAGTCCGACAGCGCGGTCGAGACCAGTCCGATCAGCGCGTCCCTCAGGAAGCCGTTGGCCGAAGCAAAGCTCAACAATGCCAGCACGTCCCTGGGCATGCCGACCTCGGGGCGCAGCACATCGCCGAGCACCAGCCGGCCGGTCGGCTTCAGCAGCCGGGCGATGATCGCGAAGGCGGAATCCAGTTCGGCCGGCGTCATGTATTGGGCGACCGAGTTCATCACCGCGAGATCGACCGAGGCCTCGGTCATCTTGCGCAGGTCATCCAGCGATCGCACCCTGATCTTGGTGTTGGGCGCGAACCGCGCGATCAGCCGGCCGCGCACGCCGGGTGCGGGCTCGGCCAGATAGAGTTTGCCGCAGGCATCCGCGACCTTGGCGGCCGACAGGGCTTCGCCGCAGGCATAGTCCAGCACGACGGCGTCCGGCGCCGTGATGTAACCGATGATATCCCGCGCGATCAGCTCAAAATGCAGGTCGCGATGCAGTTTGCTGGCATAAATCGTGTGCGTGGAATCGTAATAATCGATCCAGTCGTCCATCGTTGATCTGTCCGGCAAA
Source organism: uncultured Alphaproteobacteria bacterium (assembly GCA_963845435.1). GTDB lineage: Bacteria > Pseudomonadota > Alphaproteobacteria > Rhizobiales > Xanthobacteraceae > Bradyrhizobium. Next base: position 103,664 of record CAWJSD010000004.1, read on the forward strand.
AACGAAGTTCCTGTCACGGAACCGACAGGTATATGATGCGTTAATTGGTCCGGCGCGCCATGTCCATCGCCGCCCAACTATCACTGCCAAGTTTCCGGGTAACTAACAGGAAGGTTCATCGTGAGCAAAGCCAAGACTGACAAAACCGCCCCCGAACTCGATACGCCGACCGATCTGCCGAAGGCCGCGGTCGAAAAGATCTCGGCGTCGCTCAACGTGCTGTTGGCCGATGCCTTCGCGCTGTATGTGAAGACCAAAAACTTCCACTGGCACGTCAGCGGTCGGCATTTTCACGATTACCACATCATGCTCGACGAGCAGTCGGACGCGATCTTCGCCACCACCGACCAGCTGGCGGAGCGGGTTCGCAAGCTCGGCGGCACCACGCTGCGTTCGATCGGCGACATCGGCAAGCATCAGACCATCAAGGACAACAACGAGGACTACGTCCCGCCGCGTGAGATGCTGCGCGAGTTGATGGAAGACAACAAGCACATGGCCGCCGCGATGCGCAAAGCCCATGAGCTGACCGACGAACACGGCGATTCCGGCACCGCCGGGCTGCTGGAAACTTTCATCGACGAAACCGAACGCCGCACCTGGTTCCTGTTCGAAGCCAGCCGCCAGGAAGGCGGCAACGAGGCGTAAGCTGAAAAGGTTTATTCGTCATTGCGAGGAGCGAAGCGACGAAGCAATCCAGGGCCGCATGTGTGGCTCCTGGGTTGCTTCGCTTCGCTCGCAATGACCAAAACTACTTCTTCCACAACCTCATCATCGGGCCATGCTCGCCCAGCACGGGATCGCTGTGCGGAAGCTTCACTTCCGGAATCGTCTGCAGCGCCTTCTGATAATTCTCTGGCGTCGGCCGGGTGACGTGCATCTTCGCGCCGGGCGGATAGGCGCCGACCACGCAAAAATCGCCACTGGCCGAAATGCATTGATGGCCGGTGCCGGCGGGCAGGATCGCAACGTCACCGGCGCCGATCTCGAACTCCTGGCCGCGATCGCCGCCGAAGCGCACCCGCGCATGCCCACGCGCGACACCGAGCGCCTCGTGCACCGTGGCGTGATAGTGCAAAAAGTCAAAGACGCCGTTGCGCCACATGTCGCCCCAGCCATTGGCGCCGAACAGGCCTTCGATGGTCTGTTCCGGATGATCGTTGTCGAGCGCAATGGCGTTCCGGTAGACCAGAAACGGCATCGGGTTGTTGGGCACCAGACCATCGTCGGCGAAGACGACGGCCAATGGTTCGACATTTGATTTGACGACGGACATGACCGACTCGCTAGGGTGGGCAAATGCGCCTTTGCCCACCCTACGATTTTCGAACGCGAACGTTCCTTAGATTCGAAACTTCATCACCTCTTCCTTGAACTTCAATCCGTGCCCGGGCCGTTCCGGCGCCGTGATCATGCCGTTTTTGATCGCGGGCGGGTCGACCCAGAGATCGTCGATCAGCCCCATGTTCTCGCACCAGATCCCGTTCGGGATCGATGCCAGCAGGTGCACGTTCAGTTCGGGAAACAGATGCGGCGCGATCGTGATGCCGAAGGTGTCGGCCAGCGTCGCGATCTTGCGCAGATCGGTCATGCCGCCGCGCATCGGATCGGGCTGCAGGATCGGCAGGCACGGATTGAGGAAGAACGGCCGCAGATCGTAGCGGGTGAAGTGGGTCTCGCCGCCGACCACGCGCATGTCGAGCGCGGCCGCGATCCGGGCGTAGCCGGCGAAATCGTCGGCCGGCACCGGCTCCTCGAGCCAGTAGATGTCGTACTTCTCGAATTTGCGGCCCATCTCGATCGCGACATCGGCGCTCCAGCCCATATTGACGTCGATCATGATGTCGATGTCGGGCCCGACCGCCTCGCGCATCCGCCGGACATTGTCGAGATCCTGTGCCGGGGTCGCGACATGGGCGACCTGCATCTTGATCGCCTTGTAGCCCTGCTTCACGAAATGCAGCGCCTTCTCGATCATGCCGTCGCCGCCGGCGCCGCGAAAACAGCCGGAGCCGTAAATCGGAATCTCCGAGCGGTAATGGCCCCACAGCCGATGCAGCGGCAGGCCCGGCGCGCTTGCCGACCGCGTCCCACAGCGCGATGTCGAGCGCCGACATCGCCATCGCGGCGATGCCGCCGCGGCCATAGGTCATGGTCGCGGTCCACAGATCGCGCCAGATCGCCTCGATCGCGGTCGCGTCCTTGCCCTTGACGCGCGGGATGATGCATTCGTCGAGACAGGCCGCGATCGATTTCATGCCCGGGCGAAACAGCAAACAGATAGCCCATGCCGGTGATGCCGCCCGACGGTCTCGACCTCGCAGATCAGGATGTCGCGCTGGTTCGCCGAGCGCATGGCCTTTCAGCCAGGGATCGTCGGCCCAGGGCATGCGCAGCATCGTCACGCGCACATCGCGAATGGTCATGTCGGGGTCGAGTCATCGGGCGTTTCCCATTTTTCACTGTGCCTCGTTGTCAGGCTTATGGGGTGACCCTACACCGTCCACGATCACGCGTCCCGCGCGATCGTGCAGAACTGTCAGGCGGTATGTGCGCGGCTGATCAGGCGACGGGAATTTCGAACACCAGGCAGGTGGTGGTGGCGTGCGCCAGCAGCCGGCCCTTGCTGTCGGTGATGCGCGCCTCTGCGGTGGCGGCGCGGCGGCCGACATTGAGCGTGCGGCCCTCGGTGCGCACCGTTCCGGTATCCTTGCTCATGCCGCGGATGAAGCTGATCTTGAATTCCAGCGTGGTATAGCCGCTGCCCTTGGGCAGCATCGAATGCGTCGCCAGGCCCATTGCCGAATCCAGCAGGGTCGCGGCATAGCCGCCATGCACCGAGCCGATCGGGTTGTAATGGCGGAAGCCGGGGATGCTGGAAAACGACACCACGCCGGGTTCGACGCTGTGATCGAACGGCTCGACATTCTGCATGATCGGCGGCGCGGGCAGCTTGCCGGAAAACATCGCGCGCACGAAATCGATGCCGGCCATCGAAGCCATCACGTCGGTCGGCGTGACGCCGTATTCGGACTTGGGGGCGGTGTCGGACATGGCAAAAGTTCCTGCGAAGTATGATGATGGACATCATACTAAGCAGGAGATGATTGCGCTAGCCCGTTGCTGGCAGGGGCCCCCCAGCGTCATTGCGAGAAGCGAAGCGACGAAGCAATCCAGGGGCCGCAGACACCGGAGCCCCCGGATTGCTTCGTCGCTTCGCTCGCAATGACGGTTCAGGCCCGCTTCTTGGCCCGCATCAGATCGGCGAACCGCTTGAACAGGTAGTGCGAGTCGCGCGGCCCCGGCGAAGCCTCGGGGTGGTACTGCACGGAAAATACCGGCTTGCCTTCGAGCTGGATGCCGCAATTGGAGCCGTCGAACAGCGAGATGTGGGTCTGCGTCGCGCCCTTCGGGAGGGTCGCCTGATCGACCGCGAAACCGTGGTTCATCGAGGTGATCTCGACCTTGCCGGTGGTCTCGTCCTTGACCGGATGATTGGCGCCGTGATGGCCCTGATGCATCTTCATGGTCTTGGCGCCGACCGCGAGGCCGAGCATCTGGTGACCGAGGCAGATCCCGAAGGTCGGCGTGCCCGACGAGATCACCTGCTGGATCACGGGCACCGCGTATTTTCCGGTCTCGGCCGGATCGCCGGGGCCGTTGGACAGAAACACGCCGTCCGGCTTCATCGCCAGGATATCGTCGGCCGAAGTGGTGGCCGGCACCACGGTGACTTTGCAGCCCTCGCCGGCGAGCAGCCGCAGGATGTTGCGCTTGATGCCGTAGTCGATTGCGACGACGTTGAACTCAGGCTCGGTCTGGCGGCCAAAGCCCTTTTCCCACGCCCATGGCGTTTCATCCCAGGTGAAGCGCTGAGCCGAGGTGACCATCGGCACCAGGTCCATACCCTCGAGGCCGGGCCATTCGCGGGCTTCTTCCTTCAGCGCATGCAGGTCGAACTCGCCGGTCCTGCTGTGGGCGATCACGGCATTGGGCATGCCCTTGCCGCGGATCAGCGCGGTCAGCGCCCGTGTGTCGATGCCGGACAGCCCGATGATGCCGCGCGCCTTCAGCCACTGGTCGAGATGCTTGGTGGCGCGGTAGTTCGAGGGATCGGTGATCGCCGAGCGCAGGATCACGCCGCGCGCGCCCGGCGTCGCGGCCATGTTCACCGTCTCGATATCCTCGTCATTGGTGCCGACATTGCCGATGTGCGGGAACGTGAAGGTAATGAGCTGCCCCGCATAGGACGGATCGGTCAGGATTTCCTCGTATCCGGTCATCGCGGTGTTGAAGCAGACTTCGCCGACCGCTGAGCCCTCCGCGCCGAGGCCGAAGCCTTCCAGCACGGTGCCGTCGGCAAGCACGAGGAGCGCGGTCGGTTTGTGGTCCGGCCAGGCTGCGTTATTTTCAGGTTCTGTCATGAACGCATTACATAGTCGCCGCGCTGGCGGGCGTCAAAGCCGAAAGCCGCCGATTCACATGCCAAATCGGCCGATTTGGCCGCCAGACGCCGCCGAATGCCTTCGGAACTCGGTTGTCTCACCGCCGCGAACCACCTAGATCAGGGGATTGGAGCGGCTGGAACGGTCATCCGGGCCGCAAAAGGGATAAAGCAATGCTGCGCGACGACATCAACAATGCGGTCAAGGACGCGATGCGGGCCAAGGACGAGCGCAAGCTCTCGACCCTGCGGATGGTCAATTCGACCATCAAGAACGCCGACATCGCCGCGCGCGGCGAAGGCAAGCCGCCGCTCGGCGATGGCGATTTGCTCGCCGTGTTCCAGAAAATGATCAAGCAGCGCCAGGAATCGGTCGAGCTCTACGACAAGGGTGGCCGCGCCGAACTCGCCGACCAGGAGCGCCAGGAGATCGCGATCATCTCGGCCTATCTGCCGAAGCAGATGTCGGAAGACGACGTCAAGGCCGCGATCTCGGCCGCGATCGCGGCGACCGGCGCCGCCGGCATGAAGGACATGGGCAAGGTGATCGCCGAACTGAAGGGCAAGTACACCGGCCAGATGGATTTCGGCAAGGCCAGCGGCATGGTGAAGGCGGCGCTGACTTAGATGGCGCTCGTGCCCCGGATGCGGCGCAGCGCGTCGCTCTTCGCGGCGTGGTGCGCTGCTGATCCGGGGCCCAGGCCACGGGTGCTGTATGGATCCCGGCTCTGCGGAGCAGCACTACGTGCTGCACCGCGTCCGGGACACGCAGTGCTCGTGCTGGGACGACGAACTAGTTGAGGGCGACCCATGCTCACCCCCGTACCCACCTACGACGAGCTCTATCGCAATTTCCGCTGGGATATCCCCGCGCGCTTCAACATCGCGACCGCGTGCTGCGACCGCCATGCCGATAGCTCCGGCCGGCTGGCGCTGATCTATCTCGACGAAGACGGCGGTGCGACGCGCACCACCTTCGACCAGCTCAGCGAATATTCGCGACGTTTCGCCAACGTGCTGCAGGCGGACGGCCTTGTGCGCGGTGATCGCGTCGCGGTGTTCCTGACGCAATCGCTGGAATTGCCGGTCGCGCATATGGCGGCATTTCGTTCCGGCCTGATCTCGATCCCGCTGTTCGCGCTGTTCGGTGAGGACGCGCTGGAATTCCGCCTGTCGAATTCCGGCGCCAGGGCCATCGTAACCGACGCCGTCGGCTGGGAGAAAATCGCAAAAATCCGCGACCGGCTGCCGGAACTGCGCCAGGTCTATTTGATCGGCGATCAGGCGCCGGCGGGCACCACGTCGTTCTGGTCCGTGCTGAACGCCGCCTCCGCGGATTTCACCACCGTCGATACCTCGGCCGACGATCCCGCTATCATCATCTACACGTCGGGGACCACGGGCAATCCAAAGGGCGCCCTGCACGCCCATCGCGTGCTGCTCGGTCATCTGCCCAATGTCGAGATGTGCCACGACTTCCTGCCGCAACCCGGCGACCTGATGTGGACGCCTGCGGACTGGGCCTGGATCGGCGGCCTGTTCAACGCGCTGCTCGGCGCCTGGTATCACGGCGTGCCTGTAGTCGGCGGCCGGGCGCGAAAGTTCGAGCCGCCGGCGGCGATGCAGTTGATGGCCGATCATGGCGTGCGCAACGTGTTCCTGCCGCCGACCGCGCTGAAGCTGATGCGGCAGGCCGATGTCAAACATCCCGGCGTGCGGCTGCGCAGCATCTTCAGCGGCGGCGAATTGCTCGGCGGTGAATTGATGGAATGGGTGCGCGCCACGTTCGGCGTCGATGCCCACGAAGTGTTCGGTCAGACCGAATGCAATCTGGTGATCGGCAGCAACGCAAAATTGTTTCCGATCCGCCCTGGCTCGATGGGCAAGGCGACACCCGGTTTCGACGTCCGCATCGTCAACGAGCGCGGCGAGGAGTTACCGCGTGGCGAACGCGGCATCATCGGCGTGCGCCAGCCCAATCCGTGCACCATGCTGGAATACTGGCGCAATCCGGAAGCGACCGCGAAGAAATATGCCGGCGGATTCTGGCTCACCGGCGATCTCGGCATCCAGGATGAGGACGGCTATTTCTGGTATGTCAGCCGCGAGGACGACGTCATCACCACGGCGGGCTATCGCGTCGGGCCATCCGAGATCGAGCACACGCTGATGAAGCACCCGGCGGTGGCGATGTCGGCGGTGGTCGGCATCCCCGATCCGATCCGCACCGAATTGATCAAGGCCTGGATCGTGCTGCGGCCGGGTTTTGCGCCTGATGATGCGCTGGCGCGCGAGATCCAGGATTTCGTGAAGGTGCAACTCGCCGCCCACGAATATCCGCGCTTCGTGCAATTCGCGGAATCGCTGCCGCTGACCGCCACCGGCAAGGTGCTGCGAAGAGAGCTGAGGGCGCTGGGATAGGGCAACGCGTGCCCCGCATGCTGCCATTCGCGCGTTTACGCGCGTCTTCGACGCGCTATGGCGCCGCTCTTTTGCGGGGCGATGCGCTGCTGATCCGGGGCCCATGTTCAGGGCGCAGGGCGCGCGGTTGGGTCCCGGTTCTGCGGAGCAGCACTTCGTGCTGCGCCGCGCCCGGGACAAGCAGTGCTTGCGACAATGCTACGGCGTCCCGATTCCCAACTTCTTCAGCGCTTCCAGCATTCGCTGCGGCGGCGCCATTTTCACCGCGAGCGGCTTGCCGGTCTCCAGCAAACTCTTCAAGCTCGACAGAATCGCGGGCCAGCCCTGGCGGCCACCGGAGAGGATATCGTCGTCGATCGGGCGGTCGTGCGACTCCGTCATCGTCAGCCGCACCGCTTCACCTGACGGTTCGATCTCGTAGCTTACCAGGGTCGGCCCTAGTTTTTCGATCAAGGCCGGCCAATTGACATTGAACGTGACCGTGAGCTTGCGCGGCGGATCGCATTCGAACACTTCGCCGCCGATATGCAGCGAACCGTCGGGGGCGCGGACGACGAATGCGCCGCCGACTTTCAACTCGACCTCGACCGCGTTGCCGAAGAAATATTGCCGGCTGAATTCGGCTGACGTCAGCGCCTGCCACACCTGGACGGGAGTGGCGGCGATGTAAATGGTGTAGACCGTGGTCGGCTTGAAATTGTCGAGGTTCATCACGCCCTCACTCTACGATTTCATCGCTTCATAGGGGACATCGAGCGGCTTTCCGGTTTCCAGCAGGCTCTTCAGGCCGGACAGGATCGCCGGCCATCCCCGGGTAACGCCATCCAGGAACTTGCCGCCTTCGGCAAAGCCCTCCTGCGTCACGGTCAGCCTGACCAGTTTGCCAAAGCGCTCGATCACGAATGTCGCCAGCGCCGGCAGGTTCGCCTTTATACGTGTCCGACAGATTGACGAACGTGTAGGCCAGCCGGCGCGGCGGATCGTATTCGACCACTTTGCCCGCATCCGAGACGCTGCCGTCGGTCCGCACCATTTCGAACGCCGAGCCGATGTTCCAGTCCGACCTGAGATGGACGCCGAACCAGTAGCGCTCGGTGAAGGCGCCATCGGTCAGCGCCTCCCACAATTTCTCCGGCGTGGTCTCGATATACGTGACGTAGAGGAATTCGGGCTTACTCATCGCGCTTCTCCAGTTGACGTTTCAACTCGCTGAGCGCGGTGAGCTTGCCGCGCTCGAATTTTCTGATCCAGCGCTCGCCGATCTGATGGATCGGCACCGGGTTGAGATAGTGCAGCTTTTCGCGACCCTGCCTGAAGGTGGTGACGAGGTTGGCGGCCTCGAGGATCGCAAGGTGCTTGGTGACGGCCTGCCGGGTCATCGCGAGGCCGTCGCAGAGTTCGTTCAGCGTCTGGCCGTTATGGGCGTGAAGCCGATCCAGCAGCGACCGCCGTGATGCGTCGGCCAGCGCCTTGAAGACTTCATCCATCGGCAACATCCTTACGGTGAATAATAGGCAACCAAATGGTTGCATGTCAAGAGCGTGTGTTTGCAAACTCGTTCGGCATGCTATCGTCTGATACAGCCAACGCAGAATTGGCCTTGAACAGTCTGGGGTGGAAGAGAATGAAAAGCCGGGTCTTATTGGTTGCGTACACGTCGTGCATGTTCGCTATGGGTTGCATCGCCGCCCACGCCCAGCAACAGGTGATCGGGGCGCCGGCCGAAGCCTCCAACATGAAGCTGGTCGGCTATAGCGATCTGCAGGCCCGCAGCGCCTACCAGCCAACCATCCATCACCAGGGCGACCGGTGGATCGCCTATATCGGTCATCACGGCGGCACCGACGAGATTCCCGATCCGGTCAACCCGATGACGGGCAAGGCTGAGCCGAACGGCACCTCGGTCGTCGACGTCACCGATCCCGCGCATCCGAAATACCTGCATCACATTCCAGGCCAGGAAGGAAAATACGAAGGCGGCGGCGCGCAGATGGTGCGGATTTGCGACGGCAAGAGCCTGCCCAAGGGCGATCCCAATGCGGTTTACATGCTGCGCGCGGTCGGCAGTCTCGGCCACGAGATCTGGAATGTCGCCGATCCGGCCAACCCGGTGCTCGTCACCAAGATCGGTGAAAACCTCAAGGACACCCACAAGAATTTCTGGGAATGCGACACCGGCATTGCCTACCTGGTGTCGGGCGCGCCGGACTGGCGCACCCGGCGGATGAGCCAGATCTACGACCTCAGCGATCCCGCGCACCCGGTCAAAATACGTGATTTCGGTCTGCCGGGCCAGGAGCCAGGCTCGACCGGGGCGGTGCCGACCGAACTGCACGGCATGATTTCGACCGGTCCGCAGGGCAACCGGATCTTTTTCGGCTACGGCACCGACAAGGGCGGCATCATGCAGATCGTCGATCGCGACAAGCTGCTCAACGGGCCGAAGGAGCCGACCGCGGAAAATCTGCGTTACCCCGAGATTTCGCGGATGCCGATGTCGGCCTTCAATGGCGCTCACACCACCTTCCCGATGCTGGACATGCCGATCGCCGAATTCGCCAAGGACAAGGACGGCCGGACCCGCGACATCGTCATGCTGGTCGACGAAGCGATCCTCAATGAATGCGGCGAGCCGCGGCAGATGGTGTGGTTCGCCGACGTCACCACCGAGACCCGGCCGATGATGATTTCGAGTTGGACCGTGCCGGAAGCCAGCGGTCACTTCTGCGAGCGCGGCGGGCGGTTCGGCTCGCACTCGTCGAACGAAAGCATGGCGCCGGTCTATTACAAGAAGACGGCCTTCATTGCCTTCTTCAACGCCGGCGTTCGCGCGCTCGATATCCGCGATCCCTATCACCCCAAGGAGGTCGGCTATTTCATTCCGTCGATCACCGCGGCGACCGACAAGCGCTGCGTTCCCGTCGAGGGCGAGCAGCGCTGCAAGGTCGCGATCCAGACCAACAATGTCGAAACCGACGACCGTGGCTACATCTACATCGTCGATCGCGCCAATACCGGGATGCATATCCTGGAATTGACCGGAGCGGCGCGCGCCGCCGCCGGCCTGCCGTCGCGGTGATCCCGTGCGCGGGCGCCTGATCGCATTGGTGGTCGCGGCCGGGACGCTGTGCGGCGTCGCCGCGGCAGCGTTGCATGCCCGCGCCGGAGTTTCTTATGCCGCGAGTCCCGGGTGACGAACATTGGCGCGAGATCGCGTGGCCGTTTCCGCGCGATGGCTGGCCCTCGGGCCGCGCCTTCCGTTGCGATACGGCAACCTGTGGTGAGGCGGTCGAACTTTATGTGCGGCCGAAGATCGGCTTCTGCAATTGCGACACCGGCGTTGCCGATGACGACGAAGTCGACCGCGTCGCCGATCTCGATCTGATGAGCCAGCGCTTCGATCCGGTGGCAACCGGAGAAGTGGTCCGCGTTGCCGACATGACCGGCCGTTCCCGTCGCTATGATCTGAAAATGACCGACGGCTCCAACCACGCCGCGGTCGGGTTCGCGCTGTCGCGGCGTTGCGATCTGATGGTCGCGGTCGCGCAGGGCGAGGGAACGCCCGACAATGTGGAACGCGTCGCGCGGAGGTTTTTGAATTCGGACGCGATGCAACACTGGATGGTGGCGTCGCTGGCTGGCGGTTAGGCCGTTCCGGAACATTCATGGTTCGAGACGGCGCACGTGGGCCTCCTCGCCATGAGGCTGCGTGATGTTTGAGCGCCCCGAGTTGCCAGAAGTGCTACAAGGAACACCTCATCCTGAGGAGCGGCCTCTTGGCCGCGTCTCGAAGGATGAGCCGCGCGAACCTAAACCTTCCAAGTTCAGTCATCGCGTGCATAATGTCATGACGTGTTTTGCGAGTTCTGCCATGTCCTTTCAAGTCTATCTCGCCTTTGTCGCCGCCTGCATCGCGCTGGCGCTGCTGCCGGGGCCGATGGTGACCTTGGTGATCGCCAACGGCCTGCGCCACGGCACGCGCGCGGCGCTGATCAACATCGCCGGCGCGCAGCTCGGTCTCGCCGTGGTGATCGGCATCGTCGCAATCGGCCTGACTTCGCTGATGGCGACTTTGGGCTACTGGTTCGATTGGGTGCGCTTTGCCGGCGCCGCCTATCTGGTCTGGCTGGGTTACAAGCTGATCCGCTTTCCTGTCGAAGGCGTCAGCGCCTGCGAGCCGCCCCCGCCGCCGCGCGGCGGATTTTTCCTGCAAGGCTTTCTGGTGCTGCTGTCGAACCCGAAAGTGCTGGTGTTCTTCGGCGCCTTCATCCCGCAATTCATGGACATGAACCGCGATCACGTCTCGCAGGTCACGCTGCTCGGCATCACCTTCATGGCGATCGCCGGCATGACCGATGCGATGTACGCGCTGTTGTCCGGCCGCGCCCGCTCGATCTTCTCCGCCCGCCGCACCCGGCTGCTGTCACGCGTTTCCGGCGGCTTCATGATCGGCGGCGGGGTGTGGCTGGCGCTGACACGGGCGAGATGAGCGATCTTCGCGCACCCGTCGAGTATGGGACGGGGTGTCGCCATTTCGGTTGAGGGCACTCGTTGAACGGGAGAGTGGCATGAACGAGAATGAGTTCGAAGCGCAGCTGAAGGCGGATGGCTTCCATGAGATCGAGCGTCAAGCGCTCGATCCTCGTCCCGGCAAGGGGCGGCACCGGCATCTTTTCGAGGTACGCGGTCTGGTCATTTCAGGGACGTTCGTCGTCAGGCAAACGGCTGAACCCGTGGCCTACCGTGCGGGAGACGTCTTTTCGGTTGCTGAAGGCGAATTGCACGACGAGTGGATCGAAGCCGACGGTGCTCAGGTTCTGGTCGGTCGTAAATTTTCAAGGACGGACGCGAACAAGAGCGCTTGACGGTACGCGCGGTCTTCCAGCTTCGATCAGGCCCGCTTGATATCTCAAACTTCGGCGACGGTCGAAGCGTCGATTGTTGCCTTCGTGGTAGCCTTGGGGCGACCCTGCCGATCTCCCTGGATCACTCAATGCGCATCTTCTACGGCTGGTGGATTGTCGCCGCCTGCATGCTCTGTTCGCTAATCGGAAATGCGCTGGGACTGTTCGGCGCGGGTGTCTATCTTCATCAGGTCGTGACGGCAAACGGCTGGCCGACCGGTATCGTCTCGGGTGCGGTAACCCTGTTCTATGTGGTCAGCGCCTTGCTGTTGATCCCGGTCGGTGCCGGCATCAGACGATATGGCCCGCGTCCGGTCCTTGCGCTGGCCGGGATCGCGCTGGCCGGCGGGGTCATCGGCATCGGCCACGCGACCGCCCCATGGAAAGCCTATCTCGCTTTCTTCTGCATGGGCATCGGCTGGGCAGGCCTTTCGATCACCGCTGTCGCGACGACGCTTGCGCCATGGTTCGACCGGTATCAGGGGCGCGCGGTGTCGGTCGCGTCGCTTGGAGCCAGTGCGGGCGGTGTTCTCGGTACGCCTGTGCTCCTGTTCGGAATTTCGCGGATCGGCTTCACCGCAACGACGGCTGTGGCCGGAATTTGCGCTGTCGTTGTCATATCCGCGGTTGCCGCGTTCGTGCTGCGCGAGCGGCCGCAAGATCTGGGGCTCATGCCGGACGGCTTGCCGGCCAAAGCGAGCGCCATGCTGAGCGAGGCATCGGCCTGGACACTGCCGGGGGCTCTCACGTCGCCGGCGCTTCGCAGCGTCATCGTAACATTCGGCATTGGCATGATGGCGCAGATCGGCTTCCTGACCCACCAGGTCACTTTGTTGGCCCAATCGTTCGACGGTGTGGCGGTCTCATTGATCGTCTCGTCGACAGCCGTTGCGGCGCTGGTGGGAAGGCTGGTGCTTGCCCGTTTCGCCGATGAGATCGACGCAAGGAGAACCGCCGCGGCCGCGCTGTTGTTAGCGGCGGTATCGTTCGCGGCGATGGCGGCGGTCCCTGGTCCGGCGGTGCTGATCGGCGCCAACGTCGCCTTTGGCCTGACCGTGGGGAATGTCACCACGCTGTCGCCGATCATTGTCAGGCGGGAGTTCGGCGCGAAGGCATTTGGTTCGGTGTTCGGCGTCGCCTCCTGCGCTATCCAGCTGGTCGCGGCTGCAGGGCCGAGCTGCTATGGTCTCCTGCGCGATGCATTCGGCAGCTACGTTCCTGCGCTGATCGGCGCAGCCGCCTTTGACGTTGCCGCCGCGGCGATTGTCCTCGCGGGCCGTCGTAACGTCGCCGCCCGGTAATGTCGATGACTGCATCGGCGACAACCTGCAGTGACCCTAGATCAGCCGCTCCGCCTTCAACTCAACCTCGATTTCACCCAGCACCCGCGCCAGCCTCTCCGCCCATTGCTGCTGGCCGGATCGATCGTCGATCAGATCCTGGCGGATTTCGATGCCGGAGTTCATCAGGCCGCGCGCCTCGCCGTGCACGGGTATGGTGTAGTCGGTCTCGTCGCTGACCGCGTAGGGTTCGTTGTTGCCGACCACCAGGTCCGGCTCGGCGCGCAGATGTTTCAGCAGCAGCGGCGGCAGCGTTTTGTCGCGGTGATAGAGCGTGCCGATGTGCCAGGGCCGGCGGATACCGGCATAGACAGGCGTGAACGAATGCAGCGACACCAGCACCGTCGGCACCCCGTCGCGGGCGCGGGCGTCGATCACCGCGTCGATGCGCTGGTGATACGGATCGAAGATCTGCCGGCGCCGCGCCTCGGCGGCGTCGCGCGCGATGCCGTCATTGCCGGGAATCGTCGTCGCTTCGCTGATCATCGGAATCGAGCTTGCCGCCGCCGGCGGCCGGTTGCAGTCGATCACCAGCCGCGAATAGCGCTGTGCCACCAGATAGGCGCCGAGATGATCGGACAGTGCTTCGGCGACGCCGGCAATGCCGATGTCCCAGGCGATGTGGCGCACCAACTCGCTCTCGGGCAGTCCGAGATCGCCGAGCACCCGCGGAATCAACCGGCCGTAATGATCACAAGTGAGCAGAAACGGGGACCGCGCCGCGGCATTATATTCATGGACCGGAGGAACCTCCGTGCCGCCAAGGAGTAAAGATGTGCCGCCAGCGGTACTCAATGCCATTTCCTTATTTGCTGCCTATCGAAGCGGCATATCGGGTTAGATTTAAGCATGTATCGGTGTAGATTACTGTGCCCAAAATCACGATGATTAGTTCGCTTCACAACGATTAGTTCGACGATGCCGCTCCTGACCATCCATCACAAGACCGAATATCGCTACGATCGCCCGGTTGCGTTCGGCGAACACCGCATCATGCTGCGTCCGCGCGACAGTCACGATCTGCGGGTGCTGTCCGGCGATCTCGATATCGAGCCGAAGCCGGCCTCGCTGCGCTGGATCCACGATGTATTCGGCAACAGTGTCGCGATCGCGACATTCAACGGGCGAGCCCAGAAACTCTCGATCCAGAGTACGGCGACGGTGGAGCATAATCCGGTTGACGAGGAGTTCGCGTTGACCGCGGACGATCCGGCCTATTTTTATCCGTTCCTGTATGACGACGAAGAACTGACGGATCTGGTCCAGTTCATCACGCCGCAATATGGCGATCCCAATGGCGAATTGTCGACATGGGCGCGCGGCTTCCTCGACGAGCAGGGTGCGACGCCGACCTTCCGGATTCTCAGCGGCATGACCCACGGCATCCGCGAGAGCTTTACCTATCGCAAGCGGCATGAGCACGGCACCCAGCACCCGCTCGACACCTTGCAAACCGGCTCCGGCACCTGCCGCGACTATGCGCTGTTCATGATCGAGGCGTTGCGCCGGCTCGGCATCGCCGCGCGCTTCGTTTCAGGCTATCTGTTCATTCCCGGCGACCGCGCCCACGGCTATGTCGGCGGCGGCTCGACCCACGCCTGGGTCCAGGTCTACCTGCCGAGCGCCGGCTGGATCGAGTTCGATCCCACCAACGGCATCATCGGCACCCGCGATCTCATTCGCGTCGCGGTGGCGCGCGATCCGCGCCAGGCCATCCCGCTGCACGGCACCTACATGGGATCGGCCGACGCTTTCATCGGCATGGACGTCAATATCAATGTTGTCTCGGCGGGCGAAGACGCGAGGACCTGATCATGGAAATCAAGGTGGGTTTCGAGTTGAGCTATGCGGCTGTGCAGCCGACGCCGATGGTGACGATGCTCAACATCCATCCATCGCGCTTCGCCGACATCGTCGGCACCGAAAGCATCGTCACCGAACCCAACGTGCCGATCGGCTATTATCGCGACAGTTTTGGCAATGTCTGCGGCCGCCTGATCGCGCCGGCCGGCGGCGTCACCTTTCGTGGCAGCGCGCTGGTGCGCGATTCCGGCCTGCCCGATGTGGTGATGCCGACCGCGCAGCAGGTGCCGATCGAGCAATTGCCCGACGAGGTGCTGCTCTATCTGATGCCGAGCCGCTATTGCGAGACCGACAAGCTCACCGATATTGCCTGGTCGCTGTTCGGCAACACCGCGCCGGGCTGGGCGCGGGCGCAGGCGATCGTCGAGTTCGTGCACAACCACGTCACTTTCGGCTACGAGCACGCCCACCACATGAAGTCGGCGCATGATGTCTACGAGCAGCGCGCCGGCGTCTGCCGCGACTTTGCCCATCTGGCGGTGACGTTCTGCCGCTGCATGAACATCCCGGCGCGCTATTGCACCGGCTATCTCGGAGATATCGGCGTGCCCAAGGATCCGGCGCCGATGGATTTCTCCGGCTGGTTCCAGGTCTATCTGTCAGGCCAATGGTACACCTTCGATGCCCGTCACAACCATCCCCGCATCGGCCGCATCCTGATGGGCACCGGCCGCGACGCCGCCGACGTGGCACTGACCACGAGCTTCGGCCGGATGGATCTGGTGAAGTTCTTCGTCGTCACCGACGAGGTGGGACCGGCGTAGTTGGCATCCGTCATTCCGGGGCGCGAAGCGAACCTGGAATCTCGAGATTCTCAGGTGCGCAAGAGCGCACCGTAGTTCGATGCTTTGCATCGCCCCGGAATGACGAGATAAGAGTACCCATGACCTCGGATCTCCTTTTCGTCTACGGCACCCTGATGCGCGACTTCGATCATCCGATGGCGCAACTGCTGTCGCGCAGCGCCGACTTTCTCGGCGAGGCGCGCTGCCGGGGCAGGCTCTATCTGGTGAAGCATTATCCGGGATTGGTGCTGTCGGACCATCCCGACGACGTCGTGTTCGGCGAGTTGTACCGCCTGACGCAGCCCGAAGCGCTGCTGCGCGAGTTCGACATGTACGAAGCCTGCGGCGAGGGATTTGCCGAGCCGACGGAATATCTGAGGCGGATGCTGCCGCTGACGCTGGGAGACGAGACCGCCGCGGATTCGTCGATCGTCGAAGCCTGGACCTACATCTACAACTGGCCCGTCACCAATCTTCCCCGCATCGCCTCGGGGCGGTTTCTGGAACAGTGAGGCTCGCGGCGACCTTGTCCCGGACGCGGTGCAGCGTGCAACGCTGCTCCGCAGAGCCCGGACCCACGCTGCGCCGCACAGCGTTTACGCACGCTTTTTTGGTTTCGTCTTCTGCTGCATGTAGGAGCGTAGCACCGCATTGATGCGCCGCTGGTAGCCGTCACCGTCTTTTTTGAAGAAATCCAGCACGTCTTGGTCCATCCGTATCGAAATAGCTTGCTTCTTGGGCGGGATCACCAAAACGGCGTCCGACCAGTCGATCTCCCCGAGCTCAGCCCAATCCGGATCGCTCGCAATCGCTGCTTCGAGTTCCTCTTCGGTGATGGCGTCGAAGCGGGCCCAGTCGGTTTTACCCTTTCGGCGGTCGCCCCATTTGCGCGTGACGATATGCTCTTTTTTCATCGGGCCTCGGATGGCGCGCCGAAATGATCCTGATCAGATCGTTTCTTCGGGTGAAGATCACCGTTACGATCTGGTCGTCGGATTTTCCGATTGCGATCCATCGCTCCTCGTTGTTGCGCTTCGATCCTTTGACGACGACCGGGCTATAAAAAATCTCACTGGCGTCATCGAATGCAATGCCGTGCTTGACTAGGTTGGCCCGGCTTTTGATCTCATCCCATTCGAAGCCCGTAGCTGCGAGCAGCTCGAACCCCAAATCATTCCCAGCCATTGTTCGTCACGCCTTCAGATTGAAGAAGGCAGCATTTCATCTTTGGCGAGCGAAGGCTATGTGGTGGTCGCGTGTATATACGAATGTATATCTTTTGTCAACCGTGTTCCGTCACCCTGTGAATAGCGGCGAGAATTGTCCGACCCTGATACTTTAACGTCTGCACCCTATATCGATGACCGGTTGCTCCCGACCCCCGAAAGCCTCATGCGCTTCACCGACGAATTTCTGCAAGAACTGCGCGAACGGCTTCCGGTGTCGGAAGTCGTGGGCCGGCGCGTCAAGCTGAAGCGGGCGGGGCGCGAGTTCAAGGGGCTGTCGCCGTTCCAGCAGGAAAAGACGCCGTCGTTCACGGTTAACGACCAGAAGCAGTTTTATCACGACTTTTCGACCGGCAATCACGGCAACATCTTCGACTTCGTGATGCAGACGGAAGGTTGCTCGTTCCCGGAAGCGGTCGAGCGGCTGGCGTCGATGGCGGGGATGGCGCTGCCGGCGGCGACGCCGGAGGCGGCGCGGCACGACCAGCGCCGCAAGACCTTGCACGACGTGATGGAACTGGCGGCCAAGTTCTTCGCCGACACGCTGGCCTCGCGCCACGGCGCCAAGGCGCGCGGCTATCTTGGCGACCGCGCGATCTCGCCGTCGACGCAACTGCAGTTCCGGCTCGGCTATGCGCCCGGTGAGCGTTTTGCCCTGAAGGAATATCTCGGCGCCCAGGGCATTCCGACCAACGACATGGTCGAGACGGGCCTGTTGATCGGCGGCGAGGATATCCCGGTGCCCTACGACCGGTTTCGCGACCGGGTGATGTTTCCGATCGCGGATGCTCGCGGCCGGGTGATCGCGTTCGGCGGCCGCGCGCTGGAAAAGGACGTCCCGGCGAAATACCTGAACTCGCCGGAAACCCCGCTGTTTCACAAGGGCGACAATCTCTACAACCTCGCCACCGCGCGGCAGGCCGCCCACAATGGCGCGCCGCTGATCGTGGTCGAAGGCTATGTCGACGTGATCGCGATGGTGACGGCAGGCTTTGCGGCCAGCGTCGCCCCGCTCGGCACCGCGATGACCGAAAACCAGCTCGCGCTGTTGTGGAAGATGGCCGACGAGCCGATCCTGTGTTTCGACGGCGACCGCGCCGGCCAGAAGGCGATGTGGCGCGCCGCGGATCTGGCGATGCCGCATCTGAAGCCCGGCAAGAGTCTGCGGTTCGCGCGGCTGCCCGAGGGTCAGGACCCCGATGATCTCGCCCGATCCGGCGGCCGGGCTGCGATCGAGGAGGTGATCGGTGCCGCGCGTGGCCTCGCCGACGTGATCTGGTCGCGCGAGATCGAGGGCGGCACCTATGCCACGCCGGAACGCCGCGCCGCGCTCGAAGCCAAGATCGGCGAACTCACCAACGGCATCCGCGACGAGGTGGTGCGGCGCTATTATCGCCAGGATCTGGCCCAGCGCCTGCAGCAGACCTTTGCGCCGGAAGGCGGCCGTGGCGGCTACGGCAAGGGCGGTTTCCGCGGCGGTCCGGGTAACTTCGGCGGCCGCGAATCAGCCCGGCGATTCGTCCCGCGCGCGCCCGGCGGCGGCCGATTCGGCTTCGGCGGCGGTCGCGGGCAGGGCGCCGGCGCCCCGATCATCGGCCGCGGGCCCTATCAGGCGACCAGCCCCCAGCTCGCGACCAGCCAGATCATGCGCGGCCAGCGCAGCGCGCTGTCGCGCCGGGAGGCGCTGATCCTGCAATCCCTGATCAACCACCCCTGGCTCCTGAACGATCATCTCGAGGAAGTTGCGGCCCTGGAACTGGCCCATCCGGAGGCCCACAAACTGCGCGCCGGCATCATCGCCGCCTATGCCCATTACTCGCACCATGACGATCCCGCCGAGGAAACCGCCAAGCTGCTGGCGGCGCTGGAAAAGGCCGGATATCTCAAACAAATTCAAATGGTTGAGAGAACATTAACGACTAAGGATGTATGGGCTGCGCAGCCCGGCGCGGCGGCGGAGGACGTTCTTTCGACGTGGCATCAACTGGTTGCCTTGCATCACAAGGCGCACGCCTTACTTAGGGAGAAGAAGGACGCCGAATTGGCCCTGGGCGACGAGGCCAGCGAGGCCAACTACGCGTGGTTGCGGGACGTTCAGGCCAGGATGGCCGAGATGGACGGCACCGAGGCGCTGATCGAGGGATTTGGCGAATCGAGCGGCCGGTTCCAGCGCAGCGTGTGAAAAAAAATTCATGCGGACGGCGTCAGCCGAATCCGTGAAAAGACTCGCCAAATCCATGGTTTGGCTGCAAAAACAGGGTTAATCGACGCTTAAGTGCCCGCGGGCTATGAGGTCGTAACCGGTTTAAAGGGTGTTGTGAGGGTGGCGATATTCTGCGCCGCCCTTTGTTCGTCACACCTGACGTTTCCATAGGCGTCGCGTGTGACGTTGGAATTAAAGCGCGGGTGCGGTCTGACGCATCCAGCATTGAGCGCGTTTTAGGAGCACTGAATGGCCACCAAGGCAAAGACGCTGCAGGTCAAGGACAAGGAAAAAGACGACAAGGCCGCAGACGCGCCCGAGAAGGATTCCCCCGACGCGCCGTCGCCGTTGCTGGACCTGTCGGACGCTGCCGTCAAGAAGATGATCAAGCAGGCCAAGAAGCGCGGCTTCGTGACCTTCGATCAGCTCAATGAAGTGCTGCCGTCGGACACCACCTCGCCGGAGCAGATCGAGGACATCATGTCGATGCTCTCGGACATGGGCATCAACGTCTCCGAAGCCGAGGATTCCGACAGCGAGGACGACAGCAAGGAAGACGCCGACGACGAGACCGACAACGAACTGGTCGAGGTCACGCAGAAGGCCGTCACCGAAGTCAAGAAGTCCGAACCCGGCGAGCGCACCGATGATCCGGTGCGGATGTATCTGCGCGAGATGGGCACCGTCGAACTGCTGTCGCGCGAAGGCGAAATCGCGATCGCCAAGCGCATCGAGGCCGGCCGCGAGGCGATGATCGCAGGCCTGTGCGAAAGCCCGCTGACCTTCCAGGCCATCATCATCTGGCGCGACGAACTCAACGAGGGAAAGATCTTCCTTCGCGACATCATCGATCTCGAAGCCACCTATGCCGGTCCCGACGCCAAGAACAACATGAACCCGGCGATGCTGCCGGCGCCGGTCGGCGCCGACGGCCAGCCGATCGCTGCCGAAGCCAACGGCCATGCCAATGGTGCCGGCAACGGCGCCGCCGTGCAGGCTGCCCCCGCGCACATGGCGCCGCCCGCCGCTCCGCCGGCCGCGACCCCGTTCCGCGCCGCGCCGGCCGCCGCCCCCGAAGGCGAAAGCACCTCGGGAGAGGGCTCGTCCGAAGGCGACATGGATGACGACGAGTTCGAAAACCAGATGTCGCTGGCCGCGATCGAGGCCGAGCTGAAGCCGAAGGTGGTCGAAACCTTCGACAAGATTGCCGACAACTACAAGAAGCTGCGCCGCCTGCAGGAGCAGGACATCGCCAACCAGCTGCAGAGCGAGACGCTGTCGCCGTCGCAGGAGCGCAAGTACAAGAAGCTCAAGGACGAAATCATCGTCGAGGTGAAGTCGCTGCGGCTCAATCAGGCCCGTATCGATTCGCTGGTCGAGCAGCTCTACGACATCAACAAGAAGCTGGTGTCGTTCGAAGGCCGCCTGCTGCGCCTCGGCGACAGCCACGGCGTCGCGCGCGAGGACTTCCTGCGCAACTATCAGGGCTCGGAGCTCGATCCGCGCTGGCTCAACCGGGTCTCGAAACTTTCCGCCAAAGGCTGGAAGAATTTCGTCCATCACGAAAAGGACCGCATCAAGGAACTGCGCGGCGAGATCCAGCAGCTTGCGGCATTGACCGGGCTCGAGATCGGCGAATTCCGCAAGATCGTGCACGGCGTGCAGAAGGGCGAGCGCGAGGCGCGCCAGGCCAAGAAGGAAATGGTCGAGGCCAACCTTCGTCTGGTGATCTCGATCGCCAAGAAATACACCAACCGCGGCCTGCAATTCCTCGATCTGATCCAGGAAGGCAATATTGGCCTGATGAAGGCGGTCGACAAGTTCGAATACCGCCGCGGCTACAAGTTCTCGACCTATGCGACCTGGTGGATCCGGCAGGCGATCACGCGTTCGATCGCCGACCAGGCCCGCACCATCCGCATTCCCGTGCACATGATCGAGACCATCAACAAGATCGTGCGCACCTCGCGCCAGATGCTGAACGAAATCGGCCGCGAACCGACCCCGGAAGAACTCGCCGAAAAGCTCGGCATGCCCCTGGAGAAGGTCCGCAAGGTTCTCAAGATCGCGAAGGAGCCGCTCTCGCTCGAAACCCCCGTCGGCGACGAGGAAGATTCGCATCTCGGCGATTTCATCGAGGACAAGAACGCGATCCTCCCCATCGACGCCGCGATCCAGAGCAACCTGCGCGAAACCACCACCCGCGTGCTGGCCTCGCTCACCCCTCGCGAAGAACGCGTGCTCCGCATGCGCTTCGGCATCGGCATGAACACCGACCACACGCTGGAAGAAGTCGGCCAGCAGTTCTCGGTGACCAGAGAGCGTATCCGCCAGATCGAGGCCAAGGCGCTGCGGAAGCTGAAGCATCCGTCACGGTCGAGGAAGCTGCGGAGCTTCTTGGATAACTGATTAGTGGTGGTTTACATGCACCATGGATTGAACCCGGCCTTCATTGTGCCGGGTTTTTTCTTGCTCTGATCAAGAAAATGGTACCTCTATTACAAGTTGAGTAACATGAGGTGACTACCATGCCGACCATCGCCTGGTTCTACGGCATTATGATTCAAATGTACTACAACGACCACGAGCCGCCACATTTTCACGCGCGGTATGGCCGGGCGAAAGCAATCGTGCGTTTGTCGGACGGCGAAATCATCTCGGGCGAATTGCCTCCAACTGCCTCGCGACTGGTCCGGCAATGGGCTCTGGCGCGAAGCCCCGAATTGCAGGATAATTGGCGCCGCGCCCGAGCGCATCTGCCGTTGGAAAAGGTTGCCGGCCCCGATGCAGACGAATGAATGGCCCATGGTTGACGTACTGCGCTTGAAAGCGCTCGATGGTCACCGGATGTGGCTTCGCTTCACGGACGGGAGCGAAGGAGTTCGCGATTTTTCCGATATCCTCGCGCAGGGCGGACCAATGGTCGAGCCGCTAAAGTCGCCGGATTATTTTGCGCGCGCCTTTGTCGAGATGGGCGTTCCAACCTGGCCCAATGGCTTCGACCTAGATCCGATCAATCTTTATATGGAATTGCGCGACGCCGGAGCGCTGACGCGGGTAGCGGCGGAGTAATTTGAGCCGGCCCTCTTACTTCTTCTTCGCCCCAACCCGACTAATGCTCTTGATCGCCAGCGCCGGCCGGCCGGCCTTCTCGGCGATCTCGCGGTCCTGTTCCATGATGAAGCCGCGGGCGGGTTCGTCGCCGTCGAGGCCGCCGAGCAGTTCGGTAGGCACGCGGCGGTTCGAGCGCTGGGAGTCGTCTTCATAGACGACGTTGAAGAAGGCGAACTCGCCTTTGGGATTGGTACCGGGTTTCTTTGGCATGGCGGGCTTTTCCTCGACCGGGGCGCTGCTGTCAAAGCAAATCGGCGGCCTTTCCGCGATTGCATGCCCTGAATGCAGGGATCGGCCCGCCAGCTGACAAAAGCGGTTCACGCCATTCCGTCCCGTCCGGCCATATCTGTGGCAAAATCAGCCGTTTTGACGCTGTTGCATTCGGCATGGCAGAGTGATTTCAAGCCTTCGCCGATAGAATCAAGCCGTCGCTGGGAAAAGGAAATCTGATGACCAAGGCCGGGAAATCGATGGTTGCGGCGCTTGCCGCGCTTGCGCTGCTGGGCGGGGTGAGCCGGCAGGCCAACGCCGCGCAATGCGGCAACGGGCCTGCTGGCTTCGAGGCCTGGAAGCAGGCGTTCTCGGGCGAGGCGCGGGCCAAGGGCGTCGGCGCCACCGGTATCTCGGCGCTGATGGGCACGAACTACGCGCAGGCCACCATCAATGCCGACCGCGCCTGCACAGTTTCAAGCTGTCGCTCGATCCAGTTCCTGGTCAAGCGCGGCGCGGCGGCGATCGTCGCGCGCGGCAAGAAGCTGAAGCGATCGCAGGCCGCGTTGTTCGCCTCGATCGAGGCAGCGCTACGGCGTGCCGCCGGGGCCGCTGATCGCGATCTGGGGCATGGAGAGCGGGTTCGGCAGCCAGCGCGGCAACCAGAACATGCTCTCCTCGATCGCCACGCTGGCCTACGATTGCCGCCGGCCGGAATATTTCACCGACCAGCTTTATTCGGCGCTGCAATTGATCGATCGCGGCACGCTCGCCGCGTCGCAGCGCGGCTCGATGCATGGCGAGATCGGCCAGACGCAATTTCTGCCCAAGAACATCGCGGCCTACGGCGTCGGCAATCTCGAGACGCCCTCCGGGCGCCTTGACCTCGACCGCGAATTTCCTGAAAGCCCATGGCTGGCGCGCCGGCGCCGGCTACCAGCCCGGCGAGCCGAATTTCGCGGCGATCGAGGCCTGGAACGCGGCGGAGGTCTACGAGAAGGCGATCGCGCTGATGGGCAAGCAGATCGACGGCGGGGAGTGAAGGGGCATTTCACCGCCGCCGGCGCGCGAAGCGCGAGCTACATCCACCGTCGTCATTCCGGGGCAGCCCGCAGGGCTGAGCCCGGAATCCATACTCCCTGTATTTGAGTTCAATACCAAAATCTGACACAGGGGTTATGGATTCCGGGCCTGCGCCAAGCGGCGCATCCCTGGCATGACGAGAAAACGCACAGGGACTCCCATGCGCAAATTTTGTTTGGCCCTTTTCCTCAGCCTCACCGTCGCCAGCCCCGCGCTCGCCGCGCGCTGCGGCGGCGACTTCAACATTTTCATCAATGCGATGTCGCAGGAGGCAGCGGCGGCCGGCATCTCGCAGGCGGTGATCTCGCAGGCGTTCGGCGGCATTTCGATCGATCAGACGGTGCTGACTTTCGATCATCGCCAGCGCTACACCTTCAACAAGAGCTTCGAGCAGTATGTCTCGACCCGGGTCGGCCCCGGCCGCATCAATACCGGGCGCGCGATGCTGCAGCGGAACGCGGCGCTGCTGTCGCAGCATCGAAGCCAAGTTCGGCGTGCCGCGGCAGATCCTGGTCGCGATCTGGGGACTGGAGACCGATTTCGGTCATGGCGACATGGGCAAGCTGCCGGTGATCCGCACGCTGGCTACACTGGCGCATGATTGCCGCCGCACCGATTTGTTTCAGGGCGAATTGCTGGCGGCGCTGAAGATCATCCAGCGCGGCGATCTTCCTCAGCGGGATTTGATCGGCGCTTTCGCCGGCGAAATCGGCCAGACGCAATTTCTGCCGTCGTCCTACATCAAATACGGCGTCGATTTCGACGGCGACGGCCGCGTCGACCTGCGCCATGACACCGCGGACGTGCTCGCCTCCACCGCGAACTTGCTGCACACTAACGGCTTCAAGATGGGCCAGCCCTACGGCGAAGGCACGCGCCAATTTCGAAGCCATGCACGAATGGAATCACGCGCTGATCTACCGCAAGACGATCGCGTATTTCGCGGATCAGCTGGTGGGAAGGTAGGAGCGCATCTCGTAGGGTGGGCAAAGGCGCGCTTGCGCCGTGCCCACCATCCGCGTTTGCGCCGTTTGACGGTGGGCACGCTTCCGCCTTTACCCGTAGAACCGCTGCGGACGTGGTCGCTTTGCTCACCCTACGGATTACTACAAACACCGTCATTCCGGGGCGTGCGTAGCACGAACCCGGAATCTCGAGATTCCGGGTTCGCGCAAGAGCGCGCCCCGGAATGACGGCGGGTGGAAAACACCCCGACGGGCAAATCACCTGAATCCTGTCCAGCCCTTCCGCGAAAAATTTTCTACTTTTCTATCCCCGCAAATCAGCTGCTTATCGCTCGCGTCCCGTCCCCCAAGAGGGGCGCTCGCGATCGTCACGAAACGCGGGACGGGATGCGGTGGACGCCGATGCGCTATTGACGAAGGGCGCGGAGGCGGACGGCGAAGTCGTGTGGTCCTGACGCCCCGACGCTGGCGTCAAGTCCTTTGAGAAGCAAGCTTCTCGGGGGGCGATGGTGGCAAACAAGCCCGGTCACCAGGGAGAGCGCGAAGGAAACCGTAACACCACTGCGTGCGGGAATGCCGGATGATTCCGGTGCGACCGTGGCGACTACCTCGTGTGCTTTCTACCTTTGCACACGAGGCTGCGGATGCACCGTGCATCCGGCATTCCCCACGCCCTCATGGGCGGACGAATTTGCAAACCTCGGGCGCGATGCGTGGCGAGAACGCGGGAGCGTGCGTACTTTCACCGCCGTCATCCTGAGGTGCGAGCGCAGCGAGTCTCGAAGGATGGTGTTCATCCGTGGCCATCCTTCGAGACGCGCGCAACGCGCGCTCCTCAGGTTGACGGCCGTGCCGTCGAAGGCGTGTCCCGGAATGACGCGAGTGAGCGCCGCCTACTCGCCCTTCACGAATTTCTCGAACGCCTGCGCGTAATCCGGATGCCAGCGCGACAGCGGCGGGCGGTTTTCGACGATGTCGCCGGCGGCCCACGCGATCCGCTTTTCATCGAGGCTGCGCGGCACGTCGTTATCGGGACAGAGGATATAAAAATCACCGGCGTCGATATGCTCGATCATGAAGTCGACGGTCTGCTCCGGCGTCCAGGCGCCGGCGGGTTTTTCGGCGCGACCGCGCGCGGTCAGGCCGGTGAACACGAAACCGGGGATCAACAGATGCGCGGTGATCTTGTTGTTCGCGGTGTTGCGCAGTTCATGCTGCAGCGCTTCGGTGAACGCTTTCACGCC
This sequence comes from uncultured Alphaproteobacteria bacterium, assembly GCA_963845435.1. Taxonomy (GTDB): domain Bacteria; phylum Pseudomonadota; class Alphaproteobacteria; order Rhizobiales; family Xanthobacteraceae; genus Bradyrhizobium. The sequence continues at coordinate 129,466 of CAWJSD010000004.1, forward strand.
GGCCTTGGTGACGTTGTAGGCCGGCTCGCCCGGCGGCGTGGTGATGCCCTGTTTGGAGCCGGTGTTGATGATCAGGCCCGGCCGGCCGCGCTCGATCATGCCAGGCGCAAAAACCTGGGTGCCGTGGATCACGCCCCACAGATTGACCGCGAGCAGCCGCTGCCAGTTTTCCAGCGGCCCGAACATTTTGGCGCCCGGCGAGATGCCGGCATTGTTCATCAGGATGTCGGTGCCGCCGAAGCGACGGCGCACTTCGGCTTCGAGGCCGGCGACATTCTCGTGGCGGCTGACGTCGATCGCCGCGGCCATGATGTCCCGGGAACCGTTGGGAGACGCGGATGACAGTTTTGTTTCGGCGTCGTTCAGGCGATCGCCGCCGATATCGGCGATGCAAACTTTCATGCCGAATTGCGCAAATTTCATCGCGGCGGCAAGCCCGATGCCGGAGGCGCCTCCGGTGATGACGGCAACGTTACCGGGCGACATAGAGGGGTGCGGCATGGCGGTACTCCAGGCGACGATGAGGAAAGCGGTAGCGTCGAATATAGCGCGTTCGCCGCCCGTACGAAACCGCATGGGAGGTCTTCGCATCGCGCCATCGTTCAACCGCATGCGCGCTTTACGCTCTCGGATGCTCGTTGTACCCTAACGGATATAACGATCCCGCTTTATGTTCCCAAAAATTTGAACCACCCAAAGGGAGAGCAAACATGGCTGTTTCACAGGCAATTCCGATGACCCGGCATCCTTATGCGGATGGTTCCTACAAGCAGATGCTGATCGACGGCAAATGGGTCGATGCGGCGTCCGGCAAGAAATTCGAAACCCATAATCCGGCCACCGGCGAATTGCTCGCGACCGTCGCCGAGGGCGACGCCGAGGACATCAATCGCGCGGTTGCGTCAGCGCGCCGCGCCTTCGAAGGCCCGTGGAGCAAGGTCAAGCCGTTCGAACGCCAGGCGCTGCTGCTGAAGCTCGCCGATCTGGTCGAAAAGAATTTCGAGGAATTGTCGCAGCTCGACACCCTCGACATGGGCGCGCCGATTCAGCCGCACCCGCGGCAACAAGCTGCGCGTGCTCGGCATGCTGCGTTATTACGCCGGCCAGGCCACCGCGCTGCATGGCGAGACCATCGAGAATTCGCTGCCCGGCGATATCTTCTCCTACACGCTGAAGGAGCCGATCGGCGTGGTCGGCGCGATCATCCCGTGGAACGGCCCGCTCGGCGCCAGCATCTGGAAAATCGGCCCGGCGATCGCGACCGGCTGCACCGTGGTGCTCAAGCCCGCCGAGGAAGCGCCGCTGACGTCGCTGCGGCTCGCCGAACTGGTGATGGAAGCCGGCATTCCGGCTGGCGTGGTCAACGTGGTGCCGGGCTTCGGTGAAACCGCCGGTGCGGCGCTGGCGTCGCATTCCGGTGTCGACAAGGTCGCCTTCACCGGCTCGCATCTCACAGGGCAATCGATCATCCGCGCCTCGGCCGGGAACCTCAAGCGCGTGTCGCTCGAACTCGGCGGCAAGTCGCCGGACATCGTGTTCGCCGATGCCGACCTCGATGCGGCGGTGCCGGGCGCGGCGATGGCGGTGTTCGCCAATTCCGGCCAGATCTGCAGCGCCGGCACCCGGCTGTTCGTCGAGCACAAGATCTATGACGAGTTCGTCGGCCGCGTCGCCGAATTCGGCAAGAAGCTGCAGGTCGGCAACGGCCTCGATCCCAACACCCAGATCGGGCCGCTGGTGTCGAAGGAGCAGCTCGATCGCGTGTCGGGCTATCTCGCGGTCGGCCAGCAGGAAGGCGCCAAGGCGATGGCCGGCGGCGCGCGGCTGACCGAAGGCGCATTGTCGAAGGGTTACTTCGTGCCGCCGACGGTGTTCGCCAACGTCCAGGACAACATGCGGATCGCGCAGGAGGAGATCTTCGGGCCGGTCATCTCGGCGATCTCGTTCAAGGACAGCGACGAACTGATCCAGCGCGCCAACGCCACCAATTTCGGCCTCGGCAGCGGCGTCTGGACCACCAATGTCAGCAAGGCGCACAAGGTTGCGAAAGCGCTGCGCGCCGGCTCGGTGTGGGTCAATTGCTACCAGGCGATGGACCCGGCGGTGCCGTTCGGCGGCTACAAGATGAGCGGCTACGGCCGCGAGTCCGGCAAGCAGCATCTGGAGGAGTATCTCAACGTCAAGGCGGTCTGGATCAAGACGGGCTAGACGCGCTTTGATGTCACTTCTCCCCGCGCGCAGCGGGGCGAGGGCGAAGGGCTTCGCGCGATCCGAGCCGCGTTCTGCGCCTCGTCTGCAGAAGGATCGCAACACAGGAAATCTGAGCGGCCTCGGCACGACGACGATCTGGACGTCATCTACCGGCTCGCGACCTTCACCGGCCGGCCGATATCGCTGCGCAGCGCCGGCCAGTTCCTTTTTCACCGCGCTGGCGGCGTCGCGCTCGATCTTGCGGTAGCGCGCGACCAGCGACAGGCCGAACGGGGTCAGCATCGCGCCGCCGCCGTTCTTGCCGCCGGTCTGCCGCTCGACCGCGGCGTGGCGGCAGATGCGGTTGATCTCGTCGACCAGATCCCAGGCCCGCTTGTAGGACATGTCCATCGCGCGGCCGGCGGCCGAGATCGAGCCGCAGGCATGGATGTTCTCCAGCAACTGGATCTTGCCCGGCCCGATCCGGCCTTCGGCGTCGAGATCGATCCGGACGCTGAGCTGCGGCAGCGGACCCGCCGGTGCGACCGCCTTCAATGGCGGCGCCTTGACGGAAGAAAGCGGTTTGGCGCCGGATTTGGCCATCGAAGCTCTGCTCGCTCGGATCATGGCCCACATTGCCACCGAAGCGTTTTACGAACAAGATGAACCGTCATCATATCCGATAACCACAAAAGAAAATCCGGGGCAGGCATGAAGTTTCCGTCGCTGTTTTCGCCGTTGCAGATCGGCCCGTACCACCTCAAGCATCGCGTCGCGCTGGCGCCGCTGACGCGGATGCGGGCGGCCAAGCCGAGCCTCGCGCCGCGGGCGCTGAATGCCGAATATTACGCCCAGCGCGCCACACCGGGCGGGCTGCTGATCGCCGAGGCCTCGCCGGTGTTGGCGAGCGGCTTCGGCAATTCCGGCGTGCCGGGCATCTATTCCGAAGCGCAGATCGCCGGCTGGCGCGAAGTGGTCGATGCCGTGCACGCCAAGGGCGGCATGATCTTCCTGCAGCTCTGGCACGTCGGGCGGGTCTCGCATTCCTCGTTCCAGCCCGGCGGCGCGTTGCCGGTAGCTCCGTCTGCGGTGGCGATACCGGCCGACCTGAAGACCTCGACCGCGGACGGCAAGCTGGTGCCGTATGAGACCCCGCGCGCGCTGGAGACATCGGAAATTCCCGGATTGATCGAGGCCTACCGGCAGGGCGCTGCGAACGCGCTGAAGGCCGGTTTCGACGGCGTCGAAATTCACGGCGCCAACGGCTATCTGATCGAGCAGTTCCTGCAATCGCACACCAATCTGCGCACCGATCAATATGGCGGCTCGATCGAGAACCGCAGCCGGTTTCTGATGGAGGTCACGAAGGCCGTGATCGATGTCTGGGGCGCCGACCGCGTCGGGGTGCGGCTGTCGCCGTACGGCATCGCCAATGGCAGCGGCGAGGCCGATCCGATGCCGCTGTATTCGCATGTGGTCAAATCGCTCGATCCGCTCGGACTGGCGTACCTGCATTTCATCGAGCCGCGCTCGAGCGGCGCCGGCCGCGCCGAGGTCAACCATCAGAACGTGCCGTCGGCGATGGTGCTGTTCCGGCCGCTGTGGAGCGGCAAGCTGATCACCGCCGGCGGCTTTACCGGCGAAACCGCCAACGCGGCGATCGCGGACGGTCACGCCGACGCCATCGCGTTCGGCCGCATCTTCATTTCCAACCCCGATTTGCCGAAGCGGCTCGCGCACGGCTACCCGATCACGCCCTACAACCGCGCGACGTTCTATGGCGGCGAGGCGGCGGGATATACGGACTATCCGGAATATTCTTCGTAGCCCGGATCACGCAGACCAGCCATGAGCGCCCTCCATTGATCTCGGTATCCCCGATCGGCCATGATGATCCGAACCCGGCGGGAACAGCCGCGGGCTGGAGGAGAATGACTGCATGAAGAATCGCATTACCGGCCGCTCGGCGTTCCTTGCATTGCTGAAGGATGAGGGAATCACACATCTGTTCGGCAACCCCGGCACCACCGAATTGCCGATCATGCATGCGCTGAAGGATCATCCCGACCTGACCTACGTCATGGCGATGCAGGAGAGCCTGGTGGTCGCGATCGCCGACGGCTATAGCCGCGCCTCCGGCCGCCTGGTCGCCTGCAACGTTCACGTCGCGCCCGGGCTCGGCAATGCGATGGGCTCGCTGTTCAACGCCAAATTCACCGGCACGCCGATGATCTTGACCGCCGGCCAGCAGGAGCAAGGACATGGCCTGATGGAGCCGGTGCTGTTCGGCCCGTTGGTGCAGATGGCCGAGCCGCTGGTGAAATGGGCCGTCGAAGTGACGCGGCTGGAGGATCTGCCGCGCATCGTGCGCCGCGCCGCCAAGATCGCGACCACGCCGCCGACCGGGCCGGTGTTCATCTCGCTGCCGGGCGATATTCTCAATGCCGAGGCCGGCATCGAACTCGGCCGTTCGACCCGGGTCGATACCCGGGTGCGGCCCTCGGACGACGCGCTGCAGGCGCTGGCGCAGCGGATCCTGAAGGCGCAGAATCCGGTCATCATCACGGGCGACGAAATCGTCAAGAGCGACGCGTTGCAGGAGGCCGCGGCGTTCGCCGCCGCGCTCGGCGCGCCGGCCTATGCGTGCTCGACGCCGTACAGCTCGCAATTCCTGTCGGAAAGCCCGTGCTATATGGGCGCGCTGTCGCGGCTGCAGGATCAGGTTCGCGGCGTACTGGCGCCTTACGATCTGATGATCGTGCTCGGCGCCGATCCGTTACGGATGTCGGTCTACAGCGAAATCGATCCGATGCCCGAGGGCATGTCGATGGTGCAGGTCGGCCTGGTCGATTGGGATCTGGGCAAGAACTACGGCGCCGAAATCGCGCTCAAGGCCGACGTCAAGGAAACGCTGCGGGCGCTGATCCCGGCGCTGAAAGCCGCCGGAGGCGCCGCGCTGGAAACCCGCGCCAGGAAGGGCGTCGACGCGCTGGCGTCGAAGAACTGGACCGCCAAGCGCAAGACGCTGATCGAGCAGATCTCGAAGGCCAAGGACAAGTCCCCGATCGATGCCGACTGGCTGGCGTTGCAGGTGGTCGAGGCGATGCCCGACAACGCCATCCTGGTCGACGAAGGTCTGACATCGTCGCGCCACATGGTGGCGCTGCGGCCGAATCGCGATCGCTACGCCTATCACGCGCTGGCGTCGGGCGGCATCGGCTGGGGATTGCCGGCCGCGGTCGGCGTCAGCCTCGCCAACCCGGACCGGCCGGTGGTGTGCTATTCCGGCGACGGCAGCTCGATGTATTCGATCCAGGCGCTGTGGACCGCGGCCAATCACAAGCTGCCGCTGACCTTCATCATCGTCAACAATGGCGGCTACCGCATCATCAAGCAGCGGCTGCTCGCCTTCCACAACGACGACCATTATGTCGGCATGGATTTCATCGATCCGCCGGTGGATTTTTCCGGAATCGCCACGTCGCTCGGCCTGGAGGCGATCAAGGTCACCGATCCCGGGCAGTTGAAGTCGGTGCTGTCGTCGGCATTCACGCAGGCCCGGCGCCAAGCTGATCGAGGTGGTGGTGAACAACGCGGTGAATTGAGGCGAGGCGTCATTGCGAGCGCAGCGATGCAATCCAGGGGCCACGTGGTTGGCGCGCCTGGATTGCTTCGTCGCTTGCGCTCCTCGCAATGACGGCGAACTACTTCGCCACCCGATAGCCCGCGGCCGGATGCGGCGCCGAAAGCCTCGCGCGGCCGTCGCCGAACAGCTTTTCGCGCAAGGTGCCTTCGCGATAACGCGGTCTTGTAGCGCCCGCGCCGGGTCAGTTCCGGCACCAGCATTTCGGTGATGTCCTCGAAATCGCCGGGCGACACCGCGAACGGCACGTTGAGGCCGTCGACATCGGTGGCCGTCGAACCAGGCCTCGATCTCGTCGGCGACTTTTTCCGGCGTGCCGACCACCACCGGCCCGGCGCCGCCGATGCCGACATGCTGGGCCACCTCGCGCACGGTCCAGACCCGGTCCGGATCGGCGCGGGTGACATTGTCCATCGCGCTGCGGCCGGCGTCGTTCTCGACATGGCGCACCTGCTGGTCGAGGTCATAGGTCGAGAAATCGACCCCGGTCCAGCCCGACATCAGCGCCAGCGCGCCCTCGGGATTGATGTGGTCTGCGGTAGTCGGCGTATTTGGCTTTGGCCTCGGCCTCGGTGCGCCCGAGCATGATGGTCATCATGCTGAACATCAGGATTTCAGCGGGGTTGCGGCCGATCTCTCGCGCCAGCGCGCGGATCGCCGCGACGCGCGGCGCCGATGATTTTGGCAGAGGGGCCCGACATGAACACGCATTCGGCATGCTGCGCGGCGAATTGCCGGCCACGCGGCGAGGTGCCGGCCTGGTAGAGCACCGGCGTGCGTTGCGGCGACGGCTCGCTCAGATGGATGGCGTCGAGCCGGTAGTTGGTGCCCTGATGCTGGACCCGGTGCACCTTGGCCGGATCGGTGAAGATGCCGCGGGCGCGGTCGCGCAGCACCGCATCGTCTTCCCAGCTGCCCTCCCAGAGCTTGTAGACCACCTCCATATATTCGTCGGCGATCTCGTAACGGTCGTCATGCGCGGTCTGCTTGGCGTGGCCGGCGCCGCGGGCGGCGCTATCGAGATAGCCGGTCACCACGTTCCAGCCGACGCGGCCCTCGGTGAGATGGTCCAAAGTCGACATCCGCCGCGCGAACGGGTAGGGCGGCTCGAACGACAGATTGCTGGTGACGCCGAATCCCAGATGTTCGGTCACCGCCGCCATCGCCGGGATCAGCAGCAGGGGTTCATTGGCCGGCGTTTGCGCGGCATTGCGCAGCGCCGCGTCCGGGCTGCCGCCATAGACGTCATAGACCCCGAGCACGTCGGCCAGAAAAAGCCCGTCGAACCGGCCGCGTTCCAGCGTCTTGGCCAGATCGATCCAGTACGGCAGCCGGTTATAGCTGGCGGTGCGGTCGCGCGGATGGGTCCACAATCCGGGCGACTGGTGGGCGACGCAGTTCATGGCAAAGGCGTTGAGCCGGATTTGTTTTTTCATGCTTCGCAGGCGCTCGAACCGGCGGCCCTCTCCCGATCGTCGACAATGGCATCCCGGCCCTGTCACAGCAAGCGACCGGCACAACCTGCGTGCGGCGCTTGCGTTCTAGGCAATTAGTACGGCGATGGCCGAAATGCCGCAGGCGATCCCTTGTCACCTGCCGATTTTGTGGCCCAGAATACCCCCGGGAAGGTTCGACACCCGGTTTTTGGCCTGATCTGTGCAAGCACGCCTGGCAAGCAGCACGAGGTCGTTCCGGTCAACCTGACGTCGGGCGAGGCGATCCAGGCCTTTCGGCCCAGGAATTATCAAAGGAGAATACGATGAAACACCTGCACATGATCGGCCTCACGCTCGCCGCGGCGCTGTTCGCCGGACAGAGCAATGCCGAGGAACTGACTGGAACGTTGAAGAACATCAAGGAGACCGGCGCCATCACGCTCGGCTACCGCGATTCCTCGATCCCGTTCTCCTATCTGGATGACGATCAGAAGCCGATCGGCTTCGCCATGGACATCTGCTACAAGATCGTCGACGCCGTAAAGGCCGACCTGAAGCTCGACAAACTCGAGGTCAAGCTCAATCCGGTGACCTCGGCGACCCGCATTCCGCTGCTGGCCAACGGCACCATCGATCTGGAATGCGGCTCGACCACCAACAATGCCGAACGCCAGAAGCAGATCGCGTTCACCAACACCCACTTCCTGACCGCGAGCCGGTTCGTTTCCAAGAAGGCGAACAAGCTCATGATGATTGACGACCTCAAGGGCAAGTCCGTGGTCTCGACCTCCGGTACCACCAACATCAAGCAACTGACCGAAGCCAATGCCGCGCGCAACCTCGGCATCAACATCATCGCCGCCAAGGACCATGCCGAAGCCTTCCTGATGGTCGAAACCGACCGCGCGGTCGCCTTCGTGATGGACGACATTCTGCTGGCGAGTCTCGTCGCCGGATCGAAAGATCCGGGCACCTATGTGATCTCCACCGATGCGTTCTCCAAGCCGGAGCCCTACGGCATCATGCTGCGCAAGGATGACGCGCCGTTCAAGAAGGTGGTCGATGCCGCCACGGCCAAGATCTACACCGACGGCGAGGGCCAGAAACTCTACGACAAGTGGTTCATGGCGAAGATCCCGCCCAAAGGCCTCAACCTCAACACGCCGATCGGACCTGAACTCAAGAATGAGTTCGCCAAGCCGTCGGACTCGCCGGATCCTGCCTCCTATACGGCGATGTAGGCTTTGGCGGCCACCGCCAAGAGTTGCAACAACGGGAGCCGGCCTCTGAAGGGCCGGCTTTCCTTCTGTCAACGTGCCGTGGGCACGGCCGTGGTGCTCCGCACTCAATTCCCCGAGAGGACAATCGAATGAAGCAATGGCGTACGATCGCAATGTTGGTGGCGATCGGCTGCGGTGCCGGACAGGCGCGCGGCGAGGAACTGACCGGGACACTGAAGAACATCAAGGAGACCGGCGCGATCACGCTCGGTTACCGCGAGTCCTCGATTCCGTTTTCGTATCTGGACGACGCCCAGAAGCCGGTCGGCTACGCGATCGACATCTGCTACAAGATCGTCGACGCCGTGAAGAAAGAACTCAAGCTCGACAAGCTCGAAGTCAAGCTTGCGCCGGTCAGTTCCTCGGCGCGGATACCGCTGATGGCCAACGGCACCATCGATCTCGAATGCGGCTCGACCACCAACAACACCGATCGGGCAAAGCAGGTCGCGTTCACCAACACCCATTTCCTGACCGCCACCAGGTTCGTGTCCAAGAAATCCAGCCATCTCAACTCGATCGATGATCTGAAGGGCAAGTCGGTGGCCTCGACCGCGGGCACCACCAACATCAAGCAACTCACCGAGACCAACGCGGCGCGCAACCTCGGCATCAACATCATCACCGCCAAGGAGCACGCCGAATCGTTCCTGCTGGTCGAGACCGATCGCGCTGCCGCAGCGGTGCTGGACGACGTGCTGCTCGCCAGCTTTGTCGCCGGATCGAAAGATCCGGACGCCTATGTGATATCCACCGAGGCGTTTTCGAAGCCCGAGCCCTACGGAATCATGCTGCGCAAGGATGACCCGGCCTTCAAGAAGGTGGTCGATGATGCAACGGCTGCACTGTATCAAAGCGCCGAGGGCGCCCAGATCTACGACAGATGGTTCGTGCAGAAGATCCCACCCAAGGGCCTCAATCTCAATACACCGATGGTGGCCGAGCTGAAGCACGAGTTTGCCAAGCCGTCCGACTCGCCGGACCCTGATTCGTATAAATAGGGTGGTGGTGACTGCGGTGCGTTCGGGAAAAAATGGCCGGACATTTGCAGGTATCGTGGTCGAGGACAGGATCTTTTTGACGCTTCGGGGCAGGGTTTGGTGTGAATTACCACTGGAATTGGCACATTTTCTTTGAGCCGGCCCCTGACGGGACCGGCACCTATCTCGACATGCTGCTGGCCGGACTGCTGGTCACCATCGAGGTTTCGCTGTGCGCGTGGGTCATCGCGCTGGCGTTCGGATCAGTGATCGGGGTGATGCGGACCTTGCCGTCGAGGACGGCGTCATGGATCGGCTTTGGCTACGTCGAGTTCTTCCGCAACATGCCGCTCCTGGTGCAGCTGTTCCTGTGGTTCTTCGTGCTACCCGAACTGCTGCCTTCGGCGTGGGGCCTGTGGCTGAAGCAGCTTCACAATGCGCCGTTCTATACCGCGGCGATCGGCATCGGGCTGTTCATGTCGGCACGCGTAGCCGAGCAATTGCGGGCGGCGATCGGCTCGATGCCGCGCGGACAGCGATATGCCGCGACCGCGCTCGGGCTGACCACGCTGCAGACCTACCGTTACGTTCTGCTGCCGATTGCCTTCCGCATCATCATGCCGCCACTGACCTCGGAATTTCTGAGCACCGTCAAGAATTCGTCGGTGGCGATCACGATCGGCCTGATCGAACTGACCGGCGCGGCGCGGTCGATGCAGGAGTTTTCATTTCAGGTATTCGAGGCCTTCACTGCCGCGACATTGATGTACCTGGCGATCAATGTGATCGTCGTGATCGGCATGCGCCTGCTCGAACGCAGCCTGGCGATCCCCGGCTACATCGGCGGGAAGTGAGCGGCACGCATGTTCGCCAATTTCGATTTCGACGTCATCCGCCGCTCGCTCGGTTATCTGTTCTTCGACGGCATGACCTTTACCTTGACACTGACCGGCCTGGCCGGCCTCGGCGGCCTGGTGTTCGGCACGCTGCTCGCGCTGATGCGATTGTCGGGCTTCAGACTGCTCGGCCGTGTGGCGGGACTTTATGTCGACCTGATCCGGTCACTGCCGCTGGTGCTCGTGATCTTCTGGTTCTATTTCCTGGTGCCGTATATCGGGCAATGGCTGACCGGCGCATCGCGGCCCATTCGCGTGGGCGCGTTCGAGTCCTCGCTGATCACCTTCATCCTGTTCGAGGCGGCATATTTCTCCGAAATCATGCGTGCCGGCATCCAGTCGATCTCGCGCGGGCAGCCCGCCGCGGCGCAAGCGCTCGGACTGACCTACAGCCAGACCATGCGCTACGTCGTGCTGCCGCAGGCGTTCCGCAACATGCTGCCGGTGCTGCTGACCCAGACCATCGTGCTGTTCCAGGACACTTCGCTGGTCTATGTGGTGTCGATCCCCGATTTTCTGGGCGCCGCCAGCAAGGTCGCGCAGCGCGACGGGCGGCTGGTCGAAATGTACCTGTTCGCCGCCGTGGTCTATTTCGTCATCTCCTGCGTCGCGTCCTACGGCGTCCGCCGTCTGCAGTCGCGCATCGCCATTGTCAGGTAAATCTCATGCGCAATGAAATGAAGCCTGTGACTTCGTCCACCTCTCCCTTTGGGAGAGGTCGGATCGCTCCTGCGATCCGGGTGAGGGGTTACGGCCTAACGATAGGGCGTACCCCCTCACCCCAACCCTCTCCCCATGGGAGAGGGAGCGCGCAGTGTCCGTTGCAGCTTTTGGTGAAACATCGATGATCGAAATCAGTCACGTCGACAAATGGTACAATGCCAGCTTCCAGGCGCTGAAGGACTGCTCGACCAATGTCGCGAAGGGCGAGGTGGTGGTGGTGTGCGGCCCGTCGGGGTCAGGCAAATCGACGTTGATCAAATGCGTCAACGCATTGGAGCCTTTTCAAAGCGGCAAGATCACGGTCGACGGCATCAGCATCAGCGACCCCAAGACCAATCTGCCGAAGCTGCGGGCGCGGGTCGGCATGGTGTTCCAGCATTTTGAATTGTTTCCGCATCTGCGGATCATCGACAATCTTTGCCTGGCGCAGGAGAAGGTGCTGGGCCGGTCGCACGACGAAGCCATGACCAAGGCGTCCAAGCTGCTGGATCGCGTTGGACTCAAGGATCACGCTAGCAAACATCCGGCTGAATTATCCGGCGGCCAGCAGCAGCGCGTCGCGATTGCCCGGGCATTGGCGATGGACCCGATCGCGATGCTGTTCGATGAGCCGACCTCGGCGCTGGACCCCGAAATGATCAGCGAAGTGCTCGACGTCATGGTCGACCTCGCCCGCGAAGGCATGACCATGATGGTCGTGACCCACGAGATGGGATTTGCCAGCAAGGTGGCGCACCGGGTGATCTTCATGGACAAGGGCGAGATCGTCGAGGATGCGTTGAAGACGGATTTTTTCGGTAGTCCGCGCAGCGATCGCGCGCAGAAGTTTCTGTCGAAGATCCTGTCGCATTAGGGAGGATGCCTCTCGGCGTCATTGCGAGCGGAGCGAAGCAATCCAGGGCTGCACGTGTGGCCCTGGATTGCTTCGTCGCTGCGCTCCTCGCAATGACGAAAAAATCCAAAAACTCCGGACAAAACCCCTATACTACCGCGCATCGTCGCTTCGCTGCCTACAGGAGAGCCGCTTGGACTCAATCGCTTATGTCAATGGATCGTATCTGCCGCTTTCCGAGGCCAAGGTTTCGGTGCTGGATCGCGGCTTCCTGTTCGCCGACGGCATCTATGAGGTGGCCGCCGTGCTGGACGGCAAACTGATCGATAACCAATCCCATTTGGCCCGGCTGGAGCGGTCGGTCGGGGAGATTGCGCTGGCGCTGCCCGAGAGCATCGCGCGGATCGAGGAGATCCAGAAGGAACTGGTCAAGCGCAACGAACTCGTCAACGGCATGGTCTATCTGGAAGTGACACGCGGCGCGGACAAAGGGCGGGATTTTGCCTTTCCCAAGGACGTCAAGCCGACCCTGATCATGTTCACCTCGGTCAAGGACATCGTCAACGCGCCGTCGGCCAAGACCGGCATCCGCGTCATCACGGTGCCCGACCTGCGCTGGACCCGGCGCGACATCAAGAGCGTGGCGCTGCTGGCCCAGGTGCTTGGCAAAGCAGGCCGCGGCGGAGGCCGGTGCCGGCGAAGCCTGGATGATCGAGGACGGCAAGGTCACCGAAGGCGGCTCGTCGTCGTGCTTCATCCTGACCCAGGATGACGTTCTGGTGACGCGGCAGAACGGCAGCGAGATCCTGCCGGGCTGCACCCGCAAGGCGGTGGTCAAGCTGGCGGAAGAGCGTCAGCTCCGGATCGAGGAACGCGCCTTCACCATCGAGGAAGCGCTGGCGGCCAAGGAAGCTTTTATCACCAGCGCCACCGTGTTCGTGCAGGCCGTGGTCAGCATCGACGGCAAGCCCGTCGCCAACGGCAAGCCCGGTCCGATGACGGACCGGTTGCGCGAGATCTATGTCGAATTCGCCAAGGCGACGGCGACCTGACCTTTCGTCGGCGCAGCGTATTTAGGCCGCGTTGGCCGGAGCTTTCATCTGCGGCACGGCGCGGAAGCTGATCGCGATCCGGTTCCAGGCGTTGATGGTCGCGATCAGCATGGTCAGATTGACCGTTTCGGCTTCCGAGAATTGCGCGCGCACGGCTTCGTAGACGTCGTCGGGCGCGTGGGTTTCCGAGATCAGCGTCACCGCTTCGGTCCAGGCCAGCGCGGCGCGCTCGCGGTCGGTATAGCCGGCGATTCCCGCCAGGCGTTCAGCAGATACAGCCGGGCTTCGGTCTCGCCATGCTTGCGGGCGTCCTGGGTGTGCATGTTGATGCAATAGGCGCAGCCGTTGATCTGCGATGCGCGGGTCTTGACCAGTTCGATCAGTGATTGTTCGAGGCCGCAGCCCTGAACCTGGGTTTCCAGCGCCATCAGGGCTTTGATGCGTGTCGGGTGCGGCCTGGTAGAAATTCATGCGGGATTTCATGATACGTTCTCCTTTTGATTGTAGTCCGGGTGATATTCTAATGCGCGCCGCCGGCGTCAAGATGACCGGCCTTCTTCAGGAGCAAGGCCGCCATGAGCGCGACGAGCAGCGCCGCGCCCAGCAGATAGAACGTGTCGCTGAAGGCCAGGATGAAGGCCTGCTTCTGCACCACGCCGCCGATCGCGACATAGGCGCGATGCGCGGCGTCGGCGCGATCGGTGACGCCGTGATTGACGAAATATTGCGTGAGCTGCTCGATCCGGGTGCGGGTCGCCTGTTCGAACAGCGAGACCGACTGGGTCAGCACGTTGGAGTGAAACTGCTCGCGCTTGGTCAGGAAGGTCTGCAGCATCGCGATGCCGATCGCGCCGCCGAGGTTGCGCATCATGTTGAACAGCGCGGAGGCGGAGCCGGCGTTCTCCGCCTCGATGCCGGCGGTCGCGACCGCCGACAGCGGCGCGAACACCAGCGCCTGGCCGATCGCGCGCACGACGTTGGGCCAGAACAGCTGGTCGGCGCCGTAGTCGGCCGTCATGTAGATGTTCATGAAGTTGCTGGCGGCGAACAGCGCGAAGCCGACGCCGATCACCAGCCGCGCGTCGAAGCGCTTCATCAGCCGCGGCACCAGCGGGATCAGCACCAGCTGCGGCAGGCCGGTCCAGGCCAGCACCATGCCGATCTGCTCGGAATTGTAGCCCTGGATGCGCGCCAGATAGACCGGCAGGATGAAGACCGAGCCGTACAGCGCGATGCCCAGCAGGAAGTTGGCCAGCATGCCGAAGCCGAAATTGCGGCGGCCAGCAGGCGCAGGTTCAGCAGCGGCTTCTTGCTGGTCAGCTCGATCCAGATGAACAGCGCCAGCGCGATCGCCGCGATCACCGACAGGCGGACGATGAAGGGCGAGCCGAACCAGTCGTCCTTGTTGCCTTCCTCGAGCACGGTCTGCAGCGCGCTCAGGCCGATCGCCATGGTGGCGATGCCGGCCCAGTCGCCCTGGCGCAGCAGCGCGAGCTTCATCGGCTTGGCTTCCAGCGAGAACCACAGCATGCCGAGCATCAGCGCGCCCGGCACCAGGTTGACGTAGAAGATGTACTGCCAGCCCCAGTTCTCGGTGAGATAGCCGCCGATGGTCGGGCCGATCGCCGGCGCGAAGGTCGCGGACAGCGCGAACAGCGCCAGGCCGATCGGCTGCTTCGCCTTCGGCAGCAGGGTGATGATCAGCGTGAAGGCCATCGGGATCAGCACGCCGCCGGAGAAGCCCTGGATCGCGCGCAGCACGATCATCTGCGGCAGGTTCTGCGCCAGCGCGCAGGCCGCCGAGAAGACCAGGAACAGCACCGCGTTGGCCAGCAGATAGAGCCGCACCGAGAACACCTGCGCGAGCCAGCCGGTCAGCGGGATCACGACGATCTCGGCGATCAGATAGGAGGTCGAGATCCAGCCGCCGTCGTCGATGCCGGCGCCGATCGCGCCCTGGATGTCGGCGAGCGAGGCGTTGACGATCTGGATGTTGAGCACCGCCATGAAGGCGCCGAGCGTGGCGCCGATCACCGCGATCCAGGTCTTTGCGGAGACCGCCGGCGCAGCCTGGCTTGGGGCTCGCGTAGGCACGCCTGACGGGAGCCGAGGCCGTTGGACGATGCTGTCGATCGGAGCCTGGAGGGCGGTCATGGAAATCTCCTCTTGTTGGCAGCGGCACAATGCATTGGGAGATGCGGTGCGATAATCCGTGAAAATCCGGAAGGATTGTTCGGCAACGATTGATAAAGCCGTGCCGGTCGAGGAGTGGTTAGCCGCCGTTCGGCTTCAGCAGCGTGGCGACCCGGCTGGCGGCTTCGCGCTCGGCCACGGTGGCAGCCTTGGTGTTGATGGTCGGCTCGACCGACATGCCGGGCCGCAGCAGGCCAGTGAGGCTGTGATCGTCGAGCACGATCTTCACCGGCACGCGCTGCACGATCTTGGTGAAGTTGCCGGTGGCGTTGTCGGGCGGCAGCAGCGCGAATTCGAGGCCGCTGGCCGGCGACAGGCTGTCGACATGGCCGCTCAGCTTGGTGCCGGGGAAACTGTCGATCCGCAGTTCGACCGGCTGGCCGTTGCGCACATGGGTGAGCTGGGTTTCCTTGAAGTTGGCCACCACATAGACCGCATCGAGCGGCACCACCGCCATCAACTGCGTGCCGGCCTGCACGAACTGCCCGACCCGCAGCGTGCGGGCGCCGACCGTGCCGTCGACCGGCGCGATGATCTCGGTGTAGGACAGGTTCAGCTCCGCCTGCTGCTTCGACCGCGCGGGCGTGGTCGAGCTGCGCCACCGCCTTGGCGCGATCGGTGGTCAGCACGTCGACCTTGCGCTGGGCGGCGATCAGGCCGGATTTGCCGTGCTGCAGTTGCGGCGACTTTCGCCGCGCAATGCAGCGTCGGTCTGCTGCGCGCGCTGCACCGTGCCGGAGCCGGACTTCATCAGGCCGTCGTAGCGGGTCTGCTCTTGCTGGGCGAATTGCAGATTGGCTTCGGCGGCGGCGACGTCGGCGCTGCCCTGTTCGATCAGCGGCTGCTGCAGCGCGATCTGGGCATCGAGGTTGCGCACGGCGGCCTCGGACCCCGCGACATCGGCACGGGCCTGGTCGAGCGCGGTCTTGAAGTCGCGGTCGTCGATCCGCGCCAGCACCTGTCCGGCCTTGACCGGCTCGTTGTCGCCGACCAGCACCTCGGCGAGATAGCCGGAGACCTTGGGCGCGACGATGGTGGAGTCGGCCTTGACGTAGGCGTCGTCGGTCGATTCGAGATAGCGGCCGGTGGTCAGATAGCCGTAGCCAAAATCCGCCGCTCCGGCGATGCCGAGCGCCAACGCCAGCGCGAGGGCCGCCCGCTTGATCGCCTGCCGCGACGGCCGAAGGCCGGTTTTGATATGTAGAATCAGACGCATATGAAAGGTCCGCCATGACATGCTCCTGCAAAAGATAGCGTCCTCGAACGGGACGCCCCCTGATGCCGGTACAGATGCAATGTCTGGCGCGATGTGATAATCCAAGAAAAAATGGAAGGATTATCCGCCCAGAGAGGATAATCGGAGATTGAGCAAGGGCAGCACATGGACCGCCTGACGAGCCTGACGACGTTCGTTCGGGTGGTCGACAGCGGCGGCTTTTCCGCCGCCGGCCGCCACCTCAACATGTCGACGACCATGGTCAGCAACCACGTCCAGTCGCTGGAAGACCGGCTCGGCGCGCGGCTGCTCAATCGCACCACCCGCAAGGTCAGCCTGACCGAAGTCGGCAAGGCCTATTACGATCGCTGCACGCAGATCCTGGCCGACCTCGAACAGGCCGACGACATCGCCGGTTCCTCGCAATCGACGCCGCGCGGCACGCTGCGCATTCACTCGGCGACCCACATCGTGCCGTTCGTCGCGCCCGTGGTGGCCGAATTCCTCGCGAGCTATCCCGAGATCAAGGTCGACCTGCTGATGGGCGAGCAGAACATCGACATGATCGAGGAGCGGATCGACGTGGCGGTTCGCCTGACCCCGCCGCCGGATTCCAGCCTGATCGTCCGCAGCCTGGCAACCTGGCGCCACGTGCTGTGCTGTTCGCCGGACTATCTGGAGAAGCATCCGCGACCGCAGCAATTGTCCGATCTCGCGGCGCATAATTGCCTGCGCCACGCGCTGTATCCGTATCAGGATGAATGGCATTTCACCGACCGCAAGGGCGTGCCGGCTTCGGTGCGGATATCAGGCAATCTCCTCACCAATAGCGGCGAGACGCTTGCGACTGGCGGCGCTGGCAGGTGTCGGCATCGGCTTGGCCGCGGGATTTCTGGTTCATGGCGATCTCGAAGCCGGCCGGCTGGTTCGGCTGTTGCCGGAATACCGGCCGGTCGAACTGGCGATGAATGCGATCTATCCGCATCGCCACCACCTCTCGGCGAAAGTCCGCATTTTCATCGACCTGCTGGCGCATCGCAGCGCCGAGCAGCAGAAGCTGATCAATCCCTATTCGTGATCACGTTCTCGCAGATCGCGACCGGCGATCTGGATCAAGCCACCGTGATGCAATAACCTGATCCGGTTCACCGGATCGTTCAGGTTTTCTGATGTTTTCGTTTCCATTCGCGTTGCGCCATTCAGCGTCATCCGGCCTGGCGGCTGGAGTGCTCGCGATTGGGCTCGTCTCAGGCCCGATGGCGGTACCTTCGCGCGCCGAGGACGTCGCATTCGGGCCGCGGCCGGGCGCCGAATTGTCGATCGAAAAACTGGCGCCGATCGATGATTTCATCAACGGCGAGATCGCCGCGGGCCGGATTCCCGGCGCCATCGTGCTGGTGCAGCGGCATGGCAAGCCAGTTTATCTGAAGGCATTCGGCACAGCGCGACGTCAAGGCGGGGACGCCGTTGACGCTGGACGCGATCTTCCCGATCCATTCGGTGACCAAGACCATCACCAGCGTGGCGGCGATGATGCTGGTCGACCAGGGCAAGATCGCGCTCGAGCGATCCCGTCAGCAAATACATTCCGTCTTTTGCCGAACATGAAGGTCGGCGTCGAGAAGAAAGGATGAGTCCGGCAAGCCGGTGCTCGATCTGGTGCCGCCGCGTGCGGCCGATCAATATCGAGGATCTGCTGCTGCACACCTCGGGGATTACCTACGGCTTCTATGGCGAGGGCCTGGTCAAGGCGGCCTATGACGGAATCTATCTCGGCGATTTCGACAACGCCGGATTCGCCGAACGGATCGCAAAGGTGCCGCTGGCCGAACAGCCGCGCACGCTGTGGGACTACGGACATTCGATCGACATCCTCGGCCGCGTCATCGAGGTCGCCTCGGGCCAGTCGCTCTATCAGTTCGAAAAGCAGAACCTGCTCGATCCGCTCGGGATGACCACGACAAAATTCTTTCTGACCGATCCGGCGGAGCGCGCGCGCTATGCCCAGCCGCTCGACCGGGATCGCCATGTCGAACGCAATTCGCTCGATGTCACGCGATGGGAATCCGGCGGCGGCGGCATGGTCTCGACCGTCGCCGACTTCGCGCGCTACGGCCAGATGCTGCTCAACGGCGGCAAGCTCGACGGCAAGACCTTCATCAGCCCGGCGACGTTTGCGGCGATGACGATCGGATCATATCGGCCCGGGCTCGGGCGTGGCGCGCAACTACTTCTATTATCCCGGCGACGGCTTTGGCTTCGGTTACGGTTTTGGCGTCCGCACCGATGCCGGCAATGCGCGGCCGCCGCCGCCGGGCTCGCTCGGCGAAATCAAATGGGACGGCGCCACCGGCTGCTACATCGTGGTCGATCGCGCCGAGGACATGTTCTTCGTCGTGATGCAGGACTCGCCGTCGGGGCGCATGCGCGTGATCACCACGGTGAAGAAGATGATCTACGACGCGTTCGAGAAATGAGTAAACCGGTGAGGCATCGATGCTGAAAAAATCCGACGCCCACGACGAGGTCTCGACCGCGCCGCTGCGCATCGCCGCGTTCGACCGCGCGCGAACCTTCATCACGTTGCTGGTGCTGGTGCATCATTCGGTCGTCAACTACACTTATTTCGGCAATGGCGATCGTTCGCGCTGGCTCGGCTTCGATCTCGTCGTGCTTTTCAACGACAGTTTCTTCATGGCCTGCATGTTCTTCATCGCAGGCCTGTTCGTGCGCGACAGCCTGGTGCGGCGAGGTCCGGCCGGCTACCTGGGCAACCGCGCCTGGCGGCTCGGGATGCCGTTTCTGTTGTCGATCTTCGTGCTGATGCCGATCGCCTATTATCCGACCTTCCTGCGCTACCATTTGCCGGGGACGACGGACTTCAACTTCTTTCATTTCTGGTGGCACACGCTCACGGTCGGACCGTGGCCATCGGGGCCGGCCTGGTTCCTGTGGGTGCTGCTGGCGCTGGATGCGATCGCGGCGCTGGTGTGGACGGTGGCGCCGGGCGCGATCGACGCGCTCGGGCGCCTGATGTTCTCGCTTCGCAACCGCGCGACCTTGGCGTTCATCGCCTTCCTGATCTTTTCGATCGTGATCTATCTGCCGATGCGGATGGAATTCGGCGATTCCAGCTGGCTCGAGCCCGGCGGCTATCCGCTGCCGATCCAGACCAGCCGTATCCTGCTCTATGCCGGCTATTTCTTCACCGGCGTCGGCGTCGGCGCGCTCAATCTGCGGGTCGGGCTGTTCGCGGAAAACGGCGAGGTCGCAAAACGCTGGCCGGTGTGGTCGGCCTTTGCGTTGATGTTTTACGGCGCGATCCTGTTGCTGGTTTACGCGCACCACAATTGGGTGGCGGACTTCAACGAGCCGCCGCTCGGCTGGCGGTTGGGCTATGCACTGGCGTTCGCCCTGTTCAGCGGCGCGATGGCGTTCGCCGAGCCGGCATTGTTTTTGCGCTTCGCCAAGGCGAACTGGGGCTGGATGGATGCGCTTGCGGCC
Source organism: uncultured Alphaproteobacteria bacterium (assembly GCA_963845435.1). Classification (GTDB taxonomy): domain Bacteria; phylum Pseudomonadota; class Alphaproteobacteria; order Rhizobiales; family Xanthobacteraceae; genus Bradyrhizobium. The sequence continues at coordinate 149,411 of CAWJSD010000004.1, forward strand.
ATCGGCCTACGGCATCTTTCTGGTGCACTATATCTTCATCATCTGGCTGCAATACGCGGTCTATGACTATGCGTGGCCCGCCGGCGTCAAGGCCGCGGTTGGTGTTCGCAGGCACGTTGTCGCTGAGCTGGGCGCTGATTGCGATGCTGCGCAGGATTCCGGTCGTGGCGCGGATGATCTGAAGCCAGCCGTCAATAGCTATGTTCGCGGTTATTCCGGGGCGATGCGAAGCATCGCGCCCGCAATCTCGAGATTCCCCGATGCGCAATTGCGCATCCGAGGTTCGCGCTACGCGCGCCCCGGAATGACGGTGTGAGCTCGCTTACGGCTTCAAGATCAGCTTCTGTACCCGCCAGTTCAGCAACTCGGCAGCGTAGATCGTATTTTCCGACGGGCAGGCCAGTTCGTGGATCCAGCCGAATTGCTTCAGCTGCTTGCCGGATTGGCCAAGCATGCCGAGCACCTTGCCGTCGAGGCTGAGCTTGTAGATGCGGCCGGGCCAGGAATCCGAGCTGTACAAAACCTGATGCGGCGGCGGGGTGATGCAGATCGCCCAGGGCGAGCCCGGATGGAAGGTGCCACCGGCCATCATCGCTTCGTCCGGCACCTTGCCGATCGCGGGCTTGGCGTCCGGCGGAACCGGCACATCGATCACGATCTGGCGCAGGAATTTTCCGTCCTTGTCGAACACCTGAATCCGGCTGTTGCCGCGATCGGCGACATAGACATTGTCGTTGGCGTCGGTTGCGATCGAATGCGGCGTGTTGAACTGGCCCGGCTCCTTGCCGCGGTCGCCCCACGATTTCAGCCAGTTGCCATCCTTGTCGACCTTGGCGACCCGCGAATTGATGTAACCGTCGCTGATGAAGGTGTCGCCGGCCTTGTCGAAGGCCATATCGGTGACCTGGCGAAAGCGGCCGTCATCGGCGGCGGCCGGCGGCTTCGGGTGCTTGACCGGGCCGGTGTCTTCGTCGGACGCTTCCTGCTTGCGGCCGAACACCATCAGGACGTGGCCCTCGGGATCGAACTTGATCACCATGTCCGAGCCCTTGTCGGTGACCCAGATATTGTCCTGCGGATCGATCTTCACCGCATGCGCGAACGACCAGGCGTAGAGGTTCTTGCCGATCTCGCGGAGGAATTTGCCCTGGCCGTCGAATTCCAGCAATTGCGCCGCCGCCGCGGCGTAGGCCGGGCCGTTGGTGTTGCCGCGCGACAGCACGAAAATGTGGCCCTTGGAATTGACCGCGACGCCTGAGACCTCACCCAGATACATATTGGTCGGCATCTTCAACAGATTGGGCACCGAGTCGTAGGCAATCACCGGCACGTTCTGTTGCGCCACCGCCGGCGAAGCCGCCAGCAGCAATAGTCCAATCAAGCACTGCTTCATCTGTGTTTGCTCCCCGGGGCAATCGATTTGCGTTGTTATTGTCGGGGATGCTAGTTCATGGCCTGCACTGGCGTCCATCTTTGAGCGACGCGTCTGGTGTCATGACCGTCCATCGCCGAACGCATGGCATTCACAATCAGAATTCCGGCTTTCATGATCGGACACGGAATGACATTTCGGTCTTGGCGACGGGCATCCTTTCTGTTCGCGCTCGCAGCATTGGCGTTGTTGGACTCAGCAGCGAGCAACAGCGCCCGGGCCGAATACCCGGACCGCGTGGTCAAGATCGTGGTGCCGTTCGCGCCGGGCGGCGGCACCGACGTGGTGTCGCGCACCCTGGCGCAGGAGATGGCCAGGAATCTCGGCGTCAATGTCCTGATCGAGAACAAGCCGGGGGCGGGGACCATCATCGGGACCCAGGCGGTCGCGGTCAGCGACCCCGACGGCTACACGCTGCTGATGGGTACGTTCGCCAATGCCGTCAATCCGAGCCTGAATGAAAAACTGCCCTACGATCCCCAGAAGGATTTCGTCCCGGTGGCGCTGGTGGCGCGCTCGTTCAATGTAGTGGTTGTCAATCCGAACTCGCCGTTCAAATCGATCGCCGATTTGATCGCCGCGGCCAAGGCCGATCCGGATAAACTATCCTATGGCACATTCGGCATCGGCACCTCGGCGCATCTGGCGGGCGAATTGTTCAAGAACATGGCCAAGGTCAATCTGGCGACCATTCATTACAAGGGGGCCGCACCCGCGATCACCGATCTGATCAGCGGCCAGATCCAGGTGATGTTCACCACCGTCGCCAGCGCGGCGTCGCTGATCGCAAGCGGCCAATTGCGCGCGCTCGCGGTGACTTCGGCGGAACGCTCGCCGGCATTCCCCGATTTGCCGACGGTGGCCGAGGCCGGCGTTCCCGGCTACGCCGCGGAGAGCTGGTACGGCCTGTTCGCTCCGGCCAAAACATCCGCCGATGTGATCACGCGCCTCAACCGGTCCGCCGCAACAGCGGTTCAGTCCGACGTCTTCAAGAAGCTCGGCGTCAATGAAGGTCTCGTGATGATCGCGCAGCCCCCCGCGGAGCTCGATCGCTATTTTCGGGGTGAGGAAGATCGTTGGCGCAAGCTGATCAAGCAAGCCGGGATCAAGGCCGAATAAACCGGGGTGCGCCGGGCGGCGCAATGTTTTCCCGCGATGTTTTCCGGAATATTTTGATCGCGTTGGGGTTGCAAAAAGGCGCTTGCCGCACGCTAATCGCGGCGTCGATCTTCGACACGCTCTAACAAAAAACGTCAACTTGGGAGGATACCATGCGTTTCATCGTTTCCACGATGCTGGCCGCCTGTACGGCGATCGCTATCGGTTCGCCGGCATTTGCGCAGACGCCGGCGCCGGCAGCCCCACCGGCGCAGCCCTCGTCGGGCGGCACACCCGATGCGATCCCGTTCGACATTCCCTACGGTCAATCGATCGGCCTGGAAGAAGCCAAGAAGGTCATGGCTGCGGCGGAAGCCGAGGCCAAGAAGCGTAACTGGAAGATGAATATCGCCGTGGTCGACACCAATGGTGAACTGGTGCATTTCTCCCGAATGGAAGGCGCGCAGATCGCTTCCGGTCCGATCTCGATCGGCAAGGCCCGGACCTCGGCACGGTTCCGGCGCGAGTCTCGCACGTTCTATAACGCCTACGAAACTGGTCATGCCTATCCCGGCACGCTCGATCCGGGGCTGGTCGCGAGCCCAGGCGGATTTCCGCTGGTCGAAGGCGGCAAGCTGATCGGTGCGGTCGGCTGCAGCGGCGGAACCGGCGATCAGGACGCCACGATCTGCAAGGTCGGCGCCGAAATCGTTAAATAATCGCGCTTTCGCATTGCAATGACGATTTCGATCCTCTCCTGATTGCGGAGAGGGTCGGATCGGAAGCATAGTCAGGCCGAGTCCTTGTCGCCTAAGACAGCGCTGCCATGCAGTCGCGTGCTTTTCGCATGGCATGACGATCGTCAGCGCATTTGCGAAGTGGCGTTTTGGTCGCTAGACCACCGCCCTGAAAAAGGAGTCCGCCAATGTGGCTGCTGTTGTTGTTGCCCTTTGTCGGCCTGCTGTGGGTGCCGTTCTATAACTTCGCCGAGCCGTCGCTGTTCGGCTTTCCGTTCTTCTACTGGTACCAGCTTGCGTGGGTGCCGATCAGGTCGCTGTTGATTTGGCTGGTCTATCGCCGCCGTACACCCGACGAAACGCCGTAGTCGGGAAGGGGCAAGATCATGGCCGGTCAGATCGAGTGGGTCTGCACTCTCGGTTTTCATCTTCTTTTTCGCGCTCGTCACCGTGATGGGGTTTTTCGCCGCGCGCTGGAAATCCGGCCCGGTCACCGAACATCTCGACGAATGGGGATTAGGCGGCCGGCAATTCGGCACCTGGATCACCTGGTTTCTGGTCGGTGGCGACTTCTACACCGCCTACACCGTGATTGCGGTGCCGGCGCTGGTCTATGCGGTCGGCGCTTACGGCTTCTTCGCGCTGCCTTACACCATCGTGGTCTATCCTTTCGTGTTCGCGGTGATGCCGCTGCTGTGGAAGGTGGCGCATGCCAACGGCCACGTCACCGCCGCGGACGTGGTGCAGGGCGCCTATGGCTCGCGCGGCCTCGAACTGGCGGTGGCGCTCACCGGCATCGTCGCGACCATGCCCTATATCGCGCTGCAACTGATCGGCATGGGCGTCGTGATCAAGGCGATGGGCCTGACCGGCGAATTGCCGATCATCGCCGCCTTCGTCATGCTGGCGCTGTACACCTATAGCTCCGGCCTGCGCGCGCCGGCGCTGATCGCCTTCGTCAAGGACATCATGATCTATATCGTGGTGCTGGTCGCCGTCGTCGTGGTGCCGTCGAAGCTCGGCGGTTATGGCGCGGTGTTCGCCGCGGCCGGCGATGCGTTCGCGGCCAAGGGCGGCGCCACCGGTCTGACCCTGAAGCCGGCGCAGATGCTGCCCTACGCTACGCTGGCGCTCGGTTCGGCGCTGGCGGCGTTCATGTATCCGCACACGCTGACCGGCATTTTCGCCTCGAAATCCGCCGACACCATCCGCAAGAACGCGGTACTGCTGCCGGCTTATACGCTGCTGCTCGGCCTGATCGCGCTGCTCGGCTACATGGCCTATGCGGCGCACATCAAAGTGGAGACGCCCAACGACGTGGTGCCGGCGCTGTTCAAGGCGCTGTTCCCGTCCTGGTTCGCCGGCTTTGCGTTTTCGGCGATCGCGATCGGCGCGCTGGTGCCGGCCGCGGTGATGAGCATCGGCGCGGCGAATCTGTTCACGCGCAACGTCTGGAAGTCCTTCGTCAATCCCGAGATCAGCCACGCCGGCGAGGCTTCCGTCGCCAAGATCGTATCGCTGGTAGTCAAGGTCGGCGCGCTGGCGTTCATTCTGTTCCTGCCGACGCAATATGCGCTCGACCTGCAATTGCTCGGCGGCCTGTGGATTCTGCAGACCTTTCCGGCACTGGTGTTCGGCCTGTTCACGCGCTGGTTCCGCGCCGAGGGCCTGCTGCTCGGCTGGGCCGTGGGCATCGGCTGGGGTTCGTAGACGGCCTGGAGCAACGGCCTCAAGCCGCTCGCAACCGTCAATCTCGGCGGCGCCAGCTATGTGTTCTATGTCGGGCTCGGCGCGTTGGTGCTCAACATCCTGGTCGCGGTGATCGCCACTGTTATCGTGGGCACGGTTGCACCGAAGCGGCAGGGCGCGGCGGCGCGGTCCTGAGGGCTCCTTCTTCGGGGGCGGAAGTCGTGGATGGTCGGGTCGAGCCCGGCCAAGACGAGGGGATACCGGTGCGGCGCGTTGATCGCTAGCGCTTCTCCGCGACGAACCTGTTGCGCAGCGTGCCGATGCCGGTGATGTCGATTTCGACCACGTCACCGGCCTTGATGTCGGGCGAGGCGCCGTCGGTGCCCATCCAGATCACGTCGCCCGGCCACAGCGTGAAATACTTGGTCAGTTCGACGATGAACGGCACGATGCCGAAGATCATGTCGTTGGTGCGGAAACGGATGGTTTCCTTGCCGTTGACGCGCACCGCGGTTTCCATCTTGTCGAGATCGACGTCGGTCTCGATCCACGGGCCCATCGGCTTGAAGGTGTCGGCATTCTTGGCACGCCACAGCCCGCGATCGGCCTTCTGCCAGGTGCGCTCGCTGACGTCGTTGCCGATGGTGTAGCCGAACACGCAGGACATCGCGTCCGCTTCCGACAGATGCTTGGCCTTCTTGCCGATCACGACGACGAGCTCGCCCTCATAATGGATCTTCTCGGTCGCGATCGCCGGGATCACCACGTCCTCGTCATGCGCGATCAGCGCATTCTGGGCGCGGTAGCCGATCTCGGGTCTCTCAGGCACGTTGGGCACGGTGCCGTGCTTTGTCGGCGGCTTCCTTGAGATGCTTGAGATAGTTGAGGCCGACGCAATAGAACGTGCGCGGCACCAGTGGCAGTTCGATCTTGACGTCCTGCAGCGCCTGCGTCTTTGCGGTGCGCTTCCATTCGCCGAACGGATCGCCGCTGACGGCGATCACCTTGTCGCCTTCGAGGATGCCCCATGATGCCTGCTCCACGGCCTGTCTGGCCGTGGTATATTTAAGCCAACGCATTTTGTCGTTCCTTATTCGGCCGCGACGCGCGGCTGCGATTTTCCAGTCGCCGGCGGCGGGACGCCGCAGACCGAGATTTTCGCGCAGGGTCTTGCCGGCATAGTCCTTGTGAAACAGCCCGCGTCGCTGCAATTCCGGCACCACGTGTTGGACGAAATCGGCGTAGGTGCCCGGCACATAGGTCGCCGCCACGACAAAGCCGTCGCAGCCGCGGTTGACGAACATCTCTTCCAGCCTGTCGGCGATTTCCTTCGGCCCGCCGACGATGGCGTCCTGGGTCTGGCCGCGGCCGGAGAAGGTGATGAAATCGCGCGTGCTCGGATTGGTCTTGCCGGAGGTTTTCAGCACGCCGTCGCGGATGCCGATCATGCCCTGCATGCCCTGCAGTTCTTCCGTGGTCAGCGGTTCGTCGATGCCCTTGGCGGCGAAATCGAAATTCAGTCCCTCGGCCAGCAGCGACAGCGCGTCGATTTCCAGCGGCAGCTTGCCGATCAGCGCCATCTTGTCCTCGGCCTCGGCCTTGGTGGCGCCCGCACACCGGCGTGATCAGGTTGCAGAGGAACATCTGATCGGGATCGCGGCCGAGCCTTGGCGGCTTCATCCTTGATCGCGTCATAGCCCTGCTTGGCGTTGGCGAGATTGCGCGCCGCCGTGAAGATCACTTCGCCCCAGCGCCCGGCGAAACGCTGGCCGCGGCCGCTGGCGCCGGCCTGGATGATGACGGGATGGCCCTGCTGCGAGCGCGGCACCGTGAACGGCCCGCGCGACTTGAAGAATGCGCCGTTGATGGTCGAGCCGCTTGACCTTGGTCGGATCGGCGAAGCGGCCGCTCTTCTTGTCGATGATCAGCGAACCGTCTTCCCAGGAATCCCAGTGGCCGAGCACGACTTCCATGAATTCGTCGGCGCGGTCGTAGCGGTGGTCGTGCTCGAGATGCTGCGTCGCGCCCCATGTTGTGGGCTTCGCCGTCGTTGACCGAGGTGACGACATTCCAGGCGGCGCGGCCATTGGTCATCAGGTCGAGGGTGGCGAAACGGCGCGCGACATCGAACGGCTCGTAATAGGTGGTCGAGCAGGTCGAGGCGAGGCCGAGCTTTTCGGTGGCCATGCCCATCGTGGTCAGCACCACGATCGGGTCCATCTTCACGCAGCGGATGCCGTATTCGACGGTGTGGGCGTGATCGTTGCCGTAGCGGTCCGGCATCGCCAGGCGGTCGTCGAAGAACGCCATGTGGAATTTGCCGGCTTCGAGGATCCGGGCGATCTCCTGGTAATAATCCGCCGACATCGAATCGTCGCGCGATTCCGGGTGGCGCCACGAACTCGGCAGGTTGGTGCAGTTCTGCGCCTGCAGGAAACCGACCATGCGCCATTTGCCGCGTCATTTTATTCTCCCTGTAGCGGTCGTTTTCTTCAGGCCAGATCGAGTTCGGCGGCAAGCTTGTACTCGCCGGCCAGCGCGCGCAGTTTGTCCCAGGTCGCGTCCTCGATCTCGATGCCTTCGGCCTTGCGCTTCTGTTCGCGGATATATTCGACTTCGCCCGGATAGAACACGCCGGCGGAGCCTTCGGAAGGCGGCGTCGATTTGAGATAGCGCGCGAACTCGCCGACTTCCTTCTTGAAATCCTTCAGCGGACGGAACGCGGCGACATTGAACACCGCCATGAAGCATCCGTCATTGTGCCGGCCGGTCGGCTCGACCCCGAAGCCGAGGCCGGTGAGCAGTCCGCACAACACTTCGACCATCGCGGCAAGGCCGCTGCCCTTGTAGCCTTCGGTGCCGCCGAGCGGCAGCAGCGCGCCGCCCTTGCGATAATTGCTTGGGATCGGTGCTGTGCCGTCCGTCGCTTGTCGATGATCCAGCCTTGGGGGATGGCTTCGCCGCGCGCGGCCGCGAGCTGGATCTTGCCGGCGGCGACCGCCGAAGTCGCCATATCCAGATAGAACGGGGCCTCGAGATCCGACGGTACCGCGATCGAAATCGGATTGGTGCCGAGCCGCGCCTCGCGGCCGCCGAACGGCGCGACATGCTTTGGGCGAGCGGCCGGAATCGGCGGCGGCGATCCCGATCATGCCCTCGCGCATCGCCATCATCGGATAGGCGGCGAGCCGGCCGACATGGCTCTGCCGGAACACGGTGCAGGCCGCGACATTGGCGGTCTTGGCCTTTTCGATCGTCATCGCCATCGCCTTGGCGTTGACGTGGAAGCCGAAGCCCCAATGGCCGTCGATCACGGTCGTGGTCGGCGATTCCTGCACGATGGTCCACGGTCGCGCCGGGAACGATGTGTCCGGCCTTGATACGGTCGATATAGGTCGGGATCGCGATGATGCCGTGGGAGTCATGGCCGGCGAGGTTGGCGTTGACGCAGCCGACCGCGACCGCGTTGGCTTCCTCGTCCGATGCGCCGGCGGCCTTGAGAAGTGCGGCGCCGATCCGCGTCAGACGGTCGGCCTGAATCGATGGGCATGGGGGTTCCTTTGAGTTTCCTCGGCGACACCTGCGCAAAACGCGGGTCTTTGTTGTTGTTCGACGGTTCATGGTCTCAAAGCCGTGCGGGCAGGGCAAGTAGCAAAAATCGAATGGCGCTGTCGCAAAACGTGGCGCGACCGCCTTGATTTCACCCAGCGGAATGGGCCGGTGGATGCGGCATCCGCCGGCTGGCCTCACGCTCGATTGGTTCCCGCTCAATCGGCACGGCCCGACATCGAAGGGCACTGCGAAATATCGGGCTTTTTAACTGCCATTGTTGTCGGGCCGTTTACTCTAAATCGCGAGCAGTGGTAATTTTAACAACCATTTAGGCCCGCCCAAGTCATGAATTCATCGGGAAATTGCGCCCCAAGGGAGCGGGTCGGTGAAGACGATGATGACGCGTATATCCGCGGCGTTGAGCGCGACCAACGAAGCGATTCTCTACGCAAAATCGCCCGAGCAATTATACGAACAGGTTTGCAAGGCCGCGTTTTCCTGCGGCGACTTTCTCGCGACCGCGGTGTTCCTGCAGCAGCCGTGCAGCCATCTGCTGCGGTTTGCCGCCGGTTTCGGCGAGGACATTCCGCGGCTGCGCCAGATCGAGATCTCGACCGCGGCCGACCGTCCCGAAGGGACCGGGGTTTGTGGAAGGGCCTTTCGTAACCAGCAGCTTTGTCTCAGCAACGACTTCATCAATGATGCGCGGTCGCTGGCCTGGCGCGAAGGCGCCCGGACTTCTGGCATCGGCGCGGCGGCGGCGATGCCGCTGTTCTGTAACGGCCATACGGTCGGCGTGCTGTTGGTGACGATGGGAAAGGCCGGTTCGCTGACGTCTTCGATCGTCTCGCTGCTGGAGCGGATGTCGGCGAACATCTCCTATGCGCTCGACAATTTCGATCACGAAGCGGCGCGGGCGCGGCTGTCGCGAATGTTCGCGGCGCTGAGCGCCACCAACGAAGCAATCGTGCGGGCCAAATCGCGGCCGGAATTGTTCCGGCTCGTGTGCGAGGCCGCGGTGCACGGCGCCAAGTTCAATTCAGCCACGGTAGGGCTGGTCAGGCCGGGTTGCGATATTCTCGAAGTCGTGGCCTCGACCGGGGCCGATGCCGCGGAGATGCGGGCGCGCAAATTCGCGATTTCGGCCGCACGGCCGGAAGGTCGCGGCATCATCGGCGAAGCTTTCCGGACGCGGCTGCCATGCGCTTCCAACGACTTCATGGCCGATGCCAAGACCCGTCCCTGGTACGAGAGCGCGCGGGTCAGCGGCATCGCTTCCTCGGCGGCATTGCCGCTATTGGTCGGCGACCGCGTCGAAGGCATTCTGATCTTCAACTCCACCGAACTCGGAACGTTTACGCCGGAGTTGCTCGAACAATTGCGGCGCATGGCCGAAAACGTCTCGTTCGCGCTCGGCAATTTCGATCGCGCCGACGAGAAGGCCAGGATGGAGGAGCGTCAGGAACGCTTGACCCGGATGTTCGCGGCGCTGAGCGCCACCAATGAAGCGATCATGCGGGCGAAATCTCGTTCCGAGCTGTTCGATCTGGTCTGCGAGGCTGCCGCTAATGGTGGAAAATTCACCTCGACCAGCATTGGCCTGGTGCAGCCCGACGATGAGTATCTGCAGGTTGTCGCGGCGGCGGGACCGATCGCGGCCAGGACCAGGAGTTTCAAGGTCTCGGTGAGTGAGCACAGCCCACGCGGCGGCGGCCTGACCGGAATGGCCTTCCGCACCGGCCGGGCTTGCATCAGCAACGACTATCTCAACGATCCGCGCGGCGCTGCGTTTCACGAGTTCTCGCGCCGCGATGGCTCGCTGGCGGTGGCGGCGTTTCCGCTCTTCAACCGCGGCGGGCCGATCGGCGTGCTGTTGTTCTGCGCGGCGGAAAGGGATGCGTTCACCCCGGAATCGGTCGAACTGCTGCAGCGCCTGGCCGACAATATTGCCTTCGCGCTGGATAATTTCGATCTGGCCAGCGAAAAGGCCCGATCCGACCGGCAAAAGGACGAACTGACCCGGATGTTCGCAGCGCTCAGCGCCACCAACGAAGCCATCATGCGCGCCAAGACCCGCGCGGAGATGCTGGATCTGGTCTGCGCCGGGGCCGTGCTCGGCGGAAAATTCTCCTCCACCACGATTGCGCTGGCGGAGCCTGGCGAGGCCTATCTGCGGGTGGTTGCCTCCAAGGGCGAGATTTGCGACCGCGTCAAACAAGCCCGCCTCGGCGTCTCGGCCGAGCGCCCCGAGGGCCGCGGCCTGGCCGGCACGACATTCCGCAGCAAAGCCCCCCGCATTCTCAATGATTATCTCAACGAGGTCGAAACCGCCTATTGGCATCAATACGCGATGCAAGACGGCACCCGCTCGGGGGCCTGCTTTCCATTGCTGAGCAAGGCCGGCGAGGCGGTCGGGGTGCTGCTGCTGCTTGCCGCAGAGCCGCACGTCTTCGCCGACGATCTGGTCAAGCTGCTGGCCAAGCTCGCCGAGAACGTATCGTTCGCGCTGGATAATTTCGACCGTATCGACGAGAAGACCAAGGCCGACCGGCGCATCGAATATCTTGCCTCGCACGACAGCCTGACCGGCCTGCCCAATCGCGACATGTTCAACCGACTGCTGGATTCGGCGATCGAGGCGGCGTGGCGTCAGCAACGGCAATTTGCGCTGCTGTTCATCGATCTCGACCGGTTCAAGATCATCAACGATTCGCTCGGGCACGAAGCCGGCGACGCCTTGCTGGTGGAAATCGCCGGTCGTTTGCGTAAAAACATCCGTTCCAACGACATCGTCGCGCGGCTCGGCGGCGACGAATTCGTGGTGATACTGGAACACTCCACCGAGCGCGACACGATCGAGGCGATCGCGCGTAAGCTTCTGGCGGCACTCGACGAGCCCATTCAATTGAGTGGTCATGAATGCCAGACCACCGCCAGCATCGGCATCGCGATGTTCCCTGAACATGGTTCCGACGCCGATGCATTGACCAAGAACGCCGATACCGCGATGTATCTTGCCAAGGAGGACGGCAAGAACACGTTCCGCTTCTTCACCCGCGGCGCCAGGATGCAGTCGATCGAGCGGCTGACCCTGGAAAATTGCCTCCGTCACGCCCTCGCGCGCAACGAGTTCTCGTTGCACTACCAGCCCAAGGTGGATCTGGCGAGCGGGCAGATCACGGGCCTCGAGGCGCTGCTGCGCTGGACCCATGTCGATCATGGCATGCTGCCGCCCGGGCAGTTCATTCCGCTCGCCGAGGAGACCGGGTTGATCGTGCCGATCGGACGCTGGGTGTTGAAGCAGGCCTGCGCGCAGAACATGTCCTGGCAGCGCCGCGGCCTGCGGCCGGTATCGATGGCGGTGAATTTATCGCCGCGGCAATTCGTCGACGAGAATTTGCTGAACGATATCGACGAGGCGCTGGCCGCCAGCGGCATGTCGCCGGTGCTGCTGCAGATCGAGGTCACCGAAAGCATGATGATGCGCAACGTTTCGCGGGCGCGAAAGGTGCTCGATGCGATCCAGAGCCGCGGCATCCGGATCGCGATCGACGATTTCGGCACCGGCTATTCGTCGATGTCGCTGATGAAGCAGTTTCCGATCGATACCATCAAGATCGACCGCTCGTTCGTCCGCGATCTGCCCGACGACACCGAAGACCGGGCGATCGCGCAGGCCATCATCAGCATGGGCCGCGCGCTCGGCATGACCATCGTCGCCGAAGGCGTGGAGACCGTCGAGCAGGAAACGTTTCTACGCGCGCATGGCTGCGACGAGATGCAGGGCTTCCTGTTCAGCCGTCCGTTGCCGCCGGAGCGACTGGCCGAATTGTTGCGATCCACGCCGCGACTGGTGTCCCCTCCGCTGCAGCCGGCGGATGATGCCGACACGAAGCCGGCCATCCGGCGCTCGAAGTCGCGCAAGACCACCCGCCACGCAGCGAACTTAATCGCCGCTTTTCTCGACCAAATGCCGCGCGTTGAACGGAAAGTCGCCGGTCCACGGCATCAGGGACTGGCCGGCAAGCGCCGCGAGCAGGACGTCCGCGCCGCCTGTGATCGGAGATCCTTCCGGCAGGCCCAGTTTGGTGCACCACTCGGCCGGCATCGGCTGCTTCAGGCCGCGCGCCTCGAACGCCGGGCCCCACCACCACGCCGGCGCTGCCGACCGGTTATGTTCCGGCACCGCGCGCCAGCGCGCGAACTCATCGACGATCCGCTCGAACGACAAGTCAGCGGATCGGTGCACGGCCATTTCCAGTCATTTTTCCTGTTCCAATTCGGTGGCCGTAGCCGGTCCTTCGCCCATGATCAGCAATACGGCGTCCTCGTCCTTGGCGCCATCCCAATGTACTTGTTTGCCGAAATGCGTGACGAAGCTGCCGACCGGCATCGGAGTGGTGCCATGTTCAGGATCGAATTTCGGGCCGGAGCCAACCCACCAAGTGCCTTGCAGGACGACGATGTAGCGGTCGTTAGGGTGAAAATGCGGATGGCTGAAATGGTTGCCCTTGGTCCATTTGTTGTAGACGGCGTAGAATCCGGGCTTGGCGGGATCGCCGACCAGCACCGCGACCTGCGCGCCGGCGGCGTTGACCGGGCCCCACGGGATCTGGTCCGGCAGTTTGTAGACTACCGCGGCGGGATTGAGTTCGGCGGCGGAACTGATGCTCAACATGCCGGCGAAAGACAGCGGCAGCAGCAGATATCGCCAGAAAAGAGTGGCTCGCATAGTATGCTCCCTGCATTTTCTACCGGCTCAACGAAGGCCGGCTTTGTTTAGGAGCACATGCTAACCGGTCTCAGTCCGGCGGCGCAAGGAAATGCGGCGCAAGGCGCGCTGCCTTCACTCGCGCGGCGGCTGATCGGTAGTCGAAGGCTTGCTGCGGTTGAACAACAGATAGAGCGCGCGGGGATTGGTGGTGAAATAGCGCCAGAATAGCCGGCGTGGCTCCAGCCAGATACGCCAGGCCCATTCGAGGCCGATCGTCTGCATCCATTTCGGCGCGCGGGCGCGGCTGCCGGACAGGAAATTGAACAGGCCACCCGACGTCTTGATGACGCCGACATTCGACAGCAGCGGCGAGTATGCCTCGACGAAGGCCTGTTCGTAGGGAACGCCGAGCGCCACCCACAACACATCCGGCGCCAGCGCGTTGATCTCGGCGATTTTGCCGTGCAGTGCGCTGCCCCGATGATAGCCATGGGAGTGGCCGACGATCTTCAGATCAGGAAACGCCTTCTTGACGTTGGCGACGGCGGCGGCATTTTCCGCCGCATTGGCGCCGAACATGTAGAACGTCAGTCCGGCGGCTACCGCCTTGCGGGCGACGACCTCAAACAGATCGGTGGTTGCCACGCGCTCCGGCAACGGCGTTTTCGATTTGAGGCGCGACACGGTGACCAGCGGTTGGCCGTCCGCATTGATCAGATCGGCGAGGCGGAATAGCTGCTCCGTCATCGGCTCGGTCGCGCAGCGCGACAACACTTCGCCATTGGCCGACGTCAGATAAAGCGGCCGGCTCATCCGCCGAACCGGGAACACCATTTCGATCATGAAATTAGCGGTCTGCTCGACGTCGAGCACGGCGAGCCGCAGCCCACCGAGGGATATCCGCGGTACGGCGGCGGTGGCTGCCCGCCCGGACGGGTTCTCGCGGCGCTCAAGCATATTGTTTGTCCCGCCTGGGCTGCGCGACGACCGGATTCAATTCGTTGAGGACGAGGCCAACCAGCTTGCGCTCGGAATGACCGAGCGCCAGGACAATGGTCTCGATGCTCTGGTTGATGTCGAGTTTTGCCGGCAGCACGGCGACCAGGCCGTCCGCCAGTTCGAACAGTTGGCCGTCGGCCTCGCTCCAGGGCAGCGACGGTCCGTCGAGCACAATCAGGTCATATCCGCCGGCGGCGCGCGCCTGTTCGATGGCTCTGTGAACCGCCTTGTTTGAACGGAAGTCCGACTCGGTGATGGCCGGCAGCACCCAAACTCCGTTTCCGGTTTCGATTGCGGCGGCAGGTCTCACTCCGACACCGAGCCAGTTGGCGCGCGCGGGCTCGCCTCGGCGCGCGGGGCTGAATTTGTCCGATAGCGAATGTGCGACATGGTCAGCGTCGATCATCAGCACCTTGGCGCCCTGGCGGGCCGCGGCGAGGGTAATGTTGACCGCGGCGATGCTGCGATCCTGCGCCGGCCCTTCGCCGATCACGGCCATGACCGGAGTCACCTTGGCCGGTGAACGCTTCGCCAGCGTCGCGCGCATGTCCCGCATCGCGTTCTGAAAGCCGGTGCGAACCGAGGCCGTGCGTAGCGTCGGCCAACCCATCCGGGTCAGGTCGGTGATGCCGCCGCTCGCCAGAATGCCGCCCAGCGTCCGGATCACGTCGGACTCCGACAGGACGGCGATCGGCGGTTTTTCCTGCGCTTCAGCTTCCTCGTGCGGTTGCAGCGGGGGTGACGCAGGCGGCGGCAGCAGGGCCGTCGGTGCGGGTTTCGGCTCCGTCGCCGATGGCTTGGTTTCGGACTCGACCGGCCGCGGTTCGGCGCCGCCCGGATGCAGCCGACCGGTCGTGACCGCCCAGGCCATCGCCGCCAGCGCGCCGAGCATGAATCCGATCATCGCGACCATGCTCATGCCCGGCGGGAAGCTGCGGCGTTGCGGGATCGTCGCCTCACCGATGACGCGCGCCGCCGATGTATTGAGGCTTTCCTGTTCCTCGGTTTCGCGCGAGCGTTTCAGGAACGACTGATAGACGTCGCGGCTGGCGTCGACGTCGCGTTCGAGTTCGCGAAGCCGTACCGCGGCCTCGCTCATCTGCACGCTCTGGCGCTTTTGCGCGTCGAGCGCCTTGTTCAGCGAAGCCTCGTAGTCACGGGCCCGGGTCAGGTCGTTTTTCGCCGAGGTCGAGAAGCGATCGACTTCCTCGTTAATGGTCCGGCGCAGATCGTCGACCTGCTGCTGCATTTGCCGCAGCGCCGGATGCAGCGGGCCCAGTTCGCCTGACAATTCGGCGTAGCGCTTGCGCGCCTCGGCATACTGCGCCCGCAGATTGGCGATGGTCGGGGACTGCAAGGCCTCGGGGATCGCGCCGCTGTCGGCCGCAGCACGGCGGCTGGCTTCGATTTGATCGTATTTGGCCTGCGCATCAAGGGTCGCGGCCCGCGCCGCTGCCAGCCGCTGGTTGCTCGCGGAGAGCTGCTGGTCGCTGATCAAGCGTGTCCTGGGTGCCGACGAAATTGTTCTGCGCTTTGTAGACGGCGAGCTCGTTTTCGGCGTTGCGCAGCCGCCCTTTCAGTTCCTTGAGGCGGCCCGACAGATCGGTCGTAGCGCGCCGCGCCGCGGTGGCCTGCGAGTTCCGGGATTCAGTCAGATAGGCCTGAGCGAGCGCATTGGCGAGCATCGCCGCTTTGGCGGCGTCGCGCGACCAGACGTCGATGTCGACGATGAAGCTGCGCTCGCTCTTCTTGACGGTGATATGGCGATTCAGCGCATCGAGCGCCGCCGTCTGCTCGAACTGGGTCGGAACGGGGGCGGGGACGTCAATCCCGATCAGCCCCAACAGCGAAGCCATCATGCCTTTGCCGACACCGCCGAATTCGGGGTCGCGATCGAGATGGGTCTGGCGGATCACCTGCAGCAGCACGTCGTTGGACGTGATCAGGCGCGCCTGGCTTTCGACCACCATCGCGAGGCCAGAAACGTCCTGGGCACGGGGCGTCAGTTCGCGATCGACCAGTTGCAGTTCGCGGGGATCGACATAGAGCTGCGCGGTTGCGGAGTATTTCGGCGTCAGGGTTTTGCCGATCGCGACGGCGGCACAGGCGCAAATCAGCCCGGCGGTGGCGATCGCGATCCTTCGCTGCCATAGCAGACGGACGAGGTCCTGCACGCTAAAGCCTGCCGCGGATCGCGGCGGCGGCGATGCGTCGGCTTCGGCCGGGTCTATCGGTTGATCATAAGCAAGCATGAGCCCCGGCTTCCATTCGAACCACTTTCCAGGTCGACTGAGGGGCAACTCTTCGCATGACGCCAAAGTCGCGCCGATCCGGCGCGGTACGAACGCAACAGGAAAAATTAACCATACTCAGTGGGTGACTATTTACCGAAATCGCAAAAAAAGCGTTTATGGAGGTACGATGAGGTACCTTCCTCGCAGAGAATTCAACTGTGCAACGGCGGCCGCTTAACGCTTTGTTATCGATTGGCGCCGGCTTGCGTCCGGCATCGGGCATGGCGGGCATCGTTCAGCGCTTTCTCAGAACGACGTGATAGTCGCCGTGCCGCACGTCGGTCCCGCCCGGCAATAAGCCATTCATCACGGCGGCGACGGCATCGACCAACGCGGCAAACGCCGGTTTGCGCTGGCGCATTTCCGGATAGCGCGGGCTCTCATATGCCCGGCGGTAGATCACCTCGAGGCCGTGCGCTTTCGCGAACGCGTCGAGTTTCGAAAGCGTCACCAGCGGATGGAAAAACGTCGGAAACGGCGGCTCGCCGGGCTTGCCGGCGTTGGCATGTCCACGCACATGGCGATAGAACCAGATATGAAACCAGTGCGGGGTGTATTTGGTGACGAATCCCGACAGCGATCTCGGATTGGGCGCGCCGATCAGCAGCAGGCCATTCGATTTCAGCGATTCACAAAAGCCCGTCAGCGCCGCCTCGACATCGGGAAGATGCTCGATCACGTTGTAGCAGATGACGAGGTCGAAGCTGTTTGACTCGAAGCGGTGGGTCTGGATGTCGCCGAGGATCTTCTCATCCGCGTAGTCGTTATTGAGGATCTGGGTCTCGTCGATATCGACCACGGTGGTATGGGCGCGGCGGGTCACGCCGAGCGGCAGGTAGCTGGTCGAGCCGCCGCCGGCTTCGTAGATCGCGAGCCCGGTCGCCGGCAGGCTGGCTTCGAGCACGTCATGAACCGCCAGCAAACTGTCACGCGCCTCGCCCATCGGCAATTCGAGCAGCGCCTGCGGATGCGACGCATAGGTTGGCGTGCGTGATTCGATCGCGGGCTCGAACATCGTCGAAGAGATGAAATCTACGGCGGTCATTTTGTTCATTGGTTTTCATTCCCGAAGATAAAGCGGTAAACGATCGCGGCCGAGAGCACGTAGAGGCCGATGTAGACGGCGTTGAGCCAGATGCCCCATTGGGTAATGCCGTCGAACGAGATCAGCAGCATCGCCAGCGCGCCGGCCTTCAACGCGACCTGCGAAGTGGCGAGCACGGCACGGACCGTCATCTGCTGATAGACAAAGAAAAGCTCGGAGTGATACTCGAGCAGGTTCTTGAAGGCCGGCACCGCCAGCGAGACCATCAGCAGCGGTGTCGCGATCGCGACGTTGCGGCCAAGCAGCGTCGGCCACACCCATAGCATCGCGAGCAGGCAAGCGAAGGCGGCGGTGGAGATCGTCGCAATCATCACCTCGACGCCGAGGCTGCGGCCGACCTTGTTGCCGGCGCGACCTTCCAGAATCAGCTTGCGCGAATACAGCACATAGAAGGTGCGGATCGGCACCGACGTGAAGTCGATGATGCCGCGAGGCGATGGCGTAGATGCCGACGGTGCGCTGGTCGGCCAGCGACAGCATGACCACCTTGTCGATCTCGTTCTGCGATACGAACGCGCTGTAGGCGATCGCGTACATGAACGCCTCGCGAAACCGCCCAAAAAACAAAGAAGGTTGCCAGCGCAATCGGATGCGCGGCTGAAACAACACGATCGCCAGAAGCATCGCGGCGGTGTTGAACACCAGATAGATCGCAGACCAGGTCTCGATGTCGTGGTGGCCGGACGCCACGAAAACCAGGGTGCCCGCGGCGCGGAAGGCGGTGCCGAGGCTGATCACCAGCGATGCCGATCCGAAGCGGCCGAGGCCGTTATTGACCTGATGGACCATTTCCACGATCCGCCAGGTCGCGGTCTCGACCACAATGATAGAGAGAAACGCGGTCAGCGTCAGCGAGGTGGTAAACAGCAGGTAAAACACCGGCAGCGATGCCGCCACGCACAGCGGCAGCGAAATCAGCCAGGCCGCATAGAACACCGCGAGATGACCGCCGAGCGCACGCCGCTTGTGGGCGGCGGCGCGAAACGCAAACGATGAGAAGCCGAACCCTGCGAAGCACCCGATCATGATGCCGGTCGAGGACGTCGAGGCGAACACGCCCATGTCGTGCAGCGACAGCGTATTGGCGAGTACGAAGAAATACACCGCCTGCAGGCCGAGCCGCACGCCGGTGCCGGCAAAGACTCTGTAGATAGTTGCTGAACTGGTCACGGAACGTACG
Source organism: uncultured Alphaproteobacteria bacterium (assembly GCA_963845435.1). Classification (GTDB taxonomy): domain Bacteria; phylum Pseudomonadota; class Alphaproteobacteria; order Rhizobiales; family Xanthobacteraceae; genus Bradyrhizobium. The sequence continues at coordinate 168,211 of CAWJSD010000004.1, forward strand.
CAGCAGCATCTCGCGCACGCGTGCGACCCGCGAAACCGTGGGTAAATTCAGGTCAAGGATATGGATGGGTTCGATCGACATCGCCGTCCAAGGACAGCAAGATCGATGCCGAACCGGCGCGCTACCACTGGTCGTATTCCGGTTGAGGTTAATATGGCGCCGGCTGATGGCGCCTTAGGTAACCTCCTGCACGGGTAACCGTTTGCGCTAACCATCCTGCATATTCGATGCCGTAAAATCGTTCGATGGACCGGATATTGCAGTGACCGTCGCGCATCGTTGCATTCCGCAGCGAATCCGAGCGCGCACATGTCCACCGACCACCATTCCCGTCGTGATTTCCTCACCGGCACTGCAAAGCTTACCACGCTCGGCGTTGCCGGCGCTGCAGTGCTGTCGCCGATGTCGGTGCTACGCGCGGCGACGAACGCTGTTGGCCTGATTCCGTACGGCGCGGCAGCGCGATCCGACGCGCTGGTGTCCGACCTGTCCTATCGTGATGCAATCGTCGCGGATTGCCAGATGATCGTGCCGGAAAGCGAACTGAAATGGCAGGAGCTGCGGCCCGCACGCGATCAATACCAATTCGAGAAGGCCGACATGATGGTGGATTTCGCCCGCCAGAACCGACTGGAGATCCGCGGCCACACGCTGGCGTGGTACGGCGCTATGCCGGCCTGGACCGAGGCGATCGGCAACCACGCCGAGGCCGAACGCGAATTGACGGATCATATTGAAACGGTTGTGTCCCGATATCGCGGTGCGATCCCGTGCTGGGACGTGATCAACGAACCGCTGGCGGACTGGCCGGAAAACGAATTCGCGTTCCGTCCCTCCATCTGGGCCAGACGGTTGGGAGCGGATTACCTAGCGATCGCCTTGCGATCGGCCGCGAGGGCCGATCCCGATGCAAGGCTGGTGCTCAACGAATACGACGTCGAGTTCACAGGGCCGCGCTTCGCGGCACGCCGCAAGGCGCTGGTCGCCCTGCTACGTTCGCTGCGCGACCGCGGCGTGCCGCTGCATGCGGTGGGATTGCAGGCCCATCTGTTCGCGGACCGCACCATCGACCGCGATGGATTGCAGGGAATGCTGGCAGAGATCGCGGCGCTGAAGCTGGACGTGCTGGTCACCGAGCTCGACGTGATCGACTACAAGCTGCCGGGCAAGATCAGCGAACGCGACGCGATGGTGGCAAGCCTGGCGGGACAATTCCTCGGCGCGGTCTGCGAGGTCACGCGGCCGAAAGCGATCCTGACCTGGGGCCTGAGCGACCGATACACCTGGGTGCCGACGTATTTCAAGCGGCCGGACGGCATGCCGAATCGGCCGCTGCCGCTGGATGCCGAACTCAGACCCAAACCGCTATTCGACGTCATCAACGAATTCAGACACCGGCCCGCATAACAAGAGCCATCGCCTGCCTGCAGGCCCATCACCTTGGATCTAGAAAGCACCATGAGCCAGACTTTGACCGATATCGAAACCCGCACCAGCCATGTCGCGCCGGCCGGCCCCGCCTTCGGCCGCCAGATGTTCGACGCCGCGATGGCGCGCTTGCGCAGACTGTCGTTGCTGCGAAACCTCAAGCGCAAGCTGATCCAGTTCGAGCGCGGCCATGAGGAAGCGATCTATCGCGGCTCCGACGTCGCACAAAAAAGCCTGATCGCGAGCTGGAAGCAATTGCAGGCGGCCGGCGTGATCCTGCCGCTGGAACAGGTCGGCTTCAGCCGGTTCTCCGAATTCGAGGAAGACGGTCATCTGTTGTATCTGTTGACCCTGGCCGGCTCGGCCTCGCGCACCGTGGTCGAAATCAGCTCGCAGGATGGTCGCACCTGCATGGCGACCAATCTGCTGGTGCATCATCGCTGGCGCGGCTTTCTGTTCGACGGCGATCCGGTGTGGGTGGACGAGGGACAGCCGCTTCTTCGCCAAGCATCTCGCTACCCGTGCGATGCCGCCGGTGATGCGATCGGAGTGGTTCACCCGTGACAACGTCAACCGCGTGCTGGCGTCGGCCGGCGTTCCCGATGAGGTCGACGTGCTGTCGCTCGATATCGACGGCAACGATCTGCATTTGTGGAGCGCGATGAGCATGCGGCCGCGCATCCTGATCTGCGAATTCAACAACGCGGTGCCCAGCGACCTGGCGCTCACAATTCCCTATCGCCCAGATTTCAACTACGCTGCGCTCCCGCCCGACCAGGCGTTTTTCCGCTCGGCGAGCCTTGCGGCCTATGTCGCGGTCAGCCGGCGCAAGGGCTATCGGCTGGTCGGCATCAACGCGCTCGGGTTCAACGCGATCTTCCTGCGCGACGACGTGCTCGCCGCCGAGATGCCGGAAATTCCTGCCTCGACGCTCGACGCCAACTCGGGCGACAGCCGAGACGCGCGCCCAATGGTGGCCGAAGGTGTCGCATCTGCCATGGCTCGAGGTTCCGGCCGATGGCAACCTCTGAGGTTTCGATGTCGCGCATCCCGTTGACAGTTTCACAGCCGCTGGATCTGGCGGTCGAGATCGTGGTGTGCATTCCGAGCTTTCGTCGGCCGCAGCATCTGCGGCGGACGCTACAGTCGCTCGTCGGCCCAGGTCACCCGCCGCCGCTTCGCGGTCGTGGTGGTCGACAACGATGCCGTTGGACGCGAAAGCGCGCCGGTCGCTGCTGAATTCCTGAGCGACGGCAGGCTGCAGGGGCTTTGCGTGGTCGAGCCCAAGCAGGGCAATTGCAACGCGATCAACGCCGCTTTCGAGACCGCTTTGGAGACATTTCCCGGCGGCGGTTCATCTGATGATGATCGACGACGACGAGGTCGCCTCGAGCAACTGGCTGGAGCGGATGGTCGATGCGGCCGAGACCAGCGGCGCCGATATCGTCGGCGGGCCGGTGTTTCCGGTCTTCGACGATGCGACCAAGCGCGCGCTGCGCAATCATCCGGCGTTCTGCCCGGCCTATGAAACCAGCGGTCCGGTATCGATGATCTATGGCTGTGGCAATTGCCTGATCCGGCGCAGCGTGTTTGCCCGGCTCGAGGAATCCGCTGTTCGATCTGCGTTTCAATTTTCTCGGTGGCGGCGATACCGACTTCTTCATGCGTTGCCGTCGTGCCGGGATGAAATTCCACTGGGATGCCGAGGCGGTGATCACCGAAACGGTGCCGCCGGCCCGGACCAGCCCGACCTGGGTGGCGCAGCGCGGATTGCGGATCGGCGCCATCAACTACCATGTCGAGCTCAAGGCAGCTCGGACGGTCTGGGCGCGGCTGAAGCTGCTGGCGCGCCTGTTGGGACGGCTGCCGTTGTCGATCGTGCGCGCGATGGGACTGATCGTCACCGAACATAAACTATTATTTGCATTACATCCGATCGCTGTGGCGGCCGGCAGCGCGCTGGCGTCGCTCGGCATCGAACCGCATCAGTACAAAGCCTCGAAGATCGTATCGTGAGCCAATTCGTCACCTCGTCGGACGTCCGCGCCGTGATCGGCGGTCTGCAGCGCCGCCAGGTGATGGATCTGTTGCGCGGCGCCACCTTCATCGGCGCGCTGCTGCTGGCCTGGGTGACGCTGCGGCCGTTCACCGATCTCCGCGAACAGGACCTCAGGGACCTCACGACGGGCAACGAAACGCTGACCTATCTGGCGTTTGGCGGTTTCACCGTGCTGACGATCGCGCTGGCGATGCGTGACAACGCGCGCGGCCTGTCGACGTTGATTTCGCCCGGATACGTGCTCTTCGCCGGCTGGATCGCGCTCAGCGTGGTGCTGTCGCTTGATCCCAGCACTTCGATCCGCCGCTTCGCGCTCACGGTCTGCGTGGTCTCGGTGGCGGCGACCCTGATGCTGCTGCCGAAAAACCAGGCGGAGCTGTGCCGCTGGCTGGCGATCTCGGCATTGGCATTGCTGGCGATCTGCTATCTCGGCGTCATGCTGGCGCCGGATCTCTCGATGCATCTGGCCTCCGATGCGCAGGAGCCGCAGCTGGCCGGTGATTGGCGCGGGTCGTTCGGCCACAAGAACGTCACCGCGGCCATCATGGCGATGCTGGTGTTTATCGGCATCTATGTCACCCGCAAGGGCGGACGCTGGCCGGGAATCGCGATCATCGTGCTGTCAGTGGTGTTCCTGATCAAGGCCGAAGGCAAAAGCTCGACCGCGTTGCTGCTGGTGGTGCTCACCTTGACCTCGCTGACCATGGTCGTTCGTTCGTTCTGGCTGCGCGCAGTGATGCTGCTGGCGCCGTTGGTGGTCCTGAACATGCTCAGCATCGGCACTGTGATGGATGACCGGCTGGCCGAGATCGCCAGGCTGCTGCCGCTCGACACCAGCTTCACCGGCCGTACCGATATCTGGACCTTCGCGATCCAGGCGCTGCAGGCGCGGCTGCCGACCGGCTATGGCTTCGCCGCGTTCTGGGGCACCAGTTCGGTGCGCAATTTGCCGCAGGGCATGGAGTGGGCGGAATACGCCTCGCACAGCCATAACGGATATCTCGACACCGCGCTGGCGATGGGGCTGCCCGGACTGGCGCTGTTGATCGGCGTGCTGGCCATCGCGCCGCTGCGTAATTTCCAGAGCGCCGATCGTGGCGGCAATAACGGGCCGCTGGCGATGCTGCTGCTGCAGATCTGGCTGTTCGGGCTTTATCTGTCGTCGCTGGAGAGCTTCTTTCTCGATCGGGCCGATCCGCTGTGGTTCACGTTTCTGATCGCGGTATTCGGCCTGCACTATCTGGCGCGCTTCCGCATCACGGAGTGAACTGACCCCGGATCGCCTGGGTGGCATCCTTCCACCAGCCGTCGAAGTCGAACGGCGCGTGGACTGACGGCCGTTTCAGTGCCCACGCGATGCGGTTGGCATAGGCCTCGTCGTCGGCACCGCCCTCGACCAGCACGATCGCGCCGCGGTTGATCAGCTCCTTGAAGCGCGGGTGATGGTCGAACTCATCGGATTCGGCCGGTCCGGTGACGACCACCGGGTGGCCGGACTGGGCGCAGGCGACGATGCTGCCGCGCCGTGCGGTAAGGCCTTCCGACAGCAGATAGCAGAAGATGTCGACCTCGCTGAAGATCCCGAATACTTCATGGTCGGATTCGACATAGCCGCTGACGATGACGTCATCGGTGATGCCGAGCTCGGCGGCGCGGGCGTGAAAATTCTCTTCTACATTGTCGGTGCCGCGAATGAACGAGCCGACATAGACCAGCAGTGGCCGGATGCCGCGATCGCGCAGCAGCGCGCAGATGTCGAGCAGGGCATTCGGCTGCTTGCCCGGATAGATCGATCCGAAATGTCCGATCACCACCCGCCCGTCGGCGCGCGCTGCGGCGAGCCGGCCGCGCAATTTGCTGTCGGCGATTCCCGGAGGCGCTTCGATATTCGGCGGTAGCGGCGCCAGCACGGCCTTGCCGGCGGTCCAGCCGACGAGGCGGTCGTCGACGAGTTCGCGGCGCACCAGCGGCGAGAACATGACGATGGTGTTGGCGAGCAGCAGCGCCGGCATGTAGGTGATGCGGCGCAGCCAATGCAGACCGGCCCATTCGTGCTGAATCAGGACAACCCGTCGGCCGCGTAGCCGAGCCATCGCCAACGCCAGCAGCGGACGAAACATCACGCGCTTCCAGGCCACGATCGGAAAGTTGCAGACGACGTTGCGGGCCCCTCCGATGGCACGCCAGATGTCGCTGTTGGTCCCCTCGGTGCGCGTGAGGGTTAACGTCGTCGTGCCGCCTGGGGTATCCTTCTCCATGGCTTCGCCGAGCAAACGGGTGAACTGCCCGACGCCGCAATGCATTTGCGGGCCGGCGCCGAGAAAGAGCGCCTGATATTCGGGTTCTGGTGGCATCGTCGCGTGATAGCCTCGGTCTATGTTGCAACCGTTATGAGCCGGAAGCACCCGCATTAGCCATATATCGCAGACATTATCTTCCGGTAAGCGCCGCGCGTGTCGCGGGCATTGTTCTTGCGATAGATTGGGTGGAGATCGATGGGTCGTTTCAGATCGGTACAGTTAATGGCCGGTGTGACGGCGGTCCGTGATTTTCGGGACAACGTCGGCGTCGCGCCATGATGACGATTGGATCAGTCGGCGCAGAACGAAATCTGGCAGGAGCGTTGCGATGCCGAAAGGCAAGGTTTTTACCACCTGGGATGATACCCACTCGGCACTGTGGGGCCACCGGCCGATCAAGCTCGCCACCGATCTGCACAGGGCGCCGTTGTTCTCGACCGAAACCCTGGCCGCACTGATCGAGCGCTATCCGCGCGAGCAATACAGCCTGGTGCAGACCGGGGCCCGCGGCGCGCGCCGGGTTTGGCGCGAGGGTGAGATCGGCGATCTTGGCGGCCGTCAGGTCATGGACGCGATCGCGGGTGGCGGGCTTTGGCTCAACATGCGCGAGGTCGGCGCGGTCGACAGCCGATATCACGCGCTGATCGACAACATGTTCGATGAGATCAGTGCCAAGGTGCCGGGGTTCGAGGCGTCAGCTCACCAGGAGGGCATCCTGATCTCGTCATCGGACGCGCAGGTCTATTACCATGCCGATCTGCCGGGCCAGGGTCTGATTCAGATCGCCGGACGCAAGCGCGTCTATGTCTATCCCAATACACCGCCATTCATCACGCCGCAGCATCTCGAGGACATCGCACTCTACAATGTCGAGGTCGATATGCCTTATGAGAGCTGGTACGATCAGCACGCCCAGGTGTTCGAGATCGGGCCTGGCGAGATGCTGAACTGGCAGCTTAACGCGCCGCATCGCGTCGAGAATCTCGACACCTTCAGCGTCTCGATGACGGTCTCTTACACCAATGACCAGATTCGGCGGGCCGAGATCGTGAACCTCGCGAACGGGCTGTTGCGCCATCGTTTTGGTTATACGCCGAAGACCCGGAATCTGCGCGGTCCGTCCTATTTCGCCAAGGCGGTGATGCAGAAACTGTATCGCGACAGCGGCTGGGTCAAGCGTGAGCGCAGCGTACGGCGCCCGACCGAATTCCGGCTCGACGCCACTCAACCCGGCAAGATCATCGATCTGCCGAAGGCTGCCTGATCATTTGCCGATGACAGTCCTGACGGCACCAGTGGGGCGAGCACGAGCGCGGGACATCCAGCGCGCGGCCGGATTCCGCGTCGAGTTCGTCAGCGACTGGAAACATGCAATTGCCATCTGTTCCGAGGTTCGGGCCCTGACGCCGTTCCAGCACCGCAGCTGGCTTGAAGCGTGGTACCGGGCGTTTTCAGGCTTTCGCGACATCGAGCCGCTGATCGCGGTCGTGACGGATGCGGCGACCTTGGAGCCGGTTGCGCTGTTTCCTCTGACCCGACGGGTGCAGCAAGGCATTCGGATCGTCGAATTCGCCGATCAGCATCTGACCGATTACAATGCGCCTTTGCTGCATCCCGCGGCGCCTCGCGATGCGGAATGGGCGCGGGTCCTGTGGCGCGATCTGAAGTCCGCGCTGAAGCGGATTCCCGGCGGCGCGGATCTCGTTCGTTTTCGCAAGATGCCGTTCGATCTGGACGGCCGGCCTAATCCGCTAACGCTGCTGCCGGGCGTCCACGGGTCTTTGCTGAACAGCAACGTGGTGACGACGGGCGATGATTTCGACGCTTATCGTCACTCGCTGGAGCGAACGGTTCGCAAAGAATTGGAGCGGAGCTGGCGGGTGTTCTCGCGCAACGCGGATGCGGCGTTCCAGATCGTTACCGATCCGGACGAGGCGCAGCGCGTGTTGTCGGCGATGGAAATCCAGCAGGATACCCGGATGCGCCATTTGGGCTTGAAATTCATGCTCAACGACGAGAACTGCGCCGCATTCTATCGCAACCTGGTCCGGGACAATCTTGCCGGCGGCTATGCCGTGCTGTCGTCGCTTACCGTTGGGGGCGAAGTGGTGGCGACCTTGCTAGGCATTCGCAGCGGTTCGCGCTATGTGATGGTGCGCATCAGCAATGCCGGCGAGAAATGGTCGAACTGCTCGCCCGGCCGGCTGATCATCGAGCGCTCGATGGCGGCGCTGCATCGCGACGGCGTCCGGCAATTCGATTTCAGCATCGGCAATTACGCTTACAAGCGCCGGTTCGGCGTAGTGCCGAAGGCGCTGGCGGAATTGACCGCGGCGTTGAGCTGGCGCGGATGGCCGCTGGCACTGCGCGACCGCGCCGCGCGCGAGCTTCATCGCCATCCCAAGCTTGCCTCCCGCGTGGGCCGGGTGCTCGGCAAGCCGCCGTCGCGCGAAGAGAGCTAGCCTCCTTCGAACCCCTGGCAGGCCGATTATGTTCCCGCGCCGGGGAACCATTTCCCGCGTCAGCCGATTATGGGTGGGTTCAACGCGGGATTTCGAGCATTTGGCCGATAAAACGTCTAGCGCACCGCCAGCGGCAATCGACTTTCTGGTAGGCGGCGGCGAGCTCGGCGCCCTGATTCGTGCGCATGATTGGGACAGTACGCCGTTGGGACCGCCCGCGGCCTGGCCGCAAAGCCTGCGGATGGCGGTCCGGATCATGCTGACGTCGCTGCAGCCGATCTGGATCGGCTGGGGCGAGGAGCTGATCTATCTCTACAACGACGCCTACAAGTCGATCATCGGCGGCAAGCATCCCTGGGCGCTGGGCCGGCCGACGCACGAGGTCTGGCGCGAGATCTGGGCGGACATCGGGCCGATGCTGGCAACCGCGATGGGCGGCGATCGAGGGCACCTATCGTCGAAGCCCAGCTCCTGATCATGGAGCGCAACGGCTATCCGGAAGAGACCTACTACACCTTCTCCTACAGCCCGATCCCCGACGACGACGGCGGCGTCGGCGGCATCATCTGCGCCAATAGCGACGACACCTTGCGGGTGATCGGCGAGCGGCAGCTGGCTCTGCTGCGCGAACTGGCGTCGAGCACGGCCAATGCCCGCACCTGGCAGGACGCCTGCGTCCAGAGCGCGAACGCGTTGGCGACCAATGCGCACGATCTGCCGTTCACGATGCTGTATGTCGGCGAACCCGGCAGCAATGTGCTGTCGCTGATCGGGCACTCCGGTGTCTTCGGTGATGTGGAATTCGCGCCGCCCACGCATCGATATGGATGTGCCATCGCGCTGGCCGGTGGCCGAGGCGCTGCACCAGCATGAACTCCGGATCGTCGAGCTTTCCGACGATCTGTTCCTGGCAGCGCCGCCGTCAGGCGCCTGGGACCGTGCGCCGAGCAAGGCCGTGATTCTTCCGATCTCGCCCACCGCCGAAACCGGCCGTTCCGGCGTTCTGATCGTCGGCCTCAATCCGTTCCGGCTGTTCGACGAAAGCTATCGCGGCTTCCTCGGCCTTGTCGCGGGCCAGATCGCCGCCGCGCTTTGCCAATGCGCAAGCCTATGAAGAGGAGCGGCGTCGCGGCGAAGCGCTGGCCGAGCTCGACCGCGCCAAAACCACCTTCTTCTCCAATGTCAGTCACGAATTTCGCACGCCGCTGACGCTGATGCTGGGACCGATCGAGGAAATGGTGGCCTCGCGCCAGCTTGACGGCGAAAGCCGGGCGCAACTCGAATTGGTGCATCGAAACGGCATGCGGCTGCTTCGGCTGGTCAACAGCTTGCTGGATTTCTCCCGCATCGAAGCCGGTCGAATGCAGGCGAGCTTCGAGCCCACCGATCTTGGCGTCTACAGTGCCGAGGTCGCATCGGCGTTTCGGGCAGTGATGGAGAAAGCCGGGCTACAGCTTGTCGTCCAGTGCGATGCGCTGCCGCAGCCGGTCTATCTCGACCGGGAGATGTGGGAGAAGGTGCTTTTGAACCTGCTCTCCAACGCTTTCAAGTTCACGCTGCACGGTGAGATCAGGCTATTGGTCGATCGTGGCGAACGAGGCGAGGCGCGCATTCGCGTCGCCGATACCGGTATCGGCATTCCGGCCGAGCAGCTGCCCCGATTGTTCGAGCGCTTCCATCGGGTCGAAGGCGCGCAGGGCCGCAGTTTCGAAGGCACCGGCATCGGCCTCGCGCTGGTGCAGGAACTGGTCAAGCTGCATGGCGGCACCATCGCTGCGGATAGCGTGCCCGGCCGCGGCACCGTCTTCACGATCGAGCTTCCGTTCGGATCGGCGCATCTGCCGCCGGACCAGGTGCGTCAGGCAACAGCGCCGCAAGCCGCGGCCAAGGTGAATGCCTACATTGAAGAAGCCTTGCGCATGCTTCCGGCGGCCGGCGACGTCGCCGGGACGTCGGATGCGATTGTCGAGGCGTCGGCTGCGACCAAGGGACTGCCGCGCGAGCAGCTTGCTGGTTTTGGCAAGCGCGTGTTGCTGGCCGACGACAATTCCGACATGCGCGACTACGTTCGAAGACTGCTCATCACCCAGGGTTACGATGTCGATGCGGTCGAGGATGGCGAGGCCGCGCTGGCGTCGGCGCGCATGCGGCCGCCGGATCTGGTGCTGACTGACGTGATGATGCCGAAGCTCGACGGCTTTGGCGTGCTGCGCGGTATCCGGGGCGATCCCGCGCTCGCCGGCACGCCGGTGCTGATGCTGTCGGCGCGGGCCGGCGAAGAAGCCAAGGTTGAGGCGCTCGACGCGGCGGCGGATGATTACCTGGCCAAACCGTTCGCCGCGCGCGAGTTGCTGGCGCGCGTAAATTCGAACATCCAGATGGCCGCCGTTCGCCGTGATGCGGCGCGGGCCGTGATGCAGAGCGAACAGCGCTTCGTGATGACGCAGGAGCGGCTGACCCTGGCGCTGGCGACCGGCCGGGTGGCGGTCTACGATTGGGACGTCGATACCGACCGGATCAGTATTCTGGGCCCTCTGGGCAAGTTTTTCGGGGTGTCGACGGGCGAGGAAGCCGTCAGGGGCCTGACGCTGCAGCGGGTGGCCGAAGGCATTCACCCGGAGGATCGGGTGCGAACCATGGCGCTGATCGCCAGGACGGTGGAGACCGGCGTACCCTATGAAGCCGAATACCGATTGCATGGCGCCGGCGAACTGCGCACCGTCTTGGCGCGCGGCCACATCGAGACACGGCCATCAGGGCAACGTTTTTTCTCCGGCGCCCTGATCGACATCACCGAGGAAAAGGCAGCCGAGGAGAAACTGCTGGAGCAGACCCGTGCGCTCGAGGGGCTCAATGCGACCCTGGAGCAACGGGTGCGAATCCGAGGTCGCGCAGCGCGTCAAGGCCGAGGACGCGTTGCGCCAGGCCCAGAAGATGGAGGCGATCGGGCAACTGACCGGCGGCGTCGCGCACGATTTCAACAATCTGCTGACAGTGATCATCGGCGGCCTCGACACGATCAGGCGTGCGAAGCCGGAAGACACCGCGCGGATCAAACGCGCTGCCGACATGGCCTTGCAGGGCGCCCAGCGCGCCGCCAGCCTGACCGGCCGGCTGCTGGCGTTCTCGCGCCGCCAGCCGCTGGCGCCGAAGCCGCTGGAACTAAATGGCCTGGTCCGCGACATGACCGAGCTGCTGCACCGGACCCTGGGCGAGACGATCGAACTGGAGGCGGTGCTGGCCTCGCGGTTGTGGGCGGTCGAGGTCGACCAGAACCAGCTCGAAAGCGCCATCCTCAACCTGGCCGTCAACGCCCGCGATGCGATGCCGGACGGCGGCAAGCTGACGATCGAGACCGCCAACACGTCACTCGATCAAAGCTATTTCGAGCGCGATGCCGAAGTCATTCCCGGCCAGTATGTGATGGCGTCGATCAGCGACAATGGCGCCGGCATGTCGAAGGACACCCTGGCCCGGGCCTTCGAGCCGTTCTACACCACCAAGGAAGTCGGGCGGGGCACCGGCCTTGGCCTCAGCATGGTCTATGGCTTCGTCAAGCAGTCGGGCGGCCACGTTACGCTTTACAGCGAGGAGGGCCACGGCACGACCGTCAAGCTGTATTTCCCGCGCTACATGGGCAAGCTCGATGCCGCGGCCGAAATCGCCAATCCGCCGGTCCCGCCGGCGAGCAGCGGCGAGGTGATCCTGGTGGTCGAGGACAGCGAGGACGTGCGCGCCTACAGCGTGTCGATCCTGAGAGAATTGGGATACCAGGTGCTGGAGGCTTCGAATGCGGATGACGCGCTCGTCATCGTCAGGCAGATGAGCCGGATCGACCTGCTGTTCACCGATGTCGTGCTTCCGGGCAAGAACGGCCGGGCCCTGGTGGAAGCCGCCAAATCCATTCGCGGCAATCTTCCGGTGCTGTACACCACGGGCTATTCACGCAACGCCATCGTTCATCACGGACGGCTCGATCCGGATACCGACCTGATCAGCAAGCCCTTCACTTTCGATCAATTGGCGACCCGGGTGCGGGATGTGATCGACCGAAGCCCGCGTTAGGCCGCTTCAGCGGCTCCGATTAACGGAGTCGACCGTCCTGCTCGGCACAGGACGGTCGATTTTGGTCTCGGTCGATTACGCCGCGAATTCGCGCAGTGCGACCGGGCCGAGTTGATCGGCTTTCAACGCCTGCTTGGGATTCATGACGCGGGTCTCAAGCACCTTGCTCACCGCGGCGACCGCGATGTCTTCGACCTGCGTCTCGGCCTTTTCATCCGTCGCGGCGCTGCGAGATTTGGCGGCGAGGCGCAGCGTGGTCTGAATTTCGCGCGAGCTGGCGCCGCTTTGCAGCAGCAGGAGCATCAACAGCGCCTTGATGTCGGAGTTCATGGCGTCGGTCTGCGGATCGTAGCTTCGCGCCGCGGTCACAGCCTCGGCATTGCGGGCCGAGCGGATATTGGTGACGTTGCCGCCTTCCGGCGTCGCCACCTCGTCGGGCTGTACGACTTCGGCGTATTCTTCCGCGACCATCAGGCGCGCGGCGGCGGTCAGATTGACCGCGGTCTGAATGTCTCTGGAACTGGTGCCGGACTTGAGCAGCAACAAGGTCAGCAGGGCCTTGATGTCGAAATTCATCGCCGAGTTATTCATTGTCGTCTTCCTCACATTTGACGTTGACTGGGTGGTTGAGAAAACTGGGGAGCAAACACGCTGAACAATTTTTCCAGCAGCGAATGCGGCCGTGGTGCCGGCTCCGACGCTTCGACCGGTATGGTGGCGAAAGCGACGCGGATGCTGCGTCGGAGTTTTGGTTTGATCGTGATCGGCGGCTCGGCCGCTGCTGCCGTGAACACGATGTCTTCGACGGAGCCGCGAAGGGCGGGCCGTTCGACCTGGTCGTCTTCGTCGTGAATTTCGGTGGCTTCGTCGAAGTAATTCACGTCGCTGAAATAGTTCGCGGGCGTCGACTGTTGCGATCAACGGCAAGCGGTCGGCCTTTGCCGGGACCGGATCGATCGTCGTCTGGATTTCAGTCGGCGGAACGCGCGCGCTGTCGATTTGAAGAGAAGCATTCCAGCCGGCGTGGCGTATCCCGGCACGCAGATGAAACCGACCGCGCAGGCCGCCGCCAGCTTCCACGATCCGAACCGCGGCGCGCGCACGGAATCTGTCTTAGCGGTTTCGGAGTTGGCCAACCGATGCAGGAGATCTTCGACCCGCGGAAAGTAGAGCTCAAGCGACTGCGCGACGTCCGGCCCCGTTGCCGCGGGGCTGTTCCATGAACGTTGGGTTTCGACGGTCGGGCTCATGATATCTTTTTCGCAAAACAGCGTTAATGCGAATTCGATATTTTCATTTTTACGTCTAATGACCGATGATCGCTATGGGCGATCAAGGCAGAACGAAATTGATAGGGCGATCCGCCGCGGCGATATCCGGGCTGTTGCGGCCACAAACGCGGCCGTATGCGGCCATGTGGTAATTATCTGCGCGTATGATCGGCGTCGTAACGCGCTCCTAGACTTCGCGCACCACGCCGGGTTGGCCTGGCGCGCACTCCAGCGCCTCGCGGTCCCATTTGGCGCTGTCGGCGGCGGCTTCGTAGGTGCTCTGTAGAAATTCCAGCAACGTTTTGTCCGGATCGGCCGATGTACGCACGGCGTCATAGGGCAATATATATTCGCCGAGTGCTTCGCTGAAGAACGCCGCGTCGGGTCTGGCTTTGATGGTTCGATAACCGGCCGGTTCGGGATAGGCGTAGGAATAAAACGCCGGATAATCGATCGCGCCGCTGCCGGGCCAGAAGCCCGCGCTGCACTCCTCGTGCGAATAGGCCTCGCAGGCAACCGCGTCAGGCAGGTTCGGCACGCCGCCGGGATGGCGCGGCGCGCGACGGCCGGAAAAGCGCGTCACCGCGAGATCAAAACTGCCCCAGAAGAAATGCACCGGGCTCGCTTTGCCGAGAAAGCCGGTACGGAACTGCTTGAACACGCGATCGGCGTTGACGAGGATCTGAAAGAAGCGCCGCGCCGCGTCCGGATCGTAGGTCGCGTGGGCATGGTCCTGCGAGAATTTGACCGGATCGGGCAGTTCGTTCGGCATCTCGTCGATCTTGATGTGAATGCCGATTTCCGCGAGCGCTGCCATCACGCCGGTATAAAAGCTCGCGACCGATCGGCCGGCCAAGGCAAATTGCCGCTGCGCGCCGTTGCTGTCCGAAACCCGCAAGACGTGATCGAGGAAGTCGAAGTCGATCTGGAAGGTTCTGGAGCCATCCGGAATCGGTGACGTAGTCAGGCCACGCGCCGTGACATAGAGCGCGACATGCCAGGAATGGTTCAGCCAGGGCGAGCGCACGTAGCGGATCTTGCCGATGATCTGGGTCCACAGATGCAGCGTCTCGCAGGTCTCTCGCCAGCTGGCGAGCGGAAGTTCGGGCCAGGACGCGGGGCTAGCGGCATTCGCGGCGTCGCTCATCGATAATTCCTTCATATGGCCGCGCAACGCAAAGGCCCGGCATGGTGCGGCCCCACCTTTGTAAGCGAATTTATCGCGAAAGACGATGACGGCGTCGTCACCGGCAGGAACGATAGGGCGGCATTCTCAACAGGAATGCCGCCGGTATCGGATCAGCCATGCAGCTTCTTTGCCGTTTCCGCGATGACCCGGCCCTGATAGCGCGCGCCGGCCAGTTCGTTTTCGCTCGGCTGACGGCTGCCGTCGCCGGCGGTGATGGTGGTTGCGCCGTAAGGCGAGCCGCCGGTGACGTCGTTCAGCTCCATCTGGCCGGCAAAACCGTAGTTCAGGCCGACAATGGTCATGCCGAAATGCAATAGATTGGTGATGATCGAGAACAGCGTGGTCTCCTGGCCGCCATGCTGGGTCGCGGTCGAGGTAAAGGCGCCGCCGACCTTGCCGTGGAGGGCGCCCTTGGCCCAGAGCCCGCCGGCCTGGTCGAGGAAATTCGCCATCTGCGAGGCCATCCGGCCGAAGCGCGTGCCGGTGCCGACGATGATCGCATCATAATTCGCAAGGTCCTCGATCTTCGCGATCGGGGCGGCCTGATCGAGCTTGTAATACGACGCCTTGGCGACCTCGGGCGGCACCAGTTCTGGCACGCGCTTGATATCGACCGTGGCGCCGGCTTCGCGGGCGCCTTCGGCGACGGCATTCGCCATTTTCTCGATATGGCCATAGGCGGAATAATAGAGAACGAGGACTTTTGTCATGATGGATCTCCGTGGGGTTGGAACAGCGAAAGTTTGGAATTCGTCATGGCCGGGCTGGTCCCGGCCATCCACGTCTTGGCTCTTGAAGGGAGCCGTGGATGCCCGGCACAAGGCCGGGCATCAACCAACTCGGGGCGCGTTACGCGGCGTCGACCAGCACCAGTTCGGAATCTTCCAGTGCCGTGATCTTGAGTTTGGCTTCATCGCGGATCGCAGCGCCGTCGCGGGCGTCGACCTTGATGCCGTTGACCTCAACCGAACCGGCTGCCGGCACGAGATAGAGGTTGCGGGCCTTGCCGGGCGTGTATTCCGCGCTCTCGCCGGCTTTCAGCGTGGTGGCGAGCACCCGTGCGTCAGCCCGGATCGGCAGCGCGTCCTTGTCGCCCTCAAATCCGCTGGCGATGGTGACGAGCTTGCCGGAGCGATCGGACTTCGGAAACGGTTTCGCGCCCCAGGTCGGCTGACCGCCCTTTGAAGTCGGCTCGATCCAGATCTGAAAGATGCGGGTCTTGCCGGGCTCGAGATTGTATTCGGAATGCCGAATGCCGCTGCCGGCGCTCATCACCTGCACATCGCCCGCTTCGGTACGGCCCTGGTTGCCCAGGCTGTCCTGATGGGTGATGGCGCCTTCGCGCACATAGGTGATGATCTCCATGTTGGCATGGGGATGGGCGGGGAAGCCGGTGTTCGGCGCGATCTCGTCGTCGTTCCAGACTCGCAACGAGCCGTGGCCCATGTTGTTGGGATCGTAATGGCTGCCGAACGAGAAGTGGTGCTTGGCCTTCAGCCAGCCGTGGTCGGCGCCGCCGAGTTTTGCAAATGGCCTGAGTTCGATCATGGGATGTTCCTTTGCCTGAAGCGTTTCATGCTTCGTTGGCATCTTGGATATGCCGCCCCTCATGGTATATAAATAGAAACTATCGAAACTCATTGTTTCCATTATTGAGCTTTAGAGGCGGCCTAATGTCGAAACTCCCCGATTTCGAGGCGCTCGCTATTTTCGCAAAAGTCGTTGAATTGCGGTCGTTTGCGGCCGCCGCCAGCGAGCTGGCGCTGTCCAAGGGGACGGTGTCGAAGGCGGTGACCCGGCTGGAAGAACGGCTCGGCGCCCGGCTGTTCAACCGAACCTCGCGCCGGCTGGCGCTGACCGATGCCGGGCAAAAACTGTCCGAGCGCGCCGCGCGGCTGTTGGCCGATGGCGAAGCCGCCGAGAACGACGCGCTGTCGCAATCGGTGGCGCCGCGCGGCCTGGTTCGGCTCGCGGTGCCGATGACCTTCGGCGTCAAAGTGATCGCGCCGATGCTGTCGCGAGTTCCTCAAGCAATATCCCGATGTGTCGATCGATCTGCATTTGAGCGACGCGATGATCGATTTGATCGGCGAAGGCTTCGATGCCGGCTTGCGGATCGCGACACTGCCGGACTCGTCGCTGATCGCGCGACGGCTGTGCGCCATGCCGCGCTATACGGTGGCCGCGCCGGCCTATCTCAAGCAATACGGCCGGCCGACCCATCCGATGCATCTCGCCCAGCATCGATGTTTTGCCTACGCGTATCTGTCGACGCCGAACATCTGGCACTACACCAACGCCGCGGGCGAGCAGGCCAGCGTGCGCCCAGCCGGACCGCTGCGTGTCAACAATGGCGAGGCCTTGATGCCCGCGCTGCTGGCCGGCCTCGGCATCGCCGACCTCCCGCATTTCATCGTCGGCGACGCGATCGCGTCCGGCGAAGTCGAGGTGATCCTGAAAGGCTGGAAGCAGGCCGAAGGCGCCGTGCACCTCGTGATGCCGCCCGGCGGCCCGCGTCCCGCCCGGGTCGAGGTGCTGGCGGAATTTCTGGCGAAACATTTCGCCAAGGAAAGAAAACGCGATAAGTAGCAAAAAGAATCTATGCACTCCAAGCGTGTTTTCGTAGGGTGGGCAAAGGCGCGTCTTCCGCGCCGTGCCCACCAGCCTCGACGCGACGTGAATCCAATGCCGCAATACCGACGCGTCAAAATCGAAGGCAACGCGTTTTTCTTCACCGTCGTCCTTGCCGATCGATCGAGCACTTTGCTTGTTGACGAGATTGGTCGCCTGCGAAAGATCTATCGGGCGGTGCAAGGTGGCCGGCCGTTTGAAACTATCGCGATCTGTGTGTTGCCCGATCACCTTCATGCCATTTGGGTGCTTCCGGACACAGATTTCCCCATCCGTTGGAATCTCATCAAGAGCGGCTTCTCGCGAGGGCTTGATTCGAGACCGCGGTCCTCGAGCAAAATACAAAAGCGCGAGAAGGGAATTTGGCAGCGCCGCTACTGGGAGCATGCCATCCGTAACGACGAGGACCTCCAGAGACATATCGATTACATTCACTTCAATCCGGTCAAGCATGGGCACGTGACCCGCGTGGTCGATTGGCCGCATAGTAGCTTTCATCGGTATGTTGAAAGAGGATGGCTCGTGCCGGATTGGGGCGGCGATATGAGAGAGAGAACTCAAGGGATGTTCGGCGAATAAGACGGTGGGCACGGCGCGAAGAGCGCCTTTGCCCACCCTACGGTTCAGGCTAGGCTGTATTTCAATCAAACAAGAACACCCCGGGGGAGACACCGATCCAATGAACCGCCGTCAATTGTTGAAAATCGCTGCTGCCTTGCCGCTGGCGCAGGGCGAACTCGGAAACGCCGCCTTCGCCGATACCTGGCCTGAACGCAACATCACCATGATCGTGCCGTTTCCCGCAGGTGGGCAGGGCGATCTGGCCGCGCGGCCGGTCGCGCATGCGCTGGAGGGCATTCTGGGCAAGCCGGTGGTGGTCGACAATCGCGCGGGCGGTGGCGGCGGATCGATCGGCAACGCGGCGGTGGCGCGTGCCGAGCCCGACGGCTACACGTTGCTGATGACCTTGTCGTCGCTTGCGGTGCTGCCCGAAGCCGACCGTCTGTTCGATCGTCCGCCGGCCTACGAGGTCTCGCAATTCGCGCCGATCGCGCGGGTGCTCGCCGATCCGACCCTGCTGGCGGTGCCGGCCTCGGCGCCGTGGAAGACGCTGCAGGATTTTGTCGATGACGCCAGGAAGCGGCCGGGAGAGATCCCCTACGGTTCGTCGGGGCCGTACGGCGTGCTGCATATGGCGATGGAGATTTTCGCGGCCAATGCCGGCATCAAACTGCTGCACATTCCTTTCCGCGGCGGCGGTCCGGCCTTGAACGCACTGCTGGCCGGCACGGTACAGGCGATGGCGGCGGCGCCCGGCCCGCTGAAGCAGCAGGTCGATGACGGCAAGGTGCGCGTGCTGGCCAGCTGGGGTGCGGAACGAATTGCGAGCTTTCCCGATCTGCCGACCCTTCGCGAACTCGGCTACAAGGATGTGGAGTTCTACATCTGGGCGGGATTGTTCGCGCCAAGCGCGCTGCCGGCGCCGATCATGACGCGGCTGCGCGAAGCGATGGCACAGGCGGTGAAAAGTCCTGAAGTCATCAAGCCGCTGGCGATCGCGGGCAGTCCCGTCGCCTACATGGACGCGCCGGAATTTTCGAAGTTTGTCACCGAGGACAGCGCGCGGATGATCGCGGCGGTGAAGAAGATCGGCAAGGTGGAGTAGGGAACGACGCAGCGGGCGCCTACCTAGTTAGAAGCAGTGCTCAACCAGCTGAGAACCGCGGTGGCCGCCAGCAATATCGCGACCGTCGCGGCCAGCATCCACACCTTCCGGGCGCGTACCGGCCTCGTTTCATCGAAGCTCAGCCAGCTGCGAATGAAGCGGCGCGGGCCGTCATCGGCGTCCGGGCCGCGCGGCATCACGAAGCGCTCTGGCACACGTCGACCCACTCCGCGCCGGTCAACTCCGCCATCCGCGCCGGCGTGATCCGCACCGCGCTGTGGGTCGAGCCCGCCGCCGGCACCACCTCGTCGAATGCCCGCAACGAAACGTCGCAATAGACCGGCAGCGGCGTCTTCAGGCCGAACGGGCAGACGCCACCGACTTCGTGCCCGGTGATGGCGGCGACCTCATCGAGCCCGAGCATTTTCGGCTTGCCGCCGAATGCCGACTTTACTTTCTTGTTGTCCATCCGCGAGGTGCCGGCGGCCACGATCAGCACCACGCGATCGCCGATCCGCAAGCTCAGGGTTTTGGCGATCCGCGCCGGCTCGACGCCGTACGCCTCTGCCGCCAGCGCGACGGTCGCCGAACTCTGCGGCGATTCCAGCACGGCGATGTCGGGAGCCCTGTCGGCGAAAAACGCCCGCACCGATTCAAGACTCATGCGCGGCGACGATCTTCGGAAGTTCGGACAAGCCATGAATCCGGTAATCCGGCACGAAACCGAGTTCGTCCATCTGCATCCGCAACGCCCGGAACATGGTCAGCGGCGCGACCATTTCGCTATTGGCGCAGGCTTGCGCCATCGCCTCCGGCGTCACACGCTCGATCCAGGCGACGTTGAGCCCGAATGATTTGGCGCCGCAGGCGTCCCACGGATTCGACGACACGAACAGCACGTCGGCCGGCGCGACGCCTAGCCTCTCTTCGATCGGCATGTAGGCGTCCGGGCTCGGCTTGAAAACCTTTTGGGTGTCGACGCTGAGGGTGGCGTCGAGCACGCGGTCGAGCCCGGTGTTGCGCACCAGCGCATCGAGCATGTCGGGGCTGCCGTTGGAGAGGATCGCGAGCTTGCGACCTTTCAATCCCGCCAGCGCCGTCATCGCGTCTGGATAGAGATCGAGATGCAGATACTTTTCCATGATGCGGTAGAACACATCCGGCTCGGCCTTCAACCCGAGGATCTTGAGCGTGTAGGCCAACGAGTCGCGGGTCACCACCGCAAAATCCTCGTAGCGCCGCATCAGCGAGCGCAGCCAGGTATATTCGAGCTGCTTGATGCGCCACACTTGCGTGATGATCTCGCCATAGCCGGGAAACGCCTGTTCGGTGACGGTGGCGACCGACTGAATGTCGTACAGCGTGCCATAGGCATCGAACACGACGGCTTTGATGGGCATGAACTTCAACCTCTCACAGGCAGTGTCATTACGGCGTGACCTGACGAATAAGCGCGCAGATGCCGGTCATCCGTGCGATCGGATGTTCGACGAACAGCTTGCACGAGGTGAGCGCGGCTTCAAGCGACGGCGGCGGATCAGCAGGCGCGAGCTGGCTCACAAGTGCGCGACCATGCGCGCGCCCCAGCGCCCGCGCCGCGCGCGTCAGTGCGTTCAGCTGGCCATCGGCCTGCAACGGGGCGAGCATCGTTCTGGCGACGGCGAGATAGGGCGGCCAATAGGCCAGATGCCGGTACATGCTGGCGATCAGCTCGGGATCGGTATCCTCGCCGAATTGGTTCAGTTCGGCGATCAGCCGCTGTACTGCCGGAGGCAAGCCGCTCATTGCCGGCAGCGCCGGAAGTTCGGTCTTGTCGATTTCAGATACGGTTTCCGATGGACACGCGATCTCGCCATCTCCTGGGTGGTAACGCTGCAACAACGCCGACAGCACGACCAGCGCCAGCGCGTTGGTGTGGTGATAGCTGTTGAGGATGGTGCGGATGCCCGTCTGCGCGCTTCGGTCGATCCCCGCGGCGAGTAATACATCCGTCGAAAAAGGTGGCACGTTCGGCAGGCTCAGCGTTCGCCGCACCGCCTCGGCATGCGGCGCGGCGGCGCCGACATAGAGCGGTCGCACCGTCGACCACGTCCATCGCAGCGCACCGGGCAGGGTGGCGAGGTTGCGCCAGATCAGATTGACGACGCTGGTGCCGAGCGTGGCGCGAATATCGGCATAGATGTCGGCGATTTCACCTGTCGCCGCAGCCTCGGCGATCGAGGGGACGCTGTCTGTCTGAGTCAAAACGATCCCCTCAACCAAGCTCGCGCGGGGTCAGATGCCCAATATTTTGCGCGCGTTGGCTTTTAGCACCTTCGGCCGGATCTCGTCACGGATATCGAGTTTGGCAAAGTCGGCCAGCCAGCGGTCCGGCGTGATCACAGGCCAGTCCGATCCGAACAGCATCTTGTCCTGCAGGATGCTGTTGATGTAGCGCACCAGGATCGGCGGAAAATATTTCGGCGACCAGCCGGACAGGTCGATATAGACATTCGGCTTGTGGGTCGCGACCGACAGCGCCTCTTCCTGCCAGGGGAACGACGGATGCGCGAGGATGATCTTGAGGTCGGGAAAATCGACCGCGACGTCGTCCATATACATCGGGTTGGAATATTTCAGCCGCATCCCCATGCCGCCGGGCATGCCCGCTGCCGACGCCGGTCTGGCCGGTGTGGAACAGCGCGATCGCGCCGCCCTCGTTGATCGCCTCGTAGAGCGGATAGGCCATGCGGTCATTGGGATAAAAGCCCTGCATGGTCGGATGGAATTTGAAGCCGCGGACGCCGTATTCCTCGATCAGCTTGCGCGCCTCGCGCACCCCGAGCTTGCCTTTGTGCGGATCGATGCTGACAAACGGTATCAGCACGTCGAGATTTTCGGAGGCGACTTCCAGCATCTCGTAATTGTTGTAGCGGCGAAATCCGGTTTCGCGTTCGGCGTCGACCGGGAAGATCACCGCGGCGATGTTCTTCGAGCGGTAATAGGCCGCGGTCTCCGGCACCGTCGGCGGATGCTTGTGCGGCGACTTGAAATAGTCGGCCATCTGCGCCTGGAAATCGTCATAGCCGTCGTCGCCATGCATGCCGCAGGGTTCCTCGGCATGGGTGTGGATGTCGATCGCGACGACGTTTTCGATGTCGGGCAGTTTTAGTTTGGCCATGTGCGCTTCCCCGGCGGTCGCTCGTTTTTTGCCTATGGAAAATTAATTATACCATATAACGAATTTGGCAATCGCCCAGCTTGACGTCGGCGGGCCGCTGAACGATCATGATTGGATACGGCTTCTCGATCCCGCGGCGCGATTTGCCCGGGTTTTGAAAAGAGTTCCGCCCTGAAAGGAGAGGGCGCAGGGCGACCTTCAGGAGAAGGCGCAGGGAATGCCGGATGCCCAGTGCACCCGCAGCCGCGCGTGGTGTGGTAGATAGCACGCGCGTTAGTCACCACAGGTTCACCGGAGGAGTCCGGCATTCCCTGCGCGGTGGTGTTACGGCTTACTCCGGGCTCTCCCTGGTGACCGGGCTTGTTTGCCACCATCGCCCCCAAGAAGCTTGCTTCTCGAGGACTTGACGCCAGCGTCGGGGCGTCGGGACCACACGGCTTCGCCGTCCGCAACCGGCGTTTCGTCCAGCGCGCGATTACGCGCCTGACGCCGCCTGCGTCCACCGCATCCCACCCCAACGACCGTGACGATCATGATGCGCCCCTCTCACGGGGTGGAATGACTGCACGAAGAGCTGATTTGCCGTGGATGAACAGTGAATTATTTTGCGACGGAAGGCTGGACAGACCAAATCACGTTGAATTTGCTCGGAAAAAATCGCGTGTTGGCGCATGCGCCTCGCGATGCCTATCACCCTGAATGCGGTGCGCCGCAATCGACCATTTGTCGTCATCGAACTAAACGACGCGCCCGACAGGCGATTACCCTTCGGCGAGGACCGTCTGTGGCTGCGCGCGGCGCAGCAGCGGACCAGGCCCCTTCAGTCGTTACATCCGAATTACTACGCGCTCAAAGTTGGATCACCAGTTTCGTCGCCGAAACGCCGCGCCGCTGACGTTCCAGCGCCAACGGTATTGCTTCGAGATTCTTGCCGATGACGTCAGCATGCGGCGCCGCTTGATAACGCCCATCGCGCAGAGCCGCCGGAAGAAATTGGTTGAAGATCATCGGGCCGATCTCGTTCGCGACCGGAGCGCCACCCCAAATGAATTTTGCACGGACGCCAGCAAACCGCGCCTTGAGTGTCAGGGCGATGTTTCCTGCGACAATCCCGGCAAGTACCGGCAACAGCTTGCGCCAGCGTCCTCGTCCAGCAGGGACGTCGTCAAATGACACCGGTGGGGTCGCCATTGCAATAAAGCGGTTGCCCTCGCTCGCAGCGAGGATGGAAAGGCACGCGTGTGCGGACCCGGGTCCAACCGCGATAGCGCCGCAGACTTTGCGCCCACGTAAGGCCTCGATGATAGCAAAGACGGTTTTCGGATCCCGACGGTCGAAAACCATTCGCGCGCCTAATTCTCTGAGGTAGTCGCTGTTGTGAAGCGATGACGTGGCGATGACGTCATAACCGGCTGCGACGGCAAGCTGAATGGCGTTGCATCCGACACTGGTCGAGCCGCCCCAGACCACAAGCGTCTCGTTCGCGAGGGCGGGAAGTTCGGACGGCGGTCGCATCGACAGGAAATCGCGCTGGAAAAGTCCGGCGGCCGCCGTCGCGATGCCGAGTGGCAGAACGGAAGCTGCCACGAACGACAACCCCTCCGGTATCGGTGCGGTCACCCTTTCCGCCAAAATAACATGGGTTTGAAAAGCGCCTTCCGCGGAACGGTGTCCTTTTTCAGTGCCGGCGGCGAACCCGACAACGCGATCACCTACGCGGAAGCGACTTACGCCAGCGCCGATGGCGACGACTTCACCAGAAACGTCAGTACCGAGGATGGCGGGATATGCGATCCAGGACGTGATGAGATCGCCGACGGTTTGAATCATGCGTTCAAAAGGGTTGACCGCAATGGCTTTCACTTGGATCAGAATCTCACCCTTGTCGGGGCCCTCGACTGGAGCGGGGCCAACCGAGAAGGACCCGCGTTTGGACATGAGCCACAGGGCGATGTTTTCGGTCATGATCTCTCACTGATTTGATGGCTGGAGTGAGCGGAAAATAGAGTGGCGAAATTGAACGATCTATGCTTGAGAGTTCATTTATTCGTCGTGATCGTACAAAAGTGGCGCCATGGACCCGATGTCCGACATTCTCGGCCTGTTGCAACCGAGCAGTTACGGCTTCCGCGGCCTCGACGCCGGAGGTGACTGGGCGTTGAAATTTGATCGAGTCGAAGGCTTGAAGTGCCATGCGATTCGATCGGGTTCCTGCTGGTTACGATTGGACAGCGGCTGCGCGCCCGTGAAGCTTGACGCCGGTGATCTCATTCTTTTGACCGGCACCGACGGCTTCCAACTGCATAGCGATTCGAATGCGGAGCCTGTCAGTGGCCTGGACTTCTTTGCAGGCGTTCAACCAGGCGAGACGGCCACACTCAACGGTGGTGGAGACATCGAAGGCGTCGGCGGTTTCTTTAAATTCGGAAGCGTTCAGTCAAAGCGGCTTCTTGGGATTCTACCGCCACTTATCCACATACGGGCCGGTCTAACCGACGGGGCGCTGATCTGGCTCGTTGGTAGATTAATGCTGGAGCTACGGAACCCGCAGCCCGGCGGCGCGCTCGTTGCCAGACATCTCGCGCAAGCCATGCTCGTCGAGGCGCTCCGACTACATCTTGCGGATCGTGAGGTCAGCGGTGTCGGCTGGCTCTATGCGCTTGCCGATCCGGGCATTCGGGCGGCCATGACCGCAATGCACGCCGAACCGGCAAAGCGTTGGAAGTTGGAAGACTTGGCTGCGGTCGCTGGCATGTCACGCACCAGCTTCGCGAACCGATTTCGCAAGGTCTCGGGTGAAACCGCGATGGAATATCTCACACGATGGCGAATGCTGCTTGCTGCGGACCAGATGAAAGACGGCCAGAAGTCGATTGCCATCATAGCGCCCATGGTCGGTTACGAATCTGAAAGTGCGTTCGGCGCTGCTTTCAAAAAGGTGCTTGGACAACCACCGAAGCGCTTTGCACAATTGCGATGAGTTTGACCCGAATCAAGTAAAGCACGGTCTCTTTGCTCGAAAGCGTGGCGGTTGGGGAAAAGTCGGCGGAGCGCAGATCATGACTCCACGTCCGGTCCATATGCTGCTCTGAATAAGAATCACATGATGCTGATTCGCAATTTCTCCAGTCAGGCACAGCCCGATGCCGCGCGGCCGTTTGCCCGAGGGAAAGTGACAGGAATGACACCAGGCCAAGTCGAATCGGTCGTCGCCCCGACCTGCCGCCGGACCAAACGCGATCGCACAAACGATAAGGTCAAATCCGCGTTGAAATAATTCCTTGTCGGCAGGCAACGAGAGGACACTCGATCGCGCGCCTGCCGATTCGGTCAACCGTCACCAGTCGTTTCGGTCGTCCCGCTTGCCATCGACGAAGCTGACTTTCGCTACCGGCAGCTTTCGCCCAGTTCACAGCTCGGCTTGTGACGGCAAGCAGGACGGTCAAATCCCAATCCCCGTCGCCAACAGGTTATCAAAATGCGAGAAATCTCCTGCCCCCATTGCTCAAAGGCCTTCAAGATCGATGAGGCGGGCTATGCCGACATTCTCAAGCAGGTGCGTGACAGCGAGTTTGATCAGCAATTGCATGATCGGCTTGAACTGGCCGAGCGAGACAAACTGACTGCGGTTCAACTCGCCGAGACGAAAGTTGCTGGCGACAAAGACGCCGTTATTCAGGAACTAAAGGCGAAACTCGATTCAGGCGAGATGGAACGGAAGCTTGCAGTAACCGAAGCATTGAAAGCGGTGGAAAAACAGCGCGACGATCTCGCCGGCGAACTCGAGAAAACCAGGAACGCCGCCCGGCTTGCCGAGACCAGGATTGTCGCCGACAAGGATGTCGTCATTCAGGAACTCAAGGCCAGGCTCGATTCAGGCGAAATGGAGCGGAAGCTTGCGGTAGCGGAAGCCTTGAAAGAGATGGAGAAGCAGCGCAACGACCTCGCCAATGAACTTGAAAAAACCAGGCGTGACACCAAAAGCACGCTCGAGCTGGCGGAAGCGCGGCGTGCCAGCGATCTTCAGGGGGCCATCACTGAAAGGGACTCGGCGATCCAGGGCCTGAAATCGAGGCTCGATGTGATCGGCCTGGAGCAGCGCCTGGCCATCACCGCGGCGGTTACCGGCGCGGAGCGGGAGCGAGACCGGTACAAAAGCAATCTCGACCAATTGGCGCTGGAGAAGCAGCTTGCCGAGAAATCATTGAAGGATCGCTACGAGACGCAGATCAGGGATCGCGACGAGGCGATCGAGCGGCTTCGCGATCTCAAGGCCAGATTGTCCACCAAGATGGTCGGAGAAACCCTCGAACAACACTGCGAGACGGAGTTCAACCGCATCAGGGCAACGGCTTTTCCGAAGGCGTACTTCGAAAAAGACAACGATGCCCGCAGCGGCAGCAAGGGCGATTACATCTTCCGGGACGTCGACGAGGCGGGCACGGAAATCGTTTCGATCATGTTCGAAATGAAGAACGAGAACGATCGCACTTCGACCAAAAACAGGAATGAGGACTTCCTCAAGGAGCTCGAGAAGGATCGAATTGAAAAAGGCTGCGAGTACGCGGTGCTGGTGTCTTTGCTGGAGCCGGACAGCGAACTCTACAACACCGGTATCGTCGACATGGCTCACCGGTATCCGAAAATGTATGTCGTTCGACCGCAGTTCTTTCTTCCGATCATCACGGTGCTCCGAAACGCGGCGATGAATGCGCTCAAGTACAAGTCGGAACTCGCTCTCGTTAAGGCGCAGAACGTCGACATCACGAATTTCGAAACGGAGCTCAATTCCTTCAAGGCCGGGTTCGGGAAGAATTATGAGCTCGCCTCACGGCGTTTTCTCACGGCCATCGATGAGATCGACAAGTCGATCGATCACCTGCAGAAGACCAAGGAGGCCCTGCTGGGGACGGATCGCAACCTTCGCATCGCCAATGACAAGGCCCAGGATGTCACCATCAAAAGGCTCACGAAGGGAAACCCGACCATGGCGGCCAAGTTCTCCGAGCTGAGGAGAGGCTGAGAATCGACCCCGGGGGAGGGCGTGGCCGACCAACTTCCGAAGGTAAGTGACTTTCGGGGGCGCGGAAAGCGGGCATCAAGTACCGGTTGCCGGGCTCGGCTCGCGGCCATGCGAAAGCGTACGAGGCTCCGTTTTTAGTGCCGTAACGGGACGAAATGGGCCGCTCCCATTGACATCAACCCCGCCCATGGCCTAGAAACCGGCCGTCCCGGGCGGTTGCCGCTGGCGGGATCAATCCCGTTTTGCCACTTTGGGTTTTCACGTCGGCCTGTCGTCACGGCCTTTCAAAGCATCAGGTGTCCCATGAAGGTCCGTAACTCGCTGAAATCGCTGCGTGGTCGCCATCGCAACAACCGTCTGGTCCGCCGCAAGGGCCGGGTTTACGTGATCAACAAGGTTCAGCGTCGCTTCAAGGCGCGTCAGGGCTGAGGCTGATTTTGGCTGCCGCAGCCATTTTGGACCAGCAGCCCGCCTAAATGGTGACGATCCGATTGCCGGCGGATCCATTTTCCTGAAAAATTTTGGCGGCATTCACGTCTTGCTGCTTTGCAAGGCGGTTTTGCTACGTCTAGACTTTGGCGATGGCATCAAGTGTTCCGCACGCGCGCAATTTCTGTTCCGCACTGCTTCTGACCGCGGTATTCGCGGCGGTGCCACTCGCCGCGTACGCGCAGGATCCCGGCGCGGCGCCCGCCAAGCAGAAGAAATTGCCGGAAGCGCCGGGCAAGCTGCCGAAGCCCGACCGCACGCGCGGCCTGGATTTCCTGTTCGGCGCGCTCAAGGCGGCGCCGGACGAGGCCAGCGCCAGGCATGTCGAGGCGCGGATCTGGGCGCTGTGGATGCAGACCCCAAGCGATACAGCGGCGCTGTTGATGGTGCGCGCCAAGGCCGCGATGGACGCCCAGAAGATGGATGTCGCGCTAAAGCTGCTCGACGCGGTGGTCAAGCTACGGCCTGATTATGTCGAGGCCTGGAACCGGCGGGCGACGGTTTATTACCTGCAGAACGATTACACCCGTTCGCTTGAGGATATCGAGCAGGTGCTGGTGCGCGAGCCCCGTCATTTCGGCGCGCTGGCCGGGCTCGGCATGATCATGCAGGATCTCGGCGACGACAAACGGGCGCTGGACGCGTTCCGCAAGGCGCTCGCGGTCAACCCCTACCTCGACAAGGTGCCGGAGTTGGTCAAGACGCTGTCTGAAAAAGTCGAAGGCCGCGACATCTGATCCGGAACGCCGGACGCCGAAATTCGCCAAAGCGCCTGCGCGGCAAGCGCTCAGTGCAAAGCGCCGCCGCTTCGTTCAACGCTCCGGCCGCCGGTAATCGCCGCATAGAGCCGCGCCAGTTCGGCTTCGAGGTGCTCATTGACCAGCAGCAGCGCTTTCAGCGCGCCGCGGATGTCACCGTCACAGCTTGCAACGATTTCGTCGATCGCGAATTCACTCGTACCGTTACTCATCAAACTCTCCGGGTTCTACCGAGGGTCATATTCCCTGACCAATCTTGGGTGAATCGTGACGTTCGATCGGCGCGCCTGTGGATAGCGTGGACAAACCCGCACACGAATAGTTTCAGTGGCGGCGGTACATCACATGGCGGATGCGCAAACGCGCCTTATATGTTCCGGGCAATGACGGACGTGTGAAAAGGCCTGCCACACGGATCCCTGCGGTTGAGAAAAGCGTTGATAATTCTGTTGCTGCTGCTGTTCGCACCGATCGCGGTGTCGGCCGCCAAATATTTGACAGGCGATCGTGCCGGCAACTGGCAGACCGCCGACCGATCCAGCGCCGGACTTCTGCCTGACCCCGCGCAACACCGGGACGCCCTGGTGCGGGTCTATGCCGCGAGAACGGTGCGCTGGCGCGGCATCTTCGCCGTGCATTGCTGGATCGTGATCAAGGCCGCCGGCGCTTCCGATTATATTCGCTACGACTATACCGCGTGGGGCGAGCCGATCCGGATCAACGGCTTCGCGCCCGACGGCCGCTGGTTCGGCGTCGTTCCCGACACCATCGCCAGCGCCGATGGCGACGCGGCGTCGCGAATGGTCCCGAAAATCCAGGCCGCGGTCGAAGGTTACGCCTGGCGGACCTACGGCGATTATCGCGCCTGGCCTGGACCGAACTCCAATACCTTCGTCACCGCGGTGCTGGCCTCGGTGCCGGAGTTGCAGGTTGCGCTGCCGCCGACCGCGATCGGCAAGGATTTTCCCTATGACGGTGAATTGCTCGGCTGGACGCCATCTGGAACCGGGTTTCGGCTCTCGCTGGGTGGCTATCTCGGGCTCACCGTCGGCTGGGTCGAAGGGGTCGAACTCAATGTGCTCGGTGCGGTGCTCGGCCTCGATCTGCGTCGGCCGGCGGTC
The DNA here is from genome assembly GCA_963845435.1 of uncultured Alphaproteobacteria bacterium. Taxonomy (GTDB): domain Bacteria; phylum Pseudomonadota; class Alphaproteobacteria; order Rhizobiales; family Xanthobacteraceae; genus Bradyrhizobium. The sequence continues at coordinate 197,833 of CAWJSD010000004.1, forward strand.
AAACTGCCGGGCCTCGGACGGCTGGGATGTTGCACGGGGTGACGCGGTCGAGCTTGCATGGGCGACGAAACCGCTGGCCTCTACAACGCGTAGCTTCCTGGTGCCCAAAATCTTCCGGACAGTACAGATGAGTTTTGTCGTTGTGGCGATCACGCTGCTGACGCTGGCGCTGATCACCCAGGCCGGCGTGTGGGCCTTGCAACGCCAGTATCCCGCGCAGGGCCAGTCGATCGAGGTCGATGGCGCCACCCTCAACGTGGTGGATATCGGGCCGCGCGACGCCATCGGGCCGCCGATCGTGATGATCCATGGCGCGAGTTCGAATCTCGAGGCGATGCGGGTCCCGCTCGGCAACAAGCTGGCCAGCGCCCACCGCGTGATCCTGATCGATCGGCCCGGCCATGGCTGGAGCACGCGCGAGCGGATCAGCGCCTCGACGCCGGAAATCCAGGGCCGGATGATCGACGAGGCGCTGGCGAAAATGGGAATCGGCAAGGCCATTTTCGTGGTGCATTCCTGGGCCGGCGCGCTCGGCGCGCGGATCGCGCTGGACGATCCGGACCGGGTCGCGGGGCTGGTGATGCTGGCGCCGGTGGCCTATCCCTGGCGCGGCGGCGTCGGCTGGTACAACAAGGTCATCACCACGCCGGTGATCGGTCCGCTGTTGGCCTACACGATCACGCTGCCGCTGGGATACTTCCTGACCGAGCCGGGCGCGCGCGGCGGTGTTCCTGCCGCAGGCAATGCCTGGGGATTTCGTGCGCGATAGCGCGACGCCGTTGCTGCTGCGGCCGCGCGAATTCATCGCCAATGCCTGGGATCTCGTGACGCTGAAGGCGGCGGTGATCGAACAGTCGCCGCGCTACGACCGGATCCGGGCGCCGGTGGTGGTGATCGCGGGCGATGCCGACAAGACGGTGTGGCCCGACATCCATTCGCGCCCGTTCGTCGCCAAGGTGCCGAACGCCAAACTGATCATGTTGCCCGGTGTCGGCCACATGGTGCAGAACGCCGCGCCCGATCTGGTGGTGCGCGAGATCGACGCGATGATCGGGAAACTCGCGCACAGCACCGCGGCGGCGAATTAATTTCGACGATTTTTATTTCCGGATTTGTCTGATCGCGCGCGCGTCATCGCCGGCAACATATCCGCGGGCCGATAACAACACCTCGTTAAGATAGCTGTTCCTATCGTCGCGCGGGGGTGCGTTCGGGAACGGCGCGCGATGTTCGATACGATTATCCTGTTATGCGGGGAGGCCGAGCAATCGGTGCTGCCGCACGTCCTGCTGGGGCATCATTCGCAGCTGACGGTGATGCTGGTGAAAAGCCCGGCCGATTTCGCGCGGTTCGATTCCGGGCTGCTGCGGCGGTCGCGGCTGATCGCGTTCACCACCGCGATCATCGTGCCGCCGGATGTGCTCGACGCACTGGGCTACGGCGCGATCAATTTTCATCCGGGGCCGCCGGACTATCCCGGATGGGCGCCGGCGCATTTTGCGCTCTATCACCGCGAGACCGAATTCGGCGCCACCGCGCATGTCATGGTCGAACAGGTCGATGCGGGCCCGATCATCGATGTCGCCCGTTTTCCGATTCCGCGCGAGATCACCGTGCTGGGACTCGAAGGCCTCGCCTACGCGCATCTGGCGCAGCTGTTCTGGCGGATGGCCAAATGGCTCGCGACCGATCCCGAACCACCGCCGACGCTGCCGATGCAATGGGGCACGCGAAAATACTCCCGGCGCAGCTATCGGAGCATCTGCGATATCCCGCTCGACATCGCCAAGGACGAACTCCATCGCCGCCTCGAAGTATTCGGCGACAACCACTTCGGAATGGCCCCGACCATCCGTCTGCACGGCGTCGAGTTTCGCGTGGTGCCGAAGTCGGCGTAGGGCGTCATTGCGAGCGAAGCGATCCAGGAGCTCCGTATGCTGAGCCTCTGGAATGCTTCGTCGCTTCGCTCCTCGCAATGACGGGTTAGGCGAGCTCCGGCGCCGGCACCCCGCGCTGGAATTGCAGCAGGTCGAGCGATGGCGGCTCGCTGCCGGTCAGGATCGAGCAGCAGGCATGGGCATGGCCGCGATGATGGGTCTGGTGATTGAACAGATGCAGCAGGATGTCCTGCAGTGGCTGGCTGTAAGCCTTGCCGGACGTGGTTTGATAGGCGACCGGATCGGTGAGGTCGCTGTCGGTATAGCCGTCGACCACGCCTTTCAAGCGCGCATCCTCCGCGATCCGGGCGCGCAATAGTTCGCGTCGGTCCTCGTAGAGGATCGCGTTGAGGCGATCCGGATGCGCGCCGGTGCCCGTCAATCGCCTGAGCCAGATCCGGTCGGTCAGCAGGAGATGATTGAGCGTGCCGTGCAGGCTGTCGAAGAACACGCCGGTCGGGCGGCGATAAACCTCTTCCGGCAGTTGAAGCGCCGCGCCGTAGAGCCGCAGATTGGCCCAGTGATTATAGGCCGCCAGTTGCCGGAAGTTGTCGATGGCCATCGTGCTGTCCCGTTCGAAATGGTCACCGATGATAGCTTGCCGGCAGCTCTCCATTGGTGAGATTATCTCACCAATGGCAAATTCGATGCATCCGTCACCGCAACCCTCGGCGCGCGCGCTGGCCGCACTTTCGTCATTCGCGACATCAGGCAGCCTGACCGGGGCTGCCGAGGCGCTCGGCGTGACGCGCTCGGCGCTGTCGCATCGGATCGCAGACCTCGAAAAGCGCCTCGGCGTGGAACTGGTTCGCAAAAACGGCCGCGGCCTTGTGCTGACCGAGGACGGCGAACGGTTGCTGGCGAGCATGGGCGATGCGCTGGAGCGGATCGACGCCGCCGTGCAACCGTTCCAGCGCGATCGCGGCCAGATCCGTCTCAGCACGGTCGCGACCTTCGCCTCGCACTGGCTGATCCCGCGCATCGCGCAATTCCAGGCCACGCATCCGCATATCGAGGTCGCGATCTCGACCACGACGCGACCGGTCAATCTGCGGCAGGAGGAAATGGACTGCGCCATCCGCCACGGAAGGGGAACGTGGAAGGGCCTGTCGGCGACTTTGCTGTTCCAGGAAACCCTGATGCCGGTCGCGACGCCTGACGTCGCCAGGCGCCACGCGGCGGGCGGCAAAGCAACTTGGCATCGGGCGCCGCTGATCCGCGCCCGATCGCGGTTCATGGATTGGTCGGACTGGGAGAAGCAGGATCGGGCGCTGACCACAACGCGGATCAAGTGGCTGACCGTGGAAAACCGCGCCCAGGCGCTCGACGCCGCCCACTCAGGCGCCGGCGTCGCGCTGATCGACATGGCCTATATCGCGGCGTCGGTCGCCGAAGGCCGGCTCACCATGCTGGCGAAGCGTCCTCTCTCGCTTCCGACCGGCTATTATTTCGTCCATCAGCCTGATGCCCGCAGTCTGCATCTGCTGAAACACCTGCGCGACTGGGCGGTCGCGGCGGCGGAGCCGTTCCGCGTTGCGTAGCGAGAGCTATCCAAGCCGGCATGGACATGCTTGATTTGCCATGACAAACCGCTGACAGCGGATGCGCGGTGCGCGTCGATTCAGGAGACCGCCATGACCATCATGATGCCCGCGACGGATCAGGCGGTGCTCGGACGCCGCGACAGCATCGTCGCCGCGCTGCGCGCGATCGTGCCGGGCGAGGGCGTGATCGACAAGGCGGCCGAGATGCTGCCGTATGAATCCGACGGGCTGATGGCCTATCGCCAGCCGCCGATGGTGGTGGTGCTGCCCGACACCACCGAGCAGGTCTCGCAGGTTTTGAAATATTGCTTCGAGCAGGGCATCAAGGTGGTGCCGCGCGGCTCCGGCACGTCGCTGTCCGGCGGCGCGCTGCCGCTCGCCGATGCGGTGCTGCTCGGGCTCGGCAAGTTCAAACGAATTCGCGACATCGATTTCGACAACCGGGTGGTGGTGACCGAACCCGGGGTCACCAATCTGGCGATCAGCCAGGCGGTCGCGCATGCCGGGTTCTATTACGCACCGGATCCGTCGTCGCAGATCGCCTGCTCGATCGGCGGCAACGTCGCGGAGAATTCCGGCGGCGTGCATTGCCTGAAATACGGCATGACCACCAACAACGTGCTCGGCTGCGAGATCGTGCTGATCTCCGGCGAGATCCTCCGGATCGGCGGCAAATCGCCGGAGACTTCCGGCTATGATCTGATGGGCATCATCACCGGTTCCGAGGGCCTGCTCGGCGTCATCACCGAAATCACGGTGCGGATCCTGCAGAAGCCGGAGACCGCGCGGGCGCTGATGGTCGGCTTTGCCGAAGTCGAGGCCGCCGGCCGCTGCGTCGCCGACATCATCGGCGCCGGCATCATCCCGGGCGGCATGGAGATGATGGACAAGCCCGCGATCCACGCCGCCGAGGCGTTCGTTCATGCCGGCTATCCGCTCGATGTCGAGGCGCTGTTGATCATCGAACTCGACGGTCCCGTGGTCGAGGTCGACGAGTTGATCGATCGGGTCGAGAAGATCGCGCTCGGCTGCGGTTCGACCACGTGCCAGATTTCGACGTCCGAGGCTGAGCGCAACCTGTTCTGGGCCGGTCGCAAGGCGGCGTTTCCCGCGGTGGGCCGGATCTCGCCGGACTATCTCTGCATGGACGGCTCGATCCCGCGCGGGGCGCTGCCGCAGGCGCTGGCGCGAATTCGCGACCTCTCTGAAAAATACGGGCTCGGCGTCGCCAATGTGTTTCACGCCGGCGACGGCAATCTGCATCCGCTGATTTTGTACGACGCCAACAAGCCCGGCGAGATGGACCGGGCCGAGGCGTTCGGCGCCGACATCCTGCGCTGCTGCGTCGAACTGGGCGGCGTGCTGACCGGTGAACATGGCGTCGGCGTCGAGAAGCGCGACTTGATGCCGGAGATGTTCAGCGAAGTCGATCTCAACCAGCAGCAGCGGCTGAAATGTGCGTTCGACGCCCAGGGCCTGCTCAACCCCGGAAAGGTGTTTCCGACCCTGCACCGCTGCGCCGAACTCGGTCGCGTCCACGTGCATGGCGGCAAACTGGCGTTTCCCGATATTCCGCGGTTCTAGATTTTCGCACCATCGCCCGAACGCCAACACGTCGCATCCGGCTGTTTGACCCGGAACCAAGGTCAACGCTGAGGCGCCGATTGCGGTAACCAAGGCGCCGGTTTTCCGGCAGCGGGCGTCATGGCCCAAACCTCACCATGGTGCAGTCATGCTTTGGTCAAAACTGCATAGAGTGTGGGGTCTTGCGACGAATGGAGCCCGACGGCCCTCCCTGGGGACCTTTGGAGGGAAAGGAGCGCCAAATGGATGCCACGGTCACGGCCCACCCGGATGCCGTTCTGTCCGCACGTGCGGACGATCGGCTCGCCCACGCCTATGAACAGATCGCCCGCGCCGATGAGCAACTGGCGCGCGTGACCGCAAAGCTTTCGAGGCTGGAGGCCGATACGCCGCGCGCTCCCGCTTTTGCCGGCGGCCCGCGTGGTCCGCGCCGATCCCAAGGCAGCGCAGGGTCACGCGGCCTGACCGCCTTGGTCCTTGCAGCCCTTATCGGCTTCGCGGCTTTCGCGCTGAACTCGCCGCAAGGGTTGGCTGCCAGGCAGGCAATCGCCCCGCGGCTGCCGAGCTATGTTTCGGCGTCCTGGATGTTCGCGCCAAGGTCGCAGTCGCCGGCGCAACCGGGTGCGGTTCCCGTCCGGCTGGCGGCGGCCGAGACCAATCTGCTGCAGCCGACGTCCGTGGCGCAGGACGCGTCGACGTCGCCGGCCGCCGCCCCTGCGCCCTCGCCGGGTGATTTGATGCAGGCGATGCAGACCATGTCGCACGACCTCGCTGCGGTGGAGCAGGGGATCGAGCAGCTCAAGGCCAACCAGGCCCAGATCGCCGCCGACAATGCGAAGGCGATCGAGCAACTCAGGGCCAACCAGGAGCAATTGCGGCTTGCCGTCAGTCCGCCCGATAAGCCCGCCGTTCAGCCGATGCGGGCGCGGCCGCCTTTGCCCCCGCCCGGAGCGCCCAAGCCGGTCGCCAGCGCTGCGCGCAAACCTCTGCCGGCCCCGCCGTCGCAGGCCAGGCCGCGTCCGCTGCCACCCCCAGCGCAGTGACGCGATCGGCTGAAGCGGCCGAATAGTCGTTTTCGCAATGCAACACGCAACGGCGATGGGGTCCGGCGCGTGCCTCTGAAGCTGCCCAAGCATGCCGCCGCCGTGGCCTTGTGCCGGCTATCCACGTCTTTAGAACAGGCGACAGGAGCGGCTGGCTGTGAGATATCCGCCATCTTGAACAATTCCAACGCAGGCGGATGGCGTGGATACATTGAAAGTACGTGACGCCAAGGACGTCGAGCAGGTGGTGCGGGCGGCGATTGCCTCCGAGCAGCCGCTGGAGATCGTCGGCCACGGCTCGAAACGGACGATCGGCCAGCCGATGGCGACCAACGCGCTGCTCGATCTGTCGACGCTGAACGCGGTGACGTCATATGAGCCGAACGAACTGATCGTCACGGTGCAGGCCGGCGCGCCGCTTGCCGACGTGTTGTCGCTGATCGATTCCAAGAACCAGCAATTCGCATTCGAACCGATGAATACCGCGCCGCTGCTGGGCACACCCAATGTCGGAACCATCGGCGGGATGATCGGCGCGGGATTGGCGGGACCGCGCCGGATCAAGGCCGGCGGCGCCCGCGACCATCTGCTCGGCGCGCATGCGGTGTCGGGGTTCGGCGACAGTTTTGTCGCCGGCGGCAAGGTCGTGAAGAACGTCACCGGCTACGATCTGTGCAAGCTGCTGGCGGGCTCGTGGGGCACGCTCGCCGTGATGACCGAGGTGACCCTGAAGGTGATGCCGCGGCCGGAGAGCGAGCGTACCTTGATGCTGCGCGGTCTCGACGACGTCACCGCCAGTCGGGCGATGACCGCGGCGCTGGGCTCGCCGTTCGACGTATCCGGCGCGGCGCATGTGCCGAACTCGGCGTTCCGCGGCTCGACCGGCGCCGTCGCCGGCCTAGAAGCATCAGGGCAGTCGATCACGCTGCTGCGGCTGGAAGGCATCGCGGCTTCGGCGTCGCATCGCGCGGCGTCGCTGGTGAAGACCCTCGCGCCGTTCGGATCGGCCGAGATCGTCGAGGACGCGGCGTCGGCGACGATCTGGGCGTTCATACGCGATGTGCAGCCGTTCGCGGCCAGCGGTGCGCTGGGCGCGTGGCCGGTGTGGCGCATCGTTTGTCCGCCGGCGTCGGGCGGCGCGCTCGGCGAGAAGATCGCGCGCGAGACCGGCGGCGACGTGATCTATGATTGGGGCGGCGGCCTGATCTGGGCCGCGGTGCCGCCTAAACCGGATGCGCAGGCCGCGCTGGTGCGCGCGCGGGTCGATGCCGTCGGGGGCCACGCCACGCTGCTGCGCGCGCCTGACGACGTGCGCCGTTCGGTCGATGTATTTCATCCCCAGCAGGCCGGGCTTGCGGCGCTTGGCGAACGCGTGCGCCACAGTTTCGATCCGAGGCACATCCTCAACCGTGGCCGGTTGGTGCGGGGGAGCACGACATGAAAACCGAATTCAGCCTGGCGCAACTCGCCGATCCCGATATCGCGGTGGCCGACAAGATCCTGCGCGCCTGCGTGCATTGCGGGTTCTGCACCGCGACCTGTCCGACCTATGTGCTGCTTGGCGACGAACTCGACAGCCCGCGCGGCCGTATCTACCTGATCAAGGAGATGCTGGAAAAGGACAAGCCGCCGACCCAGGAGGTGGTCAAGCACATCGATCGCTGCCTGTCCTGCCTGGCCTGCATGACCACCTGTCCGTCCGGCGTGAACTACATGCATCTGGTCGATCAGGCACGGGTTCGCATCGAGAAGGAATATACGAGGCCGCTGGCCGAACGCGGCTTGCGTGCGATGCTGGCGCTGGTGCTGCCGCGGCCCGGGCTGTTTCGCGCGGGCATGGTGCTGGCACGATGGGCGCGGCCGTTCAGCGCGTTGCTGCCGACGCCCAGGACCGCGTCGGCATCGCCGACCCTGTGGCGGCGAATCCAGGCGATGCTGTCGCTGGCCCCGGCCGCTCTGCCGGCCAGGGGAGCCGCGCCCGGCAGCGTGTTTGCCGCGCAGGGCGAACGACGCGGCCGGGTTGCGTTGTTGCAGGGCTGCGCGCAGCAGGTGCTGGCGCCCCGGATCAACCAGGCCGCGATCAATCTGCTGACCCGTCATGGAATCGAGGTCGTGCTGGTCAGGGACGAACAATGCTGCGGCGCATTGACCCACCATCTCGGCCGCGACGGCGACGCGCTGGGGCGCGCCCGGGCCAACACCACCGCCTGGCTCGGCGAAGCCGAACGAGGCGGCCTCGACGCCATCCTGGTGACGGCGTCGGGGTGCGGCACGGTGATCAAGGATTACGGTTTCATGCTGCGCGAGGACCGCGATTTTGCCGCGCCGGCGGCGAAAGTTTCGGCGCTGGCCAAGGACATCACGGAGTATCTCGGCGGTCTCGACCTGCTGCCGGCACAGCCGCAATCGCGCGATCTCGTCGTCGCCTATCACTCGGCTTGTTCGCTGCAGCACGGCCAGAGAATCACCCAGGCCCCGAAAGAATTGCTTTCCAAGAGCGGATTCGTAGTGAAAGATGTGCCCGAGAGTCATTTGTGTTGCGGTTCGGCGGGGACCTACAACATTCTCCAGCCTGACATTGCGAACAGATTGCGCGATCGAAAGGTCGCCAATATCGCGACGGTCAAGCCGGACATGATCGCTGCGGGGAATATCGGCTGCATGGTTCAGATTGCCGCTGGCACCTCGGTTCCCGTGGTGCACACCGTTGAACTTCTCGATTGGGCGACGGGCGGTCCCCGGCCGGCACCGAATTGATGAAGGGCCCGATAGGCGGATAATCTCAAGGCCTGATTCGCGAGGAGGCCGATATATAGCGGTCGAAACACTTTCGACCGATCGGCGGCAACAGGAGGATCATGATGGCGAAGGGGAAAAAGAACAAAAAGGGCAAGAAGGATAAAAAGAAGAAGCAGCTTCTGATGGCGAAGAAATCCGCCAAGAAGAGTTCAAAGAAAGCTGCCACGAAGGCTACCAAGAAAGCTGCAAAGAAAAGCGCGAAGAAGACCGCGAAGAAAGCTTCCAAAAAGACGGCCAAGAAAGGCGCCAAGAAAGCCGCCAAGAGTTCAGTCAAGAAGGCCAAAAAGTCCGCCAGGAATTCGAAGGCAGCGGCTCCCAAAAAATCGAAGAAGTCGGCCAAGAAGTCGGGCGCCAAAAAGAGCGCCGTAAAGAAGACGGCTGGCGTTGCGGCTCCGGAGCCCGTTGAGGCAACCGCGCCGGCGCCGCTTGAGCCGGCGCCCAAACCCGCCCCGAAGAAGCGTGCAAAGCCGGCCGCGCCGAAAGTCGAAACTCCGCCGCCGATGGACGCGACCAACCCGCCGGCGGCCGATGAGCCGGCGGCCCCGGAAGTCGATCACACCCCGCATAGCTGGGCCGGTCCGAGCTCCTCCACGTCGATGCCGGAGCCTGCGCCGGCACCGTCATGGGATCATTCGGATCGTTCGACGCATCCGTCTTCGCACAGCGAGGACGACAACTGAGAGGCGAGTTCCTGACTTGCCCTGGATCGTTTCCAAGGCCGCGGTGGTAAACCACTGCGGCCTTTTTGATGCGCCGAGGCCGGCGCGCGGCGTCCATTGCAGAAGAATGATTCGCCGGGGCTTTTCCCATCGGCGCGATTCTTAGTTAGAGGCTGGGGAAAACCGGTCGCGAGCGTGGTTGCTACTCACGGTAGTCAACACAACACATCCCCAAAGTTGTTGTTCGAATGCAACACCGTGTGACAACCTTACACGGAAGTGGTCAGAATGCCTAAGAAGTCGGCAAGTGCTTGTGTTTTTTGCTTCCCGGTTTTGCCTTAGCGATCCAGATTGCGTCACGTTGAATTGAACTGCAGTCAGTTGTCGATTTGCCCTGGGGGGCCGCGAAGCTTGACTGGTATTTTAATGTGATGGGGATCGTCCATGAAGAAACTAGTCTTGGCAGCAATGGCGCTGGCCATGGTATCGGGTTCCGCTTTCGCGGCTGACATGCCGCTGAAGGCCCTCAAGGCGCCACCGCCGGCACCGTTCGATCCCTGGGATATCGCTTTCGGCAGCGCGATCATGAACGACTACGTGTTCCGCGGCGTCACGCAGTCCAACCACATGCCGTCGGTGACCGCTTATTTCGAGCCGCGCTACAACGTCAACAAGGACCTGCAGCTCTACATCGGCACCTCGACCGAGAGCATCTCCTTCGCCAACCGCGCTGCGGCTGAAGTCGACGTCTACGGCGGTATCCGCCCGACCTTCGGCGCCGCCGCGTTCGACTTCGGTATCTGGGGCTATCTGTATCCGGGCGGCAACTGCGCCGACAACGTCATCGCGGCGAACGGCCTGCCCGGCGGCGGCGTCTGCGCGATCAGCACCCAGACCATCTTCCTCGCCGACGGCAACGTCATGAAGAAGGACGTCAGCTTCTTCGAAGCCTACGGCAAGTTCCTCTACACCTTCAACGACAACTGGGCCGTCGGCCTGAACGAATGGTACTCGCCGAACTTCCTGAACTCCGGCGCCTGGGGCAACTATTCGTCGATCACCGCCAAGTACACCGCGCCCAGCACCTATTTCGGCAGCAGCGGCATCGGCATGTACGTGTCGGGTGAATTCGGCCGGCAGTGGCTCGGAACCTCCGATGCGTTCTACGGCATTCCCGGTTCGGCATTCGCGAACGGCATCAAATACGCCGACTACAACACCTGGAACATCGGCATCGGCTTCACCTACAAGGTGTTCACGCTCGATCTGCGTTACTCCGACACCGACCTGTCGAAGGGTGATTGCAACGCCTTCACCAGCACCTTCGATGGTTCGGGCCTGAACAACGTCACCCCGATCAATCCGTCGGGCGTCGGCTCCAACTGGTGCGGCGCGACCGGTATCGCGAAGCTCTCGGTCGACCTGACCGCGATGTCGAACCTGAAGTAAGCTCTTCGACCTCCGAAGAACGCGCTTCGAAAAATTCAGCGGCGGCAGAGCAATCTGCCGCCGCTTTCATTTGATTCGGCGCGGTAGGGTGGGCAAAGGCGCGCCTGCGCCGTGCCCACCATCACACGTGCTGCAGCTAATATCGGTGGGCACGTCGCTCCGCGCCTTTGCTCACCCTACCGTGCGCGCCACTCGCTACCGTGCGCGCCACTCGCTCAGGATGGTGTCATGGCTTCGCCACGGGCCTGCAGGGTGAAGCGGTCACCGTTGCGGGCCAGTGCCACATTGCGCTGGTGGAAGGCGTCCAGGGTCGAGCGATGGCCGATCGAGACGATGGTGGTCGCCGGTAGCCTTTGCTCCAGCAGCCGATAGAGCGCCGCCTCGGAGGCCTCGTCGAGCGACGCGGTGGCCTCATCGAGAAACAGATATTGCGGCTTGAGCAACAGCGCGCGGGCCAGTCCGAGGCGCTGCTGCTCGCCGAGCGACAACATCCGGTTCCAGTGCGCCTCCTCGTCGAGTCGCGCCGCCAGCGCGGGCAGGCCGACCGCGACCAGGGCATCGGCGAGTTGCGTGCGGTCGAACGTGCTTTCGTCCGCCGGATAGGCCACCGCGGCCAGCAAGGGCCCGACCGGGAAATAGGGCCGCTGTGGCAGCATCATCAGGCTGGCCTTTGCCGGGATGTCGATCGAGCCGCTCCCGAACGGCCAGATTCCGGCGATGGCGCGAAACAGGGTCGACTTTCCGGAGCCCGATGGCCCGGTCAGCAGGGTGCGCTCATCGTGCCGCAGCGTAAATCCATCCGCCGTCACCTGCGGTACGCCGTTGGGCAAAGTGACGACCAACTGCTCAAGGTCGATATCGGTCTTTTCGCCGGGCACGACCTTGATGATATCGGTCCGCGCGGCCAGCGCGTCGGCATTCAGGATCGAGGTTTCGAAACCACCGAGACGCGCCACCACCGATTGCCATTCGGCCAATGTCCGGTAGGCGGTGATGAAGAACGACAGCGCGTCCTGCACGCTGGAGAACGCCGATAGCGTCTGCGTCAGGCCGCCGAGCTGAACCTTGTTGGCGAAATAAGCCGGCCCGATCAGCATGTAGGGAAAGATCACCGAGGCCTGCGAATAGCTCGCGGTGAAGGCGGTGAGCTTCTTGGTCCGCTGCATGATCTCGATCCAGTTCTGGTACACCAGCGCGAACCGGCCCTGCAGCCGCGTCCGCTCCACCGGCTCGCCATGCAGCAACGCGATCTGCTCGCTGTTCTCGCGCACCCGCACCAGGTTGAAGCGGAAATCGGCCTCGTAGCGCTGCTGCTGGAAATTGAGCCCGACCAGCGGCCAGCCGATCAGATGGGTCAAGGTGGTCCCCACCAGCGCGTAAATCAGCGCGGCCCATACCAGATAGCCGGGAATCGGAATGTCGCGGCCGAACAGGTGCAGGGGCGCTTCATTGGACAGCATCCACAGAATGACCACGAACGACCCGATCGTCACCACCGCGCTCAACAGCCCGATGCCGAGCTCCATGGTCTGCTCGACGAAGCGTTTGGTGTCATCGGCGATGCGCTGGTCCGGATTGTCGGCGGCGTCGCCGAGCAACTGCATCCGGTAGTGATTGGCCTGGTGCAGCCAGCCCCCGAGATAGCGGTTGGTCATCCAGTTGCGCCAGCGGATCTGGAGCCATTGGTTGAGGTAGAGCTGATAGACTTTCAGACCGATCCAGAACGCGGCGAGCACGCAAAAATAACCGATCTGATAGGTGAAGACCGCCTGGTTCTTCTCCTGAAGCGCGGTGTAGAAAACGTTGTTCCACTGATTGAACAGAACCGTCAGGTACACCGTCGCCAGTTCGATGGCGATCACCGCGGCCAACAGGCCACGACCGGCCCATTTATCCTCGGAGTTGAAATAGGGCACGGAGATCCGCCAGACGGCGGTGAGAGTGGCGCGAATGTTATTCACAGATCATCGTCTCCAGGAACGTGGCTTGGGCCTGAAATCATGGGGAAAGGACGGGTAGATCAATACCAAAGTCGCAGGCCTTTCGGCCGGGGTTCACTTGTCGCCGCCGCCGAGTCAACCCTAGCATGCGGTCAACGGCGAGGGGCGGGGGGCCTTCCAATTTCGCGAGGTTGTGAGCGGACCTGGTAAAGCCAGAACCGAAGCCATTTCGCGGCATTGCCGAGTACTCCTGCGATCACGCCAAGGTGTTCCGTCCGTCCACGCGGGCCGGGATGCCAACGGGGGGCGTGGGGAGGAATGCAAATGTGGAACCAGATCTATAATCCGTTGGGAAGTGCCGCGCTGTCGACGATCGCGGCGGCCATCCCGGTCGTGTCGTTGCTGGTGATGATCGCCAGCGGCAGGGTCAAGGCGCATATCGCGGCGATCATCGCCGTCATCATCGCCAACCTGATCACCATCCTGGTCTTCACCATGCCGGCCGGCATGTCGATCCGCGCCTCGATTCTCGGCGTCGTGACTGGCTTCTTTCCGATCGGCTGGATCGTGCTCAATGTCATCTTCCTCTATCGCCTTACGGTTGCGACCGGCAAATTCGAATTGCTCAAGCGGGCGGTCGGCGGCGTCACCGAGGACCGACGGCTGCAACTGCTGCTGATCGCGTTTTCCTTCGGGGCCTTCTTCGAGGGGGCGTCGGGGTTCGGCACCCCGGTCGCGATAACCGGCGCGGTGTTGATCGGCCTGGGCTTCTCGCCGCTTGCCGCGTCCGGCCTGTCGCTGATCGCCAATACCGCGCCGGTCGCGTTCGGCGCGCTCGGCGCGCCGATCCAGGGATTGGCCAGCGTCACCGGGATCGATCCCTACCTGCTCGGCGCGATGGTCGGCCGGCAATTGCCGTTGTTCTCGCTGCTGGTGCCGTTCTGGGTGGTGTGGGCGTTTGCGGGCTGGAAGGGCATGAAGGAGATCTGGCCGGCGATCCTGGTCACTGGCGTGACGTTCGCAATCCCGCAATTCGTGATCTCGAACTACCTCAACCCGTGGATCGTCGATATCGGCGCGGCGCTGATCTCGATGGGATCGCTGATCCTGTTCCTGAAAGTGTGGCAGCCGAAGCAACTCTGGTTGTCGGCGCTGCTGCGCGGCAACGACGAGTCCGCCGCCATGGTGGCGCCGCAGCCGATGGACCGGACCCCGCTCACCAATGCCCAATTGTGGAGCGCGCTGTTGCCATGGATCATCGTCTGCGTCGTGATGCTGATCTGGGGCAACGATGCGTTCAAGGCCTGGGCCAACGCGCACTTCACCTGGAATTACGAAGTGCCCGAACTCGACAAGATGATCAGCGCCGTGCCGCCGGTGGCGGCCAAGCCGACGGCGCAACGCGCGGTGTTCGCATTCACCTATCTATCGTTTGCCGGCACCGGCCTGTTGATCGCCGCGATCATTTCCGGATTGTTGCTCGGCTTCTCGCCGCTCAAGATGGTCGCGGAATATGGCCGCACCCTGAAAGTCTGCGCGATCTCGCTGATCACGATTTCGGCGATGCTGGCGATCGGCACCCTGACCCGGCTGTCGGGCGTCGACGCAACGCTTGGTCTCGCCTTTGCCGCGACCGGGGTGCTGTACCCGTTCTTCGGCACGCTGCTCGGCTGGCTCGGCGTGGCGCTGACCGGATCGGACACGGCCTCGAACGTGCTGTTCGGCAATCTGCAGAAGATCACGTCCGAACAACTGGGCCTGTCGCCGATCCTGATGGCCGCGGCCAATTCATCCGGCGGGGTGATGGGCAAGATGATCGATGCGCAATCGATCGTGGTCGCTTCCACCGCGACCAATTGGTACGGCCATGAAGGCACCATCCTGCGCTTCGTATTCAAGCACTCGATCGCGCTGGCGTGCCTGGTCGGCCTGTTGGTCATGCTGCAGGCCTACATCTATCCGTTCACGGCGATGGTGATCACCAAATAGCATCGCAAAATCGACACAAATCCCCGCGGCCGATCGGTGCGCGGGGATTTTTTTGCGACGCCGTGATGAACGTTTTGGCCTAGTCTGGCCTGCAAATCCGGCCTGCATGATTGTTGGAGCCGTGTTCGGAAAACCGGTTTCCTTTTCCGGATCATGTTCTAGAACAGCGCGCGGCGATGCGCCGGATCATTGCGAGAGGGTACATGTTTTCTACAACTCGTCTTTTCGAACCAGGCCTGGCGGTTCTGATCTTGGCAGCGGGTGCGCTCGGTGCGGTTCCTGCTCACGCCGAAGAAGATTTCCCGTTCGGATTTGAAATGACGATGGAAGTGGCGCCGCAGCCCGGCACGAAACGGATGCCGACCCTGGAGATCGGCGACAACGGTGAAGCGACGCTCGATCTGTGGTGCAAGCGCGGCAAGGGCCAGTTTTCGGTGGCCGGCAACACCGTGGTCTTCGTGCCGGGTCCGATGGAGGAGCGCGGCTGCGCGCCGGATCGCGCGGCGGTCGACGATGAAACGGTCGCAGCATTGACGCAGGCGGCGACCTGGAAGCGTCAGGGCGATCTGGTCTCGTTCATCGGCACCCGCTCGGTGCGCTTCCGCATCAATACCAACTGAAGAACGAAGATCAGTCCTCGCGCAAGATCATGTCGGCGCAGGCGCGCGGCGGAATGGATGACGCCGGAATAGCCGCCGAAGCCCGCATAGGCCGACGCCAGATACAGGCCCGGCACCACGGTGCGCGGCGAGCGCCGCGGGACCGGCGTGCCGCCCTCTCGCGGCGAGGGCGCGAAGCCATAGACCGCGCCATGCGGCGCGTTGAGATATTGCCGCACCGACAGCGCGCTGTTGAACGACGACGCGACGATGGCGCCGGCAAGGCCTGGATAAATCCCATCGAGATAGCGCACGATCGCCTGCTGCCAGCGGCCACGCTTCTCGCGATAGGCGTCCATGTCGGAACTGTCCCAGTTCGACAGATGATCGGGGCCCAGCACCGACAGCACATAAGGCGGCGACGGCACGCCGGAATCGACCGCTGCGTAATCGACCACCGACATCGGCGGCATCGTCTCGCCGGGCTCGTCGGCCATCAGCCGGGCGCCCTTGGCGTAATCGGCGAGCCTGCGCATGCCGGGCGGCAGGATTTGCGTCGAATAGAACTGGATGCCGAATTCGCGCGGCGGTTTTGACAGGCCCAAGGTCAGCGCGAACAGCGAGGCCGACGGCGCCTGCTCCGCGTAGCTCTCGCGCAGTCGTTTCGCGGGCTCCGCCGGCATCAATCCCGCCAGCATGTCGGGCGCGGCGTTGCCGATGATGCGCAGGCCCTCGACGGTCTTCGGGTCGCTGCCGTCGCGCGCGGTGTGGGTGACGGCCGCGACCCGGCCATCATCATTCAGCGCCAGCCCGGTGACCAGCCGGCGCACCAGCACCTCGCCGCCGGCACTACGAACCGCGCGGGCCAGCGCGCTGGACAGCCGCTGCGAGCCGCCCTGCACATAGCGTCCGCCGCTCTGCAGATAGCTGCCTTGCGCCATCGCGAAGAACATCCACCACAGCGATGCCGGATCGTCGTGAAAGTAAGAGAGGTTGGCGGCCAGCGCGCATTTGACCGCCTCATGGTCGCCGAACACCGCGTCGAGCTTCTGCGACAGCGTCAGCCGGCAATCCTCGGCCGCGGGCGCCAGTTTCAACAGCGCATCGATATCCGCCGGGGCCGCATAAATGGCTTTCGAGACCGTGCCGGCCGCGGCCGCGATCCGCATCATCTCGTCGAGCACCTGCTCGATTCCGGCACGCGCTTCCGGAAAGCGCTCGATCAGCGCGCGGCGTGCCTCGACAAAATTGTCCGGCATCACGAACGGCCGGTCCAGCGGGCCGCCGCGCACCTGGTAGAAAACGTCGGATGGAATCCATTTCACCGCATCGATCACGCCGGCGCGGGTCAGCGCGTCGTGCTTGGCGTCGCGCGGATCGTGCGGATCGCTGGTTTCGTGCAGCGATCCCTCGACAAACAGGTCGCCGGATTTGTAGCTCGATGCCGCGCCGCCGACCGAATTGCTGCGTTCGATCACCAGCACCTTGCGACCTTCGCGCGCCAGGATCGCGCCGGCGGTGAGGCCTCCGAGGCCGGCGCCGATCACCACTACGTCATAGCGCGCCATCAACCCTCAAACCTTGCAAAAGGCGGAACAACCCCGGCCGGACAGCTCCGTTCATTGCCGCTGCGGGGCGGCATGTCAAATGCCCCCGACGGGACGGGATCGCATGGCCCGGATGCATTGGCGGGAACCACGGCCGGCGCGGCTGCTATTTCCAGGCCGACTTGTCGGCGTCCCAGCGCTGGCCCTTGAATTCCTTGGCCAGCGCGTCGACCGAGCCGTTGTCGTCCTTGACGTCGCCTTCCTCGTCGCTGGAGGATTCGTCGGCGACGTTGAGCTTGGGGCCGGAGCCTTCATCCGCCGTGGTGATACTCGGGGTGCTGATCCACAGCATCAGATGGTCGGAGGCGCCGGGTTTATCGGACGACGACCAGCGCAGTGACCTCGACGGTCTCGGTGAGGTCGAGCGCCGGGACGGCCTGGCTCGGGCGCTTGAAGGTCAGCTTCAGCTTGCCGTTATTCGGGTTCCATACCGACGTGGCCGGCTTGGCCGCCAGCGTCTTGCTCAGCACGTTGGTGATCGCTGCGGCGATCTTGTCCTTGTTGAGCTTGTCGCCGTCGCGCCAGTCGGCGGCGGTAAAGCGGATCGTGCGGTCCATCTCCACCACGCCGGAGGTCCAGCCGGCCGCGACCACGCCGGGCGCCGCTTTGGCCTTGGCGATCAGCTCGGCGGCGCGATCGGGATCGACCGCGATGTTGATGGTCTGCTCGCCGGCGCGCAGCGCATCGCAGGTGACCGCAAGGCCGCTCAGCGACACCTCGAGATCCTGGCCCTTCAGGCTTTTGAGGAAGTCCGCCGCCGCCTCCAGCTTCAGCTTCACCGCGATCGCTTCCGGCGAGACTTCGGTAAAGTCCTTCGGCGCGGCGGTGATGCCGTCATCGGTCGACTGGTTGTCCTGGAATTCCTTTTCGCTGAGATCGGAATTGTCGGACGAGGCCACTTCGGTGACGGTCTGGCCGATGCTGATCTGGCCCTTGAATTCGAAGGTATCGCCGGTCGGCTTGCGCACCAGCTTGACCGTCACCGGCAATTTGTCGCCGAGGCTCTGCGTGGTGCCGGTCAGGGTCTGGCCGCTGACCGCGAGATTGGCGACGAAGCGGTCCTTGCGGTCGGAGCCTTTTGCGGCGGGATAGCAGACGTCGAGCACCGCCGCGCTGACGGATCTTGCCCTGGCGGGTTTCCTTGAGGATGACGTCGGCATTGCCGTCCATCAGGCCGTCGATCGAGGTGAAATACCTGATCTCGTTGGCGCCGGCGGCCGGCTTGGTCGAAAGCTTCATGTCGGCGAACGCCAGATCCGAGGAGGCGGTCATCAGTCCGACCAGGCAGAGCAGCAGCGCGCGCATATCAAATTCCTCGAAGGGCCAAGTTCGGTCCGCCGTTGTGGCGTCTTCTCGATACCGGCCAATTCCCAGTGTGGCAAACCTCTATATCATTCAAAAAACAAGGCCGCCCGGAGGCGGCCTTGTGATCGATTGGCTGGTGTGCACGAGGCGCGAATCTGGCCTAGAAACCCATACCGCCCATGCCGCCCATGCCACCCATGCCGCCGCCCCCGCCGGGCATCGGCGGCGCCGGCTCCTTGGGCAGTTCGGCGACCATGGCTTCGGTGGTCACCAGCAGGCCGGCCACCGAGGCGGCGTCCTGCAGCGCGGTGCGCACCACCTTGGCGGGGTCGATGATGCCCTTGGCGACCATGTCGACATATTCCTCGGTCTGGGCGTCGAAGCCGAAGGTCTCGGACTTGTTCTCGAGGATCTTGCCGACCACGATCGAGCCTTCGACCCCGGCGTTCTCCGAGATCTGGCGGATCGGGGCTTCCAGCGCCTTCAGCACGATATTGATGCCGGCCTGGACGTCGGCATTGTCGTTGTTGATGCGGCCGACCGCCTTCTTGGCGCGCAGCAGGGCGACGCCGCCGCCCGGCACGATGCCTTCCTGCACCGCGGCGCGGGTCGCGTTGAGGGCGTCCTCGACGCGGTCCTTCTTCTCCTTGACCTCGACCTCGGTGGCGCCGCCGACGCGGATCACCGCGACGCCGCCGGCGAGCTTGGCCAGCCGCTCCTGCAGCTTCTCGCGGTCGTAGTCCGAGGTGGTTTCCTCGATCTGCGCCTTGATCTGGTCGACGCGGGCCTCGATGTCCTTTTTCTTGCCGGCGCCCTTGACGATCGTGGTGTTCTCCTTGTCGATCACCACCTTGCCGGCGCGGCCGAGCATGTTGACCGTGACGCTTTCGAGCTTCATGCCGAGTTCATCCGAGATCAGCTGGCCGCCGGTCAGGATCGCGATGTCTTCCAGCATCGCCTTGCGGCGATCGCCGAAGCCGGGCGCCTTGACGGCGGCGACCTTGAGGCCGCCGCGCAGGCGGTTGACGACCAGCGTCGCCAGCGCCTCGCCTTCGACGTCCTCGGCGATGATCAGCAGCGGACGGCCCGACTGCACCACGGCTTCCAGCACCGGCAGCATCGCCTGCAGGCCGGACAGCTTCTTCTCGTGCAGCAGCACGTAGACGTCCTCGAGCTCGGCGGTCATCTTCTCGGCGTTGGTGATGAAATAGGGCGACAGGTAGCCGCGGTCGAACTTCATGCCCTCGACGATGTCGACTTCGGTTTCGAGCGACTTGTTCTCCTCGACGGTGATGACGCCTTCGTTGCCGACCTTCTGCATCGCCTGCGCGATCATCTTGCCGATGGCGGCGTCGCCGTTGGCCGAGATGGTGCCGACCTGGGCGACTTCGGAGGAGGCGGCGACCGGCTTGGCGCGCTTCTCGATATCCTTGACCACGGCGGCGACCGCGATGTCGATGCCGCGCTTGAGGTCCATCGGGTTCATGCCGGCGGCGACCGATTTGGCGCCTTCGCGCACGATCGCCTGCGCCAGCACGGTGGCGGTGGTGGTGCCGTCACCGGCGGTGTCGTTGGTCTTGGAGGCGACTTCGCGCAGCATCTGCGCGCCCATGTTCTCGAACTTGTCGTCGAGCTCGATCTCCTTGGCGACGGTGACGCCGTCCTTGGTGATGCGCGGGGCGCCGAAGCTCTTCTCGATGACGACATTGCGGCCCTTGGGGCCGAGCGTCACCTTGACCGCATTGGCGAGAATATCGACGCCGCGCAGCATGCGATCGCGCGCGTCTCCGGAAAATTTAACGTCCTTGGCTGCCATGGTTGGTGCTCCTGGATCGGCCTCATCCCGAGGAGCGGGCGCTTGCCCGCGTCTCGCAGGATGGGTGGATGAACTCCCGGCCCTTCGAGACGGCAGCTTCGCTGCCGCCTCAGGGTGAGGATGATGTGAGGACGCGGCGCCTGCTTACGCGAGCACGCCCATGATGTCGGATTCCTTCATGATCAGGAGGTCGTCGCCGTCGAGCTTGACCTCGGTGCCCGACCATTTGCCGAACAGCACGCGGTCGCCGACCTTGAGGTCGATCGGGATCAGCTTGCCGGCCTCGTCGCGGCCGCCCGGACCGACGGCGGTGATTTCGCCCTGGGACGGCTTTTCCTTGGCGCTGTCGGGAATGATGATGCCGCCCTTGGTCTTTTCTTCGGCATCGATACGCTTGACCACAACACGGTCATGCAGCGGACGAAATGTGGATTTAGCCATGACGGTTCCTTTTTGGAGGTTCGGTTCTGGGATCAGGTGTTGCCATCGCGGATTTGCCATCGAAAGCGGCCTGGAATACGGGACACATTCGACATCGCCAAGACGCCGGACCGTTCGTATCCCCTTAGCAATCGGGCTCACGGAGTGCTAATCGTGCGCCGGGAATATGGCGTGACGCCGATCCTGTCAAGCAAGGTGGTTAATTCCTTGGTGAGGCGGATATAGCATGCTGTAAGGGAAACCAAACCACGGCGCCCGCGTAGTTCATCGGACGTCATTGCTTCGACAGCATTTTTGCGCTTGTTTGCGAAACGGGCGCGGCGATGAATCAGTTCAGGGGATGCTATGGTCAGGTTACATGCGCGGAAGGTTGCCAGTCTGGGGATCGCCTGTGCGCTAACGGCATTGTTGGGCGGGTGCGTGCGGCGGAGCATGAGCCTGCCCTCGTTCTCGTCCAATACGGCGCCGACGGAGCCCGGGGTCGCGCCGGAAATGCCGGCCTCCATTCGCGCCGACGAAATCGTCGGCCGCTGGGGCCTCGCCTCGTTCCAGGATCCCAAGGACCGCGCCCGCACCGAGAACGCGGCCAAGGGACAATGCAAGCAGCCTTACGTGATCGGCGCCGGCACCCATGGCGGCGTGGTCATGCATCTGGCCGACCAGGCGACGCCGCAGGAACTCGACTTGAAGGGCAGCCCGGGCGGCAAGAATTACATCGGTCCCGCAGGCCCGGCCGGCGGCGAGCAGGACCGCGAGATCGTCTCGTTCGACGGCCGCGTCCTGATCACGCGCTTCATCGACAAGGACGCCGCGACCCGGTACGGCAACATGGTCTATGTGCGCTGCGCGCCGCGGGCGTGAGCCGGTCAAACTCCGTCGTCTCGGATCATCACCCGCGTTCCGGACAATCACCGTCGTTCCGGGGCTCGCGTAGCGAGAACCTCAGATGCGCAATTGCGCATCGGGGAACCCAGAGGTATTTAAGCTAGCTTGATGATCATCTCGGGATTCCGGGTTCGCGCTGCGCGCGCCCCGGAATGACGGTGAGAATAAAAAAACGCCGGCTCACGCCGGCGTTTTGCGTTTCGATTTGAAAAAAACTAATTGAACAGCGCGTCGATGTCGTCCTGCGAGGCGTGGCCGACATCGTCGGCGAGCTTCGGACCGTTGAGCAGCTTTTCGTCGGCGCCGCGGGTATCGACCTTCACCGGCGCATGCGCCTTGATCGCGTCGACGCCGCCCCAGATGTCCATCATGACCGTGATGTGGTTTTCGATGAACTTCATCGTGGTCATCACCTTCTTGATGCGCTGACCGGTCAAATCCTGGAAATTGCAGGCCTCGAAAATCGCGACCACGCGCTCCTGGATTTCCTCGCTGAGCAGCTTCTGCTGATCGGGCGTGTTGACCTTGCTCAGCGCGCTGGCGGCCTGGTCGATCGCCTCGACGGCTTCCAGAATCTGCTGGGTGGCTTCTTCGGTGCCGCCGACCACGGCGCCGAGTTCGCCATTGACCTTGGCCATTTCCTCGCCGCTGAAGCTGGTGCCGTGGAGCACCGCGATTTCCCGCTTGGTGCGGTTGATCGCATCATAGATCAGGTCGAGTTCGACCTTGAGCTTTTCGCACTGCTCGATCTGGGCCCGGTAGGTCTCCAATAGCGCATGGGCCTCGGCGACTTCCTTTTCGACCGATGTCTGCAATTCCTGCGAGGCGCCGCTCGGGGCGGCTTCGCCGGCCGCCGGGGCATGATGGCTCGCGGGCGCGGCCATCTGGCTGCGGATCGCGCGCAGTTCGCTCATGATCTCTTGATGCATGGGGCCGACATCGCCGCCGTCGGCGACCGACGGGATCGGCATGTCGCCGGCAACGGCTTCTTCGATACGAAAACGTCTACGATGAATCGGCATGAGGCTATTCCTGAACTGCACACTCTTCACCTTTTAAGCAGATGCGATTTAACGCGGAGTTCACGTCGGGAACTGTTATTGCGGAGACTACTGGGCGGAGCATCATCAACGATTAACCATGCGCCCCCGTCGTTCACCGAAAATAAACGCTAGCGGACAAAACGGAGCGCAATTGCCGACGTGGTGAATCGAAACCCGGTTTTCGTTTACCAAACCGATCAGGTTTTGAACTGTAGTGATGGCGTGCGGCGGGCGTCGTCCGAGACGCCGCGTTGAGCCCAACAGTGACGAAACAGTACAGAGTACGTCGATGTTCAGAAAAATGACCCTTGCGCTGTTGGCCGGCGCATCCTTGCTGGTTGCCGGAACCCACCAGGCCGCTGCAATCGACAACGGCCTTCCCGAACCGACCGTGATCTACGGCAACCGGGCCGCGCCGCCGGCCGCGGTGCGCACGGCCTACAATGAGCGCTCCAGCATGGGCGGCGGCTTCATCGAATTCCTGTTCGGCGACCAGCAGCAGGCGCAGGGCAACGGCTATCAGCCGCAGCAGCCGATGTACCAGCAGCAGCCGTCCTACTACCAGCCGCAGCAATCCTACGAACCGCGGCGTACCCTGTTTCCGCAGCAGCGTGATGGCTACCAGGGCTACTACCAGCAGCCCGAGCCGCAGCAGGAAGCCGACGATCCGCGGGCGCGTCCGTTCGATCCCAAATTTGAAAAGCAGATGGTCGACTACACCGGCAAGGAGAGCGCCGGAACCATCGTGGTCGATACGCCGAACAAGTTCCTGTATCTGGTCGAGGGCAACGGCAAGGCGCTGCGCTACGGCATCGGCGTCGGCAAGCCCGGTTTCGCCTGGTCGGGCGTCAAGACCATCTCCGCCAAGCGCGAATGGCCGGATTGGACCCCGCCGGCGGAGATGCTGGCGCGCCGTCCCGATTTGCCGCGGCACATGGAAGGCGGTCCGGAAAATCCGCTCGGCGCCCGGGCGATGTATCTCGGATCGACGCTGTATCGCATCCATGGTTCGAACGAGCCCTGGACCATCGGCACCAACGTCTCGTCCGGCTGCATCCGAATGCGCAATCAGGACGTGATCGACCTTTATGGCCGGGTCAATGTCGGCGCCAAGGTGATCGTGATCTGATCTGACCAATCGTCGAAAATCAAAACGGCCGCTCAAGCGAGCGGCCGTTTTTTCGTTTAGGCGCGGTCCAAATTCGATCAGGCGTAATCACTGTCGTTATCGCCGCCGTCGCCATCAAAGCCGTCGGAGTCGTGATCGTTGTCGTCATCGTTCGATGCGGAATCGAAAAATCCGGCGCGTGAATTGTCGTTGCCGCGATCCGAGCCGATATCATTGACCCCGGCGTCCCGCGCCAGATCGCTGCGGGACTGATCGCCGCCCGACGGGCTGCGGTCCTCGATGATCGTGGTGGTATCGCCGAAGGCCTGACGGCCGCCGCCCATGCCACCCATCATGCCGCGAAAGCTGTTGAGCAGCAGCGAGCCGCCGACCACGCCGGCCGCCGCCGCGGCAGCCGTGCCGAGGAACGAGCCACCGCCGCTGCCGCCGCCCATCATGCCGCCGATGGGGCCGCCCGGCTGCGCGCCGTAGGACTGGCCATAGCCGCCCTGCTGGCCGTAACCGGGTTGTTGCCCGTAGCCGCCCTGATCGTAGCGGCCCGGCGACGAGGTCTGTTGCATGACCTGGCCGCTGTTCCAGACCGGACGATTATTGTTGTTCATGTCGGGCGCGCGCACGTTGGGCACCGAACCGTGCGACGACCCGAACACCGCATCGCGCATCGAATCCAGAAAACCGCCGCTGGATTGCTGTGGCTCGGGAGCGCCGGCGGCCTCGAGTTCCTCGATGCGATGATGCGCCTGCTTCAGCGCTTCGTCCTGCACCAGCACGGTCTGTACCAGCGCATACAGGGCGTTCGGCGCGGTACGCAGCCCCTGCGCCATCGCAGCGGCGGCATCGGGATCGCGCGGCGCCCCCTCGAGCTTCGAGAGCCGGGCAAAAAGATCGTCAACCAGTTGGCGTTCTTGCGGGGTCATGGGGTTCTCCATCGGCGTTTTGCGAAACGCGCAGGAGATGTAAGCCGGCCGGTGTGTCGCAAGTAGTGGGCGGCCGGATTAAATTTCCGTATGCGACAAAACGACCGGGATTTGCCGAATAATATCAGAGCAATGTAACTTTATTCGCCTCCAGCAAAGCGGCGAATGGTTCGCCTGCCAGATAGGCATATTCGCGTTCGCGCTGGTGGGTCAGCGGGTCGAGACTGACCAGCACGTCGTCGACGAATCCGGGATGGCACATCACCAGGCCGCCGTCGGGCAGGCCATCGAGGAATCCGGCCATCAGCGCGCCGAAGTCCGGCGCCTTCGAAAAATCATAGGCGCCGGCGAAGCCCGGATTGAAGGCGATGCCGGCGCGCGCGGCGCGCTTGCGGAAGGTGCGCGGAGAGAATATCGAGCAACATCGCCTTCGGCGCGGCAAGCCGCTGCGCCAGCGGAAGATCGCGCCCGCATTGCCGGACCCAGGCGTTGGGCGCGGTTTGTTTCACCGCCGCCAGAAATGCATCGCGCGCCTGCGGAAACAATTGCGCGTGCTGGTGGCCGTCGACATAGTCCGGGGGACGGCCGAACAGGTCGCTGAAGGCATGAAGCTGTTCCAGCAATTCGGCGCGGATGATTTCGGGATCGAGCCGGCGCAACATCCCGGCGCGCAACAATTTCGGAAACGGCAGAAACAATCCGCCGAACACCGGCTTGAAATGCATGGTCAGCGGGACGAAACGGCGCCGTCAACGTCGCGTGCAGCCCGATGGCGCAACGCGGACTTTTTTTCACGGCGGCCTGCAGCAATTGCGCTTCGTCACGGCCGATCGCCGGCCCCACCACCATGACCGAAGTGGCGTTGAGCCGGCCGCGCTCGATCAGTTCGCGAATGCCGCGGTTGACGCCGGGGCTGATGCCGTAATCGTCGGCGCACAGCCAGATTCGTCGCGGCGTCATCGTGCCGTTCATTCGGCCGCGGACCGTTCGCCATCGGCGCTCTTGCGTTCGCCCGCGGCGCGCTTCTCGACGTGTTCGGCGACGAAGTAGATCGGACGCGCTTTCAGCTCCGAGAGAATCTTGCCGATATATTCGCCGACGATGCCGATCATGATCAGCTGCACGCCGCCGATGGTCATCAGGCCGACCACCAGCGACGGATAGCCGGGCACCGATTTGCCGGTGGTCCAGGTCTCCCACAGGATCGACAGCCCGAACAGGAACGCGACTGTGGCCAGGATGGCGCCGAGCAGGCTCGCCAGCCGCAACGGCGCCACCGAGAACGAGGTCAGGCCTTCGATCGAAAGCCCGAGCAGCCGTCCGGCGCTGAAGGTGGTGACGCCATGGGCGCGCGCCGCGGGTTCGTAATCGACGCGGATCTGGCGAAAGCCGATCCAGCTTGCCAGTCCCTTGAAGAAGCGGTTGCGTTCGGGAAGCTGCCGCAGCGCCGCCGCCGCGCGCGGCGACAGCAGCCGGAAGTCGCCGGCATCCTCGGGGATCTTCTGCCGCGCGCCCCAATTGATCAGCGCGTAAAACACATGCACCGAAATCCGGCGCAGTACCGATTCATTGTCGCGGTGGGCCTTCGCCGTATAGACCACGTCGAAGCCGCCTTCGATCCAGTGCCGAACCAGTTCTTCCACCAGGGTTGGCGGATGCTGGCCGTCGCCATCCATGAACAGCACCGCCCCGCGACCGGCGTGATCGAGCCCGGCGAGCAGGGCGGCTTCCTTGCCGAAATTACGCGACAGCGACACCACCTGGACATCGAGCGTTTCTGCGTCGAGCCCGCGCGCGATCGAAAGCGTTGCGTCGGCGCTGCCGTCATCGACGTAAACCACCTCGCAGCCGAGGCCGAAACGCGTCCGCAGCGTCTTCGCCAGGTCGACCAGCCGCGCATGCAGCGCCGAGAGCCCCGCCGCTTCGTTGTACACCGGCACCACGATCGACAGCCCCTGCGCCGCGGCATTGGCCGCGGTGGTGGTCAGGCTGGAAACGTCGGTGCCGAGCTTCATCGATCAGGTCTCAGGGCTGGGAAAAAATCAGTGGTAAAGACCAGCATAGGGCAATCGCCGCGGCTTGTCGCCACGCGGATCGGCCTTGAGGCTTGCGCCTTACTGCCGCAAGAACGCCTCGAGTTTGGCGAACAGCGGATTCTTGCGATCGAGCACGTAATCCAGCGAGGCCACCGACACGGTATCGGCGCCGTGGTCGCGCAGGAAGCTGCCGAGCGCGTAGAGCTGCGCCGGCGGGCAGTGCAGGGTCACCATGCCCGAGGAGGTCGGACCGCCGAACGGCGACTCGACGCCGAAGCGGTTATGCGCCTCGGTCAGCAATGCCGCGGTGCATTCCTTGAAGCGGGTGCGGACTTCCCGATATTTGTTGGCGCGGGCGCGGGCGGCGATATGGTCGAGCAGGACCCGCGCGGTCTCGCGGGCGCTATCCGACCAGTCGGCCTCGCGCGAGGCGACCAGATTGGCCTGGCTGCGCAGGATCACGCCGTCGTCGAGCACCTTGAGGCCGTTGGCGACCAGGGTCGCGCCGGTCGTGGTGATGTCGACGATCATCTCGGCGGCGCCGGTGGCGGGCGCGCCTTCGGTGGCGCCGGCGCTTTCGACGATCCGGTAGTCCATGACGCCGTGCGAGGCAAAGAACGTCCGGGTCAGGTTGATGTATTTGGTCGCCACCCGCATCCGCCGGTTATGTTGGCCGCGAAAGCCTGTGGTGACGTCGTCGAGATCGGCCATGGTGCGGACGTCGATCCAGGCCTGTGGCACCGCCACCACCACATTGGCGCTGCCGAAGCCGAGCGTGTCGATCAACAGCACGCGCTTGTCGGCGTCGGCGATGCTCTCGCGCACCAGGTCTTCGCCGGTGACACCGAGATGCACGGTGCCGCGCGCCAGGTTCGAGGCGATCTCGCTCGCAGAGAGATAAGCAACCTCGACATTGTCGAGCCCGTTGATGGTGCCGCGATAGTCGCGGGCGCCGCGCGGCTTCGACAATGCAAGGCCGGCGCTGGCGAAGAACGCCTCGGCGTTTTCCTGCAGGCGGCCCTTGGACGGCACCGCCAGAACGAATGGCGCCGTCATGCTGCGCTCCCTTTGAGGACGTTGAAGGCTTCGACCCACACGGAAAAGCCGACCGCCGGAATAGGCTTCGCGGATCCGAGCTGGGTCATCAGGCCGTCGTAGCGTCCGCCCGCCACCAGCGGCTCGACGCCGTTGCCCTTGCGGTGCAGTTCGAATTCGAAGCCGGTGTAATAATCGAGACCGCGCCCGAAGGCAGTGGCAAACCGGGCCTTGCCTTTGGTGATGCCGCGCTCGGTCATGAAACCGACCCGGCTTTCGAGCTGATCGATCGCCGCGTCGATGTCGAGCCTGGCGTCCTTGGCCAGCGCGCGCAACTGCGTGACCGCGTCGGCGGGCTCGCCGGAAATCGACAGGAATTGCTTGATGATCTTCAGCGCGTCGCGCGGCAGCGCGCCACCCTTCAACGTCGATTGCTCGAGGAAGCGGTCGGCGATCTCGGCAACGGTGCGTCCGCCGACATTGGTGGTGCCCGCGATCGACATCAGGTCGGTCACCAGCGCCAGCGCCGCCTTGCGGTCGGAGCCGGCCAGCGCCGCCAGCACGCCCTCATATTCGTTACGTCCCGGGGCGAGGGTCAACCGCTCGATGTCGTCGATCAGGCTGACCTTGCGATTGAAGTCCTTGATCAGCCGGCGCCGCCACACCGGGTAGAGCCCGAGCGCGTCGATCAATGCGGTGAACAAGGCGACGTCGCCGGTGCGGATTTCGATATCGGTAAGGCCGACCGCCGAAGTTGCCTGCAACGCCAGCGCCAGCATCTCGGCGTCGGCGGCCGCGCGATCCTGGCGGCCGAAGGACTCGATGCCGGCCTGCAAAAACTGATTGGGCGCGCCACCGCGATAGCGAAACACCGGACCGAGATAGCTGAACCCGGCCGGCTGGCCGGCCCGTGGCGAGGCGAGGTAATCGCGGGCCACCGGAATGGTGAGGTCGGGCCGCAGGCACAATTCCTCGCCACCGGCATCGGTGGTCAGATACAGGCTCTTGCGGATGTCCTCGCCGGATAGATCGAGGAACGGCTCGGCCGGCTGCAGGATGGCGGGCTCGGACCTGAGGTAGCCGGCCTGCGCGAACGACGACAGCAGCGCATCCGCCCAAGCGGCGGTTCCGGTCGCACCCGTGGCGGCGGCGGTCGGGGTCATTGTGGTGTCCAATTGTCCGGAAAACCGGGGGCAAGACCGGTCTCAAAGGGGTCTGGCGCAGGCCTTAGCATGGCCCGGGCGGGGTTTCGACAGGGATCGGCCACTTCACTTAATGGGGGGCCAACACGAGGTAATGCCTGTTCCCCGCGAATTCCAGCCGGTTTCAGCGCCAGTCGCCGAGCGCGGCCTGGACCAGCGCCAGCGCGGCGACGGCGGCCGTGTCGGCGCGCAGCACCCGCGGCCCCAGAGACAGCCGCAGGATCCGGGGCTGCTTCAGCAGCATGGCGCGCTCCTCCTCGGCAAACCCGCCTTCGGGACCGATCAGGACGTCGATCCCGCCGCCTGCCGTCCGCTCGGCGCCCAGCGCCTGCACCGGATCGCCGACGTCGGCGGCCTCGTCGCAGAATACCAGCAACCGCGGGGCCTCGCGCTGACCCAGATAGCGCTCCAGCGGCACCGGCTCGGCGACTTCGGCGACGCTCAGGATGCCGCATTGCTCGGCCGCTTCGATCACATTGGCCCGCATCCGCTCGCCATTGACCCGGTTGACCTGGGTGAAGCGGGTCAATACCGGCCGCAGCGCCGCCGCGCCCATCTCGACGGCTTTCTGCACCATGTAATCGAGCCGGGCGTGCTTCAGCGGCGCAAACACGTAGGCCAGATCGGGCAGGTGATCCTGCGGCCGGGTCCGGGTGACGATGTCGAGGCTTTCCGGCCGTTTGCGCCCGGCGATCGATGCCTGCCATTCGCCGTCGCGCCCGTTGAAGGCGAGGATTGTCGCGCCGGCGGCCAATCGCATCACATTGCCGAGATAATTGCTCTGGTTGCGATCCAGTTCGACGCTGACGCCGGCGGCCAAAGGCGCCTCAACGAACACGCGCGGGCTGCGGAAGTCGAATTGTGGCATGGCTAAAGTTCCGCTTCCGCGCGCCCCAAAGCCGGAGCGCATGATCATCAAAGGGCCGATAACGTCCTATGCCAGCTTCATAATTTAGACCGGGTCCGGAAGCAAAGCAGCCATTTCGTGCGACCGAATGGCGCGCCGGAACCGTTCATTAACCAGTCCAATACGCCTATTTATTACCCTACGCGTGGCGCTACGCCGCGCTGTCGCCCGATTCCGCGGGTTGTTAACCGCAGGCAAGAATCGTAATAGCCCAGCAGAACCGCGTTTCCCGAGTGTGAGCGCGTTGGATTCATTGGGGATCATTGGAACTTGCCGGAGGTGCAATTTTGATCATCCGCCGTTTGATCGTGCCGCTTACCCTGGCGGTCGCCACTATCTATGCCGGTCAGGCGTCCGCGCAGGGTGCGTTTCCAGCGCCGCTGCCCGGTCGCGCCGCCGCGCCGGCCAGTGATCCTGCGTTTCCCGCGGTCAACGGCGCGAAAGCCGCGAGCGATCCAGCGTTTCCGCCCGTCAACGGCGCCCCGGTGGCTTCGGTCGGCGCGCCGCCCTCCAGTTCGTTTCCGGTCAATGGAGCCGCGCCGCTTTCCGGCGGTGGCTTCTCGCGCCCGCCAGGTCCGCCGACCCAGGGTGGCGGCGGCGCCGAGGACTGCATGAAGGAATTCATGCCGCTGCGCGAGGACGCCGAGAAGCGCGGCAAGCTGATCAAGGCGGCGAGCGACCGTCACGCGACGCCGCAGGAGGCCTGCGGGCTGATCAAGAATTTTACCGCGGCCGAAACCAAGATGATCAAATATGTCGAGACGCATGCGACCAAGTGCGGAATTCCCGCGCAGGTGCTCGACCAGTTGAGGGGTGGCCACAAGAACTCCGAAAGCATGCAGCAGAAGGTTTGCGCCGCGGCCGAGGGTGGTGCGCAGGCCCGCGGACCGGCCGGCCCAACTCTCAGCGATGTGCTCGGTTCGGCGGCGGCGTTGCCGGAAGCCACCAAGAGCAAGAAGGGTGGCAGCACCTTCGACACGCTGAACGGCAACGTGCTGACGCGGTGAACAATGCCGGGGCCGTAACCGGGCTCGGTCGCGCGTCTCGCAAGCGGGATTGTAACGTCAAATGAGTGAGGCCGCCGCCCGTGTGGCTGATGCCACCGGCAATTGGGTCGACACCCGCGCGCCGGGATGGTCGCGGCCCTATTTGCGACTGGCGCGCTACGACCGCCCGATCGGCTCCTGGCTGCTGCTCGTTCCGTGCCTGTGGTCGGCGGCGCTGGCCGCCGATATCGCCGGCGAGATTTCGCATCTGCCGCTTACGCTCATCCTGTTCTTCGTCGGCGCGTTCGTGATGCGCGGCGCCGGCTGCACCTGGAACGACATCACCGATCACAAGCTCGACGCGCTGGTCGAGCGCACCCGGTCGCGGCCGATCCCGGCGGGGCAGGTGAGCGTGGCCCAGGCGCTGATCTTCATGGTGACGCAGGCCCTGATCGGTCTCGTCGTGCTGCTGCAATTCAACTGGTTCGCGGTGGCGACCGGCATCGCCTCGCTTCTGATCGTCGCGATCTATCCGTTCATGAAGCGGATCACCTATTGGCCCCAGATCGTACTTGGGTTGGCGTTCTCCTGGGGCGCGCTGATGGGATTCGCGGTGCTGCTCGGCCGCATCGACGCGGCCGCGCTGTTGCTTTACGCGGGCTCGATCTCCTGGGTGATCGGGTACGACACCATCTACGCGCATCAGGACACCGAGGATGACGCGCTGATCGGCATCAAGTCGACCGCGTTGCTGTTCGGCGCGCGCACCGGCCCGGCGCTATGGGCGTTTTACGGTCTGGCGGTGGTCCTGATCGGCCTGGCGCTGGCGACAAGCGGCGTCGGAGTTGCCGCGTGGATCGGGCTCTTGTTATTCGCCGCGCATCTGGTTTGGCAAATCAACAGGCTGGATATTTCAGACCCGGCGCTGTGCCTGCGCGTGTTCAAATCCAACCGCGACGCGGGCCTGTTGCTGTTCGCCGGATTGCTGGTCGATGCGGTGATGCGCGCGGGTTAGGCAGCAATGCCGGCCTAATCAGCTTGCCTTGGGTGCCGGGCGAAGGGACACTACGGCCAGCCATACGCAGTAGTGGAGCAACGGCCATATCTGCTTTCCTCAGGAATTCCGCGCTCGGCCTGGTTGCCGCGTTGTCGCTCCTCTCGACCACCGATCTGGCCGAAAGTTCGCGTCCCGCTCATGAGGGATTTACGAGCGAAGGTCTCGCGCGCATCGATCATTATCTGCAGAACGAGGTCGCCGAGCGGAAGATCCCGGGCGCCGTGATGTTGATCGAGCGCAATGGCCGGACGGTCTATTCCAGAAGCTTCGGTCTGCGCGATCCGGTCAACCGGCAACCGATGACCGCGGGCAGCATCTTCCGCATCTACTCGATGAGCAAACCGATCACGACGGTTGCCGCTTTGATGCTGGTGGAAGACGGAAAGTTGAACCTGGATGACCCGGTATCGAAATACATTCCTGAATTCGCCGACACGAAAGTCGGCGTCGAGCACAACTCTCCCGGCGGAATTGCCACGCTCCATCTGGTTGCCGCGAAGCACCCGATCACCATTCGCGACCTGATGCGTCAGACATCCGGAATAACCTACGGGTTCTTCGGGGACGGTCTGGTCAAGAAGGCGTATGCCGACGCGCGGTTGTTGACCGGCGACATGGACAACGCCGCGTTCGCCGCGCGCGTAGCCGCACTGCCGCTGGCCTATCAACCCGGCACCACATGGGACTACGGCCACTCGACCGACATCCTGGGCCGGGTGATCGAAGTCGCTTCGGGAATGTCGCTGTTTCAATTCGAGGAAGACCGGCTGCTGGGTCCGCTCGCGATGAAAGACACGGGCTTCGAAGTAACCGATCCCGCCAAGAAATCGCTGGTGGCCGAGCCGTTTCCCGACGACCGGACCATTGCGGATCACTTCGTCATGAATGATCCGCGGCTTGTGCAAAAATGGCAGGCCGGTGGCAGCGGAATGGTCTCGACGCTGGAAGACTACGCGCATTTCGCGCAGATGCTGGTCAACGGCGGCACGCTCGCCGGCAGACGGTATCTCAGCCAAAAGACGGTTGCCATGCTGGGTGCAAACCAGATCGGGCCCGGATCCGGTGTGAAGCCGGGGCGCTATTACTTCCCTGCAAAAGGCTGCGGGTTCGGCTTCGGATTTTCCATTCGAACCGAGCCGGGCGAACGGCCGGGAGATGGTCCGGTCGGCGAGATGGACTGGTCGGGCGCCGGCGGGACGGCGTTCTGGATCGATCCGAAGCAAAATATGTTCGTCGTCATCATGGCCCAGACGGTCGCGCAGCGCGATCGAATTCGGGTGACGCTGAAGGATCTCGTCTACGCGGCGCTCGACAGCAAGTGTAGTAAGTCGACCGGACATGGGTCTCGCTGCTCGAAATCACGACAGATCCTGTCGCAATGTACTGCTGATCTGCTCCACCGCCCAATCGATCTGCTCGCTGGTAATCACCAGCGGTGGGGCGATACGGATGGTGTGTCCGTGCGTGTCCTTGGCGAGGATGCCTTTGCGCTGCAGCGCCTCGCAGTAGCGACGGGCCTCTCCGGCTTCCGGCTGAAGTTCGATCGCCAGCATCAGTCCGCGACCCCGGACTTCGCGAATCGAATTGGCGCGGATATTCCTCAGTCCGTCGAGGAAGCGCGCCCCCTGGGCCGCCGCGTTCTCGATCATTCCTTCCTCGACCAGCACGCGAAGGGCGACGCGCGCGATCGCACAGGCCAGCGGGTTGCCGCCGAACGTGGAACCATGTTGGCCCGGCTTCAGCGTGCCCAGCACCTCATTGTTCGATAGTACGGCGGATATCGGATAGAAGCCGCCGGACAGCGCCTTGCCGAGCAGGGTGACATCTGCCTCGATGCCCTCATGTTGCTCGGCGAGCAACTTGCCGGTGCGGCCCAGCCCGGTCTGGATTTCGTCGAGGATCAACATGATGCCGCTGTTGGTGCAGATCTCACGCACCTTCTGGAAATAGCCCGGCGGCGGAATCGCAACGCCGGCTTCGCCTTGAATCGGCTCGACCAGGAACGCGACGGTGTCCGGCGTGATCGCATCTTCCAGCGCTCTGGCATCACCGAACGGGATGATGCGAAAGCCCGGCGCAAACGGCCCGAAGTGATCGCGTGCCGCGGTGTCGGTACTGAATCCGATAATGCCGAGGGTGCGGCCATGGAAGTTGTCGGCGCAAACGATGATCTCGGCGCGGCCATCGGGCACACCTTTGATCTCGTAGCCCCATTTGCGCACCGACTTGATCGCGCTCTCGACCGCCTCCGCGCCACTGTTCATCGGCAGCACCTTGTGCGAGCCGGTCAACTCGGCGAGCTGCTGGTAGAATGGCGCCAATTGATCGTTGTGGAAAGCACGGGACGTCAATGTCAGTTTGGCGGCCTGTTCCACCATCGCGGCCATGATCTTTGGATGGCAGTGTCCCTGGTTCACCGCCGAATAGGCCGACAAACAATCCAGGTACCGGTTGCCATCGGTGTCCCACACCCAGACGCCTTCGCCGCGCGAGAGGACTACACCAAGGGGCTGGTAGTTGTGCGCGCCGAACCGCGCCTCCGTCGCGATGAAATCAGCGGCCGGTGTGACCATCCTGCGTCACTCCATCAGTGGCAAGCAACGATCCCGCTAGGTTATCACGACCCGGACTTGCGCCCTACGTCCAAAACAAGGGTTATTTTTAACCCGCGCACGTGACAATGCCGAACTGGTTTTCGGCGCAGCGGGCATCGAACCGCGACCGGATTTGAGTGGCCTTCATGCCGCCGAATGTTTATGGTGCAACCATGTCGCGCTTGCTGTGTCTGTTGATTGCTATCGTTCTGTCGTTGTCGTCCGCCGCGGCTCCCGCTGCGCCGGTTCACAAGCGGCCGGTTCCACGCTGGCATGGCTACGGCTTCCTGCCGGGATACGAACAGCCGCTCAGCAACACGCTGCCGCTATATATGCAGAAAGATGCGATGCGGCGTTATGCGCGGCAGAACAAGCGCCCGTGGTATATCGATCCGACGCCGCGCTATTACGGCTGGGATGGGGAGCAGCACTATTTCGGCCGCCCCGGTTTCTACCGCGGCCATTATAACGGTGGCAGCTTCGGACCGTGCTGGACCCAGACGCCGATCGGCGCCGTCTGGAATTGCGGCTGATCTTTTTTCCATCCTTGTGGGAGAAGGTGCCTTCGCGAAGCGAAGGCGGATGAGCGGTCTCTGCCTCTCGTTGTGTTGCTACCCCTCATCCGGCACGGCCTTCGGCCGCGCCACCTTTCCCACAAGGGGAGAAGGAAGAGGGCGCCCCGTCCGGGCTGTGGAAATCGAGGTCGAGCGATGGCGCGGGCGTTACACAATCACGGCGCGGGCGTTACACACACACGGCGGATCAACGCTCAATCCCGTGCGATGATCTCGCGTTCGCCCTGATGGACGTTGGCCGGGTTGAGCAGATCGCCGGCGCGCCGGCGTGCCAGAAATTTCGGACGACGGTCACGGATCGTGCTGTGACGGCGGCGCCGGGGCGCGGACTCGCGGTTGTTTTCGGTCAGTAACGGCAGCGCGAAGAAGTCGCTCCACATCTGCCAGGCTGCCGCGATCTCTTCGTGGTCGGCGCTAATACACAACGGAATGGTCAGGGAAGGATCGCGATGCGCCAGCACCAGCGTCTGGGCATCGTCGCCCCCACGCAGTGCCACGCCGAGGAAATCGCTGACGCGGACATTGATTGCCATCCGCATGCCGAACAGGGCGCGGCGCAGCACGACGCGTTCGCGGTCAAGCTCGATGTGCCGGATGCCGCCATCGGCGCGCAGATCATGCGCGTCGAACTGGACGGGCAGGGAAAGGGGGTCGAGCCGCAACGCACGGCTCGACCCTGCGGGAGTTATCCCGCTTGTTGCTGTTTGACGCCTCACGGCTTGTTCTCCCCGCCGGGATTGTGTTCCCGGTCGATGAGTGAGAGCATGCCAGAGCTGCGCCCGTTTCGGCTTAAAAAGGCTGGTTAATCCAATGTCACTCGCGCACATGATTGACAGAACCTTGGCGCGGATGATTGACGAGACCTTGCTGAACGGCGGCAAATTGTTCCGGTTTCAGCCCACGAAAACGCTTGAATTCGCCGTGAATCGGGCACATCTGAAGGGATTGCCGGTGCGCGCCGGGCCGGCCTCGGTTTAGTTTCCTTTCACTTCAACTGTCGGGATTTCCGTTCGTGAACTCTTCACCATCCGCCGCGTCACCGCTTCCATCTTCCGCAGCCGCTTCCGATCTGTTCGACCAATCCGCTCTCAGCGACTTGGCGCAACGACTGGTCGAGGCTGCGCGGCGCGCCGGCGCGGATGCCGCCGATGCGGTCGCCGTGCGGGGCATTTCGCAAGGCGTCGAGGTGCGCGACGGACGGGTGGAAGAATCCGAGCGTTCGGAAGGCGATGATGTCGGCTTGCGGGTGCTGGTCGGACAGCGCCAGGCGGTGGTATCCACCAACGACATCAGCGGCGACGCCGTCGCCAAGCTCGCCGAACGGGCGGTGGCGATGGCGCGGGTCGCGCCCGACGACAAATATGTCGGCCTCGCCGATCCGGCGTTGCTGGCGACCGCGTTTCCCGATCTCGATCTGCTCGATCCGAAAATGCCCTCGACCGCGGAGCTCGAGCGCCGCGCCTGTGCGGCGGAAGCCGCCGGGCTTGCCGTCAAGGGCGTCTCCAAATCCGGCGGCGGCTCGGCCTCGTCGGGGATCGGCGGCATGGTGCTGGTGACCTCGACCGGTTTCCAAGGCTCCTATCTGCGATCGAGCCAGAGTATTTCGATGACCGCGATTTCCGGCGACGGCACCGCGATGGAGCGCGACTATGACTACACT
Source organism: uncultured Alphaproteobacteria bacterium (assembly GCA_963845435.1). Classification (GTDB taxonomy): domain Bacteria; phylum Pseudomonadota; class Alphaproteobacteria; order Rhizobiales; family Xanthobacteraceae; genus Bradyrhizobium. Next base: position 234,571 of record CAWJSD010000004.1, read on the forward strand.
GTCGCCCCGCATGGTTCCGATCTGGCGTCGCCCGAAAGCGTCGGCCGCACTGCGGGCGAGCGCACGGTGGCCCGCGCCAATCCGCGCAAGGTCGAGACCTGCAAGGTTCCCGTGGTGTTCGACCCCCGGGTGTCCGGGTCGATCGTAGGCCATCTGGTCGGCGCGGTGAACGGGGCGTCGATCGCGCGCAAGACCAGTTTTTTGAAAGACAAACTCGGCCAGCAATTATTCGCCAAGAATGTCCGCATCATCGACGATCCGTTGCGGGTGCGGGGCCTGCGTTCGCAAACTTTCGATGCCGAGGGCGTCAAGGTCAAAAAGCTCGCGATCATCGACGAGGGCGTGCTGACCTCGTGGCTGCTGGATTCCGCGACCGCGCGCGAACTCGGATTGACCACCACCGGCCACGCCCACCGCGGCGTGTCGTCGTCGCCGTCGCCGGGAGCGTATAATTTGCATCTCGAAGCCGGTGAGGTGTCTCCTTCCGAATTGATCTCGGACATCAAGCAGGGATTTTACGTCACCGATCTGATCGGCTCCGGCGTCAACGGCGTGACCGGCGATTACAGCCGCGGCGCATCCGGCTTCTGGATCGAAAACGGCGAGATCACCTACGCGGTGAGCGAGGTGACGATCGCGGGCCATCTGTTCGAGATTTTCAAGTCGATGGTGCCGGCCAACGATCTCGAATTCAAATATGGCGTCAACGCTCCGACGCTGCGGATCGAGGGACTGACGCTTGGCGGACGCTGACGCCGGCACCACGAGAAGTCAGCTTTCCCGCGAGGCCCTTGCGCGAGATGCCGCGCTTCTGAACGAGGCGGTGCGCGAGGCCGGCGCGCTGGCGCGCTCGATGTTCCGCACCGAACTGAAGAACTGGATCAAGGGCGCCTCGTCGCCGGTGTCCGAAGCCGACATCGCGGCCAACGATCTGCTCGAACAGCGATTGCGGTCGGCCACCCCCGACTATGGCTGGCTGTCGGAGGAAAGCGTCGACGACAAATCACGCCTCGGCAAGCCCATGGTCTGGATCGTCGATCCGATCGACGGCACCCGTTCCTATCTGGCCGGTCGCGAGGACTGGTGCGTGAGTGTGGCGCTGGTCGAAGGCGACCAGCCGGTGCTGGCGGCGGTATTTGCTCCCGTTACCGACGAGTTCTTCTTTGCTTCGCGGGGCGGCGGCGCGGTTCGCAACGATATTCCCCTGCGTGCGACACCAGGCATTGAGCTGGATTTTCCGAAGATCGCGGGGCCGAAGCCGCTGGTGGAGCGGCTGAATCCGGGACCAGGCGAAATTTCGCTTTATCCCAGAATCGGATCGCTGGCGCTTCGGCTATGCCGGGTGGCGGAGGGACGTCTCGATGCCGCCTTTGCCGGCGGCCAGAGCCGCGACTGGGATCTTGCTGCGGCGAATTTGATCGTGCAGGAAGCGAATGGTAATATGACGGCGCTTTCGGGCGAGACCATCCGCTACAATCGCCGGGATGTGACGCACGGGGTGCTGGTGGCAGCGGGGCGCGATCGTCATGCAAGCATTGTCGAGCATTTCAGAAGCCGTCCGTTGCCCTGAGCGCCGGGTTTGCGTTGGGGAAATCGTGCTTGCCGGGCACCAGATGGGGAAGACCAGACATGCCAGATAGTGCTCATCCGCAATTGCTGCATCTCGTGATCGGTGGCGAATTGACCGATCTCGAACACACCACTTTCAAGGATCTCGACCAGGTCGAGATCGTCGGTGTCTATCCGAACTACGCCACCGCCTTCGCGGCCTGGAAGGCCAAGGCGCAGCAGACCGTCGATAACGCGCATATGCGCTATTTCGTGGTCCATCTGCATCGGCTGCTCGACCCGGGACAGGACGACAAGTCCGGCCATTGAATTGAAAAAACTGATTCGTAATATGCTGCGCAGCAGCTGGTTTCAGCGCGCTGTGGGGTTCCTCGCGGCCGAATATCTGCGGCTGGTGTGGTGGACCAATAAATTCAGCTTCGATCCGCCTGACGTGTACGCCCAGGTCGAGCCGCGAGATGCCGGCGATCTTCGCGTTCTGGCACGGCCAGCACTTCATGACGCCGTTCATCAAGAACAAGGAGAGCTATCGCGCCAAGGTATTGATTTCGCTGCATCGCGATGGCGAATTCAACGCGATCGCCGCCGAGCGGCTCGGCATCGGCACGATCCGCGGCTCCGGCGATCATGGCTCGGCCTTTCACCGCAAGGGCGGCGTCGGCGCGTTCATGGAAATGGCGCGCGCGCTCGATGAGGGCTATAACGTTGCCCTGACGGCGGACGTGCCGAAGCGTTCGCGCGTCGTGGGCCTGGGCCTGATCATGCTGGCGAAGGTTTCGGGACGACCGATTTTGCCTTTTGCGATGGCGACCAGCCGTTTCGTCCGGCTGGATAATTGGGATCGCACCACCATCAACCTGCCGTTCGGACGCGGCGCATTGGTGGGCATCGAAACCATTCGTGTGCCGCCGGACGCGGATGACGAAACCATGGAACGATTGCGTGCGAAGGTCGAAGCCGTGCTGAACGAAGTGACCCGGTTGGCCTACGCCAAGGTCGGTCGCCCTGAAATGGGATTTCCGGAACAGGCAGGTCATGGCTAACTCGCTGCCGATGACGCTGCGGCTCTACCGGCAGCTCTCGACCGCCGCGGCGCCGCTGGCGCCGGCGCTGATCAAGCGCCGGCTGAAGCAGGGCAAGGAAGATCCCGATCGGGTCGGCGAACGTCGCGGATTCAGCGAGGACATCAGGCCGAACGGCCCGCTGATCTGGATACACGGCGCCAGCGTCGGCGAGGTCCTGGCGGCGGCCGCATTGATTGAACGGTTGCGCGCGCTCAATATCCGTATCCTGCTGACCTCGGGAACGGTGACTTCAGCGGCGATCGTGGCAAAGCGGTTTCCCGCCGACATCATCCATCAATACGTGCCGTATGACTCGCCGCGTTATGTCGCGCGCTTTCTCGATCACTGGCGGCCATCGCTGGCGCTGTTCATCGAATCCGATTTGTGGCCGAACATCATACTGGCGAGCGCGGCGCGCCGGGTGCCGATGGTGCTGATCAACGGCCGGATGTCGCATCGCTCGTTTCCGCGCTGGCGCAAGATCAACGCAACGATTTCGGCGCTGCTGGGCCGGTTCGACATTTGCCTCGCGCAATCGCAGGTCGACGCCGAGCGTTTTGCCGCGCTCGGCAGCCGCAATGTCATCACCACGGGAAATCTCAAGCTCGATGTCCCGGCGCCGCCGGCCGATGGCTCCAGGCTGGAGCGGTTGATGGCGGCGACGCGCGGCCGTCCGATCATCGTCGCGGCCTCGACCCATCCCGGCGAGGACGAGATTCTGGTGCAAACCCACCGCGCGCTGGTTCGCTTTTTTCCACACTTGCTGAGCGTGATCGTGCCGCGGCATCCCGATCGCGGCGAGACCATCGCGCGTGGTATCGCAGCGGCGGGCCTGCAAGCCGGCTTGCGCTCGCGCGACGAGTTGCCGGTTCCGACCACCGACATCTATGTCGCCGATACCATGGGCGAACTCGGCTTGTTTTATCGGTTGTCGCCGATCGTCTTCATGGGCGGTTCGCTGGTTCGCCATGGCGGCCAAAATCCGATCGAGGCGATCAAGCTCGGCGCGTCGATCGTGCATGGCCCCCACGTATTCAATTTCACCGAGGTCTATGAGACGCTCGACCGTGCCGGCGGCGCCCGTCAGGCGGACGGCCAGGAGACGCTGATCAAGCAGCTCGGGCAATTATTGTCCGACCCGTCGGCGCGCGACAAAACCGCCGCCGCCTCGACCCGTGTGGTCGGTCAACTCGGCGGCGCGCTGGAGCGAACGATGGCGGCGCTGGAACCCTATCTGTTGCAGCTACGGCTCGAAAAGGGGACGACCGGTGCGTGAGCCGGCCTTCTGGTATCGGTCGCCATCCCTGCTTTCGCGATTGCTGACGCCGCTCGGTTTGATCTACGGCCAGATCACGGCTTGGCGGATGGCAGAGCGGTGGCTTCAACGCGGGCATTCCGGTGATCTGCGTCGGCAATTATCACACCGGCGGCGCCGGCAAGACCCCGACCGTGCTGGCGCTGGCGAGTTTGTTGCGCGAGCTCGGTGAAAAGCCGGTCGTGCTCAGCCGCGGGTATGGCGGCAAATGGCGGGGGCCGGTCGTGGTCGATCCGGAACGGCACGTTGCCGCCAATGTCGGCGATGAGCCGCTGATGCTGGCGGACAAGGTGACGGTGGTGATCGCGCGCGACCGTGTCGGCGGCATTGCGCTGGCGCGTTCGCAGGGCGCCAGCGTGATCCTGATGGATGACGGCTTTCAGAACCCCGCGATCGCAAAAGATATCTCGATCATCGTGATCGACGCCCGTCGTGGCCTCGGCAACGGCCAGGTGTTTCCGGCAGGGCCGCTGCGCGCGCCGCTGCCGCCGCAACTGGCCCGCACCGACGCGCTTGTTGTCATCGGCGATGGCGATGCCGCCAGCACGGTGGCGTTGGCCGTTGCAGCGGGCGGCAATCCGGTGCTGTCGGCGCACCTGACGCCGGATGATGCGTCGCTGGCGCGGCTCGGCGGCACGCGTGTGCTGGCATTCGCCGGGATCGGCGATCCCGGCCGGTTTTTCCGGACGCTGCGCAGCGCGGGCGTCGAGGTGGTCCGCGAGCGCATTTTCGCGGATCATCATCCGTTTTCGCGCGAGGAGATCGAGACCTTGATCGCGGAAGCCGCGCGTGACGGACTGACGCTGGTCACCACGGAAAAGGATCTGGCGCGATTGCGCGGCGGTGTCGCTCCGGCGCGCGATATTGCGGCGTTCGCGGTGACCTTGGCGTTCGATGACGAAGCGAAGTTGCGCTCGTTCGTGCGCGACCGGTTGTTCAAGGCGCGCGAGAAGCAATATCAGGCACGCAGTTGACGTCGCGTAAGGTGGATAAAGCGCAGCGTGCCCACCTTCGTTATCCGCGGCACGGATGGGGGGCACGGCGCAAATGCGCCTTTGCCCGCCCTAAGACATCTAGCGTCCTTGAAGGATGTCCTAACTCTGCGTCTTCACGGCGTCCGGAAAATGCCGCTGCAGCACCGCGGTCGGCACGGCGTAGGCTTCCTGCAGGTCGACGCTCCAGTATTTCAGTTCGTCGAGCGGGATTCGCACGTCGGTGACGGCACAGCGCACATAGGTTCCTGGCGAGATCACGCGGAAATCGCCGTCCAGATATTGCACCTGGGCTTCGCCGTGGCCCGACGGGCCGAATTTATTGAGCACAACAGAACTCCGACCGGGTTCGGATAGATGATGGCAAGCGATCTATCATAAATAGTTGGTAATGTCCGCGAATCAAACCCACCGATTTGTGATGAATTATCATATGGGGCGCATGATACCGTTTTAGCCAATGGAGCGCTGCCTTTGCGGCACCATCACGACCCGGCAAACCTGATGCGCTTTCTGTCAGCAATCGCCTTCCTGACGCTCGTTGCCATGAGCGGCGCCGCCGAAGCGGCGCCGGCCGCGGAGGCGTCGTTGCCAGCGCCGCGCCAGGTCGATATTCCCGCGGGCGCGAGCACGCTGCGGGCGCAGCTCTACAAGCCTGAGGGCAACGGGCCGTTTCCGACCGTGATCGGGCTGCATGGCTGCGGTGGATTGGGCGGTCATTCCGAGCCGGTGCTTCCGCGCTACCGCGACTGGGCGGAACAACTGGTCAAGAGCGGTCACGCGGTGCTGTTGCCCGACAGCTACGGTTCGCGCGAACTCGGTCCGCAGTGCCGGGTCAAGGAGATTCGCGTGCTCGCGCGCCGCGAGCGGGTCGCCGATATCACCGCGTCCCGGCAATGGCTGGAGCAGCAACCCTGGGCTGCTCACGACCGCATCAGCCTGATCGGCTGGGCCAATGGCGCCAGCGCATTATTGTGGGCGGTCCGCCCGCAATTATCGTCGCGCGGGGCCGAGCCGGATTTCCGCTCGGCGATCGCGTTCTATCCGGATTGCCGGGTCTCGTCGGGCCTGGGCTGGAGCACGCGAGTGCCGACCTTGTTGTTGATCGGCGCCAAGGATGACGTCAGTTCGCCAGCCGCCTGCCGCCAGATGGTCGACGGCGCCCGTGGCCGCAGCGCGCTGACCAGAATTGAAATCTATCCCGGCGCGCCGCATGATTTCGATCGCGCCAATGTGCCGCTGCACGCCGTCAGCACCAGCGATGTCGCGCTGCCGGAGCATGGCCATATCGGCACCGACGCCGAAGCTCGTGCCGATTCGCAAAAACGCGTCGCCGAATGGCTGTCGCGGTGAAAATTATGTGAGCGTGCCGACGATCGAGGCGCGCTGCGAAAGTTCGATCCAGTTGCCATCGGGGTCGAGCACCATCGAGATCCGCGCGGTGGTACCGAGCGTGACCGGCGCCCGGGCTTCGCGGCCACCGGCGGCGAGCACTGCGGCGTGAGCCTCATCCACCTTGAACACCTGAAACGTGATGTAGCGCCAGCCCTTGCCGCGCATCCCGGGATCGACACTGGCGTTTTGGTCCTGATCCAACAGCAGCAGTGTTTCGCCTGCGCGGAACGCCGTTCCGGAGTGTTGCGGTTCCTCGATCAGGCCTAGCGCGTCGCGATAGAAGCGGCGATGGGTTTCGAGGTCGCGCACCGCGAGGCGAATGCCGATCTGCCGGACGCCGTGATGGCCTGATGGGACCAGGCTGACGCGATTGCCGTCCGGGTCGCTGCAATGCGCGTGGCGACGGGCATGTTGGTTGCGCGAGGATCAGTTCGCGATAGCCACTGGGCACAGCGTCGGGCAGCGGCTCGGCAAAATGGTTGATTTTGACTACCGAACCCAAGGCATCGTGACGATGCTGGTTCTGGCCGCGCCGCACCGGAAGCAGGTGATCGAACCGCAGTCCGGCCTCGCCCTGCCAGAAGGCGAGCATCGGATCGATCTGGTTGGTGGCAAGGCCGATATCGACCTGGGGCTTCGCCAGCTTCACGACATGACCTTGTTGTTGAACGGTCCGACCTAGAACAGACTGCCCTGATCGACCGGTTTTGCGACGCGCTTGGCCGCGATGGTTTTCGTACCGGTCTTCGGTTCGCTGGCAGACGGTTTTGCCGTCGGCACTGCCGCCGGCCGATCTGCGTCCGCGGTGGCGCCGACGCGGCCGTCGGCGAATTCGAGCGTGAGATGCGCGTCCGGCCCGATCGCGGCGGCCGCATGCACCGCGTGGCCGTTCTCGTCGCGCACCAATGCAAAGCCGCGCGCGAGTACGCCGCGATACGACAGCGCGCCCAGCAGTTGGCCGCTATGGCCGATGCGCGCGTCCAGCCGCTGCAGGATCGTTGTGAGCGCGCGGTGGGCGCGTTCGGCGAGGCGCAAGGTCCGTTCGCGATGGCGTGCGATATTCTGGCGCTGCGCCTGCGCGTTGGCGAGTTTGGAGGCCTTGAGCCGGATCTCCAGGCTACCAAAGCGATCGCGCCGGCTGCGCAGCAGCGACCGCGCCGAATGCGTGATCCGCTCGCCGGACATCGTCAAGCGTTGCCGCGCCTGCGCCACTTGCCCGCGTAGCACCCGCACCGTCAGCCGGGCGCTGCTACTGGCATAGCGTCGGAAATGCGCATGGGTGTTGGCCTTGAGACCGCGGGGCAGGGCGCTGGCCACGCCATCGAGCCGCTGCCGCGGGATCGCCAGCAACTCGCCGGCTCCAGGCAGCGCGCGCGCCGCGGCGCGCAACTCGTTGCGGCGGCCTTCCTGGCCGCGCTGCCAGCATACCATCACCCGGCGAGCGAGGGTCGACACCTCGACGAATAATTCGCTGCGCACCGGCACCGCCATCTCGGCGGCGGCGGTCGGTGTCGGCGCGCGCTTGTCGGCGGCGAAATCGATCAGCGTGATATCGGTTTCATGACCGACCGCCGAGATCAGCGGGATCATGCTTTCGGCGGCGGCGCGAACCACGATCTCCTCGTTGAACGACCACAGGTCTTCCAGCGAGCCGCCGCCGCGCGCCACGATCAGCACGTCCGGCCGCGGAATCTTGCCGCCTTCCGGCAGCGCATTGAAGCCGTGGATCGCGGCGGCGATCTGTTCGGCCGAGCCTTCGCCCTGCACCCTGACCGGCCACACCAGCACCCGGCGCGGAAAGCGGTCTTCCAGCCGGTGCAGGATGTCGCGGATCACCGCGCCGGTCGGCGAGGTGACCACGCCGATCACGTCCGGCAGCCAGGGCAGCAACTGTTTGCGCGCCTCGTCGAACAGGCCCTCGGCGCCGAGCTTCTTCTTCCGTTCCTCCATCAGCGCCATCAGCGCGCCGATACCGGCCGGCTCGATCGCCTCGATCACGATCTGGTATTTTGACGAGCCGGGATAGGTGGTGAGCTTGCCGGTGGCGATCACCTCCAGACCTTCCTGCGGCTTGAACCGCATTCGGCCGTGGACGCCCTTCCAGATCACCGCCTCGATCTTGGCGCTCTCATCCTTGAGCGCGAAATAGCAATGGCCGGAGGAATGCGGCCCGCGAAAGCCGGAAATCTCGCCGCGCACCCGGACATGGCCATAGGTGTCCTCGACCGTGCGTTTCAGCGCGGAGGACAGTTCGGTGACGGTGAATTCGGGCGAATTGTTCAGTTTTTCGGCAGCAGGCATCGGCAATCGATTCGGACTTTTCGAGCGTGGACGCAAGGTAGGGATTTTCGGCTGTCCCCGCCATTTCTCGATTGTGGAACTGTAGACTCTGTGATATAGAGTTCTCTGTATTTAGAGATTGGATCGCCCTGATGAGGAAGAGATCATGTCGATATCGCTGATACGTGGGTCTTTTAACGTGGTGAAATGGTCGCTGTGCGGCGCTGGCGCAGCCGCATTTCTGTTGACCGCCTTGGTCGCTGCGCCGTTGACCCAGCCGCCGGAACTGCACTCGGTTTCCGCGACCGCGCGGGCGGTGGACCGCAGCACGATGCCGCGGTTCGAACTTTTTCAAGCACGAGACGGCACGCAGCTGGCCTACCGGCATTATCAGGCCCGCGGCGACCGGGTGGATCGGGTCGCGATCCTGGTTCACGGCTCCTCCGGGTCCAGCCCGAGCATCCATGCGCTGGGAGATGCTTTGGCTGCGCACGGGGTCGAAACTTATGCGATCGATGTTCGCGGTCACGGCGCCTCGGGCACGCGCGGCGACATCGCCTATGTCGGTCAGCTCGAGGACGATCTGGCCGATTTTGTCGGCGTCCTGCGAAAGACCGCGCCAACCGCACCGCTGACCTTGATCGGCCATTCGGCCGGAGGTGGCTTTGCGCTGCGCGTCGCGGCCTCACCGATCCAGAATCTGTTCGCGCGCACCGTGCTGCTGGCGCCCTATCTCGGTTATGATGCGCCGACCAACCGGCCGGATCAGGCCTGGGCGAGCGCGGACATCCCGCGTATCCTCGCCCTTCAGGCGATGCGCCGGATGGGCGTCGATTGCTGCGACGCGCTGCCGACATTGGCTTTCGCGGTGCCGCCGAAATCCGACAACGTCCTGGTGCCGGTCTATACTGATCGGCTTAGGCGCAATTTCGGTACGCGGGGATACCGGACCGATCTGGCCGCCGTGACCAGGCCGCTGACGATCTTTTCGGGCGCCGACGATGAACTGATGATCGCGGACAAGTACGCCGAAGCGGTGCAGCGGCATCACGCCGGCGGTTGACGTCAAACTGATCGACGGTGTCAATCATATGGGGATCGTCAGCACCCCCAAAGCGGTGTCCGCTGTCGCCGACGATATCGCCACCCGAGGAGCGGCCGGGACGTGACGATAGGCTCGGGAGATACCGGCATGATCGACAGCAAGGAAGCCAGCGCGGCGCTCTCGGACATCGACGAGATGGTCCGCCGTGTCAGGCAGTCGCAAACCTACGACCTCGCCAGCCTGGTCATGATCCTGTGGGGCGCGCTGGTCTTTGCCGGCAATATCGCTACCTGTCTCTGGGCTCGTGAAGGCAACGCAATCTGGATTGCCGTCAATGTGGCAGGCAGCCTCTCGACCCTCGTCATCATCTATTTTCAATCCGGAAGCCGTGGCTTCGACGTCAGGATGATGGTGGCCTATCTGTTGTTTTTCGCATTTGGCTATTTGTGCACCAAAGTGCTCGGTGATTTTACCCCGCGTCAGTTAGGAACGTTCTGGCCGATCTATTTCATGCTGTTCTACGCCATTGCGGGCCTGTGGTTCGGCGCCGCCTTTGTGTTGATCGCCATCGCCGTCAGCGTCCTGACGCTGATCGGATATTTCTACGTTGGTGGATTGGCATTCCTGGTGTGGATGGCCTTCGTCAACGGCGGCGGGCTGATTGTCGGCGGGCTCTGGATGCGCCGGATCTGACCGATGGCTGAATTGGACGATGTCATCCATCAACCGTTGCGCTTACGCATCATGGCGGCGCTCAATGCGCTGCCGTCGGGCACCGGGCTTGAATTCGCGAAGCTGAAAAAACTGACCGGCGCCACCGACGGCAATCTCGGCGCCCATATCGAGACGCTGTCGAGAGCGGGCTATGTCGCGGTCGACAAGGCGTTTGTCGGGAAGAAGCCGCAGACTACGGTCACCGCGAGTGCCGCGGGGCGGGGGGCCTTTGCGCGGCACGTCGCGACCTTGCAGGAGATCATCGCGGCGTCGGGCGGCGGGAAGTAACTGCCGTCTGCCGCCGTTGTCATTCCGGGGCCCGCTCTTGCGCGAGCCCGGAATGACGGCAGCGTTTGATTTCGCTATCGATTCGTGCGACCGACTCCCGTCGAAACCCATCATCTGGTTCTAACTTATGCACATTCTCCTGCTCGGTTCCGGCGGCCGCGAACATGCGCTGGCGTGGAAGATCGCGGCGTCGCCGCTGGTGACCAGGTTGTGGTGCGCGCCGGGTAATGCCGGCATCGCGCGGGAGGCCGAATGCGTCGCGCTTGACATCACCGACCACGCGGCGGTGATCGATTTCTGCAAGCGTAACGCGGTCGAGTTTGTCGTGGTCGGGCCCGACGCGCCGATCGCCGCCGGCATGGTCGATGATCTCAACGCCGCCGGTTTCAAGGCATTCGGACCGACCAAGGCCGCAGGCCGGCTCGAAAGCTCGAAATCTTTCACGAAGGCGCTCTGTCGCGACAACAACATCCCGACCGCGAAGTACCAGCATTTCACCGATGCCGAAGCGGCCAAGGCCTACATCCGTGCCGAGGGCGCGCCGATCGTCGTGAAGGCCGACGGTCTCGCCGCCGGCAAGGGCGTGGTGGTCGCGATGATCGAGCAAGAAGCGCTGGATGCTGTCGACATGATGTTCGGCGGCGGCTTCGGTGGTGCCGGCGCCGAAGTCGTGATCGAGGATTTCATGCAGGGCGAGGAAGCTTCGTTCTTTGCGTTGTGCGACGGCGAGCACGCACTGCCGCTCGCCACCGCGCAGGACCACAAGCGCGCTTTCGACGGCGACAAGGGGCCGAACACCGGCGGCATGGGCGCTTATTCGCCGGCGCCGGTCATGACCGACACGATCAGCGCGCGCGTGATGGACGAGATGATCCTGCCGACCCTGCGCGCCATGAAGGCGATGGGCGCGCCCTATAAGGGCGTACTCTATGCCGGGGTGATGGTCACGAAGGATGGCCCCAGGCTGGTCGAATACAACGCCCGCTTCGGCGATCCCGAATGCCAGGTGCTGATGCTGCGGATGATGTCGGACCTCGTGCCGGCCCTGATCGCCAGCGCCGACGGCCAATTGAAGAATTTCGATCTGCGCTGGTATGACGACGTCGCGCTTACGGTGATCATGGCGACCAAGGGATATCCCGGCGACTATGGCAAGGGCTCGGTGATCAAGGGGCTGGACGATGCTGCCAAGGTCGAAGGCGTGGAAATTTTCCACGCCGGCACCGTGGCGAAAGACGGCCAGATCCTCGCCAATGGCGGCCGCGTGCTGAATGTCTGCGCATCAGGCAAGACCGTGCTGGAAGCGCAGCAGCGCGCCTATCAGGCGGTCGATCGTATCGAATGGCCGGAAGGTTTCTGCCGCCGCGACATCGGCTGGCAGGCGGTGGCGCGGGAGAGAGCGGGGCAGTAATTCTCCCCACCCACAACGGACCTCACCCTGAGGAGCATCGCAAAGCGATGCGTCTCGAAGGGTGAATGTGTGACCATCCTTCGAGACGCCGCGCGTTGCGCGGCTCCTCAGGATGAGGCGGCATATGTGACGGCGCGCCAGCTCAAATCAAATCCCCGCCTGCCGCGCTTGCGGTGGTGCCGTGCTCCCGGAAGGCCTTGATGACGTTGCGGCCGACTTTCCATTTGTGCACTTCGTCGGGTCCATCGACCAGCCGCTGCGAGCGCACTTGCGTGTACCACTTTGCCAATGGCGTATCCTGGGAAAAGCCGAGCGCGCCGTGGAGCTGGATCGCGGTGTCGATGACGTGATGCACCATGTGCGCCAGGTAGACCTTGGCGATCGAATTTTCCTGCCGCAGGTCCATGCCCTTTTCCGCCTTGTAGGCGATGTGCAGCAGCATCAGGCGGCCGATATAAAGCTGGCTGGCGCATTCGGCGAGCATGAACTGCACCGCCTGGCGATCGGCCAATAGCTGCCCGAAGGTCGAGCGCTTGGTCACATGCGCCGTTGCCATGTCGAGCGCGCGCTGCGCCTTGGCGACATTGTGCATGCCGTGGCGCAACCGGCCGTAGGCGAGGCGGTGCTGGCCCATGTTGAAGCCATTGCCTTCGCCGCCGAGCAGATTGTCGGCCGGCACCTTCAGATCCTTGATCTCGATCTCCGAATGGCCGCCGCGCAAGACATCCTCATGCGGTCCTTCGATCGCCATGTTGGCGACGTTGCGCTTGATCTTGTAACCGGGGTTCGGCAGTTCGACGATGAAGGTCGAGAACTGCTTGTGGCGCGGCGCATCCGGATCGGTCTTGGCCATGACCAGCGCGATATCGGCGACGCTGGCCGACGAGGAGAACCACTTTTCGCCGTTGAGGATGTAATTGGCGTTGCCGTCTTTCACCGCGCGTGTCTGCATGCCGGTGGCGTCGGCGCCGGAGGCCTTTTCGGTCATCGAAAAGCAGATCCGCTTGTCGCCGTTGAGCAGCGGCTTCAGGAATTTTTCCTTCTGATACTCGGTGCCGTGCTCGAGGATGGTCATCATCGAAGCGTCGTCGGGGCCCTGGGTGTTCATCGACAGCGCGCCCAGCGAACTCTCGCCAAGCTCCATCTGCACCAGCGCGTTGGCGAGCGGGCCGAGCCCCATGCCGCCATATTCCTTCGGCACGAACGGGCACCACAGGCCCTGCGCGCGCGCCTTCTTGCGCAGTTTGCCCAGCACTTCGTCGAGCGGCGCGTTGTCGAGTTCCGCCTCGGCCGGGATGCATTCCTCCTGCACCCATTTGCGGACCTTAGCGCGGATCGCCTTGGCTTCATCGGGCACTTCGAAATCGATCGACATGGCTGGTTTCCTCGTTCGGCTGTTGTTGGTTATATCGAGCCGATGGCATAACGCCGTGGTCAGCCAGCGGCAACGTGAAACAATGTTTAAAGCAATGGCCGTCGCGATCCCGTCGCGAAGCGGCCGGCCGCCATCAGGGAGTGAAAGATGTCCGATCTTGCCGATCTGTTTCCCGGCTATGAGTCCAAATGGATCAACACCAGATCCGGGCGCATCTTCGCCCGCGTCGGCGGCAAGGGGCCACCGCTGCTGTTGCTGCACGGGTTCTCGTCGACCCACGTGATGTGGCATCAGGTCGCCCCGCAACTGGCGGATAAATTCAAGCTGATCATCGCCGACCTGCCGGGCTATGGCTGGTCCGACATGCCGGAGAGTGACGACAATCACATCCCCTACACCAAGCGCGCGATGGCGCAGACCATGGTGGAGGCGATGGAAGAACTCGGCCACGTCCATTTTGCGCTCGCCGGACACGACCGCGGAGGCCGGGTCTCCTATCGGCTCGCGCTCGATCATCCCGGCCGGCTGTCGCAACTGGCGGTGCTCGATATCCTGCCGACCTATAATTACTGGGAGAAGATGAACCGGCTCTATGGCCTGAAGATCTATCACTGGATGTTTCTGGCGCAGCCATACCCGATGCCGGAAACCTTGATCGGCGGCGCGCCGGAATATTTCCTCAAGCAGAAGATGGCCAGCCAGACCAAATCGCAGACCCTCAACGAGATCGATCCGCGCGCGCTGGAACATTATCTGGCGCCGTTCCGCGATCCATCCCGGGTGCATGCGATGTGCGAGGACTATCGCGCCGGCGCCTACGCCGATTACGACATCGACAAGCAGGATCACGATTCCGGCAAGAAGATCACCGTCCCGATGCTGGCGCTATGGGGCGACGCCGGCATCGCCAGCGCCGCAGCGACGCCGCTCGACACCTGGAAGACATGGGCGACCAATGTCACGGGGCAGGCGGTGGATTCAGGGCATTTTCTCACGGAGGAGAATCCGGGCGTGACGGCGAGATTGTTGAAGGCATTTTTCGTGGCGTAGGCGCCAGCTCCGTCATTGCGAGCGGAGCGAAGCAATCCAGGAGCCGCGCACGCTGGCGCCCCTGGATTGCTTCGCTTCGCTCGCAATGACGAATGTGGCTACCTTCTGGCCTTGAAGAACTCCCTTAGCATCTTCGCGGCGTCGCCTTCGCCGACCGCCGAATACACCTCGGGCGCGTGATGACACGTCGGCTGTGCAAAAAACCGCACGCCGGAATCGACCGCGCCGCCCTTGGGATCCGCGGCGCCGTAATACAGCCGCCGGATCCGCGCCAGCGAAATCGCGCCGGCGCACATCGTGCACGGCTCCAGGGTGACATAGAGGTCGCAATCGACCAGTCGCTCGCTGCCGAGCGCGGCGGTGGCCTGCCGGATCGCCAATATCTCGGCGTGCGCGGTCGGATCGCGGTCGGTCAGCGTGCGGTTGCCGGCCTCGGCGACTACCTCATGGTCGCGCACGATCACGCACCCGATCGGCACTTCGCCGGCTTTTCCGGCGTTTTCGGCGGCTTTCAGCGCCAAATCCATAAAAGTTGGTGCGGTCATGTCTCGTATCGCCGGAAAAAACCTGCTAACAGGTTGAGATTCAGCAAAAGTGGATACCGGTTTTGCGTGAGAATGCGGCTCGACACAGAGCGCGCGCTTGGCCGATCCGTTCGCATTTTCACGCCCCCCGAGAGTAAGAGACCATGCCCCGCGATAGCGACAAAAACAACAATTCCCCGCGCGGACGGCGTGACCGGCCCGGTGCGGGGCCGGCTGGTGGTAAAGGCCGTTCGGGCGCTGCCCGGGGGCCGGAGAAGAAATTCGCCAAGCGTGGCTTTGCCGGCAAGAGCGAGGACGGCGAGCGGAAGCCTTATGCGGGCAAGCGTAGCGACGACCGTCCGCCGCGTCGCGATCGGGACGGCGAGGCGCCGCGCCCGCGTTTCAACCGCGACGACCGCGCGGGTGGCGAGAAACGTCCGTACACCCCGCGCGGCGAACGCGGCGACGCGCGTCCGGCGGCGCGATCGTCCGATCGCAAGTTCGGCGACAGGAAGCCTTACGCCCCGCGCGACGGCGATCGCGAGAAGCGGCCCTACACGCCCCGCGGCGAGGGCCGGGATCGGCCGACAGGCGATCGTCCGGAGCGCAAATTCGGCGGCGACAAGAAGTTTTCGCGGGGCGCGCCAGACAGGGGTCCTCGGAAGGATTTCGGCGATCGCGGTCCGCGCAAGGATTTCGGCGATCGCCCGCAGCGCGGCGAGTCCAAGCCGTGGCAGAAGCGCGAGGATGGTGATCGTCCCGTCGCGGCCGCCGCGCGACGGGGCGCGGAGCTTTGACAAACCGCGCGGCGACAGGCCGCGGTTCGACAAGCCGCGCGACGGCGGCGATGATCGCCCGCGATTTTCGCGGTCGCGCGAGGATCGGCCCGGGTCTGATCGTCCGAAGTTCGATCGGCCACGCTCCGATCGTGGCGAGGGCCGCGACGACCGTCCGAAATTCGACCGCCCGCGCCAGGCGCGCAACGCCTGGCAGGAGCATCCGCGCAGTGAGCGCTCGTCCGATGGTTTTGCCGAGCGTCCGCGCCGCGACAATGAGGACGACAGCAAGGTGTTCGCGAAGCGTCCGGCGTTCGGCGGCCGTGGCGCCTATCGCGAGCGTCCGCAGTCCGACGAACGGCGACCGGCGGCGCGTCCGCCGCGCGAGAAGAAATCCGGCGAGCGCATCGCCAAGGTGGTGTCGCGCGCCGGGCTGGCCTCGCGTCGCGACGCCGAGGAATGGATCACGCAGGGACGCGTCAGCGTCAACGGCCGCGTCATCAACTCGCCGGCGCTCGATGTCACCGCCAACGACACCATCACCGTCGACGGCAAGCCGTTGCCGCCGCGCGAGCGCACCCGGCTGTTTCTGTTCCACAAGCCGCGTGGGCTGATGACGACGCATGCCGATCCGGAAGGGCGGCCGACGGTGTTCGACAATTTGCCCGAGGGCTTGCCGCGGCTGATCTCGATCGGCCGGCTGGATTTCAACACCGAAGGCCTGCTGCTGCTGACCAATGACGGCGGGCTGGCGCGGGCGCTGGAATTGCCCGACACCGGCTGGCTGCGGCGCTACCGTGTTCGCGCCCATGGCGAGGTCACGCAGGCCCAGCTCGACGAGCTGAAGAAGGGCGTCGAGGTCGATGGCGTCAAATATGGTTCGATCGACGCCACGTTGGAACGCGACCAGGGCGCCAATGTGTGGCTGGTGTTCGCGATCCGCGAAGGCAAGAACCGCGAGGTCCGCAACGTGATGGCGCATCTCGGCCTCGAAGTGAACCGGCTGATCCGGATTTCCTACGGCCCGTTCCAGCTGGCGGAGCTCGAGGAAGGCAAGGTCGAGGAAGTGAAGACCCGTGTGCTGCGCGAGCAGCTCGGCGAGAAGATCGCGACGCTCGGCCGGCGCGGATTTCAACCGGCCGATGCCGGGCGATGCGCCGTCGACGCCGCCGAAGGATGCCGATGATGGCGATGGCAAGCCGCGCGGCAAGAAGCCGTTCAAGCCGGCCGGCAAGAGCGCGCTGATCGCCGACCGCAAGGGCCGCCGCGTGCTGGTGACCCGCACCGGCAGCGAAGAGGCGCGTGAGCGCAACGAAGCCGAAGCCAGCGGCTACGGCCCGCCGCGCCGCCCGCAGCGCGGCTATCACGGCAAGCGCGACCTCAAGCCGCGCGACGAGTAGGCTGATGATGCGTTTTGTGTGCGTCCAAGCCGCGAGCGCCACTTCACCTCTCCCATCGGGAGAGGTCGGATCGCGAAGCGAGCCGGGTGAGGGGTTACGGCTGAACGAGACGTCGTACCCCCTCACCCCAACCCTCTCCCGATCGAAGTCGGATACATCCGACTTCGACAATCTGAAATGGCCAACTCGGGTAGACCCGAGTTGGCTGGAGAGGGGGCGCGCCGCCGTCGCGGCAGCGTCCGTGCAGACAATTCCGAGCACGGGAAGCGCACGCTGATGCGTGTCGTGGGTGGACGGCTGAAGGGTCGCAATCTGGCGTCGCCGTCGTCGCGCGACATCCGGCCGACGGCGGACCGGCTGCGCGAGTCGGTGTTCAACATTCTGATTCATGCCTACGACAATCCGATTCAAGATGCCCGCGTGCTCGACCTATTTGCCGGCACCGGTGCGCTCGGCATCGAGGCGGTGTCGCGCGGCGCGGGCTTCACGCTGTTCGTCGATAACGGCGCCGAGGCGCGGGCGTTGTTGCGCAACAATGTCGAGGCGCTGGGTCTCGGCGGCGTGACCAAGGTCTATCGCCGCGACGCCACGGATCTGGGCCCGGCGCATCCGGTCGAACCGTTCTCGCTGGTGTTCCTCGATCCGCCGTACCGCATGGGCCTGGCCGAGAAGGCGCTGGCCTCGCTGCGCGATGGCGGCTGGCTGACGCCGCAGGCGTTGCTGATGGTCGAGGAAGCCAAGGCCGCGGCGTTCGCCGCGCCGCAGGGGTTCGAGGAACTTGAGCGGCGCGCCTATGACGACACGGAGTTCGTGTTTTTGCGCGCCACATGATGTGACCTCATCCTGAGGAGGCCGCGCAGCGGCCGTCGCGAAGGATGGCCGCAGGCACTTGGAGCCATGGTTCGAGACGCCGCTTCGCGGCTCCTCACCATGAGGCTGGTAGGGTGGGCCTATGACGACACGGAGTTCGTGTTTTTGCGCGCCACATGATGTGACCTCATCCTGAGGAGGCCGCGCAGCGGCCGTCTCGAGGGATGGCCGGTGGCACTTGGAGTGATGCTTCGAGACGCCGCTTCGCGGCTCCTCACCATGAGGCTGGTAGGGTGGGCCTATGACGACACGGAGTTCGTGTTTCTGCGCGCCACATGATGTGACCTCATCCTGAGGAGGCCGCGCAGCGGCCGTCGCGAGGGATGGCCGGCAGGCACTTGGAGCCATGGTTCGAGACGCCGCTTCGCGGCTCCTCACCATGAGGCTGTAGGGTGGGCCTATGACGACACGGAGTTCGTGTTTTTGCGCGCCACATGATGTGGCCTCATCCTGAGGAGGCCGCGCAGCGGCCGTCTCGAGGGATGGCCGGTGGCACTCGAAGTGATGGTTCGAGACGCCGCTTCGCGGCTCCTCACCATGAGGCTGGCAGGGTGGGCCTATGACGATACGGAGTTCGTGTTTCTGCGCGCCACATGATGTGACCTCATCCTGAGGAGGCCGCGCAGCGGCCGTCTCGAGGGATGGCCGGTGGCACTTGGAGCCATGGTTCGAGACGCCGCTTCGCGGCTCCTCACCATGAGGGCGGAGCGCGTGAGGCCTCACCGTCGCCCGAACAACCGCTCGATATCCGCCAGCTTCAATTCCACATAGGTCGGGCGGCCGTGGTTGCACTGGCCGGAATTCGGCGTGTCTTCCATTTCGCGCAGCAGCGCGTTCATCTCTTCGGGCTTGAGGCGGCGGCCGGCGCGGACCGAGCCGTGGCAGGCCATGGTGGCGGCGACGTGCATCAGCCGGCGCTCCAGCGGCAGCGCCTCGTCCCATTCGGCCATGTGCTCGGCGAGATCGCGCAACAGCGACGCCGCATTGGCCTTGCCGAGCAGCGACGGCGTCTCGCGCACCGCGACCGCGCCGGGGCCGAAGGAATCGATCGCAAGCCCGAACGACGCCAGTTCCTCGGCGCGATCGACGATCTTCTCGACGGTGGCCTCGTCGAGTTCGACGATCTCCGGGATCAGCAGGATCTGCCGCTGCACGCCGTTCTTCGCCAGCGAGGCCTTGAGCTTTTCATAGACGATGCGCTCATGCGCGGCGTGCTGGTCGACCACCACGAGGCCGTCGCGGGTCTGCGACACGATATAGGTCTCGTGGATCTGCGTGCGCGCCGCGCCGAGCGGACGGTCGAGCAGATCGGCCGACGGCGCCTCTTCGAAGCGCACGTCGGCGGTCGGGCGTGCCGACATCGAACGCGGCCTGTCCCGGTTCGGCGAAGGCGGTCGCGACCGCGCTCTCGAACGCCGTGCGCGGGCCGACCGGATAGGACGGCGAGCGCTGCCAGTCCCAATTGCCGGGCGCGGCGGGGCGCGGCGCAAACGACGGGCGGAACGAGGCCAGCGCCGCGCCGTCGCTGTTGGCGGCGGTGCGCTTGCCTTCGCGGGCGAGGCCTTCCTTCAGCGCATGCACGATCAGCGCGCGGACCAGGCCGGCATTGCGGAAGCGCACTTCGGTCTTGGCCGGATGCACATTGGCGTCGACCTCCTGCGGATCGAGCGTGACGAACAGCGCCACCACCGGATGGCGGTCGCGCGGCAGATAATCCGAATAGGCCGCGCGCACCGCGCCGAAGATCAGCTTGTCGCGCACCGGGCGGCCGTTGACGAACAGATATTGCCCGAGCGCGTTGGCGCGGGTCAGCGAGGGCGCGGCGGCAAAGCCTTCGACCACGACGCCGTCGCGTTCGGCGCGGACGTCGATCGCGCAGCTGCGAAAATCCGCGCCGAGAATATCGCCGAGCCGCGTCAGCCGGCCGGGCGCGCCGGGCAAGCGCGGCGGCCCAGGTCACCGGCGCGCGTTCCTCGCCGGCCAGCGTGAACGCGATGTCGGGCCGCGCCATCGCCAGCCGCCGCACCACTTCGCGGATCGCTTCGGCCTCGGTGCGGTCGGTCTTGAGGAATTTCAGCCGCGCCGGCGTGGCGTAAAACAGATCGTTGACCTCGACGCGCGTGCCGTGGCCGAGCGCCGCCGGCATGATCGGCGATTTGTCGCCGGCCTTCGACCGACAGCGACCAGGCGTGCGGCTCGGTGGCGTGGCGCGTGGTGATGCCGAGCCTGGCCACCGCGCCGATCGAGGGCAGCGCCTCGCCGCGAAATCCCAGCGTGCGGATCTGCAGCAGATCCTCGTCGTCGAGCTTGGAGGTGGCGTGGCGATCGACCGCCAGCGCGAGATCGGCCGCGGTCATGCCGCCGCCATCGTCGGTGATGCCGATCCGCCGCCGGCCGCCGCCATCGGTGAAGATGTCGATCCGGCTGGCGCCGGCGTCGATCGCGTTCTCGACCAGTTCCTTGACCACGCTGGCCGGCCGCTCGACCACTTCGCCGGCGGCGATGCGGTTGACGACCTGTTCGGGAAGCTGGCGGACGGGCATGGGCGTTGGACAACTCGGCGTGGAGGAGACCGCCAATCTAGGCGCTTTTGCCCTGACGACGGGAGGGCAGGGGCGTCGAAACGGCGGCGCAAGCGGCGCGGTTTTCCTGATCTTTCCCCGATGTTTAGGCCGTGAAATCCGTGCGCTTTCCGGCGTGTCGCGGATTTCCGATTTCGAGCGCGGGCCAGATCCGCCACGGGAACATTGTGACGGCTGCGGAGCCGGTATATCGTTTAGAAAAGTTATAAAAACCATCGGGAGGAGATTTCATGTGCCAGCTATTCGCGCACCAGCCGCAACGTGACTATAAATCGCAGACCCGATCGCTGCGCATCGACGGGCATTGCACCTCGATCCGGCTGGAACTGGCGTTCTGGGACACGCTGGAGGAAATCGCCGCCAAGCAGGACATGAGCCTGGCCAAGTTCCTCAGCCGCCTGCACAGCGAGGTGCTCGACCATCACGGCGAGGTGCACAATTTCGCGTCGCTGCTGCGCTGCTCGTGTCTGATCTATCGGTCGAAGGCGACCGCCGTGGTGCCGGATTTTCTCGAAGCTCCCGCACCGCGGCTTCAGGCGGCCGAGGATGATTTCCTTCTCCCCTCGCGGGAGAAGGTCGCCTTCGCGCAGCGAAGCGCGGATGAGGGCGTGCCACGGAACGCGAGGCGCCACACGGTTGTGCCCTCGCTACCCCTCGGACCCGTCTCGCACCTTCGGTGCGAGGCGAAGGCTGGTAGACGCTTGCAGGCGGTCGCTGGCCGAGCGCCTCGTGCGGCCGCTCCTCGTTGTAGTCGCGCGCGAATGCCGCAAAGCGCCGCGCCTGCGCGGCTCGGCTTGGCGGCGGCGGCCGCATGGCCTCCAGAAGCGTGAGATGAAAGCGCTCGTGCCGGCCGTTCTGCTGCGGATGGCCGGGATCGATCCGCTCATGCCGGATGCCGAGCTTGATCCACCATACCGACAGCGCCGTCAGCCCGGTGGTCCCGGTCGAGGCGAACGGCGGGCCGTTGTCGGAGCGGATCACCTCCGGCAAGCCATACTCGCGAAACGCCCGTTCGAACAGCGGCTTGGCCTCGGCCTAGCGCGTGCTGCCGGTCGCCGCCAGGCCGATCAGATAGCGGCTGAACCCATCCGTCATCGTCAAGGGCTCGACCCGCGAGCCGTCGTCCAGCCGGACCCAGCCCTTGTGATCGACGCCCCAGACATGGTTGGCATGTGCGGCACGGTCAGTTCGCCCAGCCGCGGCGGCGCACGCCGCCGAAGCCGACGGCCGCTCACCAGGCCCGCGCGCTTGAGGATCTCGCCGGCCGTCGAAGGCCGAGGGCCATGCACGTCTCGGCCTGGCGCGCGCTCAAGCTTGGCTGATGATCTTGCGCGGCCCCCAGCTCGGACGCTCACGCCGCAGCCCGACGATCGCATCGGACAGATGCGCTGCCGGCGTCGCCCGCCCATGCAACGCCGCGCGCGCGTGCGAACGCTCCATCAACCCGCGCAGCCCCCTCCAACTCGATAGCGCTAAAGCCATTTGTAGCCGGTCTTCCGGCTGATCTCGTAGCGCTCGCAAAGCTCCGCCATCGTCCACTCACCCGCTGCGCTGATCCGCGATAAAGCGCATCCGCTCGTCCATCGCACAGCTCTCTCGCCAAGCCATCGGCCGGTCCTCCCAGCCGACAGAGAACTGTAACCTATCCATCCGGTCTATTCTGTCACCCTCTCCCGCAAGGGGAGAGGGAAGTAGTGTCGCTTCTTCGGCGAACTTCACTATTCAATTTTCAAACAGCAGGCGCGAAATCGGTGATCTCGCGGCGCGAGGCGCCCGAGTGATACCGATACGCTTCGCCCAAAGAGAAGGCGCAGGCGACCTTCAAGAGAAGGCGCAGGGAAGACCGGGTGCGCGCTGCACCGGCGGTCTCGTGTGCAAAAGTGCAAAACACAAAACGCACACGAGCATACAGGTTCAGCGGAAGCAGTCCGGCCTTCCCTGCGCAATGGTTTGACGGCTTATGGCGCGCTCTCCCCGGCGACGAATTCGTCTTGTCACCGTCATCGGCGGATTAAGGTGTTGTCGCTCCCGGTCGGGATGACCGCACCTCCGCCGACTTGACACCAGCAACGGGTGCCAGGACCACACGGTTTTGCCGTACGCATCAGCGCCGTTCGTCTCCGCGCGGCCGATCGCTCACAGGCCAGGCCCGCCCTGCAACCACCTCGCGCGACGACGCTGCCGCGTCCACCGCTTCCCGCCCCAACGTTCGTGACGATGGCCAACGCCCCTCTCACGGGACGGGATGACGGCCATACGCAGATGATTTGCGGGGGGAAGGGAAGAGGAATGTTTTTGCGGGAAGGGGTGGACAGGTAGAAACAGGTTGAAGGGGTTGAGGAAATTCGGGTTTGGGTGCGGACCGCATGCCAAGCCTTTCGCGCTGTTGCCTGACGTTCTCAAAGGTCTGCCTGCATCGGCGACAACGGATCAATTCAGTGCACTGTCACCGAGACTTCGGCCGTCATTCCGGGGCTGCGCCAAGGGGCGCATCCCGGAATGACGATGTGGTTGGCCTCGGTTTGTAGCCCGGGTGAGCGCAGCGACACCCGGGATAAAGCTCTCGGCAGCAGCGTAACCCGTTAGAGCGCGCGATATTGGGGATTGCGGGAAGTCCCGGATGTCGCTGCGCTCATCCGGGCTACAGGCTGGCTGAACATAGTGCGGCGGATTACGCTGCGCTAATCCGCCCTTGTCCTGCCCTAAATCTCCTTCCGCTGCATCGCGCCCGCGATGTGATCGGCCTGCCGGATCGCCAGCGACACGATCGTCAGCGTCGGATTGCAGGCCGCGCCGCTGGTGAACTGGCTGCCGTCGGAGACGAACAGGTTCTTGACGTCGTGGGTCTGGCCGAACTTGTTGACGACGCCGTCCTTGGCCTTCTCGCTCATCCGGTTGGTGCCCATGTTGTGGGTGCTCGGATAGGGCGGGGTCGGGTAGGTCACGGTGGCGCCGATCGCCTCGTAGACCGCCGAGCCTTGTTTGTAGGCGTGGTCGCGCATCGCGATGTCGTTGGGGTGATCGTCGTAATGCACGCTGGCGACCGGCAGGCCGAACTTGTCCTTGGCGACCGGATCGAGCGTGATCGCGGTTGGTTTCCTGCGGCATGTCCTCGCCGACCAGCCACATCCCGGCCATCCGCGGATAGCCTTCCATCGCCGAGGTGAACGGGCGTCCCCAGCCGCCGGGATTGAGGAACGCCGCCATGAACGGCAGGCCGAGCGACAGCGTTTCCATCTCGTAGCCGCCCATGAAGCCGCGCTACGGATTGTGCTTGGCTTCGTCGCGGATGATGCCGGCCATGGTGGTGCCGCGATACATGTGGACCGATTTGTCGAACACCGCATAGACGCTGCCGGTCATGTGGCGCATGTAGTTGCGCCCGACCTGGCCCGATGAGTTGGCGAGGCCGTCGGGGAACATGGCTGGAGGCGCTGTTGAGCAGCAGCCGCGGGCTCTCGATCGAATTGCCGGCGACCGCGACGACGCGCGCCTTCTGCCGCTGGGTCTTGCCGTCGGCGTCGGCATAGACGACGCCGGTGACCTTGCCCGACGCGTCGTGCTCGATCTTCAGCGCCATGCTGTTGGGCCGGACTTCGAGATTGCCGGTGGCTTCGCCCTTCGGGATTTCGGTGTAGAGCGTCGACCATTTGGCGCCGGACTTGCAGCCCTGGAAGCAGAAGCCGATCTGCTGGCATGAGCCGCGGCCGTCGCGCGGTTCGCTGTTGATCGCCATCCGGCCGGTGTGGACTTCCTGGTAGCCGAGCTTCTTGGCGCCGGCTTCCAGCACCTTGAAATTGTTGTTGCCCGGCAATCCCGGAATGTTGTTGGTGCGGGTGACGCCCATCTTGTTCTCGGCCTTGGCGTACCACGGCTCCATTTCGGCCAGCGTGATCGGCCAGTCCAGCAGATTGGCGCCGGCCAGATTGCCGTAGGTGCTCTTGACCTTGAATTCATGTTCGTCGAAGCGCAGCGACGCGCCGGCCCAATGCACGGTCGAGCCGCCGACCGATTTGACGATCCAGGCCGGCAGGTTGGGGAAGTCCTTGGCCACCCGCCAATCGCCCGACGTGGTGCGCATGTCGGTCCAGGCCAGCTGGGTGAAGCTTTCCCATTCGTTGTTGATGAAGTCCTGCATCTCGGTGCGCGGGCCGGCCTCGAGGATGACGACCTTGACGCCCTTCTGCGCGAGTTCGTTGCCCAGCGTGCCGCCGCCGGCGCCGGAACCGACGATGACGACGAGGCTGTCGTCGTTCAGATCGAATTTCGCCATGATGAAGATCCTCCCAGACCTTGCCAGATCGTGCCAAATTGTTTTTTGCGAAGCGGTTCAGACTTTCGGCAGCCAGTCGATGTCGTTGAAGCCGCGCTTGATGTAGCCGCCATGCTCGGCGGACGAGCCCTCGTAGCCGAACTTCGGCCACAGCTCTTCCTGGTTGTAGAGCGAGACCACGAGATCGGACCGCATCTTCTTGAAGAAGTCGGTCTGCTCGATGCCCTGCAGCAACGCGACGCGGTCGGCTTCCCAGGGCACCTGGATGTAGGCTCAGCTTGTGCCGGTCGTGGGCGTCCTGGTCGAGGCGGCGGACGCCGTCTTCCAGCATCGCCTTGACGGCGGGATCTTTCGCGGCCTTGCCGTCCCACGGCTTGACCGCGGTGATGTAGTAGCTGTCGACCAGGAAATCGTGCGGATAGATGTCGCGCGCCACCTTCACCAGCGTCTTCAGGGTCGGCGGCTGTCAGCGCGGTGGCGTCGGCGGCCCACGCGTCCTCGATGCGAAAGGCCCGCGCTGGCCGCGACGGCTGCGACCGGAACCGCGGTGGCGGCGCCCTGCAGGAAAATACGCCGGCTATATTTGCCGCGACGATCGACTTCTCTCATGGCTGTCCTCCTCCGTTGAATCTGTTGTTGCTGTGATGTGCGATTAACCGAAGCGGCCACCTCTCTGGATCACTTCGATCTTGTAGCCATCGGGGTCGGAGACAAAGAAGAAGCGCGCCAGCGTCGCGCCGTCATGCTTGAAATCGCGCAGCGGCCCGGGCGCCAGTTTCTCGCGTTCGAACCGCGCATGTTCGGCGTCGACATCGTCGACGACCACCGCGAGATGGCCGTAGCCGTCGCCGAGCGCATAGGGCTCCTTGCGGTCGAAATTGACGGTCAGTTCGACCTCGAACGGCGAGGAGGGATGTCGCAGATAGATCAGCGCGAAGCCGTCGAATTTCAGATGGTCTGCAATATCGAGCCCGAACGCGCGGGCGTAGAAGTCGAGCGATCTTTTTTCGTCGAGCACGCGGATCATCGAGTGAACCGGCTTGGCCATTCACTTCTGCTCCTTCAGATAGGCGATGATGGCGGCGCGCATCTCCGGCTTGGCCTGCCGATAGGCCATCACGGCGCCGGGAATGCACGGCCTGCGGATCGGTCAGCCAGGCATCGAGCTTGGCTTCGTCCCAGACGAAATCCGCCTTGGCGAAGGCCGGCGAATAGTGAAAGCCATCGACCTTGCCGGCGTGCCGGCCGACGATCTTCGCGAGCGGCGGGCCTTGCCGCACCGGCTCGGAGGGATCGATGGTGTGGCAGGTGCCGCATTGCTGCTTGAACAAGCGTGGCGCCGTCGAGCGGCTTGGCCGCCGGCAGCGGCATTTGCGCCGACGCGGCGTCGAACGTCGATATTGCGCTGCAAGATCCCAGGCCCATGACCAAAATTAGATGCGCTGCTCTCATCGAGTTTCCCGTTGCACGCGACGAGCTTAGGTCGCGGCAAAAGCGCGTTGGTAGTAGCGGGCTGTTTTATGAGAGAACGTTGCGTGCACGTCGCACTGCGAGGCGCGCCTGATGGCGATATCAAAATCGGCGTTGCGTGCGGTGCGGGATCAGTCGTCGAAGCTGCCGGAACCGCGCCTTGCCTTGACGTCGCCGCGGCGCTTCTTGCCTTCGAGCCGGCGCTGTTTCGAGCCGAAAGTCGGCTTGGTGGCGCGGCGCGGGGTAGGGCGGATCATCGCCTCGCGCAACAGTTCGACCAATCGGTCGATGACGTCGGCGCGGTTGCGCTCCTGGGTGCGGAAGCGCTGGCCGTGGATCACGATCACGCCGTCCTTGGTCATGCGCTGGCCGGCCAACCGGTTCAGCCTGATCGCGACGTCTTCCGCCAAAGTGATTTTGCGGGTGTCGAAGCGCAACTGCGCCGCGGTCGACAGCTTGTTGACGTTCTGGCCGCCGGGGCCGGAGGCGCGCACGAAGCCGATCTCGATATCGTTTTCGTCGATCGCAAGATCGCGGGAAATCCGCAGCATCGGGTCCACCGGAAATGTGCTTGGCGTGAATCGGGCCCGCGCAAGATAGCCGGTTTCCAAGACGTTTGCTGATAGGCACGATATTGGCCGCGCAGTTAAGCGGCTCCCTCCCCCCTTGTGGGGGAGGGCGGGGGAGAGGGGGCCGCGGGCGCAGTGCTTGCGGCCACCCCTCTCCCTGGCCCTCTCCCACAAGGGGAGAGGGGACCGGCCGTCGGTGCGGCTGCTTCAACGATTAATATACGCGCTGCTTCAGTTCGCCGTCGGCGGCGGCGGGGTTGCGGCGGCGGGCTGGGCGGCGGCCTGCGGGTTCGCGGCCGACGATCACGGTGAGCAGGCCCTGGCCCCACAGCCGCTTCGCGACTGCCTTGGCCTGGTCGAGGGTGACGGCATCGACGATGGCGTTGCGCTTCTCGATGTAGTCGATCGGCAGCTTGTCGAGCTGGTATTGCAGCATCGCCTGCGCCAGCTTGGAGGAGGTATCCAGCGCCAGCATCTGCGAGCCCTTCAGGTAGGACTTGGCCTCGTCCAGTTCCTGCTGGGTCGGGCCGTCCTCGGCCATGCGGCGGACTTCCTTGTTGATGGCCTCGACGGTGTCGCCGGCGCGGTCGGCGCGGGTGCCGGTATTGCCGATGAACAGCGACGAATGCTCCATCCACAGCAGCGATTCATAGACCGAATAGGCCAGCCCGCGCTTCTCGCGGACCTCGTGATAGAGCCGCGACGACAGCGTGCCGCCGCCGAGGATGTGGTTGACGACATAGGCGGCCATGAAATCCGGATCATGCCGGCCGATGCCGGGGCCGCCGAACGTCACCACGGTCTGCGGCACGTCGAGCGGGATGAAGAGCGCGCTTCGGCGGCTTGGCGGCCACGACGTCCGGCACCGGCGTCAGGGTGGCCTTGGCCGGCAGGCTGCCGAAGGTCTTGTCCAGCAGCTTGCCGAGCGTGTCGGGGTCGACGTCGCCGACCACGGCGATCTTGAGCGTATCCTTGGCCAGCACGTGGCGGACATAATTCTTCAGGTCGGCGATTTCGATTTTCGGCACGCTTTCCAGGCTGCCGTCGGTCGGCCGGCCATAGGGGTGGTCGCCGAACGCGATTTCGAGGAATTTGCGGCCGGCCAGCGCGGTCGGGTTGGTGGTGTCGCGTCTGCAGGTTGGAAATCACCTGGGAGCGGATCCGCTCGACATCGGCGCTGTCGAAATGCGGCGAGGTCAGCGACGTCCGCAGCAGGTCGAAAGCTTCGTCCTTGGTGTCCTTGAGCATCCGCAGCGAGCCGCGGAAATAATCCCGCGATGCCGAGAAGCTCAATTCGATGGCGCGGCGGTCGAGCCGTCTCATGGAAGGTCTTGGAGTCGAGATCGCCGGAGCCCTCGTCGAGCAGATCGCCGACCAGGTTGGCGACGCCGGGCTTGCCGGCCGGATCCTGCGAGGCGCCGCCGCCGAAGGCATATTCCATCGCGATCAGCGGCACGGTGGAGTCCTGCACGAACCAGGCCTCGATGCCGCCGGGCGAAACCAGATGCTGGATCTTGGCCGCGGCCAATGTGCGGCGTCGACGCCAGCGGCGCCATCGCGAGGCCGGTGGCGACGATCAAAGCGAGCCGCTGCGAGCAAACCTTGAAATCGATCACGAGCGCTTCTCCTCGCGTTTCGGCGGGGTGTTATCCTTGATCAGATAGCCGGTCACCGATCGCTTCTTGTCGAGCCATTTTGCCGCGGCTTGCCGGACCTGTTCGGCGGTGACGGCGCGAATCCGGTCCGGCCAGCTTCGGATATCCTCGATGCTCAACCCGGTGGTGAGGGCCGCGCCGTACCAGCGCGCCAGCGTCGCCTGATTGTCCTGGGCGTAGATCGCCTCGGCGATCAGCTGGGTCTTGACCCGTTCGAGATCCTCGGCGCGCACGGTGTTCTGCGCGACATCGGCGATCACCTTGTCGACCACCTGCTCGACCTGGGCGAAGCCGACGCCGGGTCTCGGCGAGACCGAGATCATGAACTGGGTCGGATCGAGCGAGGTGCCCTGATAGCCGGCGCTGGCATTGACCGCGAGCGGCTGGTCGACCACCAGCGCGCGGTACAGATAGGAATTGCTGCCGCTGCCCATCAACTGCGCGAGCACGTCGAGCGCGGCGCTTTCGCCTGCTGCCGCCGTGGTGGCGGACGGCACCAGATAATAGCGCATCATCTTGGGCTGCTCGACCCGCGGATCGGCGAAGGTCACGGTGCGCGTGCGCGATCGGGGTCGGCTCCTGCGGACGAATCCGCTGCGCCGGCGATCGCAGGCTGCGGCGGCGACCTTGCCGAAGGTCTCTTCCGCCATCGCACGCACGTCCTTGGCGTCGACGTCGCCGGCGATCACCAGGGTCGCGTTGTTGGGCGCGTAGAAGCGCCGGTAGAACGCCAGCGCGTCCTCGCGGTTGAGCTTCTCGATTTCCTGATGCCAGCCGATCACGGGGCGGCCGTAGGGATGGTTGAGATACAGCGCCGCCATGATCTGCTCGGTCAGCCGCGCTTCCGGATTGTTGGCGACCCGCATGTTGTATTCTTCGAGCACGACGTCGCGCTCGGGCAGCACGTTCTCGTCCTTGAGGATCAGGCCGGTCATGCGATCGGCCTCGAACTCCATCATCCTGGCCGAGCTGGTCGCGCGGCACGCGCTGGAAATAGCCGGTGTAATCGGTCGAGGTGAAGGCGTTTTCGTTGCCGCCGATCTTCAGCACGGTCTGGGAAAATTCGCCGGCCGGATGCTTGCTGGTGCCCTTGAACATCAGATGTTCGAGGAAATGCGCCAGCCCCGATTTGCCGGGGGTCTCGTCGGCGGAGCCGACCTTGTACCAGATCATCTGGGTGACGACCGGCGTGCGGTGATCGGGGATCACCACGACTTCAGCCCGTTGCCGAGGGTAAAGCTCGCGGGCGGGTCCGAGGTGACCGTGGTCTGGGCGAGGGCGCCGGCGGGGGAAAATGCGAACGCTGAAACCAGCGCGGCGAAAGCGGAAACGGCAAAACGGTGATGAGGGCATCATGACCTGTCTGGAGGCCCGAACAAAATCGTCCGGGGTGAAATCGCGGTCAGAGCGTGATGACTTTCGTTCGAACAGTCATCCAGCTCCTTTTCCACATCTAAGCATGATCGTTTCGGAAACCGGTACCGGACTTTTCCGGATCACGCCGTAGGCTATACCCGCGCATCCGCCGTTTAGCGTCACGAAGCCGAGAGGCCAGCTAAACTATTCGCCATATTTGCCGGCGGCAGGATTATATTCCTTGTTGAGCGATTCCTTCGGCCCGGTGCCGTAGGCAAAATTCGGCGACGGGGTCTGGTAGCCCGGCGGCGGCTGGGTCAGAGCGTCGCGGGTCGGCTCGCCCTTGAACGGCGCGACCTCGGCCTTGGTGCCACCGAAGAAGTTCGAAAGCTTGCCGTCAAACCCGAGCTGCGACGGGCTGAGGATCGCGTTCCGGCCCGGATCGCCTTCGCCGGGCTGGGTGATCTGGCCCGGCGCCGGGGTCGTCGAGGCAGTCTTGCCGACGTTCAGTCTCGCTCGGCGTCAGCACCCGCGAGGCCTCGCGCGGATCCTTGTTCTCGGTCTTGCGGCGAGCGATCGTCGCCTTGCGACGGGCTTCGTCCGGATCCTTGGGCCAGTTCGGCGGCGCCTTGGCTTCCGCGGCGGTGTTGGCCGGCGGCGGCAGATCGAGCCTGGGCGGCACCACCAGCGGCGAGCGCTCGCGATAGTCGATGCCGCGGTTATCCATGTTGGTGGCGCCGATGCCCGACATCACACCGTCGATGATCTTTTCTTCGAAGGTCTTGTCGTCATCCTCGGCGTCCTGGGCCCGGGCGACATCCGAGATCGTCACGAAACCGATGGCCAGGGCAACCGCCGCGATCCGGAGCGCAAGATCAGCACTGCTGGAGGCATTCCGTCCAACCCGGCCGCTGTTCATGGTCTTGCGCATCAGCGCTTTTCCCGTTCAAAATGTTCCGCGGGAGAGTGCACACCAATCGGGCACTGTACCGCGTGCACGCGATGCCCCGCTCGGCGGGCTTTCGCTCAGGCAGCTTACGCTCGGAAATCCCGTATCATCCGGGATCAGGGCGCTTTTGCGGCGGGTACCCCCAGGAAGGAATCATACAATAGGCCCGCCACACCGGCAACAATCGCGCAATCGGCGAGGTTAAAGACGTACCAATTGTAGGTATTTCCGCCGATCTGGACGTGAAACAGGGCAAAATCGACCACCGCGCCATAGGCGAAGCTGTCGATCCCGTTGCCGATCGCGCCGCCGATGATCAGGCCGAGCGCCAGCGGTGGCCAGCAGCGTCCGCGACCGCGCCATCCAGATCGCCAGCACGATCACCGCCACCGCCTTGACGGTCATCAGGATGATCTGGGCGACCGGGTCCGTTGCTCTGGAACCAGCCGAAGCTGATGCCGGGGTTCCAGGCCAGCACCAGATCGAAGAACGGCGTCACCGTCACCGCTCCGCGATGCGCGAGGTCGAACCCGTGCAGCAGCCAGAGCTTGGTGAGCTGGTCGAGCACCAGCACGGTAACGGCGGCGATCAGGCCGGGGCGGAGGTGGCGGGTCATGAGTGGGCTCTACAAACTGTCGTCGTCCCTGCGCAAGCAGAGACCCATACGCCGTGTCACGTTCGCAGGAACGACGATGGGCTTTCAAACGGTCACGCCCAGCGCCTTCCATTCGCGCAGCGCCTGCGCGTCGCGCGGGGTGACGTCGGGATATTCGGCGTCCTCGCCCACCGTCGGGAGGATCTTCCACGACCGCGCGCATTTGATGCCGACCGCTTTCTCGACCACCACCGCGACCCCGGGCACTTCGTTGAGACGAAACGCCTCGGCCGGCGCCTCCCCTTCACGCACTTCGTAATTCGAGGTGATGCAGACTTCCGCCAGATCGATATCGAACAACGTGCCGAGCAGGGCCTTGTCGGAAACATAGATCACCGGCGAGGCTTCCAGCGACGAGCCGATCCGCTTGGCGGCGCGCTCGACTTCCAGCGCGCCGGTGACGACGCGGCGGACGTTGCGGATGGTTTCCCATTTTGTCGGCCAGCGCCTCGTCGCGGAACGCGTCAAAGCCCTCGGGGAACAGCGTCAGATGCACCGACGGCTCGGCGTCCGGCCGGTACATCCGCCACGCTTCTTCCGCAGGTGAATGACAGGATCGGCGCCAGCCATTTCAGGATCGCATCGCAGATGATGTCGATGGCGGTGAGCGCGGCCTTGCGCGCCAGCGAGGACGGCGGATCGCAATACAGCGTGTCTTTGCGGATATCGAAATAGAACGCCGACAATTCGGTGTTCATGAACGCCGGCGAGGCTGGCGACCACGGTCTTGTAGTCGAACGCGGCATAGGCCGGTGCGCACGATCTCGGCCTGCTCGGCGAGCTGATGCAGCATCAGCCGCTCCAGCTCGGGCATGTCGGCATAAGCAACCGCTTCGCTCTGGCTGGTAGTGGTGCAGCGTGCCCAGCATCCAGCGGATCGAGTTGCGCAGCTTGCGATAGGTCTCGATGGTGTTCTTGAGGATTTCCGGGCCGATGCGCTGGTCGTCGGCGTAGTCGGTCGCGCAGACCCACAGCCGCAGGATATCGGCGCCGGAATCCTTCATCACCTTCTGCGGCTCGACGGTGTTGCCGACCGATTTCGACATCTTGCGGCCGTTCTCGTCGAGCGTGAAGCCATGGGTCAGCACCACGTCGAACGGCGCGCGGCCGCGCGTGCCGCAGCTTTCCAGCAGCGACGACTGGAACCAGCCGCGATGCTGGTCGGAGCCTTCCAGATACATCACGGTGTCGGTGCCGCCATCGACCTTGCGCTTGATGCCGGCGAGGCCGGGAAAATGCACGGGGTCTTCCAGCACGAACGCATGGGTCGAGCCGGAATCGAACCAGACGTCGCAGATGTCGTCGACCTTCTTCCATTCTTCATTGGCGTGCGAGCCGAGAAAGCGTTCGCGGGCGCCGTCCATGTACCAGGCGTCGGCGCCTTCCTTTTCGAAGGCATCGGCGATGCGTTTGTTGACGGCATCGTCCTGCAGGATCTCGGCCGAGCCGTCGCCCTTCTCGCGCACGAACACCGCGATCGGCACGCCCCAGGCGCGCTGGCGCGAGATCACCCAATCGGGCTTGCTGTTGATCATGCCGTTGATGCGGTTCTGGCCCGACTGCGGCACCCATTGCGTCACCGAGATCGCCTGCAGCGCGCGGGCGCGCAGGGTGTCGCCCGACTTGGTCGTTTCCATCATCGGCGATATCCTCGATCCATCGCGATGAACCATTGCGGCGTGTTGCGAAAGATCACCGGCTTCTTGGAGCGCCAGGAATGCGGATATTGATGCTTGACCCGGCCGCGCGCCAGCAGATTGCCGGCCGCGATCAGCGCCTTGATGACGGCCTCGTTGGCGTCGCCCTTTTCGCCCTTGTCGTTGATGACACGCTTGCCTTCAAACCCGGGCGCCTGATTGGTCAGCGCACCGTTCTCATCGACGGTGTAGGGGATGACCGAACTGATGCCGCGAAGCTTCCAGCTCGCGGGCATTCGACATCCAGACGTCGAAATCCTCGCGGCCGTGGCCGGGCGCGGTGTGCACGAAGCCGGTGCCGGCATCGTCGGTGACGTGATCGGCCGGCAATAGCGGCACGCTGAATTCGTAGGAACCCTCGAGCCCTTTCAACGGGTGGGAGCATTCCACCACGTCGAGCGTGTCGGCCGGAATGTCGCGGATTTTCTCGTATGCCGTCACGCGCGCCTGCTTGAACACGCTTTCCGCCAGCGCATCGGCCAGCATCAGCACGTCGCCGGTCTTGGTCCAGTTGTCGGCGGGGGATTCGGTGACCTTGTAGAGGCCATAGGCGATCTTCGGCGAGAAGCTGATGGCGCGGTTGCCGGGGATCGTCCACGGCGTGGTGGTCCAGATCACGATCGACGCCGAGGCCAGCACGCCATGCGCCGGCGATTTGATCGGAAACTTCACCCACACCGTATCCGAGGTGTAGTCCTCGTATTCGACCTCGGCTTCGGCCAGCGCGGTCTTTTCGACCACGCTCCACATCACCGGCTTGGAGCCGCGATACAGCGTGCCGTTGGCGGCGAACTTCATCAGTTCGCGCGCGATCTGGGCCTCGGCGAAATAGTCCATGGTGGCGTAGCGGTGATCCCAGTCGCCGATGATGCCGAGCCGCTTGAATTCCTCGCGCTGCACGTCGAGCCAGTGGTTGGCATAGGCGCGGCATTCCCTGCGGAACGCCACCATCGCGGCGGAGTCGCGAAAGTCCGGCTTCTGCTTGCCCTTGGAGCGGTAGTTCTCTTCCTCGATCTTCCATTCGATCGGCAGGCCGTGGCAGTCCCAGCCCGGCACGTAGTTGGAATCGAAGCCGAGCATCTGCTGGCTCTTGGTGACGACGTCCTTCAGGATCTTGTTCAGCGCATGGCCGATATGGATGTTGCCGTTGGCGTAGGGCGGGCCGTCATGCAGCACGAATTTGGCGCGGCCGGCGGCGCTCTTGCGCAGGCGGTCGTAGAGGCCGATCTCGTTCCAGCGCTTGAGGATTTCCGGTTCGCGCTGCGGCAGGCCGGCGCGCATCGGGAATTCCGTCTGCGGCAGATAGAGGGTTTTGGAATAGTCGGGGGCGTCGGATTTTTGCGGCTTGTCGGACATGAATGCTCTGGTTTGGCTCGAAGGGCGCTGAAACGCTGGAGATCGCGGATGAAGCAGAAAAGTCCCGGTCTTGCGCCGAGCCGAAGCTCAGGCAGAAGCCGGGCCGCTAATGCGTATGATGCGCCGCGCAAACATGGGCATTCCATAGCAGCCGGACGGCGAATCGCCTAGCCCCGCGGACGGCCTCCGGGGTGGAAGAGGCGGATAAATCAGCAACAATCGGGGCTTGGATCTGTCAGTGTAGGGCCTGGCTGTTCGGCTTGGTAGCTTGGCCCATAGCCTCACGAGCAGCGCTGACCAGCTGGGTCGATAGCATGGCATCGAGCATTTGTTCGAGACTGCTCACGTCTATTTTCCCGCTTGTCAAATGTTTATCTGCAGCTTCCAGCGCGTCGTAGTAGGGAGTCTTGTTACCGGCTATTTGCTCAGGAATCGTAGGAGCGCCGGGCAACAAGCTGTCGAGCTTGATGCTCAAGACCACGTACATTACGGCTCGTGCAGTGCGCCCGTTGCCATCGGCGAACGGGTGGATCCAGTTCAATTTCCACAGGATGTAGGCTGCTAGATGAACCGCCGTGGCGGCTGACCAATTATTATTCACGTATTCGCAAAGACTTTGAATCTCGTCAGATACCAAAAAGGCTTCAGGTGGCTGATGAGCGCTACCTTGAATTTTCACGGGTGTATTTCGCCAAGTTCCGGCAAGCGGATGGAGGCCGTCGAGTGCAGCCTGATGCAACTGCAAGATCGTGCTGGCCCTCAACTTGAACGGACGCTCACGATCTTTCACAAATTCTCGGATGATCTCAACCGCAAGCTCGAACTGGCGAATGCCATTTTCAGCCTCGCGCCGTGCTATTTCAATGGGATCGCTCAGAAGTGTCGCTGTTTCAGCGATACTATGTCGATCTTCAACCAAAGGAACTACTTCTTCGACTGAAGCTGAGCGTCTAGATCGGCAACCATCTCCCGCGTAATGCGCTCGTTTTCAATGTGGGTGTTGCCGTACGCGAAGCTCCGCCGCTGCTCCCCAAGCTGAGCGGGAGTCATCTCGATTTTTCGAGCCCGATCAATGAGTTCTTGCAAGTCTTTGGTCATGGGCCTCTCGCGTTTACCTTTATGATATAGAGACTTCACTGTTCATGTAAAGTTCTAAGGCCTCGTAAAGCGAGCATTCGCTTACGCAATTCGCTCATCCCCAACCAAGCCTTCAGCCGTCATGCTCGCGATGCGCCAACGGCTTCGGTTGTATGCGAAGATCGATATCGAGACCCCCACGATTACAAGCGATGGACTAGATCCAATCCGTCGCGGTCAGGACACCGGCTTTGCGGAATGCGGCCGGGCTGGATTGCCGGCCACGGTCTGGCCGGGTGCGACGTCGCGGGTGACCACGCTGCCGGCGCCGACCAACGCCCCGTCGCCGATGGTCACGCCCGGCAGGATGATGGCGCCGCCGCCGATCCAGACGTCGCTGCCGATCCGGACCGGACGTCCGAATTCGAGGCCGGTTTTACGGGTTTCGGCATCGCGTGGATGGTCGGCGGCATAGATCTGCACCGCCGGGCCGATCTGGGTGCGGTCGCCGATGGTGACTTCGACCACATCGAGGATCACGCAGTTGAAGTTCAGGAACACGCCGTCGCCGAGGCGGATGTTGTAGCCGTAGTCGCAGAAGAACGGCGGCCGGATCACCGCGCCTTCGCCGACCTGGGCAAATCGCTCCGACAATAATTTGTGCCGTTCGGAGACCGGCAGCGCCAGCGCCGCATTGTAACGCACCAGCCATTGCTTGGTGGCGGCCTGATCGGCGGCAAGCTCGGCGTCCGTACGATAAAGCTCGCCTGCCAGCATTTTCTGCTTTTCGGTCTTGTTCACCCGATAGCCCCGGGTTTGATCGCCCCGAGTTTCGGGAACGCACCGGGCGCTGCCGCCAGCATCGCGCGCGCCCTGGCGCTGTCGTCGTCCATCTGGCGGATCAGCGGCTCGATGCCGTCGAATTTCAATTCCTCGCGGATGAAGCCGATGAAGGCGACGTCGAGCGCGGCGCCGTAAAGATCGCCCTTGAAGTCGAACAGGAAGACCTCGAGCAGCGGCGCGCCATTGTCGAAGGTCGGGCGGCGGCCGAAGCTCGCGACGCCGTCGAAGCGTTCGATCGCCGCGGCCGACCCGGACCGCATAGATGCCGTGCTTGAGCCCGCAATTCTTGTCGAGGCGGATATTGGCGGTGGGGTAGCCGAGGTCGCGGCCGCGCTTCTCGCCATGGATCACCTCGCCGTTGATGAACCACGGGCCCGCCCAGCATGGCGGTGGCGTCGTCGATCTGGCCTTCGGCCAGCGCCATCCGGATCGCGCTGGAGGACACCGGCCGCTCCTCGATGTCGATATGGGGCTGCACATCGACCTCGATGCCGAGCCGGGGCGCTTCGCTGACCAGGAGGCTCGGCGAGCCGACCCGGCCCTTGCCGAAATGGAAGTCGTAGCCGACCGCGATACCGCTGATGCCGAGCCGCCCGATCAGATCATGGTGAATGAAATCTTGCGCCGTGGTGCCGGCCCGGGCCTTGTCGAAGGTCATCACCACGGCGCCGGCGAGCCCGGTTCCGGCCAGAAGCCGCAGCTTGCCGGTCTCGTCGGTGAGCCGGAACTGGGGCGAATTCGGGCTGAAAAAGCTGCGCGGATGCGGCTCGAAAGTCACCGCCAGCGCCGGCTTGCCATGGGCGCGGCCCATGGCGAGGGCGGCCTCGATCACGGCCCGATGGCCGAGATGGACGCCGTCGAAATTGCCCATCGCGACCACGGTACCCCTGGGGATGGCGCTCGCCGGGGTCGAATCGCGGATAACGATAAAGTCAGACGTCATTTTGAGATTTCTTCGACTTAAACCCCGATTCCGGAACGGACCGTGACGCGGCGGCCCGGCCGAAGTCAAGCCGCGCCTGCGGTGCGCGGAATTTGAGCGTGCCGGCGGGGCCGGTTAACGCGCTGTTTAACGCCTGATGCTACTGCTGGGGATGAACTGCGGGACAATCCGGTCCCGCGCGGGCTTTGATCTGCGGCGCAAGTCGCATGGGGGACAAGATGGCGGTTGATTTGTCGATGTCGGTTCTGGTGGTGGATGACTACAACACCATGATCCGGATCATCCGAAATCTCCTGAAGCAGCTCGGCTTCGAGAATATCGACGACGCCAGCGACGGATCGGCGGCGCTGGAAAAGATGCGCGGCAAGAAATACGGCCTGGTGATCTCGGACTGGAACATGGAGCCGATGACCGGCTACGACCTGCTGCGCGAAGTGCGCGCCGATCCCAACCTCGCCACCACGCCGTTCATCATGATCACGGCGGAATCCAAGACCGAGAACGTGATCGCCGCCAAGAAGGCCGGCGTCAACAACTACATCGTCAAGCCGTTCAACGCCGCGACGCTGAAGACCAAGATCGAAGCGGTGTTCCCGGATCTGGCCAACGCGTAAATTTTCTTTCCTTCTCTCCTTGCGGGAGCCGTAAGGGTGGGCAAAGGCGCGCTTGCGCCGTGCCCACCCTTCGCACGCGTCGACGTTAAAAGGTGGGCACGCTTCCGCCTTCGCTCGTCGAGCTATGGCGGACGGGGTCGCTTTGCCCACCCTACGAGCTACTTCAAAAGCAGCCCTTCACCACTTCAATTCCCGCATCAGCGCGCGGGGCGGGTGGCCGAACAGTTCCTTGACCGAGGCAGGGTCGAGCTGGTCGACGCCGTCGAAATCCTCGGCGTGGATGCCGCGGGTGACGAACAGGCAATCGATCCCGAAGCCGTGCGCGCCGGCCAGATCGGTCCGCACGGAATCGCCGATCGCGAGCACGCGGTTGAGTGTGGGCGGCGCGGCCGTAGACGCTCGGCGGCGAGCTGCATCGCGCGCTCATAGATCGGCCGGTGCGGCTTGCCGTAGAAGATCACCTCGCCGCCGAGTTCGCGATAGAGTTCGGCGATCGCGCCGGCGCAATAGATCAGGCGGTCGCCGCGTTCGACCACGATGTCGGGATTGGCGCAGATCAGGGGCAGTTTGCGGGCGCGCGCGGCCAGCATCATCTCGCGATAATCTTCCGGCGTCTCGGTTTCGTCGTCGAACGGGCCGGTGCAGACGATGTAGTCGGCCTGTTCCAGCGGCGACAGTACCGGGTTCAAGCCGCGATAGATCGAATTGTCGCGCTCGGGGCCGAGCCAGAACACTTTGCGGCCCGGGTGGTCGGCGACGTAATGCCGGGTCAGGTCGCCGGAGCTGACGATGGCGTCATAGATGTCGTCCGCGACGGCAAGCTTGCGCAATTGCCGCTGCACTGAATCGGCCGGTCGCGGCGCGTTGGTGATCAGGATCACGGTGCCGCCTCGTTTGCGGAAGTTATGCAGCGCCTCGCAGGCTTCGGGAAACGCTTCCAGTCCGTTGTGAACCACGCCCCAGATATCGCTGAGCAGCGACATCGACGCTCGCCGACGAGGTCGCGCAGATTTTCGGCAAACCGAAGCGTGGTCATGGCCGGCGCTGCCGGCTAGCCTGGTCCGGCAATGCGGCGCGCCAGTGCCGCGACCCCGGTAATCCGGGGCATGTCGAGCGCCGGCGCACCGGCTGGAGCGGCGGAAGCAGGTTTGGCAGAGGCATCGCTATCCTGTGTCTTGTCCTGGCTCTTGTCAGGACTCTTCTGGGTATCCTTTGTCTCCTGCGTCTGCCCCGCAGATGATCCGCCGTTAGCAGGTGCCCCTTCCGGCCGCAACGGCCGCGGCGGCGCAAACAGGAAGCCCTGGCCGAACCTGCACGTCGTAATCGAGCAGGTCGACCACCGCGCGCTCGCCCTCGATCCGTTCGGCGATCAGGTCGATGCCGAACCGGCCGAGCAGGTCGGAGAGGTCGGACGGATGGATGTCGGACGTCGAGGTCTGGCGCTGATCGAGCAGCAGCGCCGCCGGCACCTTGATGAAGCGGACGCCGCGATCGGCCAGTTCGCGCGGCTCGATCCGCAGATCGGTGAC
The DNA here is from genome assembly GCA_963845435.1 of uncultured Alphaproteobacteria bacterium. Classification (GTDB taxonomy): domain Bacteria; phylum Pseudomonadota; class Alphaproteobacteria; order Rhizobiales; family Xanthobacteraceae; genus Bradyrhizobium. The sequence goes on from CAWJSD010000004.1 coordinate 274,207, forward strand.
GTGGTCGATCGAGAAACGGTAGCCGCGCTGCGCCAGCGCCGCCAGATGTTCGGTCTCGGTCGGGCCGAGATTGCGGAACGTCGCCTGCTTGAATTCGAGCACGAGTGAGCGGCGCCAGCGCGCGATTGGCTTCGAGGAAATCAAGGCATTGCGCGAAGGTGGCGGGATTGCCCAGCGTCGCCGCGGCGACGTTGCAGAACACGCCGACTTCCTTGTTGCGCACCATCAGCCGGCGCAGCACCTGCACGCAGCGCAGCATCACCATGTGATCGATCCGCCCGATCAGGCCGGCGGCTTCGGCGATACCGACGAAATCGTCGGCGGTCAGGATCTGGTCCTTGTCGTCGCGCAGCCGCGTCACCGCTTCGTAGAAGCGCACCTTGCGCTGCGGCAGCGTCACCATCGGCTGCAGATAGAGGTCGAGCCGGTTTTCCTCGACCGCGTTTTTTATCGCGGTCAGGATTTGCGCCTGGTTGCAGGGTCGTTACGGTCGCGACTGCGGTTGCCGTCGGTGCGACGCTGGTCGAGGTGACGCTCGTGGCCGGCGCACCATTTTCGCGCAAGGCCGGTGGCTCGGGTCTGACTTCCTCAACCACCTCGACCGGCGCCAGGCTTGCGGCGGCCGACGACAGCAGATCCTCATGGCTGGCGACCGAGGCGGCGAGCTGCTTGACCAGTCCGCCCAGCTCACTGATCTCGCCGACCACCGCCTGGATCCGATCGGCGCCGATCGAATTGGCCGAACTGATGCGGCCCTCGATGGTCGACAGCCGGCGACCGAATTCGGCGATCTGGCGCGCGAGGTCGGCGGTGCCGCGCGACAGGTCGGCGATCTGGCTGCCGACGTCGGTGCGGTCGCGCAGCCGCATCGACACCGCGTTGTAGAGGATCAGGAAGGTCAGCGCGGTCAGCGCCACGATCGCGGATTCCGTTCCGCTGATGCCCGCCACCGAATACAGCACGAGGCCCAACGAGGCCGCGACCAGCACCATGCAGATGGCGATGAAAATCGTGGAAATACGGATCATGTTGCGCGCGGGGCCCTTGGAATCGCTGGTCGCCTGCGCCGGGAAAACGCGAAAACCTGTGCAAGCACTGCCGTTTCGCCCCACCCGGCGGAGGTAAGCTTATCACCAAGTTTGATTCGGAAGGCTAGTGTTCTTCGGGCACGCCCGGAACCATAATGCCCAGCGTGTCGGCCATCCTGGCGCCGCGGCGGCCGAGCGGCTTGGGCGCGCCGACAGTCGTGTCGAGCGCCGTCTGGTGTTCGATTTCGGAATTCAATTCGGCCCCGCACAACACGATGATCGCCGACATCCACATCCACATCATCAGGCCGATCGCCGCGCCGAGCGAACCGTATGTGGCGTTGTAATTGCCGAAATTCGACAGATACCAGGACAATAGCGAGGAGCCGGCGATCCACAGCAATGTCGCCACCACGGTGCCGACACCGAGCCATTGCCAGCGCGCCGGCCGGCGGCTCGGCCCGAACCGATAGAGTACCGCGAGCGCGGCGAGCAGGATCACCAGCAATAGCGGCCATCGGCTCAGGCTGACGATCAACTTGCTTTGCGGCGCGAGCCCGACATGGCCGAGCACCAGCGGCAGCGCGACCACCGCGCTGACCATCAACAGCAGCGCGGCGATGCCCCGGTGGTGAAGGCCAGCGAGAGCAAATTCAACCGGATGAAGCTGCGTTTCTCGCGTTCCTCATAGACCACGTTGAGGGCGTCGATCACGGCCTTGACCCCGGCATTGGCGCTCCAGAGCGCCAACGCGAGGCCGAACAGGAAGGTGAGGCCGAGCGCCGTGTGGCCCTTCGACAGCACCCGGCCGATCTGGTCCTGCACGATCTGGAACGAGCCATCCGGCAGCATCAGCGCCAGGTTCTGCAGATTGGTACTGATGGTCGACGGATCGGCGAACAGGCCATAGCACGACACCAGTGCAGTGATCGCCGGAAACACCGCGAGCAGGCCGAAAAACACGACGCCGGCGGCGGTCGCGAGCAGCCGGTCGTCATTGGTCCGCACATAGGTGCGCCACAGCATGTCCTTCCAGCCTTGCCACGGAATCTGAAACGGATGGCGCGAAAGTCGGCCATGATCGGGATGCGAAAGTTCACGGCTGAGGGCGTCCGTCGAAACCAGCGGCTCGCTCAACGGAGTGGTGGCCGGGCACTCGGTGGGGGACAAAGCCGGCTGCCGAGGTTGCCGTTCGAAAAGGCGTTGCAGGGCCAACACGGCGATCGCCGTCGCGGCGATCAACAGCAGATTGTCGTTGGCCTCGGATCGCCGGCCGGACATGTCACGCGCCCATTTCGCGCTTCTGGTTCTTGCGGCGCACCGCGACCCAGCCCAGCAAGGTCGCGGCCAGGATCAGTCCGGCCTGAACCGGGCGGTTCTCGCCGAGCGGCGCGGTCAGCGGCTTGACGCGGCCCGAACCGGAACGATCGGAAGCCGGCATCAAGGCCGCGGCCCGCGCCTGCATCGCATCGGTCGGGTCGGCCTTCAGCGGATTGGCGGTGACCGCGACGCGCAGCCGGCTGGTCAATGTCGGAAAATGCGGTGGCTTGCGGTTGAGCCGACTCGCGGCCATTGCGGCGCAGACGATTGCGATCGCGAGCAGCAGCCCACCGACCGCGCCAAATCCCCAGAACATTCCGTATCTGAATTTCGATCCAGCGAAACAGCGCGATGAGGCCGACGAACACGGCGGCAATCAGAAAAACGCCCGACGTCGCGAACAGCCCGGCCGCGACCGCGTAGGATGTCACGGTGCCGGTAGGCCTGACTGGTACGGTCGCGCAGATAAGACTGCGTCGCCCGCTTCACCTGATTGATCTTGAGCCCAAGCCCGGCACGCAGTAAATCGCCCGAAGGTGCGAGCATGACCGCGATTCCTCAACTGGCGAGGACGATATGTCCTCGCCGGGGAAGAACGTGCGGTGGTATCGAATGTTCCTGCGAGAGCAGGTTATCGTGCCCCGAGCGAAGCGCAGCACGAAGTGATGCGCTGCTGAACCGGGCCCCATTTCTTTGAAGCAGATCCCGGCTCTGCGGAGCAGCGCGAGAGGCGCTGTACCGCGTCCGGGTTACGAGGACAATGCCTCACCCGACCGCGCGGATCACCTTGGCGAGCTTCTCGACGATTTCGCCGATCTGGTCCTCGCTGACGATCAAGGGCGGGGTCAGCGCCAGGGTGTCGCCGGCGACGCGCAGCATCAGATCGTTGTCGTGGAAGGCGCTGGTCGAGCGCCGTCGAAGCCGCGCTTGCCCGGCAAATCTGCGATCGGCGCAAGGTCGATGCCAGCGGTCAGGCCGATGGTGCGGATGTCCACGACGTTCGGCTCGCCCTTCAGCGACATCACCGCGTCGGCGAATTTCGGCTCGAGCTTGTGGGCGCGCTCGAACAGCTTCTCGTCGCGATAGATGTCGAGCGTCGCCAGCGCCGCGGCGCAGGCGATCGGATGCGCGGAATAAGTGTAGCCGTGGGTCAATTCCACCGCGTGCTCCGGGCCGCTCATGAACGCATCGTGGATGGTGTCGCGCACCAGCACGCCGCCCATCGGCGCGGCGCCGTTGGTGATGCCCTTGGCGAAGGTCAGCATGTCAGGCAGCACGCCGTAGCGCTCGGCGGCAAAGGCGAAGCCGAGCCGGCCGTAGCCGGTGATGACTTCGTCGAAAATCAGAAGAATGCCGTGCTTCTGGGTGATCTCGCGCAGCCGCTTGAGATAGCCCTTCGGCGCCGGCAGCACGCCGGTCGATCCGGCCATCGGCTCGACGATCACGGCGGCGATGGTGGAGGCGCCGTGCAGATTGACCAGCCGCTCCAGCTCGTCGGCGAAATGCGCGCCGTATTCCGGCTCGCCCTTGGTGAAGGCCTGCTTGTCGCGATCGTAGGTGTGCGGCAGATGATCGACGCCCGACAGCAGCGTGCCGAACATCTTGCGGTTATTGACGATGCCGCCGACCGAAGTTCCGCCGAAGCCGACGCCGTGATAGCCGCGCTCGCGGCCGATCAGGCGGGTGCGGGTGCCCTGGCCGTTGAGCTGGTGATAGGCCAGCGCGATCTTGAGCGCGGTGTCGGCGGCTTCCGAGCCGGAATTGCAGAAGAACACATGGTCGAGGCCGTCGGGCGCCAGATCGGCGATACGGCTGGCGAGCTCGAACGCCTGCGGGATGCCGAACTGGAACGGCGGCGCGTAGTCGAGCGTCTCGGCCTGCTTGGCGATCGCCGCGGCGATCTGGGTGCGGCCGTGGCCGGCATTGCAGCACCACATGCCCGCGGCGGCGTCGATGATCTTGCGGCCGTCGACGGTGATGTAGTGCATGTCCTTGGCGCCGGCGAGCAGCCGCGGCGCTTTCTTGAAGGCGCGGTTGGCGGTGAACGGCATCCAGTGCGCGGCAAGGTCGTTGGGCACATTGACGGTGGCGGTGGCGGGACTCTTGTCGAGCATGGCGGCCTCTTGTGTTTCAGGATACGGCGATTGGGACGGCAAGCTATCAGCTTCAATGCGGTACGGGAACGCCGATCACAGCCACAATTGCGTTCAATCCGGCCGTTTTGCGGGCATCGAGGCCGGCTCAGAGGTCGGCCGCGGCGATCCAGAACACCTCGCCGTCGGAATCCTCGGTGTCGAGCCACAACAGCGGCAGTTCCGGGAATGCCGCTTCGAGCGTGTTCGCGGCCGCGGCCGATCTCGCACAACAGCCCGCCCTGCGGGGTCAGATGCCGCTTGGCCTCGCTTGAGGATGCGGCTGATGATCGTCGAGCCCATCGGCGCCGCCGTCGAAGGCGAGTTGCGGGCTCGGCGCGGCATTCGCGCGGCAGCGCCGCCATGCCCTCGGCATCGACATAGGGCGGATTGGAAATGATCAGATCGTAGCGGTTGCCGGCGAGCGGCTTGAACAGGTCGCCCCGGTGCAAGCTGACCCGGTCCTCGAGGCCGTAATCGGCGACGTTGCGCGCGGCGACGGCGAGGGCGTCCTTCGAGATATCGACCGCGTCGATCTCGCGCATTGGGAAAATTCTGCGCCGCGAGGATCGCAAGGCATCCCGATCCGGTGCAGAGGTCGAGCACGGTTTCCACCGCCAGGGGATCGTCGATCAGCGACCGCGCTTCTTCGTCATCGTTGCCGCCGAAATGCGAGTCCAGCAATTCGCCGATGAAGGAGCGCGGCACGATGGTGCGTTCGTCGACATAGAACGGCAGGCCGCGCATGTAGATCTTGTTGACGAGATAGGCGGCCGGTTTGCGCGTGGCGACGCGGCGAGCGATGACGTCGAGGATCCGCTTGCCTTCCGCCGACGGTCACCCGCGCGGTCGCAAAGCTCTCGAACTGGTCGGGATGCAGATGAAGCGTTTCGCACACCAGAAAGGCGGCTTCGGCCACGGGATCGGTGGTGCCGTGCGCGAACATCAGATCGGCCTCGATGAAGCGGCTGACCGCATAGCGGACGAAATCGAGCAGCGTCAGCAATTCGCCGGGCGCGACCTTCGGCGGTTTTCGATCCGGGCGCGGCCGCGTTTGGCCGATTGCTTCACGGCCTTGCTTGCTTTTGGCCATCAGGATTTGGTCCAGCGCGCGGCCGCCGCGTCGTCGTGATCGCGGGCCTCGATCCAGCTCGTTGCCCTTGGCGCTTTCCTCGCTCTTCCAGAACGGCGCGTTGGCCTTCAGATAATCCATCAGGAATTCCGCCGCTTCGAACGCCGCCTGCCGGTGCGCCGACGCCGTCACCACCAGCACGATGTTCTCGCCCGGCGTGATGCGGCCGACGCGGTGAATGACGGTCAGGCCCGTCAGCGGCCAGCGCGCCATCGCTTCTTCGGCATGCCGGCCGATTTCGGCTTCCGCCATGCCGGGATAATGTTCGAGCGTCAGCGCGGCGATCGGTTCGCCGCTTTCGCTGCCGCGGCAGATGCCGGAAAAGCTCACCACCGCGCCGATATCGGTGCGGCCGCTGCGTCAGCGCCGCGATCTCCCGCGCGATGTCGAAATCGGCTTCCTGAATGCGGATGGTGACGGCGGCCGCCATGAGCTGGATCTAACCGCCGGTCATCGGCGGAAAGAACGCGATCTCGCGGGCGCCCGAGATCATCGCATCCGGTTTGACATGGGCGTGGTCGATCGCGGCGCGGATCACCCGCGGCGTCTCAAAAGCGTGGGCGTAGCCGTCGCCGCGCTGGGCCAGCCAGCCGATCAGATCGTCGACGGTGCGCACCTCCGCCGGCGGCTCGACGGTCTCCTCGGCCTTGCCGATACGCTCGCGCACCCATGCGAAATATTTCAGTCTTCATGCCTCATCTTCCTCGATGAGATGGTGAATGCCGGCGCGGAAATAATCCCAGCCGGTGTAGATCGTGAACATCGCCGAGATCCATAGCAGCACGATGCCGATCAAGGTGGTCGAGGGCAGGATCTGTTCGCCGGCCTCGCCCGCGATCAGAAAGCCGATCGCGACCAATTGCAGCGTGGTCTTCCATTTGGCCAGCTTGGTGACGGGTACGCTGACGCGCAAGGCGGCGAGATATTCCCGCAGGCCCGACACCAGGATTTCGCGGCACAGGATCACGATCGCGGCCCACAGCGTCCAGCCATGGATGCTGTTGTCCGCCGCCAGCATCAGCAGGCAGGAGGCGACCAGGAGCTTGTCGGCGATCGGGTCGAGCATCCGGCCGAAGGCGGACTGCTGGTCCCAGATCCGCGCATAATAGCCGTCGAGGTAATCGGTGACCCCGGCGGCGATGAACACCGCCAGCGCGATCCAGCGCAGCCAGAGCGGGCCGTCCATGATCGATTCCCAGTAGACGCAGCCGACCACCACCGGGATCGCGGCGATCCGGGCGTAGGTCAGGATATTCGGCAGGGACAGCTCTTGGGCGGCCGCTTTGCCTTTTCCTTCACCAGACCGGTGTCCGGTTCATGGGTCTGGCCCGTGACCTGATCCTTGGCCGGCCCCTTGGTGGTCGCGATGTTCATTCGTCTTACCAATACCGCTGAAGCAATGACGTCAACCGTAGGCACTACATGATCGGTGGGAGATGACGCAAATTTAACGGCCGATTCGGGTTTAATTAGCTTGGGCGTGGAAAAACTCGAAAATCTTGCGGGCGCTTTCGGCGCTGACGCCCGGAACCTTGCCGAGATCGGCGATCGAGGCCCGCTCGATCTCCTTCAGCGTTCCAAAATGATGCAGCAAGGCCCGTTTCCGCGACGGGCCGATGCCCGGAATTTCCTGCAGGCCGGCCTCGCGGATGTCCTTTTTGCGCAGCTTGCGGTGCGAGCCGATCACGAAGCGATGCGCCTCGTCGCGCAGCCGCTGGATGAAATACAGCACCGGATCGCGCGGCTCGAGCTTGATCGCCTCGCGGTCCGGCATGAACAGGGTCTCGCGGCCGGCGTCGCGGTCCGGACCCTTGGCGACCGCCAGCAGCGACACCTGCGTCAGCCCGAGTCCCTCGAAGATTTCCCTGACCGCGTTGAGCTGGCCGCGGCCGCCGTCGATGATGACGAGGTCGGGCCATTGCGGAAACGAATCGTCGTCGGCCTTGGCTTTGCGGCGTCGCCCTCGCGGCGGCGCCATCAGCCGCTTGAAGCGCCGCTGCAGCACCTCGCGCATCATCGCGTAATCGTCGCCCGGCGTCAGGCCCTCGGACTTGATGTTGAACTTGCGGTACTGGTTTTTGATGAAGCCGTCCGGTCCGGCCACGATCATGGCGCCGACCGCGTTGGTGCCCTGGATGTGGCTGTTGTCGTAGACCTCGATCCGCTGCGGCGGCTGCGGCAGGCCGAGCGTCGTCGACCATGCCCTGCAGCAGCCGGCTCTGGGTCGCGGTATCGGCGAGCTTGCGGCCGAGCGCCTCGCGCGCATTGGTCAGCGCATGGGTGACCAGTTCCTTCTTCTCGCCGCGCTTGGGCGTCGAGACTTCGACCTTGAAGCCGGCCTTGACCGACAGCGCGTCGGCCAGCAGCTCGGCTTCCTCGATCTCGTGCGACAGCAGGATCAGTTTCGGCGGCGGCTTGTCGTCGTAGAACTGCGCCAGGAACGAGGCCAGCACTTCTTCCGGCGTGAACGATTTCTCCGCGCGCGGGAAATAGGCGCGGTTGCCCCAGTTCTGGCCGGTGCGGAAGAAGAACACCTCGACGCAGGAATAGCCGCCCTCCTGATGGATGGCGAACACGTCGGCTTCTTCCACGGTGCGCGGATTGATGCCCTGCTGCGACTGGATCGCCGACAGCGCCGCGAGGCGGTCGCGATAAAGCGCCGCGGTCTCGAATTCGAGTTCGGCCGAGGCCTTCTCCATCTCGCCGGCCAGTTGCTGTTTCACCAGATGGCTGCGGCCGGACAGGAAGTCGCTGGCCTCGCGCACCAGCTCGGTATAGCCGGGAAAATCGATCTCGCCGGTGCAGGGGCCGGAGCAGCGGCGGATTTGATAGAGCAGGCAGGGCCGGGTGCGGCTTTCGAAGAAGCCGTCGGTGCAGGAGCGGATCAGGAAGGCGCGCTGCAGCGCCGTGATGGTGCGATTGACCGCGCCGGCCGAGGCGAACGGCCCGAAATAACGGCCCGGGCCGCGATTGCGCGCCGCGATGCTTGAGGATCTGCGGCGCCCAGTGATCGCCCGGTGATCAGAATATAGGGAAACGATTTGTCGTCGCGCAGTTGCACGTTGAAGCGCGGCCGCAGCTGCTTGATCAGGTTGGCTTCGAGCAGCAGCGCTTCGGTTTCGGTCGTGGTCGAGATGATCTCGACGGTGACGGTGGCCGCGATCATGCGCAGGATGCGCGCCGGCTGCGGCGCCGAGACCCGGGCATAGGACGACAGCCGCTTGCGGACGTTCTTGGCCTTGCCGACATAGAGCACGTCGCTGGCGGCATTGAGCATGCGGTAGACGCCGGGCGAGGTCGGCGCCAGCCGCATCGCGTTCTCGATCGCGGCATGGCCGACCGCGAGCCGGCCTTCCGGGATCGCCTCGGCGGCATCTTCCGGGTCGTCCGGAATTTCGGGCAGCGCCTCGTCGTCGTCCTCGGCTGCCGAGGTCGCGGGGTCGGTGTCGCCGCCGGCAATCGTCTGCGGCGGCAAATCCTGAGGGAGGGAGTCCGGCGGCAGGGCAGCCGAATCGGAACTGGACTGCGCGACCTGCGCGTCGGGCTGTTCGGTTGCCGGTTCGCTGAGGTCCCTGGGGCTGTCGGTCGAGTCGTGATCCATCCGGCCAAAATAAGCGCTTCGGCGGGCTATCGCCAGCGATCACCGAGCAACGTGAGGATTGCCCGGTAACGCATTGTTAACAATGCGAATCGGCGGAAGACGGGCGTTAACAAGCGCTTAACTTAAAACTATCGATAAACCTTATCAGTCAAGGATGGAATTCCGTAACCATCCGGCCTCGCTCGGCGGTGCGAATAGTCCATTACGGTAGTTGAGTGGGGAGTTTGAGTCATGCGTAACAAGATGCTTTGGGGTGCCGCCGCCCTGGTTGCCGCCGGTTACACGACCTCGGCGCAGGCCGCCGATCTCGGATACCAACCGCCGCGCGCGCCATACACCGTCTACCAGCCGCTCAATGCCTGGAGCTGGGCCGGCCCCTATATCGGCGGCAATATCGGCTATGCCTGGGGCTCGGTCGACAATGCCTTGCCGCAGCCGTCGGGGATCTCGGGCGGCGTGCAGGGCGGCTATAACTGGCAGTTGGCCAGTCCGGTGGTGTTCGGCATCGAAGGCGATCTGCAGGCGACCGGCGCCGAGGATACGTTCGCGCCGTACAAATTTTCCAATCCGTGGTTCGGCACGATACGCGGCCGGATCGGCTATGCCTTCAACAATATCCTGTTCTACGGCACCGCCGGTCTGGCGTTCGGAGAGTTGCAGGCCGAAACCTTCGGGCTGTCGGAATCCCACACCAATGCGGGCTGGACCGCGGGCGTCGGCGCTGAATTCGGGCTGTCGTCCGAACTGGAGCGCCAAGGTCGAATATCTCTATGTCGATCTGTCGGACCAGCGCTTCAGCATCACCGGCGTCTCCAACGGCTATGACTTCGGCCTGGTTCGCGCCGGCGTGAATTATCATTTCTGAGCTCAACCAAAGAAGACCACGCGTTACCAACCTCCCGGCCCTTGTGGCCGGGATTTTTTTGGCCGAGCGAAACGCGTCGCGCGAACCGGCGATCACTTCGCTCGAAAACGCCCTATTGTGAAATCACCAGATTGACCGCCTTTGGGCCCTTGCCTTTCTTGTCGGGCTCGACCTCGAAGGTGATGCGCGCGCCTTCGGCCAGATCCTTCAAGCCGGCGCGTTCGACCGCGGTGACGTGAACGAACACGTCGCGGCCGCCGTCATCGGGCTTGATGAAACCATAGCCGCGTTCAGCGTTGAAGAACTTGACTATTCCCGTCATGGCCATCGGGAAATTCCCCTGCTTCCGCCGTTACGCGACGCGCGTATCGGCCGGACCGGGCAGTCGCTGCCGGAAGCTTGGCCACCAGGTTGCGGATTAGGCGAGGGCGCCGATCCGTCTTGAAGTTGTTAGAGGCCCAATCACTCCGCCGCTACCATTCGCGGAAGCGGAACGTAAAGCCAGTCCCTATGGGACGAGCATAATACGAATTTCCATAGGTTGCCTACGATTCAAATCGCACTTTCGCCGGCCGATGGCTGCGACCGCGTGTCTCGACTAGGCTTTCGGCACTTCGAGCCGGAAGCGGCCGGCGCCGCCCTGGCCGAGCGGCTTCTCCAGCTCAGGCAGGATGGTCTTGAGTTCGCTGGCCAGCATCCATGGCGGATTGACCAATAAGATACCGGCCGAAACCAGCGCGCCGTCGGCGGTCTGCGGCGCGACGCTGAATTCCAGCCGCAGGCATTTAGCCGGCGAGGGGCCGCTGGCCGCGACGTCCGTGACATGCCGCGCCAGTTCGTCGGTGGCGCGGCGGCTTTTCGCCGGATACCAGAGCAGATAGACGCCGGTCGGCCATTTTGCGAAGGCGCTCGAAAAGCCGTCGGCGATCCGGGCGAATTCGTCCTTGGCCTCGTAAGGCGGATCGATCACCACCAGGCCGCGGCGCTCGTTCGGCGGCACGAACGCCGGCAGCGCCGTCCAGCCGTCGAGATCGACCACCCGGGCCTGGGTGTCGCGGCGCAGCGCTTCGATCAGATGCTTGCGGGCTTTCGGTTCGACTTCGCAGGCGGTGAGGCGGTCCTGCGGCCGCATCAGCGCGCGCGCGATCAGCGGCGATCCGGGATAGGCCTTCAATTCGGCCGGCGGATTGAAGGCCCTGACAATGTCGAGATACGGCGCCACCAACGGCAGCGCGGCTTCCGAAAACCTTGCCTGCATCACCCGCGCGATCCCGGTCAGCCATTCGCCGCTGCGCTGGGCTTCGTTGCCGGTCAGATCATAGACCCCGGCGCCGGCGTGGCTGTCGATCACCCGAAACGCCGCCGGTTTTTCCTGCAGATAGGTCAGGATGCGCACCAGCACGATGTGCTTGATGACATCGGCGAAGTTGCCGGCGTGAAAGGCGTGTCGGTAGTTCATGGGGGACTTCTACTCGTCGTGACCGGGCTTGTCCCGGTCATCCACGTTCTCCGCCGCAAAGAAAGCAAGGCGTGGATGCCCGGGACGAGTCCGGGCATGACGGAGAAAAAAATTACCCGCCCCGCATCGGCGGCATCTGTACCTGGTCGCGGCGGCAACTGCGGCTTTCGATTTCCTCGCAGGGGCGGAATTGCAGGTCCTTGCTGAGGCAGATCCGCACTTCGCTGAGGCGGGTCCGGTTGCAGGTCACGCCCATCGCCGAAGTGGTCAGGCCGGGATTGGCCTTGACGAAGGCGGCCTCGATGTCCGACGGCGCGACCGATTTGGCTTCGGAGAGCTGGAGATATTCGTCCGGGATTTTCACCGCGGCGCGGGCCTTGCGGATGGTCTCGAAATAGACCTGCTGGTCTAGGCCGGAGCAGGTGCCGTGCTTGTCCCATTCGTTGTAGATCAGGCCGGGCGCCGGCATCAGATCGAGCATCGACGTCATGATGTTGCGGTCGAGCCGCGGCGAGGGGCGCTGGCAATATTCGGGAAAGCCGTGCTCATATTGCGGCCACAGCCCATGCACGACGAAGGAAAACGGCCGCCCGCCGCATTGCGCCTGCTGCGATCGTCCGCCGCCGCCGCGCTCCTCGGCCTCCTCGCAGAATGAGGGCGACCAGGACAGCGACAGCACGTAATAATCGAACTCGCCGGGCGTGTTCTGACGGCGGTCTTGCGCGGAGGCGTCGTTGATCCCGGCCAGCGAGGCGATTGCCAGCGCACCGCCGAGAATCAGTCCCGAAATCCAGTTTCGCGAAACGTCACTCATCGCAAGGCTCCATACCCAAATACCTGTTCAAGCTGTTCGGAGCCTAGCAGGCCAATGGAACATTTCAAGAACAAAAATTGATCCGGCTGCAATTGGCTCGCTACCGGATCAAAAAGGAGCAGGGAATCTTACTGCTTCGCGGCCCGGCAGGCGGGATTGTAGGCCCAGTTGCGATCGAGCCCGGTGACGCACCATTCGACGCCCTGGCCGATGCTGGCAAAGCCGCCATCCTCGATGATCGAGTACTGCACCTTGCGCGGCTTGCCGTCGCTGATCATGGCCTCGGCGCTGCAATAGCGGCGCGGAATATTGTCGGACTGCCAGGGCCGGAACGTGACTTCACGAATCGCGCCAAAACCGGTGATTTGCAGGTCGGAATTCCAGAAGGTGCTTTCCTTTTCATGGAATTGCGAGGTGATGGTCGGCAGAGCGGCCTCACAGGGCGCGACCCGGCCGTCATATTTCGGACCGGACAGCCAGAAATTCATCTCGAACGGGTTTGCCGCTTCGGCGGTCTGCCCCAACGCCAGCACTCCCAGAATACCGAGGGCCGCAGCAAGGCCGATGCGGCGGCCGGGCTTGTTCGCTGACGTAACGTGGTCGTGCATGGGCAATCCGCCGAATGATCTCAAGACGCGGACGGTGCCGTGAAGCCGGAACGAAATCAAGTGCAACGCGGCAACACCTGCTGATAACTCCACGGCCAGGCGGCCGCCGTTCTTTTCATGGCCGCGGATGCGCTCTAAGGTGACGTAATCAAATGGAGTCTGCGATGCGAATGATTGGGGCCATGGTTGCGTTATCCGCCGTCAGCGGGATGCTGGCGTTAGCGCCGGCCCGGGCCGACACCGTGCCGCCGTTCAAGGGCAATGACACCGGCGGCATCATTGCCTATCCGATGACCGGCACCACCGACATCCGTTCGCTGGCGATCGCCCACTGCGCCTCCTACGGCAAGGTGGTGAAATTCCTCGCCGTGGACGCCCGCTACGGCGGTTACATCTCGTTCGCCTGCCGTTGGCTGCCTTACGCCTCGGCCGACCGGCCGCTGCGCGCGCGTTACTGACAAACGCCGCATTTCCGCTGCATCGAGACGGGCCGGACCAATCGTGGATCCGGCCTTCTTTAGAGGAAAACACGCTGATGATGATCCAGCGGTTTCTGTCATTTGCCTTGGCGTCCTGCTGCCTGCTGGCGTTGTCCCCGACCGGGCGGGCGGCCGCGGACGAGTTGCCGATTCGCAAGGCCGGCCTGTGGGAAATGAAGGTGGTGCGCGCCGGCTCGCCGATGCCGGAGATGACGATGCAGCAATGCACCGACGAGAGCACCGACAAGGAGATGAGCACGGCGTTCTCGCCGATGTCCAAGGAAGCCTGTTCGAAAAAGGACATCGTCAAGACCGCGACCGGCTATGTCAGCAATTCCGTCTGCAGCATGGCTGGTGCGACGATCACCTCGCACGGCGAGATCGTCGGCGACTTCAATTCCGGCTACACCGTCAAGAGCACATCGCATAGCGAAGGCGGGCCGATCGCGGCCATGAACGGTGACCATGTCACCACGATCGAGGCGAAATGGCTCGGCGCCTGCAAGCCCGATCAAAAGCCCGGCGATATCGTGATGCCCGGCGGCATGAAGATCAATCTGCACGACATGGACAAGCTGAAGGCGCTGCTGCCGAAGGCGAAGTAGCGTCTGCGGTAGCAGTGCTCCTTCTTAACCTCTCCTCGCAAGCGCGGGGCGAGGGAGAGCCTCGCCTGCGCGCTCGCCGGAGCGTGTCGGGACGAACCAGCGACGGAGCGCTTCTTCCAATCCGTCGGTGCTGTCCTGCTCGCCGGCCCACGCAATGCACGCGTCGGGGCGTATCAACATCGAAGGTCCGTGATCGACAGCGATGCAACGTATGCGGCGTGCGCGGGCCGCAACGACCCTGGAAGCTTTTCCGTCGGTCGAGGCGTCAAGCAAAACGCCTTCGCCGTCCTGCATGAGGTCGAACAGCGAGACGTCCGCATCGCCTTGGTGGATCGTTCGGTCGCCGATCAGCCGTCCGACTTCGTCCTGCTCCGAGCCGAGATCGTAGCGGACGGAAAGCCCCTTGATCATCTCGCCGAAGAAGCGGTTGGCGTCGTCGAATTCCATCAGCTTCGCCACGATCTCGCGCATCGCTCCCGATTGTGGGTCGGGCCGCATGATCGCGGTCTGGGCCAGGGTGTTGGCCAGAACGGCTTCGGCGACCGGCCGCCGCTCCGCGGTGTAGGTCTCGAGCAGGCCGTCAGGCATGTCGCCGCTGATCACCGCGGCAAGCTTCCAGCCGAGGTTTGCCGCGTCCGAAAGCCCGAGGCTCAGGCCCTGACCCCCGAACGGCGAATGGATGTGCGCGGCGTCACCGGCCAACAGGACCCGGCCCTGGCGATAGGTGTCGACCAGCCGTGTGTTGTCGGTCCATCGGTTGGCGTTCGCGAACGTCGTAACGCGGACGTCTTCGCCGCTGACCCGGCGCAACACGGTTTCGAACTCCTGATGGGTCACCGGCGCGTGCCGGTCTTTCGGCGGTCCGCTGAAGTCCATCATGAAGAGCCGGCCCAGCAGGGATCCGAACATCCCGCTTGATGTGTAGCGAAAGCCTGGCGGCAACAGGCGCTCGGGATGGTCGACCTCGGCGAGCGCCTGGAACATGGTCAAGGTCGGGTCGCAGCCGGGAAATGCAAAACCGGCCATTTTACGAACCGCGCTGCGTCCACCATCGCAACCGACCAGCCAGCCACAGCGGATGTGGCCGCCCTCGCCGGATGCCGTGCCCCATTCGACGTCGACGCCGTCCGCCTGTTGCACGAGACCCTTCACGTCGCATCCGCGGCGGATTTCAATTCCGAGCGCGTCGGCACGGTCGCCCAGCATGGCCTCGATCGCCTGCTGATCGACCAGGCTGCTACGGCGCTCCGGCTGCGCTTGTGCGTCGCTCCGGATCAGGATCAGGCCCGCGAAATGACCGCTATATTTGCCGCCGCGACCGCGCAGGCCCGGTCCGTTCTGCCCGGCGGATTTCTGCATCGCCGCGAAGCTGCGCGCCTCCGCGGCCGCAATCGCCGGGGCCATCCCGCGCCTCTGCAACGCTTCGGCGCCGAGAGGTCCGACCCCTCCAGCCTTCAGGATGGTGCTTGGGGTGGCCAGTCGCTCCAGCACGAGAACCTGCGCGCCGGCCAAGGTCAGTTCGATCGCGGTCAGAAGTCCAACCGGGCCGGCACCCACCACGACAACATCTGTCTGGTTTTTCATATACCAACTCCCAAAATATACTAAGTACATGAACGTCGAGGTGTGCGATCTGTCAAGCAAAAATATGTACTCAGTATACGAATGTGGTATAGGCAGGCGTATGTCGCAGCTACCCGACCGCCGCTCGCGCAAACGCCTTGTGACGCGACAAGGCATCTCCAACGTCGCCACGCTTTTGTTCCTTGAGCGGGGCTTCGACCACGTCACGGTGGACGAAATCGCGGCCGCCGCCGACGTTGGACGGATGACGGTGTTCAACCATTTCCCCCGCAAGGAGGACATGTTCTTCGATCTCGACGAGGAAGGCCGCGAGGTCCTGCGTGACGCCCTGCGGCGGCACGAGCCCGGCGACGCGCCGGTCGAGACGTTGCGCCTGCTGGCGCATCGGCTGATTGCCGAACGGCGCCCGTTCGTCGAATTCTCTGCCAGAAGCCAGCGGTTCATCGAGACGGTCGAGGCCAGCGAAACCCTCAAGGCCCGCGCCCGGGCGATACGCGACGAACTCGCGCACGTCGTAACCGTGGGATTGGCCGAATGTGTGGGGCGAGAGCCTGAAGATCTCGATGCGCGTCTGGCGGCCGGAATGCTGCTGGCGACATGGACCGTGGCCTTCGTCGAAGCGCACCGGATCATTCGACAAGGCGGCGACAGCCAGCAAGCGCAAGCCGCCTTTCTGGCACTGATCGATCAGGGGACGATCGGCCTCAAGGCGGCAATGGCAGGCACGCCTTACGCCTGATTGCGCTAGACCGGAATCCGTACCGTGGCGCGCAGGCCGCCCATCGGGCTGTCGCCGAGCGTGATGTCGCCGCCATGCGAGCGCGCGATGTCGCGGGCGATCGCAAGGCCGAGGCCGGTGCCGCCCTCGTCCTGGTTGCGGGCGTCGTCGAGCCGCAGGAACGGCTTGAACACTTCCTCGCGCATGTCGGGCGGAATGCCCGGACCGTCATCGTCGATCGTCACGGTCAGATAGCGGTGATCGCGATGGCCGGTGATCGCGATCGCGTCGGCGTGCCGCGCCGCGTTCGACACCAGATTGCCGAGGCAGCGCTTGAACGAGGCCGGCTTCACCGTGACCACCGGCAGGCCGTGGAACGTGACGGTGGCGGCATGGCCGTTGCGCTCGGCGTCGCTGCGCAATTCCTCCAGCGCCTGGGTCATGTCGGTCGGCTGCGCCTGCTCGCCGCTGTCGCCGCGCGCGAAGGCCAGATAGGCCTCCAGCATGCCGGACATTTCGTCGACATCCTTGCGCATGCCCTCGACTTCGGGGCTGTCGCCGATCAGCGCCAGTTCGAGCTTGAAGCGGGTCAGGATGGTGCGCAGATCGTGGCTGACGCCGGCCAGCATCGCGGTGCGCTGCTCGATCGAGCGCTCGATGCGCGCCTTCATTTCCAGGAACGCGCCGGCGGCGCGGCGCACCTCGCGCGCGCCGCGCGGACGGAAGTTCGGCGCCTCGCGGCCCTTGCCGAAGCTTTCGGCGGCGTCGGCCAGCCGCAGGATCGGCCGGATCTGGTTGCGCAGGAACAGCACCGCGACGATCAGCAGGATCGACGACGTGCCGACCATCCAGAACAGGAAGATCTCCGAATTCGAGGCATAGGCCGCGCTGCGCTGGGCGAAGATCCGCATCACGGCGTCGTCGAGCTGAATGCGGATTTCGACCAGGTTGGAATTGCCGACGGTGTCGATCCAGAACGGCCGGCCGATCTGGCGGCCGAGCTGCACCGACAGCGACTGGTCGAGCAGCGAGAAGAACGGTTTCGGGCCGGGCGGCGGCATGTCGCCGACCGGGCAGGAAATCCACCACCAGATTGAGCCGCTGCTGGGCGATGCGCCGCAACTGGGCGCGGTCCTTGTCCTGCGGATAGCCGTTATAGACGTCGATCAGTCCGGCGATGTCCTGCACCACCGCGGCGGACAGATGGCGCGTGACCGTGTTCCAGTGCCGCTCCATGAACACGAACGCCACCACCGACTGCAGCACCACCATCGGCACGATCATGATCAGCAGCGCGCGGGCATAGAGCCCGGTCGGCATCCAGCCCTTGAACGCGTTGCCCATCCAGCCATTGACCGCGGAGACGCGCCGCGACGCGGTGCGGATCAGAACGTCAGGCCGGTGTCGATGCGTGCTCATGGCGAGGCGACCAGGCGATAGCCGATGCCGCGCACCGCCTGCAGGAACAGCGGACTGGCCGGATCGCGCTCGATCTTGCGCCGCAGACGGTTGATCTGGACGTCGACCGCGCGCTCGTTGACCGAGCCGTCGCCGCCGGTCAGCGCGCCGCGCGGCACGGTCTCGCCCGGCGTGGTCGCGAGAATGCGCAGCATGTCGCGCTCGCGGTCGGTGAGGTGAATGACCTCGTCGCCCTGGCGCAATTCGCCGCGCTCGAGATGATAGACGTAGGGGCCGAACGCGATCAACTCCAGCGTCTCCACCGGCGGCGGCGCGGTGCGCTTGAGGATATTGCCGATCCGCAGCACCAGTTCGCGCGGCTCGAACGGCTTGGCGACGTAATCGTCGGCGCCGATCTGCAGGCCCTCGATCCGGCTTTCGGCTTCGTGGCGCGCGGTCAGCATGATGATCGGCACCGACGAGGAGGTGCGGATGAAGCGCGCCAGATCGAACCCGGTTTCGCCGGGCATCATGACGTCGAGGATCAGCATGTCGAAATGCAGGCCGAGCAGTTTGGCGCGGGCGTCCTTGGCGCTCATCGCGGTGGTGACGCGATAGCCTTCGCCGGACAGAAAGCGCGACAGCAGATCGCGGATGCGGCGGTCGTCATCGACCAGCAGCAGATGCGGCGCGTCGTCGGCCGGTTGCTTGGATGCCTGCGCGAGGGTTGCAGCCTGGGCCATAAATCCTTTGCCTCTACTCTTTTACGCCTTGCGGTATCGTCGGCATTTACTCGGTGGTTTGGCTGATGCGCCCGAGCCCCGAAGATCGCTTCCAGCACCTTGTCCGGATCGTCGCGATCGATCATGGCGCGCAGGAACTGCTGCACCGTATCGATTCCGGCCGGGCTCGATGTCAGCCAGCGCGCGGTTGATCCGGTCGGTCTGCAGGCCCGCGAGTTTCGCCACCAGCGCCTCGCCCTTGGCGGTGGCGAAAAGAAGGCGCTGCCGGCGGTCGTTGTTGCCGGTCCGCTGCACGATATACCCTTCGTCGAGCAATTGCTTGAGCACCCGTCCCAGCGACTGCTTGGTGATGCGCAGCACGTCGAGCAGATCGGCGACCTTCAGCCCGGGATAGCGGTGGACGAAATGCATCACCCGGTGATGCGCCCGGCCGAACCCGAAAGCCTCCAGTTCGTTGTCGGCATCGCCGACAAAGTCGCGATAGGCGAAGAACAGCAGCTCGATGATGTCCCAGCGCAGGTCGCCGGAGTGGGCAGGCGCACGATCCGGCCCCTTGATATCAGGGGCGGTCGACGAGCCTGAGAAATTTATGTCAGCCATATTGACATATCTTGGGTTCAATGTTACAAAACTGTCAGCCGCGGCGAAATATTAAGTCGTTTTCGTCTGCGGGTACGCAACAGGCGGCCAAGCGAGAGCGCTCCAGCAGGCCTGACAGGGCCGAGGAAATTCGAGTTTTGGCGGCGCCAGCCGTGAATTTTGTCAACCGTACGATTGTCGAGCGGCATTTCGGCAAACATACTGGACTTCCGCCGTCCGCAAAAGCATGTCCTCAGGGATGTCAGACGGAAACCGGCCCTTTTGGGCTGGCGCAGGCAGGCCCAGGCGTCATAAACCGCGCCACGGCGCAAAGTGCGCGGAAGCGCCGCAATCCGGGAGAAAGCCCATGGGAGTTTCATTGGATACGTCAGCCCTGCAAGCTCGGGAAGTCGCGTCGGTGCCGGCGGCGGCCAAGGGCGCCAGCCTGAAATTCGAAATCCAGCCGGCGGCCAACCCGGCGTCCGACAAGGATCGCGCGGCGAAGCTGGTCGATCCGGGCTTCGGCCGGGTTTTCACCGATCACATGGCGCTGGTCCGCTACAGCCAGGGCAAGGGCTGGCATGGCGCGCGGGTCGAATCCCGCGCCAATTTCCCGCTCGATCCGGCCGCGGCCGTGCTGCACTACGCGCAGGAGATTTTCGAGGGCCTCAAGGCCTACAAGCGCGACGATGGCGGCGTGAACCTGTTCCGCCCCGACGCCAATGCCAGGCGCTTCCAGAATTCGGCCGATCGCATGGCGATGGCGCCGCTGCCGGAGCCGGTGTTCATCGAAGCGGTCGAGCAGCTCGTGCGCATCGATCGCGCCTGGATGCCGGGCGGCGAGGGCAGTCTCTATCTGCGGCCCTTCATGATCGCGAGCGAGATATTCCTCGGCGTGAAGCCGTCGGCGGAATACATCTTCGCGGTCATCGCCTCGCCGGTCGGCTCCTATTTCAAGGGCGGACCCGCGCCGGTCTCGATCTGGGTGTCGGAGAACTACACCCGCGCCGCGATCGGCGGCACCGGCGCCGTCAAATGCGGCGGCAATTACGCCGCCAGCCTGCGCGCGCAGGCCGAGGCGATCGATCACGGCTGCGATCAGGTGGTGTTCCTCGATGCGGTCGAGCGCCGCTACATCGAGGAACTCGGCGGCATGAACGTCTTCTTCGTGTTCGACGACGGCTCGCTGCTGACGCCGCCGCTCGGCACCATCCTGCCCGGCATCACCCGCGATTCGATCATCGCGCTGGCGAAGGATGCCGGCACGCACGGTGCGCGAGGAGCCCTACACGATCGACCAGTGGCGCGCCGACGCCGCCAGCGGCAAGCTGAAAGAGGCCTTCGCCTGCGGCACCGCGGCGGTGATCTCGCCGATCGGCAAGGTGTGTTCGGCGAGCGGCGATTTTCTCGATCAGCGGCGGCGCCGCCGGCCCGGTCGCGATGGGCATGCGCAAGAAGCTGGTCGACATCCAGTACGGCCGCGCGCCCGATCCGCACAACTGGATCGACAAGGTGTTCTGAGCGGTGAGACGGCTCTCTTCCCTTCTCCCCTTGCGGGAGAGGTGGCGCGAAGCGCCGGATGAGGGGTAGCCGCGAACGAGACGCCGCTACCCCTCATCCGTCTCGCCGCCGCTGCGCGGCGTCGATCCACCTCTCCCGCAAGGGGAGAAGGGAACAAGTTGCCGCATCGCCTCTCGGCTGGTACCAACCGCCATGGCCGACAAACCGAAAAAACCGCAGAAACTGAGCGCCCGGCTGCCGCGCGGGCTGGAGGATCGTGGCCCGGCCGCGATCGCGGCGACGCGGGCGATGGTCGAGAAAATCCGCGAAGTCTATGAGCGCTACGGCTTCGAGCCGGTGGAAACGCCGGCGATGGAATTCACCGACGCGCTCGGCAAATTCCTGCCCGATCAGGACCGGCCCAACGAGGGCGTGTTCTCGTTCCAGGACGACGACGAGCAGTGGATCTCGCTGCGCTACGATCTGACCGCGCCGCTGGCGCGCTACGTCGCGGAGAATTTCGACACAGTCTGCCGAAGCCCTATCGCAGCTATCGCGCCGGCTATGTCTACCGCAACGAAAAGCCGGGCCCCGGCCGCTTCCGCCAGTTCATGCAGTTCGATGCCGACACGGTGGGCAGCGCGTCGCCCGCCGCCGACGCCGAGATGTGCATGATGGCGGCCGACACCATGGAAGCGCTCGGCATTCCCCGCGGCAGCTATGTGGTGAAGGTGAATAACCGCAAGGTGCTCGATGGCGTGATGGAGAGCATCGGGCTTGGCGGCGATGAGAATGCGGGACGCCGGCTGACGGTGCTGCGGGCGATCGACAAGCTCGACAAATTTTCCGCCGACGAAGTTCGCAAGTTGCTTGGCCCTGGACGATGGGACGGCGGCGAAGAAGGAAAGGGCGATTTCACCAAAGGCGCCGGCCTCGAGCGATCTGCCGACGCGATATCGTTTTGGCGTTCGTCGCTGCAACAAGCGCGACGATCTGTGAAACGAAGCAATCGCTTCGCGATGCCGAGACCTATCTGGCGAAGTTAGCGAAACTCGGCACAGAGCCGGTGTCAACGAACTGGAAGAGATCGCAGAAACTTGATCGCGGCATCCGGCTACGAAGATGATCGCATCCGGATCGATCCTTCCGTCGTCCGCGGCCTCGAATATTACACCGGCCCGGTCTACGAAGTAGAACTGACCCTCGAGACCAAGGACGAAAAAGGCCGCCCGGTGCGCTTCGGCTCGGTCGGCGGCGGCGGGCGTTATGACGGCCTGGTCTCGCGCTTTCGCGGCGAGCCGGTGCCGGCGACCGGATTTTCCATCGGCGTGTCGCGGCTGCAGGCCGCGCTGACGATGCTCGGCAAGATCGACACCACGCCGGAGTTCGGTCCCGTGGTCGTCACCGTGTTCGACCGCGATCGCGTCGCCGATTATCAGAAGATGGTCGCGGCGTTGCGCAACGCCGGCATTCGCGCCGAGCTTTATCTCGGCAATCCCAAGAACATGGGCAACCAGCTCAAATATGCCGACCGCCGCAATTCGCCCTGCGTGATCATCCAGGGCTCGGACGAAAAGGCGCGCGGCGAGGTGCAGATCAAGGATCTGATCGAGGGCGCCAAGGCGGCCGCCGCGATCGCCTCCAACGCCGAATGGCGCGAAACCCGCCCGGCGCAGTTCTCCTGCGGCGAGGGCGAGCTGGTCGCAAAAGTGCGCGAAGTGCTGGCGCGGCATGACGTGAAGTGGAGTTAGAATGCCTCATGGTGAGGAGGCGCTCTTGCGCCGTCTCGAACCATGGGCACAATGAACCATCCTTCGAGACGCGGCCTTCGGCCGCTGCCTCGGGATGAAGACCGAGTTTTCAGCAAGAGCAAAGGGAGTAACAAAATGCCTGAGATTACCGTGAGCATGGCCGCCGGCCGCACCGACGAACAGAAGGCCGGCATGATGCGCGACATCACCCAGGCGCTGGTGAAGAACCTCGGCGTCGATGCCGATGCGGTCGTGATCCAGATCAACGAAGCGCCGCTGCATCACAAGATGAAGGGCGGCAAGACGTTCGTGGAACGCGCCGCCGCGGCGAAGAAGTAACGACCTGTCATTCCGGCGCACGTGTCCGAAATCGGCGACAGCCGCGTTGGATGTGTGAACCTGGAAGGTCGAGCTGATCATCTCCGGATTCCGGCTCCACGCGACGTCGCGTGTCCCGGCAATCGACGGGACGAACATCCGGGCCATCCCATGGACGCACGCGACATCATCAAGGTCGGCATGAGCGCCGAGCGCACGCTGGTGGTGCCGCCGGAGCGCACCGTCGGGCATTTCGTGCCGCATATGCCGATGGTCTATGCGACGCCGATGATGATCCTGGAAATGGAGATGGCGTCCGGCGACGCCATCGAGTCCATGTCTTGCCGCCGGGCTGGGTCACCGTCGGCACCGAGGTCGATATCCGCCATCTCGCCGCCACGCTGGTCGGCGCACGGTGCGCACCACGGCGAAGGTGGTCGCGGTCGAACGCCGCGTGATCCGCTTCGAAGTCGAAGCCTTCGACGAGAAACGCCGCATCGGCGACGGCCGCCACGCCCGCGGCCTGGTCAAAGTCGCGAGCTTTGACGCGCGGTTGGGCGGGAAGTAGCGCCGGCTTTTCGTCAGCCTCTGGCAACGCCGCCATCCGCAGCCTCATCCTGAGAGCCTGACCGACAAATTGAGGCCGGATCGCCGCATGCGGAGCCATGGTTCGAGACGGCGCTTCGCGCCTCCTCACCATGAGGCCGTGCCACGGCAGCGGCCTCATCCTGAGGAGCATCGCGCTAGCGATGCGTCTCGACGGATGATTGTGGTGGGGGAAGACGGTGCCCGCAGCCATCCTTCGAGACGCCGCGCGAGCGCGCGGCTCCTCAGGATGAGGTCTGCGCGTGGCAAGCCGCGCGAAAAACTTACTTCGCCAATTCCTTCGAGCGCCTGGTCGCGGCGGCGACCGCGCGGGTCAACAGCGGCTGCATGCCGTCAGGTCCCATCAGCACTTCGAGCGCCGCGGCGGTGGTGCCGCCGGGCGAGGTGACGTTCTGGCGCAGCGTCGCCGAAGAAGCCTCCGAGCGATGCAGCAATTCGCCGGAGCCGGCGACGGTTTCGCGCGCCAGCCGGGTGGCAAGCGCTTCCGGCAGGCCGGCTTCGACGCCGGCGCGCGCCAGTTCTTCGGCGAGCAGGAAAACATAGGCCGGCCCCGAGCCGGAGACCGCCGTCACCGCGTCCATCAGCGTCTCGTCGTCGACCCATTCGACCGAGCCGGTCGCGCGCAACAGCGCGTCGGCGATCGCGCGCTGCGCGGCGCTGACGTTGTTGGCCGCGACCGCGACGGTGATGCCGCGGCCGATCGCGGCCGGCGTGTTCGGCATGGCGCGAACCACCGCGCCGCCGCAGACTTCCGCGATCGAGGCGATGGTGGCGCCGGCCATGATCGACACCACCAGCGTGGACGAAGCGACCAGCGGCTTTCAGCGTAGCGCCGGCCTCGCGAAACATCTGCGGCTTGACGCGCGACCACCAGCGTGTCGATCGGCGCCGATGTCTTTCGCCGGCGGATTGAGCCGAACGCCCTTGGCGGCAAGCGCCTTGATCTCGTCGGACGGATGCGGCTCGATCACCACGGCGCGTTTCGGCATCGAGTCCGCCCGCCAGCCAGCCCGCCAGCATCGCGCCGCCCATCTTGCCCGCGCCGGCGAGCGCGATGGTGCCTTGCAAGGATTTAAGTGAGCCGGTGGTTGCCGAAGACATCGAAACAAATTCCTGCGTCGTCCCGGCGAAGGCCGGGACCCATAACCCCTGGCGTTTCTAGTGAAACGAAGGACAGGCCACAAGCGCCATTGCCTGAACAGTGACGACACGGCGTATGGGTCCCGGCCTTCGCCGGGACGACGCTCGAATGTGCGGGAACACCCGTCGTAAGAAACTCTACGCCTCGCCCTCGGTATCGAACATCGCCGCGCTCATGGCTTCCTCGGCGGTCTTGCCGGCCCAGACCACGAACTGGAACGCCGGATAATAGCGCTCGCAGGCATGGATGGCGCCGACCAGCATGCATTTCGCATTGCGCGGTCGAGGCGGTGATGCCGCCCGGCAGCACCAGCGCCTGCCGGTACATGATCATGCCGGTATGGGTCCAGATGTCGAAATGGCCGACCCACAATTGCTCGTTGATCGCGGCGATCAGCCGCTGCACTTCGCCGCGGCGCGGCGCGGGAATCTTCATGTCGAAGGCGCAGGCCAGATGCAGCGCCTCGATCTCGTTCATCCAGGTGAAGGAGAGCTGGTAATCGGTCCAGTCGCCCTTGGACACGATCGTCACTTCGTCTTCGCCGGAGCGTTCGAACGACCAGTTATTATCGGCCGCGATATCCTCGACCACCGCGAGCGGGTTGTTCCGGGAATCGATAATGCCTTCGAGGAGGGACATTTCCGTCTCGACCTTGTTCTTGATCGTGTTGATACGCATGCGGAGATCCGGCACGCGCTGAAGGATCCGCGCCGCTGCCGGCTGCATTCCCCGAACACTGTCGAACACCTTGGGGCCTGCGAGGATCAAGTGATGTGATTTGCGGAATCCGCGCAACCGCACCCTGAATCCGTCCACAAGACAAACCCGCGTCGTCCACAGCTCATCGCGTGTCATGGTTATTAATATGAGAACAAACCGGAATCGGATTTCCCGCCGGCCGAGTCCGGCGGGGTCGGCGTCCCCCTCGGTTGTCACCGGACCGCCTCAATGGTTAATTTCAAGGGCGACGATTGACAGCGGCTTTTGGCCGGGCGCATATTTTTGAGAGGGTGGATACGACCCGCCGCTTGCGCCCCTTGCGGGTAAGGTGAACGTATCGAGCCGCTTCCGGCACCCTTTGCCCAAGCGAACGAGTCAGTAAAGCAAGCGCCTGACATTCCTCGTTCGCCAAGCAGAGGATGATCCGATGCGCGACTTCCGCGATGCCAAGGCCATGGCGCAAACCCTGCGTGACGCCTTCAAAGCCAAATCCGTCCCACTTACCCACAGCGAAAGCCTTGAGCTGGTTGCCAAAACCTTCGGTCTTCCCGACTGGAATTTTCTGGCTGCGAAGATCCAGGCGAGCCAGCAGATCGCCGTTCAGCCGACGCCCACGATCGCTCCATCTTCGATATCGGCCGGATCTTTCGTCCCGGTGATCCCGATGCGCGATATCGTGGTGTTTCCGCAGATGGTGGTGCCGATCTTTGTCGGGCGCGAAAAGACCAGGCGCGCGATCGAGCGCGCCGCGGCCACCGATGGCCGCATCGCCGTGCTCACGCAGCGGCGCGCGGCCGATGACGATCCTGATATCGATGATCTCCATCAGGTCGGCGTGATGGTGAGCGTCATCCATAAGACCACGCTGCTGGACGGAACCCTCAAGCTGTTCGTGTCCGGCCACGAGCGCACCGCCATCGTGCGGCCGGTCCGACAAGATTGTCTGGCCGCCGAAATCGTGCCGCTCGAACAGACGCGCGGGCACACCGCGGAAGCCGTGGTCCTGTTTCGCGCGGTGCTCGAGGCCTATCAGCGATGGGCCAAGATCGATCTGTCCGCGTTGCCGCAGGGGCCGCAAGCCCGCTTCCGGCTGCCGAGCGTCGAAGAGCCCGGCGGCTTGGCCGACTCGATCGCCCCCTTGCTGCCGATCGGGATAGAGCGGAAGCAACAACTTCTGGAAACAGGCGATGTGGTGGCGCGGCTCGAAGCGATCCTTGAGCTGATGAAGGCGGGCGAGAACGCGGCTTAGCCGCCCTGTTCCGCGGCATGGGGACATGCTGTTTCCCCATGCCGAAGCCGCTTGCCCGGGTGCCGGGGTTTGGTCATATTTGCTGTCAGGTCGTCCATTCCGGGCGGCCGATGTTCTCAGGGCGGGGTGAAACTCCCCACCGGCGGTAAGGGTGACGAAGCCCAAGCCCGCGAGCGCCTTCTTCTCTGGGATGTCTTCGCCAGGAATTGAAGGGTCAGCAGATTCGGTGTGATTCCGAAGCCGACGGTTAAAGTCCGGATGAAAGAGAACGGTTGCGAAAGGTCTCGCGCGTTTGCGCGTGGCTGTCTCGTTCCGTGTGCCCTGATTCTGGTCCTGAAAGAGGAAAGCCATGAATCAGATGTTGCAAGAGCCTGAAGTTTCCCAAGCTCAGATTGCGCAAGATCAAGTCCCGCAAGAAACTTCCCAAGCCATATCGCAAACTCCCGATGTCCCGGCCGCGCCGCCGGTAGCGGCGCATCCGCGTTTCGTAAAGCCGCAGCGGGTCGCCTTCGTGCAATCGGCCTGGCATCGCGAGGTGGTCGAGGAATGCCGGATCGCGTTCCTCGACGAGATCGAGGCGCGCCATATCGCCCGCGCGCAGGTCGATGTGTTCGAGGTGCCGGGCTCGTTCGAGATCCCGCTGCACGCGCAGCTCCTGGCCAAGACCCGGCGCTACACCGCGATCGTTGCGGCGGGCCTGGTGGTCGATGGCGGCATCTACCGCCATGAGTTCGTCGCCGACACCGTGATCAAGGCGCTGATGGACGTGCAGCTCAAGACCGAGGTGCCGATCTTCTCGGCGGTGCTGACGCCGCAGCAATTCCACGAGAGTGCGGTGCACTACGAGTTCTTCCGCAAGCATTTCGCCACCAAGGGCATCGAGGTCGCGGAAGCCTGCGCCAATACTTTGCACAGCCTCGAAAGATTGCGCGGCGCAGGTGGCGGCGGGGATCGTGTAAGGTTTAACCTCTCCCCGACGGGAAGAGGTCGATTTGCTCCCGGCGATGCGAAGCATCGTCCGGTACAAATCGGGTTAAGATCTTTGACTAAACGATAGTCCGTAACCTCTCAACCCAACCCCCTCCCGATCGAAGTCGGATTTATCCGACTTCGATCGATTAATGTTGCCCAACCCGCGTATACGCGGGTTGGATGGGAGAGGGCGCGCGCTTTCTTCGCGGTTGCGTCAACGCGATCTGACCACGATTTATTCAACGATATCGTTTCTCTATCGACCGATTGTCATTTCCGCCGCCGCGTCTATAAACTCGGCGGCGGGAGGAGGCGCATCCGTGGAGACGGGTGGCCGAAACGATCATGTTCGAAGGACACGATCCCTATCTCGTCGCGCTCTCGGTGGTGATCGCGATTCTGGGAGGTTACACCGGCTTCGGCCTCGCGGCGCGCATTCGCGGGACGCCGGGCGTGAGCCATCGCGTGTTGCTGGCCGGCGCGGCCGGCTTTCTCGCGATCGGCATCTGGACCATGCATTTCGTCGGCATGCTGGCGGCGCCATTGCCGCCGGGCACCGTCTATCTGGTGCTGCCGACCATCATTTCGTTCCTGATCTGCGCGCTGGTGGTCGGCGTCTCATTGTTCTTTGTCAGCGTCGGCGAGCCCTCGCTGCTGCGGGTGGCTTCGTCGGCGGTGCTGCTCGGGCTCGGCATCGCCAGCATGCATTATGTCGGCATGCACGGCCTCGCCGGCAATTTTGCGATGGAGCATGACTTCGCGCATGGTCGTGCTCTCGGTCCTGATCGCGATCGCCGCGGCCTATGGCGGGCTGCGCGCGTTCCTGGCGCGGCAGGGCGGCGTGCAATTGATCGCTAAGCGCGATCGCGTTCGGGGTCGCGGTCTCGGGCATGCATTACACCGCCATGATCGGCATGCATCTGGTGGCGCCATCCGAGGGCATGCATCACCACATGGATGGCCTTGCCGCATCGCCGCAGATTCTGTCGCTGGTGGTGGCGCTGCTGTGCTTCGTGATCGCGGCCGGCTTTCTGCTGTCGCTGGTGCCGGATCCGCGCCGCAAGGCCGCGTTCGTCGCGCTCGACAACACCGATGCGCCGACCGAAACCGATGAGGCGATCGCAGCCGGCGAACTCGCCGCGACTGCAACCGGGCCGCGGCTGCGGCCGACGCCGCTCGGCGGCATCGGCCAGCCGCCGCGCGCCGCGCCGGCGCCGCGATTGCCGGTCGAGGGCGCCGACGGCACCCATTTCATCGATACTGCCGATGTGCGCAGCGTCCGCGCCGACGCCCATTACACCAAGGTCCATGACGGCACCCGCGAGCGGATGTGTCCGTGGTCGATCTCGGAAGCCGAAGCCCAGCTCGATCCCGGTCTGTTTCTGCGGGTGCACCGCAGCCATATCGTCGCGATCCCGCACGTCACCTTCGTCCGCAAGGAAGGCGACGGCGCCGTGGTCGAACTCGACGGCCCGTCGCCGCACCGGGTGCCGGTCAGCCGCGCCAAGATCGCCGAGGTCAAGGCGCGGCTGGGACTGGCCGGTCGGCACGCTTAGGTACCGGCGCGGGTCCCGGACGCGGTGCAGCACGCAGTGTGCTCCGCGGAGCCGAAACCCATGTGCCTCAAAGGGTAGGCCCGGATCAGCAGCGCACCGCGACGCAAGATGCGTCGCGCTGCGCTGCATCCGGGGCACGCGCCGCGTTTCCAGGAAAGAATACCGGTTAGGTCGCCAACGCTGACGCATTTCGTGCGCGAGAAGCCGCATTTCGTGCGAAATCTCCCCGTTTGTGCCCCTCCGGCCTCCGCCATCTTGCCTGCGAACATTTCCGGCGCGAGCGTCGGCTCCAACGTCAGTGCCCCGTAAGGGCACGAGAAGACGATGGAGGAGACCATCATGATACCTGGACCGTTCAGCTACCACCGGCCGGCGACGGTCGCCGATGCGATCAAGCTGCTGTCGGAATTGGGCGACGATGCGCGGCCGCTGGCCGGTGGCCACAGCCTGGTTCCGATGATGAAGCTGCGGCTTGCGACCCCCGAACATCTGATCGACCTGCACGGCATCGAGGGGCTGAAGGGCATCCGCCGCGACGGCGCCAATATCGTGATCGGCGCGATGACCACCCAGCACGAACTGCTGGCCTCGCAAGACATCAAGGCGTCGCTGCCGATCCTGCAGGAAACCGCTTTGTTGATCGCCGATCCGCAGGTGCGCTACCGCGGCACCATCGGCGGCAATGTCGCCAATGGCGATCCCGGCAACGACATGCCGGCGCTGATGATGACCCTGCGCGCGACGCTATCGCCTCGAAGGACCGTCGGGCGCGCGCGATGTCGCGGCTGCCGAATTCTACCAGGGCGCCTATTTCACCGCGCTCGAACCCGGCGAAATCCTCACCTCGATCTCGGTTCCGGTTCCGGCCGGCGGCCACGGCTACGCCTACGAAAAACTCAAGCGCAAGGTCGGCGATTACGCCACCGCCGCCGCCGCGGTCGTCCTCACCAGGGTCAACGGCAAGGTCGCGACCTGCGCCATCGGCCTCACCAATCTGTCGGAGACGCCGCTCTCGGCCGACGACGCCGCCAAGCGCGGTGATCGGCACCGCCTCGATGACGCCACGCTGAAGAAAGCCGCCGCGGCGGCGGCCGCGATCATGGCGCCGGCCGCGGATGCCCGCGGTCCGGTCGAATATCGCAAGCATGTCGGCGGCATCATGGTGATGCGGGCGCTGCAGCGCGCCGTTTGCAAAAGCGATCTGAGGAGGAAACCAATGGCAAAAACTCACGTCACCATGAAAGTGAACGGCGCCGAGGTCGAAGGCCTCGTCGAACCGCGCACCCTGCTGGTGCATTTCATCCGCGAAAACCTGCAACTGACCGGCACCCATATCGGCTGCGAGACCACCCATTGCGGCGCCTGCACCGTCGATCTCGACGGCATGTCGGTGAAGAGCTGCACCATGTTCGCGGTGCAGGCCAACGGCTCCGAGATCATGACCATCGAGGGCGTCGCCAACGCCGACGGCACGCTGTCGGCGCTGCAGGAAGGTTTCCGCATGATGCACGGGCTGCAATGCGGCTTCTGCACGCCCGGCATGATCGTGCGCGCGCACGCGGCTGCTGAAGGAAAATCCGTCGCCGACCGAGGCTGAAATCCGGATGGGCATCGCCGGCAATCTGTGCCGCTGCACCGGCTACCAGAACATCGTCAGGGCCATCCAATACGCCGCCGCCAAGATCAATGGCGTCGAATTCCAGGAGGCTGCGGAATGAACGACATGACTCCCACGCGGGAACAACGCGAAGCCAAACTCGAAGGCATGGGCTGCAAGCGCAAGCGGGTCGAGGACATCCGCTTCACGCAAGGCAAGGGCCAATTACGTCGACGACGTCAAATTGCCGGGCATGCTGCACGGCGATTTCGTGCGTTCGCCGCACGCCCATGCGCGCGTCGTATCGATCAACTCGGAAGAAGCGCTGAAGGTGCCCGGCGTGCTCGCGGTGATCACCGCCGAGACGCTGAAAACCGTCAACCTCGCGTGGATGCCGACGCTCGCCGGCGACGTGCAGATGGTGCTGGCCGACGGCAAGGTGCTGTTCCAGAATCAGGAAGTCGCCTTCGTGGTCGCGACCGACCGCTACGCGGCCGATGACGGCATCAACAAGGTGATCGTCGAATACGAACAGCTGCCGCTGGTGATGGATCCGTTCAAGGCGATGGACGCGGAAGCCCCGGTGTTGCGCGAGGATCTCGCCGGCAAGACCTCGGGCGCGCACGGGCCGCGCAAGCATCACAACCACATCTTCGAGTGGACCGTCGGCGACAAGGATCTGACCGACGCCGCCTTCCGCAACGCGGAGGTCTCGATCAAGGAGATGATCTCCTATCACCGCACCCATCCGTCGCCGCTGGAAACCTGCCAGTGCGTCTGCTCGTTCGACAAGATCAAGGGCGAACTGTCGATCTGGGGCACCTTCCAGGCGCCGCACGTGATCCGCACCGTGGTGGCGCTGATCGCCAAAATTCCCGAACACAAGATCCACGTCATCGCGCCCGATATCGGCGGCGGCTTCGGCAACAAGGTCGGCGCCTATCCCGGCTACATCTGCGCCGCAGTCGCCTCCATCGTCACCGGCAAACCGGTGAAATGGGTCGAGGACCGGATCGAGAACCTGACCGCGACCTCGTTCGCGCGCGACTATCACATGACCACCGAGATCGCCGCGACCAAGGAAGGCAAGGTCACGGGCCTGCGCGTCCACGTGCTGGCCGATCATGGCGCGTTCGACGCCTGCGCCGATCCGTCGAAATGGCCGGCCGGCTTTTTCAACATCGTCACCGGGTCGTATGACTTCCCGACCGCGCATCTGGCGGTGGACGGCGTCTACACCAACAAGGCGCCGGGCGGCGTCGCCTATCGCTGCTCGTTCCGCGTCACCGAAGCGGCCTACTGCATCGAACGCGCGATGGACATCCTCGCCCAGAAACTCGGGATGGATCCGGCTGAATTGCGGCTGAAGAACTTCATCAAGCCGGAGCAGTTCCCGTATCACTCGGCGCTGGGCTGGGAATATGATTCCGGCGACTATCACACCGCGATGCGCAAGATGATGGAGTCGGTCGACTATGCCGGTCTGCGCAAGGAGCAGGCCGAGATGCGCGCGGCATTCAAGCGCGGCGAGACCCGCGAGATCATGGGCCTCGGCATCTCCTTCTTCACCGAGATCGTCGGCGCCGGCCCGTCGAAGAATTGCGACATCCTGGGTATCGCGATGTTCGACTCCTGCGAAATCCGCATGCATCCGACCGGCGCCGGGATCGCGCGGGTCGGCTCCAAGAGCCAGGGCCAGGGCCACGAGACCACCTGGGCCCAGATCATCGCCACCGAGATCGGCATTCCCTCCGACGACATCATGATCGAGGAAGGCAACACCGACACCGCGCCCTATGGTCTCGGCACCTACGGCTCGCGCTCGACGCCGGTGGCGGGTGCTGCGATCGCGATGGCGGCACGCAAGATCAAGGCCAAGGCGCAGATGATCGCCGCCTACAAGCTCGAAGTGCACGAAGGCGATCTGGAATGGGACATCGACGGCTTCCGGGTCAAGGGCCTGCCGGAGAAGACGATGTCGATGAAGGACATCTGCTGGGCGGCCTATAACTCGGTGCCGCCGGGCATGGAGCCGGGGCTCGAGGCGGTGAGCTATTACGATCCGCCCAACATGACCTATCCGTTCGGCGCCTATATCTGCGTGATGAACATCGACGTCGATACCGGGGTCTACAAGGTCAGGCGCTTCTACGCGCTCGACGATTGCGGCACCCGGATCAACCCGATGATCATCGAGGGCCAGGTTCATGGCGGCCTGACCGAAGCGTTCGCGATCGCGATGGGTCAGGAGATCCGCTACGACGACGAAGGCAATGTCGTCACCGGCTCGTTCATGGACTTCTTCATGCCGACCGCGGTGGAAACCCCGCATTGGGAAACCGACTTCACCGTCACCCCGTCGCCGCATCATCCGATCGGCGCCAAGGGCGTCGGCGAAAGCCCCAATGTCGGCGGCGTGCCGGCGTTCTCCAACGCCGTCAACGACGCGTTCTCGTTCTTGGGAAGCACCCATATCCAGATGCCGCACGATTTCTGGCGCAACTGGCGCGCGGCGAAGGAGCTGGGCGTGTTCGCGGCTTAAGGCTTCATCCTTCGAGACGCGGCCATTGGCCGCTCCTCAGGATGAGGGCCACACCCGGCCGAGGGAAAACGGGACCCTCATGGTGAGGAGCGCGTCTTCGCGCGTCTCGAACCGTGAGGCCACCGGCGGAACGACAACGATGCCAAACGATCCGAAAGTTTTTTGGCCATGAAAGACCGTAACGAGATCGCCGATCTTCTAGGCGGCTTCCGGCTACATCGCCGACAGCGAGCTTGCGACCGCGATCTCGCTGATGGAGATGCTGAAGCGGCCGCTGCTGCTGGAAGGCGAGGCGGGCGTCGGCAAGACCGAGGTGGCGAAGGCGCTGGCGAAAGTGCACGCGACCGAATTGATCCGTCTGCAATGCTACGAGGGCCTCGATCAATCGGCCGCGCTCTATGAATGGAATTACCAGCGCCAATTGCTGGCGATCCAGGCGCATCGCGGCGGGCAGGCCGAGGACATCGAGGAACAGATCTTCTCGGAAAAATATCTGCTGGAGCGGCCGTTGCTGGCCGCGATCCGCCGCGACAAGGCGCCGGTGCTGTTGATCGACGAGATCGACCGCGCCGATGACGAGTTCGAGGCGTTTCTGCTGGAATTGCTGTCCGACTTCCAGGTCTCGATCCCCGAGCTCGGCACCATCCAGGCGGTCTCGATCCCGCATGTGGTGCTGACCTCGAACGGCACCCGCGAACTGTCCGACGCGCTGCGCCGCCGCTGCCTCTATCATTACGTCGATTATCCCGATGCCGATCGCGAGGCGCGCATCATCATGGCGCGGATCGAAGGCGTCAGCGCGTCGCTGTCGCTGCAGATCGCGCGCATGGTCGAGAGCATCCGCAAGGAAGAGCTGCGCAAGGTGCCGGGTGTCGCCGAGACGCTGGATTGGGCGGCGGCGCTGGTCGGCATCGACGTGCGCGACCTGCACGAAGCGCCGGAAGCCGTGCACGACACCCTGATGTGCCTGCTCAAGACCCATGAGGACCGCGCGCGGGTGACGCGCGAGGTGACCGGACGTCTGTTGGGGAAGGTGGCATGAGCTGCTGCGGCACCAGCGCGAATTATGACGAGATCGACGAGGTCTCGCGTTTCGTGATGGGCCGGCTTGCGGCGTTTCTGGCGACCTTGCGCGACAATGGCTTCGCGGTCGGACTGCGCGAAGGCCAGGATGCGGCGTCGTTGATGACGGCGGGCTATGCCGCGAAATCCGGGCCTGCTGCGCTCGGCGTTCAAGCATCTGTTCTCGGCGCGCAAATCCGATTGGGAAAGCTTCGACGGCTTGTTCGACGCGTTCTGGCTCGGCAAGCGCCTGCGATCGCGGTCGATGACGACTGGGCTCGGCGAAATCGGCCAACAATCCGTCGCTGAAAAGCCTGCCCAATAATCCCGGCGCCCCGCGCCCCGGCGGCGACAGCGCGATGGACCAGATCCCCTCGACCGACGAAGCGGGCGAGGACCGCGCCGGCGAGGGCCGCATGGAGGGCGCCTCGCGGGCCGACAACATCGCCGAGATCGATTTCCGCAAGATGGCCGAGCCCGGCCAGGTCGAGGAAGCCCACGCCGCCGCAGCGCGACTGGCCAGGACCATGCGCACCCGTCTGACGCGGCGCGATCTGGCGCGGCGGCGCGGCTACCGGCTCGATCTCCGACGGACCATTCACGGCAATATCAGCCATGGCGGCGTGCCGATCGATCTGGTGAAGCGCCAGCGCAAGGAGAAGCCGCTGCGACTGGTGATGCTGCTCGATGCGTCCGGCTCGATGAGCATGTACACCGGCGTGTTCCTGCGCTTCATCCACGGCGTGCTCGATGAATTTCGCGAGGCCGAGGCGTTTCTGTTTCACACCCGGCTGGCGCATGTCTCCGACGCGATGAAGGAAAAGGACGCGGCGCGGGCGCTGGATCGCCTGTCGATCATGGCGCAGGGCGCCGGCGGCGGCACCAAGATCGGCGAGAGCCTGCAAACCTTCAATCGCTGGCACGCCGCGCGCGTGATCCATTCGCGCACCTGCGTGATGATCGTGTCCGACGGCTACGAGACCGGCGACGCCGCGCTGCTCGGCCGCGAGATGGCGGCGCTCGGCCGCCGCTGCCGCCGCATCGTCTGGCTCAATCCGATGATGGCGTGGGAGGGCTATGCGCCGGAGGCTGCCGGCATCAAGGCGGCGCTGCCGCATATCGACCTCTACGCGCCGGCCAATACGCTGCAAGAGCCTGACCGCGCTCGAACCCTATCTGGCCAAGCTCTGATGGGCCGCCCGATGACCGCGCATGTCGAAGTGATGGACCTGGTGGCGCAGATGAAGGCCGCCGAGCAGGCCTTCGTGCTGGCGACGGTGGTGCGCACCGTGTCGGTGACCGCGGCCAAGGCCGGCGCCAAGGCGATCATCCGCCCCGACGGCACCATCGTCGCGGGCTGGATCGGCGGCGGCTGCGCGCGCGGCGCGGTGCTGAAGGCGGCGCGCGAGGCGCTTGCCGACGGCGAGCCGCGCATGGTGTCGGTGCAGCCGGAAGATCTGCTCGCCGAACTCGGCGTCAAGCCCGGCGATAACCGCGACGGCGTGCGCTTCGCCAGCAACATGTGCCCGAGCAAGGGCACCATGGATATTTTCGTCGAGCCGGTGCTGCCGCATCCGTCGCTGGTGATTCTCGGCGCCAGCCCGGTGGCGATGTCGCTGGCGACGCAGGCGCGCCAGCTCGGCTATCACGTCACGCTTGGCGGCGCCTTCCGCCGATCTCGTCGCGATTCCCGACGCCGATACGCTGGTCGACGGCTTCGCTCTCGGCGAACTCAACTCCACCCGACGCTTCATCGTGGTGTCGACCCAGGGCAAAGGCGACGAAGCCGCGTTGCGCGCGGCGGTCGCGATCGATGCCGAATACCACGCCTTCGTCGGCAGCCGCCGCAAGATGGCGGTGCTGCGCGACAAGCTGGTCGCCGCCGGCGTCGCGCCGGAGGCGCTGGATCGGAGTCAAGGCGCCGGCCGGACTCGATCTCGGCGCCATCACGCCGGAAGAAATCGCCATGTCGATATTGGCGGAAATCACCGTCGAACGCCGCCGCGGCCAGCGCGACGCTATCCAAGCCGCAACTACGTAAGGAAATTCCGATTATGCAAATGAACGACAGCCAGCGCATTCCCGCGTCGAAAGAAAAAGTCTGGGCGGCGCTCAACGATCCCGAGATCTTGAAGAAGTGCATTCCGGGATGTCAGTCGCTGGAAATGACCTCGCCGACCGAAATGACCGCAACCGTGGTGTTCAAGGTCGGCCCGGTGAAGGCCACCTTCGGCGGCAAGGTGACCTTGTCCGATCTCGATCCGCCAAACAGCTATCGCATCTCGGGCGAAGGCTCCGGCGGCGTCGCCGGTTTCGCCAAGGGCGGCGCGACGGTGCGGCTGGAGGCCGAAAGCCCTGACGTCACCATCCTGCATTACGAAGTCGATGCCCAGATCGGCGGCAAGCTCGCCCAGCTCGGCGGCCGCCTGATCGATTCGACGTCGAAAAAGCTCGCAGGCGAGTTCTTCAACTCGTTCGCGCAAGTGGTCAGCGGCGAGGCAGCTGCGGCATAGTGAATGCTCTGGGTGGGCAAAGCGAAGCGTGCCCACCCATCGCGCGTACCGAGAAAGATGGTAGGCACGGCGCATGCGCGCCGTTGCCAAATCTATGTAATGCTCCCCTACTGACCCCGTTTCAAACTCATCGCCTGCTGTGACGGCGTATCCGGCGGCAATTCCTTGTCGCCCTTGGGGTAACCGTTGGCATCCAGCAAAAACGCGGTGAGGTCGGCGTAGCTCTGGTCGGTGAGGCTGCCCGGGGCGTCCGGCGGCATCTTCGCCTTCATGTAGGCGATCAGCGCGGCCGTCGAACCGTTACCCCAGTGCTTGCTGAAATACGATCCGTTCAGCGGCGCGCCGCCGAACTCGCCATTATCCAGCGTGTCGCCGTGGCATTGCACGCAGCGCTCCGAATAGATGTCGGAGCCGCGCGTCACCTGCTCCGCGGTGAACGTAACCGCGGCCATTGCATTGTTGCCGGTGGCCGTTGCTGGCGCACCGCCGACAATTGCGGACCGCAGCGCATAGACCGCGGCTGAAGTAAGCTCCGGCGCGCGCAGGGCCTTGATCTCATCGGCCGTGAAAGGCTTGAAGTCCGCCGGCAGCGACTTGCCGTTGTCCCAGGCGTTGCTGACGTAGTTGAGCACAGCCGCGATGTCGCTGTCGCTCAAGGCCAGCCACGACGGCATGGCGCCGGCGTAATTTTTGCTATCGACGCTGATCTGACCTTCGAGGCCGAACAGCAAAACCTTCTCGATATAGCTGCGCCCGCCCGCCGGCTTGAGCAGATCGGGGACGTGTCCGGCCAGCGGCGGAAAAGCGTCGGCTACCCCGGTGCCGCCTGGCTGATGGCAGGCCGAGCAATTCGTGGTATAGACGCTTGCGCCAGTATCCGCGCTCGTCGGACCGGTCTGCGCGCGGGCGGAAAGCGTCGCCGCCAACAAGACGGTGGCGGCGACAGCGCATGTACGAAACCAGCGTTGCTGCATCATTTGCCCTGCGGCAACGCGAACACGAACAGCGCGGAGCCGTTTTCGGGGATGCCGATCTCCGGCGTCAGCGTCGCCAGCGACCGCGCATGGCTCGATCCGTTGCCGACCGCGACCGCGACATACTGCCGGCCCTTCACCGAATAGGTGATGGGATAGGAGTTGACGATGTTCGAGGCCCGGGTCTGCCACAGGATCTTTCCGGTCTTGTCATCATACGCCCGGAAGTAGCGGTCCAGCGCGCCGGCGAAGATCAGGCCGCCGCCGGTGGCGAGCGCGGCGCCGGTTTGCGGCGCACGGGTGCGATCGGACCACACGGCTTTCTGGGTGAACAGATCGACGCCGTCCATGCGGCCGATATTGCCGTCGCTGTTCGGAATTTGCCGGCGCGCGAAGATCGCGCGGCTGCCGCCGGTGTAGCTCTTGCCTTCCTCGATCGGGATCGGCGTGGTGTCGGAGCAATATTCGTTCAGCGGAATGTACAGCATGTGCGTGCGCGGGCTGTAGGCGGTGGCGGGCCAGCCGCGGCTGCCCGGGTCGGCCGGACAATTGGTCGAGGTCTTGCCGATGTGCGGCACCGCATCCGGGTTGATGGTCTTGGCGCCGGTTTTCGGATCGATCGCCGAGATCACGTTCTGGTACACCGTCGGCTTCGACCAGAGCCACTGGCCGTTGGTGCGGTCGAGTACCTCGATGATGCCGAGCTTGCCGACGGTCACCATCGCCTTGCGCGTCTTGCCGTCGACGGGAATGTCGACCAGCACCCGCTCATAGGCGTAATCGAGGTCCCAGGTGTCGTTGGGCAGATGCTGGTAGTACCATTTCAGCTTGCCGGTGTGCGGATCGAGCGCCAGCGTGGAGTTGGTATACAGCGCGTCGTTGTTGGCACCGTCCTTCTTCGGCAGCAGGCCGCCGATCTCGGCGATGTG
Organism: uncultured Alphaproteobacteria bacterium; assembly: GCA_963845435.1. GTDB lineage: Bacteria > Pseudomonadota > Alphaproteobacteria > Rhizobiales > Xanthobacteraceae > Bradyrhizobium. The sequence goes on from CAWJSD010000004.1 coordinate 312,702, forward strand.
CGGATAGGGCTGGCCGACGCCGAGGAAGAGCGTGTCGGTCTCGGGATCGTAGCTGCCCGAATTCCAGGTCGAGGCGCCGAAGCGCTTGTCCAGCGGCAGGCCGTTCCAGCTGTCGCCGCCGGGCTCGCCGGGCTGGGCCACGGTGTGGAAGCGCCAGAGCTCCTTGCCGGTGTTGATATCGTTGCCGGTGATGAAGCAGCCGCCGGGATTGGCGTTGCCGCAACCGGTCATGCCCTGCACAATCACGTTGGACGCCACCAGCGGACCGCCGGTATAGCGCCAGCCTTTCTTGTAGTCCTCGGTCTCGTGGTCCCAGATCACCTTGCCGGTCTTCATGTCCAGCGCGATGATATGGGCATCGGTGGTGGCGACGATCAGCTTGTCATCGACCATCGCCATGTTGCGCTTGGCGCCGTTATTGCCGTTCTGGCGCGCGATTTCCGGCGGGACGTCGCGCTTGTACTCCCACAGCAGTTCGCCATTGGTGGCGTCGAGCGCCTGAACCTTGTCGCCGTAATTATACAGGAACAGCACGCCGTCATGAACCATCGGCGTGGTCTCGGTGGCGCCCGGCGCCATCGCCCAGCTCCAGGCCACGGTGAGGTTCTTGACGTTATCGGTATCGATCTGCTTCAGCGGGCTGTAGCCCCAGGCATCGTAGGTGCGCCGCCACATCAGCCAGTCATTGTCAGGCGGATTGAGCAGCATCTTCGCCGGCACCGGCGTCAGCGTACGCAGCGGGCCATCGTGCGGCGGCGGGGTGACCTGCGCGGGCTTGGTCGCGGGCTGCTGCGCGGCGGCGAGGGAGATGCCAAGCGTCCCGACCGCCATGGCGGCGGCCAAGCATGTGCTGGCGCGCAGCACGCGTGCGAGCAGTTTTGTCGCCGGCCTTCTCGTGGGCATATTCATTTTTTTGACGTCCTTATGCGGTTCGACGGATGGTCGCTTGACTGAAGAGACAGCAGTCGGTGCGATCGGTCCAATTGTATATAACGGACAGTGGACCGCGTTGGTCATAAAGTCATCGCATCGCTGTCATTCTGAGTGGATGCACTGCACAACGCGATTGTGCCGGTGCGCGTCGACAATCTACTCAAGAGCGTTGCCGTGCGATGCGCACATTTCGGCGCGAGACAATCACAAAGGGTTGAGACGGCCGCGTTGATGCAGATCCAAAATGCTTTGTGTTTGAACACGCGCTACCGTCTGGATAATCAAAGCATGAAGCGAACCTGAGTCCGTGTTCGCGGGGAGAGACCGATGCCGGTGAACAAGCGTGCAACTACAAGCGCCCTCTCCATGACGCTGCGTTGGGTTGTGCCGATAGGGCTTTGCATGCTGTCGCTGGCATGTTCCGCGGCGCGAGCGGCCGAGCCCAGGCTGGTCGTCACCACCGAGCCGAAGTCGCAGCCCGAGAGTTTCAGCCAGGGACCGGATGGTTCGCTGTTCATCGGCAGCGCAACCAAGCCGGTGATCTACCGCGCCGCCAAGGGAGCGTCCGAGGCGAAGGTTTTCATCGACGTCAGCGCCGCCGAAGGCAATGTCAGCTTTCTCGGCGTGCTGGCCGATGCGCCGACCAACACGTTGTGGGCCTGCCAGATCATCGGCACCGGCAAGAACCGCCATTCTATCCTGCGCAGCTTCGATCTGACCAGCGCGGCGCCAAAGCTTCGCTGGCCGCTGCCCGGCGAAATCAACGTCTGCAACGATTTCGTGGTCGGACCCGACAAGGCGCTTTACGTCAGCGATACCTTCGGCAGCCGGATTTTCCGTCTCAAGCCGGGCGCGTCGGAACCCGAATTGCTCATCGAGGATCGCACGCTTGATGGCATCGACGGCATTACCTTTCTGGGCAATGAGCTCTACGTCAACAACGTGATCTCCAACAATCTGTACCGGATCCCGCTCGATCAGGCCGGCAAGGCGGGGGCACCGGTGCAGATCTGGCCCGATCGCCCGATCAAGGGGCCCGACGGCATGCGCGCCTATGACGGCAAGCTTTATGTGGCCGAGAACAGGAACGGACGTGCCAGCGCGATCACCGTCAATGGCGACCAGGCGAGTGTCGTCACCGTTCTCGACGGCCTGACCCAGCCGACCGCGATCGAGCCGGCCGGCGATACGCTGTGGGTCGGCGACCGCGCCAATGACAAGGCGATCGCGCTGCCGATGCCGAAATGACCGGCGCGAGGATCACTTCGCACCGGTAAATCAGCGTTGCGTATTCAGCGCCGGCGGAAGCCGCCGAAATCCTCGCGGAAGCCGCCTTCGCTGCGTCGCTCCGGCTCGAAAGACGGCATCCGCCTCGGTTCCATGGCATCGCCCCTGTCGCCGCGCCACGACCGGTCGGGCTCGGCCATGCGGTCGACCGGGCGCTCGACATCCCTTCTCAGATCGGCATCGCGTTGATCCGGCGCCAGCCGGCGCGCTTCGTTGCCGGCATCGCCTTCCAGACGGCGGATGTCATCCGCACGCTGGGCATCGCTTCGCTGAATGTCGTTCCGCAGAGCGTCCTCGCGCGGCAGCTCCGCGCGGTCCTTTGGACCGTCGTTCGGCTGCGGACGATCCTTGAACACGTCATTGTGGTCGAGATCGACACGATCCCTGAATGCGTCGCGCGCGGCCAATTCGTTGCCGCTGCCGAAACGCGCGGCCAGCGCGGCGTTGCGGTAGGGCACGTTGCCGCGATGCGCGGGGTTGTGAACCCAGACATTGTTCGCGATGTTGATGTTGGTGTGGTTGAAGACGTTGTAGCGATTGACGTTGATGATGACGTTGTGGTGCCACCAGTCGCAATTGCCCCAGATCGCGGCGCCGACCGCGACACCCGCCGCGAACGACACGATGTTGCTGGCGACGAAGCCGGGCGGCGACCAGTAGAACGGCTGATAGGCGGGATAATCCCATGCGCCGTAGACCACCGCCGGATTGTACACCGGGACATAATAGACGTCAGGGTTGACGGGCTCGATCACGATCGGCTGCCGCGCGCCCGGATCGATCTGGCCGGCCGGCGGCGGCGCCGTCGTCACTACCTGTTGCGGCGTCGATTGCAGATTGCCAGCGGCCTGCGCTTCGGTCCGCAGCGTTTGCACCGCATCGAGCACGCCCTGCTGTTGCGCCAGGAAAGCATCGCCGAGCTGCTGGGTCCAGTCGAGCCTGTCGTTCATCATCTGCAGCGTCTGCGGAACCGCCGTGAGTGCCTTGATGCTCGGATCCCACGATTGCGACTGCATCGCGGTCTGAAGCGCCTGGCCCGTCACGCCCGGATTGTCATGCGACCATCGCGCCGCTTCCACCACTTCCAGCGGATAGGTGGAGGCCATCAGGACCTGCGTCAGCAGCGGGTCCGGATAGAGCGCGATCGGCGCAACCAGTTGCTGGATCTGCGCCTGGGAAAAACTCTGGTCGTTCTGGGTCTGGCTCTGCGCCGGCGCCAGCGCGGTCGTGGTCTGGGCATAGGCCGGCGCGGTGGCCAGATTCCAGCTGAGCACGAGGGGCAGGGCGCAGAGCGGCAGGCGAAGTGCGGTCGTCGAAAGCAATTTCAACATGGTGGTTCTCCTGTTGCCGAAGTGCGCCGACGCGCCCGCGGCCTGATTGATTGGAGGCGAGGTTGAGGCTCAGATGCAGACCCGCTGGCCGTTGCGCCAGAAGCAGCCCGATCCCCGTTGATAGCTGTAGACATTGCCGTAGCGACCGACCGCGACCGCACCGCGCGGACCGACGGCGATGGCGCCACGGGAGCTGATGCAGCCGGCGCGATAGACGCCCCGGACGCAGCTATAGGCACTGGCCTCCGACACGCTCAGCGTTACGCCGAGCATGCTGACGGCAATCGCGATGGCATATCTGGTCTTCCGCGAAGCAAGGTTGGTCATGATCATTCCTTTCAAGGTCAATGAGAGTCCGTGCCCGGAATCGGTTGCGATTCCGCGTCAGACTGAATGTCGATGTTTGAGATGCGGGCAGGGCGATCGAAACGTCCTGACCGTTTACGCGAGAGTTAAATGACGCAGATCGAGGTCGAGAACAAATACGGCTTCAATATGCGGGTATCGGTGCGCCCTATGGCCGGGATCTATTTCAGGCGCTGCGTTCGTCGGAGGCGTGATGGTCCAGCGCCAGCCGGCTGAGATCTCTCACGCCATGGCTCTCCAAATCCGCCAGCACGGCTTCATCGGACAGCGGCATCTTGTGCGAGTGCTTCCAGTCGTGCTCGGCGGTTCGAACCAGGCGCTCGACCACATGGGTGGATGAAGTCTCGATGGCGAGCTCCCGCCGCTCATCGAAGCTGCCGGGGCTCAGATTGATCGATCCGACGATGGCGCGCGCGTCGTCCGCGATCATGATCTTGCCGTGGAGCTTCAGGTTTTCGAGCACGCGCACCTTGGCGCCGACGTCGTGCACGATGCGCAGGCCGCTGACGCCCTCGAACAGCTTCTTGCTTTTGAGCTTGTGCAGCGCGCGCGACATGATGCGAACCTTGACGCCCCGGTTGGCGGCGCGGACCAGGCGCTCGATGATCACCATATCCTGGTAACGCTCGTTCTGCAGCCACAGCGTGTCGCGTGGCGCCGTCGATGAAATCGGCGATGCGCTGGCGGCCGTTGTTGGGACACCAGATCAGACCGGGAATCCGGCTGCGGCACGAACGGCTTCTCGTCCCAATCGGCATCGAAACACCTGACCATCTCCGCGACTTCGGCCTTGCTGGTGGTTTCGACCGCATAATCGCGCGTCTCGGTGAGATCGCGGGTTTCCCAGTTGAGCGATTCGATGAACCCGACCTTATCGTCGATCACCATCGATTTCTGATGGGTGACGGCAAAGGCGCTGCTGCTGTCGCGCACGCTGACGCCGGCCGCGAGCAGCGTGTCCCGCGCGACCTCGTTGTCGCTGGTGCCGTCGCGCCGGACCGGGTTCAGCATCACGCGAACATGAACGCCGCGGATGCTGGCCGCGATCACGGCATTGAGCAGGGACCGGTCCGTGAACAGGAACATCCGGATGTTGAGGGTATGCTGCGCTGCCTTGATCGGATCAATGATGGCATCCGCGGTGTCGTCAGGCAGCACGATCAGTCGATGCGACATGACTGATTTTTCCTTTTCAGGCGGCGTCGGCGATGCGGGACGGGCCTGCACCTTGCTGGATGCGATGCATGTCGGCGTAGACACCGCCGCGCGCGATCAGCTCGTCGTGGGGTCCTTCTTCCGCCACCACGCCGTCCTTGAGCACGATGATCTTGTCGGCGCCGACAAGCGTGCTGAGCCGATGCGCGATCATGATGACGGTGCGGCCCTTCATCAGGCGTCGCAACGCCTCGATGACCAGATGTTCGGACTCGGTGTCGAGCGCGGCGGTCGGCTCGTCCAGCACCAGGATCGGGCTGTTGCGGATGACCGCGCGCGCGATCGCGATGCGCTGGCGCTGGCCGCCCGACAGCGTTTCGCCGCGCTCGCCGACCATCGAATCGTAGCCGAGCGGCATCCGGCTGATGAAGTCGTCGGCGTTGGCGATCTTGGCCGCGGCAACGATCTCGTCGTCGGTGGCGTCGGGCCGGCCGTAGGCAATGTTTTCGCGAACCGTGCCGCGGAACAGCACGGTGTCCTGCAGCACGAAGCCGATCTGGGAGCGCAGCGCCGCAACCTTGTAGTCGGCGACGTCGATGCCATCGATCAGCACCCGCCCGAGCGCCGGATCGTAGAAGCGCGGCAGCAGGCTCAGCACGGTCGACTTGCCCGAACCGGTCGGACCGACAATGCCGACGACCTGTCCCGGCTCGATGGTGAACGACACCTCATGCAGCACCGGGTTGTCCTTGTCGTAGCCAAAGGACACCCGATCGAAGGCGACCGCGCCGCGGACCCGGCCGGGGTCGAGGGCTCCGGCGCGCTCGTTGATGACTTCATCGGCCGAAAGGATGGTCTGGATACGCTCCAGCGCGACCGTCGTCTGGGCGATGGTGCTGGTCATGCTGGCGAGATCCTTCACCGGCTTGAAGAATTTCTTCAGATAGGCGAGGTAAACCGTCATCGCGCCGGCCGTCATGGTTCCTGCGACGATCAGCGAAGTGCCTTTCCAGAGCACGATCGCGGTGCAGACCGCGACGACGATGTTCACAATCGGCGACATCAGCGACTTGATCTTGCGCGCGCGCAGCGCCGCGGCGACGGTGGCATGGCTGGCCGATTCGAGATGGGCCAGTTCGAGGTCCTGCCGGCCGAACGCCTTGGTGACGCGGATCGATGCCAATCCGCGCTGCACGATCGACAGCACCTCGCTTTGATGAGTACGCACGGTGCGCGTCGCGTCTTTCACCGCCCGCTTGAAATGAAAGATGAACAGCAGCAGCACGGGCGTGAACGCCACCGCGATCAGTGTGAAGTCCCAGTCGAGCCAGAACATCAGCGCCACCATGAACAGGATGGTGAGGAGATCGACGACGATATCGAGCGTGGACGACGACGCGAAATCCTGAATGGTGTCGACGTCGCTGGTGATGGTCGAAACCAGCGCGCCGATTTTGGCGTGGTCGTAGTAGCGAAGCGAAAGCCGGTGCAGATGTTCGTAGATCCGCAGGCGCAGATCGTTGGCGATCCACTGACCGGCGCTGGTGGTGTAGTAGTTGTTCAGATAGCTCGCGACGGCTCCCACCAGGGCGATTGCCAGCGTCGCAACGCCCGCGAATAGCGCAACGCCAAGCGTGTGCTTGCCGAATCCGCCATATTCATGCGCCCAGTCCAGCCATTGCGGGAGGTGGTGGTTGCCCAGCGCGTCGTCGATCACGAGCTTCAGCGGCCACGGCGCCGCCAGTCCCATCGCGATATCGACCAGCATCGCGACAAATACGATCGCGAGCCATCTGCGATAAGGACGCAACAGATCGAATACCAGGCGCGACATGGTCCTCTCCCCCACAAGGCTGCGAAACCGGGCGCGATGGCATTTTATTACCGTGACTGCCGCGCCCACGGTGTCGAATAGCCGTGCTGCCGGGTCGACAACAAATACGGTTTCGATATGCGGGTATCGGCGCGGACAATGGATGACAAAGGGGCGGCGTACTTCCGTGGCCCGCTTCTGCCTTTGCTCACCGGCATGGCGTTGAATTAATTGGCTTCCTTGGGCCTCAGGAGAGCGAGGCGGCCCGATGGCGTCGGCCTAGAGCGGCGATCCGCCCGCGGCGTACAATGCGCCAAACACCAGCGCGGCTGCGGCAACAAGACACGCCGCCGCTCGGCTCCAGGAGCCGGGGACCGCGCTTGCCATGTCGGCATAGCTGCCGGCGGGCTTGCTGCCCGTCACCATCGCCCGGACCAGCGGCTCGCGGCGGACCAGCGCATAAACGACATTGGCCGCGATATGCAATGCGATGCCGATTTCGAGCCCATCGAAAATGCGGTGATGCCAGCGCGCGGCAAAATCGACCACTCCGTCCGAGACCGTCCTGGCGAGCGGCCCCTCGATGATCAGGCGATCTTCGTCGGCCGCGAACAGTCCGGTCATGGCCTGGGCCGCGACCAGCGCCAGCAGCGCGATCACCATCAATCCACCGAGAGGATTATGGCCGAGATATTTGGCGCCGCCGCGCAGATAGGCCAGCAGTCCGCCCGGGCCGACCACAAAATTCGAGAAGCGCGCGGTCGAGCCGCCGCCAACGCCCCAGAGCAGACGAAAGACGATCAGCACCAGCGCGGCGTAGCCGTTCCATTTGTGCCACGCCGGCACGCTGGCGCCGTATCTGTTGCTCAGCCAGCCGTCGAACACGACCAGCACCAGCGTCCACTTGAACAGCCGTGTCGGGCCGTCCCAGGCCAGAGCGGATGACTTATCCAAGCATCAGCTCTTTTTGGCGCGGTAATCGTCGTGGCAGGCTTTGCAGTTGCCGAGCACGCTGCCGATATTGGCCTTGAGCGAGGCCTCGTTGGTGATGGTGCCCTCGGCTGTCGTCGCCGACGCCGCCAGCTTGGCATAGATCGCGTTGAACTTGGTCTTGTCGTCCCAGATATTCGGCAGGGCCGCGGTGTCGTTGCCGGTCTTGGAGTTGTCGGGGAACAGATCCGGCAGCTTCTTGGCGCCATCGGCGATGGTGGCCAGCGACTTCTGGACGGTCGCGTTGTCGTAGGGCGTCTCGCCTTTCAACATCGCGGCGATCGGTTTGGTGGCGTCACCTATTCCCTTCAATATGGCCTTTCGCTGCGTAATCGGATCGTTCTGCGCAATAACCGCACCGGTCGCCAAAATCGTAACCGCGGCGACCGCTCCATACCATTTCTTCATTATGTCATTCGCTCCAAAAAGATTCCTGCACGCCCTTTTTGCAAACGCGAAGCGGCCAGGGCAAGCTGATCCGCGACAGCTCACTCGGACGTGATCGTTGCCCGTGCAGGTCACGGACATCGCCATCAGATATCAAAGGTTGCAGCGGCAGGCGGATCAACGCTTGAGGTCGGTGATGCGGACGATCGCTCCCGAGGTGCAGGGCCGACGCTTGGCTTCCGGAGAATAATTGTCTGTCGCGCTGGTCACCGCTGCAACGCGCGTCCTGTGGTGCCGGCCCATCTTGCAATAAACACTGCGATCGGTATCGAGCGCCAAGACATTGGACGTCACGCGCGCGGTTTCGTCCTGACACGTCGCCGATTTGCCCACTGCGTGGGCAACACCAATGCATCGTCCGCGCACCAAGTAATTCGCTTCGCCGAACTACGTGAACGCGCAACAAATCCATCGTCGCCGGAGCATCGAACAGGACGCTCATTGCTATTTTCGCCGGGCCCTCGACACCTCGGGGGCACCGCACCATCATCTCAACAGCGAAGTTAGAAGCCACCGCGGTGGTATCTGTCTGGAGATCGTGATGAGGCGCCGGGAATTTCTTAAGTGGTCGATCGGAACCGCGGCGTTTGCCTTGGGATCGCGAGGCGCGAGCGCACAGGCTGATATCAAGGAGATCCGCATCGGCTATCAGAAGAACGGTGTGCTGGTGATCGCGCGGCAGCAGGCCACGCTCGAAAAGCATTTCGCGTCGCAAGGCATCGGCGTCAAATGGGTCGAGTTCTCGTCGGGGCCGCCGATGATGGAGGCAATGAACGTCGGCAGCATCGATTACGGCGCGGTCGGCAATTCGCCGCCGGTGTTCGCGCAGGCCGCCGGTGCGAACATCGTCTATGCCGCGGGTCAGCCGATCACCAACGGGCAGGGCATTCTGGTGCAGGCCAATTCGCCGATCCGCGCCATCGCCGATCTGAAAGGCAAGCGGGTCGGATTCACCAAGGGCTCCAGCGCGCACAACGTGGTCGTGCAAACGCTCGAGAAGGCGGGCCTGACCTATGCCGACATCACGCCGGTCTATCTTGACTCCGCCAGATGCCGGTCCCGCATTCGCCAATGGCGGCATCGACGCATGGGCGATCTGGGATCCGTACTTCGCGATCGGCGAGACCAAACAAAACGGTCGTATTCTCGTCAACGCCGCCGATATCACCAAGACCAACTCGTTTTACATCGCCAACCGCGATTTCGCCAAAAACCACGGCGCGGTGCTGCAGCAGATCATCGATGTGACGGCGGCGACGGCCAAATGGGCCGAGGCCCATCGCGACGAAGTAGCCAAGTCGCTCAGCGCCGTCACCGGCATTCCGCTCGATATCCAGACCATCGCGGCTAACCGATCGTCCTTCGCGGTGGGGCCGGTCACCGATGACATCGTCGCAACCCAGCAAGGCGTCGCTGACAGGTTCTTCAAGCTCGGTCTGATTCCAAAACCGATCGTGGTGCGCGATGCGGTGTGGAAGCCGGTCGCAGACCTGAGCTGATCTGATTTAGAGAAATCGGGGAAAAGAATATGCGTTGGTTTAACAAGGTGATTGCGGCCGCGGTGCTGTCGATGACGCACGGTCTCTGGCCGGCGTCGGCGCCAGCTACGGGCAGGACAAGACGGTCCGCATCGGCTTTCAGAAATACGGCAAGCTGGTGCTGCTCAAGGGAAAGGGCTCGCTCGAGGAAAAACTCAAGCCGCTCGGCTACAAGGTGACGTGGACGGAATTCCCGTCAGGGCCGCCCCTGCTGGAAGCGCTGAATGTCGGGGCCATCGATTTCGGCGTGACCGGCGAAACGCCGCCGATCTTCGCCCAGGCCGCCGGTGCTCCGCTGGTCTATCTCGCTTACGATCCGCCGGCGCCCCAGGGCGAAGCGATCCTCGTCGCCAAGGACAGCCCGCTCAAGTCTGTCGCCGATCTCAAGGGTAAAAAGGTCGCGCTCAACAAGGGATCGAACGTTCACTATCTTCTGGTCGAAGCGCTGCAGAAGGCGGGACTGAAATACACGGACATTCAGCCGGTGTTCCTGGCGCCGTCGGACGCGCTGGCTGCTTTCTCGCGTGGGTCGGTCGATGCCTGGGTGATCTGGGATCCCTATGAGGCCGCCGCGGAAGCCTCGACCGGTGCGCGCATCCTGGCCGACGGCACCGGCGTGGTCGCCAACTACCAGTTCTATTTCACCTCGAAGAATTTCTTGGCTCAGGATGCCAAGGCCGTCGATGTCGTGCTCGAAGCCCTCAACGAGGCCGACGAATGGACCAAGAACAACATCGAGGCCGTGGCCGAACAGTTAAGCCCTTCGGTCGGCCTGCCGGCATCGGTGCTGGCGGTGTCGCTCAAGCGCGAGGCTTACGGAATTCTACCGATCAACGACGCCGTCATCGCCAGCCAACAGCGTATCGCGGACACGTTCTTCGGTCTCGGCCTGCTGCCGAAGGCCGTCACCGTGTCCGATCTCCAGCGTAAACCGGGATACTGATCATGACCACCATCGTTCCTGCCCAGCCGCAGCCGAAGGCCAACATCCTCTGGTTCCTGCCGACCCATGGCGACGGCCATTATCTCGGCACTACCTCCGGCGGTCGCGACGTCAACTTCAATTATCTGCGCCAGATCGCGCAGGCCGCCGATCAACTCGGTTATTACGGCGTGTTGCTGCCGACCGGGCGTAGCTGCGAAGACTCGTGGGTGGTGGCCTCGGCGGTCGCGCCATGGACCGAGCGGCTGCGCTATCTGGTGGCGGTGCGGCCCGGCCTGCAATCGCCCAGCGTCGCGGCGCGGATGACCGCGACGCTCGACCGGGTGACGAACGGCCGGCTGCTGATCAATGTCGTCACCGGCGGCGACCCCGTGGAGAACAAGGGCGACGGCATCTTCCTCGATCACAACGAGCGCTATGAGGTGACCCGCGAGTTTCTCGGCGTCTACAGCGATATGCTGGCAGGCAAGACCGTCAATTTCCAGGGCAAGCACATCCAGATCGAGGATGGCCGCCTGCTGTTCAAGCCGGTGCAGTCGCCGCGTCCGCCGCTTTATTTCGGCGGCTCGTCGGATGCCGGCATCGATGTCGCCGTCGACACCGTCGAAAAATATCTGACCTGGGGCGAACCGCCGGCGCAGGTCGCCGAGAAGGTCAATCGCGTCAAGGCCGCCGCAGCGGCGCGCGGTCGAAAGCTTTCATTCGGCATCCGGCTGCATGTCATCGTGCGCGAAACCAATGAAGAAGCCTGGAAGGCGGCCGACGATCTGATCAAGCACGTCACCGACGACACCATCGCCGCGGCGCAGAAGATCTTTTCGCGGATGGATTCGGTCGGCCAGCAGCGCATGCTGCAACTGCATGGCGGTCGCCGCGACAAGCTCGAGATCAGCCCCAACCTCTGGGCCGGCGTCGGCCTGGTGCGCGGCGGTGCCGGCACCGCGCTGGTCGGCGATGCCGAAACGGTGGCGGCGCGAATCAAGGAATACCAGGACGTCGGCATCGATACCTTCATCATGTCCGGCTATCCGCACCTCGAGGAGGCCTATCGCTTCGCCGAACTGGTGTTCCCGCTGCTCTCGCTCCATCGCAACGACAATGTCACGCCGCTGCGCGTCAATACCGGGCCGTTCGGCGAGACCATCGCCAACGAACATCGTCCGCTGATAAAGGCCTCGCAATCATGAGTCTGATCGAAAGTCTGCCACGCGTCCGCAGCCTGAAGCTGCCGCGCCCCGACGGCCTGATCCAGTGGATCGTGCCGCTCGCCATCGTGCTGATCTGGCAACTCGCCTGCGTCACCGGCTTTGTCTCGTCGCGGGTGCTGCCGGCGCCGTCGGATGTCGCGGTGGCCGGGTGGAAGCTGCTGCTCTCGGGTGAACTCGAACAGAACATCTGGGTCAGTTTCTGGCGGGCCGGCATCGGCTTTGTCATCGGCGGCGGCATCGGCTTTGCGTTCGGGCTCGCCAACGGGTTGTCGCAACTCAGCAGCAAACTGACCGATACGACGTTGCAGATGGTGCGCAACATTCCGCATCTGGCGCTGATTCCGCTGGTCATCCTCTGGTTCGGGATCGACGAGTCCGCGAAGCTGTTTCTGGTGGCGCTGGGCGTTTTCTTTCCGATCTATCTCAACACGCTGCACGGCATCCGCACCGTCGATCCGCAACTGATCGAGATGGGGCGCATCTATGGCATGAGCGATCGCGAGCTGTTTCGCCGGGTGATCTTTCCCGGTGCGCTGCCGTCGATCTTCGTCGGCATCCGCTTCGCGCTCGGCATCATGTGGCTGACCTTGATCGTGGCGGAAACCATCGCGGCTTCGTCCGGCCTCGGCTACATGGCGATGCAGGCGCGGGAATTCATGCAGATCGATGTCGTGGTGCTCAGCATCCTGATCTACGCCTTGCTTGGAAAAGTCGCCGACAGCGCCTCGCGCGCGCTGGAGCGGCTGACCCTGTCCTGGCACCCCGCATTCGCGAAATCATAGTCGCCAGCAATCATGAGAGTACAGATGCAGCAGGCCGTTCGCTTTATCGATTCAGATACCGAAGCGCTGGATCGTTCGGATCCCCATCATCCGGAATTCGCCACGGGGGCGAGGGAAGGGCAGGACGGGTCCGACAATCCGCGGCGCGGATTGCCGCTCACCATTCGGGGCCTGCGCAAATCGTTCGGCAGCAATGAGGTGCTGCGCGGCATCGATCTGCACATTCCCGCGGGACAGTTCGTCGCCATCGTCGGGCGCAGCGGCTGCGGCAAGAGCACCTTGTTGCGGATGGTCGCAGGCCTCGAGCGCATCGATGCCGGCAGCATCGGCTTTGGCGGCGAAACCAGGCCTGAGGACATCCGCGTCATGTTCCAGGAGCCGCGCCTGCTGCCCTGGGCGCGGGTGTTGTCGAATGTCGAAGTCGGGCTCGGCCGCGATCGCGCCTTGCCGGATGCACAAACCCGCGCCGCCAGTGCGCTGGCCGAGATTGGCCTCGACGACAAGCGCGACCAATGGCCGGCGGTATTGTCGGGCGGACAGAAGCAGCGCGTGGCGCTGGCGCGGGCGCTGGTCAGCCATCCGCGCCTCCTGGCATTCGACGAGCCGCTCGGCGCGCTCGACGCCCTGACCCGGATTTCGATGCAGCGTCTGCTGGAGCGGGTCTGGCACGATCAGGGGTTTACCGCGATCCTGGTGACGCATGACGTTGCCGAAGCCGTGGCATTGGCCGACCGCGTGCTGGTGATCGAGGAAGGCCGCATCGCGCACGACATCAATGTCGACATTCCGCGTCCGCGCCGCCGTGGCTCCGCCGATCTCGCCGCGCTGGAAGGCGCGATCCTGCGCGATCTGCTGCATTCGGCGGACGAGGCGTCGGAACATTAAGTCCGCAACAAGGAGGCCGTCATGAACTCCATCGTTCGTCACATCGAGATCGACCGCTCCAGTTGCCGCGGACGATTTTCGCGGCGCCATGCGTCATCTGACCGGCGGCGTCAGCGTGATCACGGTCGGCAGGGGCAAGGAGATCACCGGCATGACGGTGACCTCGGTAGCGTCCTTGTCGGTCGAGCCTCCGACCCTGATCGTCAGCATCAACCGCGGCGCATCGTCGTGGCCGATCCTGAAGCGCGAGGGCGCCTTCGGGGTCAACATTCTCGCGGCCGATCAGCTGGAGGTCGCCGAACGCTTTACCGGCAAGGGCGGACTGGCGGGCGCCGACCGCTTCCCGGGCGCGCAATGGACCCGGCGCGTTTCCGGCGTGCCGCTCCTGGTCGGCGCGCTGGCCGCGATCGATTGCGAGGTCGAGGACATCGTCGAACGCCATTCCCACGCCATCGTGATCGGACGCGTGCTCGATATCCAGCGTTCGGGCCACACCGCCGCGCTGGCCTATTGGCAAGGCCGCTATGTCGCGGTCGATCAGGATGACGACGCGGCCAGGATCGCCGAAGTCGGCCTGCCGCTGGCTCAGGTGCGGCGATAGACGGGCGCCGACGCGCCGCTTCCTTGCGGTTCGCCATCGATGCGGTCGCGATCTCAATTTTGTTAGACAAGCCATTCGTGATGATAGCCGAGCAGGCCCGCGCATGACGCGGCGGCGAGCATCCAGAGTGGATTCCGATCCGTAAAAATGACGAAGCCCGCGGCGATGGCGGATATGGTGGCGCTCAGGGGCCCATGGTCCGCTGCTCGTCCCATGACAAAGCCGCTGGCCAGGATCAAGCCTGTTGTGATCGGGACCAGGGCTTCCTTGAGTGTACGCAGCCAAGCGGCGTCTTTTGCACGGCGGATCATGCTGCCGACGAGGTAAGTCAGCGCGCAGTGCGGCACGTTGATTGCCAGCGTGGCAACCAGAAGCCCGGCCAGTCCTGCGACCTGCCAGCCGATCAGGCTCACGACCAGAATGTTTGGTCCCGGCGCCGCCTGGGCGACCGCGAACAGCGTGGCGAACTCGGGGTCGTTCATCCAGCCGTGAACCTCGACGGCCTGACGGTGAATTTCGGGAATGATGGAATTGGCGCCGCCGAACATCATGAGCGACAGCGGTGCGAACGCGCCGAGCAGCGGCCAGAGCGCGGCTTTGGTCATCGGCGCACCACCGTCCGTGCCAACAGACTGAGCGGAATGAGCAGGCCGATCGTGGGCAGCAGCGGGAGCGTCAGAAGCCCGGCCGCGATGAAGGCTACGGCGCCGAACAGCAATGCCATCGGCGTCAGCCGCAGGCGCAAAGCCATTTTGATCGCAGTTCCGATGACGAGCCCCGCCGCGGCAGCCGTCGTGCCTGCCAGCGCGGCACCGACCGCCGGATGCATTGCAAAGCGTCCATACAATGCCGCCAGCGCGACAAGCACGAGTAGCGGCATGGCCATCAAGGCCGTGACGGCGACGACAGCTCCCGGAAGGCCGTGAAATTTCTGGCCGATCAGGATCGCGGCGTTGACGGTGTTCGAGCCGGGCAGTACCTGGCCGATGCCGATGAACTCTGCATATTCCTTTTCGGACAACCATGCCTTTCGCTCGACGATGATGTATCGCGCCCATGGCGCGATACCGCCGAAGCCAAGCAGTCCGAGGCTCAGGAATCCGACAAGCAGATCGGTCATGCCCGGTGCGGGCGGATTGTCGATGTGTTGCATGGAGGGGACCAAGATCGGGCTCGCCTTGATGGTTCGCTTGGTCCATGTAGAAGGCTGAGGGATGGCCCGCTTGCGAGATTGGGCCTTGTTTGTCCGCGGGTGGGCCAATGGTTAGAAACGCGCGCGCAGCCCAGTATGAATCTCGTCCGGAAGCGGTCATCGCGGTGGGCAACGTCTATGCCGCCGGACATCTTCATCCCGTTCACAGTCATCTGCGCAACCAACTGCTTTACAGTTCGACCGGCGTCATGATCGTAGGCACCGAACACGGATCCTGGGTCGTTCCGCCACAACGCGCGATCTGGATTCCCGCGTCTGTCCGTCACGACATCCGGATGGTGGGTGAGGTTTCCACGCGCAGCCTTTATCTCAAGGACCAAACCGTCGCCGACGCGCCGACACGCTGCACGGTCATCGCGGTGTCGTCGCTGTTGCGGCGCCTTTTGATCGAAGCGGTCGATCTGCCGATCGCTTGGGAAGAGGATGCGCGCGCCAACCATATCATGCAGCTGATCTTGCTCGAACTCGGCTCGTTCGTCGAACTTCCCTTGCGCGTTCCGAATTCCCGGTCATGCGCGCCTGGCGACCAGGTGCCGCGCGTTCATGGCAAATCCCGATACGCATGAGGCGATCGACGAGTGGGCGTCCTCCCTCCACATGAGCCGGCGGGCTTTTACCAGGCTGTTTCGATCCGAAACCGGAATGAGCTTCTTGGACTGGCGCCAGCATGCCTGTGTCGCCGTGGCTCTTCCGCGTCTCCTCTCGGGTGAATCTATAACGTCCGTTGCCTTGGACCTGGGCTATGGCGCGCCCGCGGCGTTCAGCACGATGTTTCACCGTGTCATGGGCGCTTCGCCGCTGACCTACCTGGCCGAGTTCGAATGATATTGCGGCCGAACTAACACACCAACCCCAAAGCGGCGCCTACTCACTCACTCAGCTTGATGCCGGCATCCTTGATCACTTTCGCCCATTCCGGCGTTTCCTTCTTGATCAGGGCGCTGAACTCGGCCGGCGTGTTGCCGACCGGCTCGAGGCCGAGTTCGGCGAACTTCTTGCGTGTCTCAGCCATCGCCAGGGTCTTGACCGTTTCGTCGTGCAATTTGTCTATGATTTCCTGCGGCGTGCCGGCCGGCGCGATCAGGCCGAACCACGGCACGGCCTCGAAGCCGGGGTATCCGGATTCCGCCATGGTCGGCAGGTCCGGCGCCAGCGCCGAGCGCTTGATCGAGGTGATGGCCAGCGCCCGCAATTTGCCTTCGCGCGCCAGCGGCATCACGTTCACGATATTGGCGAACGACATGCTGATGCGGTTGGCGAGCAGGTCCGGCATGAACGCCGTGGTGCCGCGATAGGGCACGGCCGCGAATTCGACATGCGCCATCGTATTTGAACAGTTCGGCGGCCAGATGCTGCGAGGTGCCGACGCCGGCATGGCCATAGGAAAGCTTGCCGGGCTGCGCCTTGGCGAGCGCCACCAGGTCCGCCACGCTCTTGGCCGGCAGATCGAGCGGCACGGCGAGCACGTTCGCCGCGATGAAGACCTGCGAGATCGGGGCAAAATCCTTGACCGGATCGAACGGCAGGGTTTCGTACAGGCTGGGATTGACGACGAACGCCCCGTTGCCGCCCATCAGCAGGGTGTAGCCGTCGGCGGGCGCCTTGGCGACGCGATCGGTGGCGATGTTGCTGCCGGCGCCGGCAATGTTCTCGACCACGAACGGCGTTACCCAGCACGTCGGTGAAGCGGTCGGCCAGAATGCGCGCCGCGAGGTCCGGCGCGGTGCCGGGGGTGAAGCCGACCAGGATTTTCACCGGATGGTTCGGGTAATTGGATTGCGCCGACGCGGTCTGCGCCGCGAGCAGCCCTAGCAAGGCGGCGAACAGGTTCACAACGAACTTCATCATCTTCCTTCATCGTCCGAGATGCGCGTTTTCCGGTTTTTTACTGTCGGACGTCGCGACAAGTGTGGCATTGCTGCAATGCAATCGCAAGGCGATTGAAAATGGAAACGTTTAAGGATGGCCGGGAAGCGGGGCGCGGCTGGCTGCAATCGAGACGGGTGCCGCAACAAGGTGGCCGGCGGTCTAGCTCCATGCGGCCGGCACGTGGCGCCGGACTGGCTGGTTCATGCATTGCGACAGTTTTGTTGCATCGCGCTCCAAAAGTCCTTGATGGCACGTCGAAAAAACTCGGTTAATCAAATCTTAAAGTAATCATCGTCAAAACCCGGTTCCGTCTGGATCGCAGTAAAAAAAGAGTTAATGTACCACCATACCGAGTATCTTTTAGAAGTTGTGTGATGGGCCTCTCTCGACGGAATTTTGTGCAAGGTGCCATCCTGGGTGGTGCCGCGTTGGGCGCGGTTGGGATCACGCAAAGTGGACGCGCGGTGCCGCCGCTTCCGCCGATGACCGACATTTCGGGGTTGGCGCCACCCGCAGCATCGTTGGCCCCGCAGACTTTGGCGCTCGGCAAATTTTATCCCGCGCTTCTGGATCCGGATACCAGCGAAGCGCCGTTCATCGCCAATACGCTTTCGAGGATGGAGCCGTCGACCCGCTTCACGCGCCAGGGCGAAGCGGGTAATTCGGTTTTCCTCAGCCGCGCCGATGGCCGCGCCACCATCCCCTGGACGCCGATATTCGCGCGCGACAGCAAGCTGCTGCAACTGCCGCCGTCGGTGACGAAGCAGATCGACTGCGCCGATCTGCTGGTGATGAACGAGAGCAGCACGCGCTATCCGGTGTTCGGCAACAAGGCGCGCAAATACGAATTCCTGCTTCCGAACCTGAAATGGTCCGGCGCCGAACGTTTGGGAACATTAGGTGCGGTTTCCAGTAATCACGCCATGCAGTTTGCGCTGGCCAACCGCATCGCTGATCTGACCGGCAACGGCCAACCGCTGAATTGCCCGCTGGACATGGTGCTGTTCGAAGTCCCGGGCGCGCCGACCGACATGGCGCGGCTGGCGATTTTGCGCAGCCTGTCTGAGCACGTTTCGCTCGCCAGTAACGATATCGAACTGGTCGGCGAGGGTGGTTACGAATATGCAAGGCACTGGCTGCGTCCGGATACGGACTCGCTGGTTCCGCCGGGCGGCTCGAACGAGGTCAGCGCCCTGGGGCACATGAATGCAGATCGCCGAATTGGCGCAGTTGCTCGATGCCGCGCAGGCATGGACCACGCCGCCGGATGTGATTTTTGTCGCCATGGGGAGCGGCTCGACGGTTCTGGGATTGCTGCTCGGCATCCACCTGATGGGGTGGAACACCAAGGTGGTCGGCGTCGCCGATCAGGACAAGCCTTATCTGACGCGATGGTTGATCAACCGGCAGCCCTCGGTGCCGTTCGTGCAGGGCAATGTCACCAAGCTCGCGCGCAGCACGGTGGACTGGCTGCAGAAGATCCGCTTCCCGGGTATCTCGTCGGACACCCTTCGCGTGATGCAGGCGAATTTCGTGCCGGATTCCACCAGCTGGAAGCCGGGCTACGGCCTGGTCGAACAGGCCGACGGTGAACGGGCGAAAGAGCTGAAGGAAGTGGGGCTCAGCCTCGATCCGGTGTTCACGCTCAAGACCTGGCGATCGATGCTCACGATGTCTCAAACGGGCGCGCTGAAAAATAAAAAGGTGCTGTTCTGGAACACCTACAACAGCTTCGACGATATCACATGCCGCCGCTGCTGTCGAGCTTGGGATAAGTTATGCGTAGCTACCGATCGTTGATCTTCTATATGGCGGCCGTCGTCGTGCTGTCGGTGGCGTATTTTGCGTCGCCGATCTCGCGGGAGAGCGTGTGGCAATTGTTTCCGGGCACCGAGGCGATGGCGCAAGCCTATCCGCTGTTGACGGCGTTGGTGTTTTTGGTCGCGTCCACCGTCCTCGCGTTTCTGGCTTTTCCCTCCATGCCGATGATCTACATGGCGGCGGGTTTTTACATGGACGGATATGAAGGAGGAGCGACCGTCTTGCTCGGCAGCGCCCTTGGCGGCTTGAGCGCGTTTCTGTTTTACCGGAAGCAATTCGCCGGCCGGATGCTTCCCTGGATGAACAAGCGTTTGAGGATCAAACGGCTGGCGTTTCGCCGAAAGTCCGCCAGAAGCATCTGGCTGACGTTGATCGGATTGCGGCTCTCGCCGCTGGTGCCCGCGCCGCTTGGTGAATTTCTTTGCCGCGGTCTTTAATGTCTCGCCGTTCCAATACCTGACGACGAGTTTGCTCGGCAGCGCGCCGCTGGTCCTGTTCTATTCGCAAATCGGACAGCAAGGGCACCAATTCCTGTCCGGCGGCAGCTTTTCATTGGCGGCAATTTTCGGGATATATGGTGATCCTGGCATTAAGCACGTTGTTGAGCGCGATGGGCCCGTGGCGGAACGGTGCTGAACGAATTCAAGCAGCTGAAAGATTCCTCCGGATCGAAGCCGCTCCCGTTGCAACCGGCGCTCCGGCCGGGATCCGTATAAATGCTTGTTTCTTAAGCAGCGGTTTTAGGGAAAATTGGATTTTCTTTATTCTATTCCGAGATCTTTTCTTAATTTCACGCTTCTAGGATCGCTGGCGCTACACCTGAAATAAAGCAAGGTGCGCCTCCATGTTCTGGAAACGTTTCGTCATCGGGCCGCTCAGCGGCGCCATGGTTTGTCTGTTCGTGTCCTCGAGCTGGGCGGCCGATCTCGCCGAGATCAAGGCGCGCGGCGAGATCCGCCACATCGGCATCCGCTACGCCAACTTCGTCACCGGCGCCGGCGACGGCCTGGACGTCGAGCTGATGCAGGGCTTCGCCAAGCGAATTGGCGTGAACTACAAGCTGGTCTATTCGGATTTCTACTCCGTGATCCGCGACCTGCTCGGCAAGGACGTGGTGCGCAAGAACGGCGAAGTCACGCTGACGGGCGACTATCCGATCAAGGGTGACGTGATCTCGACCGGCTTCACCATGCTGCCGTGGCGCGAGGCCATCCTCTTGTATTCCGATCCGGTTCTGCCGTCGCAGGTTCTGCTGGTCGCACCCGCCGAGTCCGAACTGCAGCCGATCGAGGCCGGCGCCGATCTCACGGCGGATATCGCCAAGACCCGGCAGGCGATCGGATCCAAGAGTGTGCTCGTCATGGAGCGCACCTGCCTCGATCCGACCAATTACGGCCTCGACAATGTCGGTCTTGATTTGAAGCGATACAACAAGAGCGCCAACCTCAATGAGATGGTTCCGGCCATGCTCAACAAGGAAGCCGAACTGACCCTGCTGGACGTGCCGGATGCGATTCTCGACCTGCGCAAATGGGCGGGCAGGATCAAGATCCTGGGGCCGATTTCCGGCGAACAGATGCTGGCAACCGCGTTTCCCAAGGACGCGCCGAGCTTGCGCGCCGAATTCAACGCCTATCTGCGTGACCTCAAGGCCTCCGGCGCCTACGACCGGCTGGTCGACAAATACTATCCCGGCATCCGCCGATTCTTTCCGGAATTTTTCGCGAAGACGGGTTGATGAAGTCCTCGCTGATCAGATTTAGCCGATCCGTGGCTCCGCATTGGCTGTCGATTGCCGCGGGGGCGTTTCTGCTGTCGATGTTCTTTCTGATCGGCAATCTCTATACGTCGCAGGTGGAACTGCGGCAAAACGCCGATGCGCGCCTGGTGTCGATCGGTGAGGCGCGTGCCGCCGAGATCGGCGACTTCCTGATCGAGCGCCGCCAGGCCGCCGCGCGCTTGCCGGCAGCGAGGACATCGCTAATTATTTCAGCAATCTCGATCTCGGAATGTCCGTCAAATACGGGCTGTTCGCCAATCTGGCGGCCATCGAGCGCCGCTTTCAGGCGACCATGGACGAGGAGAAATATCAGGGCCAGCTTGCCTATCTGCGGCTGGCTTTCTTCGACCGCGACGGCATGGCGCAGGTCGATGTCGGTGCGGAGCCTAATGCGCCTTCCCTGACGGGTAACCCGGCGGAGCCGGGCATTCAGATCGATCAGAAGCGCCGCCTGATCGTGGCGAGCGCGCCGGTGCTGCAGAAGGGCCAGATGAGGGGCACGGTGGTGACCGTGAGCAGCCTCAATCTGCTCGCCTCGCTGGTGTCGGCCAACGACCTCGGACAGCCGCACGAATTCCTGCTGGGCGATGATGGCGAGATATTGCTTCCGATCGAACGGGAGCGCTCGCCCATTGTCGCGCAGGGCCGCGCGCTGGCCGCGGTCCAGTCGGGCCGCGTCCACGCTTTGTCAAATCTCGAAGCTCCCGAACTCAAGGGATATCTCGCGCTGCGCTCGCCGATCGCCGGCACCAGGCTTTCCATTCTGCGCCTGGCCAGCCAGGACGAACTCTACGGCAACACGCTTTCGCCGGTGTCGGTATTTTATATCGGCCTGTTCGCGATCATTCTGTTTGCCTTCGCCATCGGCTTCGAGCGGATGCGTCAGAACGCGGCGCGACTGCAGATCAAATTCATCGAATCCAATCGCCACCGGACCGAGCTGGCCGAACATAACCTGGCGCTTTCGCAAGAGATCAAGCGTCGCGAAGCGATCGAGGAAGACCTGCAGCGGCAGAGCGAGGCGCTGGACAAGACCAATGCCGAACTGCGTATCGCCGCGGCTGCGTTCAATGCCCAGGAGGGCATGATCGTCACCGATACCAAGGGCGTGATCCTGAGCGCCAACCGCGCCTTCGTCAATCTGACCCGCTATACGATGGAAGAACTGGTCGGGCAGACGGCGCGCCTGTTCCGGGCTCATCGCCGCGATACCGATTTTTACCGGAGTATGTGGAATTCGGTCCAGACGACCGGCGGCTGGCAGGGCGACATGAGCCTGCGGACCAAGAGCGGAGAACATTGCGCGCGATGGCTGACCATATCCGCCGTGAAAAACGAGTCGGGCGACGTCACCAATTACATCGGCTCCTATTACGATATTTCCAAACTCAAGCACGCCGAGGAAAAGATCCGCGAACTGGCCTTCTTCGACCAGCTCACGGGCTTGCCGAACCGGGTGCTGCTGATCGATCGCGTGCGCCAGGCGCTCAACAACAATGCCCGTAACAAATCCTATGGCGCGCTGCTCTTCATCGATCTCGACAATTTCAAGACGCTGAACGACTCGCTCGGCCACGACATGGGCGACCAGTTGCTGAAAAAGGCCGCCCAGCGCATCCTGCGTTGCGTCAGGACGGAGGACACGGTCGCCCGCTTCGGCGGCGATGAATTCGTCGTTCTGCTCGCCAATCTCGGCACCCGCAAGGCCAAGGCCGCGGCGTTGCAGGCCGAAGCGATCGGCGAGAAAATTCTTGCCGCCTTCGTCGAAACGTTCCAGCTCGATCCGTACGAATATCCCTGCACGCCCAGCGTCGGCGTGACCCTGTTCTCGCCCGAGGACCGCAACGTCGACGAATTGCTGAAACGGGCCGATCTTGCGATGTACGACGCCAAGACCGCGGGTCGAAACGGCCTCCGGTTCTTCGACCCCGTGATGCAGACCATGATTTCGGCGCGCGCTGCCGTCGAGACCGATCTCCGCGAAGATCTCAAGAAGGAAAAGCTTCTGCTGCATTATCAGCCGCAGGTCGATCATGAAGGAAGGCTATTGGGGGCCGAGGCGCTGGCGCGCTGGCCGCATGCGCAACGAGGCATGGTTTCCCCGAGTGAATTCATTCCGGTGGCCGAAAGCGCGGGTTTGATTCTCGCGCTGGGCTCCTCAATGCTGAAGATCGCCTGCCGTCAACTGGCCCGCTGGTCGGACGATCCGGCAACCGAGCATCTGACGGTCGCGATCAATGTCAGCGCCCTGCAGATGCGCCAGAAGAATTTTGTCGAGCAGGTTCGCGCCATCATCGAGCAGACCGGCGCCAATCCACATCGGCTCAAGATCGAACTGACGGAAAGCACGCTGGTCAGCAACGTCGACGACGTGATCGCCAAGATGGACAAGTTGAAGGCGATCGGCATCGGCTTCAGCCTCGACGATTTCGGCACCGGCTATTCGTCGCTCTCATATCTGAAGCGGCTGCCGCTCGATCAGCTCAAGATCGATCGCAGCTTCGTCAAGGATGTTCTGGTCGATCCCAACGACGCCGCGATCGCGCAGATGATCATCGCGCTGAGCAAGAGCCTCGGCCTCTCCGTGATCGCCGAAGGCGTCGAGACCGAAGAGCAATACGCCTTCCTGGCGCGCCAGGGGCAGCTCAATTACCAGGGCTATCTGTTCGGCCGTCCGCTGCCGCCGGAAGATTTCGAGACCTTCGCGCGGGCTTTCTCGCCGCGTCGCGGTGTCAGGCCGGAACGCCCCTCGATCGATCGCGACCTGCGCTTGAAGCTTCTCTGAGTTCGCTGCGTGAGCAGAGAGTTCGTAGAATCGTAAGGTGGGCAAAGGCGCGCGCGCCGTGCCCACCCTCAAAAGCATTGCTTGGATTGGTGGGCGCGGCCGCCGAAGCGCCTTTGCCCACCTACAAATCTAAAATTCAGTCGAACAGGCTCGATACCGACTCTTCCGCGGCGGTGCGGCCGATGGCTTCGGCGATCAGGGACGCGATCGAGAGGGTGCGGATGTTGGGGGCCCTGGTGACCGCCTCGGTCGGCTGGATCGAGTCGGTGATGACAAGTTCTTTCAGCTTGGAGCCGGCGATGCGCGCGGTGGCGCCGCCGGACAGCACGCCGTGGCTGATATAGGCGTAGACTTCCTTGGCGCCGTTGGCGAGCAGCGCGTCGGCGGCGTTGACCAGCGTGCCGCCGGAATCGACGATGTCGTCGATCAGGATGCAGGTATAGCCGGCGACGTCGCCGATCACGTTCATCACTTCGGATTCACCGGCGCGCTCGCGGCGCTTGTCGATGATGGCGAGCGGCGTGTTGATGCGCTTGGCGAGGCCGCGAGCGCGCACCACGCCGCCGACGTCGGGCGACACCACCATCACGTTGGCAAGGTCGAAACGTTCCTTGATGTCGCGCACCATGACCGGCGAGGCGAACAGATTGTCGGTCGGGATATCGAAGAAGCCCTGGATCTGCAGGGCATGCAGGTCGAGCGTCATGACACGGTCGACGCCGGCATGGGTGATCAGGTTGGCGACCAGCTTGGCCGAGATCGGCGTGCGCGAGCCGGACTTGCGGTCCTGCCGGGCGTAGCCGAAATAGGGGATCACCGCGGTGATGCGGCGCGCCGACGACCGGCGCAGCGCATCGGTGATGATCAGCAATTCCATCAGATGGTCGTTGGCCGGAAACGACGTCGATTGGAGGATGAAAACGTCCGAGCCGCGGACGTTTTCCTGGATCTCGACGAAGATCTCCATGTCGGCGAAGCGCCGTACGACGGCTTTGGTCAGCGGCAGGCCGAGACCGTCGGCGATGGCTTGCGCCAGCACGGGATTGGAATTGCCGGCGACCAGCTTGATGGAGCCATTCTTGGCCGACATCGCGGCTTCTCCTCGCGCTTTGCTGGATACGATGTTCAGCATATCGGGATACCCACGGAACCGGCCATTTCGATGAGCGACGTGATATCAAGGACATGGCGCGGCTGGCAACCCGTCGTGCCCGGTTTTCCTGCGTAAAATCACGGAGGTGTGCTTATCGGATCAGCGTCCGATCGCGAACGGGCGTGCCGTCAGCGGCTGCTGTAGCTCAAGGCGCTGACGCTATCGGAATCCGCGGCGGTATCGGCCGGCTCGGCGCTGGCGACCGCCGGACCGCGTTTGTCCTGCGCGGGGCCGGGGCCGCCGCGGGCGGCGTATCGTCGGCCGGACCTGTTCCATTGACCATGCGCGGTGAGGCCGCTGAACCCGGCCTGCGCGATCTTGCCGCAGCACCAGATCGTCGGCCGCGGCCCAGGCGTCGCCGCGGCCGGACTTGCTGGTCGGCTCCGTCGCCGGACAAGCGCAACGCGCGCTGCTGGTTGGCGTCATAGACGTCCCAGACCCAGGCAATGGTGGTGCGGCCATGGCTGACCTGCGGCGGCGAGATAGCTTCGGACCCGGTAGGCCGGCCTGGCCCTCGCGCGACACGACGGACAGATTGCGCAGCTTGGATTCGCTGTCCAGCACGCCGACCATGCGGTCGAATACCTGCGGCGGCGGACCGTCGATCGATTCAAACGCCACCGTCGCGCCACCGCCACCGCCGACCATCGCGTAGGAATTACTGCGGCCGTCGCTGGCGCAGCCGCCAAGTCCGGATGCAACCGCCAATAGCGCTGCGGCGATCACCGCACGCGAAATCTGAAACAGGGCTGGTGACGCTTTCGGCATACCACCGAGCGATATCGTTAAAATCGATTAACGTCTAGGGCGGACCGAGCACAAAGGTAAACGGCCGTTAGGGTTTGCGAGGTCACGACGGTATTTTGCGTCAGCTTGAAACACTTCCGCCAAAGCGGATCCGCGTCACGCTTCCAGCGCGATGGCGTGAACGTGGCGGCCGTAATCCGGCTCCTTGCGATGCATCGAGCGGCGGTAGCTGAAGAAATTCTCGTCCGCATAGGTGTCGATGCCGAGATCGTCGATCATCAGCACGCCGGCGTTTTCGAGCCGGCGCCGGATGAAGCCGGCGAGGTCGAACATCGCATGGCCATCGCGCGCCGACGGAATGAAGAACAGCGTGTTCTCGGCATCGGCCTCGATGAAGCGCTCGACGAATTCGCCGCCGACCTCGTAGCTTTGCTGGCGGATCAAGGGGCCGATCGCGGCGACCATGCCGTTGCGTTCGGCGCCGAGCTTTTCCATCGCATCGATGGTGGATTCCAGTACGCCGGTCAGCGCGCCCTTCCATCCGGCATGCGCCGCGCCGATCACCCGCGCGCCCGGATCGACCAGCAGGATCGGGCCGCAATCGGCGGCGGTGGCGCCGATCGCAAGCCCCTCGGTGCGGGTGACGATGGCGTCGGCGAGCGGCCGTTCGCCGTCCCACGGCGCGGTCGCCACCACGACGTTGGGCGAATGGGTCTGGTGCACGGAGAGGAAATGCGTCGGCGCGACGCCCATCGCTTCGGCCATGCGGCGGCGATTTTCCGCGACATCGGCGACACTGTCCCTGGAGCCGACGCCGGCATTCAGGCTGGCATAGATGCCTTCGGAGACGCCGCCCTCGCGGGTGAAGAAGGCATGGCGCAGCCCGGGAACGGCCGCGAGCAGCGAAGAATGCAATGTCATGGAATCCATCGTCATCAGACCTCGGTCTACTCCGGCTCGTCATCGGAAAAGCCGGCCAGATTGGTGAGGCGCGGCTCGGAAATCGCGACCACCTTGAACATCGAACCCATGCCGCCGCGGCCGCCGCCGATCAGCCGCTTCAGCGCGCCGGCGATATCCTCGGAAACTTCGGGCGGGGCCTTCGCCATCAGGCCGGCGGCGCGGGTCTCGATGCCGAGACGCCTGAGGAATTCGCCTTGCGGCACCGGGCCATGGACGCAGGCGCCGACATCCTCCGCAGCGCGCGCCAGCGCCTCGAAATCGACATGGGCGGTGACGTCGGCCTCGCCGGGATTTTTCAGCGGATCGGCGAAACGAATGGCGGGCGATGGCCTGGAACGTATCGCCGGCGTCGCTGCGCAGATGGCCGTAATCGATGATCAGCGCCGCGCCATCCTGGTCGCGCACCCGGCTCGCGAGCTTCATGATCTCGGAATCGGGCCGCCATTCGAACACCGCGCCGACCGGGGCGGCGCGCACCAGCGGCGGCAGCAGCACCTCGAAGCGCGGCATCGGCTCGGCGGCGGCGCCGAAGACGAAGTTGCCGTCGCTGTCGAGATCGATCGCCCGCTCGTGCCAGCCGGTCTCCGTGCGGACCATCTGGTGGATCGGAAGCACGTCGAAATATTCGTTGGCGAGAATGACGGCGGGGCCGTCCGGCACGTCGTCGAAATCGTCGTGCCAGGCAACGTTGCGGAAGCTCGTGCAGCGTCGTCTTCTGCTTTTCGCGCAACACCGGATTGATTTCGACGAGATGGACGCTGAGCGCCTGATAGAGCGGCGGCAACACCCGCAGCGCGCGCAGCGCATCCGCCATCATGGTGCCGCGGCCGGGTCCGAGTTCGATCAGCCGCAGCACCGGTGGCGACCCGATCGCCTTCCACACCGAGGCGGCCCACAAGCCCGAGCAATTCGCCGAACATCTGGCTGACTTCCGGCGCGGTGGTGAAATCGCCCTCGCGTCCGAGCGGATCGCGCGACACGTAATAGCCGTGCTCGGGATGGGTCAGGCACAGCTCCATGTAGCGCCAGACCGGCATCGGGCCGGACGACTGGATCAGGCGCTTGATCTCGGAGTGCAGCGGTGAGGTTTGTTCGGTCACGGCGTGCCCTGGCCGGGAATTTGTTCAGCGATCTGGTCGCGACTTTGCACGCTTCGCGCGCCCTTGCGCCAGCCATCACAATCATGATCGCGCCGGCAATGATCATCGGCACCGACAGCAGCATACCCATGGTCAGGCCGCCCCACAAAAATCCGAGCTGCGGATCGGGCTCGCGAAAGTGCTCGCCGGTGATACGCGCCAGGCCGTAGAGCGCAGATGAAGCTGCCGAGGATCAGGCCGGGCCGTTTCAGGGCGCCCATCCGGATCATCACCGCCAGCATCGTGAAC
The DNA here is from genome assembly GCA_963845435.1 of uncultured Alphaproteobacteria bacterium. Taxonomy (GTDB): domain Bacteria; phylum Pseudomonadota; class Alphaproteobacteria; order Rhizobiales; family Xanthobacteraceae; genus Bradyrhizobium. Next base: position 340,700 of record CAWJSD010000004.1, read on the forward strand.
AGCAGGATGCCCTCCAGCGTCGCTTCGTAGAGCTGGCTCGGATGGCGCGGCAGCGGCCCGCCATTGGGAAACACCATCGCCCAGGGCACGCTGGCGTCGGCCGGCCGGCCCCACAATTCGCTGTTGATGAAATTGGCGATCCGCCCGAGGAACAGTCCGATCGGCCCGACCGCGGTGGTGATGTCGCCGAGCGACAGGATCGGCAGATTGTTACTGCGGCAGAACAGGATCACCGCGGCGACGCAGCCGAGAAAGCCGCCATGGAACGACATGCCGCCTTTCCACAGTTCGAAGATCTCGGCGGGATGGGCGATGAAGAACGGCAGATTGTAGAACAGCACGTAGCCGGTGCGGCCGCCGAGGATGATGCCGATCGTGACCCACAGGATGAAGTCGTCCATCTGCAGCAGCGTGATCGGCGCCGGACCGCCCCACAGCTTTTCATTCTTGATCAGCGAGCGGGCATAGATCCAGCCCAGCACGATGCCGCCGATATAGGCCAGCGCATACCAGCGGATCGCGAACGGCCCGATCGAAATCGCGATCGGGTTGAAGACCGGAAAGGCGATGGTGAGGAAGGGCATCATGGTGCGCGGGTTACGTCTTCGGAACGGGTTACCGTCTTCATGGAAGGGTCATCGCATCGAAGGGACATGCAGGCGACTTTCACTTCAAGGGACCGGCCGATCTCGATTTTCGCATAGTTGCCGGCGTCAATTGTTGCAGGCGCATTCACCGAAACGCCTTTGGATCGAATCGGGCCGGACCTGTCGAGCGCGGCGACATCGACATATTTCGTTCCCTTGAAATCGCGAACAGAAAACTGATGAATATGACCAAAAAGGTGCAGCATTGCGCCGGGAACAACCTCGTTCAGTCGGGGAATCCGTTCGTGGGCGATCACGATGCAGGTCCGAGGGTCCGCTTTCGTTTTCCGGACGGCCTGGCCGACGCGGTCACGATTCAATCGGAGGGTCTCGCTTCTGCAAAGCTTGGTATCGACGACGTAGTTTTGATAGGCCTTGCTTCGTTTGAGCTTCTCCAGGCGTTCGCGCGCCGTCTCTGCACCGGTCGTATCACCGTTCCTGGGCCGGGCGGATGACGCGCGCGCCAGCGCTTCGATAACAGGTTTGTGAGTTCGCTTTAACTCTCGCTGCAGTCTTTGCGCGATCGGGTTCTTGCCCCAGTTGGTCGGACAGCCGCTGAAGCCGGTAAAGATGAAATTCTCCACCGCCCGCACATTTCCGTTGACCAGATGGCAGTCGGCTCCGAAGCAGACGTCGTAACCCAGTTGATGGTCCCAATTGCCGTAGACATACAGCACGGGACATTCGAAGCTGGTCACGATCCGGAAAAATTCGGCGGCGCTTGCACCGCCGATGTCACCCGCTACCACGATCGCGTCGAAGGCGTTGCTTTCCAGCGCCCGCAATTCCCGGACAGCCATCAGGTTGTGATGAATGTCCGAAAATGCGAGCAGCCTCATCGTCGCTAACGACGCTCAGGTCGCGAGGTTGCGGCGATAGAGCGCCAGCAGCCGCTCCCAGTGCCGCTCGGCCGCGTCGCGATCGTAGACCGGGCGCTTCGGAAACGCGAAGCCGTGATGGGTGCCGGGATAGATCTCGACCTCGGCATTGGCGCCCTTCACGGTTTCCTTGACCTTCTCGATGATCTCCATCGGCGCGTAGATGTCGGTCTCGGCGCAGCCGAAATACAGCTCGGCCTTGGTCTTTGCGGCGGCCAGATGCGGGCTGTCGGGCTGGTCGGTCACCAGCTGCGTTCCGTAGATCGAGGCGGCGGCCTTGACGCGCCGGAAAATGCGTCGCGGCGTTGATGGCATATTGTCCGCTCATGCAATAGCCGACGGTGCCGATCAGGTCCTTGCGCGCGGCCTTCTGGCCGTCGGCATAGGCGAGCAGGCCCTTGGTGTCTTCCATCACCAGCGGGATGGTGAGCGAGTTCATCAGCGCGAACATCTTCTTGCGCTCGGGCGATTCCGGGTCGGGATTGATCGGCCCGAGTTCCATCACGCCGGAGCGGTAATACATGTTGGGCAGCATCACGTAATAGCCCGAGGTGCCGAGCCGCCGCGCCATGTCGCGCAGTTCCTCGCGGATCGCCGGCGCGTCCATGTAGAACAGGATGACCGGAAACGGGCCGCCGCGCTCGGGATGGGTGATGAAGGTGGTGGTCTTGCCGTCCTTGGTCGGGATGTCGATCTGCTGGTCGATCATGGGCGTTTTTTCCCTTTGTGCTTCTGTTTTTCTGGTCGTCGCATTCAGATACGATTGCAAGGAAACCGCAGCATGACAAGGCAAGCGGGCACTGGCGGCCTTGAACCGGACGGCCAGGATCGCCATTGTCAGGGCGTACGGACTCACAGGCAGCGCCCGGAGCATCACCGATGACCCAGACCAACAATCGGTTTTTCGACGAGATCGGCCGCCTGATGAACGACGCCGCCGGCGCCGCCCAGGGCGTCAAGCGCGAGGTCGATACGGTGGTGCGCAACCAGGCCGAAAAAATCCTGCGCGACCTCGATATCGTCAAGCGCGAGGAGTTCGAGGCGGTCAAGGACATGGCCCGGCTGGCGCGCGAGGAAAACGAGGCGCTGAAGGCCCGGATCGCGGCGCTGGAGGCCAAGCTGGGCGCTTCCTCGGCGGGCTGATTACGGTCCTGTCGTGCCCGGCTCGCCCCGGGCATTGACAGCACAGGGCCCAAAATCCGACAAAAATCCCTTCATTTCCTTGTCATTTCCGGCCTTTGGGGCTAGAACCCCGCCACGTCCGCAGCCCCCGCACCCCTGGAGGCTTGCTGCGGCGATCAACGGGCCGCGATGCGGCCTTTAACTTTTTGAAAAACAAGGACTTACGACAATGGCGACCGTCAAGGAATTGAAGGCGACCGCACGTCCGTCAGGCGGCAAGGGGGCCGCACGGGCAGAGCGTCGCGCCGGGAGAGTGCCCGGAGTGATCTATGGCAACAACCAGCCCCCCGTGACCATCTCGGTCAACGATGCCGAACTGCGCCAGCGCATCCTGGCCGGCCGGTTCCTCACCACGATTTACGACATCGATCTGGAGGGCAAGAAGCACCGCGTGATTCCGCGCGACTTCCATCTCGATCCGGTGCGCGATTTCCCGCTCCATGTCGATTTCATGCGGCTCGGCGAAGGCGCCACCATCCGCGTCAGCGTTCCCCTGCACATCCAGAACGCGGAAGCCGCGCCGGGCGTGAAGCGCGGCGGCACCGTCAACATCGTCACCCACACCATCGATCTGGAATGCTCGGTCGACAACATTCCGCAGTACATCGAGGCCGATGTCAGCGCGCTGGAAATCAGCCACTCGCTGCATCTGTCCGACATCAAGCTGCCGGCCGGCGTGAAGTCGTTGTCGCGCGAAGACGCGACCCTGGTGACCATCGTGCCGCCGTCCGGTTACGCCGAAGAAATCAAGGCGGCGGCTGCTGCCGCGGCTGGCGGTCCGGCTGCGGCTGCTCCGGCGGCTGGTGCTGCTCCGGCGGCTGGTGCGGCTCGCGGCTGGTGCGAAAGCTCCGGCGGCAGGTGCCAAGGCTCCCGCGGCTGGCGCCAAGGCGCCCGCCGGTGGTGGCGACAAGAAGAAGTAATATGCGCTTGATCCGCCAAAGTGTGAGCGGTTTGGCGAAAGATCATGCGCTAGCTGATAAACTAGCGCGCGATCTTGTCCTGATCGCGCGCTGACGCGGGATGCCGCGTCATGCGCCTCTTTGTTGGTCTCGGCAATCCCGGCGCGAAGTACGCGCATAACCGGCACAATATCGGCTTCATGGCCGTTGATGAAATCGCACGGCGTCATGGTTTCGCACCATGGCGCCGTCGTTTTCAGGGCGAGACCTCCGAAGGCACGCTCGACGGCGAAAGGGTGGTGCTGCTGCGCCCGGCCACCTTCATGAACGAGTTCGGGGCGCGCGGTTCAGGAAGCCGCGAATTTCTTCAAGCTCGGCGAGGGCGAGATCACCGTGTTTCAGGACGAACTCGAACTGCCGCCGGCCAAGGTGCGCGTCAAGGTCGGCGGCGGCATCGCCGGCCATAACGGCCTGCGTTCGATCTCGGCGCATATCGGCAACGAGTATCGCCGGGTGCGGCTCGGCATCGGTCATCCCGGCGTCAAGGAACTGGTCCACAGCCACGTGCTGTCGGATTTCGCCAAGAGCGACCGGCCCTGGGTCGAGGCGCTGTGCGAGGCGATGGCCGACAATGCCGGCCTGCTGGCGACGCGGCGCGATTCGACGTTTCAGAACAAGGTGCATCTGGCGATGCAGGCCAAGGGATTTTTCAAGGAAGAGGGCGGCGGCAACACGTAACGCCGCGCCAGTCACAGCGAACGGACTTCAGATCATGGGATTCAAATGCGGTATCGTCGGATTGCCCAATGTCGGCAAATCGACGCTGTTCAACGCGCTGACCGAGACGGCGGCGGCGCAGGCGGCGAATTATCCGTTCTGCACCATCGAGCCGAATGTCGGCGAGGTCGCGGTGCCGGATCCGCGGCTCGACAAGCTGTCGGCGATCGCCAAATCGGCGCAGATCATCCCGACCCGGCTGACCTTTGTCGATATCGCCGGCCTGGTGCGCGGCGCCTCCAAGGGCGAAGGCCTCGGCAACCAGTTTCTCGCCACCATCCGCGAGGTCGACGCGGTCGCGCATGTGGTGCGCTGCTTTGAGGATTCCGACATCACCCATGTCGAAGGCAAGATCGCGCCGCTGGCCGATATCGAGACCATCGAGACCGAGCTGATGCTGGCCGATCTCGACAGCCTGGAAAAGCGCGTCGACAATCTGACCAAGAAGGCCAAGGGCAACGACAAGGACGCCAAGGAACAGCTCGACCTCGTCAACCGCGCGCTGGTGCTGCTGCGCGACGGCAAGCCGGCGCGGTTTCTCGAGCGCAAGCCGGAGGAAGAGCGCGCCTTCGGCATGCTCGGGCTTGCTGACCTCGAAGCCCGTGCTTTACGTCTGCAATGTCGAGGAAGGCTCGGCCAAGGACGGCAACGATTTCTCGAAGCAGGTGTTCGAGCACGCCAAGAAGGAAGGCGCGGTCGCGGTGGCGATTTCGGCCAAGATCGAATCCGAGATCGCGACGCTGTCGCGCGAGGAGCGCGCCGATTTTCTCGATACGCTCGGCCTCGAGGAGGCCGGGCTCGACCGCCTGATCCGCGCCGGCTACCAGCTGCTCGACCTCATCACCTATTTCACGGTCGGCCCGAAGGAAGCGCGCGCCTGGACCATCAACCGCGGCACCAAGGCGCCGGCGGCGGCCGGCGTCATCCATACCGATTTCGAAAAAGGCTTCATCCGCGCCGAAACCATCGCCTATGCCGATTACGTCGCGCTCGGCGGCGAAGCCGGCGCCCGCGACGCCGGCAAGCTGCGGCTGGAAGGCAAGGAATACGTCGTCGCCGACGGCGACGTGATGCATTTCAGGTTTAATAATTGAGCGGTCGCTGCACGCGCAGCCATCCTTCGAGACGGCCGCGGAGCGGCCTCCTCAGGATGAGGTCGTCACGGGTTGCACGGGTCGAGGGCAGCCTCATGGTGAGGAGGCGCGAAGCGCCGTCTCGAACCATGGATGTCGTGCACGGCGCCGAATGGAGACGCCTACCGCTGATGCCCCTGGTCGCGGATGGCGCCGAGATGTTCGTTGATGCGGAACACGATCAGGATGAATTCGGCGGCGATGCGCGAGAAGATGATGCCGACCACGACGCCGGCGAGCGCCGACAGCAGCAGGATAAATCCGCCGAACGGGCTGACCGCCATCATCGCGAGGCCGGAAAAGATGCCGGAAATGCCTGACAGCACGATCAGCGCGATCACCAGCCAGTAAAAGGTCTTGATGATGGTGGGCGTGATGAAGCGATCCCACTGAAACAGATCCTGAAAATCAAACATCGCCCGTTCTCCCCCGGCAAGTCGAATATGAATTCGTGTCTGGTCTGGCGCCAAAAGCACGTCCTAGCCCTGAATGCCCTGTTCGGCAAACCTTGGCGGGACGCCCCAGGCGCCTGGTGATACTGATTCGGTGACACGAGCCATGCGCATCGGCGGCTTGAGATTGCTGCAAATAACGGCCACAATCGGGCTTCCCACCGGCAATCGCTTGAACGATGAAGCTGACTTTCGAAGATTTCAAACCCGGCCATTTCGGCAGCTTCGGACCGCGCCATGTGACGCGCGAGGAGATATTGGCGTTTGCCGCCGAGTTCGATCCGCAGCCGATGCATCTCGACGACGAGGCGGCGAAGCATTCGATGCTGAAGGGCCTGGCCGGCTCCGGCTGGCATCTCTGTTCGATCATGATGCGAATGATGTTCGACGGCTTCATCGGCCGCACCGCTTCGCTGGGTTCGCCGGGCGTTAACGAATTGCGGTGGCTGGCGCCGTTCCGGCCGGGCGACGACCTGACACTCGATGTCGACGTCACCGAAGCCCGCGTTTCCAAAAGCCGGCCCGCGACCGGCATCGTGACCTTCCACGCCATGATGCGCAACGCCGCCGGCGAGGCGCTGTGCGAGATCGTCACGCCGATCATCGTCGAGCGGCGCGATGCCGTGCCGGAGCCGGGCTGATGCGGTTCTTCGAGGATCTGGAAGTCGGCCAGCGGCGCGAACTGGGATCGTTCACCTTCACCGCCGAGTTGATCAAGCGATTCGCGACCCAGTTCGATCCGCAGCGCTTTCATCTCGACGAGGAGGAGGGTCGCAACTCGCTGTTCGGCGGGCTCGCGGCGTCGGGCTGGCATGTCGGCTCGGCCTGCATGAAGCTGCTGGTGGCCGACGGCCAGCGCCAGGCCAGGGAAATGACGGCGCGCGGCGAGAAGGTCGCGGTGTGGGGACCGTCGCCGGGGTTTCGCGAATTACGCTGGATCAAGCCGGTAGTGGCCGGCGACACCATTACTTACGCGACCGAGATCACTTCGCTGCGCACCAGCGAAAAGCGCCCCGAATGGGGCATCATGCAGGCCCGCATCACCGGCGCCAATCAGCGCGGCGAATCGGTGTACTCGTTGCTGAGCACGGCGTTTGTTCCACGGCGCAGCGCGGCTTGACCCATAGACGCGCGGTAGTCGGATTTTTTCGTCAACCATGCGTCAAATACAACAGCCGGAACCAACCTCTCGCTAACGCATTCTGAACCTTGTGCCTGCCATGGTGGATGGACGGGGAACGGACAAGGGGATGACGATGGCGGACCGTGGCAGCCTGAAATTGGTTGGTTTTATTTTTGCGACCGTAACCCTGGCGGTGATGATCATCGCGGGAACGGTGGTGAAGGGCTACGCCGATGGCGCCTATTCGCTCGACATGGCCGCGCACGAGACCGTCGCGTCCCGTTAACCATCTTTGCAGTTAGCGGCTCCAGGCGAACGCCAGCACCGCAACAGCCAACACCAGCAATCCGACGAAGCGGATCGTCAGCGTCCCGAACCGGTGCGTGGAAAGCCGCATCGGCAACGGATCGGTGTTGTCAGGCGTGGTCTGCATGAAGAACTCTCCCGAACGCATTAAGTTTGACCGTCGTCGTGGTCGCAGCGCAGCGGTCGACAGATCCAACGACATCTTGGCTAAAATAAAACCGCCGCGCTCCGGAACCGGAACGCGGCGGCGATTTCAGCCGTCTGTTGCTTAGCTGTTGCGCAGTCCGTCGGCGGCACGCTTCCACTGCGTGACGTTGTCGGAGATCATCCGGGTGGATTTCATCGCGGCCTGGCTGAGCTGGGCGTAGCCCGAGATCTCGCGCTGCACGCGCTGGCCTTCGGCATGCAACAGGTCGCGCAGGCCTTCGAGTTCGGAAATCAGCTTCTCGATTTCCGCCAGCGAGGTGCCGGCGACGCGCTGGATCAGCGAATTGACATTGTTCACGGTGGCCTCGGCGCTTGGCTCCAGTGCGGCGGCGGGTTCAGCGGTGACGGCCTGACCCGGTGCCGGGCGGCGCAGATAGGCGATGTCGTTGCGCACGAAGTCGCGGATGCCGGCCTCGACTTCCGAGACCGCGGCGAGATTCTCTTCGCCCTCGGCAGCGGTCGCTTCGGTGGTTTCAGAACGAATGGTCACGTTCATCGGTTGTCCCCTGGTTCGCGTTGAGCAAGCGCGGAAGTCCCCCGCACCGACGTGAGGGGCCATCTGCCCTTCCGATTTTGACGGAACCGGGGCCAATATGCGGCAAAGCTCGATCTTTCCCGTGAAGCGGGAAGCGCGTGCGGCTACCAGCTCTGCTTGAAACCGGCCGTTAAGCTCTTGTTGGTGGTACCAACGGATGTTTCGCCGATCGAACCCGAGATCGTGACCCCGCCGAACAGCTTCTGCTCGGCGCCGACCTTGCGCAACCATTTATCGTCGCCGGACGAGAGCGTCTGGCCGGCGCTGAAGCTGGTGCCGGTATCGGCGATGCTCAGTTTCGCGGTCTGATCGGTTTCGTAGTCGTGCACGGGGTGTCCGATAATGCCGGGCACCGGCACCATGCCCTGTTCGACCAGATTGTAGCCGTTCTCCAGGCTGAGCGAGTAGCGCTCGGCAAACGGAACCGATTTGCTCAAGGTGGTGCCGAGCTTGGTCTGGTCCTGCGACGGATCGACCCGCGCCTCGACCGCGGTCTTGTCCCAGATCGAGCCGACACCCGGCGCCGTGATCGCGGCCCATGCCGTGCCGGAGGACTGCGGCAGGCTGCCGCCATTGGCGAGCTTTTCCGACAACAGCTGCGATTCCGTCAGCGTCTGCGGCTCGCGGGCGACGGTCATGTCGGCGCCGACCCGGGCATCCAGGAATTCCGACAGCGATTGTTTCACCGACACCGCCGATGAGCCGTTGGCCTTGTCGTTGGACGACCAGGACATCTCGGTGCTGGGCCTGGTCTGCGGCGCCTTGCGCGCCTTCGAGGCCGCGCTGGCAGCCAGGGTCGCGCCATCGACGTTGAGCTGGCTCCAGTCGAGCTGCAGATCCTTGATGTCGGTGTCATTGCTGTCAGTGACTTTAGTGCCGGCGTCCTTGGTTTCGCCGTCGTTATTCCCGGCGCCCTTGGCGTCGGAACTGTCGGCGTCAGGGGCATCGGCCTCGTCGGCATCCGCCGCCGGTTCGGTCGATGTTGCGGCGGACGGCGGCACCAGGGTTTGCCGCAGCACCGACTGCGCAAGAGCGGATTGAGCGACCGCCGGGGGCGCCAGAACGCGCAGCGGCTGCCACGATCAGCAGCCTGCTCCACTCGAAGATCTCGCAGCAACATCATCGGCCCAGCCCGAGGACTCAATCTTGAAGGTACAGTTTAACCTATGATGAATTGTGGCGAAAGACGCTATGACGCGATCATGCGCGGCAGATGGATCGGGTGGCCGAGCGCCTGCTCCACCAGGTCGAAGGTATCGACCAGCACCCGGATGCTGACCAGCTGGCCGCGCCTTGAATTTCGCGAAATGCGCCAGCCGCAGGCTGAGCGGCTTGTTGGAATCCAGCACCGTCAGCGAATAGCGGATCATCGACGACGCCGCGTCTTCGCCGAGCATCACCGACTCGCGCTCGAAGCGATGGACCCGGATGTTGTCGGCGATTTCCTTGATCACCTGCAGCACGGCGGCCTTGCCGCGGCGGGCGCCGAGAAAAGGAAACATGTCGATCGGACCGTAGATCGCCCAATCGACGTCGTCGTCGATCAGAGCTCTCGAGGTCGGTTAGCTGGCGTTCGTTGATCGCGCGATGCAACGCGCGCGAGAAACGCCAGAGACTGTGCTCTGTCATGATGTGTCGAATCCCGAACTTGATTTGAGAGAGACAAATCGGCCGCAAACAGAATGTGCAAGCACAGTATGCTGGCACAACCAAATGCGATCAGCGTCATTCGCGACGCTGCGGCCGAAATGTCAAAATTACTATCGTTGAGGCTTCAAATAAGGCCTGCGCGGCCAAATGCAATCATTAAATTTGCGTTATGCGGATGCGCTTTCGCGCAAGCGGTAACTTTCAGTTGTTTAGTTGTCGTGCGGCGTGTGACGGCTCGCGTTCGATGGCGATTTCGCTGTCGCGCACCGCCAGCACGCGCGAACAACGACGCGCCGCCGAGGCCGCCGATCGCCGCACCGAGCGGCATGAAGGTGAAGAATACCAGCGTGCCGACGTAGCCGTTCAGATCGGGCGTGTTGAATATCTCGGTCCAGCCGAGCCCGGCGCCGATGCCAAGCGCCGCGCCACCGAGTGCGCCCAGCACCAGACCCAGCAACGCCAGCAACACGATTTTCATGGCTGAATGTTCGTCGATCGAACGCACGGACTTGGCGTTAGTCGCCGCCGGGCGCGGCAAGGTTCAACGAGATGTGATAATTAACGGCCATGGCCGGCTTCGAGCATCTCCCCACGGCGGAACTCAGCGCGCGATCGCCTCGCGCACATCGGCGGCGAACGCATCGGTCAGGTCGCGGCCGAGCAACTGCTGCACGAAATCGAATGAGTCGAAAAACGAGCGGTGGGTCACGATCAAACCGGCGCGCAGGGTCAGGAACTCCGCGGTCTCCAGATGCACGACGCGGTTGTCGTTGCGCTTGATCAGGCTGAGCCGCTGGATCGCAGCGACGTTGTCGCCGTCTGCCGCCATCTGCGTGAATTGGTATTTACGGCTGGAATAGCGTTCCTGCTGAATCCGGATCGCTTCGCCGACCCAGGCGCGGCCGTGTTTCTGCCCGAGATGCGGAAACAGGTCGAGCGGCGCATAGGTGATGGTGTCCAGATTCTCGTCGCAACAGGCGGTCGCGGCTTCGATATCGCCTGCGTAATACGCATCGAAGAATTTCACCACGCGGTCCCGGTTCGAATCGTCGGCCAAGATCTTTCTCCGTAGGTTTCGCCTGAACCCGAGCTGGCGTCATTGCAATCCATAGTGAATGGTTTTGCGCAGCGATCCATCGTCCCAATAGCGTAGCTCAGTGAAGCTGGAAACATCGACAAGTGATACAACTAAAGCATGTATTAATGAAAAAGATTGCATTAGGAGCGTCGCGGTGGCCGGCCTGCAGCCTGGGATTGGAAACCGCTTCGAGGCGACTTTATTCCCCGCGCGGCGTCGGCAAATCTTCGTCGCAAGCGCTGCTGTGCCGCTTCACAGCCGCGGGCCGCCACCGTATCGTCGAGCGAGGAGGGCGATTGAAGACCCTCCACCGAGGATCATGGGGAGAATGATGAAACGCATCGCGCATCTCGTTGCCGTCGGTCTGCTGCTGTCGCTGCCGGCCTGCGGCGCATACGCCGCAGCAACCGCCGCACCAGCTTTACAGCGAAGGCGACCTCAAGCTGGAAAGCGGCGAGGCGATCAAGGATTTCTCGATCTCCTATGTCACCCACGGCACGCTGAATGCGAAGAAATCCAACGCCATCCTGATGGTGACGGCGATCTCGGGCAATCATCACCGGCTCGACTTCATGATCGGGCCCGGCAAGGCGCTCGATCCCGACAAATATTTCATCATCTGCACCGACGCGATCTCGAACGGGCTGACGACGTCGCCGAGCAATTCGAAGCTGCAGCCGCGCATGCAGTTTCCGAAATTCCTGATCCGCGACATGGTGGAATCGCAGTACCGGCTGGTGAAGGAGAAATTCGGCATCGATCATCTGGTCGCGGTGATCGGCCCCTCGATGGGCGGCATGCAGACCCTGCAATGGGGCGTCAGCCATCCCGATTTCATGGACGCGCTGGTGGCGATCGTGCCGCTGACCAAGACGCCGGGCTGGACCGTGGCGGTGCTGGATGCCTCGCGCAAGGCGATCATGGACGATCCGGCGTGGAAGGACGGCAATTACGATGCGCCGCCGGAGAAGGGCGTGCGGCTGTGGCGCGATATCCTGTCGCTGCTGGCGGCGCGCACGCCCGACATGTATTCGGCGCAGTTCAAGAACGGCATGGACGCGTTGCCATGGATGGAGGGGCAGGAGAATGCGATGATGAAGGCGTTCGACGCCGACGACTGGATCTACCAGACCTGGGCCTATGAGCGGCACGACGTCGGCACCACGCCGGGGTTCAACGGCGACACCGCCAAGGCGCTGGCCTCGATCAAGGCGAAAACCCTGATCCTCACCGGCACCAAGGATCTGCTCAATCCGGAATTCGAGCCCAAGGAGATGGGCAAGAACATTCCAAACGTGAAGATGATGACCATCAGCCCCGGCACCGTGACCGGCCACGCTTCCGCCGGCGGCGCCGATCCGGCCGACGTCGCCTTCCTCAACCGTGAGGCCGGCGCGTTTCTGGATGAAGTGACGGAAGGCGGGAAGAAGCTGAATTAACGCGAGCGTCTTCGAACGCAGCCACGCGTGCGGCGTGCCCCGGATGCTGTGCGGCGCGCCGCATCCTTGCGGCGTGCTGCACTGCTGATCCGGGGCCCAGCTCCACGGCCGTGCCTCGTGTCCGGGTCCCGGCTCTGCGGAGCAGCATGAGAACGCTGCACCGCGTCCGGGACACGAGTCCGCAGTTCGCGATGGAACCCGATCACGCCATCGCGGTTATACAGCCAACGCCGCATCGGCGGCGCATCACAGGGGTTGCATCGTCATGAAAACCATCACCGCATTGCTCGCCGTTGCCGCGCTCACGCTCGCTGTCAATTCGGCTGAAGCCAAGGGTTGCATCAAGGGCGCCGTGGTCGGCGGCGTCGCCGGTCACTACGCCGGTCACCACGGCCTGCTCGGTGCTGCCGCCGGTTGCCTGTACGGCCGCCACGAAGCCAACAAGCGCGACCAGCAGACCCAGCAAGAACCGCAGACGACCGGTCAGGCGCGTTCGGGCGACCGGATGTAGGACGCTTCCGTCGCGATTGCGACAAGTTTCCCGTCATTGCGAGCGTAGCGAAGCGATCCAGGGGCCACACATTCTGAAGCCCCTGGATTGCTTCACTACGCTCGCAATGACGAACTTCGAGGCGGCCTCCCTACCTTTTCTTCCACCCACCCCGATGCCCCGGCGCCCCGCCGCTCGATCGCGGCGAGGGACCGAACTCCGGGCCGGACTGGCGAGATCCGTCGGCTGAATGATCCGGCTTCTGCCGCCGAACGGCTTTGGCGGGCAGCTCGCCTTCGGGGCGGAAGGGCAGGGATTCCGGACCGTGCATTTCGTCGAGATGAGGCTTGTGGACTTTTGAGCCGCTGCTTGCCGCTGCGGCTGGCCTTCATCGCCATCGACGCGGCCTTGTTCTTCATCGCGCTGGCCGGCAGATTCGCCGCGTCGCCATATTTCTTCGCGCCGGCATAGGCGCCGGCCTTGTTCTGCACCACGCGCTGCTTGGCGGTGGGGTCGTCGACCACGGCCAGTTCGGTGGCGCGCAGGCGCTTGACCTCGTCGCGCAGGCGGGCGGCTTCCTCGAAATTCAGGTCGGCGGCGGCTTCGCGCATCCGGGTTTCGAGATCGGCCAGCACGGTCTCGAAATTATGTCCGATCGAGATCACGTCGTCGGCCATGCGAGCCGCCGCCGATCTCGACCATGCACATGGTCGCGCTCGTAGACCGAGTTCATGATGTCGCCGATCGACTTCTTGACGCTCTCCGGCGTGATGCCGTTGGCCGTCGTTGTATTCGACCTGCTTTTCGCGGCGGCGGTCGGTCTCGGCGATCGCGCGCTCCATCGAGCCCGTCATCTGGTCGGCATAGAGGATCACCTTGCCGTCGACGTTGCGCGCGGCGCGGCCGATGGTCTGGATCAGCGAGGTTTCGCTGCGCAGAAAGCCTTCCTTGTCGGCGTCGAGGATCGCGACCAGCGCGCATTCGGGAATGTCGAGGCCCTCGCGCAGCAGGTTGATGCCGACCAGCGCGTCGAACGCGCCGAGCCGGAGATCGCGGATGATCTCGATGCGCTCGATGGTGTCGATATCGCTGTGCATGTAGCGCACGCGCACGCCCTGCTCATGCAGATATTCGGTGAGGTCTTCCGCCATCCGCTTGGTCAGCACCGTGATCAGCGCTGCGATAGCCGGCTTGCGCGGTGGCGCGGACCTCGCCGACGAGGTCGTCGACCTGGGTGCGCGCGGGGCGGATGTTGACCGGCGGATCGATCAGGCCGGTGGGACGAATCACCTGCTCGACGAATACGCCGCCGGACTCGTTCGAGCTCCCACCCGCTGGGGGTCGCCGACACCGCGACCGATTGCGGGCGCATCATGTCCCATTCCTCGAAGCGCAGCGGGCGGTTGTCCATGCAGGACGGCAACCGGAAACCATATTCCGCCAGCGTCGCCTTGCGCCGGAAGTCGCCTTTGAACATGCCGCCGATCTGCGGCACCGTGACGTGGCTTTCGTCGGCGAACACCAGCGCGTTGTCGGGCACATATTCGAACAGGGTCGGCGGCGGCTCGCCGGGGCGGCGGCCGGTCAGATAGCGCGAATAGTTTTCGATGCCGGCGCAGCTGCCGGTGGCTTCCATCATTTCGAGATCGAAGGTGGTGCGCTGCTCCAGCCGCTGCGCTTCCAGCAGGCGGCCCTGATCGTTCAGCTGGTCCAGCCGCAGCTTCAGTTCGGATTTGATCGACTTGATCGCCTGCACCAGCGTCGGGCGCGGCGTCACATAGTGCGAATTGGCGTAGATCTTGATGAATTCGAGTTCGTCCTGCTTGTGGCCGGTGAGCGGATCGAACTCCTCGATATTCTCCACGACGTCGCCGAACAGGTTCACCCGCCAGGCGCGATCTTCATAGTGCGCCGGGAAGATGTCGATGACGTCGCCGCGGACCCGGAAGGTGCCGCGGGTAAAGTCGTGCTGGGTGCGCTTGTATTGCAGCGCGACCAGGTCGGCGATCAATTGCCGCTGGTCGATGCGCTCGCCCTTCTTCAGCGCGAAGGTCATCGCGGTGTAGGTCTCGACCGAGCCGATACCGTAGATGCACGATACCGACGCCACGATGATGACGTCGTCGCGTTCGAGCAGCGCCCGCGTCGCCGAATGGCGCATGCGGTCGATCTGCTCGTTGATCGAGGAATCCTTCTCGATATAGGTGTCGGTCCGCGGCACATAGGCCTCGGGCTGGTAGTAGTCGTAATAAGAGACAAAATATTCGACAGCGTTGTCGGGGAAGAAGCTCTTGAACTCGCCGTAAAGCTGCGCCGCCAGCGTCTTGTTCGGCGCCAGGATGATGGCAGGGCGTTGCGTCGCCTCGATCACCTTGGCCATGGTGTAGGTCTTGCCGGAGCCGGTGACGCCGAGCAGCACCTGGGTGCGGTCGTTGCGCTGAATGCCCTCGACCAATTCCTTGATCGCGGTCGGCTGGTCGCCCTTCGGCTCGTATTCGGACTTGATCACGAACGGGCACGCCGCCTTCGGATTTCTCCGGGCGCGGCGGCCGGTGCGGGGTCCAGATCTGGTTCTGGCCATCCTTGCCCTTGAATTCGGGACGGCCGTCGCGGATCAGCGCCTCCAGCGCGTCGGCGGTGGCGGCGACGCCGAGCGCCTCCATCTTGTTGCGCGGGGGCCGCGCCATTGCGGCGGCGTCTTCCTCCTCGGTGGTGAAACCGAGCTGTTTGGCCAGTTCCGGATCGAGCGTCGGGAATCGTGGCCGTGGTGCCGTAATTGGCCTGCGGCGCTTCGTCAAAGCCGTCGTCCTTCGACGCATCGGACGATTTGCGCGCGCCCGCGGGCTGCGGATTCGGCCGCAGCGGATAGGCATCGCCGCTGCCGTCGGATGGAAAATTCTTCGGGGTCGAGGCCCGGGCGC
Organism: uncultured Alphaproteobacteria bacterium; assembly: GCA_963845435.1. Lineage (GTDB taxonomy): Bacteria > Pseudomonadota > Alphaproteobacteria > Rhizobiales > Xanthobacteraceae > Bradyrhizobium. Next base: position 356,417 of record CAWJSD010000004.1, read on the forward strand.
GGTGCGCCGCGGCTTCGCCACCGGAGCGGCGGTCCCATGAATTATCCGGCGGCGGCTGCAGGCCGGTGCCCGAGCCCATGCCGCTTTCGCCGCGATTGATCGCGGGATTGAGCAGTTCCGCCAATGCCGGCCCGATCGGCTGCACCTCGGGCCGGTGCGCTTTCGATTTCGGGGTCTTGACTGATTTTTTGGGAGGTTCCGGATTTTTCGCCATGACCGGAATATGGGATGAGTTCAGGCGCTCAGAAAAGGGCAAATGGCCCATGCGTGGTCGCGCGGGAGCTGCTGCCATCTGATGACACGGGGAAGGAGCGCCAATTCCATTGGACGCCTTTTCGTCCAAACTCTAAGTTGTCGCGATCGACCGTCCAGCAGGCAAGCTTTCAAAGGAACCACCGTGGCCGCCGAACTTCATCCGCTGGCCGGCAAGCCGGCAACCCCGTCGATGCTGACCAACATTCCGCGGCTGGTGACGGCCTATTTCGCCGGGAAGCCGGATCCGGCGGTTCCAGCCCAGCGGGTCGCGTTCGGCACCTCGGGGCATCGCGGCTCGGCGTTCAACAACGCCTTCAACGAAATGCATATCCTGGCGATCAGCCAGGCGGTGTGCGATCACCGGCAGCGCGCCGGACTGACCGGTCCGCTGTTTCTCGGCATCGACACCCACGCGCTGGCCGAGCCGGCCGCGGCGAGCGCGCTTGAAGTATTCGCCGCCAACGGCGTCGAGGTGATGATCGATGCGCAGGACGGATACACCCCGACGCCGGTGATCTCGCATGCGATCCTGACTTATAACAAGGGCCGCGAGCACGGCCTCGCGGACGGCGTCGTGATCACGCCGTCGCACAATCCGCCTGACGATGGCGGCTTCAAATACAATCCGCCCAATGGCGGCCCGGCCGATACCGACATCACTTCTGTCATCGAGCGCGCCGCCAACGCCTATCTCGAAGCGGGTTTGAAAGGCGTCAAGCGCATCTCGTATGACCAGGCGCGCCGCGCGTCCTGCGTCCATCGCCATGATTATATCGGGCCCTATGTTGCCGATCTCGGCAACGTCGTCGACATGGAGGCGATCCGTAGCTCCGGCGTCAGGATCGGGATCGATCCGCTGGGCGGCGCCGGTGTGCGCTATTGCCAGCCGATCATCGAGCGCTACGGCATCGCGGCGACCGTCGTCAGCGACGTGGTCGATCCGACATTCCAGTTCATGACGGTCGATTGGGATGGCAAGATCCGGATGGACTGCTCGTCACCCTACGCGATGGCGCGGCTGATCGGCATGCGCGACCGTTTCGATGTCGCCTTCGCCAACGACACCGATGCCGACCGGCATGGCATCGTGACGCGCTCGAACGGGCTGATGAATCCCAATCATTTCCTGGCGGCCTCGATCGCCTATCTGTTCGACAACCGGCCGCAATGGAGCAAGACCAGCGCGGTGGGCAAGACCATCGTCAGCAGCGCGATCATCGACCGCGTCGCGGGCAAGCTCGGCCGCCGGGTGGTGGAAACGCCGGTCGGTTTCAAATGGTTCGTCGACGGCCTGGTCGATGGATCGTTCGGTTTCGGCGGCGAGGAAAGCGCCGGCGCGTCCTTCCTGCGGCGCGACGGTTCGGTGTGGACCACCGACAAGGATGGCATCATCCTCGGCCTGCTTGCCGCCGAGATCACCGCGCGCACCGGCCGCGATCCCAGCCAGTTGTTCGACCAGTTGACCGGCGAACTCGGCGTCCCCTTTTACGAGCGGATCGACGCGCCGGCGACGGCGGCCCAGAAGAGCACGTTGAAGTCGCTATCGCCGCAGAAGCTGGCGATGAAGGAATTGGCCGGGGAAGCGGTGCGCGCAGCCGTCACGGCCGCGCCCGGCAACGGCCAGCCGTTCGGCGGAATCAAGGTTTCGACCGACAGCGGCTGGTTCGCCGCGCGTCCGTCGGGCACCGAGGAGGTCTACAAGATCTACGCCGAAAGCTTCCGCAGCCAGGATCATCTGCGACAGATCCAGAACGATGCGCAGCAAGCGATCGCGCGGGCGTTCGAAGGCTGAGGCGAACGTCGATGATGAGAGGCCGGTCGCACGGCGCCGCGCTCCCCAGACCTCGGTCAGGCCTGGCAGGACCGCGATTTGGGCTCGGACCTGAGGATGTCGAGATGAATGCCTTGGCACGCGGTGCATTGCATGGCCCAATATTCCGCGCCAGCGCGGCCTGAGATGACGCGCAGCACCGCGAGGGTGCCCTTGCAGTCCGGACAATGGGTACGCGCGGCGGTCGAGTACGCAATTTTGGGCACAAGATGTAACATGGGTGGGGGTCTCGTGGTGGCGGGTCGTGAGGTGGCAGGTGTTGCGGTGAAAGTCTCGAGGTGAAGAAATCAGGCGGCGGGACGGTGGGCTGACGTATTTTGGGCCGATGGCGTGGAGGCCGCGTAGCGCAGGCCGAACCGGTCGATATGGTGGATGGCGTCGGCGATCGCGGCGTCCGCATCGGACCAGGCGAAGCCGAGTTCCAGAGCCGGGAACGGCACGCCGTCGATGACCACGGGCGTCAAATCCGCCCGCCTGATCCGCGCATGCCAGAGATTGCGCCCGGCCTCGAAGGATTCGATGTCAAAACCATCGTAGAATCGGGCCATCCGGGGTCTCCTACACGCTTGCCGTGCCTGGAACGGAACACGTTTCTTTACGGGCATGTGTGAACTGGATCACATTTGACGGTATTTTTAGCCCGATGGCGGCTGCAATTCGGCCTCACTCCGATTTGCGCGGAGACGCTGCCGGCTGCCGTTGACTCCGCCGGATCAATGCGATGAGTTACATGCAATCGCATTGAAATCGGCCGCGCGGTTGAAATCGCGGGCCTCAACAGGACAGGAACGCCCGATGATCGACCTGCATTACTGGAGCACGCCGAACGGCCACAAGGTCACGATGTTTCTCGAGGAGACCGGGCTCGCCTACAAGATCTTCCCGGTCAACATCGGCAAGGGCGAGCAGTTCAAGCCGGAGTTTCTGGCGGTGGCGCCGAACAACCGGATCCCCGCGATGGTCGATCACGAGCCGAAAGGCGGCAGCAAGCCGCTCTCGATCTTCGAATCCGGCGCCATGCTGCTGTATCTGGCCGAGAAGACCGGCAAATTCCTGCCCACCGACATCTACGGCCGCTACGACGCGATCCAGTGGACGTTCTGGCAGATGGGCGGCCTCGGGCCGATGGCCGGGCAAAACCATCACTTCAGCAATTATGCGGTCGAGAAGATCAAATACGCGATCGATCGCTATGTGAACGAAACCAACCGGCTCTACGGCGTGCTGAACAAGCGGCTGGCCGATCGCGAATTCATCGCCGGCGATTATTCGATCGCCGACATGGCGAGCTATCCCTGGATCGCGGGCTACAAGAATCAGAGCCAGAACATCGACGATTTTCCGCACCTCAAGCGCTGGTTCGAAGCGATCCGCGCCCGCCCGGCGACCGAACGCGCCTATGCCAAGGCCAAGGAGGTCAATCCGAACTTCGGCAAGCCGGTGAACCGCACCGAGGAAGAGCGCAGGGTGCTGTTTGGCCAGACCGCCGCGGTGGTGAAGTAGCGCGTTCGCGTCACCCGCTTGACGTCATCATCCGCGAAGGCCGATGATCCAGTAATCACCGACGTCAATATTCTACATCAACGTCGCGGCGTACCGGATGCCCGCCTTCGCGGGCATGACGCTGAACAACAAGGCTCGATCGTTTTTCATGTCTCTGAAACTCTTCGAACTCGTCGGCACAGACACCACCCGCCCGTTCAGCCCATATTGCTGGCGCATCCGGATGGCGCTGGCGCACAAGGGGCTGTCGGCGGAAACCATCCCGTGGTGTTTCACCGACAAGCCCGCGGTCGCGCCCTACAAGTCCGACAAGGTGCCTGTGCTGCTCGACGGCGAAACGTCGGTGGCCGATTCCTGGAAGATCGCCGGATATCTCGAGGACAAATATCCGGACCGGCCGTCGCTGTTCGGCGGCGAGGGCGGCCGCGCGATGGGCCGGATGATCGGCTGGTGGAGCGATGTCGTCGTGCTCGGCGGCGTGTTTCCGCTGATCGCGGCAGATATCCCAGGCCATCTCAAGCCGGAGGACTCGGCTTATTTTCGCAGTTCCCGCGAGGCGCGGTTGGGCAAGTCGCTGGAGGAAGCCGCGGCCGGGCGCGACAAATCCGTCGAAGGCTTTCGCCGCTCGCTCGATCCGATGCGCCTGACCCTGAAGACCCAGCCCTTTCTTGGCGGTGCCGCGCCGAACTACGCCGATTACATCGTGTTCGGCGTGTTCCAATGGTCACGCGTGGTCAGCCCGTTCAAGCTGCTTGCCGAGAACGACCTGATCTTCGCCTGGCGCGAAAAGCTGCTCGACGCGTTCGACGGCATGGCGCGGAAATCGCCGGGCTTTCCGGTCTAGGGTCTGTTTAGCGTCCCGTGTAGTCCGGCGGCCGCCGGGCCATCCATGCCGCGAGGCCTTCGCCGAGATCATGGGTCGGCACCAGGCGCGCGAATTGTTCGCGCTCGACCAGCAGGCCCTCGCCGATACTCATGTTCACGCCGCGGGTGACGGCCGTGAGCGTGGCGCCGACCGACGCCGGCGAATGGCGGATGATGCGCGCCGCCAGATCGCGCGCCGCCGGCAGCAGATCGTCGTGCGGCACGATCCGGTTGATCAGCCCGATCTCCAATGCATGCAGCGGTGTGAACGGCTCGCCGGTCAGCAGCCATTGCAGCGCGCGCTTGCGTCCCGCCAGCCGCGGCAATCGCTGGGTGCCGCCGAAGGTCGGCGGCATGCCGAGCTTGATCTCCGGTTTGGCGAAGGAGGCTCGCTCGCTGGCGACGGCCAGATGAACCGCCTCGGTGATCTCGCACCCGCCGCCGAACGCGATGCCGTTGACCGCCGCGATCACGGGCTTTCGAAACGCCTCGAGCCGTGCCGTCATCGCCTGTCCGCGAGTGACGAAGTCGCGCACCGCCACATCGGCGCCGAGCCGCACGCTGCCGGAGAATTCGCGGATGTCGGCGCCGGCCGAGAACGCGCGCTCGCCCGCACCGGTCAGGATGATCGCGCGGATGCCGGCCTCGATCTCGATCGCATCGAGCCGCGCCATCAGGCAGTCGATCAATTCATAGTTCAGCGCGTTCAGTTTGTCCGGCCGGTTCAGGGTCAGCAAAGCGATGCCGTGATCGACCTCGATCAGCACGGGTTCGGACATGGATTTGGTCTCCTTGGAGGCGTCACCGATGCCGCACCGTAAACTCGCGCGCCCGTTGAGTATATTCACTGGCCGGTATACATGCAGGCCATGACCTCATCCGCACCATCCACCCCGGACCGGATCATCGCCGCCGCATCAAAACTGTTTTACAGCGAGGGCATCCGCGGCGTCAGCGTCGACGCGGTGGCGGCAAAGGCCGGCGTGACCAAACGCACGCTGTATTATCATTTCCGCAGCAAGGACGATCTGGTCGCCGCCTATCTCGCCGCGCGCGACCAGCCCAATTTGGTGCTGTTCCAGCAATGGTTCGAACAGGCCCGGGGCGGTGCGGCGGCCAAGGTGCAAAACATCTTTCGAAATCTGGCGCGCTCGGCGCGGCACCCGAAATGGCGCGGCTGCGGCTTTCTGCGCACCACGGCCGAACTCGCCAATCTGCCGGGCCATCCCGCGATCAGGATCGGCGCCGCCCACAAGAAGAAATTCGAGAGCTGGTTGCGCGAGGTCTTCGACGCTGAAGGCATCCGCGATGCGTCGCAACTGGCGCGGCAGATCCTGCTGCTGCTCGACGGCTCGTTTGCGGTGGGGCTGTTGCATCGTGACGCCTCCTATATGGAGACGGCCGGGGAGGCGGCGTTTGCGCTGGTGCATGCCGCATCGCGCGGGGCGCGCAAACAAATCGGCGTGGCTCGATAAATTTCCGACCGCCTGGGCTGAGATTAAGAACTGATCGAAACGGTGGTCGCGGCGGCACCGGCCGCCTCGCGCAAGCAATCGCGGCACAGGCAGTCGCCGCCGTCGACCGGCATCGGCAGTTTTGCGGTCTCGTCGGCGCACCAGCAATCGCCGGACAGGCTGCAGCCGAACTCCGTTCCGCACCCGGAACAAGTCAGCCGGCGTGGCGCCGTATTTCCTAACCGATTGTTCATCATCAAAACCAGGCCCTGGCCGCGTTTTTCATGTCGGGTTCATCCCGGACGGCGGTATGATGCATCCATATTAGCGCAGCGATATTTAAAGGGAAATCCGATGACCCGCGATTCGCAAGCCGCTCTGGTCGCGCTCAATCGTTTTGGACTTGGCGCGCGCGGCGGCGCTTCCGGCGATTTCGTCAATGCGGCCACCGACCCGCGCGGTTTTGTCAAAGCCGAACTGAGCCAGCCCAATCGTGTGCTGCTGGAAGCACCTGGCCTGTCGTCGACGCCCGATCTGGCGCAGGAAGTGTTCGCCTATCAGTTGGAACAGAAGCAGGCGCGCGAGGCCGCCAAGTCGGGCGCGCCGACGCCGCCATCCGGCGCCAATCCGGCCAACCCTCCGGCCGACGTCAAGCCGCAGCAGCGAAATCTGTCGCTGGATCGCATGGCCATGGAGATCGCGCCCAAGGAGCCCGGCATGGAGCCGAAGGCGGCCGCCGACAACGCCAACGCCGCGATGATGCCGCCTGATGCGATGGCGCCCAACCCGGCCAAGCCGCCGCAGCAACTCAACATCATCCAGAAGACCTACCGCGCCGAGGCGCTGGCGCGGCTGCAGCGTGCGATGCTGGCCGATTGCGGGTTCGCCGAGCGGCTGGTGGTGTTCTGGTCCAATCATTTCTGCATCTCGGCCAACAAGGGCCCGCTGGCGCGGATGTGGGCCGGCGCGTTCGAGCGCGAGGCGATTCGGCCGCATGTGTTCGGGCGCTTCAGCGAGATGCTCAAAGCCGTCGAGCAGCATCCGGCGATGTTGTTCTTTCTCGACAACCAGCAATCGCTCGGTCCGGACTCGCGGGCCGGGCAAAATCGCCACCGCGGCCTCAACGAAAACCTCGCGCGTGAGATCATGGAACTGCATACGCTCGGCGTCGGTAGCGGCTATACCCAGGACGACGTCACGGCGCTGGCGCGCATCATCACTGGTTGGACCTTTGCGGGGCGGCAGGGACTGCTCGGCACGCCCGGAAGCTTTATCTTCAACGCCAATGCGCATCAGCCGGGACCGCAACGGCTGCTCGGCAAGACCTATGAGGACAATGGCGTCGGGCAGGGCGAGGCGGCGCTGGCCGATATCGCGCGGCACCCGGCCACGGCCAAATTCATCGCGACCAAATTCGCGCGGCATTTCGTGGCGGACGATCCGCCGCCGGTCTTGGTGGCGCGCCTTCAGGATAATTTTCATAACACGAATGGTGATCTCAAGGCGCTCGCGCTCGCACTGGTGGATTCCGACGAGGCCTGGCAGGCGCCCCAGAAAAAATTGCGGAGCCCATACGAATTCCTGATCGCGACCGGACGCCTGCTCGGGCGCATGCCCGAAGACCCCGGTCGCTTTCTCGGCGGCCTCAATCTGCTGGGACAGCCGCTGTGGTCGCCGGCCGGCCCGAACGGATTTGCCGACACCAATGCGGCGTGGGCCGCGCCGGAGGGATTGAAACTGCGGCTCGATATCTCGGCCCAGGTGGCTTCAAGGCTGCCCGACAACGTCGATCCGCGCGATCTGCTGCAACTGGTCGCCGCCGACGCGGTGTCGCTGGAAACGAGGCAGACCATCGATCGCGCGGAATCGCGGCAGCAGGCGCTGGCGCTGTTGTTGATGTCGCCGGAATTCCAGAGGAGATGATTGCCATGACAAGCATGGATTGCTGCGAAAGCCGGATCTCGTCGGCGCCGTCGCGGCGCGCATTACTGCTCGGTGGTGCGTCGTTCGCAGCCTGGGCCTATTTGCCGAAATTCGCTCGCGCCGCCGATGGCCGCGATCCGCGGCTGGTCGTGATCATCCTGCGCGGCGCGCTGGATGGGCTGGCGACCGTCGCTCCAACAGGCGATCCCGATTATGCCGGCCTGCATGGCGCGATCGCGCTGACGTCGGACGGGCCACATCCGGCGCTGATGCTCGATTCGTTTTTCGGGCTGCATCCGGCGATGCCGGAATTCGCGCGGATGTATCGCGACAAGCAGGCCGCCGTCATTCACGCGGTGGCGACGCCGTACCGCGACCGCTCGCATTTCGACGGCCAGGATGTGTTGGAAAGCGGCTTTGCCGGCCCGGGCCGGGTGCAGTCCGGCTGGCTCAACCGCGCGCTGGAGGCGTTGCCGAGGGGCGACCGCGTCACGAACGCGCTGGCCGTCGGTCCGACCACGCCTCTGGTGCTGCGTGGCGCGGCGCCGACCGTCGGCTGGGCCCCTGCCGCGTTGCCGCAGGCGGCCGACGACACCGCGATGCGGCTGCTCGATCTCTATGGCCACCGCGATCCCGCGTTGGCGCAGGCGTTGTCGCAAGGCCTGCAACTCGACAAGTCGGCGCAAGGCGACGACATGAAAGCCAAGCCCGGCGGCAATGGCCCCGGCGCGATGCGGCTGGTGGCGCGCGGCGCCGCCAAACTGATGGCGGCCGACGACGGCCCGCGGATCGCGGCGTTGGCGTTCGACGGCTGGGACACCCATGCCAATGAAGGCGGCCCGGTCGGACGGCTGGCGCAGCTGCTCGGCGGGCTCGATGGCGCGCTGGCGGAATTCCAGACCGGACTGGGCGAGCGCTGGCGCGACACGGTCATCGTGGTCGCCACCGAGTTCGGCCGCACCGCGCGCATCAACGGCACCGAGGGCACCGATCATGGCACCGGCACGGTGGCGCTGCTCGCGGGCGGCGCGATCAAGGGCGGCCGGGTGATTTCGGATTGGCCGGGCCTGAAGCCGGCCAATCTCCACCAGGCCCGCGATCTTGCGCCGACCACCGATCTTCGCGCGGCGTTGAAGGGCGTGCTGCATGATCATCTCGGCCTGGCCGATCGCGTGCTGGCGGACAGCGTGTTTCCCGACAGCGCAGCGGTGAAGCCGATGCAGGGGCTGGTAGCGTAAAGCTTCCCGGCGGACTGCTTTATGAGTTTCTCGGCCGCGATGAAGCGACGGCCGGTCATCGTGTATCGCGATCCGAACATCGTCGCACAGGCAGCCGCGCCGGCGACGGAATTGTTGTGCTCCTAATTTTTTCATCTGATCAGCGCCGCCGAGACGTCACAATTAGGACGTCGCGCAGCCCTGTTTGGGTAAGCATCACTTAAGCCTTCCAAACCATTGTCACGAAATAAGGATGACTTCGATTTAATTAGTTGGGAATCATTAGATGATTTCGGTTCGCGTGATTTTGGCGTCTCTGTTGGCGCTGTGCCTCTCTGCATGCGGTAGCTTTACGTACGACGGAACGCCGCCGGGCCAACTGAAAGGCCAGCTTCTCGTGATCTGGGTAGGAGAGGACAAGTTTGTCTATTGGCCGCGGACAAACGACCCGTTGACGTTCACGTTAGGGCCTGATCTGCAACAAAAGCTCGGCGTCCAAACCATTCGTCCGGGGCTCATGTACACGGATGGCGGATCGATTCCCCGGCCGTTGCGTGCGCTCGATGGGTTCTCTCCGTGGGGGTATGCGCCGGCTTACATCCTGCACGATTGGGCTTTCCACGCACATTACTGCAACGTCGAGGAAGTCCCTCATGATCCAAAGGATGCCATGGAATACGAGAAGATCTCTCGATTTCAATTCGAGGATTCCGCCGCGCTTCTCGCCGAGGTCATGAAGACGCTGATGATCAATAACCGGGTAACAACCAATTCCGAAGCGTTCAACCTGATCAGCTTCGGCGTCGACTCGGTGGTGGCGCGCAATCTGTGGAATTCGACGGCCGCGGATCTTTGCGATCCGGTGAGTCCGGAACATCAGGCCATGATAGAAAACGCATTGCGGCAAAAATCGCTACGCGGATTGTTGTCCGGGGCTGGTTCGCCGGGGAAGCCGCCTTTGATCGTCCACACTCAGATGTTTTGATCGTCAACGCGGGTTCGAGTCGCAACTGTTCTTGACGTCCGCTTTGTAGCGGTCTCGGGATGTCTCGCTTTAGTCGGATCGTGGACGACGAAGCGTAAAAGCTTCGAACGCTGCGATCTGACCGTCCGGCCCGACCACGTCGTAATAGGTCACCTTGATAGTCGTGAAATCGCCCGGATATGAACCCGGGTCGACGTCGAATGCCGCAAAGCCGTAGGAATGCGCGGCATTCCGCACCGCCGACCATGGCGCGTGTTCTTTCACGTAAATCGATGCGCGCTTGCCGGTGACCGGATCCGGTTCAGCGGCCGATGTGACCACGCGGCATTGCGGCGGGTTGAACAGCCGCTGGTTGGTCGGCGCGGAGGTGCCACCACCGCCGATCACCATGTGCACCGTGCCCTTGGTGGTGTCGATGACATCGGTGTCGGTCGCCGAAGGGATCGGCGTTCGTGTTGTGTTTGATTCCCAGCCGCGGATCGGGTGCGAGCGCTCGTAATGGTGCTCGTGACCGCACACCACGAGATCGACGCCGTATCTGTCGAACAGCGGCACCCATTCCTCACGGATGCCGAGATCCGCGCCGTTGGCCCACTCCGCCGTCGAGATCGCGACCTGGTGCATGCACACCACCACCCAGTCGATCGCGGGATCGCGCCGCGCGGCTGACAGTTCTTGTTCCAGCCAGACTTTCTGCGCGCCCAGCGAGTATCCGCGAACATAGGAATTGCCGCCGTCCTGATAGCAGATGTCGTCATTCGCGATACTGATCACGCGCACCGCGCCCGCGGTGAAGGCGTACCAAAGGCCGCGGGTGAGGTCGGTCTGGCCGGCCGATTCCGGCAGCGAAAAATAGGTTTGATAGGCCTGGTAACCGATCGGGCCGTTGCCGAGTTCATTCTCGTGGTTGCCGGGCGAGGGCATCCACGGCCGCTTGCGCGCGCTGCGGCTGTTGTTTTCCCAGAAATCCCACCAGGTGCGAACCCGGTCCTGCGCCACATTGGCGTAACAGAGATCGCCGTTGAACAGATGAAACAGCGGCTGCAACCGTTCGACCCCGAGCGTGGTATCGGCGGCGGCCGGCGAGCCCAGATTGTCGTTGACATAAGGCGGATTGGCGATCGTCACGCCATCCGGCGGCTGGTAAAGCCGGCCAAGGGTCGGCGTGCCCTGATCGCCGAAGCTGGTGAAGGTGATCGGTGCGCGGCCGCGCGGCGCGGTCCGGAACGTGCCGAAATCCGGATCGGCGCCATCGTGCAACGCGGCGTACAAATAATTGGAATCGGCTTGCAGCGAAGCGAGCTTGGCGTGATAGGCGTAGACCATCGTGCCGGACTTGGCATCGGTATAGCTGGTTGGCTTGGCGACAACGGTTTGCTCCAGCCTGCCGTCGAGCCGCCCGAGGATGACGCGCGGATTTTGCACCGGCTGCAGCGTGTGCCAGGACACCACCATCTCCGAGGAAGCATCCGCGCCAAACTGCAGATGCAATCCCGCGACCGGAGGCGTGTTGGTCGGGTCGCTCGTCTGCCGTGCGGCGCTCGCAGCTTGCGCGCTATCAGTACCTGCCAGCGACGCCGCCAGGGCCGCGACCCCGGCCGCGGCCAGCAGCCTGCGCCGGCCGAGATCGAAGTCGGTCTCCGTTTCAGTCGTGGTCATCGCGATGCGTGCGCTCCTGTGATCGCGAGAGCCTATCGCAACTTGACGACATCCAGGCAAATCACGAAGCCATCGTAAAAATTCAATAAAAATGCGGCCGCTGCCCCCGCTCCCCGTTCTTGCCGGGAGAAGGTCGGAGTGAGGCGCGACCGCAACACCAAATCACGTTTGAAACAACGTCAACACGCCGCGCGAAAGATCGCGAAGCTACCCCTTCGTGATCGTGTCGACTTCCCCCAATTCTTCCGCCGTCAGCGCCCAGCCGATCGCCTTGACGTTCTGTTCGATCTGTTCGACGCGGGTGGCGCCGGCGATGACGCTGGAGACTTGCGGCTGGGCGGCGAGCCAGGAGAAGGCGAGCTCGAGCATGGTGTGGCCGCGCTGGTCGGCAAAGGTCTGCAGTTTTTCGACGATGTCTTCGTTGCGCGGGGTGACGTAACGGTCCTTCAAGGCCGGCGCCTTGCCGAAGCGGGTATCGGCCGGCGCGTCGGCGCCGCGTTTGTATTTGCCTGTGAGGAGTCCGCTGGCGAGCGGGAAGAACGGCAGCAGGCCGAGCTTGTATTCCTTCGCGGCCGGCAACAGGTCCTTTTCGATGCCGCGCACCACCAGGCTGTATTCGTCCTGGCACGATACGAAACGGCTGACGTTCATCTGCCGCGCGGTGAGTTCGGCTTCGGCGATCCGCCACGCCGGAAAATTCGAATTGCCGAGATAGCGGACCTTGCCCTGCCGCACCAGATCGTCGAGCGCGCGCAAGGTCTCGTCGATCGGCGTCAGCGGATCGTAATCGTGCTGCTGGTACAGATCGATGTAGTCGGTTTTCAAACGAGTGAGGCTGGCCTCGACCGCCGACATGATGTAACGCCGCGACGCGCCTTGCTTGGTGCCGTCGGTGGCCATCGGCTTGGAATATTTCGTCGCCAGCACGATGTCCTTGCGGCGGTCGCCGAGCACCTGGCCGAGCACGGTCTCGGAGCCACCCATGCCGGCATAGATGTCGGCGGTATCGAACAGCGTGACGCCGAGATCGATCGCCTTGTGGATCACCTTGCGGGAGGTCTCCAGATCGGTGCGTTGGCCAAAATTGTTGCAGCCGAGGCCGACCGCGGAAACGCGCAGGCCGGAGCCGCCGAGATTACGAATTTGCATGGAATATCCTGTCGGGCGGTATGGGAATGGGTGTCACATTGTGACGATGCCGTCACCGGGCCGCAAGTCGCGTTTTGAGGAGAAGCCTGGCGGCCTTGGTTTGATCCGCGGCGGAGCCTGTCATCGGGCCGCGCTTTGCGCGGACCCGGTAGCGGCTCCTCACCATGGGGCGTTGATGTGATCGTCTTCAGAAGATTTCACATGTCGAGCCCAACCCGAAGAGCATCGCGCAGCGATGCGTCTCGAACGATGGCTCCCGTCGGAACTTTCAGAAAAAGCGTCCTACAAAAAAATGCGGCCCCGGTCAGACGCGGCGACTGACGGGGACCGCTTGGGGCGCGTGATCGTGACGGGGGGCCTGATCAAACGCAGGCGAAAGCTATCCGGGCTTTGTTACGCACCAATGACAGCTTTATTTATCCACAGGCCGCGTTGTCGCAGCGGACTGCGACGAGTTTGTCATCACCGAATGGAAGCGTGAAGCGGAAACACTTCAGATCCGCGACGCGTTCACAATATTTCGCATCGTCGCTCATTCGGCCGCGCGCAGATGCGTTGTGCCGCCGCGAATGCCGCCACCACGCAACGACTGATAGTAGTCGATCTGCGCGGGATCGTCGGTGTGACGAACGAGGTCGGTCACCGGCGTGTAGCTCAGCATGCGGCCGCCATCGGGCAGGGCAGTGCAGCTGAAACGCAGCACCTGTCCGTTCCTGAGTTCGATGTTGATCGGCGTCTGGTCGCCGGCGCGCATCAGCCGGATCCGCTGCGCGATGAATTCGTTCAATTCATCCTCCGGCATTTCCCAGGCGCGGACGTCGCGGCCGTGATGCATCAGCGCAATGAACGGCGGCTTGCTGTCAGCCTTTTCGTCGGGCAGCGCGAAATAATCGCGGAAGGCGCGGTTGATGAATTCGGCGCGGGTGTCGGCATCGAGCAGCACGATGCCGATCTCGACCTGATCGAGTGCCGCCGACAGCCGCTCCGCGGCCGCGTGCTGTTTGCGTTCCCAGCCGAACGCATCCATCAATCGCTTGCGCAGCAAGCCGGTGATGATGGCTGTGCCGGTGACGGTCACGCTCAGCATAGCCTGCCGGACCAGATCGGCGCTGCCGAAATCCGCGCCGTGGTGATGGAAGAAAGCCAGGGCGGTCACCGCGAAGGCGGCGGTGGCAAGGCCCGAGGCGAGGCCGCTCAGCGAACCCGCGAAGGCGACGATGCAGACGAACAGCGGCGCGGGATCGGGTACTGTCATGAAATCGCGATCGACCACGATCGCAATCAACGCCGTTGCGACGGTCAATGCCGGGCCGGAGGTTGTGCGCCAGTCGAACTGCATGCCCGTCCTCGCTCTCGTCCGAGAATAGAGGCCGCATCTTGACCGTTTGTTTCGCGCGCTGTGAGGAATGTGGCGCGATACTTAAGGCGTGATGGATCGAATCGGCGCGGATTGCCGCGTGATTGATTCAAATGAAGTCGTCTTTCAGGTTAGCTGGTCGGGCGTGGAACGGATCTGCGCCGACCGCTCCGCGGGACGTTCATTGTTACCACCACGCGTGTGATGGCCACGAATTCCAACGAAGATCAGCAGCGAGGCCGCGAGAAGGATCGCAACGGTCAGCGTGGCGGTCACGAGGACGACGGGGGTTCTCATCGAGACCGATCGCGGCGGCCTGCGCGCCCGCGCCTTGTGGTTCGAGGACGGCCAGTAGCTTCGGGAAAAGCTCCGGGTGCAGGCTAGGCCGGAACCGGCATCGCCATGCTGACCTTGATCGAAAACACCGTCAGGGTGACGATGGCACACAGCGACAGCGACCCGACCGCAAGCGCGGCCGCGACCAACTCGTGCAAGCGCGAAGAAGCAGTATGGGCAGAACGACTTTCGAAGCCTGTCGCGACGGGCGACCCTATCATGGCCGGGTTCCTTTGGACGCGCCGGCAAATCACCGGCGCTTTCAAAAAACCTTTACGGCCATCGCGGGCAATATTACGGCGGTAACATAGCTGAAAGTGGCGAAATAACGGCGAAACCGACCGTTATGCCCGCTGTTTAGGCGGATCAGGCCTCGGCGGCCATTCCCGCCGCGGCGTCGGCGTCATTCTCGGCGCGCCAGTCCATGCCGACAAAACCGGGGGCCTGCTCGACCCGCCGCAGCCAGGCGCGGACCGCGGGGAAGGTCGCCAGATCGTAGTCGCAGCGGTCCGCGACATGGGTATAGCCGTATAGCGCGATGTCAGCGACGGTTAGCTGGCCGGCGGCGAAATATTCGTGGGTCTTGAGGTGGTTTTCCATCACCTGCAGCGCCGCATAGCCGCGCTCCATCCAGTCATCCAGCGCGTAGGTCTGCAGGTCGCGGCCGCCCCGGACCAGCGACAGCCAGAAATAGGCGGCGCCGATATTGGGCTCCAGCGCGTGCTGTTCGAAGAACATCCATTGCAGCGCCTCGGCGCGCTCGATCCGGTTCTCGGGCGCCAGCGGCGTCCCGATCGCGACGTACCAGAGAATGGCGTTGGATTCGGCCAGATAGCGGCCATCGGCGACTTCCAGCAGCGGAACCTGTCCGCTCGGATTCATCGCCAGGAAGTCCGGCGTACGACTCTCGCCCTGCAGGATGTCGATCTCGATGACGCGATAGGGGGCCTTGAGCATCGCCAGCGCCAGGCGGACTTTGTAGCTGTTGCCGGACCGCTGCATCGAATAGAGCTTGTACATCTGGACTCGTTTCAAGAGTTGGATTCGCACCGTCTCAGCCGCGCGAATATCGGGACGCGCAGGAATTTATCCTGCAACGCGGCTAAACAATGATGCTGATGGCGTTGGCTCGCAAGGGCCCCGGAATGGAAAAAGTCCAAATTCCTGCTGCTGCGCAATCGCGTAAAACGTAATGCTGACACATCGCGAAAAATTAGATCACGCTTGCGCAACTCGCGGTGAGGCGATCCCTGAAATCGTGCGCGTTTCGGTCGCGCGTCGCATCGCCACGGCATAGAGCGCCACGATTGCGAATAGTCCGACCGGCACGCCGGTCGAGCCTGCCACCGCGCGCGCAATCAGCGGCACGATCCAGGCCGCCGCCATCAGGCTGATGTCGTAGTCGCGGAAATGCCTGAAGCCGCCGGCGGCGACCAGAAACGCGATCGCCGGTCCGAAGATCGTCAGATCGTAATCGAGCACATGGGGTGAGCCGAGCAGGGTGGCGATGATCAAAAGCGCCGCCTTCACCTCGCGATCGGCGGATGAGCGCCAGCTCCACACCACGCCGCCGATTGCGATCAGGGAGGCGATGCTCTGGACCGCATAGGCCAGCGAGATGCCGCCGCCCCACATCCGGATCGCGGCGAACACGCTTTGCAGTTTTTCGAAACCGACGTCGCCTTGTTCGAGCAGCAATTTGCGCGAGGTTTCGGTGGAGGCCGCGAACAGCCACCAGATCTCGCCGCCGAACGCCAAGGTCGTGAGGCCGGCGAGCGCGAGCACGGTGAAGCCGGCGGCGACGATGGTGCGCCACTGCCCGCCCGCCAGTAGCGCGAACGGAATCAGCAAGCCGAATTGCGGCTTGTAGGCAAGCAGGCCGAACAGGATGCCGGAGACGATCGGGCGGCGCGGCAAGTTCAGCAGCGCCGCGCCGATCAACGCCGCGGTGAGAAAACCGTTCTGGCCATGGCCGAGATTGATGAACACCGCGGGGAAGGCCGCGGCGACCGGCAGCCATAGTCGGGCGATGATTTCATTGTCGCGTCGCGCGTCGCGCAGGATCGCGGCGATGACACCGAGATAGAATGCAAAGCTCGCCCCCTGCCACACGATCAGCGCCATCGGATACGGCAGCAGCGCCAGCGGCGTGGCGATCAGGAGAAAAATCGGCGGATAGAGCCAGCCGTAATAGGGCGTCGCGGCGCCGAACAATTGCTGCTCGCGGGCGAAGTGCGCGGCCATGTCGTAGACGCCGGCGGCGTGGCCCTGAAGCGCCATCGAACCGGCGGCATAGAAACTGGAGAAGTCGGTGCCGACGGGCTTGCCGTTGCGATCGATCCAATGGTCCGAGAGCAGGATCCAGCCGACGATGGCGAAGCCGTACAGGCCGAGCAGGATCAGGCTGTACGTCCGCGCGCGATCCGCGGTCAGCCAGCGGCCACACCTTAGCTCTTGCCAGAAGGGCACCATCGCTCGACATCCATCGATTCGGAAAGCAAGTGTCGAGTCTAGGCCGGCCGGTTTAACGTTTCGTTAGGGGAACGCCGAATGTGTGCTCGTCGCGGTGAACCGCGACCGGGACCGGGAAGGTCGCGCGAAACGCCAGGCCCGTGCGGGCAAATTCGAAATCGGCGGTCCCGCCGAATTGCCGCACGATCAGCCGCTCGATCAGGGTCGAGCCGAATCCTCTGTGTTCGGGGACCTCAACGTGCGGGCCGCCGCTCTCGCGCCAGTTCAGGCTCACCTGCGCCTCGGCATGGTCGTCTTGCGCCTGATCGCGATCCGGTGCCGCCTCGAATGTCCAGCGCACCTCGATCCGGCCCGCGGGCGACGACAGCGCGCCGTATTTGGCGGCATTGGTGGTGAGTTCGTGGATCACCATCCCGGCCGTGGTCGCGACCTCGGCGTCGAGGTCGAAATCGGGGCCGATCAGGCTGACCCGCTCGGTCTGCTCATAAGGCTCGAGTTCGCTTTTGAGAATGTCGCGGAATGCGATCGCGGCCCAGCGCCGCTGCGTCAGCAATGTGTGGGTCTTCGACAGCGACTCGATGCGGCCGGCGATGGTGCTGCGAAAATCGGCGATGCTCGGCGACGAGCGCAGGTTCAACTGGATCAGCGCCTGCACCGTCGACAGCGTGTTCTTGACGCGATGGTGCAGTTCGGCGATCAGCAATTCCTGGCTTTCTTCCGCCAGTTTTCGTTTGGCGATTTCGCGGCGCAGCCCGATCTCGCTCATCACGATGTCGGCGACATCGCTCAGCGATCTCAAATCGGCGTCCGACCATTGCCGCGGCGAGGCATCGATCGCGCACAGCGATCCGATCACGTGGCCCGAGGGCAGCTTGAGGGGAACGCCGAGATAGGCCTGCACGCCGAGATCGGAGACCGCGAGATTGTCACGCACCACCGGATCGCGCCTGGCGTCGGTCACGATCAGCGGCTTCTGCTCGATCACCACATGCTGGCAGAATGAGTGCGACAGCGGGGTCTGGCGCTGCTCGGCGGCCCAGCCCTGCAGTCCCTCCATGCTTTTGAAGAACTGGCGCTTGTCATCGACCAGGGAGACCAGCGAAACCGGCACGTTCAGCAACTGCGAAACCATCCGCGTCAGCCGGTCGAATGCCTGTTCCGCTGGCGAATCCATTAATCCCGTGTCGGCCAGGGCCGCCAGTCGATCCGTATTTCGCAATGAATTGGGGGCGGAGCCCATTGGCACTCGCAATAATCGAATATCGATCCTTCATGACAGCTTCGAAACCACAAGAAAACAACCTTTTTTCGAACAATTTGTTCAAGTTGCGGGAACCTTCTTGCGATGCAGCGCTGCCCGCTTTAGGGTGTCGCGATCCCATCAAAAAGAGTCGTGGTTGGCAGCCCAATTCACGACGCCCGACGTTTGGTGGTTCTGCGAACTGAATGACCCTCCGAAGGAGAAGATGATGCCTTTTCTGTCCGCTGCGCTCGACCGTGTGAAGCCGTCCGCCACCATCGCGGTCACGGATAAAGCACGCGCGCTGAAAGCGGCGGGCCGCAACGTCATCGGCCTCGGCGCCGGCGAGCCGGATTTCGACACGCCTGAAAACATCAAGCAGGCCGCGATCAAGGCGATCGAGCAGGGCAAGACCAAATATACCGATGTCGGCGGCATTCCGGAATTGAAGGAAGCCATCATCGGCAAGTTCAAGCGCGAGAACGAGCTGAGCTACAAGCCGAACCAGATCATCGTCGGCACCGGCGGCAAGCAGGTGCTCTACAACGCGCTGATGGCGACCATCAATCCCGGCGACGAGGTGATCATCCCCGCGCCGTACTGGGTCAGCTATCCCGAAATGGTGGCGCTGGCCGGCGGTGAATCCGTGCCGGTGGTCTGCACCGCGGCGCATGGCTTCAAGCTGCGTCCGGACGATCTGGAAAAGGCGATCACGCCGAAGACCAAATGGATCATCCTGTGCTCGCCGTCGAACCCGACGGGTTCTGCCTACACCCGCAGCGAATTGAAGGCGCTGACCGACGTGCTGGTGAAGCATCCGCATGTCTGGGTCATGACCGACGACATGTACGAGCACCTGGTCTATGACGACTTCGTCTTCACCACGCCGGCGCAGGTCGAGCCGAAACTGTACGAGCGCACCCTGACGGTGAACGGCGTTTCGAAGGCCTATTGCATGACGGGATGGCGCATCGGCTATGCCGGCGGTCCGGCCGAACTGATCAAGGCGATGCAGACCATCCAGTCGCAATCGACCTCGAACCCGTCGTCGATCGCGCAATGGGCGTCGGTGGAAGCGCTCAACGGCCCGCAGGATTTCATTCCGGTCCATAACAAGGTTTTCAAGGAACGGCGTGACCTCGCGGTGTCGATGCTCAACCAGGCCAGCGGCATCGAGTGCCCGCGCCCGGAAGGCGCGTTCTATGTCTATCCGTCCTGCAGCGGCACCATCGGCAAGAAGTCGCCATCCGGCAAACTGATCGGCAATGACGAGGATTTCGTCACCGAGCTGCTGGAGAGCGAGGGCGTCGCGGTGGTGCAGGGCTCGGCGTTCGGGCTCGGTCCGGCGTTCCGGATCTCGTACGCCACCAAGACCGCCGACCTCGAAGAAGCATGCAAACGCATCCAGCGCTTCTGTGGTAATCTGAGGTAGCCTGGTCACACCGGGCGCCAAACATTCGATGTTTTGGCGTCGATTTCGGGAAGCGCCTTGTTTTGGACACGACGCTTCCCTCTTGTCCGCCCGCAATTCACACCCTGTAGGCGGAGACTAGATCCATGCGACTTTCAACCCTTTCCATTGCCATCGTTGCGCTGATGGCGCCGATCGCAAGCGCCAACGCAATGCCGCCGGTCCGCGCCGGCGTGCTGCAGTGCCAGGGCGGCCAGAATGTCGCCTTCGTGGTGGGTTCGGTGGCCAATCTGCAATGTGTGTTCCAGAGCGAAGGCCGCCGGCCGGAGCCCTATCTGGCGACCGTTCGTCGCTTCGGCCTCGATCTCGGCGTCACCCAGAGCACCCAGTTCACCTGGGCCGTGAATGCCCCGACCGGCCAACTCGGCTACGGCGCACTTGCCGGTAGCTACGGCGGCGTTGGCGCCAACGCCTCGGTCGGCGTCGGCGGCGGCGGCAATTTCCTGGTCGGTGGTCCGGCCAATGCCTATGCGCTGCAGCCGATCAGCGTTCAGGGCCAGACCGGTCTCAACGTTGCGGCCGGCATTGCCGGTCTCGATCTCGAACCGGCGGCGGTCGGTGGCGGCCGTTGGCACCATCACTTCCATCACCGTCATCATCATCGTCACGGCTGAGCCGGCGACAATTTCTGGTGAAAAGGCCCGCAGCAGCGGGCCTTTTTTGTTTCTGTTTGTGACAAAGCACGCGTCACTCCGGGTTCTTGCTGCTGCGCGTGCCCGAATGGCCAAATCAAGCGTTCATGTTCAAGGCCTTGCCACAAATGTGGCAGATCGGGCGACGTTGTGGCATAGGAATAGCGGCGCCATCGAAACCGGCGCTTTCCAGATTTCCCCGCTCGCATCATCAGCCGGAGATTTCGTCATGCGTCGTCGCTTCTTCATCCTCGCCGGGTTTGCCCTGAGCATGCTGGTCGGCACCCTCGACACTGCCGGTGCGCAGCCGGTCCAACGCGTTCAGGTCGGTGTTCTCGAATGCCGCGGCGGCGCGAGCGTCGGTTTCATCGTCGGCTCGGTCACCAATCTCGGTTGCGTGCTGCGGATCGACGGCATGCCGGAAGACCGCTACGTCGCCACCATCCGCAAGGTCGGCGTCGATCTCGGTATCACCCAGGAATCGGCGCTTGCATGGGGCGTCTATGCGCCGGTGGCCCGGCTCGGACCCGGCGATCTCTCCGGCAATTACGTCGGCGCGCAAGGCAGCGCCACGCTCGGTGTCGGCGTCGGCGGCAACGTGCTGGTCGGCGGCTCCGACAATTCGATCGCGCTGCAGCCGCTCAGCCTGCAGGGCCAGGTCGGCCTCAACGTCGCCGCCGGATTGGCAAGCCTCGAACTGCGGCCGGGAAGGTAACGATCGAACTCATCGGTCGCGCGGATCGGGCACCCGTTTGAACACCGGCAGGTCCGCGCTCGGCTGCAACGGCCGGACCTGGGCGGTGACCACCACGGGATTGGTCATGAACCAGAGCAATCCCGCCGCGGCGATGCATCCGGCGGCGCCAAGTGCGGCTAATCCCTTCATTGCGATCTCCTGTTGGCGCCGAGCGGCTTCCGAAAGCGTTTTCGAGCGAAGTGGTCACCGGTTCGCGTGAAGCCCGGTTCTGATTTTATCAGAACCGATGCGGCTCTAATTTGAGAGGATCACGCGATGCTGGTGCCTGCTGGGATGATCGGCGCCGACCAGGGCATTCACATCGGTGGCAATGATGGCCTCGGGCAACGGCACGGGTTCGAGGCCCGCGAACCGGCGATACAACGCGCCCATGATCGCGCCATAAGCGCTCGCGAAAGTCAGCAGGAACGATATCGATGCGAACGGTGTGAACGGCGAGAGCAGGTAGCCGCAGATCAGCGCCATCAGGCCGCCGACGGCGGCGTATTCCAGGGCGCGCTGACGATGAAGCGCGCGGGCGACGTGATGCAGGCAAAGCACGAAGATGGCCGAGGGCAGGATCGTGCCGACCAGCAAGGTGAGAAACAGCTGTGCCGGGATCGCCGCGGCGATAACGGGACCCGGCCCCGCTGTCAGGAAGCCGGGAAGCAGCGACATCACGGTGACCGATAAGACCGCCGTCAAGGCCGCCGGTATCAAGGCGGCGATGGTGACCGCTGCGACAGATGTGCGAACGCGGGTCGGCCCATCGAACCCGACCGACATCGCAAGCCCTTCATTCGAGAATTTCGGAAACGCGGCTGCAGCGGCAAGTCCGGCGAACTGCCCATACAGAAATCCGGAAATCATTCCCGCGACGACAGGCAGCAGACCGATGGTCAATACGGTGCCTGCGCCCGGAGGAAACAGCAGCAGGCTGTTTCGGATCGCGATGGCATAGCCCGCTGCGGCCATTGCCCCGCCCATCAACGCGTAGGCGATGCGGCTGGAGATCGCGCGCTGGCGCAACATCAAGTGACCGGCAAACAACAAGGCGCCGTCGGTCGCCAGCCGTGTCACGTAATACGTCAAGATCTGATCGGGGGCCAAAGCCTCGGTCGGCTCAGCGGCGTGGGCGCCAAGTGCCGCCATCGCCACCAGCACGGCATGCACCATCGCGAGCGGGATCAGCGCCACCAGCAGGGCGCGTGGAGAATTCCTGACGATGTACATGCATGCGGCTCCTGTCCGGCCTCACGTTACGCCCGGGGCATTACGGCCGGCTGATCCAAATGAATAAAATTGTAGGTATCGTCGCCGATCCGGTGACAGCGCGGTGGCGCCTGGCGGCCCGGTCGCAGTCGGAAAGCAGACAAGATGGGTCGCGAAACATTAACAGGTGAAATTTAAGGTCAGTCGCAAAGGTGTCGGAGGCGATCATGATCGACGGAACGGCCGCCGCAGACGGATCCCGTTCGAGGCTGCTCATATTAAGGCCAGACCTGTATGCGGGACATCTGTTGACGATGGCCATTGCGATTACCGTTTTGGAAGTCAGTGTCGTCGCATTCGCCCCGCGGCTGGGCCAAACCGCTCTGGTGGTGGGGTGGTGCGCGCTGGTCGTGCTTGCATTCGATCGGCTTCGGGGCGTCAAGGTCGCCCATCAACTCACGAGCCGAATGCAACCCTACCGGTTCTTGGTCGGATTGATCGCAGTGTGCATTCTCGGCTGGATCGCTTACGTCTCGTTCGGCTCCGTTCCACAAGCGCTGCAACTGCCGCTGCTCGTGACCGCGCGGTTCCTGGTCATCCAAAATATGATCGCAGCGATTAATTCGGCGATCGTCGCGGCGCTAGGCATCTGCGTCCTGGATGCGGTCTCGGCTCCTGACGACGCATGATCCAAACGCTCAAGCATATATGTCAGCTGGTATGGACTGTTTCCGTAATCGTTCTGGCCGTAACGATCGGAGCGATGTACGGATGGCAGCACCATGGATGGATGGGAGCCGTGGCCCTCGGGGGCGTCGGCTTGACGGCTGGTACATTCATGGCGGTATCGCCCCTGCTGCTTCTCGAATTCTTCCAATAGTGATCTCCGGCTCAATCAGGTCCACGCAGGCAAGCCGGCGCGGGTTTTAAATCGGCCCGGGTGCCGTGAAAGAACGATTGTGAAAACATGCTCGCGGCAGCTGACATAGGTTCGCGGTTCCTTCGAGTGCGGTAGATTCCGTGGATGGCGCAAGCATGAGACGGTGCGTCTGACAGGTCTTCATGTCGTTGGTTATGCGCCGCTTCAGGTTACGGCGCTGGTCCGCCCGGGATTGTCGCCGGCACCGGAGCCTTGCCCTGTCATACGACCGTATCAGTCGGTGAGCAAAATGCCGGTTGGCTTCCCTCGCGGATGTATCGATGCTGGACGTCAAATATCTCACGCGCCTGCGGGCGCTTCATCGCACAGCCGCCATCGGCTTTGTGCTTGCCGGGCTCGGTAGCTCGGCGGCGCTGGCCGCTCCCAATTGCGCAGAGTTCTTTTCCAACTCCGACGGCTCGTGGAGTCCGACGCACCCGATCATTGTTGCAGGCCCGGCGTCAGAGACGCGGATCATGCCGAGCGACAGATTTAGTGTGGGGATGCCGGGACTGTCCGGTCGCATTGCTGCGTCGCTGAACGCGAATTGTCGCAACGAGAAAATGCCGTCCGTGTTGCGCCGTATTCCCCGGGTGCCGTAGAGCACGCCGAAATCTTCTCGCTCGAACGGATAATGGACCACCGTCCGCCGATGTCGGCCTTCGGTCGCTATTGGACGCGACGTGAATGATCCGTCGCCTAAATCAGCGTGTCAGACGGCGTTGTGTTGCGGATAGCGACGTCGCCCGGTTTCGCAATAATCATCGATCCACGCCGTAGCCTTGCCGCCCGTCGACCAGAGTAGCGGAAAGTAGCTTTCATCCAGTGATGGGTCATCAGTCCGCTGATAACGTCGATAAATGTAGCCTCCCTGCCGTTCGCTGAACTGCGCGTCGGCCGGCACCATGTGGATGCCGATGGAGCGGCGCATTTTGTCGCCAGTCGTGTTCGATCCGGAGCCGTGCCAAATCTCGCCGGCATGGAAGACGCAGGAGCCGGCCGGGACTTCGATGAAGACTGGGTCGGATGGTTCAATGCCGGCCGCCCGGGCGGCGGCCTTCATTTGCATTCGATAGTCCGCTTGACCGTGGAAGGACTCGGGGAGCGGCGTGAGCGGCCAGAGATGCGAGCCCGGAACATATTCGAGGGTGCCTGCATCTCGATGGGTCTCGTCGAGTGTCACCCAGCATGTGACGGTCTGCGCGGGATCGAGAAAGTCCATGAAAGATAAATCCTGATGATGCGCGATCGGCTTCGTCTTCGGCGCCTTCCACCAGATGGTGTCCTGTCCGAGGCGGGCGCCGCTCCAGCCGGTCAGGCGGCCGGCCGCCCGGCCGATATCGGCGGATAGCGCGAGCTTTGCGACGGTCAGGTCCGCTTTCCACGCGTTGGCCATGTGACGCGTGACGTCGGGCAGGCTCATTCCTTCTCGCCAGTACCATTCGTCTGGATAGACGCCAGTATCGAATGTGCCGGCGAACAGCTTGGGGAAGGCCTCTCGCAAAGCGCCGATCCGTTCTTCGGACAGGAAGCGTTCGACGATCAGGAATCCGTCTCTGCGAAATCGCTCGACGTCGGCATCGGATATCCCGGAGAGGCGAGGAAGGTCGAACGCGGGCATCCGTGGCTCATCTGTTGTTTTGGCGATTTCAATGATATTATGCTCGGTATGATGGCTAATCGAACGAATAAATTACGAAATCTAGACCCAAAAGTCGACCTCGACCGAATTGACATCGGTATCTTGCGGGCATTGCAGAACGATGCTCGTTTGTCCGTAAAGGAAATTGCTGTCCAGGTCGGCCTGGCCGCATCCTCCACCCATGAGCGGATTCAGCGATTGCGCGATAGCGGGGTTATCAGGGGCTCGCACGTCGACGTAAACCCAAAGGCGCTCGGCGTAGGGCTCGAAGCGCTCTTCATGATCGGCCTCGAAAAGCACAAGCGCGGCACCGTCGACAGGCTGATGGACGACATCGTCAACGTGCCCGAGGTTCGTTCGGCCTTCCTGGTCACGGGGCGCCACGATCTGGTCGTGCATGTTGTCGTGCGCGATACGCAGCATCTCAAGGATCTCGCGCTCGATCAGTTCACCAATCGGCCTGGTGTGACGCGTATCGAGACCTCGATCATCTTCGACGCCCGGCAGCGACACGAGCTCCCGGTCTTTCGCGCACTCAAGTAAGGACGAAGCGCCAGGTCCGGGGCGATCTTGCCATCGAGGATTGATCTATCGTCCTCATCGCTTTTGGCCGACGGGCAAATCACCGATTTGCCTGTCCAGCCCTTGGCGAAAAAATATTTTCGTTTTCATCCGACCCAAATCATCTCTTTATTTGTCGCCATCCCGTGCCCCATGAGAGGGGCGTTTCGCGATCGTCACGGACGTTGGGTGCGGGGAGCGATGGCCGCGATGGCATCGTCGCGCGCGAATAGCGCGCGGACGAACGATGTTATTGCGGACGGCGAAGTCGTGTGGTCCTGACGCCCCGACGCTGGCGTCAAGTTCTCGAGAAGCAGCTTCTCGGGGGCGATGGTGGCAAACAAGCCCGGTCACCAGGGAGAGCTCGAAGTAAGTCGTAAAGCCATCGTGCAGGGAAGGCCGGGTGTTCCGGCGAACCTGCGGTCGACTACCGTGTGCTTACTACATTTTGCACACGGGGCTGCGGGTGCTTCGGGCACCCGGCCTTCCCCGCGCCTTCTCTTGAAGGTCGCGCCGCGCCTTCTCTTGAAGGTCGCCCCGCGCCTTCTGTTGAAGGTCGCGAATTTTCTTTGCAGAACCCGGGCGCATCGTGCCGCGGGAACACGGCGCGATATCTGAAATCTGATCGCGGCATGTTGATCACCACGTTACACCCCGCGCCGCACTGCAGCGAAGCAGCGACATTTTTCTCGCTTGCCAAATCGCAATCGCGGGGGGAGCATCATGACGCCGACCCAATCACGGGCCGAGCTCCAACCGAGGAGGCGGCAATGGGACAGGACGTCAGAAGTCCCTCAGGTCATAAAAAATCGGGTCCACGGTGCATCGCATTGGTGGGCCCTTTCCAAAGTGGCAAGACAACCCTTCTCGAAGCGATACTGACGCGCACCGACGCCATCAGAACTGCCGGCAGCGTCGAACTCGGAACCTCTGTCGGCGATGCCAGTCCGGAAGCCCGCCGTCACAAGATGAGTGTCGGCCTTACCGCCGCCACCACATCCTTCATGGGCGACAGCTACACTTTCATCGATTGTCCCGGTTCGATCGAGTTCGCCCACGACATGCGCGCCGCGCTGCCCGCTGTCGACGCCGCGGTCGTGGTCTGCGAGGCCGATGAACGCAAGCTGCCCCAGCTGCAGATCGTGCTGCGAGAGCTCGAGGATCTCGGCATTCCCCGCTTTCTGTTCCTCAACAAGATCGATCGCGCCAACAAGCGCGTCCGCGAGACCCTGGCGATGCTGCAACCGGCGTCGCGAATTCCGCTGGTGCTGCGCCAGATCCCGATCTGGAGCGGCGAACTGGTCGAAGGGTTCGTCGATCTCGCGCTGGAACGCGCCTTCGTCTATCGCGAGCACAAGGCTTCCGAGGTGATGACGCTCGAGGGCGGCAATCTCGACCGCGAAAAGGAAGCGCGGTTCTCGATGCTGGAGAAGCTTGCCGATCACGACGATGCGCTGATGGAGCAGTTGCTGGAAGACATCCCGCCGCCGCGCGACGCGGTGTTCGACGATCTCGCCCGCGAATTGCGCGAGGGCCTGATCTGCCCGGTGCTGCTTGGCTCGGCGTTACGCGAAAACGGCGTGCTGCGTTTGATGAAAGCGCTGCGTCATGAAGCGCCCGATATCACCGTGACCGCGAAGCGGCTCGGCGCGGCGTCGTCCAAGGAAGCGTCCAGGGATGGGCTGGCTTATGTGTTCAAGACGCTGCATCTGCAACATGGCGGCAAGCTGTCGCTGACCCGGATCGTGTCGGGACATCTCGACGACGGCGCGACCTTGCAGTCGTCGTCGGGTGAGAGCAGCCGGGTATCCGGCATTCTTTCGGTCAATTGCGCACACGACACCAAGCGGGCCGCCGCAGAGGCCGGCGACACCGTCGCGCTCGGCAAGCTCGACAGCATCAGGACCGGCGATACGTTATCGACCGGCAAGACCGCGCCGAAGGCGCTGGTGGCGATCGAGCCGGCGCCGCCGGTGCTGGCGATCGCACTCGCGGCGACCGACCGCAAGGACGACGTCAAGCTCGGCCAGGCGCTGCTGCGGTTGAACGAGGAAGATCCGTCGCTGAGCATGATCCATAATCCGCAGACCCACGACATCGTACTGTGGGGGCAGGGCGAGATGCATCTGCGGGTCGCGCTGGAACGGTTGCGCGAACGCTTCGGCGTCAATGTCAAATCGCATGCGCCCGCGATCGGCTACCAGGAAACCATCCGCAAACCGATCACGCAGCGTGGCCGGCACAAGAAACAGTCCGGCGGCCACGGCCAGTTCGGCGATGTGGTGCTCGAGGTCGGGCCGATGCCGCGCGGCGGCGGCTTTGCCTTCACGGAAAAGGTGGTCGGCGGCGCGGTGCCGCGCAATTATATCGGCGCGGTTGAGGAAGGCGTGGTCGATGGTCTCGTGCGCGGGCCGCTCGGATTTCCCGTGATCGATGTGCAGGTGACGCTGACCGACGGCTCCTATCACAGCGTCGATTCCTCGGATCTGGCGTTCCGGACCGCGGCGCGGATCGGTCTCGGCGAAGCGTTGCCGCAATGCCAGCCGGTGCTGCTGGAGCCGATCTACACGGTCGAGATCGTCTGTCCGACCGACGCCACCGCGCGCATCAACGCCATCCTGTCGGGACGGCGTGGCCAGATCCTCGGATTCGACACCCGCGAGGGGTGGTCCGGATGGGATCGCGTCCGCGCCATGATGCCGGAGGCCGAGATCGGCGACTTGATCGTGGAGTTGCGCTCGGCGACCGCCGGCGCCGGCAGCTTTACCCGCGCCTTCGATCGCATGGCCGAGGTTTCCGGCCGTGCCGCCGATCAGATCATCGCCGCGCATCGCGTCGCGGCCTGAGCGGGGCGAGATCGTGACACCGGAGTGACCTCTGACTGCGCAGGGGCATTTCATGTGTCGCCTAACCATGCGTAACGGCATGCCACAGCCGTGCGATGCGACTTGCCTCGCGAAGCGTGATCTCGTTCAATACGTCCGGGTGGTGTCGGCCGTGCGGGATCGCGGCTCGCGGAAGGCGTAATGGACAGATTGGAACTATCGCTGAAAATGCGACGGCTGACGCAATGGGTGGATAGCCAGCGACAGCCGCCGAGCCTCATTCGCCGCGAATTGAAGGGCACGCCGGTCGGCCATTGTTATCTGACCATGGATGTCGAGCGGCAGACGCCGTTCGCGTCGTCCAACCTCAACCGTGTCTATTTGTGTGGCGCCGAACAGGGCATGTCGTCCGCCGGGGTCGGCCGCCTCATCGACATGTTCGCGACCGAAGGCGTCAAGCGCTTCTTCGTCTGGCTCAGCCCCGGTCCCGACATGGAACTGGCGCGCGACTGGCTGGAGAAGCACGGCCTGGTCCGGGTCCACCGCACCGGTTATCCGACGCTGTGGCGGCGCGAGCCCTTCCGAGCTGCATTATCGGACCGATCTCGACGTGCGTGAGGTCGATGCCGACGAGATCGCGCAAGCCAGCGACCAGCTCGGCGAAACGCTGTGGCCGGAATACGCAAGGTCGGCCGGCCGCGACAAGTTCTTCCACTACATGGCGTTCGACGGCGCGCGGCCGGTCGCCATCGCAGCGCTCTGCATTTTCGAGGATCTCGGCTACCTGATGGCGGCCGCGACCGCCGAAGACAGCCGCAAGCGCGGCGCGCAGCAGGCGCTGATCGCCAAGCGGATCGAACGCGCCGAACAGATGGGATGCGCGATCCAGGTCTCCGAAACGCTCTATATGCTGGAGCATTCCTACCGCAATCTGCAACGCGCCGGATTTGAAGAGGCCTACGAAAAAGAAATCTACGAATGGAACGCATGAAAGGGATGCGGCTTCGTGCTTGACCAGCGCCGTAACCTCGCGCTGGCCTGCGCGCTCTCGGCGCTGGCCGGCTATGTCGACGGCATCGGTTTTCTGCATCTCGGCGGATTGTTCGTGTCCTTCATGAGCGGCAACTCGACACGATTGGGCGTCAACCTTGCCGAGGGGAATTGGCCGAACGTGCTGCAGGCGATCGGGCTGATCGCGCTGTTCGTCGCGGGGGCCGCGTGCGGCAGCCTGATCGTGCTCACGCGCGCGTTCTATTGCCAGTGCTGGGTGCTGCTCGGGGAGGCGGTGCTGCTGGCGGCCGCGGCGCTGTTGTATGCGTCGGGCGCGCCGGCGCTGGCGGTCACCGCGATGGTGCTGGCGATGGGCATGGAGAACGCGGTGTTTCAGGTCGGTGGCGGCGCCGGCCTCGGCTTGACCTACATGACCGGTGCGCTGGTCAAGGTCGGCCAACTCGCCGCCACGGCGCTGACCGGCGGCCGGCGCTGGGGTTGGCTGCCGAACCTGTTGTTGTGGGCGGCGCTGGTGGCCGGCGCGGTCACGGGCGCGCATGCCTATCGCTGGATCAATCTCACCGCGATCTGGTTTGGCGCCGGACTGGCGCTGGTCCTCAGCGTGATTGTTTTCGCCACCACCAGGCCGCAGCATTGACAGCGAACCCCGCTTGCCCGATCTGGATGTCATGACATCGGAAGCCGAGAAGAGCCTTCAAAAGCCCCGCGCCGCCTGCCTGATCGGCTGGCCGGCAGCGCATTCGCGCTCGCCGCTGATCCATCATTACTGGCTGCGGACGCTAGGCATCGACGGCGGCTACAACATCGAGGCGGTGCCGCCGGAAGGTTTTGCGGAGTTTGTGCTGCATCTGTCGAGCCACGGCTTCGTCGGCGCCAATGTCACCATTCCGCACAAGGAGCGCGCGCTGGAATTGTCGACGCCGGATGCACGCGCCCGCGCGGTCGGCGCCGCCAACACGCTGTGGTACGACGGCGTCGAACTGCGCTCCACCAACACCGACGTCGAGGGCTTCATCAATAATCTCGACGCCTGCGCGCCGGGATGGGACCAGGCCACCGAGGCGCTGGTGCTCGGCGCCGGCGGCGCGTCGCGCGCGGTGGTGTTCGGGTTGCTGGAGCGCGGTATCGGCCGGGTCCATCTCGCCAACCGCAGCCTCGATCGGGCGCGGGCACTGGCCGGTCAATTCGGCGCCTCGGTCGATCCGGTGGCATGGGACGCCGTTGGCGGCCTGCTGTCGCACACCGGCCTGCTGGTCAACACCACCTCGCTCGGGATGCACGGCCAGCCCGCGCTGGAGGTCGATGTCGGTGCGCTTCCCGCCGCCGCGGTGGTGGCCGATCTGGTCTATGTGCCGCTGGAGACGCCATTGCTTGCCGCGGCGCGGGCGCGCGGACTGAAGACCGCCGATGGGCTGGGCATGCTGCTGCACCAGGCGGTGCGCGGCTTCGAGTTATGGTTCGGACAACGGCCGCAGGTGACGTCAGAACTTCGTTCCCTGGTCGAGGCCGACCTCACAAAGGTTTGAGGCAGGAATATCGCTGATCTCATGGGGTCAGATGTTAAGGGAAGTCACCTGCCGGAGAGATCAGCCCATGTCCCCCCATCGTCATCATCATTTCACGCGTCATAATTTCGCCCCTCCGCTGATCGCGCTCGCGATGGTCGCGGCATCCACCGTTGGCGCATTTGCCCAGAAATCGCTTGTCCCGACCCGGGTTCGCGGCGCGATCGAAAGCGTCGATGGCGATACGCTCGTCGTCAAGTCGCGCAGCGGCGAGGACGTCAAGCTGCACATGACCGGCGACATGAAGGTGCTCGGCCTCGTCAAGATCTCGATGGCGGATATCAAGGTCGGCTCCTTCATCGGCGCCACCACGGTGCCGGGGCCGGATGGCAAGCAAAACGCGGTCGAAGTGCATGTATTCCCCGAGGACATGCGCGGCACCGGCGAGGGGTCCCGGCCATACGATCTGAAACCCAACAGCACCATGACCAACGCGACCGTGGACCAGTCGGTCGCGGGCAATGACGGCCACTCGCTGACGGTCAAGTACAAGGACGGGGAGAAGAAGGTCGAAGTCCTGCCCGATACGCCCGTCGTAACCTACGTACCCGGCGACAAGGCCG
Organism: uncultured Alphaproteobacteria bacterium; assembly: GCA_963845435.1. Taxonomy (GTDB): domain Bacteria; phylum Pseudomonadota; class Alphaproteobacteria; order Rhizobiales; family Xanthobacteraceae; genus Bradyrhizobium. The sequence continues at coordinate 387,799 of CAWJSD010000004.1, forward strand.
AACTGAAGGCGGGCGCCAAGGTGATCGCCTTCATCAAACAACTTCCGGATGGTTCGTTCGAAACCAACCGTATCAGCGTCGGCCGCGACGGCCTGACACCGCCGATGTGATGTAACGTCGGCACGATCCGAAACGTAACAATGGACGGGACGGCGCTCGCCATCACGGTTACGTCATCTCCGGAATAAGCCTCCGATCGGAGCGTATTCCTCACACAGCCTTTTTCCATGATCCGTAGAGGGACCACCATGAGAGTTTCGTCACTGCTTCCGCGTTCGTTCGCGGCGCTGCTTGTTGCCGCGCCCTTGTTTGTCACCGCCGCATCGGCGCAGGCGCCCGCGACGGTTCGCATCCGGGGGGCCATCGAAGCCGTCGACGGATCGGTGTTGACGATCAAATCCCGGGAGGGTTCCGAGATGAAGGTCCACCTGACCGACAATGTCGCCGTCATCGGCATCGCCAAGGCTTCGCTCGCCGACATCAAGCCCAACTCCTACATCGGCGTCTCGGGGATGCCCGAGGCCGACGGCACCCAGAAGGCGCTGGCGATTCATATTTTCCCGGAAGCCCAGCGCGGCACCGGCGAGGGCTTTCGCGCCTGGGACCTGCGGCCCAACAGCACCATGACCAACGCCACCGTTGCGCAGACGGTCGCGGGCACCGACGGGCAGAACATCCTGGTCAAGTACAAGGACGGTGAAAAGAAGGTCGTGGTTGGACGCGGATACCCCGATCGTCTCCTTCGTGACCGGCGACAAGACCGAATTGAAGCCGGACGCCAAGATCATCATCTTCGGTGCCACCAAAAAGGACGATGGCACGCTCGAAACCAACCGTGTCGGCGTCGGCATCGACGGCATCACGCCGCCGATGTGAGCGTTGGTGCCTTCAGTGGAATCGCGGAAAATGGGGCGGCGCGTTTTGCCTCAGGAGGGCTTCCGCGGTCGGGCATCCCATCCGCGCCTGAGATGATCTGCGAAACGGCTGCTCGACGGTAACCGTCTGGCAGCCGGACTGCAGTGAAAGGTCTTCGGTGCTCGCGGCGACCGCGTCGTCGATCCGCGAGCCCGGCAAATGCGCGACGATCAGATTGGCGATGCAGAGTCGCTTGCGGCCGTGCAGGTCGCGATCGATCCGGTAACTGAAGACGGCATGAACAATCCCGCGGCGATCGCGGATGCCGATCAGGCCGGCCCGCCCCGCAGTGGCCCGGCAGCGCCGCCGGGCGAACCGCAGCCAGATCTCGAGGCTGATGCTGGCGTCGTGCATGCGGACCAGGGGGTAGGCCGTCCGCGCGCGCTCCCAGTCCAGCCGAAATGCCTGGAATTGTTCTATCATGCCCGAAACTCGCGCCGTGCGACGTTTTCGTCATTGATCTGGATCAACGACCCCGGTGATTGATTGCGGTCAAAGTGCTAAATATTGCAGGCATGACCGGATCACAGGCGGGCCAACCCATGACTTTCACCGAAGTTTGCAGCGGATCGGAGCAGGACCGTTGCAAGCATGGGCGCGGCAGCAATGGCTGCGACGATTGCAAGGTTCGCCTGTTCAGCGTCTGCGGCGCGCTCGAGCCATCGGAACTGGAGGAGTTGGACCGGATCAGCCAGGCCAAGCTGTTTGCGGCCAAGGCCACTCTGTTCGAGCAGGGCGCGCTGGCCGGCAGCGTATTCAACGTCACCGAGGGCATCGTCCGGCTCTACAAATCGTTGCCCGATGGACGCCGCCAGATCGTCGGCTTCGCGCTACCGGGTGATTTTCTCGGTCTGGCGCTGATGGACCGTTACGGCGTTGCGGCCGAAGCCGTCACCGAGGTCCGGGTCTGCCGGTTCGCGCGATCGGCGTTTCTGGCCTATGTCGACGGCCGGCCGCATCTGTTGCGGCGTCTGCACGAATTCGCCGGCCACGAACTAAGCCTGGCGCAGGACCAGATGCTGCTGCTCGGACGCCGCACCGCCGACGAAAAGGTCGCCGCCTTCCTGCTGAACCTGCAGGCGCCGCTATGGCCGGATCGGCACCGCCTCGGTCAATGTGCCGCTGCCGATGAGCCGGCAGGACATCGCCGATTATCTCGGGCTGACGATCGAGACCGTCAGCCGTACCCTGACCAAGCTCGCGCGTGAAAAGGCCTTGCTGGTCGTTCCCGATGGCGTGCGGCTGCTCGGCAACGGCAGACTGCAGCAACTCGCCGCCGCATAAGTCGCGACGCGCGTTCTTTTTTTGACGCACATCAAGGTGACGTCGAATTAGCTCGGCTAACCATTCTCCCTCATCCAAGGAGAAAGCCGATGCCACTCGATAGCATGTTGGTCGTCACCGCGGTCACGATGATGTTCGTCACCTTCGCTGCGGTGCTGACCTGGGCCGAACGCCAGACGCGAAAGATCTGAATAGCGCCGATCGTTTCGCGATGCGCGTTCTTCCCCTCTCCCCTTGTGGGAGAGGGTGGCGCCGAACGAAGTTCGGCGACGGGTGAGGGTATTGCGGGCACTGAATTTGCGGCTACCCCTCATCCGGCGCTTCGCGCCACCTTCTCCCACAAGGGGAGAAGGAAACAAGAAGCCGGAGCGGCAATTTTATCTCGGCCTCACATCGCCAGCACGTGGTCGTCGATTTCGGCGATGGTGTTGACACCGCACAGGCCCATCGTGGTTTCGAGTTCCTTGGCGATCATGTCGATCGCCTTGGCGACGCCGGCCTGGCCGCCGGCGCCGAGGCCGTAGGCATAGGCGCGGCCGATCATGCAGGACTTGGCGCCGAGCGCCAGCGCGCGCATCACGTCCTGGCCGGAGCGGATGCCGCCGTCGAACATGATCTCCATCTGCGAGCCGACCGCGTCGACGATCTCGGGCAGCACTTCGATCGACGACGGTGCGCCGTCGAGTTGCCGGCCGCCATGGTTGGAGACCACCAGCGCCTGGGCTCCGCTCTTGGCGGCTTCCTCCGCGTCCTCGACGTCGAGAATGCCCTTGAGGATCAGCTTGCCCGGCCAGATGCTGCGGATCCATTCGACATCCTTCCAGTTCAGCGAGGTGTCGAATTGCGAATTGATCCAGGTTGATAGTGCCGTGATGTCCTCGGTGCCTTTGAGATGGCCCATCAGATTGCCGAAGGTACGGCGCTTGCCGCGCAGCACGCCGGAGACCCAGGCCGGTTTGGTGGCGAAGTCGACCAGTTTCGACAGCGACCATTCCGGCGGCACCGACATGCCGTTCTTGATGTCCTGGTGGCGCTGGCCGATCACCTGCAGATCGACGGTCAATACCAGCGCGCTGCATTTGGCGGCGATGGCGCGCTCGATCAGCGCCTTGATGAAACCACGGTCCTTCATCACGTAGAGTTGGAACCAGAACGGCTTGTCGACCGCGGCGGCGATGTCCTCAATCGAACAGATCGACATCGTGCTTTGCGTGAACGGAATGCCCGCGGCCTGCGCGGCGCGGCAGGCGTAAATCTCGCCGTCGCCATGCTGCATGCCCAGCAGCCCGACCGGCGCCAGGATCAGCGGCAGCGCGGATTTCTCGCCCAGGATCGTGGTCGAGAGGTCGCGCCTGGAGACGTCGACCAGGATGCGCTGGCGAAACTTGATCTGCTGCAAATCGTCATGATTGGCGCGCAGCGTGTCTTCGGAATAGGAACCGCGATCCGCGTAATCGAAGAACGCCTTCGGCACGTTGCGCTTGTGCAGCAGGCGGAGATCCTCGATGCAGGTGATGTGTTTCATGGAAGTGTTCCCAACCCCTTCTTGCGTTCGCAGCTTTGAGGTTTCATCTAGCATGGTTGAGCCGACCGCAAAATCGCGCCGCGCGGAGCAGGCATTCGGGCATCAGGAGGTACGCATGACGGGATCAGGGTCCAACCCCAAGGGGCCGAAGGCCACCGAAAAACGCCATCTCGACGAAGCGCTCGAGGAGGGGCTGGAAGAGACGTTTCCGGGCTCCGATCCGGTCAGCGTAACCCAACCGGCTCCCTCGAAGGCGGATCACCACGTCAAGCGGAAGGACTAGCTTAGCCGCTTTCCGCGCCGTGTTGCTGAGATTAAATCTTTATATTGCAATGGGTTAGGTGGTAGATATCTGGCCGCCGAACGGTAATGATTTATCATATTTCTTGAAGCCATCTTAGGGGCAAAGGCATTATAAGGGGCCCTTACACCGTCGGATGGCGGGGATTCGATGTTGCTCGCGAGGGTTCTTGCCGGGATGGCTTGAGAGCCCTTGAAGCAGTGGGGGACACATGAGCCGCAAATATTTCGGGACCGACGGGATCCGTGGCCGCGCCAACGGCCTGATCACGCCGGAACTGGCGATGAAGGTCGGACAGGCGGCAGGACTGGTATTCCAGCGCGGCGACCATCGGCACCGCGTCGTGATCGGCAAGGACACCCGGCTTTCCGGCTACATGATCGAATACGCGATGGTGGCCGGCTTCACCTCGGTCGGCATGGACGTGCTGCTGGTCGGCCCGATGCCGACGCCGGCGGTGGCGATGCTCACCAAATCGATGCGCGCCGATCTCGGCGTCATGATTTCGGCCTCGCACAATCTGTTCGAAGACAACGGCATCAAGCTGTTCGGCCCTCAAGGCTACAAGCTCTCCGACGATGTCGAGAAACAGATCGAGCAATTGCTCGATGAATCGCTCGACAAACGGCTGGCGCAAAGCGCCAGTCTCGGCCGCGCCCGCCGCATCGACGGCGTCCACGACCGCTACATCGAATTCGCCAAGCGCACGCTGCCGCGCGACCTCTCGCTCGACGGCCTGCGGGTGGTGATCGATTGCGCCCATGGCGCCGCCTATAAGGTGGTGCCGGAAGCGCTGTGGGAACTCGGCGCCGACGTGATCGCGATGGGCGTCGAACCCGACGGCTTCAACATCAACAAGGAATGCGGATCGACATCGCCGGAAGCGCTGAGTCGAAAGGTGCGGGAAATGCGTGCCGATATCGGCATTGCGCTCGATGGCGACGCCGACCGGGTGATCCTGGTCGATGAGCGCGGCCATGTGGTCGACGGCGACCAACTGCTGGCGGTGATCGCGCAAAGCTGGAAGGAAGACGGTCGCCTCGCCAAGCCCGGTATCGTCGCGACCGTGATGTCGAATCTCGGCTTGCAGCGTTATCTCGATGGGCTGGGCATCGAACTGGTGCGGACGCCGGTCGGCGACCGCTACGTGCTCGAGCAGATGCTGAGCCGCGGCTACAATCTCGGCGGCGAACCTTCCGGCCACATCATCCTGTCCGACTACGCCACCACGGGCGACGGCTTCGTGGCCGCGTTGCAAGTGCTGGCCGTGGTGCAGAAGCTGCGCCGTCCGGTGTCGGAAGTGTGCCATCGCTTCGATCCGCTGCCGCAGATCCTGAAAAATGTGCGTTATCGCGCCGGCAAGCCGCTCGACGACGCCGAGGTCAAGTCGGCGATCGACGCCGGCGAAAAACGCCTCAACGGCCACGGCCGCCTGCTGGTCCGTTCGTCGGGCACCGAGCCGGTGATCCGGGTGATGGGCGAGGGTGACGATCGCATCCTGGTCGAGGAAGTCGTCGACCATATCGTCTCGGCACTGGGCGAGGCTGCTGCCGCGGCCGCCTGAGCGGACGTCTCCACGCATCGCAGCTATTAGCTAATGTTGCTGGTCGGCTAGCCGCCGGCGGCGTAGGACATTTGCGTCGCCGGGAAACGCCAACAATAATCAAAAGCCCCAGGGAATGCTCCGTTGAACAAGCCCGTCATCGTCTCCGAAGAAGCGCTGGTCGAGCCGGTCGTCGTGACGGTGCCGGAGGCCTCGATCAACGCCGCGGCAGGGCCGGCCTACATCGTGCTGGCTGGCCTCAGCTTCTCGCATTTCCTCAACGACACCATGCAGTCGCTGATTGCCTCGATCTATCCGATCTTGAAAGACGCCTACGCGCTCGACTTCGGGCAGATCGGCATGATCACTCTGGCGTTCCAGTTCACCGCGTCGCTGCTGCAGCCGCTGGTCGGATATTTCACCGACAAGAAGGCGCAGCCATTCTCGCTTTCGATCGGCATGGGATTCACCTTCTTCGGATTGCTGCTGCTGGCCGCGGCGCATCAATACCACGTCATACTGATCGCAGCGGCTCTGGTCGGGTTCGGCTCGGCGGTGTTCCATCCGGAATCGGCGCGGATCGCGCGGCTGGCTTCCGGCGGCCGCTTTGGATTCGCCCAATCGGTATTTCAGCTCGGGGGCAATTTCGGCACCTCGATGGGCCCGGTGCTGGCGGCGCTGATCGTGGTGCCGTTCGGCCAGCCCAGCATCGCTTGGTTTTCGTCGATCGCGTTTCTGGCGATCGTGATCCTGTGGCAGATCGGGCGCTGGTACAAACCGCAGATCGCGGCCAGGAAAACCACCAGGATCGAGCCGCATCCCGACGCGCCGAGTTCGCGCCGCGTGATGGTCGCACTCGGCGTCCTGGTCGCGCTGATGTTTTCCAAACAGCTCTACGTGTCGAGCCTGTCGAGCTATTACATCTTTTATCTGATCGACAAATTCGGCGTTTCGACCCAGGCGGCGCAGCTCTATCTGTTCATGTTCCTTGCCGCCAACGCCTTCGGCGCTTTCTTCGGCGGTCCGCTTGGGTGACCGCTTCGGGCGCAAATACGTGATCTGGTTCTCGATCCTCGGCGCGTTGCCGTTCTCGCTGGCGCTGCCCTATGCCGGCCTGGTTGGCAGCGCGGTGTTGACCATCGTAATCGGCTTGATCATCTCGTCAGCGACGACGTCGATCATCGTGTTCGCGCAGGAATTGATGCCGCATCGCTTCGGCATGATCTCGGGCGTGTTCTTCGGCGTCGCCTTCGGGATCGGTGGCCTCGGCGCCGCGGTGCTCGGCCACGTCGCCGATCACACCGGGATCGGCTTCGTCTATCAGGTCTGCGCGTTCCTGCCGGTGATCGGATTGCTGGCGGTGTTCCTGCCGAAGATGCCGAAAGCCGCGGCCTGAATACTGCGGCCCTGAAAATCCGGTCGACGCGGTCGCGCGTCGCGACCGCGATTCGCATCAATACATTGTTAGCAATTATGAAGAGCGCGCTAATTTTGATGCGTTCATTTTCGCGCGCGAAGACAATGGTCAGAAATTATCAACCTTAAAAATTAGGGTTAAGCGCGCGCTTAAACATTTAATGGCATCGTCCACCCGTGAGTTTCTGGGTGTGAGGCCTCCGTTGCCTCACAGGGCAAAAGGACGAAGCCAATGCGTAGCGTTAAGTTCCTCGTCGCCGCCGGAGCGGCGGCTCTGTTGTCAACGGCGGCGTTCGCTGCCGACATGCCGCAGATCATGGCGCCGCAGCCCTATTACGCGCCGCCGCAGCAGGACTTCGGCGGCTGGTATCTGCGCGGCGATATCGGCATGACCAACTCCAAGGCCAAGCTGCACGACAATCTGTACGACACCTTGCCGGCTGGTTCGACATTGACGCAACTGGGTGCAGGGGTTCACCGGCGGCATGTCCTACGGCGTCGGCGTCGGCTACCAGTTCAACAACTGGTTCCGCGCTGACGTCACCGGTGAGTATCGCTCGCGCGTCAGCTTCAGCGGCACCGATTTCGCGACATTCCCGGGCGGCAGCGCCGGCTCCGACGTCTATCAGGGCGGCTATACGAGCTGGGTTGGATTGGTCAACGCCTATGCGGACCTCGGCACCTGGTGGTGCCTGACGCCGTTCGTCGGTGCCGGCGTCGGCGCCGCGCACATCTCGACCACCGGTCTTCAGGACTCCGGCCTGTCGTTTGCGCCAGGTGTCGGCAGCTTCGGCGGCGGCTCCTATTTCGCCAACGGCGCTTCGGTCACCAACTTCGCTTGGGCGGCGCATGCCGGTGTCGCCTACAAGGTCACCAACAACTTCACGGTCGAACTCGCGTATCGCTATCTCGACATGGGCACCGCCGTCCACGGCTTCGGCAGTTCGTTCGACGGCAGCAATGCCGGCCCGTCTTCGTTCCAGTATCCGCGACTTGACCTCCCAGGACGTCAAGCTCGGCGTGCGCTGGACCTGCTGCGACCTCGAACCGGCTCCGCTGCCGCCGCGGCCGTTGGTCACCAAGGGCTGAGCTAAGAATCAAGCGCGCCCCTTTTCGCTTAAGATTTGCTAACGGCGCGGGATTTTCCCGCGCCGTTTTGTTTGCCTCGCGCGTTTGAAATCTACCACTAAACGCTCGCGCGGCAACGGTTGGTTAAGGTTAACGGGTGATGATCGCGCCAGGTTCAGAGAGTCCGATTTGGAGCGTTGCAATGCGTAGATTTCTGCTGGCGGCGGTGATGGCGACAATGGCAGCCAGCGCACATGCTGCCGACATGCCCGATTTTCTTCGCGGTACGTTGCCGGCGGCGGCCGGCGCCGACCCGAAACTGGGACGGTTATTACGTTGGCGGTCAGGCCGGCTACGGATGGACCAATACGGATTACGGACACACCGTCGTGTCCATGACCAACGATCTGTTCCGCAACACGACGCTGCAGGATCCGACGTCGCAATTGACGCTGCTGGGCCGCGTCAACGGTCAAAGCCCGGCTTTCGGTGCGTTCGTGGGACGCAACTTCCAGTATGGCGATGTCGTCCTTGGCGTTGAAGCAAACTACGATTATTTTCCGAGCCTCTCCACGTCGACTTTTGCGAGCGAAGGTCCGATCCAGGTTCCCGAGCCTGGCCTCGTTCTTGCCCCCGGCTCGACCGCGGTGGATGGCGTCAGCCTGAATGGAAAGGCCTCGCTGCAAGTTAAAGACGAGGTCACGTTTCGCGGCCGCGCCGGTTGGGCTATCGGAGACTTCCTGCCGTACGCGTTCGGCGGTCTGGCGGTTGGCCGCATGGACGTCGAGCGCACGGTTTCGAGTTCGGTGAACCGGACCGTCTATGCTGCAGGCGGAGGCTCTACGACCTTCCCGCTCCCGCAATTCGCGCTGACCACGACCGACGGTCGCTCCAATAATTTCGTGGCCGGCTGGACTGGCGGTCTGGGTCTTGAATACATGATGTGGGGAAATGTATTCCTGCGAGGCGAATGGGAATACGTGAAGTTCATGTCGATCAAGGATACGGTCGTCACGCAGAATACCGTTCACGCGGGTATCGGTTACAAGTTCTGATCGCGGACGTTGCAGTAACCGAATTTTCGCCGTCGTAGTCTTGCCAAATCTTGACCTGAACCGACGCGGCTGGTTCGATGCCGCATCGTTCAGGGACGGCGGCCGGTGAAAATCTACGGCGATATCAATTCGGGCAATTGCCTGAAAGTGAAATGGGTCTGCGACCGGCTGGCGCTGCCGTACCAATGGCTCGGCGTCGACACGTTGAAGGGCGAGACTCGTACGGCCGAATTTCTCAAGCTCAATAGCGCGGGCCAGGTGCCGGTCGTCGTGTTCGACGATGGCCGGTCACTGGCGCAGTCCAACGCGATCATTCGATATCTGGCGCGCGGAAGCGATCTTATCCCCGGCGATGCGTTTGCCGCGGCGAAGATGGATGAATGGTTGTTCTGGGAACAGTACAGCCACGAGCCGTATGTCGCGGTCTGCCGCTTCCAGATGTTCTATCTCGGTAAGTCAACTTCCGAACTCGATCCCGAGAAAGTCAGGCGCGGATACGCCGCGCTGGCCCGGATGGAGCAGCAATTGACCGCGTCGCGTTTCCTGATTGGCGACACCGTTTCACTCGCCGATGTCGCGCTGCTGGCCTATACGCGCCTCGCGCATCAGGGCGGATTTGCACTCGACAACCATGCCGCGGTGCACCGCTGGATCGGCGAGACCGAAGCGGTCCTCGGTCTGCCGCCGGCGACTTGAAACCAGGAGAGAAACAATGGCCGAGAAACCGACCGTCAGCATTCGCCGCGCCCGCCGCGAAGACGTCCCTGCAATCATCGCGATGCTGGCGGACGATCGGCTCGGCAGCGCGCGTGAACGAATTGAGGATCCGCTACCGCCGTCCTACTACAAGGCGTTTGAAGCCGTGGACCGCGATCCGAACATCGAGCTCGTCGTCGCCGCGGACGGTGAGGGCGGCGTGGTCGGCTGTCTGCAACTCTGCGTCCTGTCCGGATTGAGTTCGCAGGGCGCATCGCGTGGCTTGATTGAAGACGTTCGCGTCGCCTCGCAGTGCCGCAGCCTCGGCATCGGCGAGCAGTTGGTGCAATGGGCAGTCGGCGAGGCCCGCGCAAGAGGCTGCAAGCTGGTCGAACTCCTGACCCACAACAGCCGCGTCGACGCGCAGCGGTTCTACGAGCGGCTTGGCTTCCAGCGCAGCCATGTCGGCATGACGGTGCGATTCTGAAACCGGCCGGCATCTGCCAAGGTCGTGCGCGGCGATCGTCGATGTCTAAAGTCGTCGCGATTCTCGGTTCCGGTTAAGACGCAGTAAACCAGCGTGTCCCGCCATTTCGCAGATGCGGAACGATCGAATACGCTCCGGCATATACCACCGGGCACGGGCAACTGTTCGGGGATTTCCAGTGAAGCGATATTCGATTGTCAGGGTCGGCCACGAGTATGTCGTGCAGGCCGATGAAAAGAGCATTCTGAAAATGACCAGCCGGCGACGGGCAGCACGGCTGATCGCCGATGCGGTCGAACTGATGGATTTGCAATCGTCCCCAGCCGAAGCCGCCGCGGTTCGCTGTGGTCACATCACCCGGTCGTGATCCTTTCCACCGCCCGGTTCTGATTTTTTTCTTCGACTTAACGCGAACCGGCCGCGCCATCGTGCGAAAATGCTGCAAGTTCCTTGACGGTCGCGGCCCGCTCCCTTATCTACCGCAGCGGGACACCTCCCCCCAACGGGAGGCTTGCTATCTGGAAGGATAGATTGATGACCGTAGCGAAGCCCGCTTCGCGGCCGAACGTGCCGCATTTTTCTTCCGGCCCTTGCGCCAAGCGCCCCGGCTGGAATCCCCAAAATCTCAAGGACGCCGCCCTCGGCCGTTCGCATCGCGCCAAGATTGGCAAGGCCAAGCTCAAGCTTGCGATCGAGCTGACGCGCGAGGTGCTCGAGGTGCCCGCCGATTACAAGATCGGCATCGTGCCGGCGTCGGACACGGGCGCGGTGGAAATGGCGCTGTGGTCGTTGCTCGGTGCGCGGCCCGTCACCACCATTGCCTGGGAATCCTTCGGCGAGGGCTGGGTCAGCGACATCGTCAAGGAGTTGAAGCTCAAGGACGTCACCAAGCTGCATGCCGGCTATGGCGACATCCCCGATCTGAGCAAGGCCGATCCGGCGTCCGACATCGTGTTCACCTGGAACGGCACCACATCGGGCGTGCGCGTGCCTAATGCGGACTGGATCAAGGCGGACCGTGGCGGCCTCACCATCTGCGACGCCACGTCGGCAGCGTTCGCGCAGCCGCTCGACTGGCCCAAGCTCGACGTGGTGACGTTCTCCTGGCAGAAGGCGCTCGGCGGCGAAGCCGCGCACGGCATGCTGGTGCTCAGCCCGCGCGCAGTGGCCCGGCTCGAGAGCTATACGCCGGCCTGGCCGCTGCCGAAGATCTTCCGCATGACCAAGGGCGGCAAACTCAACCAGGGCATTTTCGAAGGCGAAACCATCAACACGCCGTCGATGCTGTGCGTCGAGGATTATCTCGACGCGCTGAATTGGGGCAAGTCGATCGGCGGCCTCAAGGGCCTAATGGCCCGCGCCGATGCCAACACCAAGGTTCTGGCCGACTGGAAGGCAAGGACGCCGTGGATCGATTTCCTGGCCAAGGACCCGGCGATCCGGTCCAACACTTCGGTTTGTCTGAAGGTGGTCGATCCCGCGATCATCAGCGCTGCCAGCGGACGCGCAGGCGGAATTTTCCAAGAAGCTGGTCGCTTTGGTCGAGAAGGAAGGCGCCGGTTTCGACTTCGCGCATTATCGCGACGCGCCGGCCGGGCTTCGGATCTGGTGCGGCGCCACGGTGGAAGCCGGCGACGTCGCGCTGCTGACGCAATGGATCGACTGGGCGTTCGCCGAAGCCAAGGCATCGCTGCCGAAGGCTGCTTAGCTTTCCTGGTTAGCCTCCCTCGTTGTTACAGGCAGATTGGCGCTTCTGGCGCCGGGTGAGGGGCTCGCAGGCTCAGTACCTTGTGGCTGCCCTCACTCCCATCCTCTCTCCGTAAAAGCGGGGAGAGGGAGATGAGATCGCTTCGGTAATTCTTTCCACTCCGGCGTAGGACGCCGACCCTCCTTGCGGAAGGGCACAGGAAACATTCAGATGACAAAGCCCAAAGTTCTTATTTCCGACGCGCTATCGCCCGCCGCCGTGCAGATCTTCAAGGACCGTGGCGTCGACGTCGATTTCCAGCCCAATCTCGGCAAGGACAAGGAAAAGCTCGCCGAGATCATCGGCGATTACGATGGGCTGGCGATCCGTTCTGCGACCAAGGCGACCGCCAAGATCATCGACAAGGCTACCAGGTTGAAGGTGATCGGCCGCGCCGGCATCGGCGTCGACAATGTCGAAATCCCGGCCGCCACCGCCAAGGGCATCATCGTGATGAACACGCCGTTCGGCAATTCGATCACGACCGCCGAACATGCCATTACCCTGATGCTGGCGCTGGCGCGGGAAATTCCGCAGGCCGATGCCTCGACCCAGGCCGGCAAATGGGAGAAAAACCGCTTCATGGGCGTCGAGATCACCGGCAAGACGCTGGGCGTGGTCGGCTGCGGCAATATCGGCTCGATCGCCGCCGACCGCGCGCTCGGCCTGCGTATGAAGGTGATCGCATTCGATCCGTTCCTGTCGCCCGAGCGCGCCAAGGACATCGGCGTCGAGAAGGTCGAACTGGAAGAATTGTTCAAGCGCGCCGATTTCATCACGCTGCACACGCCGCTGACCGACAAGACGAAAAACATCATCGACGCGGCCGCGCTTGCAAAGATGAAGAAGGGCGTCCGCATCATCAATTGTGCACGCGGCGGCCTGGTCGACGAGCAGGCGCTGGTCGACGCGCTCAATTCCAGGCAGGTTGCCGGTGCGGCTTTCGACGTATTCGTCGAGGAGCCGGCGACGTCGAACGTGCTGTTCGGGCATCCCAACGTGATCTGCACGCCGCATCTCGGCGCCGCCACCACCGAGGCGCAGGAAAACGTCGCGTTGCAGGTCGCCGAGCAGATGTCCGATTATCTCCTGAGTGGCGCGATCTCCAACGCGGTCAACTTTCCCTCGATCACCGCGGAAGAAGCGCCGAAGCTGAAGCCGTTCATCGCGCTGGCCGAAAAGCTCGGCTCGTTCGCGGGTCAACTCACCGAGAGCGGCATCGCCAAGGTCGAGATCACCTATGAGGGCAACGTCGCCGAAATGAAGATCAAGGCGCTGACCTCGGCGGTGTTGTCGGGCCTGCTGCGGCCGATGCTGGGCGACATCAATGTCGTGTCGGCGCCGGTCGTCGCCAAGGAGCGCGGCATGGTGGTGGACGAGATCGTGCGTGCCGCGCAGAGCGATTACGAAAGCCTGATCACCGTCGCCGTCACCACCGAGCGGCAGGAGCGTGCGGTGTCGGGCACGGTCTATGCCGACGGCAAGCCGCGACTGGTCGACATCAAGGGCATCCGCGTCGATGCCGAGTTCGGCAAGTCGATGATCTACGTGACCAACGAGGATAAGCCGGGCTTCATCGGCAAGTTCGCCGGGCTGCTCGGCGACGCCAAGATCAACATCGCGACATTCCATCTCGGCCGCACCAACCAGGGCGGCGACGCCATCGCGCTGGTCGAAGTCGACGGCGCGGTGCCGCCTGAGGTGCTCGCCAAGGTGCAGGCGCTGCCGCAGGTGAAGCAGGCCAAGGCGCTGAAATTCTGAACGCTCCGAAATTCCAAACGTAGCTTCGGCGTCCCGGTCTTGTAATCTTAACGCCGCCGTAATGTTTTGAAGCCGCCGGTTGTTGCGGGCGCATCGTTATCCGAAACCGCGAGTGGTCGCGCGACTTTGCGCGTCCCGCTTCGGTTAACGCGCATCCCTGTTTACCTCAACTTCGTCTTTATCGGGTTCCGCGCTGCGGTTGCAGAAAAGTCTCGCTATAACCCTATTCGACGGCGGCCGAAAAAAATCGTGAAGATTCAACGCCGTTAACAATTCGCGGGCTCGATAGTTTTGTTGTTTGTAGGCAGAGATTTTCGCAAAATCGGAACGGCCTTTTTCGCGGGCCGAGAACCACAAGAGCGCGCCATCAGCGACAGCGATGAGTAGAGTGGTACATTTGCAATGCTGAACCGTCTGACCAATCTGAGCCTCTCACGCCGTTACATTTCGAAATTGCGCTGGACCCCCGTCCTGTTCGGCGCCTTGCTCGCCACCGCCGGTCCGGCGTCCGCCGACGATCTGAGCATGGTGCGTGATCTCGCGGGGCGCGTCGGACCGATCATCGGTTCAGCGCTGGCATGCCCCAATCTGGCGCGGGCCCGTTCGCAGCTCATCATCGACAAGTTTCAGGCCGCGATCCGGGAAGCCTCCAACAGCGACGCGGATCGCAGCGACGTGGCGCGGCTGTTCGATCGCTATGTCGTCGACGGCCGCACTTTGGTCAGCTCCGGAAAAATCGACTGCCGGCTGGCCGAGCGTCAAATTTCCGAGCTTGAACAATCCCTCGGCATCACACCCCCGCCATCGGCGCTTCAGCAGTTTGCGGCTCCCGCGGCTCCGGTCAGCGGCCCCGCCACCCGCGGTCGCTGCCGCGCCGGCCCAGGCGCCGGCTGCCGGCAGCGTGCACGGCGTGACCGACAAGGAAATCCGGTTCGGCATGGCGATTCCGTTCAGCGGCAGCGGCAAGGAAAACGCCCAGAGCTACAAGCAGGGGATCGAGGTCGCTTTCGCGAAGGTGAACGACGCCGGCGGCATCAACGGCAGGCTGCTCAAGCTGATCGCGGGCGACGACGGCTTTGAGCCGTCGCGGACGCTGGGCGTCATGAAAGCGCTCTGGGACAATGACCAGGTGTTCGGCTTTTTCGGCAATTTCGGCACGGCCACCGCGGAAGTCTCGATTCCGTACGCGCTGGAGCATCGGGCGCTGTTCTTTGCACCGTACACCGGGAGCAGCTCGGCGCGGCACGATCCTCCCGACCGCTATGTCTTTAATTACCGGCCCAGCTTCACGGAAGAGGCCGACGCGGCGGTGCGCTATCTGCTGAAGGTGAGAAAGATCCGGCCGAACCAGATCGCCTTCTTCGGCGAGAATGACGGTTTCGGCGACCAGGGCTATGCCGGTGTGGCCAAGGCATTTCGCGCCATCGGCGTCCCCGATTCCACGATCCTGCGAACCAATTATACCCGCAACACGATCGACGTGGATGACGCGGTCGCTCGGCTCAGGGCGTCGAAGATTCCGATCCGCGCAGTGGTGATGACGGCCAACACGCGGCCGGCGGCGAAGTTCATCGAAAAGACCCACGATCTGTTTCCGGGCCTGATCTACACCAACATGTCGGTGTCGGGTGGCACCGCGCTCGCGGACGAACTGAAGCTGCTTGGTCCGCGGTTTCTCGAAAATGTCGTCATGACCCAGGTGGTTCCGGCTGTCGCCGGCTATTCGAGCGAGGTGCTCGAATTCAAGACCGCGCTGGCGAAATTCGCCTCGGGCGCGACGCCGGATTACGTCGCGCTGGAAGGGTTCGTCGCGGCCAATATCCTGATCGATGCGCTCAAGCGATGCGGTCCGCAACTCGACGCAGAACGCCTCGTCGATGCGCTGGAGAACACGCGCAATCTCGATCTCGGTCTCGGGGTGCCGATCAATTTCGGCCGCAGCGATCATCAGGCATTGCACAAGCTTTGGGGCACCCAGCTCGACGAAACCGGCAAGTTTCAGTCCATCGACCTGGAATGATGTCGTTTGACAATGGCGTGACAGCGCCTGGCTTTACGCCGCCATTGCGTGCGGCCGACTGCCGGGCGCCGCGGCGGCCCGGATCGGGCGGCCGGCTGGCCTTGGTTCGTATCGAAATGGTACACGCGCGATATTGCCGCGCGTGTGCCGTGGGAAAATGCTCTTGGCGATGTTGCTCTGCGGTGCTGCCATAGAAAAGTACCGCAATGACCTTATTCGACGGCAATCCAGCTTTTGTTGGGTTATGAACCCATCAATATCTGGTTCAGTAAGCCGTTGATTGCGCGTTTTAGTTGAGTGTCGAAATCGGGACTGCATCTGCTGCGTGTAGGGGTCTTGCGAGACGTCGACCGCGAGCAAGACGGAGAAGAGTGGTACTGGCGCATGTTGAATTGATGGATTGATCCGGGCTCGTCGCGTCGCTCTTTGCGCTCGCATTGGACTCCCGTGCTGCTTGGCGCCGTGCTGGCAAGTGCCGGACCGGCGTCCGCTGACGATCTGAGCGTCGTGCGTGAACTCGCGGCCCGGGTCGGGCCGATCATCGGTTCGGCCCAAGCATGCCCCAATCTGGCGCGGTCACGGTCCCAGTTCATCATCGACAAGTTTCAGGCCGCGATCCGGGAAGCCTCGAACACCGATGCCGATCGAGGCGACATCTCGCGGCTGTTCGACCGCTACATGGTCGACGGTCGCACAATGGTCACCTCGGGCAAAATCGATTGCAGGGCGGCGGAGCGGCAGTTTGCGGACCTCGAACAATCGCTCGGTGTCGCGTCCACCGCCCAGGCGGCGCCGCCGGCCGCGGCTGCACCATCCGCGGTCGCGCCGAGCCAGCCCGTTGCGACCAGCAACGTCCACGGGGTGACGGACAAGGAAATCCGGTTCGGGATCGTGGTCCCGTTTACCGGCAGCGCCAAGGAAAACGGCCAGAGCTACAAGCTGGGTTTCGAGGTTGCGTTCTCGAAGCAGAACGATGCCGGCGGGGTCAACGGCAGGATGCTCAAGCTGATCGCGGCCGACGACGGCTTCGAGCCGACGCGGACGCTTGGCGCCGTGACACAGCTGTGGGACAAGGACCAGGTGTTCGGCTTTGTCGGCTGTCTCGGCACCCCGACCGCCGACGTGTCGGTCCCGTTCGCGCTCGAGCATCGGGCGCTGTTCTACGCTCCGTTCACCGGCGGCAGTAACGTGCGGCACGATCCACCCGATCGCTATGTCTTCAATTACCGGCTGAGCTTCATCGAGGAAGCCGATGCCGCCGTGCGCTATCTGTTGAAGATCCGCCGAATCAGGCCGAACCAGATCGCCGCCTTCGGCGAAAATGACAATCTGGGCGAGCAGGGCTTTGCCGGCATGGCGAAGGCGTACCGCGCCGCCGGCCTCAACGATTCCGCGATCCTGCGATTGAACTACACCCGCAACACGATCGACGTCGACGAAGCGGTCAACAAGCTCAGGGCCCAGAAGGTCCCGATCCGCGCGGTGGTGATGACCGCGACCACGCGGCCGGCGGCAAAGTTCATCGAGAAGACCCGCGATCTGTTCCCGGGCATGATCTACACCAACATGTCGATCGCGGGCGCCACCGCGCTGTCCCAGGAACTGATGCTGCTGGGGCCGCGCTTCACCGAGAACGTCATCGTCACCCAGTCGGTGCCGGCTGTCTCGGGCTATTCGAGCGAAGTGCTCGACTTCAAGACCGCGCTGCAGAAGTATTTTCCGGGCACGACGCCGGACTACATCTCGCTCGAGGGTTTTGTCGCGGCCAATGTGCTGATCGACGCGATCAAGCGCGCCGGCCCGCAAATCGATTCCGAGAAGCTGGTGGACGCGCTGGAGAGCACGCGCAATCTGGATCTCGGTCTCGGCGCGCCGGTCGGCTACAGCCGCAGCGACCACCAGGCCTTGCACAAGGTTTGGGGCACCGAGCTCGACCAGACCGGAAAGTATCAGGCGATCGATCTTGAGTGATCTGTGACGGCCCATGGGGTGGCGGCTTCCGCCGTCCCGCCGGCCGGCGCCTGATTTCGATTTTTCACATCGAACCGGTTTCTTCATCATCGCGTCTCATTCACCAGGGGTGATGTCGTTTCACGCGTTTTCGTCCGTGCGGCCGTAAGGGCCGGGCGGCGCGCTGACGCCTGCGGAAGGAAAATCATGCGTATCGTTGCCAACAGTCTTGTCACGAGCCTCGCCACTGGTCTTGCCACTCGTCTTGCCAGCACTAGCCTCATTGTCTTGACGGCCTTGGCCGCCGGGGCCGCGCAGGCCGCCGATCTCGACGCCGCTTCGGCGGTCGATGCCGTCACCGTCTATCCCGACGGCGCCAGTGTCACGCGCCTGATCGCGGCCGATCTGCCGGCCGGCGACAACACGTTAGTGCTCCATGATTTCCCGCTCGGGCTCGATCTCTCCTCGCTGCGGGTCGAAGGCGAGGCCGACGCCAGGCTGACGATCGGCGCGATCGATGCCCGGTCGCCACGCGCGGCGCCCCCGGCCAATCTGCCGGAACTGGACCAGCGCCTCGAGGCCCTGAAAGACCAGCGCGCCGATCTGCAGGGCGCAATCGACGCCGCCCATGCGCGCCGTAAATTCGCCGAGCATTTTGCCGAGGCGTCGCCGGCGGGCCTCGGCGACAAGGGCGAGGCCCGTCCGATCGCCGACTGGCGCGCCGCCTTTGCCGCCGTCGCGGAGGAAGTCGCCAGCGCCGACAGCGCGGTGCGCGATGCTTCGCGCAAGCAGCGCGAACTCGATCGCGACATCCGGCGCCTCGAAGCCGAGCGCGCCGCCAAGCCGCCGAACAAGCTCGAAGTGCGGCTCGACCTCGCTGCGGCCGCGGCCACCAAGGCTACCTTGCGGGTGACCTACACGGTACGCAATGCGCGCTGGACGCCGCTCTATGACGCCCGTCTCGATACCGGCGCCAGGGATCGCAAGCCGGCGCTCGAACTGACGCGCCGCGCCGAGATCACCCAGAGCACCGGCGAGGACTGGTCGAACGTGGCGCTCACCGTCTCGACGGTGCGGACCTCGCGCGGCGGCAACGCGCCGGAATTGAGTTCCTTGATGGTGCATTATCCGGACCTTGCCGCCTTGGCCCCCGCTACACCGCAGATGGATCGTTTCAGGGCGCTCGCCAGCCATTCGGCGGCGAAGGTCGCGGAGCTGCCAGCGGCACCGGCGCCGGCCATGGAGCAGGAGGCGGTGGCTGAAATCAGCGGCTTCCAGGTGATGTACCGGATCGCGGGCCGCGTCAGCGTCGGCGCCAGCGAAGGCGCCAAGAGCCTGCTGGTGTCGACCGCCATCATCGCGCCGGATCTGGTGGTGCGCGCGGTGCCGGTGCTCGATCCGACCGCGTTCCTCGAAGCAAGCTTCAAGCAAAGCGAGGATGCGCCACTGTTGCCGGGCCGGGTCTCGATCTATCGCGACGGCGTCTTTGTCGGACGCGGGCAGATGAAGGCGGCGTCGAAGGACGAAAATGTCCGGCTCGGCTTCGGCCCCGACGACAAGGTGAAGGTCGAGCGCAGCGTGCTCAATCGCAACGAAGGCTCCGCCGGGTTGATCCTGATGACCTCGAAGACGGACGAACGTTCCTTCAAGACCACCGTGCGCAACGGCCATGATTTTCCGATTCACGTCGCCATCGAAGATCATCTGCCGGTCAGCGAAAACGAGGATATCCAGGTCGAGATGCTGCCGTCGTCGACGCCGCCGACATCGAGCAATCTGCACGACAAGCGCGGCGTGCTGGAATGGTCGTTCGACGCCAAGCCCAATGAGGCCAGGGACATCGCCTTCGCCTGGATGGTGCGCTGGCCCAAGGACAAGGGCGTTGTGATGACGCCGGCGGGATAAAGCGGACGACGCTGTGGCCCGGATATCGCTTTCGCTTGTCCGGGCCACGGGCGGTTCGGAACGATCGGGCGCTGCCCTCGCGCCAGTTGTCAGCTGTTCGGGCCGCGATCCATGCCGACCGGTTGCCAGCGGCGCAGCGCGGTGTTTTGCAGCACCGACGGATTGACGCAGCTCACCGGCCACATGCCGGACAACACCAGCGACAGTTCATAGCCGACGCGGCGCTTGCGCGCCTCGTCGAAACGCGCCGAGGCCGAGGCGACATGCGCCGTCAGCGTGACGTTTTCCATGCCAAGCAACGGATTGTTATGCGACGGCGGCTCCTTTTCCAGCACGTCGAGCGCCGCATGGGCGATCCAGCCTTCCTGCAGGGCCTTGGTCAACGCCTCTTCGTCCACGGTTGGGCCGCGGCCGGTATTGATGAAGATCGCGCTCGGCTTCATCTGCTTGAAGTGCTTCTCGCCGAGCATGTGGTGGACTTCGGGCCGCGCGGGAGCATGCATCGAGACGAAATCCGATTGCGACAGCACTTCGGATAATGTCGCCGGCAGCACGCCGTGCTCGGAGATCAAGGTTTCCTGGATGAAGGGATCGTACGCCATCATGCGCAGGCCGAACGGCGCCGCGCGCCTGGCGACGGCGCGCGCGACCCGGCCGAACGAGATGAAGCCGAGCGTCTGTCCCATCAGCCGCGGAATTTTCAGCAGCGCCGGGCGGCCCTCGGACCAGCGGCCCTCGCGCACCATCTTGTCCTGCTCGACCAGGCGGCGGAAGCCCGCCAGCAACAGCATCATCGCGTGGTCGGCGACTTCCTCGATGAAGGTGTCGGGGATGTTGGTGACGGGAATGCCGCGCGCGGTCGCGGCCTTGACGTCGACACTGTCGACGCCGACCGATCCGAGCGTGATGACCTTGCAGTTCTGCAGGGCGTCGATGATCTTTTTAGAGATCGGTATGCCCTTGGCGTAGATCGCGTCGGCGTTGCGCGCGACGGCGATGAACTCGTCTTCGTTGGTCGGCGCCTCGACAATCTCGGCATCGATCGGGTCGAGCGCTTCTTTTTCGAACCCATAACCGCCGCCGGCGGTGGTGAAGCTGGCGCCTTTCGGCGTCACGATCGTAAACTTGGCCATGTTGTTTCTCCCGATTTGATTTCGGTGTTGGTTGTGACCGCGACGGGCCGTCGCCGCCTCCCTGTTCTAGCTCCCAATTCCACCGTTTCGCTCCGTAGTTGTCCGGGCCGGCAGTGGTAACCAAGTGCTAAAGGATTTCACTATACCGTGACGCAATTCGATCCGCCAATGGCGGCCTTGTCCGTTTTCTGGAGAACCTTCCGTGAAGCTGTCGAACCTGAAGATCACCCCCAAACTCGGCATCCTGGTGGGGGTGACGCTGCTCGGCCTGTCGGCCGCGGGGCTGTTGGCGGGCTACCTGATGCAGCAGGAGATGCTGGCGGCACGGCTCGATCAGGTTCGCTCGATCGTCGAAATGGGCCGCACGCTGGCCATGAGCCTGCAGAAGCAGGTCGATGCAGGGCAATTGACCAAGGAAGCCGCGCTGGCGGAGTTCGGCCGCCGCGCCAATGCAATGACCTTCGACAATGGCGTCGGTTATCTGTTCGGAACCGATTACAACGGCATCACGGTGCTGTCGCCGGACCCGAAGCAGATCGGCACCAACCGGATGGATGTGCTGACCAACGGCCGCGCGATCTCGCGGGAATGGATGAGCGGCGTCCTGGCCAAGGGCGAACACACCATGTTCTACGATTACGTCAAGCCGGGCCAGAGCGTGCCGATCCGCAAGGTGGCCTACGCCGCCGCGATCCCGGGCTGGAACATGTATATCGGCGCCGGCGCCTATCTCGACGATATCGACGCCAAGCTGAAGCCGATCGCCTGGATGCTCGGCCTTGCCATTCTCGGCATCGCCGCGATCGGCGGCGGCATCGCCTGGATGATCGGCCACAGCATCTCGGGACCGCTCGGTCAGCTCGGCGCCCGCATGCAGGCGTTAGCCAACGGCGCGCTCGAGGGCGAGATCCCCGGCATCGGCCGCGGGGACGAAGTCGGCGAGATGGCGGCAACGGTTCAGATCTTCAAGGACAATGCGGTGCGCATCCGCGGGCTGGAGCAGGCCGAGCAGGAATCCAAGAACCGGGCAGCGTCCGAGCGTCGTGCGGCGATGGAAAACATCGCCAACGATTTCGAGCGCAGCGTCACCGGCATCGTACGTTCGGTGTCTTCGGCCGCCGCCGGCATGCAGACCACCGCGCAGTCGATGACCTCGACCGCGAGCGATGCCAGCGCCCGTGCGGCCACCGTGGGCGCGGCTTCGCAAACCGCCTCGAACAATGTCGGCACCGTGGCCGCCGCGGCCGAAGAACTGTCGAGTTCGGTCGCCGAAATCGCCCGCCAGGTGGCGCGTTCCAGCGAGATCGCCAGCAAGGCGGTGGGCGACGCCGAGAGCACCAATGCCACCGTGCGGGCACTCTCGACCGGCGCTGAAAAAATCGGCGAGGTAGTGAAACTGATTCACAGCATCGCTTCGCAGACCAATCTGCTGGCGCTCAACGCCACCATCGAGGCGGCGCGCGCCGGCGATTCCGGCCGCGGCTTTGCGGTGGTGGCGTCCGAAGTCAAGGCGCTGGCCAACCAGACCGCCAAGGCCACCGAAGAAATCGCCGCACAGGTCGCCGCGATGCAGGCCTCCACCAGCGAGGCGGTGGCCTCGATCGGCGGCATCACCACGACCATCGCGCAGATGAGCGAGATCACCGTCAGCATCTCCACCGCGGTCGAACAGCAGGGCAACGCGACACGCGAGATCGCGCATAACATCCAGTCGGTCGCTACCGGCTCGAGCGAGATCAGCGCCCATATCGGCGGCGTCACCACCGCCGCCACCGCGACCGGCACCGCGGCTTCCGACGTACTGTCGAACGCCCGCGAACTCGACACGCAATCCGGCATGCTGCGCACCGCAGTCGACGATTTCCTGGTCAAGGTCCGCGCCGCGTAATTAAAGACTGGACCGTTGGGTGGGCAAAGCGCAGCGTGTCGACCATCGCGTGCACTGCGGTTGAGATGGTGGACACGGCGCAAGCGCGCCTTTGGCCACCCTACATTCTTTTACATTCCTACTTCCTGGACGCGATCACGACACCGGCAAGCACCAGCGCATAGCCGACCAGATGAAATAATTTCGGCTGCTCGCCCAGCAGCAGGATCGCCATCACCGAGCCGAACACCGGCATCAGATGAAAGAACGGCGCCGCGCGGTTGGGGCCGATCAGGGCGATACCGCGGTTGAAGCACAGATACGCCAGCGTCGACGGGAAGATCACGACATAGATCACCGTCCCCAGGGTCAGCATGTCGAATTTCATGGTGGCGCCGGCCGCAAATTCCCAGATCGAGAACGGCAACAACAGCAACGCGCCGCCGGCGGTGGTGAACGTGATCAGCGACAGCGGATGCGTCACCGGTCGCAGCAGCATCAACGCCGAATAGAGTCCGAACGCCAGCAGCGCGCCGGCCAGCATGACGTCGCCCTTGTTGAACTGCACACTCGCCAGCGCCAGGATATCGCCATGCAGGATGATCGTGAGCACCCCGGCCAGCGAAATCGCGATGCCGGCGAACTGCGCCCAGCTCAGCCGCAACCGGAACAGCACCAGCGACCACAATGCGATGAACAGCGGGCCCGACGACTGGATCAGCAGTGCGTTGAGCGCCTCGGTATATTGCAGGCCCCAATACGACAACGCGTTGTTGGAGGCGAACCCGGTTGCCGACAGCCCCAGCATCAGCGGCCACCGCGCCCGCAACGCCGGCCAGTCGGTCCGCAGATGCGGCCACGCGAACGGCAACAGCATCACGAACGCGCCAAGCCACCGGATACAGGACAGCGTCAACGGCGGCACATGGCCGCCGGCGTATCGGCCCAGCACGATGTTGCCGGCCCAGAACAACGAGGTCAGACTCAGCAACAGATAAGGCTGGTTATAGAGCCATCGCAGCGGATCGCGGCCGGACGGCGTGGCGGCAGGGCGGGTCATGATCCTGGCGCCAGGATCTCAGGCCGGGGTCGGTTGCGCGGACGATTTTCGCGACGCGACGAACACGCCGGTCATGACCAGCGCAAAGCCGATGAAATGGAAACCCCGCGGCTGTTCGCCGAGAAAAACCATCGCCATGACCGATCCGAACAGCGGCACGACGTGAAAGAACGGCGCGGCACGGTTGGCGCCGATTAGTTGGACACCACGGTTGTAGCAGAGATAGGCCACCGTCGAGGGAAACACCGCGACGTAAAACACCGTCAGCAGGTTCGCGGTATTCAAGGCCATCCATGGACGCATCAGCAATTCCCGGATCACCAGCGGGATCAGGCACAGCGCGCCGCAGCCGAACGTGAAGGCGGCGAACGACAGCGCATGGATCGCCGGCCGCTTCAGCACCATCACCGAGTAAAATGTGAACACCAACAGCGCGCCCATGAAGATGACGTCACCCTTGTTGAACTGGATGCTGGTCAGCGTGCTGAGGTCGCCGTGCAAGAGAATCACCAGCACGCCGGTCAGCGACAGCGCCACACCGAAAGCTTGCGCCAGCGTCAGCCGCACGCCGAGCAGCAGCAGCGACCACATCGCCACGATCAGCGGCGCCGCGGATTGCAACAGCACCGTGTTCAATGCGGTGGTGTATTCCAGCGACCAATATTGCAGGAAGTTGAAGGCGCCGATCCCGGTCACGGAAATCACGATCATGGTGCCGAGCCGGTCGCGGATCGCGGGCCAGTCCCGAGCCAGGTGCTTCCAGGCGAACGGCAGCACAATCAGGAAGGCCAGCGACCAGCGCAGCATCGCCAGCGTCGCCGGCGCGATATGTCCGGCGGCCAGCCGGCCGACGATGGCGTTGCCGGCCCAGCACAGCGCCGTGATCGACAGCAGCAGATAAGGCTGGTCGAGGAACCAGCCGCCGGGGGCGGTCGGGTTCGAAGTCTGGCTGGAAGCTGACATGAAACGTTCGCTGTTGGCCCGGTCCAAAAACAGGCCGGCGCCCGCGCCCGGCGCAGGTCCGGGCCGGAACGTTCACCCGGCGTGCTTCACAGACACGGATTTTGCTCTGGCATCAATGGGGTGGGCCGCATCTCGACCATGCGCGGCGCAGCCTCGGGCGTAACCGGCCGGGCGGTCCCGGATGACCACCCGGGCGAACTAATATCCCTTCGTCGTATAGGCCGCGGGGGCGGTCTGCCCTGAAAATGCCCGATAGCTCTGGGTCGTGCGCGCCAGGGCGCCGCAGCATCGGTTTTTTAAGGGGATATCAAAGGCTTGGGAGCGGCGTAAGCCGCCCCGAGAGCCGCCTTCTTGCTTGCGTCAATAGCCCGCATCCTTTATCCGATGGGTTGCCTCGCATGCGAGCGGCCGCGGCCGTGATTTGGGC
Organism: uncultured Alphaproteobacteria bacterium; assembly: GCA_963845435.1. Classification (GTDB taxonomy): domain Bacteria; phylum Pseudomonadota; class Alphaproteobacteria; order Rhizobiales; family Xanthobacteraceae; genus Bradyrhizobium. Next base: position 412,922 of record CAWJSD010000004.1, read on the forward strand.
TGGGGCGCATGATCTGGAAAAGATGCCTTCAGGCCTGACCTGGCGGCGGGAACGGTTTGCTGAGCGATCATGCTCGTGCAGAGATAGTTGCAGAGGGAACACCTGCGAAATGGCCAATGTTGTCGTCGTCGGCGCCCAATGGGGCGACGAGGGGAAGGGCAAGATCGTCGATTGGTTATCGGAACAAGCCGATATCGTCGTGCGCTTCCAGGGCGGACACAATGCCGGCCATACGCTGGTCATCAACGGCGCGACCTACAAGCTGGCGCTGCTGCCGTCCGGCGTGTTGCGGCCGTCGAAACTGGCCGTGATCGGCAACGGCGTGGTGTTCGATCCGCAGGCCTTTCTCGATGAAGTCGCCAAGCTGAAAGGCCAGGGCGTTGCCGTCAGCCCGGAAAACCTGCGCATCGCCGAGAACGTCACGCTGATCCTGCCGCTGCATCGCGAGCTCGACGCGCTACGCGAGTCCGCCGACGCGATCAGCGCGATCGGCACCACCAAGCGCGGCATCGGTCCGGCCTATGAGGACAAGGTCGGCCGCCGCGCGATCCGGCTGATGGATCTCGCCGATCTCGACACGCTGCCGCACAAGATCGAACGGCTGCTGGCGCATCACAACGCGCTACGCCGCGGCCTCAAGCTGGAAGAAATCAGCGCCGCGCCGATCCTGAAGGAATTGACGGCGCTGGCGCCGCAATTGCTGCCCTACGCCGACACGGTGTGGCGCCTGCTGGATATCAAGCGCCGCGAGGGCAAGCGTATCCTGTTCGAAGGCGCGCAAGGCGCGCTGCTCGACGTCGACCACGGCACCTATCCCTATGTCACCTCGTCCAACACGGTGGCGGCGCAGGCGGCAACCGGCACCGGCATGGGACCGAGTTCGGTCGGCTATGTGCTGGGGATCTGCAAGGCCTATACGACCCGGGTCGGGCAGGGGCCGTTCCCCACCGAACTGACCAACGAGATCGGCGAAGAGATCGGCCGCCGCGGCAAGGAGTTCGGCGTCAACACCGGGCGAAAGCGGCGCTGCGGCTGGTTCGACGCGGTGCTGGTGCGCCAGACGGTGCGGACCTGCGGCATCCACGGCCTGGCGCTGACCAAGCTCGACATCCTCGATGGCTTCGACACCATCGAGGTCTGCGTCGGCTACAAATTGGACGGCAAGGACATCGACCATCTGCCGGCCGGCGAGGGCGCGCAGGCGCGGGTGGTCCCGGTCTATGAGACGATCGAAGGCTGGAAGAAGCCGACCGCCAACGCCCGCTCCTGGGCGGATCTGCCGGCGCAGGCCATCAAATATGTCCGCCGGGTCGAGGAATTGGTCGGGTGCCCAATCGCCTTGCTTTCCACCAGCCCGGAACGCGAAGATACTATTCTGGTCCAGAATCCGTTCGAGGCTTAACGAGATGTTACCGGAAAGCCTGCAATGTTGAGCAGAGATGGCTGACTACTACCCGCTGATCGCCCGTGCCATCGCCGGACTGGACCCCAGTGCGCCCGGCGAGAGCCGCCGTGCGCTTTATGAACGGGCCCGGTCGGCGCTGATCGCTCAATTGCGCAGCGTCGATCCGCCCTTGAGTGAATCCGAGATCACCCGCGAGCGGCTGTCGTTGGAAGAGGCCGTCCGCAAGGTCGAATCCGAGGCCGCCCAGCGCGCCCGCGATGCCTCGCGCGGAAGCGGTGATCGTGCCGACCGTGGCGATCGCCCGCGCGCCGGCGATTCATTCCGTGCCACCACCCGGCCGGCGCCGCGCCCGGCCGAGGGCCCGTCTGCGCCGCCGTCCGACCCCTTCGCGCCGCCGCCTCAACCTGCGGCCCAACGCCAGCGCCCGCCGGCACCGCCGCCGCCGCGTAACGATCGGCCGCCGCTCGGTCAGGACGATCCGCGCCCGCCGCGCAATCTGCGTGGCGACCCGCCGCCGCAGCGCGCGGCCCCGCCGATCCAGCAACAAGAGCCGCCGTTCCCGCCGTCCCGCGATCGCGGCAACGGGCAGCGCCGAGGCAACGAAAACGGTCCGCCGCCGCCGGCGGTGCGTGGCTTTCGCGATCTCGCCGCGGATGCCGACGATCTCGGCCGCGCCGCCGCGCAGGCCACCCGCTCGGCGCGGAAAACCTATGCCAATGTGCCGTCGCCCTCGCCGGAATTCGACCGCTCCGAGCCGAGCATGGAGGACCGTGGCGCCGATCCGGACTCGGCCTATTCCTACGATGAATCGGTCGAGGAGGCCGGCCGCTATGCGCCGCCGTCCGGTTCGCGTCCACGTCTGTCGCAGGACCGCGAGCCGAAGAAGCGTGCCCGCACCGGTTCTGCATTTCCATTCAAGAGCGCGATCGCCGTCGGCATCGTCTTGATCCTGGTGGGCGCCGCGATCCTGGTCGGCAAGCCCGTGTTGAACACCGTCAGCGGCCTGTTCAAATCGTCTTCGACCTCGGTGGTCGAGGCGCCAAAGGACACCTCGGCGCCGGTCTCGAAGCCGAAGATCCCGGATCGGGTCGGCCAACCCTCGTCGACCGACGATGTCGCGCCGGTGGCGCAGCGGGTCGTGCTCTATGACGAGGATCCGTCCGATCCCAAGGGCAAGCAATATGTCGGCACCGTGGTCTGGCGCACCGAGCCGATCAAGGGCGGCACCGGCCAGCCCGCCGATATCGCGGTGCGCGCCGACATCGATATTCCCGATCGCAAGTTCAAGATGACGATGTCGTTCCGCCGCAACACCGACACCTCGCTGCCGGCCAGCCACACCGCGGAACTGACCTTCATCCTGCCGCCGGATTTCGCCGGCGGCGGCGTCAGCAATGTGCCGGGCATCCTGATGAAGTCCAACGAGCAGGCCCGCGGCACGCCGCTCGCCGGCCTCGCGGTCAAGGTCACCGACGGCTTCTTCCTGGTCGGACTGTCGAATGTGGATTCCGACCGCTCGCGCAACATCCAGCTCCTCAAGGAGCGTTCCTGGTTCGACGTGCCGCTGGTCTACGTCAACCAGCGCCGCGCCATCATCGCCATCGAAAAGGGTCCGCCCGGCGAACGCGCATTCAATGATGCCTTCGCGGTGTGGGGCGAGTAGGGCGGGTTCTGCCCTGGTGCCGCGCGTTCTAACTTGTTTGCGGCTTTCGGCGTGGTTCGCGCGCCCGTGCCAAACTGCTATACTCGTCCAAAATCGCGAGGGTCGAGCATGAAGCGATATCTGATTTTTGCGGCGCTGGGGCCGTTTCTCGGCGGATTCTTCCTGCTGATCGCGACCACGGTCATGTCCGGTTACTGGAGCGAGCCGACCTGGGCGTCGGTGACCAAGCTGCTGGTCGTCTTCCTCAAGACCCTGCAATACAGCTATCTGTTCGGCATCCTGCCGATCCTGATGCTCGGCGCGGTGGACGACATCGTCTTTCACATCAAGCGCATCGTTCCGGTGCTGCGGATGCTGGTCGTCGGCCTGATCGGATTCGTCACGGCCGCCTTCATGTACGGCTCGCGCGGCTCCGACAGTGGCGCACTGCAGTTTTTCCTCTATGGCCTGGTCGGCTTCGTGCCCGCGGTGGTGTGCTCGTGGCTGGCTCATGAGGCGATCGATTTCCCGGCGACGCCGGCAACCCCGGCCGTCGAGGCCCAGCCTTAAAGCGGCGGGCCTCTCGACCCGCCGGCGGCCTCAACCCAAATCGTTGCGCGATCGATCCATGGCCCGGCGCTACGGCGGGCGCTGACCAAGCGCGACCCTATTGAAGCAACCTTGAAGCAACTTGCGCCGGGCTCGCGCGTTACCCATTTGAGCTTCATTCACGCCAACGAATGTGATGGCCATGCCCAACGACGATGTCATGTTCCCGAAACCGGCCCGAAGCGCCTCAAGCGCACCTTTCGGACGCGGGGCCTCGCGCGGTCCGGTGATCGATCAGGATGGCCGCGAGATTCCGTCAGGCTCGTTCGGCGGCCGATTTCAGGGCCAAGGATTTCAGGGCCAAGGATCTCAGGGTCAGGGTGGAGGTTTCCAAGGCGGCGGCTTTCAGGGCTTTCGCTTCGATTTCGGCCAGTCCGGCGCCAATCCGTTCGGCAATCTGACGCGGGAGCAGCGTCTGGCGCGGCTTGATGGCCTGGCGAAACTGCTCGACGTCGCGTTCGTGCTGCCGGGCACCAACATCCGCTACGGCATCGACGGCATAATCCGATTGGTCCCGGTGGTCGGCGATCTCATCGCGTCGGCGTTTTCGCTATGGCTGGTGCGCGAGGCGCGCGCGCTCGGTGCGCCTTGGCACGTCACGTCGCGAATGCTGGCCAATGTGGCGCTGGAAGGCGCGGTCGGCATGATCCCGGTCGCGGGCGACGCGTTCGACGTCATGTTCCGCGCCAATATGCGCAACATGCGGATCCTGCGAAATTGGATGGACCGGCAGCCGCGCTGATCCGCTCCCCTCGGCGAGGGAAGAGGATCGCGCTTGTCAAGACGATGGCGGGTTACGCCGCGTCGGCGTTATCATCTTCCGCGGCAACCGGCTCCGGACGCGGGCGACGCTCGAGCGGAAACGCCTCGCTTTCATAGAGGGTACGGATGCCGCTCTGGTCGAAGCGGGCCTCGTCGACCTGCAGATAGGCGCCGTTCAGCGAATCCGCCGGCAATTCCTCGATCGCGAAGCGAACAGCTTCGGCCGCGGTGCCAAATCGCCGATATGCAAAGCCAGCCCGCTTCTTCTTACGGATCGCGGCAGGAAACAGTTCGGCGGCGGTGTTGTAGCTGAAGGAAGCCATGGTCAGTGACCCTCTTATCTTTTTTCGTGGGAGCGCGAGCATCACTCGCGAACGGATCGTGCGGGGCCCACTAACCGAGCGGCGCTCCGACACACGTCATTTCAAGACACCTGTAATATAGGCTCGTTTGACAGAAATGCAACTCCTGACAGGGCGGATGATGAATCCGTGTTCCAGTCATCGCGATCTGGAATAAGTCTATATTTATCAGTATTTTAGCGGCGTTACAGCTTGCCGAGAAGCAGCAGGATCAGCAGGATGATCAAAATCACACCACCGATGCCCATTCCGGAATGGCCATAGCCATAACCATAGCCGCCAAAGCGGCCGCTGAAGCCGCCCAGCAGGTAAATGACGATGATGATGACGAGTATCAGTCCGAGCGACATTTGCACTCTCCCCAACAGGCCGGCGCGTTAGCCTACGCCACGCCTGTTGAGCAAAGCAAACCCGTTTCGTCGCCGACGCAGCGGGTTTTATTTCGGCTGTAGCTTCAGCGCCGCCGAATTGATGCAGTAGCGCAGCCCGGTCGGGCCGGGGCCGTCGTCGAACACATGGCCGAGATGGCCATTGCATTTCGAGCACAACACTTCGGTGCGGATCATGCCGTGGCTGACGTCGCGCTCCTCGTCGACATGGCTGTCGGCGGCAGGCGCGGTGAAGCTCGGCCAGCCGCAGCCGGAATCGAACTTGGCGTCGGACTCGAACAGGGTCTGGCCGCAGCCGGCGCAGGTGTAGGTGCCCTGCCGCTGCTCATGCTCGTACTCGCCCGAGAACGGCCGTTCGGTGGCCTTCTCGCGCAGCACGGCATATTGCATCGGCGACAATTCCTTGCGCCATTCGGCCTCGCTCTTCTCGACCTTGCCGGTGACGGTTTTGGTGTCGGACATTGAGAGACCTCCTTCGTTTTTCTTGCGTGGTTTTCTAGATGACTGCCGTCAGTTGGTGACCTTCCCATCGGCCACCAAAGTCGGCTTCTCGATGTAGTTTGGCGCGAACAGCTTCTTCAGGTTCTCGACCTTCGGAATATCGTTATACGCAATATAGGGTTGGTTCGGGTGCAGCGTCAGGTAGTCCTGGTGATAGGCCTCGGCCGGGAAGAACCCGTCCAGCGAGGCGACCTTGGTCACGATCGGCTTGCTATAGACCTTGGCGGCGTTGAGCTGGGCGATATAGGCGTCGGCAACCTTCTTCTGCTCGGGCGTGGTGGTCCAGATCGCGGAACGATATTGCGTGCCGCTGTCGGGGCCCTGGCGGTTCAGCTGGGTCGGGTCATGCGCCACCGAGAAGAAGATCTGCAGCAGCTTGCCGTAGCTGATCTTCTTGGGGTCGTATTTGATCTGGACCGACTCGGCATGGCCGGTGGTGCCGGTCGAGACGGTTTCATATTGCGCGGTGCTCTTGTTGCCGCCGGCATAGCCCGAGACGGCGTTGACGACCCCGGCGGTGTGCTGGAACACGCCCTGCACACCCCAGAAGCAGCCGCCCGCGACGACCGCGGTCTGCAAACCGTCGGAAGCCGGCGCGTCCATCGCGGGCGCGGGGACCACCACGGCGTCCTCGGCCGCGAGCGAGGGGGCCACGGCAAAGCCGGCAATTGCCAGCGCGCCGATGGCGGCGACGCCGAGCGCAAGACGGCCGAATTGGGATTTACGGATCATGAGATTTCCTCCGGGGTGTGCGGATCGAAAAGTAGTTTAGGGCAGAGCAGGCGGTTCGCAATCCTCGAGGATCGTGCCAATGCCCGGCCTATGCAGCTAGATACGGCCGAAGGTGGCTTTTGTTACACCGGAACTCGCACGAGTTTGTGAAAAAAGACCGATTTGCAAGGCCTTAAGGCGTCGGTTCGTCGCACCCACGGCGCCGGTCGTCCTGGCATTGTCAGCGCCATCGCCGCTGGGTCAATATGAACCCGTGAGGCGGTGGAGCGACCAAACTCTGTGATCCCGGAACTCTGCCGGAGCCCGTCGTCGATGTTGCGAATTCTGCTGATCTCGTTTGGCCTGGCCTCGACCTTGGCGCTGCCGGCGCTCGCCGATGACATGGACACCTGCCGTGACAAGGACAAGCAGGCCGAACCCGCGGCCCGGCTGGACGCCTGCGAGAAAGTCATCGCTTCGGGGCAGGTGTCCGGCAAGGACCTCGCGATCGCGCTGGGCACGCGCGGCAACGCGCTGATCAATAAACGCGACTACGACAAGGCGATCGTGGCGCTCAACGCTGCCCATGACGCCGATCCCGACAATGCCGGCATTCTCAACCTGCGCGGCATCTCATATGAGCGCAAAGGGCAGGACGATCTGGCGATGGCGGACTACGATCTTGCCTTGCAAAAGCGCCCGACCTTCGGTGTGCCCTACAATAATCGCGGCACCATCCAGGTGCATCGGAAGGCCCTGCAAAGCGCGCTCGACGATTTCAACCTGTCGATCAAATACGCGCCGAAATTTCTGCTCGGATACACCAACCGCGCCCGCTTGCGCACGGTGTCGAAGGATTTCGACGGTGCGCTCGCCGATTACGCCGAAGCCGAGAAGATAGATCCGGCCGCGCCGCAGATCGCCAGCAACCGCTGCCTCACCTATGGCATGATGGGGAAATACGAGCAGGCCTTCGCGGACTGCAACGGCCTGATCCAGAAGCAACCGAACAATCAGTTCGCGATCGTCACGCGCGGCGACGTCTACGTGATGAAAGGCGATTTCGACGCCGCGCTGAAGGATTACAACCAGGTGCTTCAGACCAATCCGAACAACGTTCGCGCCCATGCCGGCCGCGGCCAGATTTACGAGCGCCGGAACGATCTGGATCAGGCGCGCGCCGATTATCGCTCCGCCGCCTTCGCGCTGACGCCGTTCGACGACCTCGAGGTTGCCCGCGCGCGAGCCGTGGCGGAGGAACGGCTCGCCGCGCTCGCGCCCAAGACGGCGGGCGGCGCGCCGACCGGGCGTCGCGTCGCGCTGATCATCGGCAACGGCGCTTACAAGAATGTCCATCCGCTCGACAATCCGCCGCGCGATGCCAAACTGATCGCCGCCGCGCTGCACGATGTCGGTTTCCAGACCGTGACGTTAGCCAACGACCTTTCGCGCGACAAATTCTTCGAAGCGCTGCGCAGCTTCGCCTCCGACGCGGAAAAGGCGGATTGGGCGGTGGTGTATTATGCCGGGCACGGCATGGAGATCGGCGGCGTCAATTACCTGATTCCGGTCGATGCCAAACTCGCCGCCGACCGGGATGCCGAGACCCAGGCGGTGGCGCTGGAGCAGGTGATCGCGGCCGTCGGCGGCGCGCGAAAATTGCGGCTGGTGCTGCTCGACGCCTGCCGCGACGATCCGTTCGCGCCCACCATGAAGCGGACCATCGCGCTCAAGCTGGTCGACAAGGGGTTTTCCAACATCGAGCCCGGTGCCGGCTTCATGGTGGTTTATGCCGCCAAGCATGGCGAGACCGCGCTCGACGGCGAGGGCGTCGATAGTCCGTTCGCGGTCGCGGTGGCGCGCGACATCAAGCAGCCGCAGATCGAAGTGAGAAAACTGTTCGACATCGTCCGCGACGACGTCTGGACCGCCACCAAACACGGCCAGCAGCCGTTCACTTATGGCAGCCCCGCGGGCAGGGATGATTTCTATTTTGCGGGGAGGTAGGCGGCGGCGGCTAACGCCGTAGCACACGACGCCCTCATCCTGAGCAGCATCGCGAAGCGATGCGTCTCGAAGGATGGCGAAGCGAGGTATGTGCGGCCATCCTTCGAGACGGCCGCTTCGCGGCCTCCTCAGGATGAGGTCCTCGTTTTTCTTACGGCCTCATGGTGAGGAGCCGCTCAAGCGGCGTCTCGAACCATGCCTCACGAAGGTGACGCTGCTTTTCCGGTCAGACTGTCAGGATGAGGTCCTCGTTTTTCTTACGGCCTCATGGTGAGGAGCCGCTCAAGCGGCGTCTCGAACCTGCGTCACGAACGTGAAGCTGGTTTTTCGGTCAGACTGTCAGGATGAGGGCTTCGCATGAAGGAGACCCATCACACCACCACGCTCAGCCGTTTCGCCGCGCGCGTGATGCCCGTGTACAGCCATCGCGCGCGGCTGTCCTGGAACGCAAAGCTTTCGTCGAACAGCACCACGTCGTCCCATTGCGAGCCCTGGCTCTTGTGCACGGTCAGCACATAGCCGTAGTCGAACTCGTCGTAGGGCTTGCGCTGCTCCCACGGGATGGTCTCGATGGCGCCGCCGAAGCAATCGCCGCGCACCGAGACTTTTGTCACCTTGTGGCCGAAATCCTCGTCGGGCGACAGCCGCATGGTGATGATCTTGGATTTCGAGGCCGCGCGCGATTTCACCCGCCACAGCCCGCCATTGAACAGGCCCTTCTTGCGGTTGTTGCGCAGGCAGACCAGCTTGTCGCCGGCCACCGGCAACGGATCCTCGATGTTCTGCTTCTGCCGCACCCGCATGTTGTAGGCGCGGCGGGTGTTGTTGCGGCCGACCAGCACCTGGTCGGCGGCCATCACCCGTTCAGGATCGAGCTCGGAGCGCGACACCACTTCGCTCTCGCCGTAGCGGCCGATGTCGAGTTCGCGGCCCTCGCGCACATCCATCGACATCCGCACGATCGGATCGTCCTGGGCCTGGCGATGCACCTCGGTCAGCATCGCGTCGGGCTCGCTGTCGGTGAAGAAGCCGCCGCCCTGGATCGGCGGCAATTGCGCGGGATCGCCCAGCACCAGCAGCGGGCAATCGAACGACATCAGGTCGCGGCCGAGCTCGGCATCGACCATCGAGCATTCGTCGATCACGATCAGTTTGGCCTTCGAGGCCGGCGCGTCGTCCCACAATTCGAAGCTCGGCTGCTCGACGCCGGATTCGCGCGCGCGGTAGATCAGCGAATGAATGGTCGAGGCGTTGTCGCAGCCCTTGTTGCGCATCACCAGCGCGGCCTTGCCGGTGAAGGCGGCGAATTTCACCTCGCCGTCGACGCCGTCGGCGATGTGCCGCGCCAGCGTGGTCTTGCCGGTTCCGGCATAGCCGAACAGCCGGAACACCGGCGGCGTGCCGTTCCTGCCGGGTTTGGCCTTGAGCCAGTCGGCAACGGCTTTGAGCGCGGAATCCTGATGCGGCGAGAAGTTGGTCATTGAGCGTTGGTATGAGGTTTCGCGGATAGGCCGCGAACTCGGGGGCAGCGCACAAGCTAACCATTCGCGCCGCGCATGCAAGCCGACCTTCCGCGCGGGCGGAATTGGCCCGATGCGGCTGACGCTGGACTTGCAAATTGCCCGAGATACACTGCCTGAAAAAACAAGCGGGAGAAACGTCATGAAATTCGGCATCTTTTACGAGCTGCAATTGCCGCGCCCCTGGGAGGCCGGCGACGAACTCAGGCTCTACCAGAATGCGCTGACGCAACTCGAGACCGCCGACCGCTGCGGCTATGACCACGCCTGGGTGGTGGAGCATCATTTCCTCGAAGAATATTCGCACTCGCCGTCGCCGGAATCGTTTCTGGCCGCCGCCAGCCAGCGCACCAAGCAGATCCGGCTCGGCCACGGCATCATCCAGCTCACCACCAACCATCCGGCGCGCGTCGCCGAGCGGATCGCGGTGCTCGATCTGCTCAGCAACGGCCGCTGCCGAGTTCGGCATGGGCGAGAGCGCCTCGATCACCGAGTTGACGCCGTTCGGCCGCGACATGGAAACCAAGCGCGAGGTGTTCGAGGAGGCCGTGCAGGCGATCTTCCCGATGTTCACCAAAGTGGGGCACCGAGCATCACGGCAAGTATTTCGATATTCCGATGCGCAACGTGGTGCCGAAGCCGGTGCAGAAGCCGCATCCGCCATTGTGGATGGCGTGCTCGCAGCTGCAGACCATCGAACGCGCCGGCCAAAACGGCTTTGGCGCGCTCGGCTTCCAGTTCGTCAGCGCCGACGCCGCGCACGCCTGGGTGCATGCCTATTACAACGCGATCACCAAGCGGCTGAACAAGCTCGCCGATTACGAGATCAATCCGAACATGGCGCTGGTGTCGTTCTTCATGTGCGCCAAGACCGACGAGGAGGCGCGGGCGCGCGCCGACGGCGCCACCTTCTTCCAGTTCGCGCTGCGTTTTTACGGCGCCTCGCAGAATCGCCAGCGTCCCGATCCCGGCACCGTCAACATGTGGGACGAATACAACAAATGGAAGCGCGACAATCCCGAGGCGCAGGAAGCCGCGCTTGCGCGGCGGCCTGATCGGATCGCCGGAAACCATCCGCAAGAAGCTGCGGCGGTTCCGGACCTCGCATATCGACCAGGTGATCCTGCTGAACCAGGCCGGCAAGAACAGCCACGAGCACATCTGCAAGTCGCTTGAATTGTTCGCCAGGGAAGTGATGCCGGAATTCGAAAACGATCCCGAGCACGAGGCCTGGAAGGCCGGCGTCATGAGCGGCGCGATCAAGCTCGAGGAGATCGACACCGAGGCATTCAAGGACCGCTACGGCAAGCTGGCGGTCAATGTCGCAAAACCGGCGGTCGTGGCGGCGGGATAGACGACGCGGCGGGGGAGGAACGGCCGGTTTTTGGACCGGCCGTTTTTCTTTGGAAGCCCTAGGCTGTAGCCCGGCACAAGCGCAGCGTCATTGCGAGGAGCGAAGCGACGAAGCAATCCAGGAGTCAAACAACGCAGCCCCCGGGATTGCTTCGCTTCGCTCGCAATGACGATGAGACATGAGGCAGCGTCACGATACGATAGCCTCATCCTGAGAGTCCGACCGAAAAGCAGTTTCTCCTTTGTGGCGCATGGTTCAAGGCACCGCTGCGCGGCTCCTCACCATGAGGCCGTGAGAAAATACGAGGACCTCATCCTGAGGAGGCCGCGTAGCGGCCGTCTCGAGGGATGGCCGCAAATCGTGCGTCGCGGCCATCCTTGCATACTCGCTTCATCCGCTCAGTTCGACCCCTGGGCCGCCGCGGTGAAGCTGCGATCCAGGGCTTTGTCGACATCGAGCGTCTTGGCAAGGATGCCGTAGCGGGTCGCGCGATCGGACGCCTGCTGGATTTCGCTGACCACGCTGCCGTCGATCACGACCGCGCTGGTGCGCTGCGCGGTATAGGCGCTGAACAACACGTCTTCCGGCAGCCTGGTCAGTTCGGCGGTGGCCTTGGCGTATTCGGCGACATGATCCAGTGACCATAGCCGCGCCTTGTTGAGGCGCTGCACCAGATCCTGCACCGCTGCGCGCTTGCTGGCGATGGCCTGATCCGAGGCTACGTAGAAAGTGATGGTGGGCGTCAGGCCCTCGCCATCGGCGACAACCCGCGCGTTGTCCTTCAGCGTCGCGTAGGAGACATAGGGCTCCCACACCGCCCAGCCGTCGATCGAGCCCGCGACCAGCGCGATCTTGGCGTCCACCGGCCCGAGCGGCGCGAACGTCGCATCGTTGATTCCGTTGCCGGCTTTCTCCAGCGTGGCGTCGATCAGGAACTGGCCCCAGCCGCCACGCGTTCCGGCCAGGCGTTTGCCCTTGAGATCGGCGATGCTTTTGATCGGCGAGTCCTTGCGGACCAGGATGGCTTGAGTACGCGCGTCGGAGCGGGTGCCGCCGATCGCCTTGATCGGCGCGCCCGTCGCGTAGACCGTCAGGAAGGCGAGGTCGCCGGTGTAACCGAAGTCGAGGGCGCCCGCGTTGAGCGCTTCGAGGATCGGCGCCGCCGCCGGAAATTCGGACCACTCGATCTTGTAGGGCAGGTCTTTGGCCAATCCCGCGATCTCAAGCAGCGCGCGATTGCCGCCCTTCTGATCGCCGACGCGCAGCGTTACGACATCGGCCGCCAGCGCCGACGCCGTGATCGAAACGCTCACCAGAAGGCCGAACAACGCGGCGCCCGCGCCGCGAAGCCGATGATGTTGGTTGTTGTCGCGTAGTTCAGTCATGCGCGGAGTCTTTCTGATATCGGTTCGGATTCACACGATCGTAAATTCGTCCCGGAAGCGTACGAGCGCAGGGGCGTCAGTCAATGAAAGGGATCACTGAAGATTAGCTCGGGCCTGCAACGTTCGTCTTGATATCGGGGCTGCAACAGAATGTTGTGATGTTCATCGATCCGAGTGCCCACGAACCAGGCAGACCGCAGCAAATAAATCGGTTTGCATTGCGCAGCCGTGGTAAAAATCCTTCCATCGCGCGGCGATGCGATCATGGAGATAAACTCTCCGTTCGCTTGCAACTTCAAAATTCCATTTCATTGACGGTCGCGATGTTGCCGCGCATCATTGCCTGACGATTTCAATTGAGCGCGAGCAATTAACTCGCACGGATCGAACCGAACTCACTGATCGCAACGGGGATACACCGGGCCGCAGCGCATCCGCGCTGCGCCGACGGGATCTCATGTCGCCTCGACAAAAGGAATAAGGGGATGTCGAAAGAACGAACGCGAAGATTGCTTCTGGATCGCCGGACACTGCTGCAGGCGGGTGGCGCCTCGCTATTCGCCGCACCGCTGGGGATGTTCGGCGCCAAGGCGTTTCCAGCCGCGCCGCCGCCGATCGATTTTTCGGAATTCCCGATCTGCAAGACATCTTCCGAGGCGCCGCCGGTCCTGACGGGCGCGCCGCGGAAACTGAAATTCTCCTGGAATGCCGGCGCGGTGTGCAACGTGCCGCTGCCTGTGGCGATCGATCAAGGTTTTTTCCAGAAGCAAAATCTGGATGTCGAGCTGCTCAACTTCGCCGGGTCGACTGACCAGCTTCTGGAGGCCATCGCGACCGGCAAGACCGACGCCGGCATCGGCATGGCGCTGCGCTGGCTCAAGCCGCTGGAGCAGGGCTTCGACGTCAAGATTGCCTCCGGCACCCATGGCGGCTGCATGCGGGTGTTATCCCGCGCTAATTCGGGGGTCGACAAGCTCGCCGACCTCAAGGGGAAAATCGTCGGAGTCGGCGATCTCGCCGGTCCCGACAAGAACTTCTTTTCAATTCAACTCGCCAAGCTCGGCATCGATCCGACCAGCGAGGTTGATTGGCGGGCCTATCCCGGCGATCTGCTGCGGCTGGCCGTCGACAAGGGAGAGGCGCACGCGGTTCTCGCCGCCGACCCGATCGCTTATCTCTGGCTGAAGGACAATACCTACAAGGAAATCGCCTCCAACCTGGATGGCGACTACAAGGACAAGAGCTGCTGCATCATCGGATTGCGCGGCAGTCTGGTGCGCGATGAGCCGTTGGTCGGGCGCGCCGTTGTCCAGGCCTTGCAGGATGCCGCGATGTTCATCACGCAAAATCCGGACAAGGCGGCGGTGTCGTTCCAGCCCTACGCGCCCAAGACCGCCACGCTCGCGGATTTGCAGGGCATGGTCCGCTATCACACCCACCATCATCATCCGGTCGGCGCCGTGCTCAAGCAGGAACTCAAGGCCTATGCCGACGATCTGAAATTGGTGTCGGTCTTCAAACCCAGCACCGATACGGCGAAATTCGCGGAGCGGATCTATGTCGATGTATTCAACAACGTCTAAGGCCGCGGCGCTGCCGCAATCGGCCGAAGAAGGCGCTGCGTTTGCGACGCCCTCGCTGCCGCTTCCGATATCCCTTGCGAAAAATCCGTCCGGTTTGCTGGCGAGCCTGACATGGGCCGGCTTCGGGCTGTCCTGCGTGCTATGGCAGGATCTGGGCGATTGGTCGCGAACCCATGAAGTGTCGATCGCGGCATTCGTGATCGCCGGCGGCATCCTGTTCACGACCCTGATCGGGCGATTTGGGCAGGGCCTGCAGTCGCGGGCGCCATGGCTGCTGGCGCTCGGCCTGTTCCTGACGGTGTGGGAAGTCGCGACCGCCAAATTCGCATGGCTGCCGTTGCCGTTCTTTCCGCCACCGCAGGCGATCGTCGAAGTCTACACCGACGATCTGCCGAAGCTGCTGATCAGCGCCTTTGCTTCGGTCAAGCTTCAGCTCGGCGGCTATCTGATCGGCGCCGCGATCGGCTTCCTGACCGGCGTATCGATCGGGTGGTCGCGCGCGGTCGGCTATTGGGTGCATCCGGTACTGCGTTTCATCGGTCCGTTGCCGGCGACAGCGTGGCTGCCGTTCGCGTTCTTCACGTTTCCGTCGAGCTGGAGCGCCAGCACGTTCCTGATCGCGCTGGCGACCGGATTCCCGGTCACGGTGCTGACCTGGTCTGGTGTCGCCAGCGTCAGTAATGCCTATTACGACGTGGCGCGGACGCTGGGCGCAAAGCCTTCGTTCCTGGTGCTGAAGGTCGCGATCCCGGCGGCGCTGCCGCATGTGTTCGTCGGCCTGTTCATGGGCCTGGGCTCGTCGTTCGCGGTTCTGGTCGTGGCCGAGATGATCGGCGTCAAGGCGGGCCTCGGCTGGTATTTGCAATGGGCGCAGGGCTGGGCGGCCTACGCCAATATGTATGCGGCGCTGATCGTGATGTCGCTGCTGTGCTCGGGCGCGATCACGCTGCTGTTCAAGACGCGCGACCGTTTGCTGGTTTGGCAGAAAGGCGTCGTAAAATGGTAGCGCTCGCGATCAAACCACAAGGGCTGCCTCCAGCGGCGGCCGGTGCATCGCTCGATATCGAGGGAGTAAGTCATTCCTTCGATATCGGCGGCACCGTGCTGCCGGTGCTGGATGAGGTCAATATCAGCGTCAAACCCGGCGAGTTCGTCGCACTGCTCGGTCCGTCCGGATGCGGGAAATCGACCTTGCTGCGGCTGGTCGCCGGGCTTGAACCGCCGCGCGCGGGCGCGTTGCGTGAAGACGGCCTTCCGATCGCGGGGCCGTTCCCGTCCCGTGTCGTCGTGTTTCAGGACCCGACGCTGTTTCCGTGGCGGACGGTCTGGAACAATGTCGCGCTCGGACTGGAAGCGCAGGGCATTCTGAAGAGCGAGCGCCATCGTGTCGACGCGGCGATCGATCTGGTCG
This sequence comes from uncultured Alphaproteobacteria bacterium, assembly GCA_963845435.1. Lineage (GTDB taxonomy): Bacteria > Pseudomonadota > Alphaproteobacteria > Rhizobiales > Xanthobacteraceae > Bradyrhizobium. The sequence goes on from CAWJSD010000004.1 coordinate 428,563, forward strand.
GATTGTCGGCGTTCCGCAACGCCTATCCGCATCAACTGTCGGGCGGCATGGCGCAACGGGTCGCGCTGGCGCGGGCATTGGTCAACGATCCCCGTATCCTGATCCTCGATGAGCCGCTCGGCAAACTGGATTCGCTGACGCGCATCACGATGCAGGCGGAGATCGCATCGCTGTGGCAGCGCAGCGGGTTCACCACGCTGCTGGTGACCCACGACGTCGAGGAAGCAGTGTTTCTGGCCAACCGCGTCATCGTGTTCAGCGATCGGCCGGCGCGGATCAAGGCCGACATACCGGTCGATCGTCCGTATCCGCGGCATCGCGGCGATCCGCAATTGGCGGAATTGCGCCGGACCATTCTCGGTTTGCTCGGATTGGACGCGACATGGTGATCATAAGGTCATTCGATTTGCAGGAAGTTCGCGATGGACGCCACGCCCAGTATCTTTGACAAGGCCAATCTGCTGGCCGCCGAGTTCGCCGAACGCGCGCCGAACTACGATCGCGACGCCAGCTTCCCGTTCGAAAACTTCCGCCAATTGTCCGAGGCGGGACTGCTGGCGGTGACCGTGCCGAACGCACTCGGCGGCGTCGGTGCGGGCGCGCGCGATACGGCCAGGATCCTCAATATCATCGCCAAGGCCGATCCATCGACCGCTCTGGTGTTGTCGATGCATTACATCCAGCATCTGGTGATGGCCCGAAGCACGCGCTGGCCCGGGCGTCTGGCGCGCAGGCTGGCGCGTGAAACGGTCGAGGGCGTGGCGCTGATCAACGCGCTTCGGGTCGAGCCGGATCTGGGCTCGCCGGCGCGCGGCGGCCTGCCGGCGACGATCGCACGAAAGACCGAGGCCGGATGGCGGCTGAGCGGCCACAAGATCTATTCGACCGGGGCGCCGATCCTGAAATGGTACGCGGTGTGGGCCCGAACCGACGAGGCGGCGGTGCGGGTCGGCCTGTTTCTGGTTCCGGCCGGATTGCCGGGAACGCACATCGTCGAGACCTGGAATCATCTCGGGTTACGCGCCAGCGGCAGCCATGACGTGATCTTCGAGGACGTGGTGTTTCCGCTCGATCACGAAATCGACGTGCGCAGTCCGGAGGACTGGCGGGTGCCGGACTTTACCCAATCCACGGTTCACGCGATCTTCGTCGCCGCGATCTACGACGGCATCGCACGGGCGGCGCGAGACTGGTCGATCGGGTTCCTGAAAGCCCGCGCGCCCGCCAATCTCGGGGCATCGCTGGCGACCCTGCCGCGGGTGCAGGAAGTCGTCGGCGGCATCGAGGCGCGGCTCGCGGTCAACGCACGTCTGATCGACAGCTTCGCGGGCGATTTCGACGACGGCGTACTGCTGACCGCCTCCGAATCCAGCATCATCAAGTCGACGGTCACCAACAACGCGGTCGCGATCGTCGAGGACGCGCTGTCGCTGACCGGCAACCACGGCCTGACGCGCGCCAACCCGCTGGAGCGGCACTACCGCGATGTGCTGTGCGGGCGCGTTCATACGCCGCAGGACGATGCGACGCGCGTAGCCGCGGGGCGTCTTGCACTCGGCATCTGAATATTTTCCGAATCATGTTCGAACAGGAGTCGACAATGTCAGTGGAATTCATCGGCTACATCACCAACAACAATTCGTCCGAAACCATCGTTCGCAATGGTCCGGTGCTCGACCGCCGCCACATCGAGACGGTGGCCAAGGCGCATGAAAACGCCGGCTTCGACCGCGCGCTGCTGGCGTTTCATTCGACCACGCCGGATGGCCTGCAGGTCGGCCAGCACGTGCTTGGCGTTACCGACCGCCTCAATGTGCTGATCGCGCAACGGCCGGGTTTTACGGCGCCGACCCTGATTGCGCGCCAGCTCGCGACCGTCGATCAATTATCGGGTGGGCGGGTGGCGCTGCATGTCATCACCGGCGGCAATGCCACCGAATTGAAGCAGGATGGCAACGTGATCGACGACAAGGACGAGCGTTACGCCCGCACCGACGAATTCCTCGATATCGTGCGCTCCGAATGGACCAGCGCGAAGCCGTTCTCCTATGACGGCAAGTACTACAAGGTCGAGAACGGGTTTTCGCAAATCAAGCCGTATCGCAGCGAAGGCATTCCGATCTTTGTCGGCGGCGCCTCGGACGCCGCGATCGAGGTCGCCGGCAAGCATGCCGATACTTTTGCGTTATGGGGCGAGTCCTACGCCCAGGTGCGCGACGTGACCTCGCGGGTCCGCGCCGCGGCGGCCAGGCACGGGCGGCCGACGCCGCGCTTCAGCCTGTCGATCCGGCCGATCCTGGCCGACACCGAGGAGAAGGCATGGGCCAAGGCCGAAGCCATTCTCGCACAGGCCACCGCATTGCAGGACAAGACCGGTTACCGCAAGCCGGCCGATGGCCACGCCACATCGGGGGCGCGGCGGCTGCTGGCACTGGCGGATCAGGGGACCCGGATCGACAAGCGGCTGTGGACCGAAATCGCAAAACTCACCGGCGCCAACAGCAACACCACCGCCCTGGTCGGAACGCCGCGAGCAGGTCGCCGAAGTGTTCGGCGACTACTACGACCTCGGCGTCAGCCACTTCCTGATCCGTGGCTTCGATCCTCTGATCGACGCCATCGAATATGGCCGCGAACTGATCCCGCTGACGCGCAAGCTGATCGCGGAGCGCGGCGCCGCGCGCAACGTGGCGGCGGAATGATGCGCGGACTGCTGATCGCGGGCGTGCTGCTGAGTGCGATTGCCTCGGCCAGCGCCCAGACCACGCTGCGGGTCGGGGACCAGAAGGGCAATTCCCAGGCGGTGATGGAAGCCGCCGGGGTCCTCAAGGATGCGCCGTACAAGATCGAGTGGAAGGAATTCGCGGCGGCGGCGCCGCTCTTGGAAGCGCTGGGCGCGGGTGCGATCGATACCGGGCTGGTCGGCGACGCGCCGTTTACCTTCGCCGCGGCGGCCAACGCTCCGATCAAGGCGATCGGCGCCATCCGCCAGAGCAACGACGGCCTCGCGGTGCTGGTGCCGCGGGATTCCAAAATCCACAGCTTCGAGGATTTGAAAGGCAGGAAGATCGCCACCGGTCGCGGCTCGATCGGACATCAACTCATCCTGGCCGCGCTCGAGGCGCGAGGCTGGTCCACGTCCGATGTCCAGATCGTGTTCCTGGCGCCCTCGGACGCCAAAGTGGCGTACACCCAAGGTGCGGTCGATGCGTGGTCGACATGGGAGCCGTACACCAGCCAGGAAGAGGTGCTGTTCCAGTCGCAGCCCGTGATCACGGCCGAAGGCCTGACGCCCGGGCTTGGCTTTCAGGTCGCGTCGCGGGATGCGATCCGTGACAAGCGGTCGCAACTGGAGGACTTCCTGCGCCGGCTCACGGCGGCCCGTGCCTGGTCGCTGAACAATGTCGGCGCCTACGCCGAGACCTGGGGCAGGTTGATGAACCTTCCACCGGCGGTGCCGCTCAATTGGCTGAGCCGGGCCAAGATCCATGTCACCCCGATCGATGACGAGGTGGTGTCGGGCGAGCAGAAGACCATCGATCTCTATTTCCGCGCCGGTTTGATCAAGCAGAAGCTCAACGCCGCCGACATCGTCGACCGTTCGTTTGCGGATGCGATCGGCAAGGGCGCTGGTCTGTAGGCCGCGCGGCCGCCCAAAAGTCATTCCTTCCAAGTTGCGGGCCATTGCGAGAACGCAGTTGCCCGCATTGGACCAACAAAAGAATTCCATCAGGTTGCCGGCGTCGTTGATACGCCGTCAAATTGAGCGCCGCAGCAGGCCGGGGAAGAGTTATGTCGGATATCGCAGTTAAGGTGACGGAACCGATCTCGTTGAGGGCGCGGTTGAACGAGGACTGGCTTGCCGTCGTCATCGGCTTGCTGGTGTTCGCCGCGTCGTTGTTCAGCGTCGCCGGAACCGATCTGTTGGGCTGGGCGGTGACCACGTCGGTCTATACCAATGTGGCGACCGCGTTGGGGCCTATCGCCAAGGGCTATGCCTGGCTCGGCGGCGGTGGCGCGTTGATCGCGACCTATCTGGCGTTGCTGGTGGTGTTGAGCGCCGGCGTCAGCACGCTCGGCGTGGACGTGAAGAAATTCGCGGTCGCCTTCACCGCGGTATTCGCCCTCGCTTACGCCGCCTGGATCCTCGGCAGCTATGCTTATATCGCGGCGGTGACCCCGGCCGAGCAGCAGAAATTCGGCATCGGCTGGTCGCTCAAATTGACCAATGAAGCCGGCTTCATCGTCGCGCTGGTCGCGGGCCTGGTCATCGCCAACTTCTTTCCGAAACTCGCCGACTGGCTGAAGGACGCGATCCGCCCCGAACTCTACATCAAGATCGCGATCGTCATTCTCGGCGCCACGGTCGCGGTGACCGCCGCCGGCCGGCTCAATCTGGCGTCATCGCTGCTGCTGCGCGGCACCGCGGCGATCGTCGAGGCTTATCTGATCTACTGGTCGGTGATTTATTACGTCGCGCGCAAATGGTTCGGTTTCAGCCGCGAATGGTCGGTGCCGCTGGCATCGGGCATTTCGATCTGCGGCGTGGCGGCGGCAATCGCGACCGGCGGGGCAATCCGGGCGCGGCCCGCGGTGCCGGTGCTGGTATCGTCACTGGTGGTGGTGTTCGCGGTGGTCGAAATCCTGATCCTGCCGCTGCTGGCGCAGACCTTCCTGTGGCAGGAGCCGCTGGTGGCCGGCGCCTGGATCGGTCTCGCAATCAAGAGCGACGGCGCGGCGGTCGCGGGTGGCGGCATCACCGAGTCGCTGATCATGGCCAAGGCGGCGGCCGAGGGCATCAAGTATCAGCCGGGCTGGATTCTGGCGACCACGACCACGGTGAAAATCTTCATCGACATCTTCATCGGGATCTGGGCGTTCATCCTCGGCTACATCTGGACCAACCACATCGACAAGGGCCCGGACCGGGCCAAGCCGTCGGAGATCTGGCAGCGTTTTCCGAAATTCATTCTCGGCTTCGTCTTGGTCTTTGCGGTGTCGCTGTGGCTCGCGGTGGGCTCCACGCCCGACATCGCCAAGGCGCTGCCGGCCGCGGCCGGCGAAGCCAATGTGTTCCGGGTGATCTTCTTCCTGCTGACGTTCTTCTCGATCGGCGTGCTGTCGGACTTCCGTAAATTGTGGCAGCAGGGCTTCGGCAAGCTGGTGGCGGTCTATTTCGTCAGCCTGTTCGGATTCATCATCTGGGTCGGGCTCGCCATTTCATGGCTGTTCTTCAGCGGCTTCAAGCCGCCACTGGCAAGCTGATCACAGCGGGAGAAATCGATGTCGCAACCGGATCTTAAAACTGAACTCGCCACCGCCGAAGTCGAGCCGTTGCTGCCGATCGAGAAAAAACTGATCGGCTGGAGCTTCGGCCTCGGCGTGGTCCTGTTGATCGTTCTGGTCGGCCTCAATCACTTCGTGCCGATCAAGATCTAGACTAAAACCCTGCTGCGGGTCAGCCCTGCAGCGCCGCCAGCAATTCATCGGGCCGTTCGACCATCATCATGTGGCCGGCGCCCGGCAGGACGATGGTTTTGGCGTTCGGGATCGCGGCCGCCAGCGCCTTGCCGGCCTTGACCGGGGTCATCATGTCGCGCTCGCCGAGGATCAACGTCGTCGGCACCGTCACCTTGGCCGCGGCCGCCAGCGCGCCCTGATAGGCGTTGCAGGCGTTGAGATCGTTGAACAGCACGCCGGGCCTGGTGTTTTCCAGCACGCGCTGAGCGCCGGAATGCATCCACAGGCCCGGCGCGAGGCTGCCGCCCAGTTCGGCCTGATAGCCGAGGCCCCAGATCGAGACCATGTCGATCGCGGCATGCTCGTTGGCTTCGGCGGCGCGCAGCAGATCCGGCCCGACCGCCATCGTCGCCGCCGTGCCGATCAGGCTGAGACCGGAGACCTTGGCCGGATGCCGCGCCGACATCTCCAGCGCGATCAGCGATCCCATGGAATGCCCGACCAGCCGCGCCTTTGGACTGCCGGCCGCTTCGAGCAACGATGCGGTCCAGTCCGCCATTTCGGCGATCGTCGAAAGCGCCGCGCCCTTTGAGCGGCCGTGACCCGGCAGGTCCGGCGCCAGCACGCCGAACCCGTGATGCGCGAACCAGCGGCTGTGCAGCGCCCAGGTGGTGTGATCGAAGCCGGCGCCATGCAGCAACACGATGCTCGGCAGCGCCGGATCGAACTCGCGGCCGCCGGTGGCGACGAAGATCTCGGTGTCGTTGAAGGTCAAGATCATGGCTCAGGCCTTCTGCGAGATGCGGAGCGCCTGGCCGAGATCGTCGATGATGTCGGCTGACGCTTCGATGCCGACCGACAGCCGCACCAGTTCCTCGCCGATCCCGGCGGCCTTGAGCTGTTCGGCATCCATCTGCTGATGGGTGGTGGAAGCCGGGTGGATCACCAGCGTCTTGGCGTCGCCGACATTGGCAAGATGGCTGATCATGCGCAGGCTCTCGATGAATTTCTTGCCGGCGGCCCGGCCGCCCTTGATGCCGAAGCTGACGATCGAGCCGGCGCCGCGCGGCAGCAGTTGTTTGGCCAGCGCATGATCCGGGATGATTTTCGAGCGACGGATGCAGCACCCAGTCGACCGCCTTGTTCGCGGTCAGCGCCGCCAGCACCTCATGGGTGTTGGCGATGTGGCGCTCCATCCGCACGCCCAGCGTCTCGACGCCCTGCAGCAGTTGAAACGCATTGGTCGGCGACAGACACGCGCCGAAATCGCGCAAGCCTTCGGTACGCGCGCGCATGATGAAGGCGGCCTGGCCGAATTGCTCGTCGAAGACGATGCCGTGATAGCCGGCATAAGGCTCGGTCAGCACCGGGAACTTGCCGGAGCCGCGCCAGTCGAACCGGCCGCCATCGACCACCACGCCGCCGATCGCGATGCCGTGGCCGCCGATCCATTTGGTCGCCGAGTTCATCACGATGTCGGCGCCGAGCTCGATCGGCCGGCTGAGATACGGCGTCGCAAACGTATTGTCGATCAACAGCGGGATCTTGGCGGCATGGGCGATCTCGGCGACCTTCGGGAATATCCAGCACTTCGAGCCCGGGATTGCCGATGGTCTCGCCGATGATCAGGCGCGTGTTGGGCCGGATCGCGGCGCGGAATGTCATCGAGCGCGCGCGGGTTTACGAAGGTCGTGGTGATGCCGAAGCGCGGCAGCGTATGCGCCAGCAGATTGATGGTGCCGCCATAGAGCGAGGACGAGGCGACGATGTGATCGCCCGCGTTCATCAAGGTCGCGATCGCCAGATGCAGCGCCGCCATGCCGCTGGCGGTGCAGATCGCGCCGACGCCGTTTTCCAGCGCGGCGAGGCGCTCTTCGAGCACCGCCGTGGTCGGGTTGGAGATCCGCGTATAGATGTGCCCGGCGCGTTCGAGGTTGAACAGCGCCGCGGCGTGTTCGGAATCCTGGAACACATAGGAGGTCGTCTGGTAGATCGGCACCGCGCGCGATCCGGTGACGGGATCGGGACGTTGTCCCGCATGCAGGCTGAGGGTTTCGAAGGCGGGCGGCTTGGGTGCGGGCATGGCGAACTCGAAAGGATTTGGCGGGTGCGAGGATTGGTCGCTGATTTCAGCCCAAGCTTGCCACAGATCGACTTTAATTGTTAGCCGCGCGCCATGGCCAAAAGCCGCATCGCAAAGGTGGCCATTTGGCGATTTGCCGCCTAAAAGCGTGCCTTGGCTCCGGGAGTTTTCCGATTTGATCAAGCGTATTGCGACCTGGACGATGTATGCCGTGGGCGTGCTCGCGATCGCCTATCTCGCGCTGTTCGTCTATGTGAGCCACACCGGGCGTACGCTGCATCCCGGCAAACCGATCCAGATTTTCCGCAATCCCGACGCGCCGAGCTATTCTTTGGCCGCTCCGCCGTCATTGCGAGCGAAGCGAAGCAATCCAGGGGCCGCAGCGTAGCCCTCCCTGGTGCGTCGTCGCGGAGCCTGTCATCCGGCGCGCGTTCGCGCGACCCGATGGCTCCTCGCGATGACGGTGAGGAGCGTACGCGACCACGCGGTCATGCCCGGCCATGACTAAAAAAACGCTGGACAAACCTCAAGGCTTCTCCGCGGTCATCCCCGGCAACGCGCGAAGTGGATTGAGCGGGCCGAGCGAGATCAGTTCGAAACTCATCAGATGGGCCTGGCCGAGCGGGAGCTTTTCGAGCATCTCGTGCGCGGCGGCGGTATCGGTGACGTTCAGGATGAACGCGACGCCGATACGTCCCTGCAGCGAGTACCACTGGTCGATCTTGCCATCGAGATAGAGTTTGACTGTTTCACGAACCTCGTTGGGCAGGATCGCGCGCGCGGCCGCCGGATCGACCCCGGCGTTCAACGTGCCGATGGCGAGGATGCGCGTCGTCGGCGTCGGCGGGGGAGGCGATTGGGCGTGACCGACGCCCCCGCTCACCGCGCTGATGATCAATGCCACAAATCCGCAAGCGAGCGCTTTCATATGATCCTCCTGATGCGTTTCCCTGTCGAATGCTTTGCATTCGATATCGATCTTCGGCGCGTTGCCGGCAATGCCTGAGCAAGCCCGGTATCTCGATTGAATCTGTCACGAGTGCGTGTGAGGCAGACGCTCGTTGCGAGGTCCGCGAGGTCGAACTTCATCGCGATCCTCCTCACGCCTTGCCTGGTTGCGGCGCGTTGGCCGGCGGCAGCCCCGCGTTTGGGCCCGATGCGGCGATCTTGCGGGCCGCGAACTCGGAGGCGATCAATGCGGCAGCGACGAGCCCTGCCGCGATCCATCCGAGTTGGTGACCGCCGAGGGCATCGATTCCGGCGGCGCCGATCAGTCCGGCCGCGGTCGTGCCGAGAAAAGTCGCGGAGTTGTTCAGACCAAGCACGATCGGCGCTATCGGCGGAGCGATGCCGACCAGGCGATGTTGCTGTGGCACCAGAACGCCCCATCCGCAGGCTCCCCAGAGCAGGATGGCTGGAATCGCCGTCCACAGGCTGGCGCCGGTCCAGGGCAGCAGAACGAAATCGGCGAACACGAAGGCCATCATCGTGATCAGTACTTTGCGCGAGCCGATGCGGTCGATCACCCGGCCGGCCATCAGGTTCGACACCGTTCCGGCCGCGCCCCACACCACCAGCAATCCGCCAAGCAGCGCCGGATTGCCTGCGATCGCCCGGTCGAAGACCACGGCGAAGTAGGTGTAAATGGTAAAAGCGCCGCTGAAGAACAGGAGGGTCGTTGCCAGTGTCAGGCCGACGCGCGCATCGGCGAGCGGCGCCAATCGTTTGGCCAGTGTCACGGCCGGCGGCATCGGGATGTCGGACAGCAAGGTCAGGACACCGAAACCTGACGCCGCGGCGAGCGCGGCCACGAACACCATGGTCCAATGCCAATCGCCGAGGCCGCCAATCACCGTGCCGACGGGGGCGCCGATCGCGGTCGAGACCGTCATGCCGGCGACGACCATGGAAAGTGCGAAGCCCCGCCGCTCCGGCGGGACGATCGACGCCGCGGCGCCGGTCGCGGTCGGCGAGAACATCGCCGCGCCAAGGCCGGCGAACGCTCGTGTCACCAGCGCAATACCGAATGTCGGCGCGGCCGCTGTCGCCAGATTGGCAATCACGAAAACAGCAAGGCCCGCGAGCAGGAGTTGCTTCCGTGCAACGTGCGCGGCCAGTGCCGCGATGATCGGCGCCAGCAGCGCGAAAGTCACCGCATAGACTGTCGTCATCTGGCCCGCGGCGCCGATACCGACATCGAATCCGCGGGCGATTTCCGGCAACACCCCGGCGACGACGAAGCTGTCGGTGCCGAGTGCGAACATGCCGAGGGCCAATACCAGGAGTCGTCGATCCATTTTGATCCTCAAATTTGGGTGTGTGCTTCGATTGGTCACGCCGTGCCGGCCTTCGAGCGGCGCGCCCTCATCGCCGCCGATGCGGCGGCGATGATCGTGGTCAGCATTGAGAATTCGGGCGCGGCCGCGCTCACTTGCCCTGGATCAGCATTCCCAGCGGCGCCAATGGGCCGACCTGCATCAGCTGGTAGTTGGCAAACCCGCCGGCTGCGAGCGGCAGCGCTTCCACCGCCGCCTTGGCCTGCTCGACCGACTCGACGTTCATCAGAAAGATCACGCCAGGCGCGTCCTGGCGGTACCAGAACTGCTCGATCCTGCCGTCGAGGTAGAGTTTCAAGGTCGCCGGAACTTCGTTCGGCATGATCTGCTGCCGCTGTTCCGGCGAGAGCGGCTTGGTGATGGATGCGATGGCCATGACTTTCATGGATAGTCTCCTTTCGGTTCTGATCGGTCGGCGCGGCCTGAATTGGCTTCGATCTGAAATCACCAGCGGCGCAAGCGACATTTTTGATGTCATTCACGCCATTGCGGGCCTTGCTAATCCGGCCGGTTGGCGTAGATGTTTCAGATGATGAGCGTCATTCAATACCTTGCTGCGTCGCCATCGTTTCGATGGCGGGCAGGGGCTTATCTAGCTGCCGGCCATCGCCGCCGGTATCGTCGTAAATGCCATCTTCGAGGTCATTCACGCCATGCGCATCGCCATCCTCGCCCTCGATGGGCTGTTCGACACCGGGCTATCGGTGGCGCTGGACACCTTCGCGCTGGCCAACAAATTTTCAGGCCGGCAGATGGGCGGTACGCCGCATTTCGAGGTGTCGATCGTCGGCGTGCGGCGGCGGGTCCGCTCGGGCCAGGGATTTCTCGTGCCGGTGCAGGCGATCACGCCGGACCTGAAGCCGGACTGGGTAATCGTGCCGGCGCTCAATACCGGCTCGCCGGAGCAGTTGATCCCGGCGCTGGCGCGGCGCGATGTGGTTCAAGCCAAGACCCAACTGCTCAAATGGCATGCCGAGGGCGTTTCGATCGCGGCGTCCTGCATCGGCAGTTTTCTGCTGGCGGAAACCGGCCTGCTCGATGCGCGCGAGGCGACCACGACGTGGTGGCTGGCGCCGCTGTTCCGGCAACGCTATCCGAACGTCCGGCTCGATGAAGCTCGGATGCTGGTGCCGACCGATGTCGGCGTCACCGCGGGCGCGGCGATGGGGCATCTCGATCTGGCTCTGTGGCTTGTCCGCACCGCGAGCCCTGAACTGGCCGCCATCGTCTCGCGTTATTTGCTGGCCGACATCCGCTCCTCGCAGGCGCCCTACATCATCCCCAATCATCTGGCGCAGGCCGATCCGCTGATTCTGCGCTTCGAACGCTGGGCGCGCGACCATCTCAAGGCGGGCTTCTCGCTGCATGAAGCCGCCGGCGAACTGGCGACCAGCGCCCGCACCCTGCAACGCCGCTGCGAAGCCGTGCTCGGCAAATCGCCGCTGGCCTATTTCCAGGATCTTCGCGTCGAACGCGCGCAATCGCTGCTGCACGGCAGTGGCCTCGACCTCGACGCCATCGCCGCCGAAGTCGGCTATGTCGACGGCGCGACGCTGCGAACGCTGCTACGTCAACGCACCGGCAGAGGCGTGCGCGACCTCAGGGCAGCGTTGCGGTGAGGCTGCCGTAGCACGCCACGAGCCGGTAGGATGGGTTGAGCGCAGCGATACCCATCGATGAAACGCCTGGAAAAGATGGGTATCGCTGCGCTCAACCCATCCTACCGCTTGGGCCGCGCGGCAGGTTACTGCGGGATGTATCCCGAGGCTTTCACGATGCCTTGCCAGCGCTCGAAGTCGGACTTCAGGAAACTGCCGAGTTCGGCCGGCGGGCGATAGTCCGGAGAAATGCCGTTCTTGGCCAGCAGCTCGATCACGTCAGGCATCTGCACCGCCTTGGCCGAGGCATCGCTCAGGACCTTGACGTCGCCGGCCGCCATGCCTTTGGGGCCCAGCATCGCGAACCAGGTCGAGATATCCAGCGTCGGATATCCGGATTCGGTGAACGTCGGGACGTCGGGCATCAGGGACGACCGCCCCGAACCGGAAACGCCGATCACCTTGGCCTGGCCCGACACGTAATATGGCAGCACGGTCGTGATCGGCGCGAACAGCAACGCGGTGCGTCCGGCGAGCAGATCGACGACGGCCTCGGTCGTGCCCTTGTAGGCGATGGTCTCGACATTGACGCCCATTTCCCGAGTTCAAAATCGAAAGCAGGAACAAGCCCGTCCCGCTGCCCTGTCCCCCATTGAACTTGCTCGGATCCTTCTTGAGCAGATCCACCAGGTCACGCACGCTGTTCGAAGGAACGGACTTGCTGATCATCAGGGTGTAGGGCTGTGTCGCCAACATCGCGATCGGCGTGAAATCGGCGAGCGAGTAGGTCGAACTCAACATCGTCCATCGATTGACCGAAAAGCTCGTGCTCGCCAGCGCCACGGTATATCCGTTGGGCTCGGCGCGCCGCGTCGCGTCCATCGCAATGTTGCCGAAGGCACCGGACCGGTTGTCGACGACGACGGGCTGCCCGAGAGCGTCCGCGATCTTCTTGCCGACGACGCGTCCGACGACATCGTTGCCGGTGCCCGGCGGAAACGGGATCAGCATGTTGATCAGCTGGGTGGGGTAGGCGCGCTCGGCCCGTGCAAATCCATTCGCGCACGCCAGTGCGGAAACCACGAAGGCCCGTCGCGTGAGAGTGGCCGAAGTCAGAACGCCATCAGGAAAGTTCATATTCCACCCTTTGTAGCCCGGCTCGCTTTGTGCGACTTGTTTTCCGGATCCGTTCACTGGTGTGGCCCCCGGCGATCGAGCCGGGCGCCGCAGTCGAAGTCTCTTCGATGGATGACCGCACGCGTCCCCGCTGGATCGAAACGTCGGACATGAACGATCCATTCCGTTTTTGATCTGCGCGGGGAGGCGCCGGGAGCATCCGGTCCGAGCAATTACACCTTGGACATGCCGCCGTCGATGACCGGTCCGATGGCTTCGTAACGCTCGCCGCTGAAGCGCACCAGTTGCAATTGTTCGATCGGGAAATAATCGGTCGGCGAAGTGTTGATCGTGATGCCGGGCAGGAACATGTCGGACTGGACATTTTTCAGGTTCGCCGCCTGCTTGATGATGTTTTCGGACGACACGTCGTCGCCGCACTGCTTGAGCACCTGCACCATGATCTGGCTGACCAGATAGCCGGTGACGGCATAGATGTCGTTCTTGGCCGCCGCCGGATCGTATTTGTCGAGAAAGGCCCGCCATTTCACGATCGCGGGATCGTTGTCCCAGGTGGCATCGACCGGATCTTTCAGATAGGCGCTTGAAATAATGCCCTTGCAGATATCGAAGCCCGCGGCCTTCAAGGTCGAGCCCGCCGATGATGCGTTGTTGCCGATGTAGTGCGCCGGTTGCCAGCCCAGTTCGGCGATCTTCTTGATGCCTTGCGCGGCGAATTTCGGCGTGGTCATGCTCATGAATACGTTGGCGCCGGCGGACTTGCACCGCACCACCTGGCTATCGATGGTCGGATCGGCGGTCTCGTAGCTGATCTCCGCGACGATCTCGGACGTCTTGGCGCCGAGACCGTCCTTGAACCCCTTGAGCACGTCGCGTCCGAAATCGTCGTTCTGATAGACGATGCCGATCTTGGCGTCGGGCTGGGTCGAGAGCACGTGTTGTGCAAAGGCGCGCCCCTCGATCTGGTAGCAGGGTTGAAACCCCATGGTGTACGGGAAATTCTTGTAGTCGCCGAACTTGGTGGCGCCCGACGCGATAAAAAGATGCGGAATCTTTTTCTGGTTCATGTATTTCATGATCGCCGCATTGGTCGGCGCGCCGAGCGGCGAGAACAGCACGTCGATCTCGTCACCTTCGACAAGCTTGCGCGCCTGCTCGACGGTCTTCGCCGGACTGTAGGCGTCATCATAGGTAATGTATCGGATCATGCGGCCGTTGATGCCGCCCTGGTCGTTGATCATCTTGAAATAGCCGCCGGGCGTCCGGCCGATCGACGAATAGACCGCCGCCGGCCCCGAATAGGCATCGATGTTGCCGATGACGATTTCTTTCTTGGCTTCAGCGATGGCCGGCCTGCCGAGCAGCAGCGCCGCCGCCGTGGCTCCGGCCCCCTTCAAGATATTGCGACGCGGCAAGTCGATGGAGCGATCTTTTCGCACGGCGTTTCCCCTGTTCTTGTTTGTTGTTCGACGTGCCTTGATGGCCCGCGATTGCGGGGATCATAACCGCACCGTCGCTCAAGACCATAGCCACTGCGGACATGCCAGCCCGCAGGATCGGTGGAGCGAAGCGTTCCCCTCGATCGAATGGCTGCGGTGGCGGGGTTCGCTTCGCTCCACCGATCCCGCGCGGACGAGCGACGGTGTTTCGTTACGGCTCGGCAATAAAAAGCCGAATTTGTTGAAGGGATTTAATCTGATTTGCCCTGTCCAGCCGGCTCCGCAAAAACATTTCGCTTTCCTGCGGACGCAAATCAGCTGCGTATGGCCGCCATCCCGTCCCGCAAGGGGGACGTTGGCCATCGTCACGAACGTTGGGACGGGGAGCGGTGGACGCGGATGCGCCTTTGACGAATGGCGCGGATGCGGACGGCGAAGTCGTGTGGTCCTGACGCCCCGACGCTGGCGTCAAGTTCTTGAGAGCTACGCTTCTCGAGGACGATGGTGGCAAACAAGCCCGGTCACCAGGGAGAGCGCGAAGTAAGCCGTAAAACCATTGCGCAGGAAATGCCGGGTGTCCCGGTGAGCCTGTAGTGACTACCCCCGTGTGCTTTCTACCTTTGCACGCGGGACTGCGGGTGCACCGCGCACCCGGCGTTTCCTGCGCCCTCTAATTTTGGAGGGAAGCGATTTTGCAAACCTCGGGCGCGATGCGTCGCGAGAAGGCGGACTGGTGCCCGCGGCGCATCCTTCGAGACGGCCGCTGTGCGGCCTCCTCAGGATGAGGCCCGAAGTGTAGCGACGAAAAGCGCCTCTTCAATCGAAACCTCATGGTGAGGAGGCGCGAAGCGCCGTCTCGAGCCATGGCTCTGGACCCGGCGTTTGAGTCGCGAGAACAGGAAAGCATATCGTCCAGCGTCATTCCGGGGCGTGCGAAGCACGAACCCGGAATCTCGGGATTCCGGGTCTGGCGCTGACGCGCCATTGCGGAATGACGAGCTCGCAATCTACCCCGCTGCCGCGAAGCGTTGTTGTTCGCCGGCGCCGGCGGGGGTGATCGGCAGGCCGCCGTCGGCGTATTCGTTGAGCTTGTTGCGCAAGGTGCGGATCGAGATGCCCAGGATGTTCGCGGCGTGGGTGCGGTTGCCGAGGCAATGCTTCAGCGTTTCCAGGATCAGATCGCGCTCGACATCGGCCACGGTGCGGCCGACCAGCGCGCGGGTGACCTGCTCCGCGGCGAAGGTGGCGTGCGCCACGGCCGGAACGGTCTTGGCGACATCGAGACGGTCGCCGTCGGGGGTCAGGATGGCCTCGACGCCGATTTCGTCGCCTTGCGCCATCAGCACCGAGCGATGGATGGTGTTTTCCAGTTCGCGGACGTTGCCCTGCCAGCGGTTGGTGGTCAGCACCCGCTTGGCGTCGGCGGACAGCGGCCGCGCCGGCACGCCATTGGCGTCGGCGTATTTCTTCACGAAATGCTGCGCCAGTTCGAGAATGTCGGCCGGGCGATCGCGCAGCGGCGGGATCTTCAGGTTGACGACATTGAGCCGGAACAGCAGGTCTTCGCGGAACGTGCCTTCGCGCACCGCGTCGGCGAGGTTGCGGTTCGAGGTCGCGAGGATGCGGATGTCGACCGGCACGGGCCTTGTGCCGCCGACCCGGTCGATCACGCGTTCCTGGATCGCGCGCAGCAATTTGCTTTGCAGCCGCACGTCCATTTCGGAGATTTCGTCGAGCAGCAGCGTGCCGCCGGTAGCTTCCTCGAATTTGCCGATGCGCCGCGCCACCGCGCCGGTGAACGAGCCCTTCTCGTGGCCGAACAATTCGGATTCCAGCAGATGTTCGGGGATCGCCGCGCAATTGATGCTGATGAACGGCCGCTTGGCCCGGTTGGAGCGGGTATGGACGTAGCGCGCCAGCACTTCCTTGCCGGTACCGGATTCGCCGGTGATCATGACAGAAGCATCGGAGCCCGCGATCTGCTGCGCCAGCTTGATCACTTTCGCCATCGCTTCGTCGCGATAGACCAGGTCGCGGGAATCATTGGCGACCGCGGCCAGCACCGCGGCGATCAGTTCCGGATCGGGCGGCAGCGGGATGTATTCCTTGGCGCCGGCGTGGATCGCGGCCACCGCGGCGCGGGCATCGCTGGAAATACCGCAGGCCACGATCGGCACGTGGATGTGTTCGGCCTCGAGCCGCATCACCAGATCGCGGATATCGAGCGCGACATCGACCAGCAGCAGGTCGGCGCCCTTGCCGCCGCGCAGCACCCGCATCGCCAGTTCGTGATCTTCCGCATGGGTCACGGAAGCGCCGTTCTCCATCGCGATCTTGGTGGCGGTGGTGAGCTGGCCCTTCAATGTGCCAACGATGAGAAGCCGCATGATGATCTCCTGTTCGTCTGTTCGCGCCGCTCGGGCGCCTTATCCCAAAATCGGTCAGCTACGCTCTGTCTTGATGATTTCCGTCATGGTCACGCCGAGCTTGTCTTCGACCAGCACGACTTCGCCGCGCGCCACCAGCCGGTTGTTGACATAGATGTCGATGGACTCGCCGACCCGGCGGTCGAGTTCGAGCACCGTACCGGGGCCGAGCTTGAGCAATTCGCCGACGTCCATCTTGGAACGGCCGAGCACCGCCGAGACCTGCACCGGCACGTCGAACACCGCTTCCAGATCGGCGGCGATCCGCGAGGCATGTTCGTCCTCGTGATAGGCGATATCGTCGATCGCCTGGTTGTCGGCGGCGTTGAGGTCCGGAAGCGGAACCTGTGCGTCGGTGTCACTCATGGTTCATCCTCATGGCCGCTTGGCCTGACCGCGGGACGCCATGTAGCGCCCGACCAGTTCGTCAATCTTGGCGTCGATCGCCGCGCGCTCCAGCACCACGCCGCCGTCGGCCCATTCGATCCTGCAGTCGCCCTTGACGATTTCGGGCTCGGCCAGGATCACGAGGCGGCCCTCGAAGCCACTCTGCTTGGCGAGCTTCTCGATCCGCCCATGGGCGTCCTCGTACAGCAACTCGTGGATCCGGACCACAAGATGCGGCGTCGCCACCAGATGCGAAAAACACTCGCGCACCAGGCCGGTGACCTGGGCCAGCGGCTCGGCGTCGATCAGGTCGCCGCAGAGCTTTCGCGCCACCGCGACCGCGACGTCGACCGCTTCGGTCTCCATCCTGGTTTCGACGGCGGCCACGCGCGAGGCGACGCCCTTGATAGCGGCGCTGATTTCCTCCAGCGCCTGCGCGGCGCGGCGGTCGCTCTCGGCCTTGGCCTCGCGCTGGGCGGCGTCGTAGCCGTTGCGATAGGCGCGCTGCTCGGCTTCCGCGATCTTTTGCGCGATCTCGGCAGGCGTCGCCGGTTTTTCGCGAGCCTTGTCGGGCTTGGCGAAGTCGGTGTCGAACAGGAATTTCAAAGGAGCGCCCATCAGTACACCAACTCGTCGTCAGCACGGTTCTTGGTCAGCATGATTTCGCCCTTGGCGGCGAGATCCTTGGCGAGGTTGACCAGCAATGCCTGGGCCTCATCGACGTCGCGCAGCCGCACCGGGCCGAGCGCCGCCATGTCGTCGAGCAGCATCTTGCCGGCGCGCGACGACATGTTGCCGAGGAAGAAAGCGCGGACTTCTTCATTGGCGCTCTTGAGCGCGATGCCGAGCTTGTCCTTGTCGACGTTACGCATCAGCGTCTGCGCCGAGCCGGAATCCAGCTTGATCAAATCGTCGAAGGTGAACATCAGGGCCTTGATGCGCTCGGCGGATTCGCGGTTTTCTTCTTCCAGCGAGGTGATGAAGCGGGTCTCGGTCTGGCGGTCGAAATTGTTGAAGATTTCCGCCATCACTTCATGGGCGTCGCGGCGGCGGGTCTGCGACAGGTTCGACATGAACTCGGTGCGCAGCGTCTGCTCGACCCGTTCGATGACTTCCTTCTGCACCGCTTCCATCCGCAGCATGCGGCCGACCACGTCGAGCGCCATGTCCTCGGGCAGGATCGCGAGCACCCGCGCGGCATGTTCCGGCTTCAGTTTCGACAACACCACGGCGATGGTTTGCGGATATTCGTTCTTCAGATAGTTGGCGAGAACCTCTTCCTGCACGTTGGAGAGCTTTTCCCACATGTTGCGGCCGGCGGGACCGCGGATTTCGTCCATGATGCCGGTGACGCGCTCGGCCGGCAGATATTGCTGCAGCAGCCGCTCGGTGCCGTCGAAGGTTCCCATCAGCGCGCCGGAGGCCGACATCCGCGACACGAATTCGAGCAGCAGGTCTTCCACCACTTCGGCTTCCACGGTGCCCAGGGTCGACATGTGGATCGACAGTTCACGCACCTCGTCGTCATCGAGCAGCGACCACACCTTGCCGCCATATTGCTCGCCGAGCGCCAGCATCAGGATCGCGGCGCGCTTCGGGCCGGACAGCGGCGGCCCCTTGGGGCGGTTGCTCTGCCGGCTCGCCAGCGTGGCGATCACCGTGGAGATATCGTTGGCGTTGCTGGTTTGAGGGAGGGACATGTCAGGTCACGACGCCGTTTCCGAGAGCCACTGACGCACGATGTTGGCGGTCTCGTTCGGGTTGCGCTCCGCCAGTTCACCGACGCGGTGCACGGTCTGGGCGTGGACCTGGCCCTGAACCTGCGCGACGTCGACCTGATTCAGGCCGGCGGCGGCGGGCACGAGGTTCTGGCCGGCGGCGGCGCTGCCATCGGTCAATGCCGGCAGCTCATCGGCGCCGGTCAGCGCCGGAATTACTTCAGAGGCCAGGATGCGGCGCACCAGCGGACGGATCACCATGAACAGCACGACCAGGCTGAGCAGCATCATCACACCAAGCTCGATGACGTACATCACGTCATCCTTGGTGAACTGCAGCATGCCGAGAATGCCGGTCGGCTCGCTGATCGGGCTAACCGCGGGGCCTTCGGCGAATTTGAGGTTCACCACCTCGACCTGGTCGCCGCGCTTCTGGTCGAAGCCGATCGCCGAGCGCACCAGGGTGGCGATGCGATCAAGCTGGTCCTTGCTGCGCTCCTGATAAACGATGTCGCCCTTTTCGTTCTTGGTGTAGGCGCCGTCGACCAGCACCGCGACCGAGATCCGGTTGACCCTGCCGGCTTCCGTCACCTCGGTCTTGGTGGTGTGGGAGATCTCGTAATTGTTGGTTTCCTCGGTCTTCTTGCTCTGGTCCTTGGCGGCGCTGGCGCCATCGGGGCGCTGGTTACCGGGCAATTCATTGTTGACGGTGACCTGACCGGAATTGTCCGTCGTGGCGCTGGATTCCTCGCGGGTCTGGCTCGACCGCAAAACCCGGCCTTCCGGATCGAACTTGTCCGAGGTCTGGGTGATCCGGTTGTAGTCGAAGTCGGCCGAGAGCTGGACCCGGGCGCGGCCGGCGCCGACCACCGAGGACACGATCGCCTCGACTTCGTTGCGCAGCCGCTTCTCGTAGGCGGCGCGACGCTCGTCGCCGACCACATTCTCGTTGTCGCCGGACTTCGCCGTCGGCGAGCAGCTGGCCGGATTCGTCGACGATCGAGACCCGCTGCGGCTTCAAGCCGCTGACGGCGGAGGCGACCAAATGGCGGATGGCGCGGATCTGCTGCGGTTCGAGCGCGCCGCGCACCCGCACCACGATCGAGGCCGACGGCTCCGGCGCCTCGCGCGAGAACAGCGGCTTCTCCGGCAGCACCAGATGGACCCGGGCGGCCTGGATGCGGTCGATGGCGCGGATGGTGCGGGCCAGTTCGCCCTCCAGCGCGCGCAGATGATTGATGTTCTGGACGAAGCTGGTGGTGCCCAGCGCGTCGGACTTGTCGAAGATTTCGTAGCCGACGCCGCCGCCCTTGGGCAGGTTGCTCTCGGCGAGGTGCATCCGCAGCCGGGTGACCTTGTCCTTGGGCACCATGATCACTGCGCCGTCGTTGCGCAACTCGAACGGGATCGCCTGGCGTTCCAGATCCTTGATGATAGCCGAGGAATCCTCGCTGGAAAGGTCGGTAAACAGCGTGGTCAGCTGGGGCGTCGTGACGCGGATGATGACAAACGCGAAGAAACCGATCAGCGCGGCCGTCACCGCGATCATCGCCATCAGGCGCGAGGCGCCGAGGCCTTTGAGAAAGTTCAACAAACTCTGCAAAACCAACCGCCCCTGAAGATTCGGCACCGGAAGCCGACTGGGCAATTATTGCCTATGGGATGGTTTCGATATGGTTAACGCGCGTTAAGAGCCGGGGCCGAAGTTTGAATATGAAAAAGATCGGCCCCGCGAAACGCGACCGATCTTCATCAAAATCGAGGAGTTAAGGATTTATTGACGATATTGCTGGATGCGGGTGGTGCGCAATCCGGCAAGGCCGTGCTGGTCGATGGAGAATTGCCAGGAGAGGAATTCGTCGACGGTCAGTGTGTAGCGGCTGCAGGCCTCCTCGAGGGAGAGCAGTCCGCCGCGAACCGCGGCAACGACTTCGGCCTTCCGGCGAATAACCCACCGTTTGGTTCCGGGTGCGGGCAAATCCGCAATTGTTAAGGGACTACCGTCAGGCCCGATGACGTATTTTACCCTCGGGCGATGGGGTTCTGTCATGGCGTACTCACAAACTCTCAACCACTGAACTCACGGTAAGAACTTACGAGCCGCAACTTAAAATTTGCCTAAGCCCAAGCGTTCAATGCGAATTTCCTTGAAAATGCCGTGACACCGCCGCCCGAGCGCCATTTCTGGCGCCCGGGTGAGGCGGTTTTGGAGACAAACGGAGGATGAACGGCGCCGAATCGGCTCACCGCGGTCGGTTAGTTGCTGCTGCTGCTGCCGCTGCTTCCACTGGTGCCGGTGGTCCCGGTCGGGTTCACGATGCTCTCGACCTGGCTGATGGTGTAGGTCTGGCCGCCGATCGTCAGCAGCGGCGGCGACTGGGTGAGGTCGACCGAACTGACCACGCCGCCCACCGCTGTGGTGACACCGACCGTGTTGCCAGAGGAGTCCTTGGCGGTGGCGGTCATAGTGTAATTGCCGTCGGGCCATTGCGTGCCGTCATTGCCCTGGCCGTTCCACTCGAACGGCTGGTTATTGCCGGCGGAGACGTTGTATTCGCCGGTGAACACGGTCTGCCCGGTGCTGTTGGCGATCGAGACGTTCATCACCGAGGTGGTGGGAACGCTGACCGCCCAGACCGCGACGCTGCTGTTCATGGTGGCGACGTTGCCTTTGACGATCGCGGTCTTGCCGACATAGGACAGCGCCTCGGTCGATTGCGTGGCCTGCTGCAGCGAGACCAGAGTCGAGAGCGAGTCGTTGGTGTTGAGCTGCTGCTGGACCCCGGCGAATTCGACCAATTGCTGCGTGAACTGGTTGGTGTCGAGCGGATCGAGCGGGTTCTGGTTCTGCAATTGCGTCGTCAGCAGGGTCAGGAAGCTCTGGAAATTGCCGGCGATCTGCTGCGACGCCAGCGCGTTGGCCGACGAGGCCGATGAAGAAGACCCCGACGAAGAGGCCGGCAGGGGCGTCGTTCCCGAAACGACGGTCGAGCCGGAATTGGCTGCTCCAACAGTAGTGGTCATATCCGTCTCCTCAAACGCTGATATCGACGCCGCTGCTCGATCCGAGCATCCGGCCATAGCCTCGTCCCGCGGTCACCACGGGGGTGGTTTCGTCATTGCTGATCACCAGCCGCTGCGCGTTGCGGTTGCCGCCGTCATTGCCGCTGTTCTGGCCGGACGAGGACTGGTCACGCAGGCTGAATTGAAGGCCGCTGTCGCCGGTCTTGAAACCGGCATCGTTGAGCGCGCGCTGCAATTGCGGCGCATCCTGCTGCAGCATCGCCAGCGTCTCCGGCTTTTCAACCGTGAGGTGCGAGGTCATCTGGCCGTTGCGGTCGACATCGATGCGGACATCGATGCGCCCGAGTTCGGCCGGATCGAGCCGGATCTCGAAACTGCTTTTGCCGTTCTTGACCTGCGCCGCGATCTCGACCGCGAGCCCGCTGACCGGCACGGTATGGGTGGCGGCGGTGGCGGTCAGCGATGCGGTGCCGACCGAATTGATGCCATTGGGGGCGACCTGCTGCGGAACGGCGCCGGCGACCTGGGCGCTGGCATCGACCGAAGCGGTTGCCGAACGTTCCGTGGTGGTCGCCGCGGCATGTTCGTGAGCCGGCGCGGCGACGGCCGGAGTGGTGCTCGAACCGGCGGCGGTGCCGGCCGCGTTCGCGGCGTCCGTCGTGCCGGCCGCGGCATCCTGTTTGCCGGCGATGGCGGGTTGTGGCGCGGCCGTCGTGGCCTGGCCGGTCTGATCCGAACCATCGGTCGCAGCCTTGGCGTCGGTTTGGCTGGTGGCCGACGATTTGGTGCTCGAACCCTTCGGGCCGGCCGGCGCCGGTGTCGCAACCACGGTTGCGGCGGTCGGGTCGGCGGTCGCCGCTTGCTGATTTGCGGTTCGATTGGTTGGTCCAGTGGTGGCTTGATCGGTGGTCGCCGTCGGCGCGGCGGTCTTCGCAGTCTGAGCGGTGGCGGTGTCTGTGGTTGTGGCCGCGGTGGGGTCGGCTGCGTCGCTATCCGACGGTGCGGCTGTTGGGGAGGCCGCGCCGATCACGGGTGATGCGGTCACGGACTGACTGGCGGCGATTGCGGCGGCGGCGATCGCAAGTGGTGCCGTACCGATTCCGGTGCTGGAGGCCTGCGTCGGTGTGGGGGTGGTCGTCACCGGGGCCGCAACGGCAATGGCCACCGCGATCGGTGTCGGGGTTGGCACGGCAATGCCGGTTCCATCCGTCGTTGTCGGGGTGGTCGTGCCGCCGCTTGAATCGGTTGTGCTGGTGGAGGAGGCGTCGGCCGTCGATGAACTGGACGATGAATCCCCGGAATTGTCTTTCGAATCGCTGGACTTGCCCCGCGAACGCGGTGGCGCGTTGCTGCTGCCGCTCGCATCGGTGCTGCTGTTGGAAGCCGGGCTGTTGTTGTCGTTCTGGTTCTGATTGCTGGAGTTATTGTTGTTGTTCGCATTATTGTTGTTCGGCGTCTGGTTGGACGGCGCCGAATTATTCCAGCGACTGTTATCGGAGGCGGAAGGGCCGTTGTTCGTCCAGTTTTGCGCGGCGGATTGCTGTTGCTGCGCCTGGATCGCGCTGTTGTTGGCGTCGGCCGCGGTATTGCTGTTGACCAGTCCGGCGAAGAGATCATTGCCGGGGGATTGCTCCGGCGCCGATCTGCGCGGCGGAGCGCTCGGGTAGGATACATTGGCGGCTGTTTCTGACGTAACGCTCTGCACGGAAGGCCTCTTGCGGTCGATCTAGCCTGATATCAGCAAGGAGCGGGCCATTACAAAATATATTGAAAATTCAGATAGTTAGGCTTCCATCTGGGGTTCGAGGACGGCAATTGCAGGGGCTCTCTTTTTGCCCTTCGGCAAGATTTGCCGTTCGGCCGGAGCAGAAGCCCCCGGAACCGCGCGAAAGGCCCGTAAATCGGCCCACAACGGTCGGGAGGCTGATTGCCTGACGGGAATCCGGCCTATATTAAAGGAGAGCTTTTCAACCATTCCGATCTCGCTCGGGCTGGAGCTTCTGCAAAGCTTCGGAAGATCGAGATTTGGGTTTGATCCTGCGGTTTTAGCGCCGCGATGATCGCATTGATGACCGGAACCATGCTCAACAGTTTGGATCTCGAAGGCCGTCCGCAGGACACCAGGGTCGTGGTCGCCATGTCCGGCGGCGTCGACTCGTCGGCGACAGCTGCGCTGTTGAAGTCGGAAGGTTACGATGTCGTCGGTATTACATTACAGTTATACGATCACGGTGCAGCGACCCACCGCAAGGGCGCCTGCTGCGCCGGGCAGGACATCCACGACGCCCGCAATGTCGCCGAGCGGCTCGGCATCCCGCATTACGTGCTGGATTACGAGAGCCGCTTTCGGGAATCCGTGATCGACAATTTCGCCGCCAGCTACGCCTCGGGCGAGACGCCGGTGCCGTGCATCGAGTGCAACCGCTCGGTCAAATTTCGCGATCTGCTCAAGACCGCGCGTGAACTCGGCGCCTCGGCGCTGGCGACCGGACATTATGTCGCCTCGCGCCGGCTCGGTGATGGATCGCGCGCGCTGGTCTGCGCCGCCGACGCCGATCGCGACCAGAGCTATTTCCTGTTCGCGACCACGCGCGAGCAACTCGATTTCCTGCGCTTTCCGCTGGGTGACATGACCAAGCCGCAGACGCGCGAACTGGCGCGGCGCTTCGGGCTCGAGGTCGCGGACAAGCAGGACAGCCAGGATATCTGCTTCGTGCCGACCGGCCGCTACACCGACATCATCGGCCGGTTGCGGCCGAATGCGATGGAGCCCGGCGACATCGTCGATCTCGACGGTCATGTCATCGGCCGGCACCAGGGCATCGTGCATTTCACCGTCGGCCAGCGCCGCGGCCTCGGCATCGCCGCCGAGGCGCCACTTTATGTGGTGCGGCTGGATGCCGCGAGCCGGCGCGTCGTGGTCGGACCGCGCGAGGCGCTGCGGATGGACCGCATCGCGCTACGCGATCTCAACTGGATCGGCGATGGCGACCTCCATCGCGCGGTCGGTGATGGCCTGGAAATCTTCGTGCGGGTGCGATCGACCCGCGCGCCGCAGCCGGCCTGGTTGCGTGCGGTCGATGGCGGCTATGAAGTCGAACTCGTTGCGGGCGAAGAGGGCGTTTCGCCCGGGCAGGCCTGCGTGTTCTACGATGCGGCCGCGGGCCAGGCGCGCGTGCTCGGCGGCGGATTCATTCAGAGCGCAAGCGCGCGACGCGTGGCGATGAAGCCGGTAGCGCCGCTGGTCGAGGCCGTGCGCGGTTAGAATGCACGGATACTAAACTCAAGGCGGGGGCATGGCTGGGGATATCGACCGCGCGAGGGTCGAAAAAGCTTACGGGCGTTGGGCGCCGGTCTATGACCTCGTCTTCGGCAAGGTGTTCGATCAAGGCCGCCAATCGACGATTGCGGAGGCCGACAAGATCGGCGGCCGGATTCTGGATGTCGGCGTCGGCACCGGCCTGTCGCTGTCGGATTATTCTCCCACCACCAAATTATACGGTGTCGATATTTCCGAACCGATGTTGCGCAAGGCGCAGCAGCGGGTGCAGGCGCTAGCGCTCTCCAATGTCGAAACCCTGGCGGTCATGGACGCCAAGAATCTGGCTTTCCCGGATTCGTTTTTTGACGCGGTCGTGGCGCAATATGTCATCACCGCGGTGCCCGATCCCGAACGTACGCTTGATGACTTCATCCGGGTGCTGAAACCCGGTGGTGAGCTGATCCTGGTCAATCACATCGGCGCCGAAAGCGGGCCGCGGCGGATTTTCGAACTGGCATTCGCGCCGCTGGCTCGCCGGCTCGGCTGGCGGCCCGAGTTTCCCTGGGCGCGGCTGGTCGACTGGGCCGCGCGGCATGGCGGCGTCAGCCTGACCGAGCGCCGCCCGATGCCGCCGATGGGGCATTTCTCGCTGATCCGCTACCGCAAGGCTTGAGAATTCGGCGCCAGGTTAAATCAGCTTCCGTCGCGGAACCTCTACCGAGGTGGGCTGTTTTCCCGGCATGCAGATGAAACGCACAATCTTCCTGTCGGGTGTCCTGATCGCGCTTTGCGGCACGGCCAGCGCCCAGACCCCGCCGGCACCACCGGCCCATGATGCCGTACAGCCGACCGCCGATCGTTCCAGCGGCTGCGCGCCTACCCAAACCACCGCGCAGGGCAATATTGCCCCGGAAGGCACGACAACGGGGCAAAGCCAGGCGCCGCTCGGCGACAAATTGGCGAAGTCCGATGGGGTACTGTGTCCGCCTGACAATGTCGATCCCCAGATGCATGCCCCGGCGCCCAGCGCAGGCTCTGGCAGCATGCCGGTGATCCCGCCGCCCGGTAGTCCCGGCGGCGACCCTTCGGTTCGCCCGAAATAGCGGCGCGTTGGCAGTGATTTACCGAAATCGCCGGGTTTGCTTGACAGGCCCCTGAGCGGCTTCTTATATGCCGCGCGTTCGCGACCGCGGTGTATATCCGCCACTGCGAACCGTGTGGCGAGGTAGCTCAGCTGGTTAGAGCACGGGAATCATAATCCTGGGGTCGGGGGTTCGAGTCCCTCTCTCGCTACCACTTCTCGTTGGCACATTGGGCATCGTTGTCGCGTCGCGAGATCCTCGGCCGCCATTTCGATGCTGGTCGTTTCCGACGGCGACCCAATCAAATCGATCAGAGTAAGCAGCCTTGACCACCACATCCTCCGGCATACCGGCCGATGAGCGGAAATCGCACGCCGCTGCGCAGGCCGGCGCAGTCCGTCTAGATACCGGGAAAATATTCCGTATTGAGAGCTTCAGCCTCGCGCGCCAGATTTTGCGCAGCAACGGCACGCGCCAGGCGGGCTTCAGGGCCGAATTGATCGAGCGATTTGCCGGCCGGGAGCATGCACCGGTACTGTTTCAGGACGGCGAAGCCCATCAGAAACAACGCAGCGCCACCGCGCGGTTCTTTGCGCCCAAGGTGGTCAGCACCCGCTATCGCGAACTGATGCAAAACCTGAGCGAACGGCTCGTGGGGCGTTTTTGCGCCGCGGGCCGGGGCGAACTCGACGACATGAGCCTGGAAATGGCCGTTGCCGTGGCCGCCCGGATCATCGGACTCACCGACAGCGACGAGTTGGGGATGGCGCGCCGCCTGAACCGCTTCTTTGCGATGAACGGATCACGTGCGAACTATTTCTCGGCGTTCGTGAGTTTTATCAGGGGCCAGTTTCGGATGCTGGCCTTTTACCGGCACGACGTACGTCCGGCGATCCGGGCCCGGCGGCAATCCCGTCGAGACGACCTGATCTCGCACCTGATCGACCAAGGCTATTCTAATCGGGAGATCCTCACCGAGTGTGTTACCTATGGCGCGGCCGGCATGGCGACCACACGCGAGTTCATCGTCATGGCGGCCTGGCATTTGTTCGAACGCGACGATCTGCGCCACAGGTTTCTTGATGGTGACGAGCCGAACCGGATCGCGGTGCTGGAAGAGGTGCTTCGGCTGGAGCCGGTGGTCGGGGCGCTTTATCGCCGGGCCGAACGCGAACTGACATTCGAAAGCGATGATGGCAGGACAACGATCCCGGCCGACGCCCTGATTGCGGTCGACGTTCGCTCCGCGAATATGGACCCCGATGCCGCCGGTAGATGTCCGTTTCAATTTGAAGTCGGCCGCGAAATGAGCGCCGGAAAGGCATCCGGCAGCCTGATGAGCTTTGGCGATGGGCCACACCGTTGTCCCGGCGCGTCCGTGGCACTTCAGGAAACCGCAATTTTTCTCGATAAATTGCTGCGGGTGCCCAACGTTCGCTTGAGCCGCGCGCCAACGGTGGGCTGGAATCCGCTCATCGCCAGCTATGAGCTTCGCGGCGCTCTCATCGCGATGCGTTGATCCGCATCCGCGACCACGGAATTCGGACAACATCAGAGGCGATTATTCGAATGCCAATTTGCTTGTTTTTATTAATGTTTTGATCGCAGCAGATCACGCGCTGGATGGCCAATCATTTTCACGGTGACGCCGCCACGCGGCCTTTGCGACACTGTCACAGTTTCAACGAACTCCCTCGTCGTTTGCTGGTTCGGCGACGGCCGCTTCTTTGGTTCCGCATGCGCGATTGACTAAATTGGCATTGGCAATTCGGCATGAAGTTTGCTGTTATGGTGCACGTGGCTGGACAACCTCGAACTCAAGGATCTAGCAATGGCAACTCAAATCGTAATGGATCACACCGGCGATACCCGGCATCATTTCGACGGTGCCGATGCGGAAGCGCTTCTGAAGGCGGAAGAGCGGTTCCGGGCCCTTACGGCGGTTGGCTTTACCGCAGCGACCAGAACGTCCACCGGCGAAGTCGCGCTGGCCAGGACGTTCGATCCGACAGCTGAAGAAACCCTGTTCTATCCCCGCCTCGTTGGCGGCTGATCGTATCGCGACAAGATGTTCTTGTTCCGCAGGAGAGTGGCGGGGGCAAGCTCGCGCATTCGTGCCTTGTGCGCGAGCCTAGGTGCGCGACTGAGGGATGACAGCGAGGCCCGTGGCCTCAAGCTGGTCAAGGAATGGCTATCGCCTGAGCAGCTCGCGCAATTCGAAGCTGCGGGTTATTTCGATGTCGTTGGTTGCGATTCCGGCAAACGATATCGGATCCACTACGGCTCATCGATGAATATCGATGAGCTGGACGATCAGGGCCGGGCACGCGTCTGCTATTGTTTTGTCACCGACATTCCCCTGGTGCCGGGCGATGTCGTGCTGGCGCAAAAGATCGCACTCGAAACCAACGAGCGCGCATCGCTGGCGGTGGCGAACAGGTTCACGCCGAGAAAGCGACCACCGGCGATGGGCCTGCCGTTTTGATCCAGCAAGGATCGCGGCTGGCTTTAAGGTTTTGCCTTTTCGCCGGCGGCACTGCCTTGCAAAATATCCAACGTCGCCGCGTCCTTTCCGTCCGGGTAAAAGGTCGCGATCGCTTCGGCGAAAACCGGCTGGTTCGAGACCGCGTCGAACAATGTCATGGATGACCTGAATTTCAGATCGTCCGGTGACCCCATGATGTCGGAGATCGTTCTGGCGTTCGCCGCTACGACAAGACGCGCGCACTCGACGAGGCGCGGCCCGAGCACGTCGTGGGCGAGATAAGCCATCGCCTCGGCGCGCGAACCGATCGCGAAGCGCTGCGCCATCGAACTGAAACCGAGCCCCGCGATCTGCGGGAATATGAACCACATCCAATGGCTCTGCTTGCGGCCGCGTGACAGCTCCTTGACGACCTGCGGGTAGACCGAGGCCTGTGCATCCACAAAGCGCTGCAGCTCAAACGGATCGCTCATCCACATCATAATTTCGTTTCCCAGAACAGCCTTGTCGGCCGTGCCGGAATCACCGTAACCAAATCGGACATTGCGCTACCTGATACGGATTTCGAATGCCCAACCGAACGACCGAACTGCCTAAAAATGGTTTCGCCCTCGAAATCGATGGTCGCATCAAGACCGAGTTCAGCACCCGCGAGGGCGCCGAGCACGGCGCGATCGAGTTGAAGCGCCGCTTCCCGATGCTTCAAATCCGAATCTTTGACGCGGCCGCCCAGGCCAGACACGATCTTCCGGTTTAACTCGCTTCCGGTTTAGCTCGCGAAAGCCGATTCACCTGACGATGTTCGCCGCGCCCCGTCAGAGCGCGGCGACTTCGGCCAATGTTTCCTTTGCGGCGCGGACCACCGCTTCGGCGTTGATGTCGAACTTCTTGTAGACGTCGGCGATCTTGCCGGAGGCGCCGAACGAGTGCATGCCGACGAAGCGGCCTTCGAGGCCGATATAGCGCTCCCAGCCGAGTTCAACGGCGGCTTCCACGGCGACGCGGGCGCGGGTCTTGCCCAGCACCGCTTTCCTGTAGGCGGGATCCTGCGCTTCGAACAGCAGTCGGCACGGCATCGAGACCACCGCCGTCGGAATGCCTTGCTTCTGCAGCGTCTCGCGGGCCTGGACCGCAAGGTGCAGTTCCGAGCCGGTGCTCAGGATGGTGAGCTTGCGCTCGCCGCCTTCGGCCTCCAGCAGGACGTAACCGCCTTTGGCCGATTTGTTTTCGTTGCCGGCCTCGCGGCGAAGCAGCGGCATCGGCTGGCGCGACAACGCCAGCAGGGCCGCCTGGCGCGGGGTGTTCAGGATCGCCTCCCAGCACTCGGCGGTCTCGACCGGATCGCCGGGGCGATACACCGCAAGGTGCGGGATGGCGCGCAGCGCCGCGAGGTGCTCGACCGGCTGATGGGTCGGGCCATCCTCGCCGAGGCCGATCGAATCGTGCGTCATGACGAAGATGGTCCGGATCTGCATCAGCGCCGCGAGCCGGATCGAAGGACGGCAGTAATCCGAAAAGCACAGGAAAGTGCCGCCATACGGAATCAGGCCGCCGTGCAGCGCAATGCCGTTCATCGCGGCGGCCATGCCGTGCTCACGCACGCCATAATGCATGTAGGTGCCTTTGTATTCGCCGGGCTTGACCTCGACCATGCCCTTGGCCTTGGTGTTGTTCGAGGGCGTCAGGTCAGCCGAACCTCCCAGCAATTCGGGAATTGCGGCGGCGAGATGATCGAGTACCGCGCCGCTGGCGGATCGCGTCGCCATTTCCTTGCCGCTGGCGACGAACTCGGCGCGGGCCGCGGCGATCGCCTTCTGCCAATCGGCCGGCAATTTGCCGTCGTTGCGGCGCTCGAATTCGGCGCGCAGTTCGGCCGGCGCCGCTTTCACGCGATCGGCCCAGGCCATGCGCGCCTCGTTGCCCTTGGCGCCGATCTCGCGCCACTCGCGCATCAAAGGCTCGGGGATCACGAACGGCGGCGAATCCCAGCCGAGGATTTTGCGCGCGCCGGCGATTTCGTCCTCGCCGGGGGCGTCGCTATGGGCCTTCTGGGTCCCGGCCTTGGTCGGGAAGCCGAAGCCGATGATGGTCTTGCAGGCGATCATCGACGGCTTGTCGGTCACGGCGCGGGCGGCGGTGATGGCGTTGCGGATCGCATCGGTGTCGTGCCCGTCGATCTCCTGGACATGCCAGCCGGAGGCACGAAAGCGCTCGATCTCGAGGTCGGAGACTGCAAGGTCGGTGGGGCCGTCGATCGTGATCGAATTATGGTCCCAGAACGCGATCAAATGGCCGAGCTGGTAGTGGCCGGCCATCGAGATCGCTTCCTCGCTGATCCCTTCCATCAGGCAGCCGTCACCCATAAAGACATAAGTCCAGTGCTTGCAAAGCTGGTCGCCGAATTTGGCGTTGAGAATGCGTTCGGCCAGCGCAAAACCCACCGCGTTGGCGATGCCCTGGCCGAGCGGGCCGGTGGTGGTCTCGATGCCATCGGCATGCTTGTATTCCGGATGGCCGGCAGTCTTGCTGTCGATCTGGCGGAATCGCTTCAGCTCGTCGAGGCTCATGTCCTTGACGCCGGTCAAATAGAGCAGACTGTAAAGCAGCATCGAGGCATGACCGTTGGACAGCACGAAGCGGTCGCGATCGAACCAGTGCGGATCCGCTGCATCGAACTGCATGAACTCCTTGAACAGGACCGTCGCGATGTCAGCCATGCCCATCGGCGCGCCGGGATGACCGCTCTTGGCCTGCTGCACGGCGTCCATCGAAAGAAACCGGATGCAATCGGCCATGTCCCGCAAATGCTGATCGCGCGGCGCGGGAACCGTCTTGATGGGCGAAGTAGGCGTCGCATCAGCCATGGGAGTCTCCTTGTTCGCAGGTTCGACCGGGAGAGAGTATAGCAACGGCCCGGTCGAGGCCGAGACTGTAGGCCGGTGTTGTCGAAATCTTGATGACGCCGATTTAAGCCGAGGAGCTCGGATTCGTTCCGATTGAGCCTGTTTCGGCGGCGTTATCGGCGCCCTGAACCTCAATCCTAGCGGTAACGCGAGTTCGCCCAGAATATAGGATGCCAGATGGTCGGCCGCGGAGGAGCCATGCTGGCGATGCCATAGCGCCAGTTCGACTTCGGGGAGCGTTGGCAAGCCGTCGCCCTGATCGAATTGCCGCAGCCCGCGCACCTCGACGCTTTGCGCCAGCACGATCACGGCCGCATCCGAAAGCGCCATCGCCTGCAGACCGGCGATGCTTTCGGACACGCAGGCGATCCGCCATTGGCGCTCCTGCGCGTCCAGGGCGTTCAAGGCAAGTCGTCGGTATCGATTGCCCTCCGGCAACATGGCGACGGGGAGGGGATCGCGCCGATGCGCCGATCCGCCTTCGGCGCCGAGCCATACCAGTTTCTCGCGGCGAAGCAGCGTGACATTGGTCAGATGCGGATCGATATCCGGCATATGCGTGACGACCGCGACGTCGATATCGCCATTCTCCATCACTTCGGCGACCTTGCGGCTGAGCGCGCAATAGACCGTGACTTCGACATTCGGATAAGAGGCCTGGAAGCGCGCCAGGGTGCGCGGCAGCAGATAGGCCGCGTACAAATCCGGACATCCGAGCACGACGCGGCCCGATACTTCGTCCGAACGCAGCCGGGCGCGTGCTTCGTGATCGAGGTCGAGCAGTTTGCGCGCGTAGTCGAGCAGCGTCTCGCCGTGCGACGTCAGCTTGGGCCGGCGCAGGCTGGTCTCGAAGATCTTGCAGCCGACCAGTTGTTCGAGCCGGTTAAGTTGAAGGCTAACGGCGGGCTGTGTGCGGTTGAGCCGCTGCGCCACGCGCGTCACGCTGCCTTCCTCCGCCAGAAGAACGAAAGTCCGCAGCAGTGAAAGGTCGAGTAACGGCGCAACCATCATAAACGCTACTAAGGTAAGCCCAAATTTTTATAAATTTCACTTGTCGCGTTACACGGTTTAGCCTGGAAAAAGCAGGATACACCTGCACGTTGAGGATGCAACAACGGTGATTATTTGGGCATTCGGTTCATCCGACGATCGTTTGGCGGGCTGATGCAGGACGTCGCTGCCGGGCTTCCGACCATTGCTCCCACCGATTTCAAAGCCGCGATGCGCGGGTTGGCATCGGCGGTCTGCGTGATCACTTCGCGCCACGAAACCCGAGCCAACGGCATGACCGCGACCGCCGTGTGCAGCGTCTCGGCGGAGCCGCCTTCCATTCTCGTCGTCGTGAACCGAAGCAATCGCTCGCACGCGATCATTCGCGACAGCGGCGTGTTCGCCGTCCATGTTCTCGCAAAAGGCCAGGAGCCCCTCGCAATGCATTTTGCCGGTCGTCCGGAGCATCCGTTCGCCGGTGTACCGGTGCGACCGGGCGCAACCGACGTTCCGACGATCGAGGACTGCGAAACGGTTCTCGAATGCGTCATCGCGGCGGAAACCGATTTCGGCACCCACACGATTGTCGTGGGACGGATCGTCGCCGCCCGCTATAGCACGGCCGAGCCCCTTATTTATTGTCACGGCCAATTCGGATCGATGGCCTGACCGCATTCTCATTGGACGTTTTCGCCGTCCGCAGCAGCAGAGTAATACGATGACACACCCTCTTCGCCTCGGTATCTGGGCTCTGGTTCACGGCAACCGCGCCGCGCTGAACGATCCGGAGGAGCCCTACGACGCCTCCTGGGACCGCAACCGCCGCCTGGTGCTGGAAGCCGAGGCGCTCGGCTACGACTGCACGCTGATCGCCCAGCACACCGCCAATCCGCACCGCGACGATCTCGACCAGCTCGAAGCCTGGACCTCGGCGGCGGCGCTGGCCGCGCTGTCGAGCCGGATCGAGATCATCACCGCGATCAAGCCGATGCTCTATAATCCGGTCGTGCTGGCCAAGATGGCGATGCAGATCGAGCACATCAGCAAGGGCCGTTTCGCGATCAACCTGGTCAACGCCTGGAACAGGCGCGAGATCGTCAATGCCGGCATTCCGTTTCTCGAACATGACGAGCGCTATGCCTATGGCACCGAGTGGCTCGACGGTGGTCGAGGCGCTGATGCGCGGCGAGCGGGTCAATTTCAACGGCAAGCATATCCATGTCGAAGACTACGCGCTGCTGCCGAAGGACAGTTATCGCAGCCGGCCGCGGATCTATGTCGGCGGTGAATCGGAGCCGGCGCGCGTGCTGAGCGCCGCGCAGGCCGACGTCTGGTTCATCAACGGCCAGCCGCTTGCCGATGTCGCGGCGCTGATCGCCGATGTCGGCGGCCGTCCGCGCCAGGGCGAGCCGTTGCGGTTCGGCCTGTCCGCCTTCGTGATCGCACGGGAGACCCAGGAAGAGGCCGATGCCGCGTACCGGCGGCTGCTGGCGCTGGCAGCGCGAGGATGAAGATGTACGTGCGTTCGTCAAGGCGAACTCCGACGACAAGGTCGCGATGCGCAAGACCATGGCGAAGTTCGAGCGCGTCGGCACCAATGGCGGCACCGCGGCAGGACTGGTCGGCAGCTATGACACGGTGGCGGAGCGCATCGTTCAATTCCACAGTGCCGGCATCGAAACGCTGCTGATGCAGTTTCAGCCGTTCGAAAACGAAATGCGACGGTTCGCCAAGCACGTGATGCCGCGTCTGAAATCCATTCGTGGCTGAACCGGCGCGAACGCTCAACCCCACCAGAAGAAGGAAATGCTTGATGGTTATCCGGCTGCTTGGCGTCGTTATTGCCGTGATGTTGTCTGTGGCTTCATCCGCGGCCCCGGCGCAGACCTATCCGACGCAGCCGATCAAGATCATCGTTCCCTTTACGCCCGGAGGTACCTCGGACCTGCTGGCGCGCGAGATCGGTCACAACATCTCGGCTGACTGGGGGCAGCCGGTCGTGATCGAAAACAGGCCGGGCGCGGGCGGCGCGATCGGCACCACCGAGGTCGCGCACAGCGCGCCGGACGGATATACGCTGCTGATGGGGTCGAGCGCCGCGCTTGCGATCAATCCGTATATCATCAAGGAGACGCAGTACGATCCGGGCAAGGACTTCAAGCCGATTTCGCTTGCCGCCAAGATCCAGAACATGCTGCTGGTCCATCCCTCGATTCCGGTCAAGACCGTCTCCGAACTGCTCGCCTATGCCAAGTCGCACAACCTGATTTACGCCAGCTATGGCGTCGGCTCCTCGCCGCATATGTCCGCCGAACTGTTCGAGAAGATGGGCGACATCCAGATGACGCATGTGCCGTTTCGCGGCGGCCCGGAAGGACTGACGGAGGTGATCGCCGGCCGGGTCAATCTGGTATTCGACAATTTGCCGACCGCGCTGCCGCTGGCGAAGTCCGGCAAGCTGACCGGGATCGCCGTTTCCGGCAACCACCGGGCCGCGCTGGCGCCCGACGTTCCCACCGTCGCGGAATCCGGATTGCCGGGTTTCGACGTGACCACATGGTATGGCCTGGTTGCGCCATCGGGTGTTCCCGACGATCTCGTCAACAAGCTCAGCGCCGAGGTCGCGACGATCCTGGCGCGCCCCGAGGTACGCGACCGGCTGAGCGCGGCGGGCACCGAGCCGCAAAGCATGACACCGCAGGAGTTCACGGCTTTCATCGCCGGCGAACAGGCCAAATGGCGCAAGCTCATTGCCGATGTCGGCATCAAGATCAATTAGTCAAGGCAGCGGGTCGGTGCTCGCTGGCCCGCGCGGTACCATGCGACGGATAGAAAACGCCGACGAATCGAACGACGCGATGCTCGCCGGTTCCACTTGGCCTCGACGCTGCCCGGCTTGCTTTACCGGTCATTCCGCGCCACCTTTTTCGGATCAGACTCGGACGATCGGCGATATCGCGTCCGGGTGGATTTGCCGCGGGTGCTTTTGCGATCTCCCGGCGCGATCAGGAGAATTTCGTTGGCAGGATCACGTGTTATCGGGGATATCGGCGGCACCAACGCCCGTTTTGCCATCGCGGAGGGCGGCGGCTACCGGCAACTGATGCATGTCGAGGTCGGGCAATATCCGTCGCTGCATGACGCGCTGATGGCCTATATCGAAGGCTTGGAGCCATCGCTGCGGCCGACCGAAGCGGCGCTCGCGATCGCGGGGCCGGTGTTCGGCGACCGCATTTCGCTGACCAACCACGGCTGGTCGTTTTCGATCAATGAATTGAAAGCAGAGCCTGGAATTGTCTTCGCTGGTGGTGATGAACGATTTCGCGGCCACCGCGCTGTCGGTGCCGTATCTGCCGGGTCAGCACATCTTCCTGGTCGGGCCGGAATGCGACGGGACTGGTGGTCCGATCGGGGTGCTCGGGCCGGGAACCGGTCTTGGCGTCAGTTCGCTGGTGCCGAATGGCGAAGGCAAATGGGTACTGGTGCCGGGCGAGGGCGGTCACGTCACCTTGCCGGCCTGCACCAGGGAAGAAGCCGACATCATCGAGGTGCTGCGATCCCGTTTCGGACGGGTTTCGGCGGAGCGTGTGCTGTCCGGCGCCGGCCTGGTCAATTTGTACGAGGCGCTGTGTGCGATCGCAGGCGTTCCCGCTGCGCCGATGACGCCCGCCGATGTCACCAATCACGCCATCGCCAGGACCGATCCGATTTGCGTCGCGGTGTTCACCCATTTCTGCCGGTTTCTCGGCACGGTCGCGAGCGATCTGGCGCTGACGCATCGGCGCGACCGGCGGCATCTATATCGCCGGTGGCATCCTGCTGCGTTTCAAGGAAGCGTTCGCGATGTCGCCGTTCCGCGAACGCTTCGAGGACAAAGGCCGCTTCAGCAAATTGTTGAGCGGCATTCCAACCCGGCTCATTCTCGACGAAGTCGCCGGCGCTTTCGGGATTGGCGAATTCCGCAATCAATTCCTGAAGTCTTCTCGGTCAGGGCGTTCGGCCTCGGGACCTGTCTCGATGATCTCGCGAATCCGGCTCAGGCGCGATTTTACTTCGTGATGATTTGGGCCGGCGACAGTCCGCCTTGTTTGGCAAGCGGGTCGTTCGGATCCGCCAGAACGAAAGTCCGCAGCACGTACACCGTGCCCCAGGCCGTCAGCCCGCCGCTGACCAGAAGCGCGGCGATCAGAATGATAATTTGACGCGTCGTGAAGGATTCCATCAACGATCCATGACGTGAGCCGCCCGGTAAGACGTTCGGGCAGGGTTCGGTAGACGGGAACGGGTGCCTTGTCTGTCCGTTTTTGGCCCCAGCGGTTGCATTTCGAGATACCAAGGACAGTTCGGCCGCTCAGCCTCTACTGATGCGCCTGAATCACCGGGCGGATCGTAAAGCTGGACTGGATGCGGGCGACGCCGGGAAGCGCGGAAAGCACGTTGCGGTGGACCCGCTCATATTCGGTCATATCGTCGATCACGATCTGCAACTGATAGTCCGAGGAACCGGCCATCAAATAGCACTCGCGGATTTCAGGGCAGCGGCGCGCGGCCTTCTCGAAACGGCTGAAGCACTCATCGGTCTGCCGCTCCAGCGCGATCTGCACGAACACCACGGTGCCGGCGCGCGCTCGCCGCGAATCCAGCACTACCGTATAGCCGCGGATGACGCCGCGCGCCTCGAGCTGGCGTACCCGCCGCAAGCAGGCCGATGGCGACAGCCCGACCGCCACCGCGAGGTCTGAATTGCTGATGCGGGCGTCTGACCTGAGCTGTCCAATGATCCGTTCGTCGATATCGTCCATCGCAGAAACCAGCCTTTTGTCCGCATAAAATTGCGCGGCTGGCTAAATTTAGCAGAATTATTCGATAGAGCGACGGCAAAATATTGTCTGCTGCGGTTAATCTCATCCGGATTTCCGCGAGAGCATGTCATGAAAATCCTGATCCTCGGCAGTGGCGTGATCGGCACCAGTTCGGCCTATTATCTGGCCAAGGCAGGTCACGAGGTCGAAGTCATCGACCGCCAGCCCGGCGCGGGATTGGAGACGTCCTACGCCAATGCCGGTCAGGTCTCCCCGGGCTATTCCGCGCCCTGGGCCGCCCCGGGGATCCCGATCAAGGCGCTCAAATGGCTGATGATGCGGCACCGTCCGTTCGTGATCTGGCCGCGGCCCGACACCAGGCTGGCGCTATGGCTGGCGCAGATGCTGGCCAACTGCACCGAGGAAGCCTACCGCACCAACAAGAGCCGAATGGTGCGACTGGCTGAATACAGCCGCGATGCGTTGCGCGACCTGCGCGCGGAGACCGGCATCGAATATGATCATCGCGAGCGCGGCACGCTGCAATTGTTTCGAACCCAGAAGCAGCTCGATCACCTCGGCAGCGATACCGCGGTGCTCGATGCCTTCGGCGTGCGCTACGAAGTGCTCGACCGCAACGGCTGCATCGGGGCCGAGCCGGCTTTGGCCAAAGTCGACGACAAGATCGCCGGCGGTTTGCGGTTGCCTGGCGACGAGACCGGCGACGCGCATCTGTTTACCCAACGGCTCGCCACCATTGCCGCGACGATGGGCGTGCGCTTCCGGTTCGGCGTCACGATCGGCGGGCTGCGGACCGAGAATGGCCGCGTTTCGGGCGTCGAAACCAGTGAGGGCTTGCTAAGCGCCGACAGCTACGTCACCGCGCTCGGATCCTATTCGCCGCGCTTGTTGAGGCCGCTGGGCATCGACCTGCCGGTCTATCCCGTCAAGGGCTATTCCATCACGGTACCGATCACCGATCCGGCGGCGGCACCGGTCTCGACCGTGATGGATGAAACCTACAAGGTCGGGATCACGCGGCTCGGCGACCGTATCCGCGTGGGCGGCACAGCAGAGCTGGCCGGTTTCAGTCTGCGTCTGCGTGCGGCGCGCCGCCGCACGCTGGAGCGTTCGATCGGCGACCTGTTTCCCGATGGCGGCGATCTGTCGCGGGCCAGCTTCTGGACCGGCCTTCGACCGATGACCCCGGACGGCACGCCGATCGTCGGCGCAACATCCTTGCCCAATCTGTTCACCAATACCGGCCACGGCACGCTCGGATGGACCATGGCCTGCGGTTCCGGCCGCGTGCTGGCCGATGTGGTGTCCGGCCGGACGCCCGACATCGATGCCAGCGATCTGTCCTGCGATCGCTATGTGAGTGCCGGCGCGCGCTAGCCGGGCATTGCCGGGTTGAAATCATGATGCTTGCGCCATAGCAGGGCGCGGATGATCATGCGCGCCGCTTTCGGCCTGTGCTGGCCGGTCTCGACCCCGATCCCAGGAGAATTCATGTCCCGCATATCC
The DNA here is from genome assembly GCA_963845435.1 of uncultured Alphaproteobacteria bacterium. GTDB lineage: Bacteria > Pseudomonadota > Alphaproteobacteria > Rhizobiales > Xanthobacteraceae > Bradyrhizobium. Next base: position 467,222 of record CAWJSD010000004.1, read on the forward strand.
ATCAAGACCAAGGACGATCTGCCATCCGAACTTCAGCCGTTGTGGGACAAAATGACCACCTATGGTGCGTTCGAGAACCAGGCCGGCGTGATGGCGCACCGGCCGCCGATCTTCAAACATATGTGGTCGATGCTGGTCGATCTCTCCGACGAGGCGGTGCTGTCGAAGCGTTATCTCGAACTGGGCGCTGGTCACGGCCTCGCTGCTCAACAAATGCACCTATTGCGTCTCGCATCACGCGCCGAAGCTGGCGATCCAGGGCGTGTCGGAAGAGGGCGCCGAGCGACTGCTCGATTACAAGGATCATCCGGAACTCGATGCCGTCGACAAGCTCGTGGTCGAATACGCCATCGCCGTCACCAACAAATGGAACATGACCCGCGACGAGATCTTCAACCGGCTGAAGGAGCATTTCTCCGAAGCCCAGATCGTCGAACTGACCTGGCGCATCGCCCTGTGCGGCGCCTTCAACCGCTTCAACGATATTCTGCAGTTCGATATCGAGCAGGGCGTCGTGGTGCGCGAGGCGGCCGAATAACCATCCGGGTACTCGGCTCAGACGTTATTTTTCAGCCACGTGCTGCCGGTTTCGTTGAGGCCGGACCATTCCGCCGTGTCTCCCGTGATATCGACGACCAGCAATTGATCGTCGCTGCTGACGAACGGTTTGAGCTGATCGAGGATCGCGGCCGGCGTCTGCTCGCATTTGACGATCCAGATCGTTTCGAGGTGGTGCCACCAGACGCCGAGCGACTGGATCGCCTTGACCAATTGGTCGTGCGCCGGACCTTCCGGGGCATGAAAATCATAGCCGATCAGGATGGTCGCCATTCCTGTTCACCACTTGTGTCGCCGGGTTTCGTGCCGATGAAAAGTCGCGGAAAGCGCATTGGTTCGATTTGCGGAAGGCTCTTTTAAGGCGGCCGCACGCGAACTGCCGAGCACGATTAATACGCTCTCGGGCCGTCGCGGCCAAGCCCGGCGGTCGCCACCTTCTGTCGCGCCGCATCACGAACCCGGTGGGGACGGATAGCTGCCGGGCCAAAAAAGCAATAGGAGGGAGCGAAGCTTCCGGACTAGATTTCAAAAAAAGAAAACCGAACGGGGTGGAAACGATGTTTCAATGGATACGAGAACTCAACGCGAGTGAGCGGCGAACCATGGCCGGCTGCTTTGGCGGCTGGTCGCTGGATGCGCTCGACGTGCAAATCTACAGTTTTGTGATTCCAACCCTGCTGACGACCTGGCAGATCTCGCGTGGCGAGGCGGGACTGCTCGGCACCATCACCCTGGTGGTCTCGTCGCTGGGCGGCTGGCTCGCCGGCGCGCTGAGCGACCGCTACGGCCGGGTCCGCGTGCTGCAGATCACCGTGCTGTGGTACGCGGTGTTCACCTTCCTGTGCGGCTTCGCGCAAAACTTCGAGCAGCTGTTCGTGCTGCGCGCGATGCAGGGGCTCGGCTTCGGCGCCGAATGGTCGGCCGGCGCGGTGCTGATGGGCGAAATCATCCGCGACAAATATCGCGGCCGCGCGGTCGGTTTCGTGCAAAGCGGCTGGGCGGTCGGCTGGGGCGCCGCGGCGGTGCTGTACACGCTGATGTTTGCGGTGCTGCCCGACACCATCGCCTGGCGCGTGATGTTCTGGATCGGATTGACGCCGGCACTGCTGGTGCTCTGGATCCGGCGCAGCATGGCGGAGCCGGAAGTGTTCAACGCGCGCCGCGATTCCGGCGCCAACGGCCTGGCCCAGGCATTCTCGGTGCTGCGGCCGCCTTATCTCGCCACCACGCTGAAAGTGGCTTTGATGGTCACCGGCGCACAGGGCGGCTCCTATGCGCTGTCGGTCTGGTTGCCGACGTACCTGAAGACCGAGCGCGGCCTGAGTTCGCTGAACACCGGGTCGTATCTGCTGATCCACATTTTCGGGGCGTTCCTCGGCTTCATCGCCGGCGCGTACCTTGCCGACCTGATCGGCCGCAAGCGTACCTTCATCGTTTCGGCGATCGGCTCGGTGATTTGTGTCGCGATCTACCTGGCGGCGCCGATCAGCGACGGCATGATGCTCGTGCTCGGCGCACCGCTCGGGTTCATTCTCTACATGATGTTCTCGGCGATGGGTCCGTTCATGACCGAGCTGTATCCGACCGAAGTGCGCGGCGCGGGGCAGGGGTTTTGCTACAATTCCGGCCGCGCCATCGGCGCGCTGTTCCCAGCGCTGGTCGGATTCCTCAGCGGCAAGCTCGGATTGGGCGGCGCGATCCTGCTGTTTTCGTTATTGGCCTACGGGTTGATGTTATTGGCGCTGGCGATGCTGCCCGAGACCAAGGGCCGATCACTTGCCTCGATCGTGCCGGATGGGATAACCCCGTTGCGGCCATCCCCGGCCGGTATTCAGGATAAACTTGCATGACCAAACCGTGTTTGCCGCCGCGCGCGGCTACGTCGGCGCCGCACTGGAAGGCGCCGGCCCATTCGACCGATTGCCACTTCCACATCAACGGACCGTATGACCGCTACCCGCTCAGCCCGGGCCGGTCCTACTCGCCGCCGGAAGCGAACGTGCCAGCCTATCAGGCGATGGCGCGCACCATCGGCATCGGTCGCATGGTGATCGTGCAACCCTCGACCTTCGGTACCGATAACCGATGCACGCTGGATGCGGTCGATCTGCTCGGCCGTGACAATTCCCGCGCGGTGGTCGTGATCGACGACAGCTTCGATGCCCCGATGCTCAAGCAGATGCATGCGCAGGGCGCCCGCGGCGTTCGCTTCAACGCGGTGAGCGGCAATGGCACGCCATTGGCGCAACTCGAAAGCCTCGCCGCGAAAGTGGCGCCGCTCGGCTGGCACATCCAGTTCTATACCCATGGCGCGCAGATCGCGGACCTCGCGCCGATCATTCGAAAGCTGCCGGTCACGGTGGTGCTCGATCACATGGCCGGCGTGCAGGGCGATCGCGGCACCGCGAGTGCCGAGTTCCGCGCCGCCGCCGGTCTGCTGCAATCCGGGCAGGCCTACGTCAAGCTTTCGGGCTATCGCAGTTCGGTCAAGGGCTATCCCTATGACGACGTCGCGGCGCTGGCGCGCGGCTTCATCGAGGCCGCCCCCGATCGTTGCGTCTGGGGCACAGACTGGCCGCATCCCAATTTATACGGCGACACCCATATGCCCGACGACGGCCAGTTGCTCGACCTGCTCGGCGAATGGGCGCCGTCGGACGAACTGCGCCGCAAGATACTGGTCGACAATCCCGCGCGATTGTACGGGTTCGCCTGACGGGATCAGGGCCGGTCGGGCACCGCTTGATGCGGCCTGAACAGCCGGCCTTTTTCCGCCCAGGTCACGACGGCCAGCGCCGCCAGCGCGCACAGGAAAAATCCGGTCGAGAACGGCACCAGCGTGCCGTCATAGTCCTGGCCGATCACGACGCCGATGCCGATGCCGAGCAACGTCGTGATCGAGCCGTACAGCGAGGAAGCGGTGCCCGCGATGTGGCCCTGCGGTTCCATCGCCAGCGCGGTGAAATTGGCAAACACCAGCCCGAACTCGAACATCATCAAAGCGCCGAGCGCCATGAATAGCGGCAGCGGCAGCACGCCAGCTATCTCCGCAACGAACATCGTAGCGCCGGTGATGACGAACCCGGTCAGCGCGCCATGCGACATCAGCCGCATGCCGAACCGGCCGACCACGCGCGAATTGATAAATCCCGCGAGCGCGACGCCGATCGCCATACCCGCGAAGGCCAGCGGGAAATAACGGCCGAGCCCGAAGATGCCGGTAAAGATCTGCTGCGAAGAAAACACCAGGGCGAACAGCGCGCCCTGCACGAAACCGGCGGCGAGCGCGTAGCCGATGGTCTGCCGGTTGGTGACGGTTTGACGGAACGCGCTGGCGACGTCGCGCACCGTCAGCGGCTTGCGCGCCGAGAGCGGCAGCGTTTCCGGCATCCGCAGCGCGCTCCAGATCAGCGCCAAAAAGCCGTACACCGTCAGCACCACGAAGATGCCGTGCCATTCCGCCAGCAGCATCACGGCCTGGCCGAGCGAGGGTGCGATCACGGGAACGGCGATGAACACCATCATCGCCAGCGACATCACGCTGGCCATGCGGCGGCCGGCATAACAATCGCGGACGATCGAGGTCGCGATCACGCGCGTGGCGGAAGTGCCGATGCCTTCCAGCAGGCGAGCGACCAGCAGCATCTCGAACGAGTTCGACGATGATCGCGATCACGCTGGCGATACAATACAGCGCCATGCCGTCGACCAGCACCGGCCGGCGTCCGAACCGGTCCGACAGCGGCCCCATGACGAATTGGCCGACGCCGAAGCCGAGCAGGAAGGTCGCGAGCACCGCCTGCGGCCGGTTGGCGTCGAGGATGTGGAATGTCGAGGCGATATTCGGCAGCGCCGGCAGCATCATGTCCATGGCCAATGGATTGAGGGCCATGATCGATGCGATCACGAAAACGAATTCGGGAAAGCCCATCGGGCGGTGGGCTGATGAAACCCAGTCGTCGGCATTGACGTCGGCCACGTATCGCACCTTGCTAAAAACCACATTTGATCGACAATGCTGCACCGCACAAGGCGGTTTGGCGGATACCTGACCCATTGAAATTGGCCATCGAAATGCAGGCTGGAATCAGCGGATGTCTTGCTCCACTCCAGGGGAGGTATTCCATTGCCCCCTATAACGATCCATGCCTGCAAGTTAGAAAGCGTGAGACCGCTCCACGCCCCTGCGAATGAAGGAACTACCCATGAAGACACGCGCCGCTGTCGCCTTTGAGGCCAAGAAGCCGCTCGAGATCGTCGAACTGGATCTGGCCGGTCCCAAGGCCGGCGAAGTGCTGGTCGAGATCAAGGCCACCGGAATCTGCCATACCGATGCCTACACGCTCGACGGTCTCGACAGCGAGGGCATCTTTCCCTCGGTGCTGGGCCATGAGGGCGCCGGCATCGTGCGCGAGATCGGACCGGGCGTGACGTCCGTGAAGCCGGGCGATCACGTCATCCCGCTCTACACGCCGGAATGCCGGCAGTGCAAAAGCTGCCTCAGCCAGAAGACCAATCTCTGCACCCAGATCCGCGCCACCCAGGGCAAGGGCGTGATGCCGGACGGCACCTCGCGCTTCAGCTACAAGGGCCAGCCGATCTTCCACTACATGGGCTGCTCGACGTTTTCGAATTTCACCGTGCTGCCGGAGATCGCGGTCGCGAAAATCCGCGAGGACGCGCCGTTCGACAAGAGTTGCTACATCGGCTGCGGCGTCACGACCGGTGTCGGCGCCGTGGTCAACACCGCGAAGGTGACGCCGGGCGCCAATGTCGTGGTGTTCGGCCTTGGCGGCATCGGGCTCAACGTGATCCAGGGCGCGCGGATGGTCGGCGCCGACAAGATCGTCGGCGTCGATCTCAACGACTCCAAGGAGGAATGGGGCCGCCGCTTCGGCATGACCCATTTCGTCAATCCGAAGAAGATCGACGGCGACATCGTCCAGCATCTGGTCGGCCTGACCGATGGCGGCGCCGACTACACCTTCGACTGCACCGGCAACACCACGGTGATGCGGCAGGCGCTGGAAGCCTGTCATCGCGGCTGGGGCGTCTCGGTCGTGATCGGGGTCGCCGAAGCCGGCAAGGAAATCGCGACCAGGCCGTTCCAACTGGTCACCGGCCGGGTCTGGAAGGGATCGGCCTTCGGCGGCGCGCGCGGCCGCACCGACGTGCCGAAAATCGTCGACTGGTACATGAACGGCAAGATCGAGATCGACCCGATGATCACCCATGTGCTGAAGCTCGACGAGATCAACAAGGGATTTCGACCTGATGCATGAGGGCAAGTCGATCCGTTCGGTGGTTGTGTTCTAAAACGCGACAGTCGATGTTGCTGCAGTGCACGTCACGTGCACTGCATTTCGTCTTGCGGAAATCGTCGCGGTGCGAATTAAGTTCGCGCGATTATTCTTCCTCCCCAATCGCTGTTTGGTTGACGCGCTTGTTGGCGCGAGCATACCATTGCATCAGGTCCGTCAGAGACCATTGGGAGGACGAGATGACACGCTTCGTGCCGCGCGTTGCTTTGGCTCGCCGTTTTTTCCTTGGGTTTGCAAGAGATCTGGTTTCGCTGACGGGTCTTGCACCGGCGGCGCTCGCCATCGGGCTTGGCGCATTGGCACTTCATGGCGCGCGCGCCGAAGATGCGAAAGGGTCGGCTGAGCACATCAAGGCTGTCACGTCAGCGATCGACAGCCAATTCGATCAAGGCCAATGCGGCGACCACGAAGGACTGGCCGACCGTCGGGCTCGATTATGCCGAGACGCGCTTTTCGCAAGCTCAACCAGATCAACGCCGACAACGTCAAACAGCTCGGGTTGAAGTGGACCTACAATCTGGAATCCGTCCGCGGCGTCGAGGCGACGCCGCTGGTGGTCGACGGCATCATGTATGAATCGGCGTCGTGGAGCGTGGTGCACGCGATCGATGCCCGCACCGGCAAGCGGATCTGGACCTACGATCCCGGCGTCAATCGCGAGCTCGGCTACAAAGGCTGCTGCGACGTCGTCAATCGCGGCGTCGCGCTCTACAAGGGCAAGGTGTTTGTCGGCGCCTACGATGGACGCCTGGTCGCGATCGACGCCGTGACCGGCAAGAAGGTCTGGGAAAAAGACACCGTCATCGATCACTCGCATTCCTACACCATCACCGGCGCGCCGCGCGTCGTCAAGGGCAAGGTGCTGATCGGCAATGGCGGCGCCGAATATGGCGCGCGCGGCTACATCACCGCCTATGACGCCGAAACCGGCGATCAGGCGTGGCGCTGGTTCGTGGTGCCCGGCGATCCCTCCAAGCCGTTCGAGGATGCCTCGATGGAGGCCGCGGCCAAGACCTGGGATCCCGCCGGCAAATGGTGGATCAATGGCGGCGGCGGCACGCCGTGGGACACCATCACCTACGATCCCGACCTCAACATGATCTATATCGGCACCGGCAACGGCGCGCCGTGGAATCGCAACCTGCGCAGTCCGGCCGGCGGCGACAATCTCTATCTCGCCTCGCTGGTGGCGCTCGATGCCGATACCGGCAAATACATCTGGCACTACCAGGAAACGCCCGGCGACAACTGGGATTACACCTCGACCCAGCCGATGATCCTGGCCGACATCACGATCGACGGCAAGCCGCGCAAGGTGATCCTGCACGCGCCGAAGAACGGCTTCTTCTTCGTCATCGACCGCACCAACGGCAAGTTCATCTCGGCAAAGAATTTCGTCGATGTGAACTGGGCCACCGGCTACGACGCCAACAGGGCCGGCCGATCGAGGTGGCCGAAGCGCGCTCGCCCGACAAGTCGTTCGACAGCATTCCCGGACCCTACGGCGCGCACAACTGGCATCCGATGTCCTACAATCCGCAGACCGGCCTGGTGTATCTGCCGGCGCAGGGCGTGCCGCTCAATCTCACCGGTGAAAAGACGCTGGCGCAGAACGCCAGCGCGCCGTTCAAGTTCGGCGCCACCACCGGCTGGAATATCGGCTTCATGCTAAACGCGACGCCGCCGAAAAACCTGCCGTTCGGCAAACTGATCGCCTGGGATCCGGTCAAGCAGCAGGAAGCGTGGCACGCCGATTACGTGGCGCCGTGGAACGGTGGAACCCTGACCACCGCGGGCAACCTGGTGTTCCAGGGCACGGCCGACGGTCGCTTCATCGCCTATAACGCGAAGTCGGGTGAAAAGCTCTGGGAGACTCCGACCGGCACCGGCGTGGTCGCGGCGGCCTCGACCTACATGATCGACGACGTGCAATACGTCTCGGTCGCGGTCGGCTGGGGCGGCGTGTTCGGTATCTCGCAGCGCGCCACCGACAAGGAAGGGCCGGGCACGGTCTATACTTTCGCGGTCGGCGGAAAGGCGCCATTGCCCGATTTCGCCAAGTACCAGATCGGCAATCTGTTGGCCGGCGTCAAATACGATCCGAAGGACGTCGAGCCGGGTACATCGATCTATGTCGAGGCCTGCGCCACCTGCCATGGCGTGCCCGGCGTCGACAAGGGCGGCAACGTCAAGAACCTCGGCTACACCACCACCGAGAACATCGCCAATTTGAAGGACATCGTCTTCAAGGGCCCGTTCCGCGACATGGGCATGCCTGATTTTACCGGCAAGTTGAGCGATGACGACGTGGTGAAGATCCAGGCGTTCATCCAGGGCACCGCGGACGCGGTTCGTCCGAAATGAGGCCATGGGCTGGTGCACGCACATCAGGCGTGCGTGCACCGGTGGCTCCAAAAAAGAGCGGCAGCGCTTGACTTTGGGGGGCGTTGGCCAGAGTTTCGGCACGCTAATTTCGCCCCGGAGAGACCATGACGCTTGCGACCTATCAGGACACACCGCCCGACGGAAAATCAGTGAACTCCGGTGCGGAGCTTCGCAAACCGTGGAGCGTCGCCGAAGCATCGGCGGTCTATCATCTGCCGTTCAACGATCTCCTGTTCCGGGCGCAAACCGTACACCGTCAGAATTTCGACCCGAACCGGGTTCAGCTCAGCCGTCTCCTGAGCATCAAGACCGGCGGCTGTCCGGAAGATTGCGCCTATTGCAGCCAGTCGGTGCACCACGAATCCGGACTGTCGGCTTCGAAGCTGATGGAAGTCGAGCGGGTGATCGCGGAAGCCCGCAAGGCCCGCGACGGTGGTGCGACCCGCTATTGCATGGGTGCGGCGTGGCGCAATCCAAAGCCGCGCGACATGGAGGCGGTGGTCGCGATGGTGAAGGGCGTCAAGGCGCTCGGCATGGAAACCTGCATGACGCTCGGCATGCTCGATCGCGAACAATCCGAACAACTGAGCCACGCGGGGCTCGACTACTACAATCACAACATCGATACTTCGGAGCGCTATTACAGCGAGATCATCACGACGCGGAATTTTGCCGACCGGCTCGAGACCCTGGAGAACGTCCGCGCCGCCGGCATGAAAGTATGCTGCGGCGGCATCGTCGGCATGGGCGAACGGGCGGATGACCGCATCGCGATGCTGACCACCCTGGCCAATCTGCCGGAACATCCCGAAAGCGTTCCGATCAACCAGCTGATACCGATTCCCGGCACGCCGCTGGCCGATGCCGACCCGATCCAGCCGATCGATTTCGTGCGCACCGTGGCGCTTGCCCGGATCATGATGCCGCAATCGATGGTGCGGCTGTCGGCGGGCCGCACCGCGATGACCGACGAGATGCAGGCGTTGTGCTTCTTCGCCGGCGCCAACTCGATCTTCGTCGGCGACACGCTGTTGACCGCGGGCAATCCGGAGAACGACAAGGATATGGCACTGTTCGGCCGGCTCGGATTGCAGCCGATGGCGTTGGACAAGACGGCGTAACGGCGTCGTCTCACGATCTGATCTAGGGAAGAAACGAAAGAATAAATGGCAAATCCATCTCAATCCGGCGCGCCGGGTGGCGCGCCTGAATTCGACTACATCATTGTCGGCGCCGGCTCGGCCGGATGCGTGCTCGCCAACCGGCTCAGCGCCGACGGCAAGCATTCGGTGCTGCTGCTCGAAGCCGGCCCGAAGGACACCAACCTCTGGATCCATGTGCCGCTCGGCTACGGCAAGCTGTTCAAGGACAAGACCGTCAACTGGATGTACCAGACCGAGCCGGAGCCCGGTCTCGACGGTCGCAGCGTATTTCAGCCGCGCGGCAAGGTGCTCGGCGGATCGAGCTCGATCAATGGCCTATTGTATGTCCGCGGCCAGCATCAGGATTACGACCGCTGGCGGCAGCGCGGCAATGCCGGCTGGGGCTATGACGACGTGCTGCCTTACTTCAAGAAGGCCGAAAACCAGACGCGCGGTCCGGATGAATTTCACAGCACCGGCGGCCCGTTGCCGGTGTCGGATTCACGGCACGACGATCCGTTGTCGGAGGCATTCATCGTTGCCGCGGCCGAGACCGGCATCCCCACCAATCGTGATTTCAACGGCGCCACTCAGGAAGGCGCCGGTTGGTTCCAGACCACCACCCAGAACGGCCGGCGCGCCAGCGCGGCGTTTTCCTATCTGCGTCCGGCGCAAGGCCGCGGCAACCTGCATATCGAAACATCGGCGCAGGCGCAGCGGATTCTGTTCGACGGACGCCGCGCCAATGGCGTCGAATATCGCCAGGGCACCAGCGTCAAGACCGCGCGGGCGCGCAGGGAAGTGCTGGTTTCCAGCGGCGCGTACAACTCGCCGCAGTTACTGCAACTCTCCGGCGTCGGCCCGGCGGATCTGCTGAGCCAGCACGGCATCGGCGTGGTGCTCGACGCGCCCGGCGTCGGCCATGACCTGCAGGATCATTTGCAGGTCAGGGTGGTGATGCGTTGTTCGCAGAAGATCACGCTGAATGACGTGGTTGCCAATCCGGTCCGGCAGGTCATGACCGGCGTGCAATACGCGCTGACGCGGCGGGGACCATTGACGATCGCGGCCGGGACGTCAGGTGCATTCTTCAAGACCAACCCACGGCTGGCGACGCCGGATATCCAGATCCATTTCCTGCCGTTCTCTACCGACAAGATGGGCGAGAAGCTGCACGCGTTTTCCGGCTTTACGGCGTCGGTCTGTCAGTTGCGCCCGGAAAGCCGCGGCACGCTGCGGATCAAGAGCGCCGATCCGATGGTGCAGCCGGAAATCCGCATCAATTATCTCGCCACCGAGACCGACCGCACCGCCAATGTCGAGGGCCTGAAGATCCTGCGCAGGATATTGAATGCGCCAGCCTTGAAGCCCTATGTGGTCGACGAATACGACCCGGGCTCGAAAGTTCAGACCGACGCGGAATTGCTGGCGTATTGCCGCCAGCGCGGCAGCACCATCTATCATCCGACCTCGACCTGCCGGATGGGCAACGATCCCCTGGCGGTGGTCGATCAACGGTTGCGGGTGCGCGGCATCGAGGGGCTGCGCGTGGTCGATTGCTCGATCATGCCCGACCTCGTGTCGGGAAATACCAATGCGCCCGTGATCATGATTGCGGAAAAGGCCTCCGACATGATCCTGGAGGATGCGCGCTAACGGCACCTTTTGGCGCTGGCGCGTTTGCGTCCGGCAAAAGTCGGCTCTATCCTGATGCCGCAGGCCTGCCGCGTTGCCGCGCGGCTTCGAATGGAGCGTGACTGGTGGCAATCGAAATCCGTATCGGCACGCGCAAGAGCGCCATGGCGCTGGCGCAGACCGAGGAAATTGCCCGCCGCCTGACCGCGGCCGATGCCGGTCTCGACGTCGAGATCGTCAAGTTCGAAACCTCAGGGGATTCCGATCAGGTCGGCAAATTGCTGCCGCATGGCGGCAAGGGCGGCGCATTCGTCGCCGAAATTCGACGCGCCGTGCTGTCGGGTCAATTGCAGGCCGCGATGCATTCGCTCAAGGACATGCCCGGCAATGAGGACACGCCGGGGCTGGTGATCGGCGCGACGCTGACGCGCGATCCGCCCGGCGATGTGCTGGTGTTGCGGCCCGGGCGTTTCGCTCGACGATATCAGGAAGACGCGCGGCAAGGGGTTCAAGATCGGCACCAACGCGGTGCGGCGCGCGGCTTATGCGCGGCGGCTGTTTCCCGAGATCGATGTCATTCACTACCGCGGCGCCGCCGATACCCGCGTTCGCAAACTCGATGCGCTGGAGTTGCAGCGGTTGCCCGGCGGCGGCGCGGTCGGTCCGGCCGATGCGCTGATCATGGCGCGGTCCGGGCTCGAGCGCGTCGGTCTTGCGGATCGTATCGCCTACGAGTTTCCAGCCAGGGACATGCTGCCGGCGGCGGGGCAGGGCATCGTCGCGGTGGAATGCGCGGCGCAGGATTGGCAGACGCGGCGGATATTGTCGTCGATCGACGACGCCGGCGCGCGTAACAACGCCGACGCCGAACGCGAGGTGCTGTGGGTGCTCAACGGCCACTGCAATTCGCCGATCGCGGCGTTTTCCACCATCGACGGCGCCACGATGTCGTTGACCGCGTCGGTGCTGGATCTCGACGGCGGCGTCTTCATCGAGGCTTCGCGCGCCGGGCCCGCGGATCGTCCCCGCGAACTTGGCCGTGCCGTCGGCCTGGAATTGCTCGACAAGGGCTCGGCTGCGATCATCGAACGCAGCCGGCCGGTGTGATCAGGCCTTAAACGCCCGCACCCGCTGGATCATCTGCTCGACATGGGCGACCGGGGTTTCCGGCTGGATGCCGTGGCCAAGGTTGAAGATCAGCCGGCCGCCGCCGAAATTCTCCAGCACGTCGTCGACCGCGCGGTCGAGCGCGGCGCCTCCGGCAATCAGCGCCAGCGGATCGAGATTGCCTTGCACGGCGACACGACTTTGTACGCGTTCGCGGATCAGGGCAGGCTCAGCGGTCCAGTCGATGCTGACGGCATCGATGCCGGTGGCCTCGACATAGTCAGGCAACTGCGCGGCGGCGCCGCGCGGGAAGCCGATGATCTTCGCATCGGGCACGACCTTGCGAACGCCCGCGACGATGCGCTTGACCGGCTCGATCGACCAGCGCTGGAATTCGCGCGGCGGCAGTATCCCGGCCCAGGTATCGAAAATCTGCAGGACGTCGGCGCCGGCCTTGAGCTGGCCGAGCAGATAGTGGATCGAATTCTCCACCAGCGTATCGATGATTCGGGCAAAGGCGTCGGGATGGCGATAGGCCATCATGCGCGCCGGTGCCTGATCCGGCGTGCCTTGCCCGGCCACCATGTAGGTCGCCACCGTCCACGGCGCGCCGCAGAACCCGATCAACGTGATCGCCGGATCGAGTTCGCTGCGCACCCGCGCAGCGCCTCGAACACCGGCTCGAGCTTGGCTGAAATCGGCCTGCGCGGCCAGGGTCGCGACCTTGTCCGGCGTATCCAGCGGATCGAGCCGGGGGCCTTCGCCGGCCTCGAACCGCACCGCGCGGCCGAGCGCATGGGGGATCACCAGAATGTCGGAGAAGATGATCGCGGCGTCGAAATTGAAGCGGCGGATCGGCTGCAGCGTGACTTCGGCGGCATGTTCCGGCGTGAAGCACAGATCGAGGAAGCCGCCGGCCTTGGCGCGCAACTCGCGATATTCCGGCAGATAGCGGCCCGCCTGCCGCATCATCCAGAGCGGCGGGGACGCCTGGCGGCGTCCCGAAAGTACGTCGAGCAGTGGTTTAGCCGGGGAAGTCTGGGGCAAGCGGTGGTCCGGGGTGCTCAGGAAGCATGTCGTAGCTCCTGATACACGCCGCGGAGGGATCGGCCAAGATGCCTAACGAGGGATCCAAGGCCACCGGTCTCCGGGGCTGGAATTCCACCCCCAGCCGTTTTGTCTTGCGCCACAGCACCCGGCAGATCTCGCTGAACTGCTCGGTCCCGATGACGAGGTTGAATTCGGACGGAATGTCCGCCTGGCTTTCAACCTCCAATGCGGCGCCGTCGGTCGAAATATTGCGGACGACGCAATTGATGCCTGCCCCGTTTTTCAACGAGATCGTTCCGGCTTTCAGCACGCGCTGGCGCGTTTTGGTTCGCTGTTCGCTCATTGCACTTTGGCCGGTACGAGTTCTATCGATTGGTTTCGGGTTCGGCATAGCCGAACGGATGCCGCCGCCGTTCGAAACCGTTCCACGATCCGGTGAGCGGTTCGAGCCGGTGAGGCTGCTGCTCGCCCTTGCGCGAAAGTTCATCGGCCGGCTGGGTCGGCGGGCTGGCGGTGGCGCCGATCACGGCGCTGTTGATGGCCAGACGCTGATAATATTCCAGCACGGCGACCCGCAGGCTCGACGACAGGTTCGAGGTGATGCGCTGGCGCGAAATCCGCTCGATGAAATCGCCGATGGTGATGTTCTCCATCCGCACGATCGCGTGCAGGCTGCTCCAGAAGCTGTCCTCCAGGCTGATGCTGGTACGGCGCTTCTTCACGATCACCGAGCGCTTGCGGCTGGCATTGGCTTCCATGACTTGGGTATCCATTTTGTTTAGCTCCTGTTGAGTTCAGTTTCAGAACGGCGATCCAGGTCAAAGGAAACGCCGAGGTGACAGTCGTTACGCCACACCACGAGACACCGGCGGCGAAGGCGTTCGCCGTCGATTTCAAGTTCGAATGAGAAGGGGATCGGCACGTCGCTATCCAGCACCAGGCCGGCGCCACCGGTGGAGATGTTCAGCACGAAACATCCGACGCTGGTGCCCTGGAACATGATCTGCGCGCCCTTCAGCAGGATCTTGCGCGGACCGTCCGCCTGGTACGCCTTCAACATCTTCTGCATTTTCAAATCCCCGATACTCAAATTCATCCCCATCAGTTCACCAGGACCGCGCCATCGCACCGGATGCCGGTGACCCACACATCCGCCTGGCCGATCCCGACGCCGAGCGTCTGCAGCACGGAAGCCAGCAACTGATCGACCGTACCGGTGGCGCCGCTGAGGATTCCGCTGACGAGCGCGCCGAGCCCTGCGATCGGGAGTGTCAGGGGACCGACATTGACGGTCAGCGTAAGGTTGCCGAGCAGGCTTCCCGTCAGCGACGAAGTGAAATTGGTCGTCGTCACTGTCTTCTTGGTTTGCGCCTGGATATCGGCGTAGCTGAAGCTGGTGCTGGTCGCGTGGTGTTGCCCATGTAGGCGTTGGCTCGGCCGGTCACCGTGATCGGAAGAAGCGGTCCGAGATCGACCAGCGTCGCGGGCGGTGGATTGGGCGAGGTCGTGAAATTGTTCATGTCCGCCGCCGTGACGTTGCCGATCCAGGCATTGACGATGCCGGGAGTGACGCCAAGCGCCACGGTGGAGCTGGAGATGTTGGGATAGCCGCAGCTCACCGAGTTGAGCGTCGCGGTGCCGGCTGCGACTTCGATGTAGACAGGCAGGTTGACCACCGACGCCGCGCCGGTGCCGATCAACTGCACCTTCAGCAACAAACGGGTCTGCGCGGTGTGCACGCTCGCGCCCTGGGTGCCGACCACCAGCCAGTTCGAGCCCTGCGGTCGTTCGCCGATGGTCGCGATCAGCGAGACGCTGGCGATGCCGGGTAGCGAAATGTTCACGCCGGTGGCGATCTGATGGGTGCCGTTCGCGACCTGGGCGGTGGCGTTGATCAGATCGAGCACCGAAACCGCGACGCCCATCTGCGGCTTGGTGCCGGCGGTGAGGCCGCCATAGGGCCCGACGTCGATGAGCTGGCCGAGTTGCATCTGCGTCGTGACCCCGGCAAGGGCCTGCGAGATGCTGGAAAGCGCGGTGGTCGCGGTGCTGGCGCCGTTGGCGACCTGCTGGGCGCTCAGCGCCGCGGCGATGATGTCACCGACCTTGATGTTGGTGGCGAGGATCGAGCTGTAAGTGCCCGCCGTCAGATTGACACGGGTAGCGACTGCCGAAAGGAAGCTGAAGGCATCGATCTTGGCGCTGGCGAGTGACTGATAATCCATCACCGAAAGCGACAGCGTCGTGCCCAGCAGCCCGCCAAGCAATGCGTTGAGCACGCCGTTATTGACGGACAACAATCGCGAGCCAATCGCGAACGAGGACATCTGCGTCGTGGTGGCGGTCGCGCTGGTGTTGATCGTGTATTGGTTGGAGCCGGTGAAGAATTTAGCAAAATAGAGCGGCGTCTGCGCGCTGAGCGTCACGCGGGCTGCGTTCGCCGTCCCGACCGCGGGGGTGACGAAGCGGGCTGAAGGCGCAATCGCGGCGTTGGCCGTGTAGGTTCCAAGCTGCACCGATGTCAGCGCGCCTGCCGGAAAATTATTGTCGGTCAGTGTCGCGGTTGCGGCATTGGTCGCGTTGGTCAGGTTGCTCGCGGCGACGATGGCGGCGAGATCGGCGGTGCTCTGGGTCCGGCGCCGATCGGCGAAGATCGATCCGAGGTCGACGCCCAGCGCGGCGCAGCCGATCACCAGCGTCATCAGGCCCGCGCCCATGATCGCGAAATTGCCACGTTCGTCGGCGCAAAAGCGTTTGATATGCGAATGCATCATCCGTCTCCTTCAAAACCCGCCAAAGGGAATCGCCGCGGAGCGGACGATGGTGGTCGGCGGCGTCGGGACGAACGGTAGCGAAAACAGAAACATGCCGGCGGCGTTGTAGCTCACGGTCACCACGAACACATTGGGGTTGGAGCCGGAAGCCGCGGCGTTGACGCTGACATTGCTGGCGGCAATCAGCGGATAGGTGCCGACATTGGCGCTTACATAACTAGTGGCCAGGCTGGCGCGCTCGCTTGTGCTCATGCCGGCGATCGAAGAGCGTGCGGCCTCCGCAGCCAATTGCTGCAGGCCATGGACGACGGCGAGATATGATCCGAACACGACAATGCCGAACACCATCGTAAGAAACACGGGAAGCAGCATCGCGAATTCAACTGCGCTTGCACCGCGCCGACATGAAAGAAATTTTAGCATCGGACGCTCCTGCCTCCAATGTGGTAGAGCATCGCAATCATATCTGAATACGAATTTTAGATTTCGTTTTGAATTTTGGAATGAGCGATCGATCGCAATGACGCAGCTAAATTTGATTGTGCGATCTAGCGCGATGGCACTGGTCGATTTGATTGAACGATCTGCGGCGATGAGGTCGCCAGATTTTATCGTTTGATCGGTGACGATGATGTTTGCGAAATTGATATGGTGATCAATATTGGTGATGTCGGGTTATCGACCTGGGCCCCTTCTATTGAGCCCGCAGGGACAAAAAGCGGAACACAGTTGTGTGTCGTTCAGTGGAACGTCTTGCCGAAGCGACAACCGGCACGCTAACTTACCTCACCGTGCGCAATGCTCCTGACGCACGGATCGAAAAATTCCCTACAAACAAGAACGTGATAGCAAATAATATTGCATCTTTAAGGTGTGTTGATGTGGTAAACAACTATAGATTTTTATAGGTCGATCAGTTTTATTCAGGTTTTATTGGTCAGCTCGGGGGAGACCAAATGCACCGGCGACACCAGCATTTAAATATTCCTATCGAGATCGTCCGCACCGTGGTCGCGATCTCCGAGACCGGCAGCCTTTCGAAGGCCGGCGACCGGCTGGGTTTAAGCCAGCCGGCCATCAGTTCGCAGATCAAGCGGCTGCAAGGCCTGGTCGGCGGCGCGCTGTTTCTAAAGACGGCGAACGGCACCACCACCACGGAATTGGGCAAGCTCGCACTGCAGCAAGCCCGCCGTATTCTCGAGGCTAACGACCAATTGCTGCGGCTTGGCGGCAATACCGATGGTGCGCAGCCGCTCCGGCTCGGCTTGAGCACGTTGTTCGTGCAGCAATTCATCCGGCACCAGACCGCCGATTCGCTCAACGATATCTTCGTTCATACCGATCACTCGATCCCGATCGGAAAAGGGCTGATCGACGGCTATATCGACATTGCCTGCATTTTCGAGAATCCGGCGATCGAGAGCGAGCTCGAACAGCTCGTGATCAACAAGGTCAAGGATCCGCTGGTCTGGGTACGTGCGAAAAACTTCGTGCTCAGCCCGGGCGCGCCGGTTCCGATTTTGACGTGGCCGGGAGACGACTGGATGATCCGTACGCTGACGCGACACGGTCTCGCTTACAAGATCGTGTTCAACAGTCCCGACTATCACGCCAAGCTGACCGCGGTCGAAGCCGGGATCGGACTCACCGCGATTCCCGCCAGCATGGTGCCGCCAACCCTGATCCGGGCGAAGGAATATTACCTGCCCGAGCTGCCGCCGATCGAGGCGCTGTTGTGTGCGCGGCTTGGTTTGGAGACGGACCAGGCCTCGGCGCTGCTGAAGCAATTATCGTCGCTGTTTTTCAATCGGTCGTCGAAGGAATCCAACGCGATCGCCAATTGACGTCACGGAGCCATGATTAGAGCTTGGTATGCGCGGCTGGAGTTCCACCGATACGTGAGGCCGTGCGTAAGGGACAGGGTCGAGGAACTTCCCGGCAATCGAACGGTTGGTTTGGTTGCAACACGGAGAATCTCATGGCTCAGAAGTTTGACCCTGCGGCGCATGACAAGCATGCGGCCAACCCCCGCGAAGCCGCTTTGGCGGACCGCGAACTTCACGAAAAACTGGAGGCTGGTTTGATGGACAGCTTTCCGGCGTCAGATCCGGTCAGCGCCGCGCAGCCGGCGCCGTCTAAGCAAGATAGCAAGCGCGACACTTAAGCGCCGTCGCGATCGACCAGGGTGGCTTCGCCATACAACAATCTAATAATGTGGCGGCGGCTCGTTCGCCGTATCGGAAGTGCGGGCTTCGGCTTCCTGTAGCCGTTCACCCAGGGCTTTGAGTTGACGTGTCAGGACGTCGATTTTTTGCCACTGCTCGGTGATCGTTTTGTTCAACGTGTCGATGATCTCGTCCTGAAACGTCAGCCGCGATTCCAGCAGGTCGATACGCTCGCCAAGCATTCTTGCGTCGCTGGCTTTGATATCACTCATTGATTCCTGCCTGCGCTTTTTGTTCGAGGGATCCGCGTTCGCGCAGTCCATGGCCGAGGGCCACGCGTTCGTCGAACACGAAGCATTCGCCGCGCCAGCGGCTTTCCGCCTCGGCAACGCCTTCGATGTATTTCAGGATACCGCCCTTGAGGTGATAGACCTCGGTGAAACCGCGCGACAACAGATAGGCACTGGCCTTTTCGCAGCGGATACCGCCGGTGCAGAACATCGCAATCTTGCGATGCTTCGCCGGGTCGAGCTGCTTGGCTGCAAAATCCTTGAACTGGCCAAAACGTTTGAGGCTGGGATCGACCGCACCTTCGAATGTGCCCATCGCGACCTCGAAATCGTTCCGGGTGTCGATCACCAGCGTATCCGGGGCGGCGATCAACGCGTTCCAGTCGGCGGGGTCGACATAGATGCCGACCTGCCGGGTCGGATCGGCATCAGCGGCCCCAAGGGTGACGATCTCCTTTTTGAGCCGGACCTTCAGACGCTGAAACGGCATTGCGCTCGCGCCGGAAAATTTCAGTTCGAGCTTATCCAGGCGGCCGCCGAGCAGCGCACTATGCTGCAACGCGTCGATCAAGTCATTGATGGCGGCAGGCTCCCCGGCCAAAGTACCGTTGATGCCCTCGCCGGCGAGCAATATGCTGCCTTTCAACCCGAGCCCGGCGCAGACCGCGCGCAGCGGATCGCGCAATTGCCGGAAATCCGGCAGCGCGGCGAATTGATAGAAAGCGGCGACCTTGTAGGACATCGAGGGCTTTTATCAGGCGGGCAGCAGTCGTGAAAGACGGCTGGTCGCGCGCAGAATGCCTTAGTCATGCCTCGAAAAGCGGCCGGCAGGATCGTCTTCCCGGCAGTTCCAAGCATTGCCCGACGCGGCCTGAATGTGCCAGATAACTCATCAAGATACCCCCGAATTGAGCCTGCGCCGGTCCGGCGGCAGGCGCCCAAACAGCGATAAAGTGAGCGATCTGACATGAGGAATTTCCATCTTGCCGGCCGGTCGACAGTCCATGCGCAAAACGCCATGGTGGCGACGTCGCATCCGGAGGCGGCGCTGACCGCTATCGAGGTGTTGCGGGCCGGCGGCACCGCCGCCGACGCTGCGGTCGCGGCCTGCGCGCTGCTTGGGGTGATCGAGCCGCAATCGACCGGAATCGGCGGCGATTGCTTTGCGCTGATCCAGCCCAAGGGCGAGGGCAAGATTGTCTCCTACAACGGTTCCGGCCGCGCCCCAATGGCGGCAAAGGTCGAATGGTATCTGGAGCACAAGCATAATTCGATCCCGCTGACATCGGCGCATGCCGTCAGCATTCCCGGTTCGATCGATGCCTGGGCAACCATCCTTCGCGATCACGGCAAGTTCGGCCTCGATCGGCTGTTGCAGCCCGCGATCAAGGCGGCCGAGGAGGGCTACGTGGTCGCTCCCCGCATCGCGTTCGACTGGAAAAACCAGTTCGAGAAACTCAAGAACGGCACCAACACTCCGCGTTATCTGTTGCCGCACGGCAAGCCCGCGGTTGCCGGCGACGTGATCCATCAGCCCGAACTTGGAAAGACCCTGCGCGCGATCGCCAAGGATGGTCCGGATGCGTTCTACAAGGGCCCGATTGCCGAGGACATGGTGGAGACCCTGCGCGGCGTCGGCGGTCTGCATACGATGGAGGATTTCGCCAATCATTCCACCGAGACCACATCGCCGATCGGCACCATGTATAAAGGGCACGATGTCTGGCAGTGCCCGCCGAACGGTCCGGGCATCACCATGCTGGTAATGCTCAACATCCTGTCGCGCTTCGATCTGACGAAATTTCCCGCGATGAGCGTCGAGCGCTTCCATCTCGAGGCCGAGGCCGCGCGGATCGCCTATCTGATGCGCGAGACCTTTATCGGCGATCCGGCCCAGGTCGATGTCGATGTGATCCGGATTCTGGCCAAGGAATTCGCCGAAGAGCACGTCGGCAAGATCCGGATGGACGGGATGGTCGATCTGCCGAATGTCGCGCCGCCGATGAATCCGTCGACGGTCTACATCACCGTGGTGGACCGGGATCGCAACGTCTGCTCGTTCATCAATTCGATCGCGCATGCGTTCGGCTCGGCGATCGTCTCGAACAAGACCGGCGTGCTGTTGCAAAACCGTGCCGGTGGTTTCCGGGTCCAGCCCGGCCATCCCAATTGCATCGCGCCGGGCAAGCGCCCGTTGCACACCATCATTCCGGGACTCGCCACCAAGGGCGGCCGCGCCATCATGCCGTTCGGCGTGATGGGCGGGCAGTACCAGCCGGTCGGTCAGACGCACGTGCTGACCAATATTCTCGACTATGGCTGCGATGTGCAGGAAGCGATCGATATGCCGCGCGGGCTGCATTATGAGGGGGTCTATCAGCTTGAGGATGGCGTTCCGGCCGATATCGTCGAGGGCCTGAAGAAGCTGGGCCACAAGACCACCAGCGTGGTGGCGCCGCTCGGCGGCGCGCAGGCGATCTGGATCGATTGGGAAAAGGGCACCCTGACCGGCGGTTCCGATCCCCGCAAGGACGGCTGCGCGCTCGGGTACTGAGGGTCGCGCGAACCCGGCGTTTATTGTTTCCCTCATCTCCTCCGGCGGACGGCCTTCCGGTTGTCCGCCGGAACACGTTTCGCGGAAATGCATTGACTTCCCAGAGGAGGGATCAATGCCCATTTTTCATTTCGATATCGCCGATGGCTTTCGGCTCGAA
Source organism: uncultured Alphaproteobacteria bacterium (assembly GCA_963845435.1). Lineage (GTDB taxonomy): Bacteria > Pseudomonadota > Alphaproteobacteria > Rhizobiales > Xanthobacteraceae > Bradyrhizobium. Next base: position 488,363 of record CAWJSD010000004.1, read on the forward strand.
GATCCTGTCGGTCTGGACTGCGCGAGCGAAGACGACGCGCGGAAGACCGCTGACCTGATCGCGCATCACATCGCGCTCGACATCATTAGCGACAACCAGGACAGATGTGTGGTCGTAGTCGACGAAGATGGCGAGGAGATCTACAAGGCGCCGGTCAGATAGCCGGTTTTGACAAAGATGACACTCAAGACGTGTGTCACATAGCTCGCGCTTCCTTCGCGCACAGGACGAATGTCCGCTAAACAACATTGGTTAGTGAACATTGGTCGTTGAAGGTAATTTGTTAGGAACCCCAGTCCCTCGGCGTTGTTTATTGCCCGATACGAGACGGCTTTTTTTCGTATGCAGGGAGAACGACGTGAGACTTTTCACAAAGACATCAGGACCAATCATCGCGCTGGGCTGCCTGCTTCTCGCAGGACCGGCTTCGGCGCAATCGCTCGGCGAAAAGACCGGCGTCAACTCAGCACTGGATATCGCGCCGACCACCGCCGATTTCGTTAAGGAGGTCGCGATTTCCGACATGTTCGAAATTCAGTCGAGCAAGCTTGCCGAGGATAAGGGCAACGCCGCGGAGAAGAGCTTCGCCTCGCAGATGATGACCGATCACACCAAGACCAGTACCGAACTCAAGGGCCTGGTCACAAGCGGCAAGGTTAAAGCCGATCTACCGGATGCGTTGGATAGTTCGACCCAGAGCAAGCTCGACAAACTAAAGGGCGCAAGCGGCCAGGATTTTAGTTCGGATTTTGACTCCGATCAGGTCAGCGCCCACAAGGATGCGGTTTCGCTGTTCGAACGCTACGCCAAAGGCGGCGACAACTCCGAGCTGAAGGATTGGGCCGGTAAGACCCTGCCAACATTGAAGCACCATCTCGAGATGGCGCAGGGTCTCGGCAAGTGATCGCCACATGATGATCGACAAAGCGCGTCCGCATCGAAGCGGGCGCGCTTTTTTGTTCCCCTCCCAGCCATTGACCCCTGTTAAGAAGGCGTAGCGTCATGTCCAAATCGCCCAAGCGTTCAGGCTCCGAAGCAAAATCCGCGGCCATCCACGATCAAAAACTGCCGCGTGGCGAGGGAGGCGAACTGCACCAGATCAGCCGAAAGCGATGTGCCGGTACTGACCACGGCGCAGGGCGGTCCCGGTTTCCGACGATCAGAACTCGCTCAAGGTCGGCCCGCGCGGGCCGACCCTGCTGGAGGATTTTCATTTCCGCGAAAAGATCTTCCATTTCGACCACGAGCGCATTCCGGAACGGGTCGTTCACGCCCGCGGCTACGGTGCGCACGGCTTTTTCGAAAACTACAAGCCGCTGTACCAAATATACCCGCGCCGATCTGTTCCAGCGTGCCGGCGAGCGCACGCCGGCCTTCGTGCGGTTCTCGACCGTGGCCGGCAACAAGGGCTCGTTCGATCTGGCGCGCGACGTTCGCGGCTTCGCGGTCAAGCTGTATACCCAGGAAGGCAATTGGGACATCGTCGGCAACAACATCCCGGTGTTCTTCATCCAGGATGCCATCAAGTTTCCCGATCTCGATTCATGCGGTAAAGGACGAGCCGGACCGGCTTCCCGCAGGCGCAATCCGCGCACGACAATTTCTGGGATTTCATCAGCCTGACTCCCGAAAGCATGCACATGGTCATGTGGGTGATGTCGGACCGCGCGATTCCGCGCTCGTTCCGCTTCATGGAAGGATTCGGCGTCCACACCTTCCGCCTCGTCAATGCCAAGCACGAGTCGACCTTCGTCAAGTTTCACTGGAAGCCGAAGCTCGGCCTGCAATCGGTGCTCTGGAACGAGGCGGTCAAGATCAACGGCGCCGATCCGGATTTCCATCGGCGCGATCTGTGGACCGCGATCCAGACCGGCAATTTTCCGGAATGGGAGTTGCAGTTCCAGATGTTCGATCAGGCCTTCGCCGATAGCTTCGACTTCGACATTCTCGATCCGACCAAACTCATTCCCGAAGAGATCCTGCCGCCGGTTGCGGTCGGCCGGCTGGTGCTCGATCGCATGCCGGAGAATTTCTTCGCCGAGACCGAGCAGGTCGCGTTCATGACCCAGAACGTGCCGCCCGGCATCGACTTCTCCAACGATCCGCTGCTGCAGGGCCGCAACTTTTCCTATCTCGACACCCAGCTCAAGCGGCTGGGCGGCCCGAATTTCACGCACATTCCGATCAATGCGCCGAAATGTCCGTTCCATCATTTCCAGCAGGACGGCCACATGGCGATGCGCAATCCGGTCGGGCGCGCGAATTATCAGCCGAACTCGTTCGGGGAAGGCCCGCGGGAATCGGCCGAACGCGGCTTTACGTCGTTCGCCGATGTCGAGGAGGGCCCCAAGCGGCGGCTGCGCGCAGAAAGTTTCGCCGATCATTACAGCCAGGCGCGGCAGTTCTTCATCAGCCAGACCCTGGGCGAACAGCGTCACATCGCCAACGCGCTGACTTTCGAACTGAGCAAGGTCAAGACGCCGGTCATCCGCGAACGCATGGTCGCGCATCTGCTGAACATCGATGAGGCGTTGGCGAGCATGGTGGGCGAAGGCGCTCGGCCTGAAAAAGATGCCGAAGCCGGCCGACGCGGCGATGCCGACCCGTCAGGATCTCGAGCCATCGCCGGCGTTGAGCATCGTCCGAAAAAGGCCCGCAACGCTTCGAAGGCCGCAAGCTGGGGATTCTGGTCACCGATGGCACCGACGCAGCCTTGCTTGAGGCGCTCAAGGCCGCGCTGAAAAAGGAAAACGCGACCTTTGAAATCATCGCGCCCAAGGTGACGGGGCGTCGAGGCCAGCGACGGCAGCTGGATCGAGGCCGATCAGATGATCGATGGTGGTCCCTCGGTGCTCTACGATGCGGTCGCGCTGCTGCCGGCCACCGATGCGATCGATGATCTGGTCCAGGAATCGACCGCGCGGGATTTCGTGGCCGACGCCTTCGCGCATTGCAAGTTCATCGGCTATGTCGACGCGGCAATGCCGCTGCTGGCAAAGGCCGGAATCGGCGAGAACGACCTGGATGCAGGCTGCGTGGCGTTGAGCACGGCCAAGACGGCAGCGAACTTTGTCGCGGCGCTGGCGCCGTTGCGGGTATGGGACCGTGAACCAAAGGTCAAGATGAGTTCGGGGCGCGGCTGAAGCTGCGGCCGTGGGCGCCGCACAACGGCGTGACCACGTATTTGAAGGGACGCCGGGGCTGGAAAGCCCGGCGGCATTGGGTTAGACCTCCGCCCGATACGGAACGGAAGGTACCCATATGCGACGTGTCCCGAATAGGGCAATTTCACGGACAAAAATGGCGATGTTGACGGTGGCGGCGATGATGGTCGTGGCACTGCCATCGGCGCTCGTCCCCACTGTAGCAACGGCCCAGACCGCAGGAAAACCCATGACCACAGCTTCAGGCTTGCAGATCATCGACACCACCGTCGGCACCGGCGCGTCGCCGAAACCCGGCCAGATTTGCGTGATGCATTATACCGGCTGGCTCTATGAGGACGGCAAGAAGGGCAAGAAGTTCGACTCGTCGGTCGACCGCAACGAGCCGTTCGAATTTCCGATCGGCCAGCATCGCGTCATCGCCGGCTGGGACGAAGGCGTCGCCAGCATGAAGGTCGGCGGCAAGCGCACCCTGATCATTCCGCCCGCGCTCGGCTATGGCGCGCGCGGCGCCGGCGGCGTGATCCCGCCGAACGCGACCTTGATGTTCGACGTCGAATTGCTGGCGGTGAAGTAAGCTCAGCGCAATCGAGGGAGTGCGTGTCGTGAAGATTTCCATCCTCGACGATTATTTCGACACCGTGCGCACCCTCGATTGTTTCAAGAAGCTCGCCGGCCACGACGTCAAGATCTGGAACGATCACGTCCAGGACGTCGATGCGCTGGCCGAGCGGCTGCGCGACACCGAAGCGCTGGTGCTGATCCGCGAGCGCACGCAGATTCGCACGCCGCTGCTGGAGCGGCTTGCCGAAGCTGAAGCTGATCAGCCAGCGCAGCGTCTATCCGCACATCGATATCGACACCTGCACCCGGCTCGGCATCATCGTGTCGTCGAGCCAGCATGCCGACACGCCGTCCTACGCCACCGCCGAATTCACCTGGGGGCTGGTGCTGGCGGCGATGCGCGCAGATCCCGCAGCAGATGGCGTCGCTGAAGGCCGGCCACTGGCAGATCGGCGTCGGCCACACGCCTGCGCGGCAAGACGCTCGGCATCTACGGCTACGGCCGGATCGGCGCCGTGGTTGCCGGCTACGGCAAGGCGTTCGGCATGAAGGTGCTGGTGTGGGCGCGCGAGCCGGCGCTGGCGAAAGCGCGCGCCGACGGCTACGCGACGGCCGCCAGCAAGGAGGCATTCTTCGAACAGTGCGACGTGCTGTCGCTGCATATGCGGCTGGTCGACGCGACCCGCGGCATCGTCACGGCCGAGCGATCTGGCGCGCATGAAGCCGACGGCGCTGCTGGTCAACACCAGCCGCGCGCCGCTGATCGAGCCGAACGCGCTGGTCAATGCGCTGCGCGCCGGACGGCCCGGCATGGCGGCGGTGGATGTCTATGAAAAGGAGCCGCTGCGCGACGTCAACGATCCCCTGCTGAACATGCCCAACGTGGTCTGCACGCCGCATATCGGCTACGTCACGCGCGACGAATACGAAATCCAGTTCACGGATATCTTCGACCAGATCGTGGCTTACGCCGCCGGCAAGCCCGAGAATGTCGTCAACCCGGATGCGATCGGCACGCCGCTGACTAAGATGATAGCGCGCCGAGCAGACAGAAAAAAGAGACCGGCCCAATGGACCGGTCCCTCTTCAATTCAGTCTGAGTGTCGATCAAAGATTCTTGTTGGTCGCGGCCGCGGCGCTTGTTCACCGCGTCCTTGGTCGCCTGCTTGGCATCGCCGACGGCCTTCTGGCCCTTGCCCTTGACTTCCTGAATCACGCCTTCGCCCTGCAGGCGGTCGGAACCGGTGGCTTCGCCGATGCCCTGCTTGGCCTTGCCGATGGCTTCGTTGGTGGTGCCCTTGATCTTGTCTGTCGTTGCACCCATGGGAACTCTCCTTTGGAAGTGTTAAGCTTCGCCAGGACAAGTCGGGCATGCAGCGAAAGTTCCTGTTTTCGGCTGGTTTGTGATCGCGGATTTCGTTACATCTCGATGGAACAGACGCAACGGAAAGCAGTACGATGTCAGGTTCCCACGACCACCCTCACGATCACACCCACGATCACGCGCATTCCCACGATGAGGCTGATCGCTGGAAGCACGACGGCGTCCGCGTCATTCCCGGCGACCAGCTCGATACCAACGTGCCCTCGACCGCCGGCATGAACCGCGCGGCCGCGATCAATTTCGCCCGCGTCGGCGCCCAGAAATTGTGGGCCGGCACCGTCAACATCAAGCCGGACGCCAAGACCGGCGCGCATCACCACGGCCATCTCGAAAGCATCATCTACGTGGTGAAGGGCAAGGCGCGGATGCGCTGGGGCGAGCAACTGCAATTCACCGCCGAGGCCGATCCCGGCGATTTCATCTTCATTCCGCCTTACGTGCCGCATCAGGAAATCAACGCCAGCCGCGATGAGATGCTGGAATGCGTGCTGGTGCGCAGCGACGGCCAGGCGGTCGCGATCAATCTCGACATCGAGCCGGTGGAGAAGCCGGAGACGGTGCTGTGGGTCGATCCGGTGCATCGCGATCCCGCCGAAACGAAGTGACGGCAAAGCGTCGGCGACGCTGACGGACAGGGGCTCCCCGCGTGAGGAGCGCCCATGAACCTCGTTCGCTACGAAAGCGCCGGCCACGTCGCCACCATCACGATGGATCGCGGCGCTGCGCATAACGCCCTCAACAACGCCTTGTGCGACGAGTTGCGCGCGGCCTGGATCCGGTTTCGTGACAGCGACGATCGGGTCGCGGTGCTGGCGGCGTCCGAGGAGGCGTATTTTTCCGTCGGCGCCGACGTCCGGGATCTTCCAGTCAATATGTGGCACGCGGTGCCGGGCCTCGGCGTCGAACTCGACAAGCCGGTGATCGCCGCGACGTCGGGCTGGGTGGTCGGCGGTGGCTTTGTGCTGGTGCAGATGGCCGACATGTGCGTGGCGTCGGAAACGACGCGCTTCATCTATCCCGAGGGCAAGATCGGCACCACGGCCGGCGGCGTCTCGTCGGTGGTGGCGCGGATGCCGCACAAGATCGCGATGGAGTTTCTGCTGGTCGGCGAGGAAATGTCGGCCGAGCGCGCCTGGCAGATCGGTTTTGTAAATAAGGTCGTGCCGAAGGGCCAGCATGTCGCGGCGGCGCAGCAGATGGCGGCCAAGATCGCCGCCAACGCGCCGCTGGTGGTGCAGGCGCTGAAAAAGCTTGCGCGCGACGCGATGCCGAAGGGCCCGCTGGAAACCGTGGCCGAGGTGAGGCGGGTGCTCGATGCGATACGGGAGAGCGACGACCTGAAAGAGGGCGTCGCGGCGTTCAAGGAAAAGCGCAAGCCGGATTTCAAGGGGAAGTAGGGCTGCGCGGCATGCGTTGCTCTCTTCGTCATTCCGGGGCGCGCGAAGCGCGAGCCCGGAATCCATATCCCCAGTATTGACGTTCGGCGCTGAACATTGGCGCGGGGCGTTTGGATTCCGGGCCTGCGCCAAGAGGCGCATCCCGGAATGACAAAACGGAGTTTACGCAAACACGCTGTGATCGATCGGCCCGTTCGGCACCACATAGCCGTAGCGGGTGTTGGACGGCTCCGGTCCGTTCTTCTCGTATTCCGCCTTCATCATCGCGAAGCGGTCGCCCTTGAGGTCGAGCATCGCGCGCTTGGGCTGGATGTTGTAGAGCCGCGCATTGTTGTCGCCGAAGATCGCGGTCTTGACCGGGCCATCGGCGGCGCCGAGCGGGGCGTAGCCGAATTTCTTCTGCATCGCTTCGGGGATTTCGAGCCGGCGCAGGCCCTCGATCTGCCATTGCGGCGCGCCGGTCCACAGCGCGTCGGTGCCCCAGCAGACGTGATCGACGCCGAGGCCCTTGATCAGCGTGCCCATCAGCGCGGCGCAGACATTGGGCTCGGCCACCAGCGTGGTCGCGAACAACTGCCCGACGTCGCCATAGACATTGTTGACGCCATATTGCGCGGGAATGTCGGCGAGGTCGCTGGTCCAGGAAATCCGCCCGGTGCGCTCGAATTCGGCCAGCGCCTGCTTCGGATCGCCGCCGACATGGCGATAGGCCGAGTGATAGATGATGAAATTGAGCTGCGGCCAGTCCTTGGCCGCCTGGCCGACATCGGCGACATCGGCAAAGCCGCGCAGATTGGGAAATTGCTTCTCGACTCCCGGCGGGAACAGGCCCTTGTGAATGCAGACATTCTTGATGCCGGCCTTCACCATTTTCTCGTAGCCCTTGTAGGCGACTTTCTCGTCGTCCATCCGCCAGGGATAGTGGCTGATTTCCTTGTGGGTGTTGTCGCCGATGGTGTAGCCCTTGCAGGATTCCGGCTTCAGCGCGAGACCGGCGTCGAGCTTGTCGAGCCAGCCGGGCTGGCCCGGCGTGAAGATCGATGTGCGCAGAACAGCCGCCGCGAGCCGGCCTCGTCGTTGACCTTCTTGCGCGCGTCGGCCATCTGCTGGTTGGTCAGGAACCAGTCCTGCTCGATGTCGGAGGGCGCCGACGAGATCAGCGCGATCTTGGTGTCGCTGTCGAGAAACATCTCTTTCTTGTAGTTGTTGAACTTCAGATCCTCGATGGTCTGCTCGTGGTCGTTCAGTTCCTTGTTCCAGCCGGCCTTGCCGACCGCCTTGCGCATCTCGACGAAGGTCATGATGCGGGTGTCGTCGCGCAGGAAATGGGTGTGCATGTCCATGATGAACTGGTCCTTGAGCGCGTTGGCGCGCTCCTGGGCCATCGCCGGGCGTCGCGGCTTCCGCCGGCGTCGCGTCGAACAGCGCGCCATAGACTTCGTTCATCGCCACAAAGGACGCGGCCATGCCGGCGGCGCTCTGGAAGAACTTGCGGCGGTCCAGGCCCTGCTTGCCGCCGAGATCGTCGGCCATCGCCAGCAGCCGCGCCTCGACCTCGCGCTGCCGCTCGTTCTGCGGATCGGGATAGAATTCGTCGCTGGCGACGATCTGGGTCGGGATCGGGGTCTGGTAGGCGCACAATTCGGACGGCATCAATGCCGCGAGTTCGGCTTCGGTCAGTTGGCTGCTCACGAGGTGGTCCTCCCTTGATGTGTCCCGCGATTGTTGTGCCCCGGGGTTGCACGGCCGCGAAGACTAGACGTCCTCTAATATTCGGCAAGCCTTCCTTGCCGCGGTCGCGCGATTTTGTTTTTCGCGCTGCAGCGCATCGTGATTTTCGGCGAGATTTCTGTGATCTGTTATCGCGTCGCGCGGCTCCAGAAGCCCAAAAACAAATAGAACATGACCGGAGGAAGTCATGACCCATCTCGATCGTCCGCTGGCGCGGCGCGCGCTGATCAAAGGCACCGGGCTCGGCCTCGTCGCCGCGGGAATGGCCGAAGTACTGCCGGCTAGCGGCGCCGCTGCGGAGCCCTCGGAAGCCGCCCCCAGGGAAGCCGGCGAGATCTGGAGCAAGGAATACTGGGCCAAGAAGGGCGACGTCCCGTTATGGATGTTCCGCAAGCGGGTTGGAGAGCCGAAGCCCGGCGAGCCGTCGCGGCCGGTGTTGTTCTTCGTCCACGGCTCGTCGGTGACCTCGCGCGGCGTTCGATCTCAACGTGCCCGGCCACGGCGAATATTCGATCATGAATGAATTCGCCCGCTACGGTTTCGATTGCTGGACCATGGACCACGAGAATTACGGCAAGTCGGGCCGCACCTCGGGCAATGCCGATATCGCCAGCGGCGTCGAGGATCTGAAAGCCGCGGCCGAGGTGCTGGCCCGCGAAACCGGCCGGCAGAAATATCATTTCCTCGGCGAATCCTCCGGCGCGTTGCGCGCCGGCGCCTATGCGATGGCGCAGCCGGATCGCGCCGACCGGCTGGTGCTCGCCGCCTTCACCTACAAAGGCGAGGGCTCGCCAACCCTGGCCAAGCGCGCCGAGCAGCTCGACTATTATCGCACCCACAACATGCGCAAGCGCGACCGCGACATGATCCGCTCGATCGCCACCCGCGACAAGCCCGGCACCAGCGAAGCCGCCGCGGTCGAGGCGCTGGCGGATGCGGAGATGCCGTTCGGCGACCAGATCCCGACCGGGACCTATCTGGACATGACCGTCGAACCTGCCGGTGGTGCATCCGGAAAAGGTGCTGTCGCCGGTGCTGCTGGTGCGCGGCGAATATGACGGGATCGCCACCGTCCCCGATATCGAGGAGTTTTTCAATCTGCTGCCGAACGGCGACCGCCAGTTCATCATCCTGCCCGGCACCGCGCATTCGGTGACGCTGGCGACCAACCGGCAAGTTGTTCTGGCACGTGACGCGGTCGTTCCTGACCATGCCGACGCCGATCGCGACGTAAGCGCGTTGCCGCAAGGTCAATCCTCATGGTGAGGAGGCGCATCTTGCGCCGTCTCGAACCATGAGGCGTTTCGGCCATTTCGAGACGCGGCGCAAGAGCGCTGCTCCTCAGGATGAGGCTGGGCCTGTCGCATGACAGAAATTCCGTCAAAAAATTTCGAACCTCTGTCGGATCGCCGCGACACCGTTCGTCCTGTCGACCGAACGCAACCCGCACAAGGAATCGACCCGATGTCCAAGATCTCCCCCTGCCTGTGGTTCGACGGCGAGGCCGAGGAGGCCGCGAACTTCTATGTTTCGCTGCTGCCGGATTCCACGGATCGAGAAAGTCCAGCGCAGCAATGTCGACACGCCGTCCGGCAAGGCCGGCTCGGTGCTGGTGGTGCAGTTCACGCTGGCCGGCCAGAAATATCATGGCGCTGAATGGCGGCATGCGGTTCGAATACACCCCTGCGATCTCGTTCAAGATCGACTGCGCCGACCAGGCCGAGGTCGATCAGCTGTGGGAGGGGCTGACGGCGAACGGCGGCTCGCCCGGGCAATGCGGCTGGCTCAAGGACCGTTTCGGCGTGTCCTGGCAGATCGTGCCGTCGGCATGCTGCCGAAATTGCTCGGCGGTTCCGACAGCGCCGGCGCGCAAGCGCGCGATGCAGGCGATGATGCAGATGGACAAGCTCGACATCGCCGCGCTGCAGAAGGCCTATGACGGCGGCTGACCGCGTTCAGGGCTGATCGCGCCGCCAGACCGAGCCGGCGATCATCGCCATCGCGCATAATCGCGGCGTAGGCGACCAGCGACGCCGTCACCATCGATCGACAGCGTCGCGATCCCGGCGCCGAAATAGCCGACCGCGATCCAGCCGAGGCCCGCGGCGATGGAGATGCGCGCGATGGAGGCGACGAACGGCCAGAACACATGGCCGGCGCCTTGCGCGGCAAAGGCCGTGACAAAGCCGAAGCCGAGCGCGGCATAGGCCGGCGCCACGATCCGCAGGTAGGTCGTGCCGTCGGCCAGCACCTCCGGATCGTGGCTGAACAGATGCAGCCACAGCAGCGGGAACAGCCGCGACGACGAGGCCGATCGAGCCGGTCAGCGCGAGGCCGACCGCGCTGCTGGTCCAGGCGATCTTCTTGGCGCGCGCGATCTGGCCCGCGCCGATATTGACGCCGACCATGGTCAGCACGGCGGTGCAGAGGCCGAACAGCAAGCGGGATCATGATGTAATCGAGCCGCGACGAGATGCCGTAGGCGGCGAGCGCCGTGGTGCCGAACAGTCCGACCGCGCCGGTGACCAGGATGACGGTCAGGTTGGTGAGCACGGCATTGATCGCGGTCGGGAATCGCCGACCTTCAGGATGTCCAGGAACAACCGGCCCTGCAGCGGCACGAATTTGAAGGTCAGTCCGGCGCGGCCCGAGGCCATGTAGCGCAGCAGCACCAGCATCGCCCCGCAATAATAGGCGGCGAAGGCAATGCCGGCGCCCTGGATGCCGAGCCGGGGCACCGGGCCGAAGCCGAAGATCAGCAGCGGCGAGGCCGGGATCAGCACCAGCGCGCCGACCAGCGTCACGAGTCGCGGGCACCCTGACATTGCCGGAGCCGCGCAATGCCGCGGCCTGCAGATTGACGATCCATACCGGGATCGCGCCGGCGAACAGATAATTGGAATATTGCAGCGCCGCGTCGAGCGCCTCGGCTGCGGCCGCCCAGCGCGCGGTACAGCATCGGGCCGCCCCTGATCGTGCCGAGCGTGAACGACCGCGCCGACCATGACCGCGAGCACGATGGCGTGGAACACCAGCGCGTCGGCATCTTCCTTGCGGCCGGCGCCGACCGCGCGCGCCACGGAGGAGGCGACCCCGCTGCCGAGCCGCCATTCGACATCATCGTCATCAGCATGAATACCGGAAACACCATCGCGACGCCGGCCAGCGCATCGGTGCCGAGGAAGCCGACATAATAGGCCTCCGCGATATTGACCGCGGTCTGCGCCATCAGCACCACCATGGTCGGCAGCGCCAGCTTGAGCAGCGTCGGCAGGATCGGACCGGACAGCATCGCCGCGCGGGCCGCATCCTTGCGCGACTGGGCGGTCTGGCCGCGGCGGGCGCTGGCCGCGACGCAGCGTCGCGGCGCCACGTCAAGTTCGAGGTCGTCGAGGCCGTCGCGAGCGGCTGGCTTTGTGGCCGTAATCCACTGCGATCGGCCAGTCCGGCGATATCTATTGCATTACGACTCATAAGTTATTATTATGATCATAATTCAATAAATGCAAGTCGCGGTCACGGTCGCGTTGGCATTGCGGAACTGCGGGAGCTGGCCGCGATCGCTGGCCGGAAAGGTCGCAGATGCGCTACGAAAAGGGACACAAGGACGCCACCCGCGCAGCGCATCATCGACGTCGCGTCCGGGCAGTTTCGCGAGAACGGCGTCGCCGCGGTCGGCCTTGCCGGCATCATGGCGGACGCCGGGCTGACCAATGGCGCGTTCTACAACCACTTCGAATCCAAGGAAGATCTGGTTCAGGCGGTGCTTGCCAACGCGCTGAACCGGCGCGAGAGCGACGCTGCAGTCGCCGCGGATGCCGGGGCTGGAGGGGATTATCCGCGACTATCTGTCTTCGCGTCACCGCGACGGGCCAGGCGGCGGCTGTCCGACCGCGGCGCTGGTCGCCGAGATCGCGCGCCATCTCGAAGACCACGCGCGACGCCTTCACCGAAAAAGTTTCGGCCTTCATTCCATTGATCGCCTCGCAGATTACGCGAAGGCTCCGCCGCGGAGCGGCGGCGCATCGCGGTTGCGATCTACGGCATGATGGTCGGCACGCTGCAACTGGCGCGCGCCGTCAATGACAGGAAACTATCCGACGAAATGCTGGAAAGCGGCGTCGCCGCGGCGCTGCAATTGGCCGGTCTGGCCGATTGAGCTTCGAAAGCGCGGCCCTTATGACCGCGCGACTTCGTAGGCCGCGACGTGGGTTCGCGCCAGATCGAGGATGGGCGTTGCGATGCCGAAAGATCGCGCGCGAGAGGTCATATCGCCGAAGATGTGTTCTCCCTCGGTGACCGAACCACGCTCGATGTCGCGCAGCATCGATGCCTTCAGCGGTGAGTCTTCATTGCTCATCAGGGCTTTGTCGAACTCGATGAAGGCTGCTCTTGGCGCGAAGCCGGCGGCGGTCGCGACCGCGCAGCACTCGTCGAACAATGCAAAAAGGGTTTCCTTGCCTCCGGGTGACTTCAAAATGGTGCCGATGCTGGCGCGCATGAGGCAGGTGCTGCCCGCGACCATGCTGAGCTGGACGAATTTCTCCCACATGTCGTGCATGATGTTGCCGCTGGCGCGGGCGTCGACGCCGGCGCCCTTCAACATCGCCTCGACGGCGCTCGCCCGCTCGCTGGCGCCGCCCGCGAGTTCACCAAAGGCGATGGTGTTGTTGGGCATGAAATGAATCACGCGGCCGTCCTCGTCGAGGCCGGCGCTGACATTGGCCAGCCCGCCCAGCACGCGCTCGGCGCCGAACCGCGAGGTCAGCACATCGAGATGGCGAAGCCCGTTGAGGATCGGCAGGATCATGGAATTCGGGCCGACCGCGGGTGCGAACTCGCCGATGGCCTGATCGAGTGAATAGGCTTTGGTGCCAACCAGGATCAAGTCGAACGGCTCACGAATTTCACTGGCCAACATGGTTTTGGCGGGCACCGTGAAATCGCCGCCCGGACTGACGATCACCAGGCCCGCGCGAGCCAGCTGTTCGGCGCGGCGCGGCCGCACCATGAAGGTGACGTCGTGGCCCGATCGAGCCAGGCTTCCGCCATAGTAGCCACCCAGCGCACCGGCCCCGATCACCAACGTCCGCATCTTCCGATCCCCTCACCAAACGATGTTGGGCGGCATTGAACAGCTTTCCGTGGGACATGCAATTCGGTGCGACTGGCCGCACCCTGTTCGCGGATTTGGCTTTCCGCTACGGTATCTCGATCCGTCGATGATTTGGGGTGGTCGGCATGTGGGCTTTCTTCGAGCGGCTGCTCGATTCGTCGATGTTCTCGCCTCATGGAATTTGCCTGTTATGGGAGCCGGAGCTGATCTGGCTCCATGTGGTTTCCGACGCGATGATCGCCGCGGCCTATTTCTCGATTCCGGTGGCGCTGACCATCCTGGTAGCGAAGCGGCGCGACGTCGATTTCGGCTGGATATTCTGGGCGTTCGCGATCTTCATCATGGCCTGCGGCTTTACCCATGTGCTGTCGATCGTCACGCTCTGGGTGCCGATCTACGGCATCGAGGGCCTGGTCAAGGCGTTGACCGCGTTGGCGTCGGTGGTGACCGCCGCTATCCTGTGGCCGCTGCTGCCGAAAATCCTGGCGATCCCGTCGCCCGCGCAGCTTCGCTCCGCGCAGCTCGCGCTCGCCGACGAAGCGCTGCACCGGCGCGAAGCCGAGGACATGCTGCGGCAGTCGCAAAAGATGGAGGCCATCGGACAATTGACCGGCGGCGTCGCGCACGACTTCAACAATCTCCTGACCATCATCAGCGGAAATCTCGAGATCGCCGATCGTGCGCTGCAGTCATGGGGCGACACGACGCGGGAACGGCTGACCCGGGTGATCGCCAACGCCGCCAGCGGTGCGCAGCGCGCCGCGACGCTGACGCAGCGGTTGCTCGCCTTTGCGCGGCGGCAACCGCTCGATCCCAGGCCTACCAATGTCAATCAATTGCTGGCCGGAATGTCGGACTTTTTCCGCCGCACGCTCGGCGAAAACGTCGATCTGGAAATCGTCGGCGGCGCCGGGCTGTGGCAGGTCGAGGTCGATCCGAGCCAGATGGAGGCGACAATCCTCAATCTGGTGGTCAACGCCAAGGATGCCATGGCCGACAACGGCAAGCTCACGGTCGAGACCACCAACGCCTTCATCGACGAAGGCTACGCGCAGCAGAACGCCGATATTCCGGTCGGGCAATACGTACTGATCGCGGTCACCGACACCGGCTCCGGCATGTCGCGGGAGATCCAGGAAAAGGCCTTCGATCCGTTTTTCACCACCAAGCAGCCGGGGCAGGGTACGGGTCTCGGGCTGAGCCAGGTCTATGGCTTCGTCAAGCAGTCCGGCGGACACGTCAAGATCTACAGCGAGGTCGACGAAGGGACCACGATCAAGATCTATCTGCCGCGGGCGCGTTCGTCGGCGAGTGCCGGCACCGAAAGCGCGATGTCGGTGGTCGGAAGCCTCGGCAGCGAAACCATCATGGTGGTCGAGGATGAGCCCGATGTGCGATCCTATCTGGTCGAGACGCTACGGGATCTTAATTACAACGTGCGCGAGGCGCCCGATGGCAACGCGGCACTGGCGCTGTTCGACAAGGATCCGAAAGGCGTGGATCTGTTGCTGACCGACATCGTGATGCCCGGTCTGAACGGCCGCGAACTTTCCGATCGGTTGCAGCGCCGGCAGCCTTCTCTGAAAGTGCTGTTCATGACCGGCTATTCGCGCAACGCCATCGTGCACCAGGGCCGGCTCGATGCGGGCGTGTCGTTGCTGCAAAAGCCGCTGACGCAGCTCACGCTGGCGAGCAAGATCAGGGATATGCTGGACAAGGGGTGAGGGCTCGTCTCATCACCGTCCGTCATGCCCGGGCGTGTCCCGGGCATCCACGTTCTCGCTGCACTCGCACGAAAAGACGTGGATGGCCGGGTCGAGCCCGGCCATGACGAAACGCGAAAGCATCGGCCTCAGAACCGGAACATCCAGGGGATTCGATTCCAGTGAATCCGGTTGTGATAGACGTGCGGGAAGAAAATGGGGAACGGCTCCCAATAGGCGTAGCGGTAATTGCCCCAGTAGCGGTGATGGCGATGCGCGTAGTGTCGGCGATGCTGTAGCGGAGGAGCGTCCGCCGCTGGTTGCTCGGCGGTCTTGGGTTCGTCGGCCTTGGGGCCGGCCGCACTTGGATTGTTTTTCCTGGACAGGAGCGACGGACGCGGCGCCACGCCTGGCGTCGTGTCGGCCGGGGCCGCGGTGGTGGCGGCGGGCGCATCGGCCGGCGGGGTTTTAGGGGCGTCTTCGGCAAAGCCGGGGATGGTCGAAGCGACGGTTAAAAGCGCTGCAATCGCAAGGCCAGCAAGAGGTGTTTTCATCCTAATCATCCTGCGCGTGAGAAAATAGATCCGGTCAAAAAGCGTGCGCGTATTCATACGATAAAGCTGCAATCCAGCGGGATTGTCGAGCCACAATCGTCCTGCAAATGAAATACGCGCGCGCCTTGCTATTTTGCGGGCGCCGTATCGGAAGCCGCGGGCAGCGGTGCGGCGGCCGGCGCGGTATCCGGAGCTTTCGCCGCGGCCGGTTCCGCGGCGGGGGCGGCCGCGGGCGTGGCGACAGGTGTCGCGGCTGCGTCATCCTTCTTGGCGGACGCCACGCGCGTGGTGTCTTTGTGCGCCTTGCGGGCGTGAACGGAACCGCGACCGTGATAGGAGCCGTAGCCGGGTGCGTCGACCGACACGCAGGACGACGAGCGACAGCCGGCGCCGACATGAATGGTGACACCTTCGACATTATAGGTCTCGGCGTGGGCCGAGGCGGTGATGGCAAACAATGCGGCGGCAGCGATGATGATCTTCTTCATGGGAAATCCCCTGTGTGATTCAATGAATGTCAGGCACCCGTTACATCTGCCATCCGCCTGACGATCGGCTGGTCCGGGTTTCATCCGTAAGGGCCGCCTGCCGCAGGACGGCAGGCGGTTATTGTTCGACCGTCACTTCGAGGCGGTCTTGGTATCCATGTTGACGACCTGAACGCGGCGGTTGGTCGGGTCCAGCGGCGCGCTCGGATCCTTCGGCTTGTCCTTGCCGTAGCCGACGGTGACGAGGTCAGTGCCGTTGATGCCGAATTTGTCGACCAGATAGCGCTTGATCGAGTCGGCGCGGCGCTCGGAAAGGTCCTGGTTGTAGGCCGCGGTGCCGATCGCGTCGGTGTGACCGGCGACGATGAAGGTCGAGCCCCGCAGGTTGTTGCTGGAGAGCGCCCGGCCGAGCGACTGCACCGATGGCAGCGAGCTCGCGCTGATTTCGGCCGAGTTGTAATCGAACTGGATGTCGAGATCGATCTTCGGCTTGGTCTCGGCGATCTCGGCGATCTCCTCGCGCTCGCCCGACGACAGCGAGCGGGTCTTGCGGTTGCGGATGGTCTGAACGAAGCCGACCTCCGCGGCCTTGACCGTCGGATCCTGCTGCGGACCCATCGAGAGGCCGCGGGTCAGCGGCTTCGGCTGCAGGGCGCTCAGGATCTGGTCGGTGGAAACCATATTGTCGCCGGCGAGCGCCAGGCCGGCTGTCATCGACAGCGCGGCACCAAGCGTGATCGCCTTGAGTGCGGTAAGTCTGTGAAAGCTGGTCATGGTCCTATCCTCGCTGTTAACGCTCGATGGCGTTTGGATGCTGCGAACATAGGGTGGGTTCAAATCGTTGAATGTGATATGAGTCACATAAGCGAAATCGCGCAATAAGCCCGCTCAAGGCAGGGCTGAAATGCCTGGCTTTGGCGTGACTGTAATAGAGACGGATTGCGATTGGCGTTGTCGTGGGCCCTGGTCCCGAGGGCGCCAAACCCATCATCCACCTTTCATGACGCCCGATGCGAAATGGTCCTCCCCACCATGTCGCTTCCTTTCACCGACGCGTTCGAACCCGAAATCATGCCGGAAAAGTCTGAGTGACGTGAGTCACATTACTTCCTGCCGGACTGGATCACATTGGCCCCATCGGATGCGGCCGAAAGGCCAGGTTTTCAGAACTCAGGTTTTTGAAGTCATAAGGGGAGAACGATCATGCGCTTCTTGCTTGCAGCATTGTCCATCGCAGGACTTCTGGTCAGCGCCACCGTCGCCAAGGCCGACAAGCGCGTCGCCTTCGTGGTCGGCAACGGCGCCTACAAGAATGTCGCCCAATTGCCCAACCCGCCGATCGACGCCAAGTCGATGGCCGACCATCCTGCGCAATGTCGGCTTCGAAGTCGTCGAGGGCACCAACCTCACCCGCGACAAGATGACCGAGCGGCTGCTCGAGTTCGGCAAGAAGGCGCAGGGCGCCGATGTCGCGGTGTTCTTCTATGCCGGCCACGGCATCGCGATCAACGGCACCAACTACCTGCTGCCGGTCGACGCCGACATCAAATCGGAAATGGACGTCAAGCTCGGCAGCGCCATCAACATCGACCTGACGCTCGACCAGACCATGGCCGACGCCAAGGTCAAGCTGGTGTTCCTCGATGCCTGCCGCGACAATCCCTTCGCCGCCAAGATCAAGTCGGGCAGCGCCACCCGCAGCCTGTCGGTGCAGTCGGGTCTGGCCGAGATGAAATCCGGCGAGGGCACCCTGATCGCCTTCGCGACCGGCCCGGGACAGACCGCGCTCGACGGCCAGGAGGGCAACAACAGCCCGTTCACCCGCGCGCTGATCGACAACATCACCCAGCCCGGCGTCGAGATCCAGCAGGCGATGACCAAGGTTCGCGCCCAGGTCAATGAAGAGACCAACAAGAACCAGCTGCCCTGGGGTCACACCAACCTGATCGGTTCGGTGTATCTCAATCCGGCGGCGGCTCCGACAGGCAACACGGCCGAAGCGCCGAACACCCCGGCCGCTCCGACCGCAGCCTCTGAAGTCGAAGTCGAATTCTGGCGCTCGATCAAGGGTTCCAACAAGCCGGAAGAGCTCAACGCCTACCTGACCAGCTATCCGAACGGCACCTTCAAGCCGCTGGCGCTGGCCCGTCTCGCCGAGTTGCAGAACGGTCCGTCGACCACTACCCGCAACCTGACCACCGGCGTCGATCCCGCCACCTTCACCGACGAAGCCGACCAGACCAGCGAAGACCAGATCGGCCTCGACCGTAACCAGCGCCGTGACGTGCAGCGCCGCCTCAACAGCATCGGCTTCGACATCAAGGCGACCGGCAAGTTCGACGAAGCCACCCGCGCCGTGATCATGCGCTGGCAGGCCGCCCGCGGCTATCCGAAGAGCGGCTTCCTCAACACGCTGCAGCACAAGGCGCTGCTGTCCGAGATCGCCTCGACCAAGGTTGCCTCGACCGACGACTCCTCGTCTTCCTCCGACGATGAACCGGTTCGTCATTCCCGTCACGGTGGTGGTGGCGGCGGCCGTCGCTACTATCGCGGCGGTGGCGGTGGCCCGGGCGCCTTCTTCGGCCACGTGATGGGCGGGCTGTTCCGCTAAACGAACTATCCCCAGTCTATCGTGTGACCCCTACGCGAAATGAATGGGGATATAAGGCGGCCTTCGGGCCGCCTTTTCGTTTTGCAGAATCTTTTCGATTAAACGGTGGATGACGTGAGGCTGGTGTCGCAACAACGCCGATGTGCGGACAATAATTTGGCATGATGCGCACATACGAAGTTCGCTCTCAGCAAAAATCAAAAAGAGAAAGTACACCGCGTTGGCCGCGTTTCATTCACCCAAGCGACAATTTGAATATCCCGGCTATCGCGCGCTCGTGCCGGAGCGCTCGGGCGAATCGATGCCGTTCCTGATCGGCGCCGCGCTGATCGCGATCGCGATCCTGCTGTCGTCGCTGATCACGGTGGTCGGCAACCGCTTCATGGGCATGGACACCCCCTCCGAGGACAGCGTCTGGCTGATCGACCGCATGACCGGCAGCGTCTACCGTTGCCAGGCGGCAGACCGCGGCAAGGCCTCCTGCGAGATCGACACCACGACCGGCAGCATCAAGCGCTGAGACCCATTCCCCTCGGTCCGAGGCCATGCGTCGGCTCGGTGTAAATCGGACAAGGGACGTTACGACCCTCCCGATCGCTGACGAATCCGGCTAAATAGCCGGATCATGTCGGTCGCCCCCAAATCCCATCCCCTGACTCAACTTCAGGCCAGGCGCATCTGGTTGCGCGCCCAGCGGCTCGACGTCGTGGCGCCGTTCGGCGAGGGCGCGGCGGCGGTGGCAGCCGCCGTGGAACAACTCGGCTATGTCCAGATCGACACCATCAACGTCATCGAGCGTTCCCACCACCACATCCTGCGGACCCGGATTCCGGGCTACCGCCGCGCCGATCTGCGCCAGGCCCAGAGCACGGACAAAAGCGTGTTCGAGTACTGGACCCACGCGCTGTCCTATGTGCCGAGCAAGGACCTGCGCTTCTTCCTGCCGGCGATGAAGCAGCACAAGCGCGAGGGCCATAAATGGTTCGGCACGGTCACCCCGGCCGACACCAAAAAGGTCATGAGCCTGATCCGGCGCGGTGGCGCGCTGACCATCCGCGATATCGACGACGATGTGCTGACCGAAAAGGTGCATCTGTGGGCCAGCCGCAAGCCGTCGAAGCGGGCGCTGCAACTGGCGTTCTACACCGGCGCGCTGACCATCAGTGAACGTACCGGCATGCTCAAGACCTACGACCTGATGGCGCGGCATTTCGGCTGGGACCTCATGGCGCATAAAGCGCCGAAGGCGGCTTCGGCGCGCGAGGTCAGTGGCTATCTGCTGGATCGTGCCCTGCGGGCGCAGGGGCTGGTCAGCCTGGATTCGATCTGCCACCTCGACGCGCCGAGCAAGGCCGCGATCCGCCGCCTGATCGAGGCGCGGGTGCGCGCCGGGGAACTGGTGCCGATCGCGCTGCGAAGGCGCCGGCAAGCAGGAGCATTGGGCGCGTCCGGAGACGCTGGACGACATCGCGGCCGCGGCGTCTGAACTGGTGCACATCCTGTCGCCGTTCGATCCGCTGGTGATCCAGCGCAAGCGCATCGGAGCTGTTTTTCGGGTACGGCCATCGCTTCGAGGCCTATGTGCCCAAGGAAAAACGCCTGTTCGGCTATTTCGCGCTGCCGGTGCTGGTCGGCGACGACATCGTCGCCGCGATCGACCTCAAGACCGATCGCAAGGCGCGCAAGCTCTTGATGCAGAAATGGAGCTGGGTCGACGGCGCGCCCAAGGGCGCCCGCAAGGAGCTGAAGCGCCGGATCGAGCAGGAACTCGATCGTTTCGAGCGCTTTCAACTCGCGGACTAGATCAGGCCGCTTCGGCGGCACCATGCCTCGAAGGTATGGTGCCGGTCCGACAAAGTCTTACGCGTCTTCGTCAGACTTCCCTACATCGCTGGTCATCATCTGCTTCGCAGGCATGCGAAGCCGCCCAGCGATTTCAACAGGAGAAGTCTTATGAGCCATCCCGTCGTCTTGATCACCGGTGCGCTTGCGGGCATTGGCCGCGCTACGGCACTCGCCTTCGCCAGGGGCGGCGCCCGGCTGGTGGTTTCCGGTCGCAACGAGGAGGCCGGGCAGGCGCTGGTCGCCGAACTTCGCGCCTCCGGCAGCGAAGCCGAGTTCGTTCGCGCCGACGTCCGGCAGGAGCCTGATGTGCAGAAACTGGTCGACAGGACCGTGGCCCGCTTCGGCCGGCTCGACATCGCCGTCAACAACGCCGGCACCGAGGGAACTCCGGGCCCGATCACCGCGCAATCCGCCGAAAGCTACGCGGCGACGTTCGACACCAACGTGCTCGGCGTGCTGCTGAGCCTGAAGCATGAGTTGCGGGTGATGCAGGCGCAGGGCAGCGGCAGCATCGTCAATCTGTCGTCGACCATGGGGCATCGCGGCGCGCCCGGCGCGTCGCTCTACACCGCCAGCAAACACGCCGTCGAGGGGCTGACCAAATCGGCGGCGCTGGAGGGGGCGGCGTTCGGCGTTCGCGTCAATGCGGTGGCGCCGGGCCCGGTCGAGACCGCGATGCTCGATCGCTTCACCGGCAGCGCCGAACGCAAGGCGGGGCTGGTCGCCGGCGTGCCGATGAAGCGCGCGGGCCGGCCGGAAGAGATCGCCGATGTCATCGTCTTCACGGCTTCCGACAAGGCGTCGTTCCTGACCGGTCAGGTCATCGCCGTCAACGGCGGCAAGACCGCTTCGTGAACGTCCTGCGAGGACGCGATCAGGCGGCATTCCGAACAGGATGCCGGCGCTGGAGGCCACGGCAAAAATGGCCGGCGTCGGCGTATCGCCATGTCCGAACGCCCTTTATCAGGGAGCAAAGCCGATGCTATGAGACCCCGAAATGTTTTGGCCTTCGCGGCCCAACAACAACACGGGAAGAGAAGAAACGCCATGAGCCAGTACGCAACTACCGCCGCACCCTCCACGATAGCGGGGAGCGACCTCGAGACCTCGACCATCCGCG
The DNA here is from genome assembly GCA_963845435.1 of uncultured Alphaproteobacteria bacterium. Classification (GTDB taxonomy): domain Bacteria; phylum Pseudomonadota; class Alphaproteobacteria; order Rhizobiales; family Xanthobacteraceae; genus Bradyrhizobium. The sequence continues at coordinate 510,040 of CAWJSD010000004.1, forward strand.
CGATCTCCTGGCGGCTGATTCCGTTTCTGGTGCTGGCCTATTTCCTGTCCTATCTCGACCGGGTCAATCTCGGCTTCGCCGCGCTGACCATGAACAAGGAACTGGGTTTCTCGCCGACGGTGTTTTCGTGGGGCGCCGGCATTTTCTTCATCGGCTATTTCCTGTTCGAGGTGCCGAGCAACCTGGCGCTGGAAAAGTTCGGCGCCAGCCGCTGGATCGCGCGCATCATGATCACCTGGGGCATCATCTCGGCGCTGATGGCGGTGGTCAGCGGGGTCTGGAGCTTTTACGGCATGCGCTTCCTGCTCGGCGTCGCCGAGGCCGGGTTCTTTCCCGGCATCATCCTCTATCTGACCTATTGGTATCCGGCGGAATATCGCGCGCGCTTCCTCGCCGCGTTCGCAATCGCCGTTCCGGTGTCCACCGTGATCGGCGCGCCGATCTCCGGCCTGCTGCTTGGGCTCGACGGCGCGATGGGGCTTCAAGGGCTGGCAGTGGCTGTTCATCATCGAGGGCGTGCCCTCGGTGCTGCTCGGCATCGTCACCTGGTTTTATCTCACCGACCGCCCGGCCAAGGCCGACTGGCTTACGCCTGAGCAGAAGGCATGGCTGGCCGCGAAGCTCGAAAGCGAAGTCGCCGCCAAGCAGGCCGCCAATCATCTCAGCCTGGGGCAGGCGCTTTCATCGCCCAAGGTGATCGCGCTCAGCCTGATCTATTTCGGCTTTGTCGCGCGCGCTCTACGGCATGCAGTTCTGGCTGCCGACCATCATCAAGGCGTTCGGGTTCACCAATGCGCAGACCGGCTTCGTGCTCGCAGTGCCCTACCTGTTCGGCACCATCGCGATGATGTTGTGGGCGCGGCATTCGGACGCGACCCGGGAAAGCGTGATGCATGTCGGCGCGCCGTTGCTGCTGACCGGCGTGGCGCTCGGCGCCTGCGGCTTTGTCAGCGATCCCATGACCACGATGGTGATCCTGACCGTGGCCGCGATCGGGGTGTTCTGCACCTTCGGCGTGTTCTGGACCTTGCCGACCGCCTGGCTCTCCGGCACTGCCGCGGCCGGCGCGATCGCGCTGATCAATTCGATCGGCAACCTTGCCGGGTTCGCCGGCCCGTATCTGATCGGCTGGGTCAAGGAAACCACCGGCAGCACCTCGACCGGCCTGTTGGTGCTCGCCGTGTTGCCGCTGCTCGGCGGCCTGCTGGTGTTCGCCGGCAGTCACGAGAGCAAGGTCGAATTCGCCGGCAGCACGCCGGCGGAGTAACCCGCCGTCATTCCGGGCTGGTCCGAAGGACCAGACCCCCGATGCGCAATTGCGCATCGGGGAATCTCGAGAGCGGTTCGCGCGTCGCGTGCCCCGGAATGACGACCGAAAACATTTGGGCTCGTCTCCCTCAAGTTCCCCGCACAACGATCCACTGGCCTAGGGAACCGCACGCACTGCGACGTTCTGTCTACTGACGAATATTGACAATCGTCATTCGATAATCGATAATCTTCAGGACGTCAGACCGCAGGAGCATCCCGATGTTGGTCCGTTCCATTTTATCGAGCTATTCCAGGCTATTAGCCGGTGCATCGCTGGCGTTGATGGCGATCGCGCTGGCCGGCTGCAACGACAAGGTCGCCGAAAAGGTCACCCCGGGCCGCCCGGTTCTGGTCGCTACCGTGCATTACGAGCCAGAATCGCCGGAGCGCAGCTTCGTCGGCACCATCAAGCCCCGGATCGAGACCGACATGGGCTTTCGGGTCCCCGGCAAGGTCGCCAAGCGCCTGGTCGAAGTCGGCCAGACCGTCGATGTCGGCCAGCCGCTGGCGACGCTCGATGAAGTCGATCTGAAACTGCAGGCCGAGCAGGCCGAGGCCGAATTCAGCGCCGCCACCGGCGTGCTGGCGCAGGCCGGCGCCGCCGAGCAGCGCGCCAAGGATTTGCGCGCCAAGGGCTGGGCCACCGACGCCACGCTCGACAGCGCCAAGGCCGCCGCCGACGAGGCGCGCGCGCGGCTCAATCGCGCCGAGCGCTCGGTCGAACTGACCAAGAACTCGCTGTCCTACGCCACCCTGGTAGCCGACACCCGCGGCGTCGTCACCGCGACCCTGATCGAGCCGGCCAGGTGGTGGCCTCCGGCCAGACCGCGATCCGCGTCGCGCGCTTCGCCGAAAAGGAAGCCGTGGTCGCGATCCCCGAAACGCTGCTCGGCCGCGCCAAGGACGGCGTCGCCAGCGTCACCCTGTGGTCCGAGCCCGACAAGAAATACGCCGCCAAACTGCGCGAGGTCGCGCCCTCGGCCGATCCCGCGACGCGAACCTATCTGGCGAAATTTTCGCTGCCCGACGCCGGCGACCACGTCTCGCTCGGCATGACCGCGACGCTGACCTTGTCCGATCCCGCCACCGAGCGCGTGGCGCGGCTGCCGCTGTCGGCGCTGTTCAGCGAAGGCGGCGATCCCTCGCTCTATGTCGTCGACGACGCCGGCGAGGTCGCGCTGAAGCCGGTCACGGTGAAATCCTACGAGAGCAACGACGTCGTGATCTCCGGCGGCGTCGACGAAGGCGCCAAAGTGGTCGTGCTCGGCGTGCAGAAACTCGATCCGGCCCAGAAGGTCCGGGTGGTCTCGTCGCTGTCGTTCTAAACCCGAAAATGAAGTCCCGTCATTGCGAGGAGCGAAGCGACGAAGCAATCCAGGAGTCGTACAAATGCGGCCCCTGGATTGCTTCGCTTCGCTCGCAATGACGGCATCTAACCAAAGCCGTTGTTGAATTGAATCATCCCTGGAGGGTGCGATGAAGCGCTTCAATCTGTCGGGCTGGGCGGTCAGCCATCCCGCGCTGATCCTGTTTCTGATCGTCGCGCTCGGCGCCGCCGGCTTCTTCTCCTACCAGAAGCTCGGCCGCGCCGAGGATCCGTTCTTCACGGTCAAGGTGGTCAACGTCTCGGCGATCTGGCCCGGCGCGACCGCGGCGGAAATGCAGATGCAGGTCGCCGATCCCATCGAGAAGAAGCTGCAGGAACTGCCTTATTTCGACAAGGTGCAGACCTATTCGAAGCCGTCCTTCACGGCGATGCAGGTCACGTTCAAGGATTCGACGCCGCCCAAGGACGTGCCGTATCTGTTTTATCTGCTGCGCAAGAAGCTCGCCGACGTGCAAGGCGAGTTGCCGGCGGGCCTGCTCGGTCCCGTCGTCAACGACGAATTCAGCGACGTCGATTCCATCCTCTACATGATGACCGGCGACGGCGCCGATTATGCGCAATTGAAAAAGGCCGCCGAAGGCATGCGCCAGCGGCTGTTGAAAGTGCCGGGGGTCACCAAGGTCGATCTCTACGGCACCCAGGACGAGCGGATCTTCGTCGAGTTCTCGCACGCCAAGCTCGCGACGCTCGGCATCACGCCGCAGGCGCTGTTCGATTCGCTCGCCAAGCAGAACAACGTGGTGCCGGCCGGCACCGTGGAAACCTCGTCGCAGCGCGTGCCGCTGCGCGTCACCGGCGCGCTCGATGGCGTCAAGGCGGTGGCCGAGACGCCGGTCGAAAGCAACGGCCGGGTGTTTCGGCTCGGCGATATCGCCACCGTCACCCACGGCTATGTCGATCCGCCGAGCTTCGTGGTGCGCCAGGAAGGCAAGCCCGCGCTCGGCATCGGCGTGGTCACCGCCAAGGGCGCCAACATCCTCGAACTCGGCAAGGACGTCGCCGCGGCCACCGCCGAATTCATGCGCGCGGTGCCGCAGGGCATCAATGTCGATCAGATCGCCGATCAGCCCAAGGTGGTCGAACACGCCGTCAGCGAATTCGTGCATTCCTTCATCGAGGCGCTGGCGATCGTGCTGTTCGTCTCGTTCCTGGCGCTGGGCTGGCGCACCGGCATCGTGGTGGCGCTGTCGGTGCCGCTGGTGCTGGCGATCGTCTTCATCGTCATGAACGCGATGTCGCTCGATCTGCATCGCATCACGCTCGGCGCGCTGATCATCGCGCTCGGTCTGCTGGTCGACGACGCCATCATCGCGGTCGAGATGATGGTGGTGAAGATGGAGCAGGGCTGGGACCGCATGCGCGCGGCGTCCTTTGCCTGGGAATCCACCGCGTTTCCGATGCTGACGGGAACGCTGGTTACCGCGGCCGGCTTCCTGCCGATCGGCTTCGCCAATTCCGCGGTCGGCGAATATGCCGGCGGCATTTTCTGGATCGTCGGCATCTCGCTGGTCGCGTCCTGGTTCGTCGCGGTGATCTTCACGCCCTATATCGGCGTCAAGCTGCTTGCCCAACATCGTCGTACATCAGAACCACGATCCGCATGCGGTGTACGAGACCCGCATCTACCGCATGCTGCGCGGCATGATCGAGTGGTGCGTCGACCACCGCGTCAAGGTGGTGCTGGCGACCGTCGGCATCTTCGTGGCTGCGATCGTCGGCTTCGGCCATGTCCAGCAGCAGTTCTTCCCGCTGTCGGAGCGGCCCGAACTGTTCCTGCAGTTGCGCCTGCCGGAAGGCACCGCGTTCGGCGTCACCCAGCAATCGGTGAAGAAGGCCGAAACGCTGCTCAAGGACGACAAGGATATCTCGACCTACACCGCCTATGTCGGGCAGGGCTCGCCGCGGTTCTGGCTCGGTCTCAATCCGCAATTGCCGAACGAAGCCTTTGCCGAAATCGTCATCGTCGCCAAGGACGTCGAAGCGCGCGAACGCATCAAGGCGCGGCTGGAAAAGGCGGTCGACGACGGCGCGCTGACCGAAGCGCGGGTGCGGGTCGACCGCTTCAACTTCGGTCCGCCGGTCGGCTTCCCCGTGCAATTCCGCGTGATCGGTCCGGACACCAAAACCGTGCGCGACATCGCCTACAGGGTGCGCGACGTGGTCAAGCAGAACCCCAACGTGAAGGATCCGCAGCTCGACTGGAACGAGCAGTCGCCCTACCTGAAGCTGGTGGTCGACCAGGACCGCGCCCGCGCGCTCGGCCTGACGCCGCAGGACGTCTCGCAGGCGCTGAGCATGCTGATCACGGGCGCGCCGGTCACCACCGTGCGCGACGGCATCGAGAAGGTCGGCGTGGTCGCGCGCGCGGTGCCGTCCGAGCGGCTCGATCTCGGCCGGGTCGGCGATCTCACCATCACCTCGCGCAACGGCGTCGCGGTGCCGCTGTCGCAGGTCGCCAAGATCGAATACGCCCATGAGGAGCCGATCCTGTGGCGGCGCAACCGCGACATGGCGATCACGGTGCGCGCCGACGTCGTCGACGGCGTGCAGGCGCCCGACGTCACCAACCAGATCTGGCCGAAACTGCAGGAGATCCGCGACAGCCTCGAGCCGGCCTACCGGATCGAGATGGGCGGCGCGATCGAGGAATCCGCCAAGGGCAATGCCTCGATCTTCGTGCTGTTTCCGCTGATGGTGATCGTGATGCTGACCCTGCTGATGATCCAGTTGCAGAGTTTTTCGCGGCTGCTGCTGGTGTTCCTGACCGCGCCGCTCGGCATCATCGGGGCCTCGCTCGGCCTGAATGTCGCCAACCAGCCGTTCGGCTTCGTGGCGCTGCTCGGGCTGATCGCGCTGGCCGGCATGATCATGCGCAACGCGGTGATCCTGGTCGATCAGATCGAGACCGATGTCGCCCACGGCCTGACCCGCAAGGAGGCGATCGTCGAGGCCACCGTGCGGCGCGCCCGTCCGGTGGTGCTGACCGCGCTCGCCGCGATCCTGGCGATGATCCCGCTGTCGCGCTCGGCGTTCTGGGGCCCGATGGCGATCACCATCATGGGCGGTTTGTTTGTTGCAACCTTCCTGACTTTGCTGTACCTGCCCGGTCTTTACGCGCTCTGGTTCCGCAACAGCCTTGAAGAAAGCGGCCCGGGCGAGCACATTGATACTGCACACCCCGATCATACGCGCCCTGATCTCGCAACGCAGCACGCCCAGCCCGATCCCGCATTTCCACTTGCTGCCGCCGCGGAATAATTGAACATTGGGTCACCCATGACGCTGACTTCCGAACACGTCGAAACCGACACCCGCGAGAGGATCCTCGTGGTGGCGGAGCGTCTGTTCCGTCAGATCGGCTATCAGAAGACCACCGTGGCCGACATCGCCAAGGAACTGCGGATGTCGCCGGCCAATGTCTATCGCTTCTTCGATTCCAAGAAGGCGATCCACGAAGGCGTCGCGCGCGGCCTGATGGGCGAGGTCGAGGTCGCGGCCCAGCAGGTCGCGGCGAGGCCGCGGCCGGCGGCGGCTAAGTTGCGCGAACTAATGACCACGATCCATCGCATGAACAGCGAACGTTACGTCGGCGATTCCAAGCTGCACGAAATGGTCGCGATCGCGATGGAGGAAGACTGGGCATCCTGCGTCGCCCATATGGAGATGATCACCGGCACCATCGGCGGCGTCATCGCCGAGGGCGCGGCGTCCGGGGAATTCAACGTCACCGATGTGCCACTGGCGGCGATGTGCGCCTGCACCGCGATGATGCGGTTTTTCCACCCGCAGATGATCGCCCAATGCGTCGAAAAGCCGGGCCCCACGATCGACCAGATGATCGATTTTGTCGTGGCGGGACTGGTCTCGCGTGCTAAGGACAGCTGAATAGCTCCCGTCATTCCGGGGCGATGCAACGCATTGAACCCGGAATCTCGAGCTTCCGGGTCTGGCGCAAGCGCGCCATCCCGGAATGACCGCCCCGCTTCTCAGGACGCCCGCGCATGACCGCACAAGACTTGCACAGCAAAGACCTGCACTTCTACGAACCGGCCAACGGCCACGGCCTCAAGCACGATCCCTTCAACGCCATCATCGCGCCGCGCCCGATCGGCTGGATCTCGTCGCGCAATGCCAAGGGCCACGTCAACCTGGCGCCGTACAGCTTCTTCAACGGGTTTAATTACATCCCGCCGATCATCGGGTTCTCCTCGACTTCGCGCAAGGACAGCATCGCCAATATCGAGGAGACCGGCGAGTTCGTCTGGAATCTCGCGACCATGGATCTGGCCAAGCAAATGAACGCCACGGCCGCGCATGTTGCGCCTGACGTCAGCGAGTTCACCCTGGCCGGATTGACCGAGGCGCCGAGCAAGCTCGTCGGCGTGCCGCGCGTCGCCGAAAGCCCGGTGTCGTTCGAATGCAAGCTGACCCAGATCATCCAGTTGCAGAACGCCGGTGGCGAGAAGGTCAACGGCTGGCTGACCTTGGGCGAAGTCGTCGCCGTCCATATCGACAAGTCTCTGATCCATGACGGCGTCTACCAGACCGCTTTGGCCCGCCCGATCGTCCGCGCCGGCCGCCGTGGCGACTATTTCGAGATCCGCCCCGACGCCATGTTCGAAATGGTCCGGCCGGATTGAGGATTGCGCGACCGCGTATTGTGGTCTTGTCCGGGCTCTGCGGCGCAGCGCGCCGCACCGCGTCCGGGAAACGCCTGTTTTCCCTTCTCCGACACAACGGTGGCGTTCCCCGGATGCTGCCGAAAGCGCGGTAACGCGCGTCTTCGGCGCGCTATGGCGCCGCCCCCTTGGCGGCGTGATGCGCTGCTGATCCGGGGTCCACGGGGGCGAGCGCGCACCTTGCTGCCATAGGTCCCGGCTCTGCGGAGCGTCACTTCGTGCCGCACCGCGTCCGGGACACGATGCCGCGGGTGCGGGTGCGGTATCTGGAGCACAAGGTGTCGCTGCCGCGCCGCGGAACTCGTATCGGCTTTCTCCGTTATCATTTTCGCTCGGCGCCCGATCAATTTCATCTCAGTTGCGAGTTGAAATGCCACCTCAATCTTTACGCTTTCGGCTAAAGTTGAGCCCCTGGTCCGGCGTCGGCGGACCCCATCCATCGCGCAAGCATCCCACCCCATGAGGAAATCGCCATGAGCTTTCGCCGCGACTTCATCACCAAGCCGATCTTCGCCTGGGCACGCGGCGTGCTGCCGACGATGTCGGCGACCGAGCGCGAGGCGCTGGAGGCCGGCGACGTCTGGTGGGACGCGGATCTGTTCACCGGCAATCCGGACTGGTCGAAGTTGTTGGCCAGCGCGCCGGCGACGCTGACCGCGGAGGAAACGGCGTTCCTCAACGGCCCGGTCGACGAGCTCTGCGCGATGCTCGACGACTGGAAGATCAATTGGGAATGGCGCGACCTGCCGCCAGAGGCCTGGGCCTTCATCAAGCAGGAAAAATTCTTCGGCATGATCATCCCGAAGGAATTCGGCGGCCTCGGTTTTTCGCCCTATGCCCATTCCGAAGTGGTGCGAAAAATCTCGACGCGTTCGCTGACCGCCGCCGTCACGGTGATGGTGCCCAACTCGCTGGGACCCGGCGAACTCCTGATGCGGTTCGGCACCAAAGCGCAGCAGCAGCAATGGCTGCCGCGGCTCGCCGATGGCCGCGATATTCCCTGCTTCGGCCTGACCAGTCCCGGAAGCCGGCTCCGACGCCGCTTCGATGGTCGATCGCGGCGTGATCTGCAAGGGCACCTTCGAGGGCCGCGAGGTGCTGGGCCTGCGGCTGAACTGGCACAAGCGCTACATCACGCTCGGACCGGTCGCGACCTTGCTGGGTCTCGCCTTCAAGGCTTACGATCCCGATCATCTGGTCGGAAGCCAGGAAGACCTCGGCATCATCGGTCGCGCTGATCCCGACCCATCTCGAAGGCGTTTCGATCGGCCGTCGCCATCTGCCGGCGATGCAGGTGTTTCAGAACGGCCCGAACTGGGGGCGCGACGTCTTCATCCCGATGGATTACATCATCGGCGGTCAGGAGCGGCTCGGCCAGGGCTGGAAGATGCTGATGACCGCGCTCGCCGCCGGCCGCGGCATATCGCTGCCGTCCTTGTCCGCGGCGGGGGCGGCCTACGCCGCGCGCACATCCGGCGCCTATGCGCGGATCCGCGAGCAGTTCAACATTCCGATCGGCAAGTTCGAAGGCATCGAGGAGCCGTTGGCCCGGATCGCCGGCACCGCCTATCTGCTCGACGCGGCGCGGCGGCTGACCTGCGCGGCGCTCAACCAGGGCCGGCATCCCGCTGTCATTTCCGGCATCATGAAGCTGCATGCCACCGAGCGGATGCGGATCGCGATCGACGATGCGATGGACATTCACGGCGGCAAGGCCGTGATCGACGGCCCGCAGAATTACATGGGCACGCTGTATCGCTCGGTGCCGGTCGGGATCACGGTGGAGGGCGCCAATATCCTGACTCGCAACCTGATCGTGTTCGGGCAGGGCGCCATTCGCGCTCATCCTTATCTGCTCGACGAGATGAACGCGCTCGGCGAAACCGATCGCGCCAAAGGGCTCGATGCGTTTGACAAGACATTCTGGAAACATGTCGGTCACAGCATCACGACCATGTTCCGGGCCTGGGGCCGAAGCTGGACCGGCGGGATGTTCATCGCGGTGCCCGAGGCGGGCGACGCGACCGGCTTCTATCGCCAGCTTTCGCGCTATTCGAGCGCGTTCGCGCTTTGCGCCGACATGGCGCTGCTGACGCTCGGCGGCGCGCTGAAGCGCAAGGAAATGCTGTCGGCGCGGTTCGGCGATATCCTGTCCGAACTGTATCTGCTGTCGGCGGCCTTGAAGCGCTGGCAGGACGAGGGGCGTCAGACGGCGGATTTTGCCGCGCTGGAATGGTGCATGGCCAGCGGCTTCCGCACCATCGAGATGCGTTTTGCGGAAATTCTGGCCAATCTGCCCAACCGGTTTGTCGCGGGGATCCTGAAATTCCTGATCCAGCCGTTCGGCGCCAGCGTGCTCGGCCCATCCGATCGCGTCACGCATCAGTGCCGCGCAGCTGGTGCTGGAGCCGTCGGCGGCGCGTGACCGTTTGACGCCGGATTTGTCACAGGTCGATGACGATGGCGGCGTCGCGCGGCTGGAGAAGGCGTTTGCGCTGGTCACGTCGGCCGAAAACGCCGCCAAGCAGATGCGCGCCGCGCGGCTGCATGACTGGCGCGAGGCCGTGAAGCAGGGCGTCATCACCCAGAGCCGAGGGCGAAAAGCTCGCCGCGGCCCATGACGCCGTCGCAAAAGTCATCGAGGTCGACGACTTCGCGCCGGAAGCGATTTCGCCGATTTACAAGAAACCCGCCGACGTGCATCAATTCTTCCAGGAACTGGGTGAGCAGAGGGCGGCGAGCTGATGGCGCGACCGGTCTATATCGTCGACGGCAGCCGGACGCCGTTCCTGAAGGCGCGCTCCGGTCCCGGCCCGTTCACGCCGGTCGATCTCGCCGTGCAATGCGGCCGGCCGCTGCTGGCGCGGCAGCCGTTCGCGCCCACCGCGTTCGATCAGGTCATTCTCGGCTGCGTCAATGTCATCGCCGACGAGATGAACCCGGCGCGGGTCGCGGCGCTGCGGCTCGGCATGGGCGAGGCGATGGTGGCGTTCACGGTGCAGATCAATTGCGGCTCCGGCATGCAGTCGATCGATACGGCCTATCGCTACATCCGCGAAGGCAATTCCAATCTGATTCTGGCCGGCGGCTCGGAAGCGCTGAGCTACGCGCCGCTGGTGTGGCCGCAGCAGGGTGTGCGCTGGTTCGCCGGCCTTGCCGGCGGCCAAGGGCATCGGCGCCAAAATCATGGCGGCGCTGAAAGCGCGCCCGGCCTACTTCAAGCCGATCATCGGCCTCGAACGCGGACTGACCGATCCGATCACCGAACTGAACATGGGGCAAACCGCCGAAGTGGTCGGGCATCTGTTCGGCATCACCCGCGCGCAGTCCGATGCCTATGCGGCCGAAAGCCACAAGCGGCTCGCCAACGCGCAATCGCAAGGCTGGCTCAAGGGCGAAGTCGAGACCGCGTTCGCGCGTAACGGCAAGTTCTACGATCATGATGACGGCGTACGGCCGGATTCCTCGTCGGAAAGCCTGGCCAAATTGAAGCCGGTGTTCGAGCGGCCGTGGGGCCAGGTCACCGCCGGCAATTCGTCGCAGATCACCGACGGCGCGTCCTGGGTGATCCTTGCGTCGGAAGAGGCGGTGGCAAAGCACGGCCTGACGCCGAAGGCCGTGATCGTGGACAGCCAATGGTCGGCGCTCGATCCCTCGATCATGGGGCTTGGCCCGGTGCTGTCGGCGACGGCCCTGCTCAAGCGCAACAACATGACACTGCAGGACGTCGAGACCTGGGAATTGAACGAGGCCTTCGCGACGCAAGTGCTGGGATGCCTCGCCGCGTGGAACGACGACAAATTCTGCCGCGAGATTCTGGGCCTTGATGGCGCCGCCGGAACCATCGATCCCGCAAAACTCAATGTCGATGGCGGCGCCATCAGCCTCGGCCATCCCGTCGGCTGCAGCGGCAATCGCATCGTGCTGCATCTCGTCAATGCGATGAAGCGGCTCGGCACCAAGCGCGGCATCGCCACCGAATGCATCGGCGGCGGGCAGGGCGGCGCCATGTTGATCGAAGCAGTATAGGGAACGTCATGGATTCGAAGATCATGAATGTTCTCGGCGACCGCGTGCTCGAACTCGGCCCCAGGGTCGGCGAGAGCGGCCCCTATCGCCATTTCAAGCTCACCCATGACGGCGACGGCATCGCCTGGCTGCTGTTCGATCGTGCCGGCGCCAGCGCCAACACGCTGTCGGCCGATGTGCTCGAAGAACTCGACCTGGTGATCGCGGCGCTGGAAAACCAGCGGCCTTCCGGCGTGGTGATCCGCTCCGCCAAGCCGTCGGGCTTCATCGCCGGCGCCGACGTCAACGAATTTCGCGGCGTCGACCGATCCGCGCGCGGTCGAGACCGCGATCGGCCGCGCCCATGCGGTGATCGACCGGCTCGATGCGTTGCGTATTCCGACCGTGGCCGTGATCCACGGCTTCTGTCTCGGCGGCGGCCTCGAAATCGCGCTGGCCTGCCAATCGCGGATCGCGATCGACGGCGCGCGCTTCGGCTTTCCGGAGGTGATGCTCGGCCTGCATCCGGGACTGGGCGGCACCGCGCGGTTCACCCGGCTGGTCAATCCGATGCAGGCGATGACCTTGATGCTGACCGGCAAGACCATCGACGCGCGCAAAGCCAAGTCGCTGGGGCTGGTCGACGCGGTGACGCAGGAGCGGCATGTGCTGCGGCGCCGTCAAGGACGCGGTGTTCGGCCGCCTCAAGCGTGCCAAACCCAGCGCTCTCATTCCAATATTGAATTTCGCGTGGATACGGGAACTGCTCAGCCTGCGGATGCGCAGGGAGGCCGAGAACGCCGCGCCGCATCGGAACTATCCGGCGCCCTATGCGCTGATCGACCTCTGGGAAAAGCACGGCGGCGACAAGGCCGAGATGCTGGCGGCGGAAAAGACCTCGTTCGCCAATTTGATGGTGACGCCGACGGCGCAAAACCTGATCCGGGTGTTTTTCCTGCGTGAGCAGATGAAGAAGCTCGCCGGCGACGGCAACACCATCAAGCGTGTCCACGTTATCGGCGCCGGCGCGATGGGCGGCGACATCGCGGCGTGGTGCGCGCATCAGGATATGCAGGTCACGCTGGCCGACGTCAAGCCGGAGCCGATCGCGGGCGCGATCAAGCGCGCCTCCGATTTGTTCGGCAAGATCATCCACAAACGCACCGAGGTACGCGATGCGCTGGATCGGCTGCTGCCCGATCTCGACGGCGAAGGCGTGCGCGGCGCCGACCTGATCATCGAGGCGGTCTCGGAAAAACTTGAACTCAAGCAGAAGGTCTATGCCGGGCTCGAGCCGAAGATGAAGCCCGGCGCGATCCTGGCGACCAACACGTCGAGCATTCCACTGCAGGATCTGCGTACGACGTTGCAGAAGCCGGAGCGGTTGCTCGGGCTGCACTTCTTCAATCCGGTGTCGCGGCTGCAACTGGTCGAAGTGGTCAGCCATGACGGCACCGATGCCGAGCTTCTCAAGCAGGCGCTGGCGTTTGTCGGCGCGATCGACCGGCTGCCGCTGCCGGTCAAGAGCTCGCCCGGTTTTCTGGTCAACCGCGCGCTGACGCCCTACATGCTCGAAGCGATGGTGATGCTGGACGAGAAGATCGACAAGCGCACCATCGATGCGGCGGCGGTCCAGTTCGGCATGCCGATGGGCCCGATCGAACTGGCCGATCAGGTCGGGCTCGATATCTGCCTGGCGGTCGGCGACATGCTGCGCTCGAAATTCGGCGATCTGCTGCCGCCGACGCCGGCGTGGCTGCGCGACAAGGTCGCGAGCGGCGAACTCGGCCGCAAGACCGGCAAGGGATTTTATATCTGGAAGGACGGCAAGGCCGACAAGGCTGGTGGTGGCGCATTCGAGGCGAAGCCGACCGACGAGATGATCGACCGGCTGGTGCTGCCGATGTCCAATGTCTGCGTCGCCTGCCTGCGCGAAGGCATCGTCGACAATGCCGACGTGGTCGATGGCGCGATGATCTTCGGCACCGGCTACGCGCCGTTCCGCGGCGGGCCGCTGAACTACGCCCGTACCCGCGGCGTCGAAAATGTCACCGCGACGCTGTACGCGCTGGCGGTCAGATTTGGCGACCGGTTCACGCCGGATGCCGGATGGCACGATTTCAAATAGTCTTGCGATAGAAACCGGTTTTCCAAGAGCAGATTTTTCAAGAGTTTCGATATGACCGATAAGCCCGCCACTGCCGCGCCGCTCGATCCCGCCAACGAACCCGGCGGCGATCTCTGCATCCGCACTCTGGCGATGCCGGCCGACACCAACGCCAATGGCGATATCTTCGGCGGCTGGCTGCTCAGCCAGATGGATGTCGGTGGCGGCGTGTTCGCCGCCAAGGTCACCAAATCGCGCAATGTCACGGTTGCGATCGACGCGATGAATTTTCGCAAGCCGGTTTATGTCGGCGATCTGGTGTCGGTACACGCCCATCTGGTCCGGATCGGCCGGACCTCGATCACCGTCCGGCTCGAAGCCTGGGTACTGCGCCGCAAGGCGACGCAGTCCATTCTGGTCACCGACGGCAATTTCACCTACGTGGCGATCGACGAACAGGGCCAGCCGCGCGCGATTGATCAGAGCGCGACCATCGCGACGTGAGCGGGTCGCCTGGCGCTCGCGCGCGAAGGCTCTGGGAACCTTTCATGACCGACCCGGTTGTATGGCGGGCGAGGAAATGAGAGTGGCAATGTCGGACACGTATATCATCGAAGTGAGTTCAAAAGCGGCGGGGATCGTCGTGCGTAACCCCGAGGGTTTCCGTTTTTTCGCGGCATCCCACGAATTCAACCGGCTCGAAGGCCAGTTCTTTCGCAACCCGCGCGAAGCCGAGCGCGCCGCCAATCGCGTGCTGCGCGGCGAGATGACGATCGCGGCGTAGTTCGTCGTTCCGGGGCGATGCAAAGCACCGAACCCGGAACCTCGGGATTCCCCGATGCGCGATTGCGCATCTGAGGTCTGGTCCTTTGGACCATCCCGGAATGACAAACGTTATTTCTCCGTCTCCTTAACGTTGATCGGAAGTCGTGCGGTTAAAGCGCCGCCGGCTACCTCGCTTGCGTTGACCCGCGCGCCAAACCGCCGCACCATGGCCGCCTCACCTGAGGTGCTCCCGTGACCGGCCTGTCGCAACGCCAATCCGAAATTCTCAATATCGCCCGCGCCTTCGGCCGGGTGATGGTGGACGATCTCGCCCGGCGGTTCGAGGTCTCGGCGCAGACCATCCGCAAGGATCTCAACGATCTCTGCGACCAGCGCTCGCTGACCCGGATCCACGGCGGCGCCATCATCGCCTCCGGCGTCGAGAACCTCGCCTACGAGGCGCGGCGCTTCGTCGCCGCCGACGAGAAGAAGGCGATCGGCGCCGCGGCCGCCGCGCTGATCCCCAACGGCTGCTCGCTGTTCATCAATATCGGCACCACCACCGAGGAAGTCGCGAGCGCGCTGACCTCGCATGAAGATCTGCTGGTCATCACCAACAACCTCAATGTCGCGATGCTGCTCTATCGCCATCCGCGCATCGAGGTGATCGTCGCCGGCGGCGCGGTGCGCCGCGCCGACGGCGCGGTGATCGGCTCGACCGCGATCAGCCTGATCGGCCAGTTCAAGGTCGATTACGCCATCATCGGCGCGTCCGCGATCGACGAGGAGGGCGCGCTGCTGGATTTCGACTATCGCGAGGTGCAGGCCGCGCAGGCCATCATCGCCAATGCGCGCAGCGTCATGCTGGTGGCGGACGCCACCAAGCTGCGCCGCAGCGCGCCGGTCCGCATCGCCCATATCAGCCAGATCCAGACTTTCGTGACCGACGTGGCGTTGCCGGCGAGGCTTGCAGAACATCTGCCAAAGCCGCGGCATCGAGGTGATCGAGGCGATGCCGGGCGGGGCGGGGCCGATATCGACGAAGCGGGCACGGAGCCGTCACCGACCCGCTGACGATCTCGTATCCCGGGCGCGGTGCAGCGTGAATCGCTGCTCCGCAGAACCGGGATCCACGGCCACAAGCACTGCCTTTGTAGCGTTGGGTCCCGGCTCTGCGGCGCACCGCTACGCGCTGCGCCGTGTCCGGGACACGATGCACATTGTGCAGTTCCTCCCATTTTCGGTTTGCTTTCGGATTTGGTTGTGATTTAATCCAAAACGAAAGCGAAATCGCCAAAGTGAACTGGCGAACGCCCGGGGGACGTCTTTGGATCGGATTTTCGACCTCGCTATCATCGGTGGCGGCGTCAACGGCTGCGGCATCGCGCGCGATGCGGTGGGCCGCGGCAATTCTGTTTTCCTGTGCGAAATGAACGACTTGGCGAGCGGGACGTCGTCCTGGTCGACCAAGCTGGTGCATGGCGGCCTGCGCTATCTCGAATATTACGAGTTCCGCCTGGTCCGCGAGGCGCTGATCGAGCGCGAAATCCTCTGGCAGATCGCGCCCCACATCATCCGCCCGCTGCGATTCGTGCTGCCGCATCATGCCGGCCTGCGCCCGGCCTGGCTGCTGCGGCTCGGGCTGTTTCTCTACGACCATATCGGCGGCCGGCATCTGCTGCCGCCGACCCGCTCGGTCGATCTGACCCGCGACGAGGTCGGCAAGCCGCTGATGCCGAACCGCTACACCAAGGGATTTGAATATTCCGACTGCTTCGTCGACGACGCGCGCCTGGTGGTGCTCACCGCGCGCGACGCCGCCGATCGCGGCGCCGAAATCCGCACCCGCACCCGCGCGGTCGAGATCCGCCAGGCCGACGGCATCTGGCAGGTCACCGTCGAAAACACCGACAAGCGGCGCGCGCTCGACCATCTTGCGCCCGCGTGCTGGTCAATGCCGGCGGCCCCTGGGTCGAGCAGGTGCTGGCGCCGGGCGCCGGCGTCAACGCGAAGGCCAAGGTGCGGCTGGTGCAGGGCTCGCACATCGTGGTGCGCAAACTCTACGACCACGACCGCGCCTACATGTTCCAGAACACCGACGGCCGCATCGTCTTCGTGATTCCCTATCAGGACGATTTCACGCTGATCGGCACCACCGATCGCGACTACCACGGCGATCCCGCCAAGGTGAAGGCCACGGCGGAAGAGATCGAATATCTCTGCGCCTCCGTCAGCGAATATCTGGCCAAGCCGGTCAAGCCTGAAGACGTGGTGTGGACCTATGCCGGCGTCCGCCCGCTCTATGACGACGGCGCCAGCGAAGCCAAGGCCGCGACCCGCGAATATGTGTTCGAGCTCGATACGCCCGGCGGCGCGCCGCTGCTGTCGATCTATGGCGGCAAGATCACCACCCATCGCCGGCTGGCCGAGGAGGTGCTGGAACGGCTGTCGCCCTATCTGAAGGACACCAAGGCCAAAGAAGGCTGGACCGCGAATGCCGCGCTGCCCGGCGGCGATATGGATGTCTCCGCGATCGCGGCGCTGACCGCCGAACTGGTGCGCGACTATCCGTTCCTGACGCGCGGCGCATGCCAACCGGCTGGCGCATGCCTACGGCACCCGCGCCGCGAAAATGCTCGGCACTGCAAAATCGATGGCCGATCTCGGCCAGTCCTTTGGCGCCACCTTGACCGAGAGCGAAGTCAAATATCTGATGACGGTGGAATGGGCCCGCACCGCCGAGGACGTCGTGTGGCGGCGATCCAAACTCGGATTGCGGTTGTCAGCCGCCGAAATCGCTGCCATTGACGACTGGATGGCCGCGCACCGGACCGCGCCTGCAAGTCCCTTGCTCGAAGCAGGAGGGCGGACATGACCGTTAGCCTGCAGAACGTCACCCGCGCCGTCGACGGTATTCCGACCATTCGCGACGTCTCGCTGACGCTCGAGCGCGGCACGCTGAGCGTGCTGCTCGGCCCGACATTGTCGGGCAAGACCTCGATCATGCGGCTGCTCGCCGGCCTCGACAAGCCGACCACCGGCCGCGTGCTGGTCGACGGCAAGGACGTCACCGGCTTCGACGTGCGGCAACGCTCGGTGGCGATGGTCTATCAGCAGTTCATCAATTACCCCTCGCTGACGGTCTACGAAAACATCGCCTCGCCGTTGCGGGTGCAGGGCAAGCCGCGCGACGAGATCGAAAAGCGGGTGCAGGAAGCGGCAAAACTGCTCAAGCTCGAGCCGTATCTGGAGCGCACGCCGCTGCAATTGTCCGGCGGCCAGCAGCAGCGCACCGCGATCGCCCGCGCGCTGGTCAAGGGCGCCGACCTGGTGCTGCTCGACGAGCCGCTCGCCAATCTCGATTACAAGCTGCGCGAGGAATTGCGCACCGAACTGCCGCGCATCTTCGAGGCCTCCGGCGCGATCTTCGTCTACGCCACCACCGAACCCTCCGAGGCGTTGCTGCTCGGCGGCAACACGGTCTGCATGTGGGAAGGCCAGGTTCTGCAGGTCGGCAACACCCCGAAAGTCTATCGTCATCCCGACACCCTGCGGGTCGCCCAGGTATTTTCCGATCCGCCGCTCAACATCGTCGGCATCGAAAAGCAGAACGGCTCGGTGCAGTATGCCGGCGGCGTGCAGGCGCCGGCCAGCGGGCTCTACGCCCAGCTCGGTGACGGCTCTTACCGGGTCGGCTTTCGCGCGCACCAGCTTGAAGTCGCCAACGGCGTCGCCGGCCGCCATGCGTTTTCCGCCACCGTCACGGTGACCGAAATCACCGGCTCGGAAAGCTTCGTGCATCTGAACCGCGACGGCTCCAACTGGGTCGCGGTGCTGCAGGGCATTCACGAATATCCGCCCGGGCACGTGCTGGATGCCGCGCTCGATCCGGATAATGTCTTTGTGTTCGACGCGGCCGACCGCCTGGTCGCCGCGCCCGGCGCGATGTGAGGGACAGGCACCATGGCCCGCATTGACCTCGTCGATCTCGCGCAATCCTACAGCGGCAACGATGCCGCCGCTGGAATCGTTCGCGCTCAAGCCGGTCACCATGACCTGGCGGCAGGGCGGCGCCTATGCGCTGCTCGGGCCGTCCGGCTGCGGCAAGACCACGCTGCTCAATCTGATCTCGGGCATCGTCACGCCCTCGCGCGGCAAGATCCTGTTCGACGGCGTCGACATCACGCCGCTGTCGACCCAGAAGCGCAATATCGCGCAGGTGTTCCAGTTTCCGGTGATCTACGACACCATGACGGTCGGGACAGAATCTGGCGTTCCCGCTGAAAAATCGCGGCCTGCCGAAAGCCGAGATCGACGCGCGGGTCGCCGAGATCGCGCGGCTGCTCGATCTGACGCCCTATCTGTCGCGCAAGGCGATGCGGCTGACCGCCGACGCCAAGCAGAAGATCTCGCTCGGCCGCGGGCTGGTGCGCTCCGACGTCGCCGCGGTGCTGTTCGACGAGCCGCTGACGGTGATCGATCCCGAATTGAAGTGGCAGTTGCGCTCGAAGCTGAAGGCGCTGCATCGCGAACTCGATCTCACCATGATCTATGTGACCCACGACCAGACCGAGGCGCTGACCTTCGCCGATACCGTGGTGGTGATGCATGACGGCCGCGTGGTGCAGAGCGGCACGCCGGCAGAACTGTTCGACAAGCCCGCGCATACCTTCGTCGGCTATTTCATCGGCTCGCCCGGCATGAACATCGTGCCGGCCGAAGTGCGCGGCCGCGAGGCGCGGATCGGCGGCCATCCGATCGCGCTGAACCGCAGCTATGACGGCCTGCCGGCCGGCGCGAAGATCGAGGTCGGCGTCCGCCCGGAATTCGTCGACATCGCCAAGCCCGCGCCCGATCTGCTCTCGGCCAATATCGAGCGGATCGACGATCTCGGCCGCGTCCGCTTCGCGCGCCTGCGCGTCGGCGACACCAAATTCGCGGCGCGGGTGCCGCCGGGATTTTCAGTGCCGAACGACGTGGCAGGGCTGGTGTTCGATCCCGCGACGTGTGCACGTCTACGCCGACAGCCTCCTGGTCGAGGGAGCGGCGTAATGGACAAGACGGTCAACCAGAAAGCCTGGTTCCTGGTGCTGCCGGTGTTTCTGGTGGTGGCGTTCTCCGCGATCCTGCCGCTGATGACGGTGGTGAACTATTCGATGCAGGACACCTTCGGCAATAACCAGTTCTTCTGGAACGGCGTCGGCTGGTTCAAGGAATTGCTCGATCCCAGCACCGATCTCGGCAGCCGGTTCTTCGCCTCGCTGTGGCGCAATCTGTTTTTCTCGGCGGTGATCCTGGCGATCGAGGTGCCGCTCGGCATCGTGGTGGCGCTGTCGATGCCGCGCGAGGGCTGGCGGGTCGCGGCCTGCCTCGTGATCCTGGCGCTGCCGCTGCTGATCCCGTGGAACGTGGTCGGCACCATCTGGCAGATCTTCGGCCGGCCCGACATCGGCCTGCTCGGCTATGCGCTGAACCACATGGGCATCGACTACAATTACGTGTCGAACGATTTCGACGCCTGGGCCACCGTGATCGTGATGGACGTCTGGCACTGGACCAGCCTGGTCGCGCTGTTGTGCTACGCCGGCCTGAAGTCGATTCCGGACGCCTATTATCAGGCCGCGCAGATCGACGGCGCCTCGCGCTGGGCGGTGTTCACCGCGATCCAGCTGCCGAAGATGAACCGCGTGCTGCTGATCGCGGTGCTGCTGCGCTTCATGGACAGCTTCATGATCTACACCGAGCCGTTCGTGGTGACCGGCGGCGGACCCGGGCAATTCGACCACCTTCATTTCGATCGAACTGGTCAAGATCGCGCTCGGGCAGTTCGACCTCGGCAAGGCGGCCGCGCTGTCGCTGGTCTACAACCTGATCATCATCATCGTGTGCTGGATCTTCTACACCGTGATGACCAATGCCGGCGCCGAGCGCCGCCGGACGACCTTCCGGAGAAGGGAGTCGGCTGATGCATTCGATTCCCGGCCGCCGCATCATCATCTCGCTGTTCCTGATCTTCCTGCTGCTGCCGATCTACTGGCTGGTCAACATGAGCTTCAAGACCAACGAAGAGATCGTCTCGACCATGACGCTGTGGCCGCATGCGCCGACCATCGCCAATTACATCCGCATCTTCACCGACGAGAGCTGGTATTCCGGCTACATCAATTCGCTGAAATACGTCGTCATCAACACCATCATCTCGATTTCGGTGGCGCTGCCGGCGGCCTACGCGTTCTCGCGCTATCGCTTCCTCGGCGACAAGCATCTGTTCTTCTGGCTGCTGTCGAACCGGATGGCGCCGGCGGCGGTCTATGCGCTGCCGTTCTTCAATCTGTATTCGGCGATCGGCCTGTTCGATACGCCGTGGGCGGTGGCGCTGGCGCATTGCATTTTCAACGTGCCGCTGGCGGTGTGGATCCTCGAAGGCTTCGTCTCCGGCGTGCCGCGCGAGATCGACGAGACCGCGTTCCTCGACGGCTATTCGTTTCCGCGGTTCTTCCTCAAGATCCTGGTGCCGCTGATCGCCAGCGGCATCGGCGTCGCGGCGTTCTTCTGCTTCATGTTCTCCTGGGTCGAATTGCTGCTGGCGCGCACGCTGACGTCGGTGAATGCCAAGCCGATCGCCGCCGTGATGACCCGCACGGTGTCGGCCGCCGGCATGGATTGGGGCCTGCTCGCCGCCGCCGGCGTGCTGACCATCATCCCCGGCGCGCTGGTGATCTGGTTCGTCCGCAACTACATCGCGCGCGGTTTCGCGCTGGGCAGGGTGTAGCCATGAGTGTCCTGCGCAAGCGCGGCGCCTCTTGCTTCACCTCTCCCATAGGGAGAGGTCGGATTTGGAGCGAAGCGAGAAATCCGGGTGAGGGGTCTCGGCCTATCCATAGTCCGTACCCCCTCACCCCAACCCTCTCCCCATGGGAGAGGGGGCGCGCACTGCTCGTGTCGAAGGAATAGCCACGATGGAAAACATCGCATGGATGGCCTGGACGTTGCC
>CAWJSD010000005.1:0-103647 GCA_963845435.1 uncultured Alphaproteobacteria bacterium
CGCGCAGTGCGGCGCGGCGTTCGGGATAGGGATCGTCGAGATAATCCGCATCGATCACCCGGTCGGTGCGGAAACTGCGGAAGTCCTTTCGCAGTTCGCACCAGGCCGCGAGCATCCGCACCGCTTCGTGATAGCCGATCGCGATCGGCCAGATCGTGCGTTCGCTGTCGCGGCCGTGCTCGTCGCGATAGCGCAGCGTGATCTTCTTGCCCTCGTGGATCTGCGCGCGCGTCCGCGCCATGTCGATGCGGTCCGGCTCCTGGCGCCAGGGCGGCCGGGCGCGGCTGGCGGGTTCGAGCACGAACGGCCGTAGGCGCTCCGGCACCGTGTCGGCGATCTTCGCGATCAGGTCCTGCGCGGCGCGCGCCAGCGCCGGATCGGCATTGCCCGCCACCCATTGCGCGCCCAGCACCGCGGCCTCGATCTCGTCCGGCGTCAGCATCAACGGCGGCAGGTCGAATCCCTCTTCGAGGACGTAGCCCATGCCGGCCTCGCCGCGGATCGGCACCCGCTGGCCGATCAGGGTGGCGATGTCGCGATAGACCGTGCGCTTGGAGGTCTCCAACTCCTCGGCGATCGCATCGGCGGTCAGCGGATTGCTGGTGCGCCGGAGCACCTGGATGATCTGAAACAGCCGGTCGGCGCGTCGCATGGCGGTTCTCTCTGTTGAGGTCGCGATTTTTCCGAGAATGCCTCGCTGCTGCTGACAGCATGTTGGCAGCAGCTGGCGGCTATATCGGACACAACAATTCAGCCGATAAGGAATTTACCCATGATGATTTTTCAAGCCTTCGGCGCCCGGCAAAGTCTGGATCCGGTGTGGCGCGCTCAAGCCTTTGTACTCACGCGTTTAATCCCATTCAACCACGGCGATATGCGCTGGGCGCTGGCCGCGATGGCGTTGCGCCTGCTGGGCAGCGTTGTCGCGTTCGGCGAGCGGCAAATGTCCCGCTGGGCGAGGCGCGTGCTGCGGCGGGCCTGGCAAGGCGCGCGCTTTGCCGCCGTGAGCCGGCATGCTGACACCATGGTGGCAGCAGGGGGTGGCTAAGGACAGATCAAGCAGGAAATGGGAGTACTCGCATGATTACGCTTTATGGTTTTGGCGCCGGCTTCGGCCTGCCGGAAATCAGTCCGTTCGTGACCAAGACCGAAGTCCAGCTGAAAATGGCGGGGCTTTCCTATCGCAAGGAGCGGGCGATGCCGCCGGCCTCGCCGAAGGGGCAGTTGCCTTATATCGACGACGACGCCCATAGCATCGCCGATTCCACCTTCATCCGCGCCCATATCGAACGCAAATACGGTTTTGACTTCGACGGCGGGCTTGACCGGCAACAGCGTGCGCAGGCCTGGGCGTTCGAGCGCATGATCGAGCACCATGTCTATTTTGCCTTGGTCGGTGCGCGCTGGGTCGATCCCGACAATTTCGCGAAGGGCCCGACGCATTTCTTCGACGGTGCGCCGGAGCATGTCCGTGACAAGCTGCGCGAGGATGCGCAATTTCGGGTCGCCGAAAATTATCTGCTGAGCGGCCTCGGCCGCCACGCGCCGGATGATGATGTCGACCTCGCGCTACGCTCGCTGTTTGCGCTGTCGGTGCAACTCGGCGACAAGCCGTTTTTGATGGGCGACAGACCCTGCGGCACCGACGCGACCGCATTCGCCCAGATATCCGGCATCCTGACGCCGTTTTTCGACTCCAAGCTGCGCGAAGAGACCGAGCGGTTTGAAAATCTCACCGCCTATGTCGATCGCATGATGCGGGACTATTATCCCGACTTTGCCTGGAAGTCGCTGCGGCAGGCGGCTTGACTGTCGTGTCCGGACGCGGTCCAGCACGTAGTGCTGCTCCGCAGAGCCGGGACCATCGTTGTGCTGTGTGGACCCCGGATCAGCAGTGCATCACGCCGCAAGTGCGGCGCGCTGCATCCGGGGAACGCGGCATCTCAGTGCGACGAAGCTTCCGCGGTTTGTCCCTTCAACGCCGCCAGTTCCGCCTCCAGTTCCGCGATCCGTCCATCGCGAACCGCCAGCGCCTGCGCCACATCGGCGGCATCGAACTTCTGCGGAATGTGCTGCGGGCAGTTGGTGTCCCAGGCCGAGATCTTGAACAGGATCACCTGCTCGGGCCGCGCCTTGTAGCCCTGCGGCATCAGCGATTGTTGTCAGCGCCGGATCGTCATCGACCACGCGGGCCTCGCCCCAGATCTTGATCCGGCGCCGATGAGCGTAGTCCATCAGGAAAATATGGGCCTTGGGATTTTCCGACAGGTTGCCTTGGGTGATGTATTGCCGGTTGCCGCTGAAATCGGCGAACGCCAGCGTGTCCTTGTCGAGCACTTGATGAAGCCCTTCGGGCCGCCGCGATGCTGGATGTAGGGCTGGCCGTCGGCAGAGGCCGTTGCGAGATAGAAGCTGTTGGTCTCGGCCAGAAATGCCGCGAGCCGTTCATCGACCTCGGTGCGCCAGCCACCGCTTTCCTCGACATGGGCGTACGCATCGCGCGAACCCTTGCGGGTCTGGATCGCCTTGACCGCCGGGGTGAACGCGATGTCGCTGGAATAAATGTGAGCATCTGACATCAGAGCATCCTCCGAAGCTTTCCGGGCCCTGTGGGCCCTCTTCGCCGGCTAACATGGATCTTTTCTTAAAATCCACAATCGCCGCGATTGACACTTGATTATTGCAATATATGAAATAATGCCATGGATCGGTTTGACGCCATGCAGGCCTTTGTCGCGGTCGCGGATTTCGCAGGGGTTTGCCCCGGCGGCGCGAAAGCTCGGATTGTCCCCCTCCGGCGGTGACCCGGCTGGTCGCGGCGCTGGAAGACCGCCTCGGCGCCCGGCTGCTGCAGCGGACCACCCGGTCGGTGACCCTGACCGATGTCGGCACCCGCTATCTCGAGCGGGCCAAGCGCATCCTTGCCGATGTCGAGGAGGCCGAAACCTCCGCCGAGGGCGAGCGCGTCAGGCCGAGCGGACGATTGGTGGTATCAGCGCCGAACGGATTTGGCCGGCTCCATGTCAGCCCGCTGATGTCGCGCTATCTGGCGCGCTATCCCGAGGTCTCGGCCGAGTTGCGGTTGACCGATCGCATGGTCAACCTCGTGGAGGAGGGCGTCGATCTCGCGGTCCGCATCGGACATCTCGCCGATTCGACGCTGGTCGCGCGCCATATCGGCGAGATGCGACGCATCATGGTGGCATCCCCGGCATATCTGAAGCAGCGCGGCGAACCCGATACGCCGGAGGCGATCGCTTCCCACGACACGATCCAGTTTGCCGCTGCGATGGCCGCTCCGGAATGGCGTCTGGTCGGGGAGGGCCACGAAGTTCGCCTGTCGATCACGCCGCGCTTTGTCACCAACAGTTCCGATGCCGCGATCCAGTATGCGGCGCAGGGCGGTGGCCTGACGCGCGTCCTGGCCTATCAGGCCGCGGAAGCCATCAAGGCGGGACACCTGAAGATCGTGCTGGCGAAATTCGAGCCGCCGCCATTGCCGATCCATCTGGTCTATCCGACCTCGCGATTGCTCTCGGCGAAAGTCCGCGCGTTCATCGACCTGGTCGCGGAAATCGACGCCTGGCATTTTGGCTAGCATCGTGTCCCGGACGCGGCGCAGCGCGTCGCCCTTGCGACGTGGTGCGCCGCAAAGCCGGGACCTATACAAGCACCGTGTAGGTCCCGGCTCTGCGGAGCGGCACAAGGAATGCCGCACCGCGTCCGGGACACGCGATTACTTCGTCGGCTCCCTTTTCGGCACCACCCGGAACGTTGCATTGGCCCGCGCGATAATGACATCGTCCGCCTTGGCCAGACATTGCGCGAAACAGATCGTGCTGCCGGTCCTGATCACGTCGGTCTCGATCGCGAGCCATTGCCCTGTTTGGGCGGAGCCGACGAAATCTACCGCGAGCCCGATCGTGACCAGTGAGAACGTATTGCCCATCACATGCGCGCAGCTATAGCCCATCGCATTGTCGGACAGCGCCGCGATCAGTCCGCCATGGATCAGTCCGCGGCCGTTGGTATGCGGCTTCGCCAGCCGAAGACCGATGATGACCGCCTTGTCGGTGCGCTTCGAATACAGCGGCTCCCAGGGCTCGGTGAGCGGACTCCTGCGGAAATGCGGCTCGAAGCCGTCGGGGATTTCTTGGGGAATCTTGGGTGTGGTCATGCGCGGCTCCGGATCTGTTGCGTTGCCGCTATCAAAGGTGAACCTCGTGACGAATGCATCACTTACAAAGTTTTAAACGGGATTTAGGCGGGTGTTTGAAACGGGATGAAACCCGGCTGCAGCCACAACACCACCTCATCCTGAGGAGCCGCGCAGCGGCGTCTCGAAGGATGTGCCGCGAGAAACGCGGACGTGCCCTGAACGCTCATGGTTCGAGACGCGCGCAGACGCACGCTCCTCACCATGAGGGCCTCGCATTCCCCTAAAACGGCAACCCCACATAGTTCTCCGACAACGACGTCGTCGCCGCCTTCGAACTCACCAGGTAATCCAGCTCGGCCACCTGGATACGCGCGCCGAATTCGCCCTGATCGGGAAATTTGTGCAGCATCGAGGTCATCCACCACGAGAACCGCACCGCTTTCCAGACCCGCGCCAGCGCGACCTGCGAATAGGCGTCGATGCCGGCGGAGGATTTTTCATCGTAGAATTCGCGGAACGCGCGCGACAGATAATGCACGTCGCTGGCGGCGAGGTTGAGACCCTTGGCGCCGGTCGGCGGCACGATGTGGGCGGCATCGCCGGCCAGGAACAATCGGCCGAACCGCATCGGCTCGGCGACGAAACTGCGCAGCGGCGCAATGCTCTTTTCGATCGACGGCCCCGTGACGAGATCGTCGACCGCCTTCTGGTCCAGCCGCCGCTTCAGTTCATCCCAGAATCTGTCGTCCGGCCATTGATCGATGTGGTCGTCGAGCGGGCATTGCAGATAATAGCGGCTGCGATGGGTCGAGCGCATCGTGCACAATGCAAAGCCGCGCGCGTGGTTTGAATAAATCAGTTCAGGTGAAACCGGCGGCGTCTCCGAGAGAATGCCGAGCCAGCCGAACGGATAGACCCGCTCGAACGTCCTGATCGCCGCGGGATCGACGCTGGCGCGGCTCACGCCATGAAAGCCGTCGCAACCGGCAATGAAGTCGCAGTCGATTTCGTGTCCGACGCCGTCCTTGACATAGGTGACGCGCGGGTGATCGCCGTCGAAATCGTGCGGCCTGACGTCGGCGGCTTCATACACCGTGGGGAGGCCCGCCGCCTTGCGCGCGTTCATCAGGTCGAGCGTGACTTCGGTCTGGCCATAGATCATCACGGTCTTGCCGGTCGCCGCGTGCATGTCGATCCGATGCCGCGCGCCGCCGAAGGCGAGCTCGACGCCATGATGCACCAGGCCCTCGCGATGGGCGCGGGCGCCGGCGCCGACCTGATCGAGCAGCGACACCGTGCCTTCCTCCAACAGCCCCGCGCGAATCCGGCCGAGCACATAGTCGGGCGTCTGTCGTTCCAGAATGATGTTGTCGATGCCGTAGCCGTGCAGCAATTGCCCCAGCAGCAATCCCGCCGGTCCCGCGCCGATGATCGCCACCCTGGTCCGCAACTGCCGCTCCCCGAGAGATTGTTGTAACGGCAGCCGCATCGCTGTCGTCTTGCAATGATAATTATATCATATAACAATATTCGCAAAGAGCCATTGAAGCTCGCGTATTGAAGTTCGACCCAGGGAGGGGAGACGATGCCGATCAAGAGAGCATTTCTGGCGGTGATGTTGGCCGCCGGCCTGACGCCTGCCATCACACCGGCCTTTGCGCAGGACAAGACCGTCAATCTGAAAATATCGCTTTGGGTGCCGCCGGCGCATCCGCTGGTGCCGGCGACGCAGGCCTGGGGCGCCGATATCGAGAAGGCCTCGGGCGGCACCATCAAGGTCACGGTGTTTCCATCCGAGCAACTCGGCAAGGCCGCCGACCATTACGACATGGCGCGCGACGGCATCGCCGACATTACTTACGTCAATCCGGGTTATCAGGGCGGCCGCTTCCCGATCGCCGCCGCCGGGCAATTGCCGTTCACCTTCTCCGACGGCAAGAAGGGCACGCTGGCGCTGAACGAATGGTATCACCGGTACGCGCCGACCGAGATGAAGGACACCAAGCTCTGCTTCGCCTTCATCCACGATCCCGGCGCACTGCACGGCAAGAAGAAGATCCTGGTGCCGGATGATCTCAAGGGCGTGAAGGTGCGGCCGGCGCAGAGCACGATCGGTGAAATGGTGCGGATGTTCGGCGGCACCAACATCCAGGCCTCGGCGCCGGAATCGCGCGATGCGCTGGAGCGCGGCACCGCCGACGCGATTACCTTCCCCTGGGGCTCGGTGTTCCTGTTCGGCATCGACAAGGTGGTGAAGTATCACATGGACGTGCCGCTCTACACGACCGTGTTCACCTACAACATCAACCTGGCCAAATATAATTCGATGTCGGATGCGCAGAAGAAAGTCATCGATGATCACTGCACGCCGGAATGGGCTTCGAAGGTCACCGATCCCTGGACCGAGTTCGAAGCCAACGGCCGGGTCAAGATGAAGGCGCTGGAGGGCCACGAGGTCTATCCGCTGACCGCGGACCAGCTCGCCGAATGGAAGAAGGCCGTCAAGCCGCTGCACGACAGCTGGGCCGCCGCAGTCACCAAGGCCGGCGGCGACGCCGCCGCGATCGACGCCGATCTGCAGGCGACGCTGAAGAAGTACGAGGCGGGGATTTAGTTTTTCGTCATTCCGGGGCGCGCGCAGCGCGAACCCGGAATCTCGAGCTAGTCATCCTCATCTCTGGATTCCGGGTTCGATGCTTCGCATCGCCCCGGAATGACGACCTTGTCGCATCGCGCCCCGGAACGACACACATCTCGCTATCCCAATTCGATGGAAAAATGACTGCCACTCCCGAAATCACCCCCGAAGGCGTCGTCACCGGCCCATCCACGCCGGTGCGCAAGAACGGCATGGACCGCTTCATCGACTCCATCGAATGGATCGCGGCGTTCTTTGTCGGCATCGTTGCGCTCAACACCTTCGTCGCGGTGGTGATGCGGAAATTCTTCGCGGTGACGATTCCCGATTACTACAATTTCGGCCAGTATCTGCTCGGCATCCTGATTTTCTGGGGCATCGCCGCCACCAGCTATCGCGGCACCCACATCACCGTCGATCTGGTCTGGGCCAATGCGTCGCCACGCTACCAGCGCTGGATCGATGTGTTCGCGACCCTGGTGCTGCTGTTCGTAGTGACGGTGCAAACCTACACCCTGTTCGACAAGGTGGTCAGCACTCGCGCCGAACACATCGTCACCATGGATCTGCAGGTGCCGATCTGGCCGTTTTTCCTGGTGTCGTGGATCGGTGACGTCTCCGCGGTGCTGCTGATCGCGGTCCGCACGTACCGGCTGATCTTCCATCCCGGCGAGATTCATGACGCCAAGATCAAGACCGCGGAGTAGGGCGGCATGAGCAACGAGGCCGTCGCCCTGATCGGCTTTGTCAGCCTGTTCGCGCTGATGCTGCTGCGCGTGCCGGTCGGCATGGCGATGGGGCTGGTCGGCATAACAGGCTTCGGCTATCTCACCGGCTTTGCGCCGGCGCTCAAGCTCGTGGGTCAGACCACGATGCGGACGGTGACGGATTATTCCTTCGGCGTGATCCCGATGTTCCTGTTGATGGGTGCATTCGTGTCGGTGTCCGGAATCAGCCGCGAATTGTTTCGCGCCGCCAACACCTTTGTCGGGCACTGGAAAGGCGGGCTCGGCATCGCGACGATCGCAGCCTGCGGCGGCTTTGCCGCGATCTCGGGCTCGTCGGTCGCGACCGCTGCGACCTTCTCGGCGGTGGCCTATCCGGAAATGCGACGCTTCGGCTATCCGCAATCCTTTGCGACCGGCGTGATCGCGGTCGGCGGCACGCTGGGCGCGATGCTGCCGCCGTCGACCGTGCTGGCGGTTTACGGCATCATCACCCAGCAGGATATCGCCAAGCTGTTTTTCGCCGGCATCCTGCCGGGGTTGCTGGCGATCGCGATGCACATGATCACGATCGGTATCATCGGCGTGGCGCGTCCGGGCTTCCTGCCGGCCGGCCCGCCGGCGTCGTGGCACGACCGCATGCTGGCGCTGCGCGACGTCTGGTCGCCGCTCTGCTGTTCGTGTTCGTGATCGGCGGACTCTATGGCGGCTTCTTCATTCCGACCGAGGCCGGTGCAGTCGGCGCGGTCGGGGCGTTCATCATCGGCGTGCTCCGGGGCAAGCTCACCCGCGACGGCATCCTGCAATCGCTGCTGCAGGCGACGCGCACCGCGGCCGCCGTCTTCACCGTGCTGATCGGCGCGCTGTGTTTCGGCTATTTCCTGACCATCACCCAGACCCCGCAGAACGTCACCGAATTCCTGACCGGCCTCGGCATCGGCCCCTACGGCGTGCTGAGCCTGATCCTGCTGATGTATCTGGTGCTGGGCTGCCTGATGGATGCGATGGCGATGGTGATCCTCACCGTGCCGATCGTGTTTCCGGTGGTGACCGCGCTGGGCTTCGACCCGATCTGGTTCGGCGTCGTCATCGTGATGACGGTCGAACTCGGCTTGATTCATCCGCCGGTCGGCATGAACGTGTTCGTGATCAAGAGCGTGATCAAGGATGTCGACATGTCGACGATCTTTGTCGGCGTGCTGCCGTTCGTCGTCACGGATCTGATCCGTCTGGCGATCCTGGTCCTTTTCCCACTGCTCGCGACCTGGCTGCCGCAAAAGATGATTGGATAGAACATGGCGCCTGTCCTCCAGACCAAATACGTCTTCACCATCACCGCCGAGATCGGCGCCGTCACCTCGGCCGGCGAGATCGGCACCGGCGTCCGCCGCATCATCCCGATCACCGGCGGCGAGGTGACGGGCGAGGGCATCAACGGCAAGGTCTGCGCGTTCGGCGCGGATTTCCAGATCATCCGGCCCAACGAGTTGATCGAACTCGAAGCGCGAGTACGCGTTCGAGACCGATGACGGCGCGGTGGTCTATGTCGAGAACAGGGGAATGCGGTTCGGACCCGTCGAACTGCTCGAAAAACTCAAGCGCGGCGAACCGGTCGATCCCAAGCTGATCTATTTTCGTACCGCGCCCAGATTTGAAACCGGACACGCCAACTATCGCTGGCTGATGGA
This sequence comes from uncultured Alphaproteobacteria bacterium, assembly GCA_963845435.1. Classification (GTDB taxonomy): domain Bacteria; phylum Pseudomonadota; class Alphaproteobacteria; order Rhizobiales; family Xanthobacteraceae; genus Bradyrhizobium. The sequence goes on from CAWJSD010000005.1 coordinate 9,211, forward strand.
AAGCCTCTTCGTCGGCTCCGCCGCCCGTCACCCCGATCGCGTCGTGATCGACGTGCATCAGGTGTTGTGAGGGATCTTGCTACCCTCTCCTGGAGGGGGGAGGGTCGGATCTCATTGAGCGGAGCGAAATGCGATCCGGGGTGGGGTGCGGAGTAGCAGGACGAGATGCCAGTTTCGCCACCTGTAACGCCGCTACCCCCACCCCGCCGCTACGCGTCGACCCTCCCCCTCCAGAGGAGGGTAAGCCGCCTACGCATTGACTCCACCCTCAATCGTTATAATCTATAACTATTCCTAACCGGAACAAACAACGCCATGGGAAACGCCGACGCCGCGACCGCCGACCGGGCGTCGCTGCTTCACATCGAAACCGACGGCCGGGTGCTGACGATCGGGCTGAACCGCCCGGCCAAGCGCAATGCGCTCAATGACGGCATCATCCTCGCGCTCGGCGATTGCTTTGCTCATTTGCCCGACGACATCGGCGCAGTGGTGATCCATGGCATCGGCGACCACTTCTCCTCCGGCCTCGATCTGTCCGAATTGACCGAGCAGGATGCCACCGATGGCCTGCTGCATTCGCAGATGTGGCATCGGGTGTTCGACCGCATCCAGTATAGCCGCGTGCCCGTGATCGCCGCGCTGAAGGGCGCGGTGATCGGCGGCGGCCTGGAACTGGCCTGCGCCGCGCATATCCGCGTGGCCGAGCCCAGCGCCTATTTCGCGCTGCCCGAGGGCCAGCGCGGCATCTTTGTCGGCGGCGGCGGCTCGGTGCGGCTGCCGCGGCTGATCGGCGTCGCGCGCATGATGGACATGATGCTGACCGGCCGGGTTTACTCGGCGAGCGAGGGTGAATCTTACGGCTTCGCGCAATATCTGACCGAAGCCGGCGGCGCGCTGCCGAAAGCGATGGAACTGGCGGCCAAAGTCGCCGGCAACGCGCCGCTGACCAATTTCGCCGTCTTGCAGGCGCTACCGCTGATCGCGGAGGCCAATCCGCAAACCGGCCTGCTGATGGAATCGCTGATGGCGACGGTGGCGCAGAGCGACAAGGAGGCCAAGCAGCGCATCCGCGCGTTCCTCGATCGCAAGACCGCCAAGGTGAAGCCGATCTGATGCGCGCCGCGCCCGACATCGCGGTGGCGGGAAACGGAAGCGGGCGCGCCGGCCGAACGCTCCCGCTGCGCGCGATCTCGTTTGGCAACCCCGATGTCACGATCGATCGCCGCGCCGACGGCACCATCTATCTCAGGCCGAAACGCGTGCTCGGCGATTATCCGCTGCGCCTGACCGACCGGCTGCATCATTGGGCGGGCACCGAGCCCGATCGCATCTTCATGGCCGAGCGTCGCGCCGATGGCGGCTGGCGTGAGCTGAGCTACGCGCAATTGCTGGCCGCCACCCGGCGCATCGCGTCGGCGCTGCTGGGGCGCGATCTCTCGGCCGATCGGCCGATCGTGATCTTATCGGGCAATTCGATCGATCACGCGCTGCTGGCGTTCGGTGCGCTGTATGCCGGCATTCCCTATTGCCCGATATCGCCGGCCTATTCGCTGATCTCGAGGGATTTCAGCAAGCTGAGCTTTGCGACCAAGCTGCTGACGCCCGGGCTGGTCTTTGTCGACGACGCCACAAAGTTCGCCGACGCGATCACGGCCGACGTTCCCGTCGCCGCCGAGGTCGTCGCCACGCGCGGCGAGGTCCCGGGCCGCGACGTAACCAAGCTGGCCGATCTGCTCGCGGCGCCCGACCATTCGGGCCTCGACCGCGCCCACGATGCGATCGGGCCGGATACGATTGCAAAGTTTCTGCTGACCTCGGGATCGACGGGCAATCCCAAGGCGGTCATCAACACACAGCGCATGCTGTGCGCCAACCAGGTGATGCTGCGCGAAACTCTGGCGTTCCTGAAGGACGAGCCACCTGTCATCGTCGACTGGCTGCCGTGGAATCACACTTTTGGCGGCAATCACAATGTCGGGCTGACATTGTTCAACGGCGGCACGATGTATCTCGACGAAGGCAAGCCGACGCCCGATGGCATCGCGGCAACCATACGTAACCTTCGCGAGATCTCGCCGACGGTCTTTTTCAACGTCCCCAAGGGCTATGAATCGCTGTTGCCCTATCTGCGCGACGACAGTGCGTTGCGGGCCAGGTTCTTTCATCGCCTGCATGCGATGTTCTTTTCGGGCGCGGCGCTGTCGCCGTTCGTCTGGAACAGTCTTGACGAACTCGGCGCCATGGAAAAAGGCTTTCGCGTGCCGGTCCTGACCGGCCTCGGCGCCACCGAGACCGCGCCGTTCTTCATGTCGGTCACGCCTGAGACCAGTCGCTCCGGCCATGTCGGCCTTCCCGTGTTGGGATGCGACGCCAAGCTGGTGCCCAACAACGGCAAGCTCGAAATTCGCGCCAGAGGCCCCAATGTAACGCCGGGCTATTGGCGGCAGCCGGAACTGACCGCGGCGGCGTTCGACGACGAAGGCTTTTATAAATTTGGCGATGCGCTGAAGCCTGCGGTCGCCGACGATCTCGATGCCGGCTTCGATTTCGACGGCCGCATCGCCGAGGATTTCAAGCTTGCCAGCGGCACCTGGGTCAGCGTCGGCCCGCTGCGTGCCCGCTTCATCGCGGCCTGCGCGCCACTGGTGCGCGACGTCGTGATCGCGGGCATCAACCGCGACGAAATCTCGGCGCTGGTGGTGCTCGATCTCGACGGTTGCCGGCTGGTCAATCCGGCGCTGCCCTCGGGCGATGTCGCGGCGGCGGCGTCGGATCCCGGCATTCGCGAAGCCTTTCGCGAGCGGTTCAAGCAGTTGCTGGCGAGCTCGCCGGGATCGTCGACCCGGATCACCCGCGCTATTCTGATCGATACGCCGTTGTCGATCGATCGCGGCGAAGTGACGGACAAAGGCTCGATCAACCAGCGCGCGGTGCTGGAGTATCGCAGCGCGATGGCGGAGGAACTATACGCACCGTCGCCGGCGGCGCATATCATCGCGATCTGAATTCGCTTCGACATCAAGGCAGCAAGGGAGACCATCATGCAGCTCAGGGATCAGGCGGCCATCGTCACCGGCGGCGCTTCGGGATTGGGCGCGGCGACCGCGCGTAAACTCGCCGCGCAAGGCGCCAAGGTCGCGGTGTGCGATCTCAACGCCAAGTTGGCCGAAAGCGTCGCGGCCGAGATCGGCGGCGTCGCCGTGGTCTGCGACGTTTCGGACTCGGCATCGGCCGAGGCCGCCGTCGCGACTGCGTCGAAGGCGCACGGCCCGGCGCGGGTGCTGGTGAACTGCGCCGGCATCGGCGTCGCCAAGCGGGTAATCGGCAAGGAAGGCCCGATGCCGCTGGCTGATTTCGAGCGGGTGATCAAGATCAACTTGATCGGCTCCTTCAACATGCTGCGGCTGGCGACCGCCGAGATGTCCAAACTCGAGCCGCTGTCATCAGGCGAACGCGGCGTGGTGATCTGCACCGCGTCGGTCGCGGCCTATGACGGCCAGATCGGCCAATCGGCCTATTCGGCCTCGAAGGGCGGCATCGTCGGCATGACCCTGCCGATCGCGCGCGAACTGGCGCAGTTCGGTATCCGCGTGCTCACCATCGCGCCCGGCCTGTTCCTGACGCCGCTGTTGGCCGGCCTGCCGCAGGAGGCCCAGGACAGCCTCGCCGCCGCGATCCCGTTCCCGCGCCGGCTCGGCCAGCCCGACGAATTCGCCGCGTTGGCGATGCACATGATCGACAACCCCTATCTCAACGGCGAGGTCGTACGCCTCGACGCCTCCCTGCGCATGGCGCCGCGTTAGGCATTTCGCAGTCGCGGTGCAAAGTGTCGCGGGCAGGGGGCCCCGGCGAATGGTTACGGATGTCACGGAACGGCGCGATGGGGCTTGCCTGCGGCGCTCCATGACCTAAAGAAGGGGCTGAATTGGTACCGGAACTTTGCTTTAGAGCGTCAAGCGGTAGTTGAAAAAGTCGCTTGAAAATCAGCTGGGAGAAACGAATGAACAAGGCTCTTCTGTCCGCCGTCGCGGTCACGGCGGTGCTGGCGCTGCAGGCTGTGCCCGCGCGGGCGCAAACCAACGAGATCACCATCGGCATCTCGATCTCGACCACCGGCCCCACCGCGGCGCTCGGCATTCCCGAACGCAACGCGCTGGAATTCGTGCCGAAGGAGATCGGCGGCGTGCCGCTGAAGCTGATCGTGCTGGACGATGGCGGCGATCCCACCAACGCCACCACCAACGCGCGCCGGTTCGTCACGGAATCGAAGGCCGACGTCATCATCGGCTCGTCGGCGACGCCGCCGACCATCGCGGTCTCCAATGTCGCCAACGAGGCCGGCATCCCGCACATCGCGCTGGCGCCGTTCCCGATCACGCCGGAACGCGCCAAATGGTCGGTCGACATGCCGCAGCCGGTTTCGATCATGGGCAAGGTGCTGTACGAGCACATGAAGGCGCACGCCATCAAGACCGTCGGCTATATCGGCTTCTCCGATTCCTACGGCGACCTCTGGTTCAACGACCTGAAGAAGCAGGGCGAGGCGATGGGCCTGCAGATCGTCGACGAGGAACGTTACGCGCGGCCCGATACGTCGGTGGCCGGGCAGGTGTTGAAACTGGTCGCGGCCAATCCGGACGCGATCCTGATCGGCGCTTCCGGCACCGCGGCCGGCCTGCCGCAATCGGCGCTGCGCGATCGCGGCTACAAGGGCCTCATTTACCAGACCCATGGCGCCGCCGCGATGGACTTCATCCGCATCGCCGGCCCCGCGGCCGAAGGCGTCATCATGGCATCAGGCCCGGTGATGGATCCCGAGGACCAGCCGGACAGCGCGCTGACCAAGAAGCCCGGCATGGCGCTCAACGGCGCCTATGAAGCCAAATACGGCGCCAACACCCGCAGCCAGTTCGCCGGCCACGCCTATGATGCGTTCCTGGTGCTGCAGCGGGTGATTCCGGTGGCGCTGAAGAAGGCCAAGCCCGGCACCCCGGAATTCCGCGAGGCGATCCGCGAAGCCTTCACCACCGAGCACGAAATCGCCGCCACCCAGGGCGTCTACAACTGGACCGACAAGGACCGCAGCGGCCTCGACGACCGCTCGCGGATCCTGCTGACGGTGAAGGACGGAAAGTACGTCCCGGCGAAGTGACTTCTTCTCCCCTCCCCCTTGCGGGGAGGGGTCGGGGGTGGGGGCTCCCACGCGAAGTCGTCGCGATTTGTCGGACGCTGAAACAACTCGCTTTAGCTCTGCTGGAATCTTAAGCTCGGTGCTCGTGGACCCCCACCCCCGACCCCTCCCCGCAAGGGGGAGGGGAGTGGCAGTCACCGTTCTTATATCCCGCTCTCGCCCTCGTGCTGAAATCCGAGATAGCTCGCGGCGACGCGCTGGTTGGAGGCGATGTCCCTGGCCGGTCCGTCGAGGATGAATTCGCCGAGCTCCATCACATAGGCGCGGTCGGCGATTTGCAGCGCGGCTTGCGCGTTCTGCTCGACCAGCAGCACCGAGACCCCGTTGGCGCGGAGTTCGCCGATGATCCGGAAAATATCGGCGACGATGATCGGGGCGAGGCCGAGGCTCGGCTCGTCGAGCATCAGCAGCTTCGGCGCGCCCATCAGCGCCCGGCCCATCGCCAGCATCTGCTGTTCACCGCCGGACAAGGTCCCTGCGAGCTGCTTGCGGCGTTCTTTCAGGCGCGGAAACAGCGCATAGACCCGCTCGAACGCTGCGTTCGTCACCGCCTTCGCCATCCGGAACGCGCCGAGCTGCAGATTGTCCTCGACATTCATGGTGCCGAACAATTCGCGATGCTCCGGCACCAAACTCAGGCCTGCGGCGACGCGGTCCTCGATATCGAGCCGCGCCAGATCCTCGCCGTCAAAATGCGCGCGGCCCTTCAACGGCAGGATGCCCATCACGGCGTTCAGCAACGTGGTCTTGCCGGCGCCGTTGGCGCCGATGATGGTGACGATCTCGCCCGCGGCGACATCGAGCGTCACCGCGCGCACCGCCTCGACCTTGCCATAGGCGACGTGGACATCGGACACGGATAGCAGCGCACTCATGCCACCGCTCCGAGATAGGCCTTGATCACATCCGGATTGGTCTTGATCGCAGCCGGCGTGCCCTCGGCGATCTTGGTGCCGAAGTCGAGCACGACGATGCGGTCGGCGAGATCCATCACAAAGCCCATGTCGTGTTCCACCAGCAGCACCGACATGCCGCCGTCGCGCAGCTGGCGCAGCAGCGCGGCGAGTTGCTGCTTTTCCATGTGGCGCAATCCGGCCGCCGGCTCGTCGAGCAGCAGCAGCGCCGGATCGACGCACAGCGCGCGGGCGATTTCGACGATACGCTGCTGGCCCAGCGACAGGCTCCCCGCGAGCTGGTCGATCTGGTCGCCGAGGCCGACCCGCTCGATCTGGCGCGCGGCTTCCGCCAGCAGCCTGGCTTCGTCCGCGCGGTCAAGCCGCAGCATGCTGGCGATGGCGCCGCTATGCCCGCGCAGATGCGCGCCGATCGCGACGTTCTCCAGCACGGTCATGTCGGGCACCAGCTTGACGTGCTGAAAGGTTCTGCTGACGCCGAGCTTGACGATCTCCTGCGGCGGCGCATGGTCGATGCTCTTGCCGAGCACCGAGATCCTGCCGGATGACGCGGCCAGCACGCCGGTGATCAGGTTGAACGTGGTGCTCTTGCCGGCGCCGTTGGGACCGATCAGCGCGACGATTTCGCGGGCCTGGACGTCGAACGAAACGTCATTGACCGCGATCACGCCACCGAACTGCTTTCGGGCACGATCGATCTGCAGCAGCACCGAGGGCTGCCCGGCCGCGCGGGTCCGTGCCGGCAACGCCAGCGACGTGTCGGGTCGCTTGCGCGCGGGCTTGAACGGCAACCGCGCCATCAACCAGGGCCACACGCCGGTCGGCGCCAGTTGCAGCAACGCCACCAGCATGATGCCGAACACGATGGTTTCGAGCTGGCCTTCGCCGTGGAAGATATACGGAAGATAGCTTTGCAGCAGTTCCTTGAGGATCACGACGATGGCGGCGCCGAGCACGCCGCCCCAGACATAGCCGGCGCCGCCGACCACCGCGATGAACAGATATTCGATGCCGGCCTGGGCGCCGAACGGAGTCGGATTGGCGGCGCGCTCGAAATGCGCGTAGAGCCAACCGGACAGGCCCGCCAGCACCGCGGCATAGATGAACACCAACAGCTTGGCGCGCGGGGTGTGGATGCCGAACGCCTCGGCCGCGACATGGCCGCGCCGCAGCGCGCGGATCGCGCGGCCGACGCGGGAGTCCAGCAGGTTCATGGTCAGCAGCGCGCTGATCAGGACCGCGATCCAGATCGCAAAATAGATCGTGCCGGGGTCGATCATCTTGAACGACCCGATCGAGAGCGGCGGGATACCTGAAATGCCGTCGCTGCGGCCGAGGAAAGCGAGCTTGCTGAACAGATAAAACAGCCCGATGCCCCAGGCGATGGTGCCGAGCGGCAGATAATGGCCGGACAGTCGCACGGTCACCAGCCCGAGCACGATCGCGGCGATGCCGCTGACCAGCAGCGACAATGGCAGGGTCAGCCAGGGCGACAGGCCGTAGCTCGTGGTCAGCAGCGCGGTGGTGTAGGCGCCAAAACCACAAAACGCGGCCTGGCCGAATGACGTCAATCCGCCGACGCCGGTCAGCAGCACCAGCCCCATCGCCACCAGCGCGGCGAGGCCGATATTGTCCAGCAGCACGATCCAGAACGGCGGCAGCCCGGGAATGAACGGGATCGCCGCCATCACCAGCGCGAACAGCAGAATGGGCAGGCGCTGCGGCATCGCGTTCAATCCTTCTCTTCCTCGACGGCGGGTACTGCCAGCGAGCGCAGCACGAGCACCGGAAGGATCAGGAAGAACACGATGACCTCCTTGAAGTCGCTGGCGTAGAACGACGAGAAAGCTTCGACGATGCCCACGAACAACGCGGCGATCGCCGTGAGGGGATAGCTGATCAGGCCGCCGATGATTGCGGCGACAAAGCCCTTGAGGCCGATCAGGAAGCCGGTGTCGTAATAAAGCGTCGTGATCGGCACGATCAGGATGCCCGAGACCGCACCGATCACCGCGGCCATCAGGAAGGCAAGCTGTCCCGCCAGCGTGGTGCGGATGCCGACCAGGCGCGCGCCGAGCCGGTTGACGGCGGTGGCGCGTAGCGCCTTGCCGGTCAGGGTAAAGCCGAAGAACAGCCACAGCCCGACGATGCAGGCGACGGTGATGGCATAGACCGCGATGCTCTGGCCGGTGAAGCGCAGGGGTCCGACATTGAAGGCCGCGCTCGACAGCGGCGGCCCGCGCTGGCCCTCGGCGCCGAAAAACACCAATGCAAACCCCTGCATCGCCAGATGGCAGCCGACCGACGCGATCAGCAGCACCAGCACCGAGGTCTGTGCGATCGGCTGGAACGCGATCCGATACAGAAACAATCCGATCAGCGCCACGATCATCAGCGACAGCGCGATATTGACGACGATGCCGGCCGGATGACTCGCAACCCCATAGGTCAGCGCGAGCACGATTGCCGGCAGCGCCACGTTGACGCCGAGGGCGCGGCCGACCAGCCGACGGTGCAGCGATTTGCGGCCGACATAGAGATCGAACGCGAATGCCGCGATCCCCATCGCCAGCGCCAGCTTCGCGGTGCCGGGGAATTTGCCCGCCGACAGCGAGGCGTAGGTCAGTGCGCCATAGGTAACGAACTCGCCCTGCGGGATCAGGATCACGCGGGTAACCGCGAACACCAGCACCAACGCCAGGCCGAGCAGCGCATAGATCGCGCCGTTGGTGATGCCGTCCTGCACCAGGAACAGCATGATCGTCGTGTTCAAGACCGGACGCTCCCCCTCATGACGCCTTGTCGATCGCGCCCGCGGTGAGGCCTGACCGGCTGATAACAGCAGTTGAAAGCGCCTGCCGGTATTTGGTATGGTGGATAACAATTATCACTTATAATCTCAAGGCTTTGGACGGTCCGCCGGCGGGCGTTCGCGGCCCCTCGATAGATGCAATCTGGCGCGATGGCGAGCCCTCAACGATGACTGTTTCCAAGACCGCCGGCTCCGAACGGGCACAGCGTCCGCCCGCCAGGGATCGCGAGAAGGACCTCGCCGAGGGCGCCGTCGAGGCGGCCGAATTGCAGATGGGGGAATTGTCTGAGCTGCTTGGCTATTCGCTCAAGCGCGCGCAGCTCAAGGTATTCGAGGATTTCCTGCGCTGCATGTCGACCTTGCAGCTGACCCCGGCGCAGTTCTCGGTGCTGCTCCTGCTCGACAAGAATCCCGGGCGCAACCAGACCGAGATCGCCAATACGCTCGGCATTCTCCGGCCGAACTTTGTCGCCATGCTCGATGGGCTGGAAAGCCGTGACCTCTGTATCCGGATCCGCTCCACCAACGACCGCCGCTCCCATATCGTGGCGCTGACCGACAAGGGCCGCGCGGTGCTGGCACGCGCCAAGAAGCTGGTCGCCAGCAAGCACGAGGCGCGGCTCGACGAGTTGCTCGGCCCCGATAACCGCCTCGCGCTGCTGAACATGCTGGCGAAGATCGCGCGGGAGTTTTAGGCGGAGGGGTAGCAACACCGTGCCCCGGTTGCTGCGCAGCGCGCCGCGTTTGCGGCGTGATGCGCTGCTGGTCAGGGGCCCATCGTTGTTCAGCACGTGGGTCCCGGCTCTGCGGAGCAGGACTTCGTGCTGCACCGCGTCCGGGACGCGCGACCATTCACTCCACCAGGATCACGCGCACATCATTGACGTTGGTCAGCGTCGGCCCGGTCACCAGCAGATCGCCTGTCGCGGCAAAGAACGCGGTGGCATCGTTGTTTTTCAGATGCGCGGCCGCATCGAGTTCCAGCGACTTCATCTTCGCGAACGTCGCGCCGTCGATGATCACGCCGGCCGGATCGGTCATGTTGCCGGCGCCGCCATCGGCGCCGTCGGTGTCGGCGGCGAGGGCGGAAATATCGGGCGTGTCCTTGAGCAAGCTCGCCAGCGCCAGCGCATATTCCTGGTTGGGACCCCCACGGCCGTTGCCGGTGACGGTTACGGTCAACTCGCCACCCGACAGGATCGCGACCCGCTTGCCGTCCCGACGCGCCTGCAGCGCCAGCCGGGCGTGGTCGGCGGCGACATCGCGCGCCTCGCCTTCGAGGTCGGCGCCGAGATCGACGATCTCGTAGCCGGCGTCTCTTGCGAGCTTGATCGCGGCATCGAGCGAGGCGCGCGGCTTGGCGATGATCTCGAACGCGGCGTTGGCAAAGGCCGCGTCATCAGGCTTGCAGCTTTCATTGGCGGGATCGTCGAGCGCGCGACGCACCGCGTCGTCGACCTTCAGATCATATTTGGCCACCAGCGCGCGGGCATCGGCCAGGGTGGTCGGGTCCGGCACCGTCGGCCCGGAGGCGATCGCCGAGGGTTCGTCGCGCGGCACGTCTGATATCGCCAGCGTCACGATCTCGGCGCGCTGGCCGGCGCGGGCCAGCCGGCCGCCCTTGATGCGCGAAAGATGTTTGCGGACGGTGTTGACCTCGCCGATCGGCGCGCCCGAACGCAACAACGCCCGCGTCACCTGTTGTTTCTGCGCAAAGCTGATGCCGTCGACCGGCGCGATCCAGTTGGCCGAGCCGCCGCCCGACAGCAGCACCAGCAGCAGGTCGCCGGCCTCCGCCGTCTGCGCCAGCGCAAGGCTGTCCGCCGCGCCCTTGAGCCCGGCTTCGTCCGGCACCGGATGACCGGCCTCCACCACCTCGATGCGCCGGGTCGGCACCCGATGGCCATGACGGGTGGTGGCGATGCCGACCAGGCGCGACGGGTCCAGTCCGAGCTTGTCGAGATAATGCCGTTCCGCGGCGGCGGCCATGGCGGCGGCGGATTTGCCGGCCGCCAGACAAATAACGCGGCCTTTTGGTACAGGCCGCAGATGCGCCGCCAGCACCACGTCGGGATGCGCGGCGGCGACGGCGGCATCGTAGATGGCGCGCAGCAGGGGACGGCGGTCGGTCATCGGATCACTGGGTTGAAGACATCGGACGCCGTTTATCCATCCGATCGCAACAAAAGAAAACCCCCGCGGACTATGAGGCTTGGTGTCCCGGACGCGGTGCAGCACGCAGTGCTGCTCCGCAGAGCCGGGACCCATCCGAAGCATGTGGCCATCCTTCGAGACGCCGCGCTGCGCGCGGCTCCTCAGGATGAGGGTCTACCTTTTGGCGCCCTTATGGCGAGGAGGCGCACGGAGTTTGCTCAAATCCCGCCCTCATGGTGAGGAGGCGCGTTAGCGCCGTCTCGAACCATGGCACATTGATGCCCTTGCCCGCGGATCGCCGTCATCCACCCACGTCGGCGTTGATCACATCGCCGAACAGGTTCCAGCGCTCGCCCTTGAAGCGCATCAGTTGCAGCGAGGAGATCGGCGCGAAGTCGGTCGGGCTGGTGTTGATCTTGATGCCCGGCAGCAGCACGTCGGTGCGGTAATCCTTCAGGTTGGCGGCTTGTCGCATCACGTTCTCGCGGGTCAGGTCGTCGCCGCATTGCTTGAGCACCTGCACCATGGCTTGCGAGACGCCGAAGCCGACCAGGGTGCCGTTGTCGAGCCGGTCGCCTTCCGGGAAATCCTTGTCCATGAACGCATAGAACGCCTTCATGCCGGGATCGTCGTTCCACTGCGGATCGGAAGCGTCCTTCAGATAGTTCGCGGAAATGATATCCTGCGCGTTCTGGTAGCCGGCGGGTTTGATCACGCTGCCCACCGAAGCCGAAACGTTGTTGAGAAATTGCAGCGGTTTCCAGTCGATCTCGGCGACCTTCTTGATCGCCTGCGCGGCAAATTTCGGCGTCGTGATATTGATGAAGACATCGGCGCCGCTGGATTTGAGTTTGACGATATGGCTGTCGATGGTGGGCTCGGAGGTCTCGTAACTCTCCTCGGCGATGATCATCGACGCTCCCTTGGCGCCGAGCCCGTCCTTGAGGCCTTTCAGATAATCCTTGCCGTAATCGTCGTTCTGGAACAGCACCGCGATCTTGGCGTCAGGCTTTTCCTTGAGAATATACTTGGCATAGATCTGGGTCTCGCTTTGGTAGCTCGGCTGATATCCCATCGTCCAAGGGAAATTCTTCGGGTCGTTCCATTTGGTGGCGCCTGTGGCGACGAACAGTTGCGGCACCTTCTTCGAATTCATGTACTTCTGGATCGCCGAGTTCGACGGCGTGCCCAGCGAATTGAACACCAGCAGCACTTCGTCGCTTTCGACCAGCTTGCGCGCCTGCTCGACCGCCTTCGGCGGGCTGTAGGCGTCGTCATAACTGATGAAATTGATCTTGCGGCCGTTGATGCCGCCGGCGTCGTTGATCTTCTTGAAATAGGCGGCTTCGGCGCGGCCGATCACGCCATAGGCCGACGCCGGTCCGCTATACGGCATGATGTTGCCGATCTTGATCTCGGTATCGGAAGCGCCGGGGTCGTATTTCTTCTGGGCCAGGCTGGCGCTCGAGGACGCAGCCAAGATCGCGAGGGCAGCCGAAACCGCTCCCAGGCGCGACGCGAATGCGGGCATGTTGATCTCCTTGGGGATGGGTGATGTGTGTGTTTTTTGATTGCGAGCGCTCTGCGTCGCTCTGCCGATATTCAATACCCGCTACGGATTCCCAGCAACAAAAAGCCCCCTGCGATGAAGTCGCAGGGGGCGTCAATTAGTCGAGCATTAGGTCGCGGTCGCTGACCTAATTATTTACGTCATTGCGAGCGAAGCGAAGCAATCCAGGGCTCCACATGCCGCGGCCCCTGGATTGCTTCGTCGCAAGAGCTCCTCGCAATGACGGGGCGGGCAATTTTCGGCTCAGCCGGCAATATCGCCGCTGATGATCGGGCCGAACAAGTCCCATTTCTGGTCCTTGAACCGCATCATCTGCAACTGCTCGATCGGATAAAAGTCAGTTGCGCCGGTCGAGATGGTGACGCCGGGCAGCAAAGTGTCGGGTGCGAACTGCTTCAGACTGGCGGCCTGCTTCATGACGTTCTCGCGGGTCAGGTCGTCGCCGCACTGCTTGAGCACCTGAACCATGGTCTGGGCCTGGCCGTAACCGAACACGACCGAACCGTCGGTCTTGTTGGCGTCCGGCACGTATTTGGCGAGGAACGCATAAAACTTCTTCATGCCTTCGTCATTGTCCCATTGCGCATCGGCGCCGTCCTTGGCGTAAGCCGCCGACATGATGCCCTGCGCATTTTCGAAACCGGCCGGCTGCAGCACCGAGCCGACCGAGGCGCCGACATTGCTCTGGAAGTACATCGGCTTCCAGCCGAGCTCGGCGACCTTCTTGATGCTCTGCGCCGAGAATTTCGGCGTGGTCATGCTGAAATAGACGTCGGCGCCGGAAGCCTTCAGCTTGACGACGTGGGAGTCGATGGTCGGCTCCGACACTTCGTAGCTTTCCTCGGCCACGATCATCGACGCGGCCTTGTCGCCGAGACCGTCCTTGAGGCCCTTGAGCAGGTCCTTACCGAAATCGTCGTTCTGGTACATGATCGCGACCTTGGCGTCCGGCTTCTCCTTCAGGAGATATTTCGCGTAGATGCGGCCTTCGCTCTGGTAGGGCGGTTGCCAGCCCATGGTCCAGGGGAACTGCTTGTATTCGCCGAATTTGGTGGCGCCGGTGGCCACGAACAGTTGCGGCACCTTCTTCGAGTTCATGTATTTCTCGATCGCCGAATTCGAGGCGGTGCCGAGCGGGCTGAAGATCAGCAGCACTTCGTCGCTCTCGACCAGCTTGCGGGCCTGCTCGACCGCCTTCGGCGGGCTGTAGCTGTCGTCATAGGTGACGAAAGTGATCTTGCGGCCGTTGATGCCGCCCTGCTCGTTGATCATCTTGAAATAGGCTTCTTCGATCTTGCCGATCACGCCATAGGCCGAGGCCGGGCCGCTATACGGCATGATATTGCCGATCTTGATCTCGGTATCGGTCGCGCCGGTGTCGTACTTCTTCTGCGCAAATGCACTGCCGCTAGTCAACGCGAACGCTGCGACCGCCGCAGAGAATGCGGCGGTACGTAGTCCTTGGGTCGAAAGCATTATGTCTCCTCAGTTCTTCTTCAGTTTGCCGGTTAGATTCTGGGCGATCACGGCGACCTGCCGGGCGCCATGCGGCAGCAGGTAGATCACCGCAAACAACAGCACGCCGAACACCGCGCCGGACAGGCCCTTGGAGACGCCCTCGGCGAGGTTCGGTACGAAGATGATGAAGGCCGATCCCACGATCGAGCCGGGCAGCCAGCCGACGCCGCCGACCACCATGCCGAGGAACAGTTGGATCGCCAGGGTAATGGTGTAGCTGTCGGGCGCGACGAACTGCACCGCGATGGCGCCGAGGCCGCCGGCCACGCCGGTGATGCCGGCGCTGACGCCGAATGCCAGGGTCTTGTACAGCGCGACGTCGACGCCCATCGCGGACGCCGCGATTTCATTGTCGCGGATCGCCATGAAGGCGCGGCCGGAGCGGGATCTCAGCAGGTTCACCGCAAAAATGTAGATCGCGATCGCGACCACCAGCGTGAAATAATACAACCACATGTCCTGCGAGATCTTGTAGCCGAACAGCGCGCTGATAGGTGAATCCGGCTTGGTCACGACCAGGCCCTGGACCCCGCCGGTCCACGGCTCGAACACACCGAGCTTGAGCAGTTGCGGCATCGCCGTGGCGAGGGCGAAGGTCGCAAGTGCCAGATAGACGCCGCTCAGGCGCAGCGCCGGTTGACCGAACAGAAAGCCGAACGCGAAACAGACCACGCCGGCGATCGGCAGCGTCAGCGCATAATTGACATTAAAGTGTTCCATCAGGATCGCCGACGTGTAGGCGCCGACCGCGTAGAATGCGCTCTGGCCCAGCGAAAACTGTCCGCTGCCGCCGGTCAGGATGTTCAGCGCCATCACCGCCAGCGCGTAGATCAGCAGCATCGTCATCTGGAAGATGATGAAGTTTTTGACGAACAGCGGCACCACGATCAACAGTGCCAGCATCACCAGCGAGGTTCCGTAGCCGAGCGTCATGGCTTTCTTGGGAACGGCCTCAACGGCGGGCGCTTCGGTAACGACGTCCTGAACGGTGCTCATGGGTTCAAACTCGCTTCACGGTGGGACGGCCAAACAGGCCCGCCGGTTTGACGACCAGCACGACGATGATAAGCGCCAGCGCGATTGGCAGTTTCAGCTCATTGCCGACGCCGGGGATGTAGGTGCCGGCGAGGTTCTCGAAGACGCCGACCAGAAAGCCGCCGACCACGGCGCCGAACGGACTGGTCAGGCCGCCGAGCACGGCCGCGGCGAAGCCGTAGATCAGCACGCCGCCCATCATGTTCGGCTCCAGGAACACCACCGGCGCGATCAGCATGCCGGCGATCGAGCCGATCGCGGCGGCCATGCCCCAGCCCAGCGCGATCATCCAGGAAGTGTTGATGCCAACCAGCCTTGCCGATTCAGGCATCGCGGCCGCTGCGCGCATCGCGAGCCCGATCCGGGTGAAGCGGAAGAAGATGAACAGCAGGATCAGCAGCACCACGGTGACGCCGATCATGCCGGCCTGATGCGTCGATATCAGCTGACTGCCGAGAAACGGCGCCGAACCGAACGGCGTCGGAAACTGTTTGATGGTGAAATCCCAGATCAGGCCGGCGACGCTGTTGATGATCGCGAACAGGGCAATGAAGCCGGCCACATTGGTCAGGATCGGCGCTTTCGCCAGCGGCTTGAACAGCACGCGCTCGATCACGATGCCGCCGAGGAAGGAAAGCCCGACCGTCAGCACGAACGCGCCCCAATAGGGCACGCCCCATTGCATCAACTGCCAGGCCGATGAAGGTCGAGAACATCGCCATTTCGCCCTGGGCGAAATTGAGATGGTCGATCGCCTGGTAGATCATCACCACCGCGAGCGCCATGCAGGCGTAGATCGCGCCGGTGGCGATGCCAGCCAGGACTTGGTTGGTAAACAGTTCCATGCCGCGCTCCCTCAGTAACCCAGATAGGATTTACGGACGTCTTCGTTGTTGGCGATCTCGTTGGCCTTGCCGGACATCACGATCCGGCCGGTCTCGATCACATAGGCCTGGTCGGCCAGTTCCAGCGCCAGTTGGGCGTTCTGCTCGACCACCAGGATGGTGACCTTGTCCTCGCGGTTGATCTTGCCGAGGATCCGGAACAGGTCGCGCACGATCAGCGGCGCCAGGCCGAACGACGGCTCGTCCAGCAGCATCAGCCGCGGCCGCAGCATCAGCGCGCGGGCGACCGCGAGCATCTGCTGCTCGCCGCCCGACAGCGTGCCGGCCTGCTGGGTGTGGCGCTGCTTGAGCACCGGGAAATGGTCGTACATCCGCTCGATGTCGGACACGATCCCGGCGGAGTCCTTGCGGGTGATGGCGCCGAGCTGGAGGTTTTCCTCCACCGTCATGGTGGTGAAGGTGCCGCGGCCTTGCGGCACATGGGCGATGCCGAGCCGCACGATGTTTTCGGTCGAGCGGCCCGACAGCGGCTCGCCCTGGAACTCGATCGAGCCGGTGGAGCGCACCATGTTGCAGATCGCGCGCAGGGTCGTGGTCTTGCCGGCGCCGTTGGCGCCCAGCAGAGTGGTCAGGCTGCCTTCGTTGAGGCCGAACTCCAGCCCGTGCAGCGCCTGCACCTGGCCGTAATAGGCGCGCAAATCCTTGACGTTGAGCATCGCCGTCATTGGTCCTTGCTCCCCAGATAGGCCTTGATGACGTCGGGGTCGGACTGCACCTGTGTCGGTGTGCCTTCGGCGAGCTTGCGACCGAAATTCAGTGCGACCACATGGTCGGCGATCGACATCACCAGCCCCATGTGATGTTCGACCAGCAGCACCGTCATCTTGCGCTCGTCGCGGATCTTCCGGATCAGGTCGCCGAGGACATAGACTTCCTCATGGTTGAGGCCGCCGGCCGGCTCGTCGAGCAGCAGGATCTTCGGCTCGGCCGCCAGTGCCCGCGCCAATTCGACGCGCTTCTGGGTGCCGAACGGCAGGCCCGAGACCGTGACATGGGCGACGTCTTCGAGATCGAGGTAGTCGAGGATTTCGTGCACGCGCTTGTTCAACGCGGCCTCGCCGCGGCGCACCCAGGGCAGCCGCAGCGAGTCGCTGACGATGTCGCTGTTGGTGCGGGCGTGGGTGCCGACCCGGACGTTGTCGAGCACCGAGAGGTTGGGGAACAGCGCGACGTTCTGGAAGGTGCGGCCGATGCCGATTTCGGCGATGCGGTGCGGCGGCCGCGACAAAATGCTCTGGCCTTCCATCAGGATGTCGCCGGCGCTCGGCTGGTATAGCCGGCTCAGGCAATTGAACAGCGTGGTCTTGCCGGCGCCGTTCGGTCCGATCAGGCCGAGGATATGGCCGCGCTGCATGTCAAAGGACACGCCGTTCAGCGCCACGATGCCGCCGAATACGACACTGACGTCGCGAACCGCGAGCAGGGGAGCGGCCGCGACGGCCGGTTCCTGCACGAGCTGTTCTGTTTGCGTCATGCGGCGCCGCCCGACTTCAGCGGGACGGGGCCACGAAACTGCGACGTCGATTGCCTGTCATCAAGACACGGCCTGTCGTCACGACAAAGGCTATCGGATACCCTCGACCACACGTGCAACTTTTCCTCCTGCTTTGGTTTTTTTAGTTTCTTCTTTTTTTAATTGCGGAGCACCGCCCCCGAGCGCCGCTTCGATTTGTCTTACCATCGTGACCAAACGTGGTCCAATGTCGCTCCTTAGTCGATCTTCCGTGAAACGGAATGCCGGTGCACCGCAGTTGAACGCATATGGTCCCGTTCCGTCATTCAACTTAAGTGCAACGCCCACCGCCGCGATGTCATCGTGCCAGTCGCCGGCGGAAATCGCAAAGCCGTGACGCGCGACATCTTCGCCCGCACGTTCGATGCCGTCTCGCATCCGCGGCCAGCGGTTGCCATAGTGTTCACGCAGTTCGCGCAATAAAGAGGCACGCTCGTCATCGGGCAGCGCCCAGATATAGGCCCGCCCCATCGCGGTGGTTGCGATCGGGACGCGCGAGCCGACGTCAAGTTGAACGCCAAGGGTCGATCCGCCGCGGCTCTGGCCGAAATAGATCATGCTGAGACGGTCGCGGCCGCCGACCGCGACCGCGCCGCCGGTCGCCTGCATCACTTCGTCGCGATAGTTTTCCGACAGATGCCGAACCCCGAGGTTCGCAAGTGCAGCGTAACCCAGCGACATGGCTGATGGCGCCAGTTGATACTTTTCGAACCGCGGAACGGGTGTAAGGTAGCCGAGCTTGGTCAACGTGTAGGTCAGCCGGGAAACGGTCGGCTTCGGCAAATTAGTACGGGCCGCAATCTCTTGGTTGCCCAGAAGCCCGTCGTTGGGATGGAATGCGCGCAACACATCAAGGCCGCGAGACAACGCGACGACGAAGCTGCGATCGGTCGCCGCTTTTTTGCCTGGACGTTTCATGGCCTGCCGTTACGGACTTCGTTGACAAGGGACGTGCTTCAAAATAACCCTCCGTGTCAAGATGTGGAATTAAATTCCGCAGTGCGAAATAGGCAAAAACAAGATCCGAGGAGAGTGCCGTGAGCGAAGTGGTCAAGCTTGAGCGTCGTGACATCATTGGCATCATCACGGTCAACAGCCCTCCGGTAAACGCGCTGAGCGCGGCGGTTCGCGGCGGCATCCTGGACTGCGTCAAGAGCGCGATCGCCGATCCCGAAGTGAAAGCGATCGTGCTGACCTGTGCCGGCCGCACCTTCATCGCCGGCGCCGACATCACCGAGTTCGGCAAGCCGCCGAAGCCGCCGGGGCTCAACGAGGTGCTGTCCGAAATCGAGAACAGCCCGAAGCCGGTGGTGGCCGCCATTCACGGCACGGCGCTCGGCGGCGGTCTCGAAGTGACACTGGCCTGCCATTTCCGCGTCGCGACCAAGGATGCCAAACTCGGCCTGCCCGAAGTGAAGCTCGGCCTGTTGCCGGGCGCCGGCGGAACGCAGCGTTTGCCGCGTGCGGTAGGGCCTGAACTCGCAGTCAAGATGATCGTCGGCGGCGATCCGATCGGCGCGCCCGAGGCGCTCAAGGCCGGTCTGATCGAGGAGATCGTCGAAGGTCCCGCCACCGGCGGCGAAGCGTTCGCCCGCAAGGTGCTGGCCGAGAAGCGTCCGCTACGCCGGCTGCGCGATGACGACTCCAAACTCGCCGCGGCCAAGGCCGACCGTTCGATCTTCACCAACGCGGTGTCGGCGATGACCAAGCGCGCCCGCGGCCTCGAAGCGCCGTTCGCCGCCGCCGACGCGGTCGGTCACGCCATCGACAAGCCGTTCGATGAAGGGCTGAAGCTGGAGCGCGAGGGTTTCCTCAAGCTGGTCGCCAGCGACCAGTCCAAGGCGCAGCGCTACGCATTCTTCAGCGAGCGCGAGGCGGCCAAGATCGCCGGCGTGCCGGATGGGACAAAACCGCGCACCGTCGAGCGCGTCGCCATTATCGGCGCCGGCACCATGGGCGGCGGTATCGCGATGTCGTTTGCCAATGCCGGTATTCCCGTCACCCTGATCGAGACCGGCGAGGAGCAGCTCAAGCGCGGCATGGGCGTGATGCAGAAGAATTACGAGGCCACCGCGGCGCGCGGCGGTATTCCGGCGGACGCGCCCGCCAAGCGGATGGGGCTGATCACCGGCGTGGTCGGACTGGAAAACGTCAAGGACGCGGACCTGATCATCGAGGCCGTGTTCGAAACCATGGCGATCAAGAAGGAAGTGTTCACCGCGCTGGACAAATACGCCAAGCCGGGCGCCATCCTTGCGTCCAACACGTCCTATCTGAACATCGACGAGATCGCCAAAGTCACCAGCCGTCCGCAGGACGTGCTTGGCATGCACTTCTTCTCGCCCGCCAATGTGATGAAGCTGTGCGAGATCGTCCGGGCCGAGAAGACCGCGCCGGATGCGCTGACCACGGCGGTCGCGATCGCGCGGAAGATCGCCAAGGTCCCGGCGGTGGTTGGGGTCTGTGACGGCTTTGTCGGCAACCGCATGCTGGCGCAGCGCGGCAAGCAGAGCGAAAAATTGCTGTTCGAAGGCGCATTGCCGCAGCAGGTCGATGCGGTCGTCACCAAGTTCGGCATGCCGATGGGGCCGTTCGCGATGAGCGATCTGGCCGGCCTCGATATCGGCTGGCGATCGCGCAAGGATCGCGGCATCAAGTCGGAGATCGCCGACGGGCTGTGCGAAGCCGGACGTTTCGGCCAGAAGACCGGCAAGGGCTATTACAAATATGAAGCCGGCTCGCGCGCGCCGATGCCGGATCCGGAGGTCGAGAAGCTGATCGACGAAACCCTCCAGAAGATGGGCCGCAAGCGCCGCGCCGTCAGCGACGAGGAGATCCTCGAGCGCATGATGTATCCGATGATCAACGAGGGCGCGCGGATCCTCGAAGAGAAGATCGCAGCGCGGCCGAGCGATATCGACGTGATCTGGCTCTACGGTTACGGCTGGCCGATCTATCGCGGCGGCCCGATGTTCTACGCCGACCAGGTCGGCCTCAAGCACATCGCCGACCGGCTGTCGTATTACGCCAAGGAAACCAACGACCCGAGCCTCGAGCCCGCGCCGCTGCTGAAGAAACTGGCCGCCGAAGGCAAGACGTTCGCATCGCTGGCGCAGAAGGCGGCTTGATGACCATAAGCTTGTCATTCCGGGATGCGCCTCTTGGCGCAGGCCCGGAATCCATACTCCCTGCAGGGGTTATGGATTCCGGGCTCGTGCTTCGCACGCCCCGGAATGACGACGTTCTTGTTGACGTGAGCTGAAAGCACTCATGACCCACCCCGGCGAACAATTCTATCCGGAAGGCGTGCACTGGAACGATCCGATCGCGCGCGGCACCTTGCCGGATCTGCTCGCCAAGGCCGCGGTCGATTTCGCCGATCGTCCGGCGCTCGAATTCCGCGACCGCCAGATCAGCTATCCGCAGTTGGCCGCGATGGCCGATACCGCGGCGGCGGCGTTTCTGCGCGCCGGCTACGGCAAGGACCAGTCGATCGCGCTGTTCCTCGGCAATTGCCCGGATCATCCGGTCAATTTCTTCGGCGCGTTGAAGGCCGGCGCCCGCGTCGTGCATCTGTCGCCGCTCGACGGCGAGATCGCGCTGTCGCACAAGCTCAGCGATTCCGGCGCGCGCATCCTGGTCACCTCGAATCTTCAGGCGCTGCTGCCGACGGCCTGAAATTTCTCGACAAGGGCCTGCTCGACCGGCTGATCGTCTGCGAGGACGATCACTGGGGCGCGGTCGGCACGCCGCAGACCGCGCTGCCGGACCATCCGGCTGTCGTCACCTTCAGCCGGTTCGTCGCCGGCGCGACGAAGCCCGCGCAATGGCCCGAAATCCAGGTCGATGACGTCGCGCTGCTGCAATATACCGGCGGCACCACCGGCCTGCCGAAGGGCGCGATGCTCAGCCATGGCAATCTCACCTCGGCGGTGTCGATCTACGACGTCTGGGGCAAGAAGGCCCGCGCCGAGCGCAACGCGATCGAGCGCACGATCTGCGTGCTGCCGCTGTTTCACATCTACGCGCTGACCGTGATCCTGCTGCGCAGCCTGGAGCGCGGCGATCTGATCTCGCTGCACCAGCGCTTCGACGTCAACGCCGTGATGCGCGACATCGAGGTCAAGCGCGCCACGGTGTTCCCCGGCGTGCCGACGATGTGGATCGCGATTGCGAGCCTGCCCGATCTCGATAGCCGCGATCTGTCGTCGCTGGTGAGCTGCGGCTCCGGCGGCGCGCCGCTGCCGGTCGAGGTCGCGCGCATCTTCGAGCGCAAGACCAAGCATGAAGCTGAAGAGCGGCTGGGGCATGACCGAGACCTGCTCGCCCGGCACCGGCCATCCGCAGGAAGGACCGGACAAGCCGGGCTCGATCGGCTTGATGCTGCCCGGCATCGAGATGGACGTGGTGTCGCTGGAAGATCCGAAACAGGTGATGCCGGTCGGCGAGGTCGGCGAGATCCGGATCCGCGGCCCGAACGTCACCAAAGGCTACTGGAACCGGCCGAAGGAAACCGCCGAAGCGTTTGTCGGCGACCGCTTCCTGACCGGCGACATCGGCTACATGGATGCCGACGGCTATTTCTATCTGGTCGACCGCAAGAAGGACATGATCATCTCCGGCGGCTTCAACGTCTATCCGCAGATGATCGAGCAGGCGATCTACACCCATCCTGCCGTGCAGGAAGTGATCGTGATCGGCATTCCCGACGATTACCGCGGCGAGGCGGCGAAAGCCTTCGTCAAGCTGCGCGCCGGCGCGAGCGGAATTCAGCGCTCGACGAGCTCAAGGCGTTCCTCGCCGGCAAGCTCGGCAAGCACGAGATCCCGGCGGCGCTGGATTTCGTCGATGAACTGCCGCGCACTTCGGTCGGCAAATTGTCGCGCCACGAATTACGTCAACAACAACCCGCACACCAAACCGCTCAACCCAGACAACAGCAACTCGCAACAGGAGGTCGTTCATGACCGACGCCGTCATCGTTTCCACCGCCCGCACCCCGATCGGCAAGGCCTATCGCGGCGCGCTCAACGCCACCGAGGGCGCCACTCTGCTCGGCCACGCCATCGGCGAGGCGGTCGCCCGCGCCAAGGTCGATCCGTCCGAAATCGAGGACGTGGTGATGGGCGCCGCCCTGCAGCAGGGTTCCACCGGCGGCAACATCGCCCGCAAGGCGCTGCTGCGCGCCGGGCTTCCGGTGACGGTCGGCGGCACCACCATCGATCGTCAGTGCGCGTCCGGCCTGCAGGCGATCGCGCTGGCGGCGCGTTCGGTGATCTTCGACGGCGTCGAGATCGCGGTCGGCGGCGGCGGCGAATCGATCAGCCTGGTGCAGAACGACCACGCCAACAAATTCCACACCCAGGACCCGGCGCTGCTCAAGATCAAGGGCGAGGTCTACATGCCGATGATCGACACCGCCGAAGTCGTCGCCAAGCGCTACGGCATTTCGCGCGAGCGGCAGGACGAATATTCGCTGGAAAGCCAGCGCCGCACCGCGGCCGCGCAGCAGGGCGGCAAG
The DNA here is from genome assembly GCA_963845435.1 of uncultured Alphaproteobacteria bacterium. GTDB lineage: Bacteria > Pseudomonadota > Alphaproteobacteria > Rhizobiales > Xanthobacteraceae > Bradyrhizobium. Next base: position 32,347 of record CAWJSD010000005.1, read on the forward strand.
TTCAACGACGAACTGGCGCCGATCACCACCAGGATGGGCGTCGCCGACAAGGCCACCGGCGAGATCTCCTTCAAGGACATCACGCTGTCCAAGGACGAAGGCCCGCGCCCCGAAACCTCCGCCGAAGGCCTTGCCGGCCTGAAGCCGGTGCGCGGCGAAGGCTTTACCATCACCGCCGGCAATGCCAGCCAGCTCTCGGACGGCGCCAGCGCCTCCGTGATCATGAGCGACAAGGAAGCTTCCAAGCGCGGCCTGAAGCCGCTCGGCATCTTCCGCGGCTTCGTCGCCGCCGGCTGCGAGCCCGACGAAATGGGCATCGGCCCGGTTTTCGCGGTGCCGCGCTTGCTCAAGCGCCACGGCCTCAAGGTCGACGACATCGACCTCTGGGAATTGAACGAAGCCTTCGCGGTGCAGGTGCTGTATTGCCGCGACAAGCTCGGCATCGACCCGGAGAAGATCAATGTCGACGGCGGCGCGATTTCGGTCGGCCATCCCTACGGCATGTCGGGCGCGCGCCTGACCGGCCACGCGCTGATCGAAGGCCGCCGCCGCAAGGCCAAATACGCGGTCGTCACCATGTGCGTCGGCGGCGGCATGGGCGCCGCGGGATTGTTCGAGGTGCTGCAGTAACTTGAAGCGTCAATGCCGGATCAGAAGCGCGTCGCGGCGGCGGTCCGCCTCTCCCAAGGGAGAGGTCGGATCGCGTCAGCGATCCGGGTGAGGGGTTACGGCTATCGATAGGGCGTACCCCCTCACCCGAACCCTGCCCCATGGGAGAGGGGGCGCGCTTCTCCGCGGATACGATTGATACACAATATCGCTCACAGGAGGATCCGATGGATCTCGCTTTCAGCCCGGAAGAAAACGCGTTTCGTGAGGAAGTGCGGGCGTTCTTCCGCGATCACGTGCCGCCGGCGACGCGGCAGAAGCTGCAGGAAGGCCGTCATCTGTCCAAGGACGAGATGGTCACCTGGTGGCGCATCCTCAACAAGAAGGGCTGGGGCGTCTCGCATTGGCCGAAGGAATATGGCGGCACCGGCTGGACCTCGGTGCAGCATTACATCTTCAACGAAGAGCTGCAGATGTATCCGGCCCCGGCGCCGCTCGCCTTCGGCGTCAGCATGGTCGGCCCCGTGATCTACACCTTCGGCAACGAAAAGCAGAAGCAGCAGTATCTGCCGCGCATCGCCAGTGTCGAGGATTGGTGGTGCCAGGGCTTTTCGGAGCCGGGCTCGGGGTCGGACCTCGCCTCGCTGAAGACCAAGGCCGAGCGCAAGGGCGACAAATACATCATCAACGGCCAGAAGACCTGGACCACCCTGGCGCAATACGCCGACATGATCTTCTGCCTGTGCCGCACCGACACCACGGCCAAGAAGCAGATGGGCATCTCCTTCATCGTATTCGCCGATGAAGTCGAAGGGCGTCACGGTGCGGCCGATCCAGACCATCGACGGCGGCCACGAGGTCAACGAGGTGTTCTTCGACGACGTCGAGGTGCCGGTCGAGAACCTGATCGGCGAGGAGAACAAGGGCTGGGATTACGCCAAATTCCTGCTCGGCAATGAGCGCACCGGCATCGCCCGGGTCGGCGTGTCCAAGGAGCGGATTCGCCGCATCAAGGAACTGGCCTCGAAGGTCGAGTCCGGCGGCAAGCCTGTGATGCAGGACCAGGGTTTCCGCGAAAAGCTCGCGGCGGTCGAGATCGAGCTCAAGGCGCTCGAACTGACGCAGCTTCGCGTCGTCGCCGACGAAGGCAAGCACGGCAAGGGCAAGCCCAATCCGGCGTCCTCGGTCCTGAAGATCAAGGGCTCGGAAATCCAGCAGGCCACCACCGAACTATTGATGGAAGTGATCGGCCCGTTCGCCGCGCCCTACGACGAGCATGGCGACGACGGCAGCAACGAAACCATGGACTGGACCGCCCAGATCGCGCCGAGCTATTTCAACAACCGCAAGGTTTCGATCTACGGCGGCTCCAACGAGATCCAGCGCAACATCATCACCAAGGCGGTGCTGGGGCTGTAGTTTCTTCTCCCTCGCCCCGCTCTTGCGGGGAGAGGGTTGGGGTGAGGGGCAGGCTCCGCACTCCGTCGTCATTCCGGGGCGCGCTCTGGCGCGAGCCCGGAATCCATAACCACGACCGGGCGTATGGATTCCGGGCCTGCGCCTCGCGCATCCCGGAATGACAAAGTTGGCTTTTGTGCCTTTCAAGGACGAGGAAACGAAAAAATGGATTTTGATCTGTCCGAGGAGCAGCGGCTGCTCAAGGAAAGCGTCGACGGGCTGTTGACCGATTCCTACGATTTCGACGCCCGCAAGAAATACATGGCGGAAAAGGGCGGCTGGAGCAAAACCCTGTGGGGCAAGCTGGCCGAGCAGGGCCTGCTGGGCTTGCCGTTCTCCGAGGAGGACGGCGGCTTCGGCGCCGGCGGCATCGAGACCATGATCGTGATGGAGGCGCTCGGCAAGGCGCTGGTGCTGGAGCCGTATCTGGCGACAGTCGTCCTCGGCGGCGGCTTCCTGCGTCACGGCGGTTCGGCCGAACAGAAGGCGGCCTACATTCCCGGCGTCATCGACGGCAGCAAGACCTTTGCGTTCGCGCAGCTCGAAAAGAATTCGCGCTACGATCTGCAGGACGTATCGACCACCGCCAAGAAAAAGGGCTCGGGCTGGGTCATCGACGGCGAGAAATTCGTCGTGCTCAACGGCGAGACGGCCGATGTGCTGGTGGTCACCGCGCGCACCAAAGGCGGCCAGCGCGACCGTGACGGCATCGGCGTGTTCCTGGTGCCGAGCGACGCCAAGGGCGTGGTCAGGAAAGGCTATCCGACCCAGGACGGACTGCACGCGTCGGATATCACTTTCACGGGTGTCGAGGTCGGCGCCGACGCCGCGATCGGCGATCCCGACAACGCATTGCCGCTGATCGAGCGCGTGGTCGACGAGGCCCGCACCGCGCTGTGCGCCGAAGCGGTCGGCGCGATGGATGAATCGCTGAAATCCACCGTCGAATATCTCAAGACCCGCAAGCAGTTCGGCGTGCCGATCGGCAGCTTCCAGACCCTGCAGCATCGCGCGGCGGATATGTTCGTCGCGGTCGAGCAGGCCCGTTCGATGTCGATGTTCGCAACCATGGCGTCGGATTTCGACAACGCCAAGGAGCGCGCCACCGCGGTGGCCGCCGCGAAGGTGCAAATCGGCAAGTCGGCCAAATTCGTCGGCCAGCAGTCGATCCAGCTCCATGGCGGCATCGGCATGACCCAGGAAGCCAAGATCGGGCATTACTTCAAGCGCCTGACCATGATCGAAAACACGTTTGGGGACACCGAGTATCATCTGCGCAAGGTCACCGAAAACGGCGGATTGGTGTAGACAGCCTCTCTACGTCATTCCGGGGTGCGCTCTTGCGCGAACCCGGAATCCATAACCCCTGTCTTTATGTTCACAACCAAAAGCTGACACAGGGGATATGGATTCCGGGCCTGCGCCAAGAGGCGCATCCCGGAATGACGAATCTAATGATCAGCGAATCTCAGGGAGCAACCAACAATGAAAAACACCCCGTTCGATCTCACCGGCAAAGTCGCGGTCATCACCGGCTCCAGCCGCGGCATCGGCCGCTCGTCGGCTGAACTGCTCGCAAAGCTCGGCGCCAAGGTGGTAATCTCCAGCCGCAAGGCCGATGCCTGCCAGGAAGTCGCCGACGGCATCAACAAGTCGGGCGGCGACGCCCACGTCATCGCCTGCAACATCTCACGGCCGGCCGAAGTGCAGGCGCTGATCTCGGGCGCCACCAAACACTACGGCAAGGTCGACATCCTGGTCTGCAACGCCGCGGTCAATCCCTATTACGGCCCGCTGCTCGACATCACGGACGAAGCCTTCGACAAGATCATGGGCTCCAACGTCAAGAGCAACATCTGGCTGTGCGCGCAGGCGATCCCGCAAATGGCCGAGCGCGGCACCGGCTCGGTGGTGATCATCTCGTCGATCGGCGGCTTGCGCGGCTCGACCGTGATCGGCGCCTACGGCATCTCCAAGGCGGCGGATTTCTCATTGTGCCGCAGCCTCGCCGGCGAGTGGGGCCCGAAAGGCGTCCGCGTCAATTGCGTCGCGCCCGGCCTGGTGAAAACCGATTTCGCCCGCGCGCTATGGGAAGACGAAGAACGCCTCAAGCGCCGCTGCGCCACCACGCCGCTGCGCCGGATCGGCGAACCCGACGAAATCGCCGGTGCGGTGGCCTATCTGGCGTCCGATGCGTCGACCTTCATGACCGGCCAGACCATCGTCGTCGACGGCGGGGTAACGACGGCGTCGGCGTGACTTTTTCACCCTCCCCAGGAGGGGGAAGATGAAGATGAGCGCCCTCGCTTTTCCCCTCCCCCTTGCGGGGAGGGGTCAGGGGTGGGGGTTCTCCGCGAACAAAGCTGATGGCTCAGATCGAGCCGCGTTGCCCGAAGTGCCCTCAACAAGCGCTCTGCCCGCGGACCCCCACCCCCGACCCCTCCCCGCAAGGGGGGAGGGGAGCGCGGCTTCCGTGTGTTGACGGCGCCTCGTATTGACGAACCTCCTCCAATCCGCTCCCCTTGGCGCAAATACAAACACTCCGGGAAGCAACGCCAATGTCCTTTGTGCTGGCCATCGATCAGGGCACCACATCCTCGCGCGCCATCGTGTTTCGCAGCGACATCTCGATCGCGGCGTCGGCGCAGCAGGAATTCCCGCAGCATTTTCCGGCTTCCGGCTGGGTCGAGCACGAGCCGGAGGACATCTGGACCTCGACGGTCGCGACCTGCCGCGAGGCGCTGAAAAAAGCCGGCGTCACGGCCAAGGACATCGCCGCGATCGGCATCACCAACCAGCGCGAGACCACCGTGGTGTGGGATCGCGCCACCGGCCAGGCCGTGCATCGCGCCATCGTCTGGCAGGATCGCCGCACCGCCGACATCTGCGCCAAGCTGAAAACCGAAGGCCATGAACCCACGATCACGGCCAAAACAGGCCTGATCATCGATCCCTATTTTTCCGGCACCAAGGTGGCGTGGATTCTCGATCACGTCCCCGGCGCGCGGGCGCGGGCCGAGCGCGGCGAACTGATGTTCGGCACCGTCGATTGCTATCTGCTGTGGCGCCTCACCGGCGGCGCGGTCCATGCGACCGACGCCACCAATGCCTCGCGCACGCTGCTGTTCAACATCCACAACGGCGAATGGGACGATGAGCTGTTGAAGATCCTTCGCGTGCCGCGCTCGATGCTGCCTGAGGTCAAGGATTCCTCTGCCAAATTCGGCGACAGCCTTCCCGAATTGTTCGGCGGCGCCATCGCGATCTCAGGCATCGCCGGCGACCAGCAGGCCGCCACCATCGGCCAGGCCTGCTTCACGCCCGGCATGATCAAATCCACCTACGGCACCGGCTGCTTCGCGCTGCTCAACACCGGCACCACGCCGGTGAAATCGAAGAACAAGCTGCTCACCACCATCGCCTATCAACTGAACGGCCAGCGCACCTACGCGCTGGAAGGCTCGATCTTCGTCGCCGGCTCCGCGGTGCAATGGCTGCGCGACGGCCTCGGCATCATCAAGCAGGCCTCCGAAACCGGCCCGCTCGCCGATCAGTCCGACTCGATGCAGTCGGTCTATCTGGTGCCGGCCTTTGTCGGCCTCGGCGCGCCCTACTGGAATCCGAGGGTACGCGGCGCGCTGTTCGGCCTCACCCGCAACACCGGCCCCGCCGAACTCGCCCACGCCGCGCTCGAAAGCGTCTGCTACCAGACGTTTGATCTGTGGGCCGCGATGCGCGCCGACTGGCCCGATGCGAACGCCGCGAACATCGTACTCCGCGTCGACGGCGGCATGACCGCCTCGGACTGGACCATGCAGCGATTGGCGGACTTGCTCGACGCACCCGTCGATCGCCCGATGATCCAGGAAACCACCGCGCTCGGCGCGGCCTATCTCGCCGGCCTCAGCGCGGGCGTCTATCCCGAGCCCGCGAAATTCGCCGACAACTGGCGGCTCGAACATCGCTTCAAGCCAGCGATGAGCCAGGCGACGCGGGAGCGGAAGCTCGCCGGGTGGGCGAGGGCGGTGAAGGGAGTGTTGGCGAGTGATGAGGGGGAGGGGTGAGTGTGCTACGGCTCGTCATTGCGAGCGAAGCGACTTGTCCGCACGTAGCCCGTCTTGTGGCTGAAGGTGGAAGCAATCCGTGAGTCACAGCAACGCGTCCCCTGGATTGCTTCGTCGCATTCGCTCCTCGCAATGACGGGGTTACAGGCCGATGCGCGCAACGCCGAAATTGTCCAATCATCGCAAGCTGTTTCTACCTGTCCAGCTCCATCCGAAAAAATAATCTGCTTCCCTTCCTCCGCAAATCATCTGCGTATCGCCATCCCGTGCCCATAAGAAGGGCGTATCGCGATCGTCACGGACGTTGGGCGCGGGAGGCGGTGGACGCGGAGGCGCTTTTGACGAAGGGCGCTGAGGCGGACGGCGAAGTCGTGTGGTCCTGACGCCCCGACGCTGGCGTCAAGTTGCGTGGAGCTTTCTCGCGCGATGATGGTGGCAAACAAGCCCGGTCACCAGGGAGAGCGCGAAGGAAACCGTAACACCATCGTGCAGGGAATGCCGGGTCGCTTCCGGCGTACCTGTGGTGACTAACGCGCGTGCTTTCTACCTCTACACGCGCGGCCGCGGGTGCCTCGGGCACCCGGCATTCCCTGCGCCTTCTCTGTTTGAGGGTCAGCGAGAACAGGCAAAACTCGGGCGCATCGTGCCGCGAGAATCGATTGTCGTCTGGCTGTTTGAAATTTGAAATCGAGGCTCGTCAGTTTCCGTCTCCCGCAGAGGTGGGCAAAGCGCCGCATGCGAGGTGCCCACCAGACTGCGCTGCGTCGACAGTGATGGTGTCGCAGCGCTTCGCGGCGTCGTCCATCCTTCGCCGCACGGAGCGACGACTTCAGGAGACGCTCACGCCCGCGCGGCTTTCTTCCGGTACGCCAGATGCACGGCGCAATTACATCCGGGCGGATGCGAGGCGACATCGTTGGCCGGCTCGGCGCTTCGGCGCCACCGTCGGCATCGCTTCCTTCACCGCGCGTTCCGGCGCCGATTGGTCCTGCGTCGGGATGTAGTTCAGAACCGGCGCCAGCCAGCGTTCGGTCTCGGCGACGCTCATCGCCTTGCGCGCGGCGTAGTCCTCGACCTGGTCGCGCTCGATCTTGCCGACGCCGAAATAATAGCTCTCGGGGTGACTGAAATAGAGACCCGACACCGACGAGCCCGGCCACATCGCGTAGCTTTCGGTGAGCTTCACGCCCGCGGTATTCTCGGCGTCGAGCAGCGCGAACAACGTTGCCTTTTCGGTGTGATCGGGCTGTGCGGGATAGCCGGGCGCCGGGCGGATGCCCTTGTATTGCTCGAGGATCAGCTCGTCCGGCGAAAGCGTTTCGTCCGGCGCATAGCCCCAGAACTCGCGGCGCACGCGGGCGTGCATGCGCTCGGCAAAGGCTTCGGCGAGGCGATCGGCCAGCGCCTTGCACAGGATCGAGGAGTAATCGTCATTGGCATTTTTGAAACGGTCGGCAATCACATCTTCGCCGATCCCGGCGGTGACCACGAAGGCGCCGATATAGTCCGGCACGCCCGAAGATACCGGCGCGATGAAATCCGACAGCGCGGCGTTGAAGCGGCCTTCGCGTTTTTCGAGCTGCTGGCGCAGCGTGTGGAAGGTTGCGATCTGCTGCTTGCGCGTGTCGTCGGCATAGACGGCGATATCGTCGCCGACGGCATTGGCCGGCCAGAAGCCGATGGTGGCCTGCGCCTTGAACCAGTTCTCCTTGACGATCAGGTCGAGCATCTTGCGCGCATCGGCATAGAGCGCCGTGGCGGCTTCGCCGACCTTGGCATCCCCAAGGATCGCGGGGAATCTACCCGCCAGTTCCCAGGTCTGGAAGAACGGCGTCCAGTCGATGTAGTCGGCCAGCTCGGCGAGGTCATAATCGCGAAAGGTCTTGATGCCGAAGAACGCCGGCTTTGTCGGCGGCGTCTTGGTAAAATCGATCTTCATCGCGTTGTCGCGCGCGGCCGTCAGCTTCAGGCGCTTCTTGTCGGCCTGGGCGCGGAAATGCGCCGCGGAAATTTTCGCGTAGTCGGCGCGGATCTCGGCCGCATAGGCCTCGCGGCGCTCGGGCGACAGCAGCGACGAGGCGACGCCGACGGCGCGGCTGGCGTCGTTGACATGCACCACAGGTCCGCCGCGATAATTCGGGTCGATCTTCACGGCCGTATGCACGCGGCTCGTGGTGGCGCCGCCGATCAACAGCGGCACCTTCATGCCCTGGCGTTCGAGCTCGCCGGCCAGAAAGCTCATCTCGTCGAGCGAGGGCGTGATCAGGCCGGAGAGGCCGATGATGTCGGCGTCCTCGGCCTTCGCGGTCTCGATGATCTTCGAGGCGGGGACCATCACGCCGAGATCGATCACCTCGAAATTGTTACATTGCAGCACGATGCCGACGATGTTCTTGCCGATATCGTGGACGTCGCCCTTGACGGTCGCGAGCACGATCTTGCCGGCGGAGTTGCGGCCGTCGGTCTCGACGCCGTTGGCCTTGTTGCGCGCCTTTTCCTCTTCCATGAACGGCATCAGATAGGCCACCGCCTGCTTCATGACGCGAGCGGATTTCACCACCTGCGGCAGGAACATCTTGCCGTCGCCGAACAGGTCGCCGACGATGTTCATGCCGGCCATCAACGGGCCTTCGATCACGTTGAGCGGGCGCGCGACCGTGAGGCGCGCGGCTTCGGTATCGGCGTCGATATATTCGGTGATGCCGTGCACCAGCGCATGGCTCAGGCGCTTCTCGACCGGCCATTCGCGCCAGGCCAGATCCTGTTCCTTGGTCTGCTTCTCCTTGCCGCGGAATTTTTCCGCCAGCGCCAGCAGCCGCTCGGAGGCGCCGGGATCGCGGTTGAGGATGACGTCCTCGCAGGTTTGCCGCAGCTCGGGATCGATGTCGTCATAGACGATCATCTGCCCGGCATTGACGATGCCCATGTCCATGCCGGCCTTGATGGCGTGATACAGGAACACCGAATGCATCGCTTCGCGCACCGGCTCATTGCCGCGGAACGAGAACGAGAGATTGGAGACGCCGCCGGAAATATGCGCGTGCGGCAGATTTTGGCGGATCCAGCGCGTCGCCTCGATGAAGTCGACGCCGTAATTATTGTGTTCCTCGAGCCCGGTCGCGATCGCGAAGATGTTCGGATCGAAGATGATGTCCTCGGGCGGGAAGTCGAGCTGGTTGACGAGAATATCGTAGGCGCGTTTGCAGATCTCGGTCTTGCGCGCGAAGGTATCGGCCTGGCCGACCTCGTCGAACGCCATCACCACGACGGCCGCGCCATGGCGCCGCGCGATCTGCGCCTCGTGGATGAACTTGGCCTCGCCTTCCTTCATCGAGATCGAATTCACCACCGGCTTGCCCTGGACGCATTTCAGGCCGGCCTCGATCACCGCGAATTTCGAGGAGTTGACCATCACAGGCACGCGGGCGATGTCGGGCTCGGCGGCGACGAGGTTGAGGAACGTCACCATCGCGGCCTCGGAGTCCAGCAACCCCTCGTCCATGTTGACGTCGATGATCTGGGCGCCGTTCTCGACCTGGTCGCGCGCGACCTGCAAAGCGGCCGTGTAATCGCCCGCGGTGACCAGCTTGCGGAAACGGGCCGAGCCGGTGACATTGGTGCGTTCGCCGACATTGACGAACGGGATCGCCGCGGTCAGCTCGAACGGCTCGAGGCCGGACAACCGCAACCGCGGTTCGATCTCGGGGATCACGCGCGGCCTGTGCGGCGCGACGGCCCTGGCGATCGCCGCGATATGGTCGGGCGTGGTGCCGCAGCAGCCGCCGACGATGTTGACCAGCCCGGCCTGCGCGAACTCGCCGATCAGTCCGGCCATGAATTCCGGGCTCTCGTCGTACTGGCCGAATTCGTTGGGCAGGCCGGCGTTCGGATAGGCGCACACCAGCGTATCGGCGACCCGGCCGATATCGGCGATGTGGGCGCGCAGATCCTCGGCGCCGAGCGCGCAGTTGAAGCCGATCGTGGCCGGCTTGGCGTGACGCACCGAATTCCAGAACGCCTCGGGCAATTGCCCGGACAGCAGGCGGCCGGATTTGTCGGTGATGGTGCCGGAGATCATCACCGGCACGTCGATGCCGCGCGACTCGCAGATTTCCGCGATCGCGTACAGCGCGGCCTTGGCGTTCAGCGTATCGAAGATGGTCTCCACCAGCAGCAGGTCGGCGCCGCCGTCGAGCAGACCGTTGATCTGCTCGCCATAGGCCTTGCGCAAATCGTCGAAGGTGACGGCGCGATAGCCCGGGTTGGAAACGTCGGGCGAGATCGAGGCGGTACGGTTGGTCGGGCCGAGCGCGCCGGCGACGAAGCGCGGCTTGCCGTCTTCGGCGCTGACCTTCTCGGCCGCGGCACGCGCCAGCCTGGCGCCATCGCGGTTGAGCTCGTAGGCGAGATCCGACATCTCGTAATCGGCCTGCGCGATCGAGGTCGAGGAGAAGGTATTGGTGGCGACGATGTCGGCGCCGGCGCGCAGATATTGCGCGTGGATGTCCTCGATCGCCTCGGGCTGGGTCAGGATCAACAGGTCGTTGTTGCCGTTGACGTCGCGGTGAAAATCCTTGAACCGCGTCGCCGCGAAACGCGGCTTCGTCATACTGCAGGCCCTGGATCATGGTGCCCATGGCGCCGTCGAGGACGAGGATGCGTTCGCGGGCCGCCGCGAGGAGGGCGGTGCGCTTCGGAGGAAACAGCAATGCTCATGGATCAGGCGGCTTTCTGTGCGCCCTGCGGGCGAATGCCCAGCAGATGGCTGATGGCGAACACGAGATCCGCACGGTTCATGGTGTAGAAATGGAAGGTATCGACCCCGCCTTTGGCGAGCTTCTGGACCTGGCCGGCGGCAACGGTGGCCGCCACCAGCTTGCGGGTTTCGGCGTCGTCGTCGAGGCCGTCGAATTTTTCCGCCAGCCACGATGGCACGGTGGTGCCGGCACGGGTGACGAAGTTGCGGGCCTGCTTGAAATTATGCATCGGCATGATGCCGGGCACGACCGGAATGTCGATACCGCGGGCGCGGACGCGATCGAGGTAACGGAAGTAGAGGTCGTTATCGAAAAACACCTGGGTGATGGCGCGGGTCGCGCCGGCATCGACCTTGGCCTGGAGCACGTCGATGTCGGCTTCGAAATCGGCGCTCTCCGGATGCTTTTCCGGATAGGCCGAGACCGACACCTCGATATCGGGATAACGCTTGCGAATACTTTCGACCAGGTCGGCCGAAGTCTGGTAGCCGTCGGCATGCGCGATATAGGGTGTGCCGATCCCGGTGGTCGGGATCGCCGCGCAGCGCGACGATGTGGCGGACGCCGACATCATGATATTGCGCCACCACGTCATCGATCTCGCCGCGCGGGGCGTTGACGCAGGTCAGATGCGCGGCCGGGACCAGATCGGTCTCGTTGAGGATTCGGGCGATGGTGGAATGGGTGCGCTCGCGGGTCGATCCGCCGGCGCCATAGGTCACCGAGACGAAATTCGGCGCCAGCGGCGCCAGCCGGTTGATGGTGTCCCACAGCCCGCGCTCCATTTCGGCGGTCTTCGGCGGAAAGAACTCGAAGGAAATATCAGGCGATCCCGGCAGGCGGTGCGTGCTTTGGGCTGGGGCAGTCGTTTCGCTCATGGCACCATTCACTCCAATCCGGCGATCCCGGAACAATCAGGCTATCGGCTTTGCGCTAAAATAGGCCAAATGCGGCGAGGCGGACAGCCCATCAGAGATGGGAATTTGCCCAATTGTTGATAAATAGCCTTAGGATCAGGTCAGTTCATGTTGGTGTGTGGGCCACCGAAGCTTTTGTTGGAAAATATGGTAAAATGCTGGTATATATAGATAAAATATGATTTTCTGACTTCAGATAGTCGTGTCGAGGCGGTGGGCAGGAGGTATACGTTGTTATTTGCTATACATATAGCCCACCGGCCGTCGATCTTGGCAGCCGACCGCGTGCGCGCCTGATCTGCATCGCATGCCCCTTTGTCGGCCGGAAAGGGCGCATTAGCTTACCCCCATGATTCCGCTTTCAGTCCTCGACCTCTCCGTCGTCACGTCCGCGACCAAGCCGGCGGCGGCGCTGCGCAACAGCATCGACCTGGCGCGCCATGTCGACCGGCTCGGCTACACCAGATATTGGCTAGCCGAGCATCACAATCTCGCCTCGGTCGCGAGCCCGGCGCCTGATATCATGATCGGGCAGATCGCCGCGGTCACTTCCAACATCCGGGTCGGTTCCGGCGGCGTCATGTTGCCGAATCACGCGCCGTTGATGGTGGCCGAGCGCTTCAAGATGCTGGAGGCGCTGTTTCCTGGTCGGATCGACCTCGGGCTGGGCCGAGCGCCCGGCACCGATGGCGCCACGGCCTATGCGCTGCGAAGCCGGCTCGATCGTCGTGAGGGTGATGATTTCCTCGAGCGGCTGCACGAACTGACCTTGTGGGAGACCCGCGATTTTCCGCAGGATCATCCCTACAACAAGGTGGTGGCGATGCCCGACGACGTGCCGCTGCCGCCGATCTGGCTGCTCGGCTCCAGCGATTACAGTTCGGAGCTGGCCGCGCAGGTCGGGATGGGCTTCGCGTTCGCGCATCATTTCGCGTCCTATGACGCTGTCTCCGCGCTGACCAATTATCACGCCCGTTTCAAGCCGTCGGGCTGGCGCGCGACACCGCACGGCATTCTCGCGGTCGCGGTCGTCACGGCCGAAACCGATGCCGAGGCCGAGCGGCTCGCGACCTCGATGGACCTCAATCGCCTGCGCCGCGATCGCGGCCAGTACGCGCCGCTGCCGAGCCTCGAAGAGGCGCTGGCCTATCCCTACACCGACGCCGAGCGCGCCTCGGTGGCGCGCAACCGCTCGCGCCTGTTCGTCGGCAGCCCCGCGACGGTGATGGCGAAGCTGCGGCCGATGATCGATGAGAGCATGGCGGATGAGCTGATGCTGATCAGCGCGATCTACGATCACGAGGCGCGGAAGAAGTCGTACAGCCTGATGGCGGATGCGTTCGGATTGGGGAAGAAAGAGGCTGCCGCCTAGTTCACCGTCATTCCGGGGCGCGCTCTTGCGCGAACCCGGAATCCCGAGATGATCAATTCGAGGTTCCGGATTCACGCTGCGCGTGCCCCGGAACGACGATCGCTACTCCCGCGTCTCGGAAAACGTCGCGCGGAACGGGTGGCCTGGGTAAACGCCGACAATGCGGAATTCGCGGGAGAAGAATTTCAACTCCTCCAGCGCAAAAGCGAGGTTCTTGTCGTCGGGGTGGCCGTCGACATCGGCGTAAAATTGCGTGGCGAAGAAATTGCCGTCGACCATGTAGCTTTCGAGCTTGGTCATGTTGACGCCGTTGGTGGCGAAGCCGCCCATCGCCTTGTACAGCGCGGCGGGCAAATTGCGCACCCGGAACACGAAGGTGGTGACCAGCGGCCCCGAGCCCTGCGCGGCCCATTTGGCTTCGCGGGCCAGCACCACGAAGCGGGTGGTGTTGTGGTCCTCGTCCTCGACGTCCTCGGCCAGGATATCGAGGCCGTAGATCTCGGCGGCGAGCCGCGAGGCCAGCGAGGCGCAGCTTTTGTCGCCGCGCTCGGCGACGATGCGGGCGCTTCCCGCGGTGTCGCCGGATACGATCGGCTTGATGCCGAGCTTGCGGATGATGCGGCGGCACTGGCCGAGCGCATGGACGTGGCTCTCGACGGTTTTGATGTCGGCCAGCTTGGCGCCGCGCGGGGCCATCAACTGGTGATGGATCGGCTCGAACCATTCGCCGACGATGAACAGGCCGGAGGCCGGCAGCAGATGATGGATATCGGCGACCCGGCCGGCGACCGAGTTCTCGATCGGGATCATGCCGAGATCGGCCTCGCCGGAGGTGATCGCGGCCAGCGCGTCCTCGAAGGTGGCGCAGGGCAACGGTTCGGCATCCGGATAGGCGTTGACGATGGCGATATGGGAATTGGCGCCGGGTTCGCCCTGGAACGCGATTTTCAGTTGTTTGGCGGTGGTGTTGGTCATGGCGCCTTGTAGCAGTCGCTTATCTTTTGGCCAGTATGCCGCGGGCGGTTTCGAGGTCGGGCGGGGTGTCGACCCCGCGCGGCACGGTCTCGACGATGGCGATGTCGATCCGCATCCCGGCTTCCAGCGCGCGGAGTTGTTCGAGCTTCTCCTGCTGTTCCAGCGGCGAAGGCGGCAGTTCGACGAATCGCTGCAGCGCCGCGCGGCGATAGGCGTAGAGGCCGATATGGTGGTAGCGCGGCCCGTCGCCCCATGGCGAGGTGGCGCGGGTGAAATACAGCGCCCGCATCCGGCCCGGGCTGATGGTCGAGCCGACCGCCTTGACCACGTTCGGGTTGGCGCTCTCCTCGTCGGTATGGATCAGCGCCGCCAGGGTGGCGATATCCACCTCGGGGTCGGCCAGAGGGCCGAGCACGGCGCGGATATTGTCGGGACGGATGGTCGGGAAATCGCCCTGCAGATTGACCACAATGTCGACCTCGCCGTCCGGATCGATTTGGCACAGCGCCTCATAGCTGCGGTCCGAGCCGGACGGATGGTCGGCCCGGGTCATCACGGCCTCGCCGCCATGGGCCTTCACCACCTCGGCAATTTCGACGGTATCGGTGGCGACCGCGACCCGGCCGATATCGGCGGCTTCCGCGCTGCGCAGCACGTGGACGATCATCGGCAGGCCGGCGATGTCCATCAGCGGCTTGCCGGGGAGCCGGGTGGCGGCCATGCGGGCCGGGATCAGCACCAGATTACGGGTTTCGGTCATCGGGGAATCGGTTGGGACCCGGTTGATATCAGACGGGAAATAATGGGGATTGGTCAAAAGCCGCGGCATTTATACGGGTTGCCAGAGCGAGGGCAAACCGATATCTCATCGCTACTCGGGGTGCGGTGCGAAAGCTGATTCCTGAGGCTCACCTGCGGCCGTATTTTCCGGCCGGACGTCGACTTTCCTGGCTTAGTGCGGGATTTGGGGCCTGATCCGACAATGGACTCCTTCGAACTCAATAAAATCATGGGCGCCGTGCTGGGCACCTGCCTTGTGTTGCTCTCGACCAGTTTTGCTGCCGGGGCGCTGTTCACGCCCAAGATGCCGGCAAAGCCGGGCATGGAAATCGCCGTGAAGGAAGAGGCGACCGGCGGCAAGGAAGCGGCGCCGGCGCCGTCCGAGCCGATCGAGAAACTGCTGCAGACCGCTTCGGTCGAGAAGGGTGCCGCCGCCGCCAAGAAGTGCGGCGCCTGCCACACCTTCGAAAAGGACGGCCCGAACCGGGTCGGTCCTAACCTCTACGGCATCGTCGGCGACAAGAAGGGCGAGGGCCGCGGCTTCAACTTCTCGGCCGCGATGAAGGCCAAGGGCGGCACCTGGACCTATGACGACCTCAACCAGTTCATCAACAACCCGAAGGGTTTTGTCCCGGGCACCGCGATGGGCTTCGCCGGTATCCAGAAGGACAGCGAGCGCGCCGACGTGATCGATTATCTGCACACGCTGGCGGACAATCCGGTTCCGCTGCCGACCGCGGCCAAGTAATCGCAGCCCGCTGACGTCGGTTATTGGGCATATGAAGTTTGCGGCCGGGCAATGCCCGGCCGTTTTCGTTCCGGACTCTCGCGGCTTTGTTATCGGGGCGTTTCGCCGCAGCAAACCCCATCTCGGGGGTGCTTTCATGAGCAAAAAGCAACATAATCCGCCGAAACGTTGCCGTATATTGCGGCCCCAATAGCCGCTCAAAATCCAAGGAATTCCGCATTGGCAATCACCCGGCGACATCTTCTGCAAAGCGGCGCCTTCGCTGCATTCGCTCCGACGGTTGGGATCGCCGCGACCGGCGTCTCGATGATCGGCGAAGCCCATGCGCAGGCTGCGGCGGGAGAACCGGCCTGGCGGCATGCGCTGTCGCTATTCGGCGACGTCAAATATCCCGCCGACTTCAAGCGGTTCGACTACGTCAATCCCGATGCGCCCAAGGGTGGCGTGGCGCGGCAGATTTCGATCGGCACCTTCGACAATTTCAACCTCGCGGTGGCCGGCATCAAGGGCACGCTCGCCCCCGCGTCGGCGCTGATCTACGAAACCTTGATGACCCGGTCGCTGGACGAGGTGACGACCGAGTATGGCCTGCTGGCGGAAAGCGCCCAGCATCCTGACGATTTTGCCTGGGTGATTTACCGGCTCCGCAAGGAAGCGAAATGGCACGACGGCAAGCCGGTGACGCCGGAAGACGTGATCTTCTCGCTTGAGACGTTGAAGCAGTACAGCCCGATGTATGCTTCGTATTATCGTCACGTCGTCAAAACCGAAAAGATCGGCGATCGCGACGTAAAATTCACGTTCGACTCGCCGGGAAATCGCGAACTGCCGACCATCGTCGGCGAATTGACGGTGCTGCCCAAACATTACTGGGAAGGCACCGACAGCAACGGGAAAAAGCGCGACGTCTCGGCGACGACGCTGGAGCCGCCACTCGGTTCGGGCCCGTATCGGATCAAGGAATTCGTTGCGGCCCGGTCGATCAAACTGGAGCGGGTCAAGGATTACTGGGGCGCAGGCTCGCCGACCCAGATCGGTCAGAACAATTTCGACGAAATGAATTTCGAATTCTTCCGCGACAATCAGGTCGCGCTGGAGGCGTTCAAGGCCGACCAGGCCGACTGGATCAGCGAAAACTCGGCCAAGCAGTGGGCTACCGCGTACGACTTCCCGGCCGTCGCCGACAAGCGCGTGCTGAAGCAGGAATTCCCGATCAATGATTCCGGCCGCATGCAGGGCTTCGTGTTCAATATTCGCCGCGATCAATTCAAGGATGCGAAGCTGCGGCGGGCCTTCAACTATGCGTTCGACTTCGAGGAAATGAACAAGCAGCTGTTCTATGGACAGTACAAGCGCATCAACAGCTACTTCGACGGCACGGAGTTGGCCTCGTCGGGGCTGCCGCAAGGAGAAGAACTTCAGATCCTCGAAACCGTGCGCGACAAGATCCCCCCGGAAGTTTTCACCACGCCGTACACCAACCCGGTGGGCGGTAACCCCGACGCGGTGCGTACCAATCTGCGCGAGGCGATGAAGCTGCTCAAGGAAGCCAACTACACGATCAAGGACGGCAAGCTGGTCGATGCGGCAGGAAAGGCCGTCAGCGCCGAGATTCTGGTCGCGGATCCATCCGGTGAGCGCATCTCGCTGTTCTGGAAGCCGTCGCTGGAGCGGATCGGTGTCACGGCGTCGATCCGGGTCGTCGATCCCGCGCAGTATGAAAACCGGCTGCGCAGCTTCGATTTCGACATCATCATCGACACCTGGGGCGAGTCGCTGTCTCCCGGCAATGAGCAGCGCGAGTTCTGGGGTTCACAAACCGCCGATGTGCCGGGTTCGAAAAACACCATCGGTATCAGGAATCCGGCGGTGGATGCCCTGATCGACAAGGTGATCTTTGCGAAGGATCGTGCGGATCTGGTGGCCGCGACCCATGCGCTCGACCGCGTGCTGTTGTGGAATTTCTATCTGGTCCCGCAATTCACTTACGGGTTTTCGCGCTACGCCATCTGGGATCGCTTCAGCCACGCCGAGCTGCCCAAATACGCGCGCTCCGGATTGCCGTCGCTGTGGTGGTTCGATTCTGAAAAGGCCGCCAAGATAGGCAAGCGATCTTGAGGGATTTTTCCCGCATGACAAAACTCTCCCGCCGCCACGTGCTCGGCCTCGGCGCGGGCGCGCTGGGCGCGGTGCATTTTCGCACGGCAGCGGCCGATACCGAAGCAGGCGCCGAGACGCATGGCCTCTCGGTGTTCGGCGATCTGAAATATCCGATTGATTTTCAGCATTTCGACTATGTGAACCCCCAGGCGCCGAAGGGCGGATTGTTTTCACTGATCCCTTCCAATGCCGGGTACAACCAGTCGTTCTTTACTTTCAATTCGCTCAACGCCTACATCCTCAAGGGCGAAGGCGCGCAGGGCATGGACATGACCTTCGTGCCGCTGATGGGCCGCGCGACCGACGAACCCGACGCGATGTATGGCGTTGCCGCGAAGTCGGTGCGAATCTCGCCTGACAAGCTGGTCTATCGTTTTACCATGCGGCCAGAAGCGCGGTTTCACGACGGCTCGAAGCTGACCGCGCAGGACGTTGCGTTCTCGCTGACGGCGTTGAAGGAGAAAGGCCACCCGCTGATCGTGGTCCAGTTGCGCGACCTGGTGAAGGCCGAAGCGCCTGATGACGCGACGGTGGTGGTTACGTTCGCGCAAAATCACGCCCGCGACGTGCCGCTGTATGTCGCGGGCCTGCCGATCTTCTCCAAGGCCTATTACGCCAATCGCGCCTTCGATGAATCGACACTCGATACCCCGCTGGGATCCGGGCCGTACAAAGTCGGCAAATTCGAGGTCAATCGCTACATCGAATTCGAGCGGGTGAAGGACTGGTGGGCCGCCGATCTTCCGATCAACCGTGGCAGTTACAATTTCGATAACGTGCGCTACGAGTTCTATCGCGATCGTGACGTCGCATTCGAAGGGTTCTCGGGCAGGAATTATCTCTACCGCGAGGAGTTCACCGCGCGCATCTGGGCGACCCGGTATGATTTCGCTGCGGTCCAGGACGGTCGCGTCAAGCGCGAGACGCTGCCGGATCAAACGCCGTCGGGCGGACAGGGCTGGTTCTTCAATACAAGGCGCGACAAGTTCAAGGATTCCCGCGTACGCGAAGCGATCGGCAACGCGTTCGATTTTGAATGGACCAACAAGACCGTGATGTACGGCGCCTATGCACGCACCTGCTCGCCGTTCCAGAACTCGGACATGGTGGCGGTGGGGCCGCCGTCGCCGGATGAACTCAAGCTGCTGGAGCCGTTTCGCGGCCAGGTGTCGGACGAAGTGTTCGGCGAACCCTATGTGCCACCGGTTTCCGACGGTTCAGGCCAGGACCGCACCTTGCTCCGCAAGGCGGTTCAATTGCTCAACGACGCCGGATGCGTCGTCAAGGACGGCAAGCGGCTATTGCCGAATGGCGATGCGTTCATTATCGAATTCCTGCTCGATGAGCCTTCCTTCCAGCCGCATCACGCCACCTTCATCAAGAACCTCGGCCAACTCGGGATCGACGCCAGCATCCGGCTGGTCGACGCCGTGCAATACCGCGCCCGCGTGGAAGGTTTCGACTTCGACATCACAGTGCAGCGCTTGAGCATGTCGGCAACACCAGGCGACAGCCTGCGGCCATATTTCTCGTCGCCGGCGGCGGCCACCAAGGGCTCCTACAATTTCGCCGGCGTTGCCAATCCGGCGATCGATGCGCTGATCGAAAAGGCCATCGCCGCCGAGACGCGCGGCGATCTGACCAATGCCTGCCGCGCGCTCGACCGGGTGTTTCGCTCCGGGCGCTATTGGGTGCCGCAATGGTACCGTTCGACGCACCCGATCGCCTATTGGGACCTGTTCAGCCATCCCGAGAAGCCGCCGAAATACGCGCAGGGTGTCGGCGCGCCGGAAAATTGGTGGTACGACGCCGCCAAGGCCGCGAAGTCAGAGCAGGCGAAGTAGCTCATGAGCGCCTATATCGCACGACGTATTCTGCTGATGATTCCGACGCTGCTCGGGATCCTGTTCGTGTCGTTCGTGGTGGTGCAGTTCGCGCCCGGCGGCCCGATCGAGCGCGTGATCGCGCAGCTCAGCGGCGCCGATACGGGCGGCACCTCCCGGGTATCGGGTGGCGGCGGCGATTTCGGCGCCCGCGCCCAGCCCGGCAATTTTGCCGGTGGCGGCGGAAATTCGAAGTATCGCGGCGCGCAGGGACTCGATCCCGCATTCATCAAGAGCCTGGAAAAGCAATTCGGCTTCGACAAGCCGGCGCCGGAGCGATTTGCGCTGATGGTGTGGAATTTCGCGCGCTTCGATTTCGGCAAGAGCTATTTCCGCGACGTCAGCGTGCTGCAACTGATCAAGGAAAAGCTGCCGGTCTCGATGTCGCTTGGCATCTGGATGACGCTTCTGACTTATCTGATCTCGATTCCGCTCGGGATACGCAAGGCGGTCAAGGACGGCACCAAGTTCGATACCTGGACTTCCGCCATCATCATCGTCGGTTTCGCGATTCCGGGCTTTTTGTTCGCGATCCTTCTGATCATCCTGTTCGCCGGCGGATCGTTCTTCAATATTTTCCCGCTGCGCGGCCTGACCTCGGACGGCTGGTCACAATTCCCCTGGTACTGGAAGATCCTGGATTATTTCTGGCACATCACGCTGCCGCTGATCGCGATGGCGCTCGGCGCCTTTGCCACCATGACGCTGTTGACCAAGAATTCGTTCCTCGACGAGATTCGCAAGCAATATGTGATGACCGCGCGCGCCAAGGGCTGCAATGAGCGCCAGGTGCTTTACAATCACATCTTCCGCAACGCGATGCTGATCGTGATCGCCGGTTTCCCCGGCGCCTTCGTTCACGCGTTCTTTTCCGGGTCGCTTCTGATCGAAACCATCTTCTCGCTGGATGGTCTCGG
The DNA here is from genome assembly GCA_963845435.1 of uncultured Alphaproteobacteria bacterium. Taxonomy (GTDB): domain Bacteria; phylum Pseudomonadota; class Alphaproteobacteria; order Rhizobiales; family Xanthobacteraceae; genus Bradyrhizobium. The sequence continues at coordinate 52,987 of CAWJSD010000005.1, forward strand.
TCTGCTCGGATTCGAAAGCGTGCTCAATCGCGATTATCCCGTGGTGTTCGGAACACTCTACATCTTTTCGCTGGTCGGACTCGTGGTCAATCTGATCTCGGACCTGGCCTATATGTGGATCGATCCGCGGATCGATTTCGAGGCGCGGGAAGTCTGATGACCATCGTCGCCCCACCGCCGGTCGAGACCACCACGCAGTCGCCGCTCGGCGAGGCCGTGCCGATGACGCAGCATCGCTTCAGCCCGTCGCCGCTCAATCGCCGTCGCTGGCAGAATTTCAAGGCCAATCGCCGCGGCTACTGGTCGTTCTGGATCTTCCTGATCCTGTTCTTCGTCTCGCTGTTCGCCGAGTTGATCGCCAACGATCGCCCGTTCTTGATCAAATATGATGGGCATCTGTATTTCCCGGCTTTTGTCACCTATCCGGAAACCACCTTTGGCGGCGACTTTGCCACCGCCGCCGATTATCGCGATCCCTATTTGCAGAAACAGATCGCAGCCAAGGACGGCACCATCGTCTGGCCGCCGATCCGCTATTCCTACGACACCCACAATCTCGATCTGCCGACGCCGGCGCCGTCGCCACCGACCTGGCTGCTGACCGAGGCCCAATGCAAGGACGTGGTGCAGAAGAAGGGCCTGAAGAGCTGCCGCGATCTCGAATACAACTGGCTCGGTACCGATGACCAGGGCCGCGACGTGGTGGCGCGATTGATCTACGGCTTTCGCATCTCGGTGCTGTTCGGCCTGGCGCTCACCATCATCTCCTCGGTGATCGGCATCGCGGCCGGCGGCATACAAGGCTTCTTTGGCGGCTGGATCGACCTGACTTTCCAGCGGGTGATCGAGGTCTGGACCGCCATACCGTCGCTCTATCTGCTGCTGATCCTGTCATCGGTGCTGGTGCCGGGCTTCTTTGTCTTGCTCGGCATCCTCTTGCTGTTCTCCTGGACCACGCTGGTCGGGCTGGTGCGCGCTGAATTCCTGCGCGGCCGCAACTTCGAATACATCCAGGCGGCGCGGGCGCTCGGCGTCTCCAATTCGGTGATCATGGTCCGGCATTTGCTGCCGAACGCGATGGTGGCGACCCTGACGTTCCTGCCGTTCATCGTTTCGTCGTCGGTGATGACCTTGACCGCGCTCGACTTCCTCGGCTTCGGCCTGCCGCCGGGGTCACCGTCGCTCGGCGAATTGCTGTCGCAAGCCAAAGCGAATGTGCAGGCGCCGTGGCTCGGCCTCGCCGGCTTTTTCTCGGTCGCGATCATGTTGTCGCTGCTGATCTTCATCGGCGAAGGCGCCCGCGATGCCTTCGATCCGCGCAAGACGTTCCGGTAGGAATCGGGCATGGACGCGATCAACCAGCCGCTGCTTCATGTCCGCGACCTCTCGGTGGCGTTTCACCAGCCGAGCGGCACGTCACTGGCGGTCGACAAGGTTTCGTTCGAGATCAGGCGCGGCGAGTGCGTGGCGCTGGTCGGCGAATCCGGCTCCGGTAAATCGGTCAGCGCGTTGTCGGTGCTGAAGCTGTTGCCGTATCCGACCGCATCGCATCCATCAGGCAGCATTCAGTTCAAGGGGCGCGAACTGATCACGATGTCGGAGAACGAGATCCGCAGCATTCGCGGCAACGACATCTCGATCATCTTCCAGGAGCCGATGACGTCGCTCAATCCGCTGCACACGATCGAGTCGCAGATCACCGAGATCATGCAGCTCCATGGCGGCATTCGGAGCTCGATGGCCCGGGCGCGAACCCTCGAATTGCTGCGGCAGGTCGGGATTCCCGAGCCGGAAACCCGACTGTCGAGCTATCCGCATCAATTGTCCGGCGGCCAACGGCAGCGGGTCATGATCGCGATGGCGCTCGCCAACGAGCCTGATTTGCTGATCGCGGACGAGCCGACCACCGCGCTCGATGTCACCGTGCAGGCGCAGATCCTGGCGTTGCTGGCGGAGATCCGCGGACGCCTCGGCATGAGCCTGTTGTTCATCACCCATGATCTCGGCATCGTGCGCCGGATCGCCGACGTGGTCTGCGTCATGAACAACGGCAAGATCGTCGAGCAGGGGCCGGTCGAACAGGTTTTTTCGTCGCCGCAACATCCCTATACTCGCGCGCTGCTCGCCGCCGAGCCGAAGCCGGATCCGGCGCCGCCGCGCCCGACGGCGCCGGTGGTGATGTCAGCGGACGATCTGAAGGTCTGGTTTCCGATCAAGCGCGGATTGCTGCGCAACACGGTCGGCCACATCAAGGCAGTCGATGGCGTCAGCCTCAAGGTGAGGCAGGGCGAGACGCTCGGCGTGGTCGGCGAATCAGGCTCCGGCAAGACCACGCTGGGATTGGCGCTGCTGCGGCTGATCTCGTCCGACGGGCCGATCGTGTTTCTCGGCACGGATATCCAGGGCCTGCGTTTCAAGGAGATGCGGCCGTTCCGGCGCGATATGCAGATCGTGTTTCAGGATCCGTTCGGCGCGCTGAGCCCGCGGATGTCGGTCGGCGATATCATCGCAGAGGGATTGATGGTGCATCAGCGCGCGCTGTCGGCGGCCGAGCGCGAGGCCCGCGTGATCAAGGCCCTGAAGGATGTCGGGCTCGATCCGGCGACCCGGTTTCGCTATCCGCATGAGTTCTCCGGCGGCCAGCGCCAGCGCATTTCGATCGCCCGCGCCGTGGTGCTGGAGCCGAATTTCGTCGTGCTGGATGAGCCGACCAGCGCGCTCGACATGCTCTTCCAGGCGCAAATGGTGGATCTGTTGCGCGAACTGCAGCGCAAGCGCGACCTGACCTACATGTTCATTTCGCACGACCTGCGCGTGGTTGCCTCGCTGGCGAGCCATCTGATCGTGATGCGTCACGGCAAGGTGGTGGAAGAGGGCGCTGCGGCCGAGTTGTTCAAGAACCCGAAGAGCGACTACACCCGCGCCTTGTTCGCCGCCGCATTCCGGCTGGAAGCCGCGGACGGCGGCGCGGTGGCGGAGTAGGCTGCGTCTGTCCTTCACCGTTCGAGATGCCGCTGCGCGGCACCTCACCATGAGGTTGTTCAAAAGAACGAGGTCCTCATCCTGAGGAGCGGTCGCTCGGCCGCGTCTCGAAGGATGGCCGCTGGTACCCGGCCAATGACGCGTTGCTTGACCGTCATGGTTCGACACGCCGCGCAAGCTGCGCGCCTCCTGACCATGAGGCTGTGGCTTGTGGCCGCGCGATACTCAATAATCCCGTTCGCGATGCACGTCGTGCACCACGATGCCCATGCCGTCATCCGGCAGTGCCATCCATTCGCGGCGCTTCAGGGTGCGCCTGGTGTCGTCGAGGCCGCTCTGCCAATGCTCGCGCATCGAGGTCGCCGAGAATTCGTGATCCTTTGAGTCGCCCTCGTAGGCCTTCTGCTGATAGATCATCTGCAGGATGGTGATGCCCGGCAGATGCGCCAGATGGTCGCGGGTGGCGCGTTCCTCGGCGGTGAGCTGGTCTTCCGGGATCTTCGCCAGCGTCTTGTAATAGTCCGCCTTCAGATTGTTCATCCGCTTGTAGATGTCGGTGTTGTGGCGGGTGCGCGACGAATAGACGATGTCCTTGTGGCGCGACAGCACTTCCTGGATGTCGCGCGGCAGCGGGCCGCGGGCGCTGAACAGGTCGACCTGAAACACCAGCGAGTTCAGGCTGTCGTCCTGGTCCAGCAGATGCTGCAGCGGGGTGTTGGACACGATGCCGCCGTCCCAGAAATGGTCGGTGCCGATCTTGACCATCGGCAGCGCCGGCGGTAGCGCGCCGCTGGCCATCACGTGCTCCGGCGCGATCACTTCCTTCTTGTTGTCGAAGTACAGGAAATTGCCGGTCAGCACATTGACCGCGCCGACCGCGAAATGGATTTTCTGCGAATTGATCAGATCGAAATCGACCAGCTCCAGCAGCGTCTCGCGCAGTGGCTCGGTATCATAGTAACTGGTGGCGGTCTTGGCGCCGGCCGGGCTGAACCACGGGTTCGTGTCATGCGGCTTGAAGAAGCCGGGCTGGCCCATGGTGGTGGTCATCCACGAACTCGTCAGGTTGCGCGCCTTGCGATAGATGTCGCCGTCCGGAGTGTAGTGCCAGACCTTTCGCGCGGTGATGCGGTCCCAGAAGGTCCGCAAGCGCTCCAGCCGGCGCTCCGGCGGATTGCCGGCGATGATCGCCGAATTGATGGCGCCGATCGAAACGCCGCACACCCAGTCCGGCTCCATGCCGCCTTCGTGCAAGGCCTGGTAGACGCCGGCCTGATAGGCGCCGAGCGCGCCGCCGCCTTGCAGCACCAATGCGACCCGATCGCAATGCTCCGGCCGCCAGGCTTCCGCGGCGGTGACGTCTGTGTCGGGCGATCGTGCGTCCATGATGCTACTCTTTGAAATTATTGATGGGCGGGCAATGCCTAGGTTTCCCCTGACGCGATGACGCTGGTGTGACAGGGCAGCTTTCGTGCGGCGGCTGCCTCAAAAGGCGGCGTCGATCGTCTTGCCGGTGCTGCAACCGCTTCACATCGCTGTCAAACACAGCCGATAGCAATTTGGGACGTGGGGTGCCGCCAGCTTGACGGCATGATCTTTTCATTCATTGCAAAACAGGGGCTCTCATGCGCAGCGCCGATATTCTGAAACTCCCATCGATGCCGATGGCCGGCCCGAGCTATCCGGCGGGCCCGTATCGCTTCGTCAATCGCGAATTTCTCGTCATCACCTATGAGACCGATCCGGATCTGATCCGCGCCGGGCTGCCCGAGCCGCTGGAGCCGATCGATCAGCCGATCGTTCACTATGAATGGATCAAGATGCCGGATAGCTCCGGCTTCGGCAGCTACACGGAATCCGGCCTGGTGATTCCGGCGCGCCTCAACGGCGAGGAGGTCAATTTCGTTTCGCAGATGTATCTCGACGATGATCCGCCGATCGCCGCCGGCCGCGAAATCTGGGGCTTTCCCAAGAAATACGCCCACCCGAAACTGGAAGTGGCCAAGGACACGCTGACCGGCACGCTCGAATACGCCGGTCAACTCGTCGCGATGGGCACCATGGGTTACAAGCATGAAGCGATGGCCGGTCACGGCGAAGCGACCATGGCGACGTTGTCGAAGACCCAGATCAATCTGAAGCTGATCCCCGGCGTCGATGGCCGCGCCGAAGTCTGCCAACTGGTCGCGATCAATCTCACCGATATCGTGGTCAAGGGATCGTGGAGCGGACCCGGCCGCCTGCATCTGGTGCCGCATGTCAACGCGCCGGTGGCGGATTTTCCGGTGCGCCGCGTGATCGGGGCGCACCATTTCCTCGCCGACCTGACGCTGCCCTACGGCCGCGTCGTCCATGACTACAACAAGCAGGCTGGCGATCTGGCTCAGGCTGCCGAGTAGAATCCGCGGAATCTCGTTCAGCGTATCCGCGGCGCCCTTCAGGCGAGTTCCTGAAGGGCGTCTCGATTTAGGACCAGTCCTTGAAATGGCTATGGGCCGGGCGACGGGTCGGAGTGGCTGAGAATCTGCGATCGGGCAGAGCAACTCCGACGATCGCGTTATGCGGTCTCGCCGAAAAACTCACGCCGCGAGATCGAGCAGTCGCGAAGAGCCGCGCACCAGCACTTTACGGCCCTTCTCGGTTAGCACCGGGCGGTCGTCCATCATCGCGGCGAGCGCCAGCGCGATCAGCCCGTCCACCACGAACCGGTTCAGGGCGCCGCGGCGCGAGGCCGGCAATCGCAGCGATCGCAGCACATCCCATTGATTGGGTGTGAGATCGTAGTCGAATTCCGTGCTCATGGTTCCTCGAATCGATCGGTTCGTTCGCGCAGGTGTTATCGGGGCAGCGTGAATGGGATGCGACGGCAATGCGCCCGGATTTCGGTTATCGAAATGTTCTAAACGGCAATGTGATTGATGGGGGCCGGTTACGCGACTGTCACATCAACGTGTAATGGGTGAAGCCGACCGGGCCGAATCAGGCTGCACGACGACGTTCTACGTCGCCGCCCGAATGGATGTACACCCTGAAAATCAACGTGCTGCCAAAGTCGCTCTTCAGCAGCACCCGATTGAAGGGGCTTGGTATCGTCATCGGCATCGCGATCGCCGCGATGGCCGTGTACGCGCTGACACACGCTATCAAGCATATCGATTACGACGATGTGCTCGATGTGATCGAGCGCACACCGGGTCACCTGATCGCGCTGGCGATGGCGCTGGTGGCCGTGTCCTACGGCAGCCTGACGCTGTATGATCTGCTGGCGCTGCGCACCATCGGACGCACGGACGTGCCATACCGCATCGCGGCACTGGCGAGCTTTACCAGCTATCCGATCTCGCACGGCATCGGCGCGGTGGCGCTGGTGTCGCCCGTCATCCGCTACCGGATCTATTCCGCCAGCGGGCTCGGCGCGCTCGATGTCGCCAATATCTGCTTCCTGACCGGGCTGACTTTCTGGCTCGGAAACCTGACCGCGTTCGGGTTAAGCGTGCTCTACCAGCCCGACGCGATCTCGCCGATCGATTTGCTGTCGAGCGAACTCAACCGATGGCTGGCCGGCGCGCTGTTGCTTGGCGTATTCGTGTTCCTGGTCTGGAGCTGGTTGTCGCCACGGAATATCGGCACGCTGCGCTGGCCGGTGCGATTGCCGTCCGGGCCGGCGGTGCTGCTGCAGATCGTGATCGGCATCATCGATCTCGGCGCCGCCGCGCTGGCGATGTATGTGCTGATCCCCGCCGAAGCCCATGTCGGGATTTTTCATGTCGCGGTGGTCTTCATCGTCGCGACTTTGCTCGGCTTCGCCAGCCACGCGCCGGCGGGCATCGGCGTGTTCGATGCGACGATCCTGCTCGGGCTCGGCGGCGACGACAAGGATCCGCTGGTCGCAGGGCTATTGATGTTCCGCGTGCTGTATCATCTGTTGCCCTTCGTGCTGGCGCTGATGATGTTCGGCACGGTGGAAGTCTGGCGAAGCTGGCGCGCGCGGCGCATCGAAAAACTTACACCGGCGAATTCAGCTTGAGGCCGATCATTCCGGCGACGATCAAGCTGAGACAGATGATCCGCATCGGATCGGCGGATTCACGAAACAACAGCATGCCGGCGATGATGCTGCCGGCGGCGCCGATCCCGGTCCACACCGCATAGGCGGTGCCGAACGGCAGGGAGCGCAACGCCAGCGCCATCAATCCGAAACTCATCAGGATCGCGACGAGGGTCAGTGCGCTCGGCCAGAACCGGGTAAAGCCATCGGAATATTTAAGGCCCAGCGCCCAGGCGACCTCGAGCAGGCCCGCCCCAAGCAATGCGAGCCAGCCGCTCACGGTCGGCTCGATGCCGCTGGCAGCGTCAGCACCGCGTACTGCGCGTAACCGCGAAACGGGCGCTGGAATGTCAGCTCGGCGCGCGAAGATTTCGCCATCGCCGACAACACGCTCTGCATCTCGTCGCGCGGCGTGACGTCGAATAGTTTCAGCCATCGCAACAGCATCGTGCGGACCGCGCCCGGCAATCGTTCCTGCCGGCCGAAATCGACAACGTGCAGGCGGCCGCCCGGCTTGAGTCGGGCGACCGCGGCCTCCAGCACGCCGGTCCAGTTCGGGATCATCGAGAGGCTGTACGAAATCATCACATGGTCGAAGGCGGGCAGGCCGAACAGCAACTGCGGATCGAATGCGGTGGCATCACCATGGGCGACGCGAACGCGCGAACTTAGGCCGCGTCGCGATACCGACGCGATCGCCGACGTCAGCATCTCCGTCGACACGTCGATGCCGAACCACCGCGCCTCCGGAAATTGGCGGGCCGCCAACACCAGATTGCGGCCGGTTCCGCAGCCGATCTCCAGCACGTTGGCATCGGGCGCCGGCTTCAGATCGGCGATCATCGTGTCGCGGCCGAGCAAATAATAACGCCGGGTTCCGTCATAGATATGGCGCTGCCAGCGGTACATCCGGTTCATGCGATCGGTGGCTTCGCGTGAAAACGGCGGAGAAAGATCGTCGCTAAGACTAGCGGGGATATCCGCGGCGAGCTCGGCGCCGAACTCGGAAGGAAAGGCGTGCAATTCTCGGCCTCCTGCGATGGATGCCGTTTATTGCGATGTTCGCGCGACAGGGATGTGACAGCGGCCGGCCACATCGATTGCGGCTGTCGCAAAACTGCAGCGTGGCGGCGATACCTTCAAAAGATTGTTGATTCGGAGACCAGATGAGCACGCAATTGATCGCGGACGCCGTCCGCAACAGCCGAAGTGACGAGCAATCGACTGTTTGGGACCGTCTGTTTGCCTTCTGGTTTCGCCGCCTCGTCTATACCCAGATCTGGGAAGATCCCGAGGCCGATCTCGCGGCGCTGCAATTGCCTGTTGGTTCGACCATCGTCACCATCTCGTCCGGCGGCTGCAACGCGCTGTCCTATCTCACGGCCCAGCCGGCGCAGGTGTTCGCGGTCGATCTCAACGAAGCCCATCTGTCGCTGCTCAAGCTCAAACTGGCCGGCCTTCGCGCCTTCTCGAAATACAACGATTTCTGGCAGTTCTTCGGTGAAGCCAATTCGGCGGCCAATTCCGAGCGCTACCGCAACGATCTGTGGCTCTGGCTCGATGCCGACGCGCGCGCCTATTGGGACAAGCGCAACGCCGTCGGCCGGCCGCGCTATGCTTATTTCACCGACGGGTTCTATCGCCATGGCATGCTCGGCCGCTTCATCGGCCTGGCCCATGTGCTGGCCAGATTGGCCGGGATCGACCTGCAAGCGCTGCTGAAGGGCAAAGCCAACTCCCCGGAACGGATCGAAGCGATGCAACGGCTGGATCGGCTGTTCCATTCGCGCGCTCGCCAAGCTGCTCACGGGCACGCCGGCGCTGCTGTTCAGTCTGGGCATTCCGCCGCAGCAGCGCGAACTGCTCGGCGGCGGCGCGCCGCTCAACGAAGTTCTCTACGAGCGCCTGCTGCGGCTGATCAACGGCCACCCCAACGAGACCAATTATTTCGCCTGGCAGGCGCTGGGCCGTCGCTACAGCGGCCCGGGCGATCGTTGTCTGCCGCCTTATCTGCAGCGGCGCGAATTCGCGCGGATGCGCGATGGCGCGGGATTGATCATTCCGGTGCACGCCAATCTCAGGCAGTTTCTGGAAAATCTTCCGGCCCGGCAAATCGACGCGGTGGTGCTGCTCGATTCACAGGACTGGATGGCGCCGGACGAGATCAGCGCGCTGTGGAACGCGATCGACCGCTCCGGCAGCGATGATGTCAGGGTGATCTTCCGCACTGCGGGCAAGGACTCGCCGCTGGAAGGCGATGAGCTGTCACCGCTCCGCGATATCTGGCAGCGCGACGAGGCGCGCAGCGCCATCGGCTTCGAACGCGACCGCTCCGGAATCTATGGCGGCTTCCACTGCTACACCCGGCGCTGACCGCAAATACTGGAGCCATGGTTCGAGACGCGGCGAGCCTGTCATCGGGCCGCGCTTAGCGCGGACCCGGTGGCGGCTCCTCACCAAGAGGCGGCGCAAAATAGCCGTCGCCACGAAATCGCGACACACGCCGCCCTCATCCTGAGGGCGCGCTCTCGCGCGCCTCTCGAAGGCCACAGGCACTCACCGGTCCAGCGCGAATATACCGCTGGCGACCGTAATTGACTTGACCCCGAGGGCGCGCGAAGACTCCGCCGGTTCCGCGCTCCGAGGTTCATTGATCCATGGCCGATTTTCACGGCGTTTTTCCCTATCTGGTCTCCCCGCTCGATCCGAACGGGAAGGTTCGCACCGAGGTACTGGGCAGGTTGTGCGACGATCTGATCCAGTCTGGCGTGCATGGCCTGACCCCGCTCGGCTCGACTGGTGAGTTCGCCTATCTCGACACCGCGCAGCGCATGGCGGTGGTGCAGGCCACCATCGAAGCCGCCAAGGGCCGTGTGCCTGTGGTCGCCGGCGTCGCCTCGACCTCGATCGCGGATGCGGTCGCGCAGGCCAAGGCTTACCAGTTGCTCGGCGCTGATGGCATCCTGGCCATTCTGGAGGCGTATTTTCCGCTCGGCGACTGCCAGGTCGAATCTTACTTTCGCGCCATCGCCGACGCGGTCGATATTCCCGTGGTGATCTACACCAATCCGCAGTTCCAGCGCTCGGATCTGACGCTCGATGTGATCGCCAAACTCGCGGCGCATCCGCGCATCGGCTACATCAAGGATGCCTCGACCAATACCGGACGATTATTGTCGATCATGAATCGCTGCGGCGACGCGATTAAAGTTTTCTCGGCGTCGGCGCATATTCCGGCCGCGGTGATGCTGATCGGCGGGGTCGGCTGGATGGCCGGACCGGCCTGCATCATTCCGCGCCAGAGCGTCGAACTCTACAATCTCGGCCAGGCCAAACGCTGGGACGAAGCGATGACGCTGCAGCGCCGGCTATGGCGGGTCAACGAAGCCTTCGCGCGCTACAATCTCGCCGCCTGCATCAAGGCCGGCCTTTCGATCCAGGGCTACGACGTCGGCGATCCCGTCGCGCCGCAGCTGCCGCTCACGGCCGAGCAGCGCCAGGCGGTTGAAGCCGTGCTGCGGGAAGTGGGCTGAGTGCACCTCCGACGCCGTCATTCCGGGGTGGTCCATAAGGACCGAACCCGGAATCTCGAGATTCCGGGTTCGTGCTGCGCACGCCCCGGAATGACGGTGTGTTGTTTTGCCCGCAGAACCCGCTAAAACCGGCTTGAAATCGATCCCAATACACGACTCGAAAGACCAAGGACCCATTGATGAACATTCTACCCGGCAATCTGCGGTTCGGTGCGGGCATGCCGGTCAAGCGTCTTGAGGATCAGAGACTGCTGACCGGGAAGGGGCATTTTATCGACGACAAGCCGGAGGATGGCGCGCTGTGGCTGCATGTGCTGCGCTCGCCGCATGCCCACGCCAAAATTATCTCGATCGACAGCAGCGCGGCGGCGGAGATGCCGGATGTCGAGGTGATCTACACCGGCGCGGACCTGATCGCGGACGATATCGGCACCCTGCCGACGCTATTGGTGTTCAAGCGCGCCGACGGTTCGCCGATGAAGGTACCACCGCGGCGGTTGCTGGCCCACGAGATCGTGCGCTTTGCCGGCGAGCCGGTCGCGGCCGTGGTCGCGACGTCGCGGACGGCGGCGCAGAATGCGGCCGAGGCCATCGCGATCGATTACGAGGTGCTGCCCTCGGTGGTCGATCCGGTGCAGGCGGCCAGGCCCGATGCACCCGTGGTGTGGAGCGACCTGCCCGACAACATCGTCGCGGTGTCGAGCTATGGCGATGCTGCCAAGGTCGAGGAAGTCTTTGCCAGCGCCGCGCACGTCGTCTCGCTCGATCTGACCAGCCAGCGACTGATTCCTTCCGCGATGGAGCCGCGTTCGACCATCGCCGAGATCGACAAGAAGTCCGGCCGGCTCACCTTGCATGTGCAATCGCAGACCCCGACCGCGACCCGCGACGTGCTCGCCGAAGCCATCCTGAAGCGGCCCAAGGACAGCGTCCGCGTGCTGGTCAGCGACATCGGCGGCGGCTTCGGCCAGAAGACCGGGCTCTATCCGGAAGACGGCATCGTCGCCTATGCCGCGACCAAGCTGGGACGCAAGATCCGCTGGCGCGGCGACCGCACCGATGAATTCGTCGGCGGCACCCATGGCCGCGATCTCACCTCGACCGGTGAACTGGCGCTCGATGCCAAAGGCCGGGTGCAGGCCTATCGGGTGCGCTCGATCGGCGGCACCGGCGCTTATGTCGCCGGCGCCGGCGCGATCATTCCGTTGATGCTCGGGCCGTTCGTGCAATCCGGCGTTTATGATCTGCCGCTGGTGCACTACGACATCAAGGCTGTCATGACCAACACCGCGCCGGTCGGCGCCTACCGCGGCGCGGGACGTCCCGAGGCGGTATTCATTGTCGAGCGGCTGCTCGACGCCGCGGCGCGACAGATCGGCATGGATCCGCGCGCGATCCGCAAGGTCAACTATGTCAAGCCGACGCAGTTTCCCTATACCAACGCGGTCGGACAGGTCTACGATTCCGGCGCGTTCGCGCACATGCTGGCGCGGGCGTCCGATCTCGCCGACTGGGACGGCTTTGCCGCGCGCAAGAAGGCAGCCAAAAAGAAGGGCCTGCTCTATGGCCGCGGATTGACCAGCTACATCGAATGGACCGGCGGCCGCCAGCATACCGAGAAGGTCACGTTGCAGGCCACCGCCGAGGGCCGTGTGATCGCCTATTCCGGCACCATGGCGATGGGGCAGGGATTGCAGACCACCTACAGCCAGATGATATCAGACGCGCTCGGTATTCCGATCGACCGGATCGACCTGGTGCAGGGCGACACCGACGTCGCGAACGGCTCCGGCAGCGTCGGCTCGCGCTCGCTGTTTGTCGGCGGTACCGCGGTCGCGGTCTCGACCGCCGACATGATCGCGAAGGCGCGCGAGAAAGCGGCCAACGTGCTGGAGACATCAGTCGAGGATATCGAATATCGCGACGGCACGCTGACGGTGGTCGGTACCGACCGGCGAGTCGGCCTGTTCGATCTCGCCAAAAAGGAAGACGGTGCGCGGCTCAGCGTCGACAGTGTCGGCGAGGTCGATGGCCCGACCTGGCCCAACGGCACGCATATCTGCGAGGTCGAGATCGATCCCGAGACCGGCGTTACGAAGGTGGTGCGCTACACCACGGTCGACGACGTCGGCATCGCGGTCAATCCGATGCTGGTGACCGGCCAGGTGCATGGCGGCGTCGCCCAGGGCATCGGGCAGGCTCTGTATGAGGGCGTGTCCTATGATTCCGAAGGCCAGTTGCTGACCGCGAGCTACCAGGACTATTGCGTGCCGCGCGCCGAAGACATTCCGCCGATCACGGTGACCCTGGATGATTCCGCGCCGTGCCGCACCAATCCGCTGGGCGCCAAGGGCTGCGGCGAATCCGGCGCCATCGGCGGCCCGCCCTGCATCGCCAACGGCGTGATGGACGCGCTGAGCGAACTCGGCATCAAGGCGCTCGATACGCCGCTGACGCCGGTCAAAATCTGGCAGGCGATCCGGGACGCGAAAGCGGCGGGGGCGTAAGCCTACAGTCATGGTTCGAGACGCCGCTTCGCGGCTCCTCACCATGAGGCCTAGCAACAGGCAAGGCCTCATCCTGAGGAGCGGCCTGTTGGCCGCGTCTCGAAGGATGGCCGCACGCGAAAACCAGTGCGGAAAGGAAATTTTTGCCTGATTACCTCATCGCCGTATTCTGCTACTTTGCCGACCATTGAACCGGGAGAATACCATGCGCAGATTTTTCACCGTGCTGGCGGCGCTGGCGATGTTGAGTTTGACCAATTGCGGGTACAACGCGATCCAGACCAATGACGAGCAGGTCAAGTCGGCCTGGTCCGAAGTGCTGAACCAGTATCAGCGCCGCGCCGATCTGGTTCCCAACCTCGTCAATTCCGTCAAGGGTTTTGCGCAGCAGGAAAAAGACGTGCTGCTCGGCGTCACCAATGCCCGCGCCAAGGTCGGCAGCATCCAGGCGACGCCTGATCTGGTCAACGATCCCGGCGCGTTTGCCAAGTTCCAGGCCGCGCAGGGCGAACTCACCAGCGCGCTCTCGAAGCTGCTGGTGGTCACCGAAAACTATCCGCAGCTCAAATCGGACGCGCTGTTCCATGATCTGATGACACAGCTCGAAGGCACAGAGAACCGCATCACGGTGGCGCGCAACCGCTACATCAAGGCGGTGCAGGACTACAACGTCGGCATCCGCACCTTCCCGACCGTGGTGACGGCGAAGCTGTTCGGCTACAAGGAGAAGGCCAACTTCACGGTCGACAACGAGAAGGAAATCTCCACCGCGCCGAAGGTGGACTTCAATCCGGCACCAGCCCCGGCGCCCGCCAAATAATCGGCAGATCGATGCGCGCGATGAACGCCATCAGGGCCTCTCTGGTTGCGCTGCTGCTGTGCTGGGCCTTCGCAGGCTGGGCGCAGGTCGCGGTGCCGCCGCTGAGTGGGCGGGTGGTCGACCAGACCGGCACATTGTCCAGCGAAGAGATCGCGTCGCTGACACAAGAAGCTCGGCAATTTCGAGATTATCAAAGGCAGCCAGATCGCGGTGCTGATCGTGCCGACCACCGCGCCCGAGGAGATCGAGCAATATTCGATCCGGGTGGCGGAGGCCTGGAAGATCGGCCGCAAGAAGGTGGACGACGGCGCGATTCTCGTCGTCGCCAAGAACGATCGCAAGCTGCGGATCGAGGTCGGCTACGGCCTCGAAGGCGCGCTGACCGACCTCACCACCAAGCGCATCATCGACGAGATTATTACCCCGAAGTTCCGCAGCGGGGATTTCGCCGGCGGCATTTCCGATGGCGTCGATGCCATCATCAAGGTCGTCGATGGCGAACCGCTGCCGGCGCCGACGCCACGGACGCAATCGCAACGCGGTGGCACCGGCGACTTCGGCGACCTGTTGAATCCGTTCATCATCGTCGCGGCGTTTGTCGGCGGCGCTATCCTGCGCGGCATCTTCGGCCGGCTGCTCGGCTCGGTCGCGACCGGCGGCCTGATCGGTGTGCTGGCCTGGTTTATCGTCGGCTCGTTGGCGCTAGCCGTGATCGCCGGTGTGATTGCTTTGGTGTTCACGATGCTCAGCGATAGCCTGGGATCGCCGGGGGTGGGGCGCACCGGCGGCTGGTCCGGCGGTGGCTATGGCGGCGGCTTTGGCGGAGGCGGTGGGTCGAGCAGCGACAGCGGCGGGTTCAGCGGCGGGGGCGGCAATTTCGGCGGCGGCGGCGCGTCGGGGAGCTGGTAGGGATGGGCATCGGACGCATCGGCAAGCATCTGATCCAGCATCGCTGGAAGGCGCGGCGGCTGTTTCCGCGCCGGGTTCTGGACGCGATCGAGCAGGCGATCAAGGCCGGCGAGACCACGCATGCCGGGCAGGTGCGCTTCGCGGTCGAAGGCGCGCTCGACGGCGCGCCGTTGTTTCGCGACCAGCCCGCCCGCGAACGCGCGCTGGATGTTTTCGGGCAGCTGCGGATCTGGGATACGGCGCACAATAACGGTGTGCTGATCTATCTCCTGCTGGCCGATCGCCAGGTCGAGATCGTCGCCGACCGCGGTATCTCCGACAAGGTCGGCGCCGCCGGCTGGGAAGCGATCTGCGTCGCGATGGAAGCGGATTTCGCCGCCGGCCATTTCGAGCATGGCGCGATCATGGGCATCGAGGCGGTGTCGGCGCAACTGGCGAGGTTCTTCCCGAAGTACGGCGAAAGCCGCAACGAACTGCCCGACGCGCCGGTGGTGATTTAATTTCTGTCATGCCGGGATGCGCCCCTTCGCAGACCCGGAATCCATACTCCCTGTGTCAGCTTTTGCGGAGGGACATAACCACAGGGGTCATGGATTCCGGGCTCGCGCTGCGCGCGACCCGGAATGACGATGGTTGATGTTGGCGGGCGCGATGCCTACCCGTCATCCAGCTTGTTCAAATCCCGCACCGACTGCATGATCGGCTCGAAATTCGAGCGCGCGTCGAGAGCGTCGAACAATTGCGCGGTGTCGGACAACAGCGCGTGGGAGCGCTGCAGCGCGATTCTGACGTCATCCTGCGGCGTGTCCGACAATCGGCCATGGCCCGACAGCAGGATCTTCGAGTTCAGCCCCTTCAACCGCTCCAGCGACTGGATGTAATCGCTGATGCTGCCGGAGCCGAACACGCCGCCCATGACGCCGCCGGGCATCAGCGTATCCGCCGCGAATAGCAGCCCCTTGTCGTGATCGAACAGGCTGATGCAGGCCGAGGTATGGCCCGGCGTGTACATCACGACGAGACGAAAATTGCCGAGATCGATCAGGTTGCCTTCTTCCAGCCAGATATCGACATCGATCGGCACGTCGGGTTCGTTGAACATCTTGCGCAGCATCGAGAAATCGTCGCGCAGCATGATCTTGTTGGCGGCAAGCCGATGCGCCGCGAGGATGGTGCGGCCGCCGAAATGCCAGGCCGCGCCGATGTGATCGAGATGCTCGTGACTGAGGATCACCATGTCGATGGCGTCGGGCGCGCAGCCGACCTGCGCGAGGCATTCCACCAGCGCAGGATAGTTCGACGACAGACCGACATCGATCATGATGGTGCGCTTCGAGCCGCGCACCAGATAGGCATTGGCGGCGCGGTTCTTGAAGCGGATCTGGTAGACGTCCGGCGCCGCCTCGATCAGCGAGCAGACGTCGTTGTCGCGGCAGGATCTTGAATGGGCTCGGCCGGCGCTCGCTCATGGGGTGGCCGCCCGGAAGTTGACGGCGTTGGAGGCCCGCAGCCGCTTGCTCAGCGCGTCCATCACCATCAGCGCAAACGCCGGTTGCTGGCTGACGAGATAGACGAAGCGGGCATGATTGATCCGCATCACGCGGGTGTGGGGCGCTGCCGCAATCGCGGTGGCCGAGCGCGCCGAGCCGTCGATCACGGCCATCTCGCCAAAGAACTCGCCCTTGCCGAGCGTGACGATCACGGTTTTTGCTGCGCCGTTGAACTTGACGATATCGATCGTGCCGTCGAGCACGACGAACAATTCGCGTCCGGTCGAGCCTTCCTCGAACACGACATCGTCGACATCGAACTCGTTGATGCATTTTTCGATGGTCATGGCGTCCGCCCCCCGCCTGCCGGCTGGTTTGTTGACGATATGTTAATCGGGAAACGAAGCGGCGCAAATGAAGCTTCTGACGCCAAGCATGCCGCAAGGCAGCATCGGCCGGGCCCGTAGCCGATTTGATCCACCCCAATCACGGACCGGACCAGTTCCTAAAATTTCGGTAACCGCGCGGCCGGTAACGAATTGGCAAGCAATGAAAGTTACCAAAAGGTCAACTCATTCTGGAGACTTAGCCGTGAGCGAACAAGCCGAGCAGATCAGCGGACAACCCGATTCCGGCCACCGCGAGCCGAGCTTCACAGCCTCATCGTCTGCGTCCAGCGAACCGGCCGCGGCCGCGGCGGAAACCCCTGTCGAGGCGAAATCGCCCGGTCTGGTTCCCGAGCAGGGCGCCGACGCCGCTGAGGTGAGTTCCCCCAAGGCGGCGGCTGCGAAGGTCGAGGCGCCGCGGATACCGGGCAAGCTCATGATCATGTCGCCTGCCGACCGCGATTGGGAGCACGACCGGGCCACGCCGGAACCGCAGCACGAGCCGAGCCAAAGCCTGTTCGGCAAGCGCCGGCTGGCCGCGCTCGCCGCCGTGGTGGCACTCGCCGCGATCGCCGGCGGCGTGATCGGCGGCGCCGCCGCGACCATCGGCCTGCAGCATCTCTCCGGCAGTGATGCAGCGGCAGCCACCGCGGCACCGGCCGCCAATCCGGCGCTGGAAGCCACGGTGGCCCGAGTCGATTCCGACATCCAGGCCTTGAAGAGCGGCATCGAGCACGCCTCCAAGACCAGCGTCGGCCAGCTTAAACAGACCAACGAACGCCTCGACAGGCTGGAGAAGGCCCAGGCCGAGCCTTTGGCCAAACTGGCAAAACTCAGCGAGGCGGTCGAGAAGCTGCATGCACCGGCACCTGCACCGGTCGCCACCGCCGCGCCCGCACCGGCCGCGCCAAAGGACGTCACCGGCTCGGTGACACCCCCTGCGACGACCGCCGCGCTCAAGACCGATGCCAAGCCTGATACCAGGGCCGACATCAAGCCGGACACAAAGCCGGACGTCGGCCGGCTGCCAACCATCGACAACTGGGTCCTGCGCGACGTCGACCGTGGCGGCGCGCTGATCGAGGGGCGTCAGGGTATCTTTGAAATCTATGCCGGCGATGTGGTACCGGGCATCGGCCGGGTCGATGCGATCCGGCGCCAGGATGGCCGCTGGGTGGTGGTCACCAGCAAGGGGCTGATCGTCGCGCGGTAGGCGACGTCGACCGATATCGAACGCATCAAAATCAAAAGCGCCTCACACCGATGTGAGGCGCTTTTTGCGTTCCGGATCGCCCCGGATGCACCGGGACAGCAACGCAATGCCGTCATACTATCGCCGCCAGCCAGCCTTGAATAAACGCCGCGAAACGGTGTTGGTCAGGACATGAGCCGCCGCGTGCGATTCCTCGCTTCATTTCTGGTTCTCGCCTGTTGCGCCACGCCGGCCTTGGCGGCGCCGAAGGCGATGCAGGAGTGCCGCACTGGAACGTGGCACCGCGATCACCGATCCCGAGGCCTTGCGCGAACTCGATCGCGGCCGCTTCGGTCTCGCCCGCATCATGGCGCCGGCCCGCGCGGCGGAGACGCCACTCACCGACGCGCAATTGTTCGCGCTGCCGTCGATGTTGCCGGTGCGCGCGGCGCTCGACACCGAGTTCGATCGCTACACCGCGAACCTCAAGGCCGAATTGCCGAACGCCAGCATCGGGGTCGCCGACACCAACGACTTTCAACTGTTCGACCGCGCGCAGCTTTATTCCGACGATGCGCGCTTCGTGCTGTCGGGCATCGTCAACCGGATGGACCGCGCTTATGTGGCGCCCGAAAGCTGCGGCGAGATCCGGCTGATCTACCGGCTGATCCCGACCAATGTGGCGCAGGCCGCCGACAGCCTGGCCTCGCCACGTCTGCCGATGACGCTCAATGTCGTGCTCAAGGCCAAGGGAGATCACGCGACAGGACCCGACGGCGCTGCGATCACCTGCGCCGACATCGCGCGCCGATGGCTCTCCGCCGGCGACTCGACGCTGACGGGCGCAGCGCTGGTGGAAAAACTGGTCGCGCCCGATGGCCCGCTGGCCTCGATCGCGCCCGACGACATCGTGCGCATCGAAACCAACATCCAGATCATGCATGCGCTGAAATCGGCCAACCGCGAGTTCCGCACCGATTATCTGTTGAAGGTGTTCGACTACATCGCACAGACCGGGACGTTCGAGCAAGCGCCGATGGAAGACCAGATCGATCGCGCGCGGATTCTGGCCGATCCCAAGCTGGCGCGCGCCTTCAAGGAATGGCTGCTCGATCCCGTACATTTCACCGAACTCGATCGCGGCACGGTCGGTGATCCCGCCGCAATTCCTCGCCACCGGCGTTATCGCAATCACGCCGGTCGGATTTGCGACCTCCAATCTGCAGCCGGCCTTCGGTCTGGTGCAGGGCGATGACGCCAGGGTCGACCCGGTGTTCACCGAGGACGACGTCGTTACCGCGTTGCAGAAAGGCCGCCGAGCGCGGCGAGCCCACCGCAAAACATCCGCTCGCTGGCCGGCTTCGAGCGCCGGCTCAACGACATCACCTGTTCCGGCTGCCACCAGACCCGCGGCATCGGCGGCTTTCATTTTCCCGGCGTCGACTGGCTGGCGCCGAAACCCTCCAACGCCACCATCGTGCCGGCCTCGCCGCATTTCTTCGGCGATCAGGCGCGTCGCCGCGATATTCTCGATGCGATGCGCGACGGCCGGGCGCCGGATTATTCCCGCGGCTTTTCCAGCCGCCCGCAATTGCGCGGCAGCACCGAAATCGCCGGCACCGAATATGATGACGGCTGGGGCGCGCATTGCTACGCGTCGCATGCCGACGGCAAAGACAACGACCGCAGCTTCACGCCCTGGGCCTGCGCCGAGGGCCTGGCCTGTCAGGTGATCGACAAGCCCTCGCGGATGGGCATGTGCTTCGTCGGCAATCGCTGAAGCACGATCGCGCTAACTCCCGCGTAGCGGCAGGGAAACTCCGACCGGCATCATTTCGTATGGCGGTTTCCAGCCGGGTAGTGATGCAAGCCGTTGACGCCACGCATGGAGAGCGGGAAATTCGCTTTCAAGTTTGAGGCCGGTTTCTTCAATGGGGTAGTAGATGTATCCGGCCATCGAGAAATCGACGATGGTCGGCTGGTCTCCAAGCATGAAAGGGCGATCGGTCAGATGCTTTTCGGCAATGGCGAAAGCGCTGTCCAGCCTCGTCTTCAGGAAGGCCAATACAGCCGGAGCAGGCGGCTGCGGGGTCATCGAATATTGAACGCGATAGGCCGAGAGATTGCCGGTGAATTTGTGATTGTCGAACAGTATCCAGCGCATCGCCTCGAAACGCTGCTCGGCGCTGGCGGGAGCGAACTTGCCAACGGTTTCGGCGAGCCAGAACAGGATGGCGCCTGACTGCGACAGCCGCCTGTCCTCCATTTCGAGCACCGGGAGTTCACCCATCGCGTTGGTGACGGCCCGCCAATCCGGATCGCGGGTCTGGCCGCCGGCAAAATCCACGCCCACCGGCTCCCAATCGAGGCCCGCGAGATTCAGATACAGCGCGACCTTGTAGGCATTTCCCGAGGCGCCGACGCAGTGAAGCTTGTAGCGTGTCATGTGTCCGATCCCGGTTGCGTTTTCCCTTCACTGTGGCCGATCCGCGGGTGCCGCACAACGCCCGGCGGAAGCTTCGGTCATGATGGTGCGCCGCATACATCGCTCAACCGCCGCGATTGACAGTAAGCTCACTAATCTGTTTCATCCGGCGCAACAAGAGCGCCCGTTAGCGGCGCGCCGGGAAGGAAACGCCAGGAAGGAAACATGGACGATATCATCATCGTCGGGGGTGGCATTGGCGGCCTGACCCTGGGGTTGGCACTGCACGCCGCCAACATTCCCTGCCGGATCTTCGAGTCGGTGGCCGAAATCAGGCCGATCGGCGTCGGCATCAATCTGCTGCCGCATGCGAGCAAAGAACTCTCTGCGCTTGGGCTCGAGCAGGCGCTGGCGCGGATCGCGATCGCAACCACGGACGCCACCTTCTTCAATCGCTTCGGGCAATTGATCTATCAGGAGCCGCTCGGCCGCGCGGCGGGCTATGAGCACCCGCAATTCTCGGTTCATCGCGGCGATCTGCAGATGGTGTTGCTGGAGGCGTTTCGCGCCCGCGCCGGTCATGACCGGTTCATCTCCAGCCATCATTGCACCGGTGTGGAGCAGGATTCCTCCGGCGTCAGCGTGCATTTTTCCGACGGCGCGGGCGGCGCGAACCGTACCACCGTGCGCGGCCGTGCCGCGATCGCCTGCGACGGCATCAACTCGGCGATCCGCAAACAATTATTCCCGGGCGAGGGCGAGCCGCGTTATTCCGGGATTAACATGTGGCGCGGCGTGACCCCATGGAAGCCGATCCTGTCCGGCGCCAGCATGGTGCGGGCCGGATGGATGTCGCACGGCAAGATGGTGATCTATCCGATCCGCCCCGCCGGCGCGGGCGGATTGCAGCTCATCAACTGGGTCGCCGAAATCGAAACCCCGGTTTACCGCAAGCGCGACTGGAACCGGCCGGGCTCGCTGGACGATTTCATCGGCGCCTTCGCCGATTGGCATTTCGACTGGC
This sequence comes from uncultured Alphaproteobacteria bacterium, assembly GCA_963845435.1. Taxonomy (GTDB): domain Bacteria; phylum Pseudomonadota; class Alphaproteobacteria; order Rhizobiales; family Xanthobacteraceae; genus Bradyrhizobium. The sequence continues at coordinate 74,303 of CAWJSD010000005.1, forward strand.
TCGATGTCCCGGCGCTGATGCGCGCCGCCGACCGGGTGCTGGAATTCCCGATGGTCGATCAGGATCCGCTGCCGCGCTGGAGTTTCGATCGGGTGACATTGCTCGGCGATGCCGCGCATCCGATGGTGCCGCGCGGCTCCAACGGCGCCGGTCAGGCCATTCTGGATGCGCGGGCGCTGACCTCGGCGCTGTTGCAACACGCCGATCCGGCGGCCGCGTTGGCAGCTTACGAAAAGCAACGGCTCGAAGCCACCACGCGCATCGTTCTGACCAACCGCAGCAATCCACCCGACGCCATCTTGCGCGAGGTGTTCGAACGCACTCAAGATAAGCCGTTCGCCGACATCGCCGACGTCATCAGCCGCGACGAACTCATGGCGTTGTCGGAAGGCTACAAGCGGATCGCGGGCTATTCGAAGGATGCGCTGCGCGGGTGAGGTGATGCCATTATTGAAAGCGCGTCAGCAAGACAGGCGGATCAAGCCTGCATATGACGTCGCAAGGGGAAAGGGACGTCCATGACCATTTCCGAATCCCGGAGCGGCGCGTTTGTGGTCGATGTCGTCGAATTCATCGACAAGCAGCCGGTCGGCAGATTTCAGCTCAAGCTGCTGCTGGTCTGCGCGGCGGTGTTGTTCCTTGATGGCTTCGATACCCAGGCCATCGGCTATGTCGCGCCAGCCCTGGCCAAAGAATGGGGGCTGAGCAAGGCGGCGCTGGGGCCGGTTTTCAGCGCCGGGCTGTTCGGGCTGATGATCGGCTCGCTTGTCTTCGGCCCGCTGGCGGATCGGGTCGGACGCCGCAAGATCATCATCTTTTCGACGCTCGCGTTCGGCCTCGGCACTTTTGCGACCGCGTTCATTCAGGATGTCAATTCGCTGCTCGCGATCCGCTTCCTGACGGGGCTCGGTCTCGGCGGCGCGATGCCGAACGCGATCGCGATGACCTCGGAGTTCAATCCGCGGCGTCGACGCGCCACCATGGTGATGATCATGTTCTGCGGCTTCTCGGTCGGTGCGGCACTCGGTGGTTTTCTGGCTGCGGCGTTGATCCCGGCGTTCGGATGGCGCGCGGTGTTCTTGCTCGGCGGCGCGGTACCGTTGCTGCTGCTTCCGGTATTGGCGATTCAATTGCCGGAATCGGTTCGCTTCCTGGTGCTGGCCGGCCGAACCCCGCTGCGGGTCGCCGGATTACTGCGGTCGATCAATCCCGACATTCAGTTCGAGCCGTCCACCAGGTTCATCGTGCACGAGCCGGCACTCGCCGGCCTTCCGGTGCTGCATCTGTTTCGAGGTGGCCGAACGGCAGTCACCTTGTTGCTATGGGTGGTGTTCTTCATGAGCCTGCTCGATCTTTATTTCCTGTCGAACTGGCTGCCGACGGTGCTCAATGATCTCGGCGCGTCGGTGTCGGCGGCCGCGGCGATCGGCTCGATGCTGCAGGTCGGCGGCATCGTCGGAACCTTCGCGCTGGGCAGCATCATCGATCGCTTCTCGTTTCGCGCGCTGGCGCTGGTCTATTTCGTCGCCGTATTCGCGGTCGGGGCGATCGGTCATCTCGGACACTCCGTCACCCTGGTGACGCTGGCGATCTTCGCCGCCGGTTTTTGCATCGTCGGCGGCCAGATCGCCGCCAACGCGTTGGCAGCGGCGTTCTACCCCACTGCGATACGGGCGACCGGCGTCGGCTGGGCGCTCGGGATCGGCCGGGTCGGCTCGATCGTCGGCCCGCTGGTGGGCGGCGCCTTGCTATCGATGAAATGGAGCGCCGCCGAGGTGTTCATGACGGCGGCGGGCGCGGCATTGTGCGCGGCAGTGGCGGCGTTGTCGCTGAGCCGGTTGGCAAATGTCGGTGGCAGCGGCGATGGCGCCGTCGATCCGTCATCGGCGTTTGATACCAACTTGCGTCCATCGACGACAGCCGGCGTCTAGGGTAGGTTGGTGCCGTGATTGTCGATCAGGCAGGTTAAGGAACGAACCGGAGGCGGCGATGACCGAGGCGGATCAGGACAAAGCACGCAATCGCGAGATCGCCGAGAACGAAGCGCAGCGGCAAACCGTCAGCGCGATCCGGGTGTCGACCTGGGCGGTCGCCGTCGCCGTGGTGATCGGCCTCGCCGCCGTGGGCTGGGTGCTGCTGCATAATCATTAGAGCGCATGCTCGTGTCCCGGACGCGGCGCAGCGTGTAACGCTGCTCCGCAGAGCCGGGACCCATGGCCGCAAGCACCAGCACTCCTAGACCCCGGATCAGCAGCGCACCACGACGCGGAGAGCGGCGCGTTGCGCAGCATCCGGGGAACGCAGCGGCTCTACTCACACATAATGCGTCAGGCGCTTGCCGGGCAGCAGATCGTAGGCCGGGCGCCAGCCGGGCAGGGCGGCGATGCGCTGCAGCCAGGCATGCACGGCGGGATGGCTTGCGGCAAAATCGTAGCCGGTCTCGTCGCTCGGATAGGACAGATAGGCCTGCATCGAGATATCGGCCACCGTCGGCTTGTCGCCGATCGCGAACGCGTGATGCGCCATGTGCTGCTCAAGGATCTTGAGGAAGTCATCGATCCGCCAGCGGAAATATTTCTGCACCTGCGGGTCCGGTGACGGCGTGAAGGTCCGGTTATAGCGGTAGGTCGCCATGTAGCCGGTGAGCTTGTGGTTGTCCCAGAACAGCCAGCGCAACAGCTCGAACTTCTCGGCCGCCGTCTCGCCGCCGAACCGGCCATATTGCTCGGCCAGTTGCAGCAGGATCGGCGCGGTCTGGGTCAGGCGCTCGCCGTCGATTTCCAGCACCGGGATTTCGCCCATCTCGTTGACGTCGCGCCGCCATGCCGGCGTGCGGGTGACGCCGCCGCCGAAATCGGTCCACACCGGTTCGAAGCTCTGGCCGCACAGCGTCAGCATCAGCGCCAGTTTGTAGCTGTTGCCGGATTCAGGAAAGTAATGCAGCCGGTATGTGGGCATGGGCATTCCCATCAGGTTCGAGAGTTAGATTATTGCTGCGAGCGGCACTTGGCACCACACAGACCAGGACCGCATGATGCGCCTGGTCAAAGCCGCTTGATCGCGCGGACCTCGCTGCCCGCGGCCTTGATGCGGCCGATGGCGCCTTTGGTGCTCTCGATCGCGGTCGCCATGTGGTGGGCGTTGGCGTGGACGATGGTGTCGGCGTCGCGCGCGATCGCGACGTGGCCTTTCCAGAAAATCAGGTCGCCGCGCTGCAGCTTTTGCGACTCGCCGGAATCCAGTGCGCGGCCAAGGCCGTCCTGCTGCATATCGCTGTCGCGCGGGCAGCCGGTGCCCGCGGCGGTCAGCGCGATCTGCACCAGGCCGGAACAGTCGATGCCGAGGCTGCTCTTGCCGCCCCACAGATAGGGCGTGCCGATGAACTGCTCGGCGACCGCGACGAAATCGCCGGCGTGCCCGTCGATCGGGCCGACATGCGGGCGCGGCAGATAGAGGCCGTCTCGCGTTACCACGAAGGGGCCGTCATCGCGAACGACGGCAAGTGTTGTTCCCATCACCAGCGTATCGGCCGGCGGCAGCTTGATCGAGGGACCGGGGAACGCGAAGGTTCGCAGTGCCGTGATCTTGTGGGTCGGCGCGGCGCCCGGCTTTGCCAGGGCCACATCGGCGATCCAGCCGACATAGCCGTCGTCGTTCAACTGGCCCCAGGCCCAGCCTTCGCCGTCACGGTCGTACACCGTGATGCGTTCGCCCCTCAGCGCCTGCGTCAGCAAGGGCGCGTCGGCGCGCGGCGCCTCGTGCAACGCCGCGATCGCCGCGATGATCTCGAACGGTTCGCCGGTGACAAAGCGCGCGGCCTCGACCTTGCCCTCGAGATATTTCGCGGCGAGGTCGGGCCGTGCCGGGGTCAGGCGCGGGTCATCCATAATGCTGGCTCAGATAATGGTAGATCGCACGGGCGGCCTGGCATTCGCCGCCTTCCGGGCGGCCGGGTCTGGCCGACGGCGTCCAGCCATAGATGTCGACATGCAGCCAGCTTTTCGCGGCTTCGACAAAGCGCTGCAGGAACAGCGCGCAGGTGATGGAGCCGGCGAAGCCGCCCGATGGCGCGTTGTTGATGTTGGCGACCTTGGAATCGAGCCAGGCATCGTAGGCCGGCCACAGCGGCAATCGCCACAACGGATCGTTTTCCTGCGTCGCGGCGCGCGCGATGTCCTGCGCCAGCGTCTCGTCATTAGTGTAAAACGGCGGCAGATCCGGGCCCAGCGCGACGCGTGCCGCGCCGGTGAGGGTACCGAGATCGACCAGCAGGTCCGGCTTCTCTTCGTCGGCGAGTGCCAGCGCGTCGGCCAGCACCAGCCGACCCTCGGCATCGGTGTTGCCGATCTCGACTGTCAGGCCTTTGCGCGAGGGGAAGATATCGAGCGGGCGAAAGGCATTGCCGGCGACCGCGTTCTCGACCGCGGGGATCAGGACGCGCAGCCGCACCTTCAGCTTCGCGTCCATCACCATCAGGGCGAGCGCCAGCACATTGGCGGCGCCGCCCATGTCCTTCTTCATGATCAGCATGCCGCTCGACGGCTTTAGATCGAGTCCGCCGGTGTCGAAACAGACGCCCTTGCCGACCAGGGTCACTTTCGGGTACGCCGGATCGCCCCAGCTGAAATCGATCAGACGCGGCGCCCGGGTCGAGGCCATGCCGACGGCATGGATCAACGGGAAATTCTGCTTGGGCAGATCGTCGCCGATGATGCAGCTGAAACTGGCGCCGAACCGTCCGGCGAGATCCTGCGCGGCCTGGGCGAGTTGCTCCGGCCCCATGTCGTTCGATGGCGTGTTGATCAGATCGCGGGCGAGCGCCGCGGCTTCCGCCATGCGCGAAATATCCGCGACGTCGATGCCGTCAGGCGGCACCAGCCTGACATTGGGCGCGTCCTGCTTGCGGTAGCGGCTGAAACGATAACTGCCGAGCGCGAAAGCCAATGCGGCAAGCCTCGTGTCATGCGGCGCGTTGGCGAAGCGATAGGTTCCCGGCGGCAGCAGGCCCGGCAGCGATCCTGGCCGGAACGGGTCGCGGGATTTGCTGGCGGCATCCTCGAGGCCGAAAATGACCTGCGCGATCCGGCCATCGGCGGCCGGCAGGATCAGGCATTTGCCCGGCTTGGCCGTAAAATCCTGGGCGAGGGCAAATTGCCGCGCCGGCGCTGGAAGATCCTCGCGTATCGTCTCCCAGGTGGCCTTGGTCGCGAAAGTGATGGGGATCGGGGAGGCGGCAGGCGTGGTCTCGAATACGGAATGCATGGTGCTCTCGGTTTCGCTCGGCGGCGGCCGGTGCGGCTGAACGGAGCTTGCAGAATTTTTCGGGTTCGGACAATCGCCTAGCATATCATACCACGCGGTGGATCATGATCACTTCCGTTGCGAAACTGGCGATCTCTCGCATCGAACGAACGGCGCTTGCGGCGTGGCGGATACGTACGTTCGGCCGAAAGCGCGTGCGGCTGCGGGCCTGGATATCGCTTGCCGCTGCGGTGGCCGGGTTTGCGGGCCGGGCAGAGGCCGCCGATACCTATCTCGATTGCGATCTCGAGGAGACGCCGACCAGGGGCGCCGCATCGTCCTATCGCGAGAGCATCAAGTTCAGACTGATCGTGGACTCCAGAAAAGCCCAGGACAATTGGGGCAATGAATATCATTTGCGGCCGGCCGAGCGCGGGGTCGAATTGCTTTCCGAGCCCGGCAACAACATCAAGCTGGTCTACCAATTCCGCATCGATCTCGCGGGCGGTGTGCTCGCGGGATCGGTCAGGTATCGCGGCGAGACCGATCCGATCCTGCGGGCGACCGGAACCTGCGCCCGAGCGGCGCCGCCGAAAACTTGACACGCGGCGGCCATTAACCGGGCATTAGGGTTAACGCTTTATTGCTGGCGCATTCGGCTCGATCCATCCACCTGATATCGTGAGTTGAAGTTTCATGCGTCAGCAGTCCAGCTTTGCCAGGCTTCTGGCTTCCGCGGCCGTGACGGCGATTTTGGCCGCCGGGCTTGGTGGCTGTCAGACCATGTCCGACGTCACCGGTTCGATCAATTCGAAGCCGCCGGCGTCCGCCGACTCCGATCCGCGGCGCACGGCCGAGATCTATGGCGAACGCTATCGCGCCAACCCGAAGGATGCCGCCGTGGCGCTGAGCTACGGCCAGGCGTTGCGCGCCACCGGACAGCGTGCGCAGGCCGCCGCCGTGCTCGAACAGGCCACCATCGCCCATCCCGGCGACAAGCCGCTGCTCGCCGCCTACGGCCGGGCGCTGGCCGATAACGGCAACTTCCAGATGGCCTTCGATGTGCTGACCCGGGCGCACACGCCGGAAAATCCGGACTGGCATATCCTCTCGGTGCAAGGCACGTTGCTCGATCAACTCGGCCGGCACGACGAGGCGCGCAATTATTACGCCAGCGCGCTGGCGATCGTGCCCGATGAGCCGTCGGTGCTCTCCAACCTCGGCATGTCCTATGTGCTGTCGAAGGATCTGCCGAAGGCGGAAGAGAACCTCCGCAAGGCCTATGCCAGCGGTCGCGCCGATGCCCGGGTGCGGCAGAATCTCGGTCTGGTGGTCGGCCTGCAGGGCCGCTTCGCCGAGGCTGAAAGCATCGTGAAGGCGGACCTGCCGCCGGACGAAGCAGCGTCCAACGTCGCCTATCTGAAGCAGATGCTGAGCCACAAGGACACGCCGCGCCAGAATTCCGGCAAGGTACCGATGGCGTCGCTCAACACCGCGGACTGACGGACCGCCAAGGTAGGAAGCTGCCATTCCGGTCCGGTGGCCGCTCATTCCTGGGGCTCGTCGGCTCTTGCACCTTGCGAAAACATTGCGATCTTTGATCCGGTTTTCAACGGTCGATCGGGCACGGCTTTGCGATGTCGCGGCGCGACGCGCCCGATTTGTGCATGGACATCGGCCCCGAAAAGGGCGCAGGGAAATGCCGGGTGCCCGTTGCACCCGCAGCCCGTGTGCATAGTGTAGGTAGCACACGGTAGTCACCACAGGTTCACCGGACACCCGGCATTCCCTGCGCAATGGTTTTAACGGTTTCCTCCGTGCTCTCCCCGGCGACGAATTCCTTTTTGTCACCGTCATCGCCGGATTGACGGTGATGTCAGTCCCGGTTGGGATGACAAAACCTCCGACGATTTGACACCAGCAACGGGTGCCAGGACCACACGGCTTCGCCGTACGCTTCCGCGTCGCTCGTCTCCGCGCCGGCCGATGCTCACGAAATCCCAAGGACCCGCCCTGCACTGCCATGCGCGACGACGCAGCCTGCGTCCACCGCTCCCCGCCCCAACGTTCGTGACGATGGCCAACGCCCCTTTACCGGGACGGGATAGCGGTCATACGCAGATGATTTGCGTCGAAAGAAAATGGAAATATTTTTTCGCAGAGGGCTGGACAGCCAAATCAGATTGAATCCGCTTGGAAAAATCCAGTTATTTTGATCTTGGCTCGCAATCGATTCTGCGCCGAAGTTAAAGCATGTCACACAAGTTGCCCGTGTCCCACTCACGGGGGCGCTAATCATCCTTGGCTACTTCCTCCAATGTCTTCTCCTCCTTGCGCGTAAGTGGATGCGATCGGACATACCGGTTGATGAGATAAAAGACGACCGCCGTTGCGATAATGGCGCCAGACCAAATCAGCGCTTGTTTCGACATCGTTTGCTCCTGCGCTTATGATGCGTTTCGCTCGAATGAGCGATGGCTCAATTCAAAGCGGTTGCACCAGATTGCACTTATGTCCCTCGCGCCGTTCTCGCCGCGGGACGCATTCCGATACGCGTGGCGAGCTCTCCAAAATGCGGATGCGGCGGATCAAAGGCGCGTAAGAAACAGCCCGCCCGTCAATGCGCCGATCGAGAGACACACCGAAGCGACCATGTACATCAGGGCGGCGCCAAGCTCTCCACGCTCCATCAGGTAATAGCTGTCCAACGAAAACGTCGAAAAGGTCGTGTAGCCGCCGCAGATGCCGACGGTGAGGAAAATACGAAACGCCTGTGGCAGGTCCCAACGCGTCGCGAACAGACCGACGAACGCACCGATCAGGAAAGAGCCGGTGACGTTGATGATCAAGACACCCCACGGGAAATTGGCTCCGAACAATTTGCTGGAACCCATCGCCACCAAGTATCTGGCGACAGACCCTATCGAACCGCCAACGGCGACCGCGATGATGAATTGAAGGTTCATTGGCCGGTCCCCCGTGTTGCGACCCACAACTCAAAACCGCCGGCAATTGGACCCGCGATCAGGGTCGTTGCGACAAGCGAGCCAGGTGCGTCACCCAGATAGGCGATCAGGCCGACGATCCAGAGCGATGCCGTCAGCCAAAACGCAATTGGTAGGGAGTTCGGAAGTCTTGCCATCTGTCGCCCTCTGTTAGGGCAACGACGCCGGCGGCGCGCAAGCTCCTACCGGCGCGTTGCGCCCGGTAGGAGTCATCAGCCTTGCGGCGGTTATCGGGGGACTCCATCCCCATCGACACCGCGAAAGCTAGGCTAGAAGTTCTCGATCCACAAGGGTCTGCACGTGCCGAGAGCTGGAACGGCAGCCGGGTAATTCTCTTCAACGGTCTGTCATTTGCTCTGCCCAGCTATGAACGGCAGCGAGGGACAGCCTTCGGTGGCGTGCTCTCGGCAAAGTATGAATTATGGTTCGTATTATTGCGCCGCATAAATCATGCGCACACCTGCCTAGTAAAGTGATATTGACAGTATTACTGTCCTATCGATAAACACGTTTTACGGTAATGGATTTCTGCCGGGCCGCTTGAGCCGAACCGCTTCCAGGAGAAGCTGATGATTCCTACTTAATTTGCCTTTTGGGCGAAGGAGTAGGATCGTGCTTCATTTCTTATCGTTTGCTATTCTGATCGCGGTGACCGTTTCGACGGGGGCCTTGCGATGATGTCCCCGAACGGCTTCCTGGGTCTTCGCCTCGAACAATTACGAAGCTTGATCAAGTGGATCGGAATCGTCGTGCCGATGGCGGCGGTGGTCGGCAGCTTGTGTGCGCTTTTCCTGTGGAGCTTGGACAAAGCCACGGCAGCGCGCTTCGCCTTCCCTTGGTTGATCTACGGCATGCCGATCGCCGGCTTCCTGATGGTCATGGCCTATCAGAAATTTGGCCGGTCCGCCGAGGGCGGCAACAATCTGATCGTCGAGCAGATACATGAACCCGGCGGCGGCGTCCCGCTCCGAATGGCGCCTTTCATCCTGGTGACCACCGTGCTGACACATCTGGTCGGCGGCTCGGCGGGCCGCGAAGGCACGGCCGTTCAGCTGGGCGGCAGCATCGCCGCTTCCTTCGCGAAGACCTTCAACCTGTTGCATGCGGACGTCCGCATCGTCTTGATGGCCGGCATTGCAGCCGGTTTCGGCGCTGTCTTCGGGACGCCCATAGCGGGCGCAGTATTTGCGCTCGAGGTGCTGACCATCGGCCGCATGCAGTACGAGGCGCTGCTGCCTTGTCTGATGGCGGCGATCGTCGGTGACTGGAGTTGCCACGCCTGGGGTATCGAGCACACGCATTACTCCATAGCCTATCTCGCCAACGCGACGGATGCGACCGGCTTTCATTTGAACGCGCAGCTGCTCTTCAAGGTAATCGTCGCCGGCGTGTTTTTCGGTCTCGCCGCGCGCTTGTTCAGCGAATTCTCCCATCTGGTGACGGCGGCGTTCAAGGCGGTCTGCCCGTATGCTCCGTTGCGGCCGGTCATTGCCAGCGCCATATTGATCGGCCTCGTCTACGCCCTGGGCACGCGCGAATATCTCGGCCTGGGCGTATGGTCGCCCAACCCCGCCGACGCCACGATCGCCGGATTTTTCCTCCCTGGCCGCGTCGATTACTGGAGTTGGCTGTGGAAGACGGTATTCACCGTCGTCACGTTGAGCAGCGGCTTCAAGGGTGGCGAGGTCACGCCTCTCTTCTTCATTGGAGCGGCACTTGGAAACGCGCTCGCCGCGCTGTTCGGCGCGCCGTCGGATCTGTTCGCGGGACTTGGGTTCGTCGCGGTTTTTGCCGGTGCAACCAACACGCCGCTCGCCTGCATGATCATGGGCGTGGAGCTCTTTGGCTCGCTTCATTCCGTCTATATCGCCGTCGCCTGCTTCGTAGCCTACCTCTGCAGCGGGCATTCCAGCATTTACATGTCGCAACGTCTGGGAACACCCAAGACGGCGGCTGCGTACATTCCACCCGATCTATCCATGCGACAGGTCCGGGATCTCAACGTCCAGGCCCTGGGCGACTTCGTCGACAGGGTCCAGTCCCGCTCCAACGCCCTCTCCCTCCAAAAGAAAGAAGACTTCATGGCCCGCCATACGCTCGCCCATAAGGAAATCGGCATGATCCGCATCTATCTGAAGCCGCGGGAAAAAGCCGTCGGGGTCGGCAGCCGCTTCTTCGGCGGACGTCCGCTTTACCGCGAACTTGTGGTGCAAGCGAAGGCCGCGGGCATCATGAACGCGACCGCGCACCACACTCATTTCGGCTACAGCAACCGCGGCAAGCTGGAGGAGGAAGGGTATGAGGTGCCGAACCCCGATCTGACGATGTGCGTCGAGCTCATCGCCCCCCGCGCGGATCTCGAGGAATTTTGTCGTACGCATGGCGACATGCTCAAGCATAAGGTCATCGTCTACAAGCACGTCGAACACTGGAACCTGACCGGCGACGTGGTCAAGATCGACGAAGTGTTGCGCGCGTAACCATCGTGAAAAGCATTCTTGGTTCTTGGGTCTTCTGGGCTCTGCTGTCGGCGGGATTCGCCGCTCTCACGGCGATTTTCGCCAAGGTGGGCATCGAGAACGTCAATTCCGACTTCGCGACGTTCATCCGGACGATCGTCATTCTGGTCGCTGCTGGCGCCATCGTTTACGCGACCGGCAACTGGCAGGAGCCCTCGCAGGTCTCCGGGAAAACGTGGATCTTCCTGGTCCTGTCGGGCGCTGCGACCGGAGCATCGTGGATCTGCTATTTCCGCGCTCTGAAGTTGGGTGAAGCGGCGCGCGTCGCTCCGATCGACAAATTAAGCGTCGTGTTCGTATCGCTGTTCGCGGTCATGTTCCTGGGCGAGCGGCTCGCGCTACCGAACTGGATCGGCGTGGTCATGATCGCCTTCGGGGCGGTGCTGATCGCGTACCGAGCCTAGGTGGTCGCCGATGATCCGGAAAGCAATGAAGCTCATTAAGGTATTTGGCGCATCGGTCGGCATCGTCATCGCCGCGGCTGGCGGATGGGCCGGTTATCTGCGGCTGAGCGGCAATTTTCACGCCGTAGACGAGGGTGCCGTCTATCGATCGGGACAACTCAGCGGCAGCCAGTTCTCGAGCCGCATCCGTGAGAACGGAATCCGGACGATCATTAATCTGCGCGGAAACAACGCGGGCCGAGCCTGGTATGATAGCGAACTGAAGGCGAGTGAGGCCGCAGGTGTCGGTCACATCGATTTTCCGATTTCGGCAAGCCGCGAACTCACCGATGAGCAGATCACACAGCTTGCCGGATTCCTGACCACGTCGCCGCGCCCCATCCTCATACACTGTGAGGGCGGAGCCGACCGGACAGGGCTCGCTTCCGCCCTCTACAAACTCGTGGTCGATCGCAGTTCGCCGTCGCAAGCCGCGGGTCAACTCTCGTTCCGTTACGGCCATTTTCCCTGGCTGTGGAGCGGCACCAACGCGATGGACGTAACGTTTGCGCGGGCCGTCTCGCACATGCCGCTGCGATAGGACGCACCGTGGCGCGGATTGGCAATGCACGGACCATCGCGGACATCGAGTACGTTGTCGAGCCTCCGGGAGCCGGCAGCGACGTCGCTGCCTGGATGTCGCACGGTGTGAAATGCTCGATCGACCGCCACCGATACATGGGCCAGGCCTACTCGTTTACGTTCGAAATCATGGACTTGCGCCTGGACGGTGCCGCCAAGCATCGCTGGCATGTGGTCATCGTTAGCGAGCTTTGGCGCTTTCGCGACGCCAAGGCAGATTCGCGCGGCAGCAAGACGCTTCGAGTGCTGCAAGGCAAGCCCGCCGACGTTCTCGGTTGGATGCGTCGGTGCCGCGACGAGAAGCTGTCAACCAAACAGGAGCCCTCGCTATGAGCGTTGGACCGCATCTTCTGGTGCTTGCACGCCACGGACAGAGCGAAGGAAACCGGCTCAACATCTTCACCGGTTGGCGAGACCTGCCGCTATCGGCGCGAGGCGGGAAAGAGGCCCGGCTCGCCGGCCGCCATCTTCTTGATAAGGGCATCGTCTTTGACACGGCGTTCGCCTCCCGCCTGTCGAGAGCGTCCGGCAGTTGTTCGCTGATGCTGGAGGCCATGGGGCAGGACAATATCCCGATCGAGCAAAATATCGCTCTCAACGAGCGCGACTACGGCGACCTGACGGGATTGAACAAGGACGAGGCGCGTCGTCAGTTCGGCGACGAGCAGGTCCGCCAGTGGCGTCGCTCGTACGCGGCGGCGCCGCCGAACGGCGAAAGCCTGCGGGACACGATTGCGAGGGTCCTTCCGTTTTACATCAAAAGCATCCTTCCAGCGGCCATGCGCGGTCGAGCGACGCTGGTCGTCGCGCACGGCAATTCGCTTCGATCGCTCATTTTCGCGCTGGAAGAAAGCTCGACCGAGACGATTGTGCGGACGGAGCTCGGAACCGCCGAGATGCGTTTCTATCGAATTGACGATGATGCGGTTGCGAAGCTGGAAGGGCGCTGGACCGTTCCGGCCGATTTGGATACGCCGTAACTCTCCCGCCAGCCATGATGACCGTCGCGAAGCGACTCACCCCACCACCATGCGCGACGACGCTGCCGCGTCCGCCGCTTCCTGCGCTAACGCTCGTGATCGTCGGTTGATCGGTCAGCCGCAACGTCGTCGGGCACATCTCGGCCGGATTTCGATCCGGGCCGCGAGCTCAAGCCTCGAACTTACTGCATCGCCGCGATCTTGATGCCGGTCGGTCCGAGAATGACGACGAACAGGACCGGCAGGAAGAACAGGATCATCGGCACGGTCAGTTTCGGCGGCAGCGCGGCAGCCTTTTTCTCGGCTTCGTTCATGCGCATGTCGCGATTTTCCTGCGCCATCACGCGCAAGCTCTGGCCGAGCGGGGTGCCGTAACGTTCCGCCTGCATCAGCGCCAGACAGACCGATTTGACACCTTCGAGGCCGGTGCGCTTGGCGAGGTTTTCGTAGGCCACCTTGCGGTCCTGCAGATAGGACAATTCGGCTGTTGTCAGCGTGAACTCCTCCGACAACGCCACCGACTGGGTCACGATCTCGACGCTGACCTTGCGAAACGCGATTTCGACCGACATACCGGATTCGATACAGATCAGCAGAAGATCCAGCGCGTCGGGAAAGGCACGGCGGATCGACAACTGACGCTTGGAGATCGCGTTCTTCAGGAACAGCATCGGCGCCTGCAGGCCGAGATACGCGGCGATGATGCACATGCCGACCTTGACCGGCATCGAATAGGTCATGTGCGAAATCAGGAACACATAGACGATCGCGGCGGCGAACATCAGGATCGGCGTCACCAGCCGGAAGAACAGGAACGTGACGTAGGGCGCGTGGCCGCGATAGCCGGCCTGGGTCAGCTTGTCGCGCGCGGCCTCCTGCGCCAGCCATTTGCCGAGGTTGAAGTCCTCCACCACCTTGGAAACGAGCTGTTTGGGGGTCTGGCGCAGCGAAACCTTCTCGTTCTTGACGAGACGTTCGCGTTCGCGCTGCCTGATCCGTTCGCGCTCGCTCGCGACCGCCTTCATGCGCTTGGCGAGGCCTTCGCCGGCGAACATCGGCATGACCAGCGTGTAGGCCGTCGCGCTGGCGGCGATGGCGGCGAACAGCATGGTCATGAAGTGCGGGTCGTGGATCTTCTCGATCAGGAACTCAAACATGGGGCACCATCAGAAGTCGAAATTGATCATTCTCTTCATCACGAAGATGCCCATGGACATCCACACCACGCAGCCGCACAGCATCAGCTGGCCCGTGGGGTTGGTCCACAGCAGCGAGATGTATTGCGGCGTCGAGAGATAGACCAGCAGCATCACGATCGGCGGCAGCGAGCCGATGATGCCGGCGGAGGCCTTGGCTTCCATCGACATCGCCTGGATCTTTTCGGCCATTTTCTTCCGGTCGCGCAGCACCTTGGAGAGGTTGCCCAATGCTTCCGACAGGTTGCCGCCCGACTTCTGCTGGATCGCGACCACGATGCCGAAGAAATTCGCTTCCGGCAGCGGCATGCGTTCGAACAACCGTGCGCAGGCCTCGCCGAGCGGCATGCCGATCGCCTGGGTCTCGATGATCGACAGGAATTCGCCACGCAGCGGTTCGGGCGAGTCGGCGGCGACCACCTTGATCGATTCGAACAGCGGCAGGCCGGCCTTGATGCCGCGCACGATGACGTCGACGGCGTCCGGCAACGCCTTCAGGAATGCCTTTTCCCGGCGCTTCTTCAGAAAGTTCAAGGCCCAGCGCGGCAGGCCGAAGCCGCCGGCGAAGCCCAGACCGATGGCGGCCAGCAGGCCGCCGTGGAATATCAGTGCGGCGACAAAGAACGCTACGCCGAGGATCGCAGAGACGATCATGAATTTCTGCGTGGTCCAGTCGAGCCCGGCCTGCGTCAGCCGGGTCCCCAGCGGCACCTTCTTTTCCTTGGCCCGCCGCGCTTCGAGATCCCGCAACGTGCCCTCGACCTGCTCGCGGCGCGTGCGCTGGCTTTTGTCGGCCTGGCGCGCGGTGGGCGCCGATTTCGCGATCGAGGCGCGGCGCGACTCGGCCTTTTTCTCTCCCGACAGGATCGGATACAGGAATACCCAGGCGACGCCGCCGATGGCGGTGGCGGCCATGAATGCCAAGGCGAGGGCTTGTATCTTCATGATCGGGGCCCCGTCAGTTCGGCGTGACGACTTCAGCGGCGTCGAGCGCGGCCGCAAGTCGCTTCTCTTCGTTGTAGTAGCGCGCGCGCTCCCAGAATTTCGGCCGGCCGATACCGGTCGAGCGATGGCGGCCGATGATCTTGCCGTTGGCGTCCTCGCCCACCAGGTCGTAGAGGAAGACGTCCTGGGTGATGATGGTGTCGCCTTCCATGCCCATCACCTCGGTGATGTGGGTGATGCGGCGGGAGCCGTCGCGCAGGCGGGCGGCCTGGACGATGACGTCGATCGAGGCGCAGATCATTTCGCGAATGGTGCGCGAGGGCAGCGAAAAGCCGCCCATGGTGATCATGGATTCGCACCGTGACAGCGCTTCGCGGGGATTGTTGGCGTGCAGCGTGCCCATCGAGCCGTCATGGCCGGTGTTCATGGCCTGCAGCAGGTCGAACGCTTCGGGTCCGCGGACCTCGCCGACGATGATCCGCTCGGGCCGCATACGCAGGCAGTTGCGGACCAGTTCGCGCATCGTGACCTGGCCTTCGCCCTCGATGTTGGGCGGACGGGTTTCCAGCCGCACCACATGGGGCTGCTGCAGTTGCAGTTCGGCGGCGTCCTCGCAGGTGATGACGCGCTCGTCGTGCTCGATGTAGTTGGTCAGGCAGTTCAGCAGCGTGGTCTTGCCCGAACCGGTACCGCCTGAGATCAGCACGTTGCAGCGGACCCGGCCGATGATCTGCAGGATCTCCGCGCCCTCGGGCGAGATGGCGCCGAACTTGACCAGCTGATCGAGGGTCAGCTTGTCCTTTTTGAACTTACGAATGGTGAGCGCGGGCCCGTCGATCGCCAGCGGCGGCACGATGGCGTTGACGCGGGATCCGTCGGCGAGACGGGCGTCGCAGATCGGCGAGGATTCGTCGACCCGCCGGCCGACCTGGCTGACGATGCGCTGGCAGATGTTGAGGAGCTGCTGATTGTCGCGGAAGCGGATGCCGGTGCGCTGGATCTTGCCGTTGACTTCGATGAAGACCGTGCCGGCCCCGTTGACCATGATGTCGGCGATATCGTCGCGCGCCAGCAGCGGCTCCAGCGGGCCGTAGCCGAGCACGTCGTTGCAGATGTCGTCGAGCAGCTCTTCCTGCTCGGCGATCGACATCACGATATTCTTGATCGCGATGATCTCGTTGACGATGTCGCGAATTTCCTCGCGCGCCAACTCGCCGTCCAGCTTGGCGAGCTGGGCCAGATCGATGGCCTCGATCAGCGCGCCGAAGATCGTCGCCTTGACCTGATAGTAATTGTCCGAGCGCCGGTTTTCCGGCGGCGCGGGAGGCGCCGGGCGGGCGGGTGCCGTCGGTGGCGAGGAAACCACCGGCGGCGGCGCCTCGCGCGGAGCACTTGCAGCCGGGCCGGAAGATATTTCCGGACCGGCTGAGGGCCTGGCTGCCCTGGGATCGCTGTCTGTTGCGCTACGCTTACCGAACACGATGCTACTCCAAGCGGACGACTATTTGGCCCGCAACTTCTCGATCAAGGGCGACAGGAACGACGAACCCCGCGGCTTTTTGGTCTCGCCGCGTCCGGTCAGCCGCTGCGCGATTTGCAGAAACATCTCGGTGGTCCGGTGGTTGGCGGAAATTTCCGCGATCATCTGGCCGTTGTTCGCGGCCGAGCCGAACATCTGCGGATCGAACGGAATTGCCGAGATCGGCGGGCTTTCGATCGCCTTGGCGAATTCGCTGGCATTGATTTCGGGCCGCTTCGGCACCCCGACCTGGTTCAGGCAATACAGCGGCATCCGGTCGTTGGGCCGCGAGGCCTTCAACAGGTCGAACATGTTCTTGGTGTTGCGCAGATTGGCCAGGTCCGGCGCCGCAACGATCAGGATGTCGTCGGCCGCGACCAGCGCGCGCCGGGTCCATCCCGACCATTGATGCGGAACGTCGAGCACGATGCAGGGCATGGTCGAACGAAGCGTATCGAAGATCGAATCGAAGGCGTCGGCGCCGAAATCATAGACCCGCTCCAGCGTCGCCGGCGCCGCCAGCAGGCTGAGATGGTCGGTGCATTTCGACAGCAGGCGGTCGATGAAGGCGGTATCGACGCGATCCGGCGAGAACACCGCGTCGGCGATGCCCTGCGGGGGATCCTGATTGTAGTCGAGGCCGGCGGTGCCGAAGGCGAGGTCGAGATCGGCAACCACCGAATCCAGCGCCAGGTCGCGCGCGATCGCCCAGGCCACGTTGTGGGCCACGGTCGAGGCGCCGACGCCGCCCTTGGCGCCGACGATGGCGATGATGCGGCCGACCGCCTTGGCTTCCGGCGCCGAAAACAGATTGCAGACCGAACGCACCACGTCGATGGCGGTCACCGGCGCGATCACGTAGTCGCTGACACCCCGTCGGACCAGTTCGCGATAGAGCGTGACGTCATTGAGCTTGCCGATCACCACCACCCTTGTGCCGGAATCGCACACGGTGGCGAGGTGGTCGAGGCCGGTCAGGATATCGCCACGCCCCTCGGTCTCCAGAATGATGACATTCGGGGTCGGCGCGGTCCGATAAGCTTCGGTCGCAGCGGCCATGCCGCCCATCTGGATCTTGAGATGGGCCTTGCCGAGGCGGCGGTCCTCGCCGGCCGATTGCACGGCGGCGGCGGTTTCCACCGTCTCGCAAAACGCCTGCACCGACACCCGCGGCGCGGGCGCGATGTGATCGTCGGCGGAAGTCGGCGTGCTGTCCGGCTGTTGTTCGGGGGTCTGGCGGGCGTAGCTGATCATTTGCCTGTATCGCTGAGTTTGGCCTTGTCGGCTTCTGGATAGAGCGTCGTGGTGGTGTTGCCCTTACGATATTTCTCGAAGGCTTCGGAACGCCGCGCCGTATAGGCCGGGGTTTCGGAGCGTGGCTGCACCAGGTCGGACGGATTGTCGATCATCGCCGCCATGTTGCGCTGGTAGGCGCAGCCGTAATTGTAATAGTCGGTGTTCTGGACGTAGCTCTTGTCGTGAACCGAGGGCCCCAGATCCTCAGGCCACAGCCCGCAAGGTCCGGCGGTCGCCGAGATTCTCGGATAATTGAGCCGCAGCGCCGCCATCTGGCGAGGATCGCTCGGATGATAGCGGTGGGCGACCAGGCCGCGCGGCGGCACGCCGGCCGCCGCCATCACCGACTGTACTTCGCGGAATGCGTCGGCGGCCGCCGCTGCGTTCGGCGTATCGACCGGGACGTCGGCGATGATGGCGCCGGTGCCTTCATGCAGCCAGGTTTGCGCCATGCCCATCACGTCGGCGCGCTGCGAGGCCGACAGGCCGCCGCGGGCACGACCGACAAAGATCACCACCGACTGATTGGCTTCCTGGACCACGATCGGATGGCGCGCGCGGTAATCGTCGGGGACGCTCGCGGTCGTCACCTGATCGGCGGTGTGATTGCACGCGCCGAGCATGACGGCCAGACCGACCAGCGCGCCGGCCATGCGGAGCGCACGGATGCGATCGACGGGTGGAGTTGCTATCATCGTCCTGGTCCTTGTCCCGTCTCAATCCGTAATGAAGCCGTAAGTGCCGCGATAATTCTGCGAAGGATCGGGGCGGCCCGGCACGCCGTAGATGCGATTGATGCTGCCGAGCAGATCGGCTTGCGGATCGGAAGCGGCGGCGAACCCGTCATCGGGACGCGACAGATCCTTCGGCGCCACGGCCCGGACGATGTAAGGCGTCACGATCACCATCAGTTCGGTCGCGTTGTTGACGAAGTCCCGGCTGCGGAACAGCGTGCCCAGCACCGGCAGGCTATCAAGTCCGGGCATGCCGTTGACCGCCTGCTTGGTCTGCTGGTTGATCAGGCCGGCCATCGCCATCGCCCCGCCGGAAGGAATTTCCAGCGAGGTCTCGGCGCGGCGGGTCTTGATCGAAGGAATCGTGACGCCGCTGAGATTGACCGAGTTCTCGTTGGAGATTTCGGACACTTCGGTCATCACATGCAGGCTGATGCGGCCTTCGGTGAGCACTACCGGCGTGAAATTGAGCGAGATACCGAATTTCTTGTAGGACACCGAGAGCTGGCACTGTTGCACCGAGCCGGCGCTGGTGGTCGGTTGGCAGGTATAGCCCGCCGGGATCGGGAATTCGCCGCCGGCGATGAAGCTGGCAGATTCGCCCGAGATCGCCGTCAAGTTGGGCTCGGCCAGGGTTCGCACCACGCCGGCGCTTTCCATCGCGCGCAAGGTGGCCTGAACCGACGGGGTGGTGCCGCCGAACGCAGTGGTCAGCGCGTTGTTGGCGACCAGCGGCGTGTTGTTCGCGGTGAACGGATTGACATTGGAGAAGGTCACGGCCGAGGTGCCGTAGTTGAGGCTGGCATTGAGATCGATGCCCAGCTGCTTGACGATCGTGCGCTGGACTTCGGCGACCGTGACTTTCAGCATCACCTGGTCGCGGCCGCGGACGACGATCGAATTGACGACCTTGGTGCCGTCGCCCGCGAGGCGGGTCGCCAGGTCACCGGCCTGCTGGGCTTCGATCGGGCTCGCCACCGAGCCAGTCAGCATCACGCCGTCGCCGATGCCCTCGACGCGGATATCGGCGTTCGGGATCGTCGCCTTCAGCGCGGCGCGTACGCCGTTCAGATCGCGGGTCACGGCGATATCGTAGGCCGCGATCTGCTGGCCGGCGCCATCGAAGAACACGATATTGGTCTGGCCGACGGCCGCGCCGATGATGTAGGCGCGGCGCGCCGTACGCACCACGGCGTTGGCGATCTTGGGATCGGCAACCAGCACATCCTTGATGTCGCCCGACAGATCGACGACGACCGATTTTCCGACGCCGAGCGGCAGGAAGCGCGCGTTCATCTGTCCATCGGCGACAGGCGCCGGGGCCGGCGCCACGGCGCGATAGTCGGCGGCGAGCACCGGGCTCAAGGCCGGGTTGACCGTAAACGCGGCGGCGGCCGAGAACGACAGGGCGCGAACCATGAAGGCCCGCATCATCCGCTGATTTCCCCGGTATTTCATATCAAAACGTCCTTTAATCACTTCTGGGTCGTCGTCTGGGTCGGCACGCCATAACGGATGACGTTGACGCTATCGCCGCGCTTGCGGTTGTTCTGGTCTTCGGCATTGCTCTCGACGATGTTGACGTCGGCGATGCTGCGCAGCGACAGCGACAGCGTGCCGCTCTGGCGCGCACGGGCCAGCGTCTCGGTCTGCTCGGGCTTCAGCTCCAGGGTCACGGTCTTGCCGACCACGGTGTTCTGGCCGTCCTTTTCTTTCGGCGCCTGATCGATCGCGAGCACGCGGATGTTGGTCAGGATGATTTCGGAGTTGACGACGTCGGTGGTGCCGCTGCGGCTGTCCGGATTCTTGTCATGCTTCGAGAGAATGACGTCGACCCGGTCGTTCGGCAGGATGAAGCCGCCGGCGCCGGTCTCCGGCGAGATTTCGGTGGAGACGGCGCGCATCCCGGCGGGCAGGATCGCCGCCATGAAGCCGGAGCCGTCGGCCTTCACCAGCTTCTGCTCGCGGATCGGCTCGCCGACGATGAACGGCGCGCGTGCGATCGAACCGGTGATCTGGGTGGTGGCGTCGGGCCGGTCGGAGCGGCGAATGAAGGTGCTGCTGGCCGTCGCTGCCGGCCAGGTCTGCCACTGGATATCCTCCGGCTTGACCGTCTGGCCGAGCGGGATGTCGTTTTTCGCGACCAGCACGTCGACGGTCGGCAATTGCACGACCGGCTCAGCCGTGGGCGCCCTCGGAGCGTCGGATCCGCTCGCAAGATAGGCGGCGATGCCACCTGCACCTATCGCGATGCTCAGGACGACAATGCGTGCGGTATTCATACGCTTCACTTTCCACATTACGCGGCGACGCTTCCGGCGCCGTGGATGGGAGTTGACCAGCTATTCGTCAAAGCATGGTTAATGAGGCGTATCTAAATCAACTTAACACCGGGTTTATCCGGGGTTGTCGGTATTTATGCGCACTTGATGCGACGCGCGATTACTTTCGATTAACGCATCGCGAAGTGCGCGAGATCGACCGCCTTCATCCAGTCGGTTTCCGGATAGATCATCAGCGCCCCGATCGCGAGCGCGACGCCGTAGGGAATGCCGCTCTCCTTGGCGTGCAGCCGTGACAGCCATGCCTGACCCGCGAGCGGGTAGGGTAGCGGCCACTGCCGAAACTGCAGCAGCAGCAAGGTCAGCGCGCCGCCGAACAACGAGGCGTAGACCAGATAATTCATCAGATGACCGAAGCCGAACCAGAGCGCGGCCGCCGCCGCCACCTTGGCGTCGCCGCCGCCGATCCAGCCGAACGCAAAGCACGCAAAGGCGACCGTCAGCACGCTGGCGCCGGCCCCGAGATGCGAAAGGATGTCGTAGAATCCCATACCACTGACCAGGGCGAGAACCAGGAAGCCTGCCGCCAGCGCCAGCGACACCCGGTTGGAGATCGTCATGGTGAACAAATCGCTCACGGCGGCGAACGCCATCAGCGAGGGGAACAGCAAGAGCCTGATGGCGTCGAGGATCATGGGATACCACATTGCGCGCGGCCGACGCGATGGATCGGGGCGTCGCGCGATTATTAGTTACCAGATGTGAACAATCGGAAAATGCCGACCCTCCGGTCGTCGGCGGGCGCGATCACCACACCATCGCAATCCGGCAGGCGAGCGCCGCGAGCGCCAGCAACAGCGCCAGGCAGATCAGCCGAGCCGGTGCATCGCGGCGATCGGCGGTCAGCGCAGTCGCGGTCGCGGCAAAGCTCGTATCGGATTTACGCATGATGACGCCATCGCCAATGGGCGGGAAAACTGAAAGCGAGAGAGCCGGGCGGAGATGGTCAGGCCCGAAACAACAAAGGCCCCGGGTTGTCCGGGGCCCTTGCCGCTTGTCGATTGCAGCCGCTTACTTCAGCGAGCTGTTGATCGAGGTGAACTTGCCGTTCAGGTTGCTGCCGAGGCCGTTCACGGTCGCGATGATCGCGAGGGCAATGCCCGCTGCAATCAGACCGTATTCGATCGCGGTAGCACCCGACTCGTCCTTCACGAAACGCGCAATAAGATTCTTCATTACAAACTCCATGTGTACACGTGGCTGGTCGAACTAACATTGGTCTCGCCGGCGTTCTCAGCACCGTGACCATGACGAGACCGTAAGGGCGGAGCCTTGCAACGCAGTTAATTCGATCGCGGAAACCAGCCAAAAAGCCGCAGTTGTCGAGCACAGTAAATTTGTAATTAATGCCTTCGTTACAATGCGATGCGAGTGACGCGGCGTACCGCCGCAACGCCCTGCGCAAGCCGGCCGTGCGCGCCGTCTTCATGGCTCTTTAAACTTGGCCGCGTAACGCTTGGGCCTCCTAGTGAGATAGAGGCCGCCATGTCGAGTTTGCCGATGGAAATCGTTGAGATGTTTGGTCAGACCATCACCAAGGTCATTCCGATCACGATCGGGCTGGCGCTGGTGTTTTCGGTGCTGACGCATTTCTGGGCCTGCAATCCGGGAACGCCATGGTGGCGCAAGCGCGAACTCATTACCGATGCCTGCTACTGGTTCTTCGTGCCGCTGTTCGCGCGCGTGTTCCGGATCGGACTGATGGTCTACGGCGCCGGGCTGGTGTTCGGCATTCACGGCGCCGACGATCTGATCGCCTTCTACGACAATGGTCACGGCCCGCTGTCGGAGCTGCCGCTCTGGTTCCAGGCGATCCTGTTCCTGGTGGCGTCCGACTTCATGCTCTATTGGCTGCACCGCATGTTTCATGGCGGCGGGTTCTGGAAGTATCACGCCATCCATCATTCTTCCGAGGATCTCGACTGGATCTCGGCGGCGCGTTTCCACCCGGTCAATCTCTTGATCGGCACCATCGCGGTCGACGTCATCCTGCTGATGGCGGGAATTTCGCCCAACATCATGCTCTGGGTCGGCCCGTTCACGACCTTCCATTCGGCCTTCGTGCACGCCAATCTGAACTGGACGCTGGGGCCGTTCCGCTATGTGCTGGCCACCCCGGTGTTTCACCGCTGGCACCACACCTCGCTGGAGCAAGGCGGCAACACCAACTTCGCCGGCACCTTTCCGCTCTGGGACATGCTGTTCGGCACCTTCCGCATGCCGGCCGGCGTACTGCCCGAGCAATATGGCGTCGAGGAGGATCAGCTGATCCCGCACGAGATCGGCGGCCAGCTCGCTTATCCATTCCGTCAATAACGCAGGCAGGTCGCGGTTTTCGACCTGTCATTTGCGGTTCGTTCACTAATTAACGTCAGATTCGGCACATCGGGCGCCGGCTCCGTTGCGTAGTGCTTTAGCCGGCTAGTCACTGCCCCGGGGTACAGTAATGGTGTTTCAGTGCTTGCGTACGCGCCACGGCGCGTTTTCCGGCCTTCGCGCTCTCGCGGTGGGAATGGTGGCGTGGCCCGCTTTGGCCCTGGCCGATCCGGCGCCGATCCCGATGCCCGACGCCATCGATGTCAATGTCGATCAGGCCAAGCTCGTCAAGCTGCCCAGCAAGGTCTCGACCATCGTGGTCGGAAACCCGCTGATCGCGGACGTCACCTTGCAGAGCGGCGGGTTGATGGTCGTTACCGGCAAGGGTTACGGCGCGACCAACTTCATCGCGATGGACCGCGCCGGCGAAGTGCTGGTGGATCGTGTGATCCAGGTTGAAGGGCCGACCGACAGAGTGGTGACGATCTATCGTGGCGTCGACCGCGAATCCTACAGTTGCATGCCGATCTGCCAGAAGCGGATCACGCTCGGCGACGGCGACAATTATTTCAAGGCGACCATGGACCAGGCAGGGACGCTGAGCAGCCAGGCCAGCGGCGCCGCGGCGAACAAGGCCTCGAACTAAAGTCCGCGCGGCGCACATTACGGCCTTCGAATCGGCCGTGGTGGGCGGCGCACACGGAACATGGCTAACACGCGCTTAACCGTGCGGGTCGGGCTGTTTCGGTGATGCGAAACACTTCAACAATGACTTTGAGGTAATCCTTGCGCGCAGATGATTGCAGCCGCCGCGGGGATTTCATAATGCCGTTGCCCGACGTTCCAAAAGCTCGCTCCAGCAATATATGGCGCCGGTTTCGTCGCAGTCGAAGTGCTTCCGCTGCGGTCGAATTCGCGCTGGTCGCTCCGGTGTTTTTTGCGCTGCTGTTCGCGATCATCGAGACCGCCACGATGTTTTTCGCGAGCCAGGTGCTGGAGACCATGACCCAGGACTCCGCGCGCCAGATCATGACCGGTCAGGCGCAGAATGGCGCGCTCTCGGCGACGGATTTTCATGACAACGTGGTTTGCCCGTTGATCCCGGCGTTGTTCACCTGCACGGCGGTGTTTGTCGACGTCGAGAGCTTCTCCCAGTTCGCCAACGTGACCATCAACACCCCGATCGACGGCTCCGGTAATTTCATCAACAACATGCAGTATAGCCCCGGTGGTCCCTGCGCCATCGTGATGGTGAGGTTGTTCTATCAATGGCCGTTGTTCGTCACCGGCCTCGGCTACAACATCTCAAATCTGTCCGGCAACAAACGTCTGCTTTCCGCGTCGGCCGCGTTCAAGAACGAGCCCTATAACGGAACCTGCTCATGAGCCGCGCGCGGATGTCGAAGATGTGGCGCCGCGCAATTCGGTCGGCGCTCGAACTGAAAACCGATCGGCGCGGTGTGGCGGCGATCGAATTCGCCATGATCGTGCCGATCATGCTGGTGCTGTTTTTCGGAACGGTCGAATTTTCGTCCGGCGTCGCCGTCGACCGCAAGGTCACGCTGACGGCGCGCACGCTGTCGGATTTGACCTCTCAATCGTTGGCCAGCCCGGCGACGCTGGCGGATGCCGATCTGATCAATATCTTCACCGCCAGCACATCGATTTTGTATCCCTATTCGCCGATACCGACCAAAGCCCAGATTTCGGAGATTTATGTCAACTCCAACAAGATCGCGACGATCAAGTGGAGCAAGGCCGGCGTTGTTTCCAGCGCCTCGAGCCCGGCAACCCTGGCGACGTCGACGCGGGCCGCGGGCAATATCGTTACTACGCTGGTGCCGGTGGCGCTGCTGGTGCCGCAGACCTATCTGATCTTCAGCGAGGTGAGCTATCTCTACACGCCGACGATCGGCTACGTCATGGCGAAGTCCGGCGTGAATTTGAGCGATGTCGAGTTCACCCGGCCGCGCCAGGGCACTTGCGTGCTTTACAACAATGTCCCCTTGGGCTGCCCGCTGACCTGACGCCGATCTGTATCTAAGAAACAAAAGAAAAAGGCCGCGCTGACAGCGCGGCCTTTCCCATTTGATCAGTGCTCGTCGAGCCTCGTTCTATCGGTTGCGAATATCGTGGCCGCTCACATTCGCGACGGACCGAACGAAACTCGCGTTAGCCGGCGGCGCGGAGATTGTCGGCCGACGACTTGCCGGAACGGCGATCTGCCACGATCTCGTAGGAGATCTTCTGGCCTTCACGCAGCGTTCCGAGGCCAGCGCGTTCAACGGCGCTGATGTGCACGAATACGTCGTTGCCGCCATCATCCGGCTGAATGAAGCCGAAGCCCTTGGTCGCGTTAAACCACTTCACGGTTCCCATGCTCACGGGGGTAGTCCCTTCTCAAGAAGATATAGTAGTAGCCCACTTTCAGATGGGCTGGTGAGATCGAATTTTTGGAAGGGTCGTCAGCGTCTAAACCGGCTGTACCGGTGGATAGCTAATGTCGTCCGGCCGAAAATCGATTGGTCTATCTTATGCGAAGCGGGCATTCAAAACAATCCTGAGGTGCACGATTTTTTGATCGGCCCTGTTTCGCAGTTGCAACAGTCCGCCGCAGCGCACCGACATGCTAATGTCATGTACGTGCAGGGACTGAAGCTGTCGTTTAGCGGCGGCGGAATTGACCGCGCGGCGGTGCACCGCGCGGGGCGCCTCCGCCCGGACGTTCGTCCTTGTGGCGGAATATCAGTCGGCCTTTTTCAAGGTCATAGGGCGACATTTCGATGGTCACCCGGTCGCCCGCCAGCGTCTTGATCCGGTTCTTCTTCATCTTGCCCGCGGTGTAGGCAACGATCTCGTGGCCGGCATCGAGTTGGACGCGGTAGCGCGCGTCGGGGAGGATTTCGGTGACCAGTCCTTCGAACTGGATCAGCTCTTCTTTAGCCATGTTTTTCTCCAGAACGATCGGCGGTTAGCGTGGCCGGTTGGTGCGATTAGGACGGGTGTTCGGACGGCTCTCCCGGTGCAGGAACGCCACGCCTTGCATGCCCTCGGCCTTGGCAGCAGGCTTCGCAGCCGCACTGGCCCCGCCTTGCGGCGGACGCGGTTCCTGCCGATTGACCTCGTGCCGGTTGGGTTGCTGAGCGTTATTGCTACCATTGGGACGGGGGCGGCGGCGAGGACCTTTTGATCCAGGCGCTGCTTCATTTGCCCGTGCGCCATCGCGCTGCCCGTGATCCCTTCCGCCGTGATCCCGGCTGCTATGGCCGCGCGGCGCCGATCGTGCGCCGCGATGGTGCGCCGGCGCCGGTGCGGCTTCGCGATGCCCCGGTGTGCGGCGATCTTCCCGCGGCAGCGTGATGCGGATCAGTTTTTCGATGTCGCGCAGGTAGGCCAATTCCTCGCCACCCGCGACCAGCGAGATCGCCACGCCCTCGGCGCCGGCGCGCGCGGTGCGGCCGATGCGATGGACGTAAGTTTCGGGAACGTTCGGCAAATCGAAGTTCACCACATGGCTGATGCCGTCGACATCGATGCCGCGGGCGGCAATGTCGGTGGCGACCAGGGTGCGGATCTGGCCGGTGCGGAACGCCGCCAATACCCGCTCGCGGTGGTTCTGCGATTTGTTGCCGTGAATGGCGTCGGCGGAGATCCCGGCCTTGGCGAGGCCTTTGACGACCTTGTCGGCGCCGTGCTTGGTCCTTGTGAAGACCAGCGCGCGATCGACCGGCTCCTGCTTGAGCAGTTGCGCCAGCAGGCCGGACTTGGCGGTGTGGTCGACCTGGATGATACGCTGGGTAATGCGTTCGACGGTGGAGGCGACCGGAGTCACCGCGACCCGCGCCGGATCGCGCAACATCGCCTCGGCGAGCTCGGCAATGTCTTTGGGCATCGTCGCCGAGAAGAACAGGGTCTGCCGCTTGATCGGAAGCTTGGCGACGACCTTCCGGATGTCGTTGATGAAGCCCATGTCGAGCATCCGGTCGGCTTCGTCGAGCACCAGGAATTCGACCTGGCCAAGCTTGAGGCCGTTGCTCTGCACGAGGTCGAGCAGGCGGCCGGGCGTGGCCACCAGCACTTCGACGCCGGGCATCACGGAGCGGACCTGGCGGCCCATCGGCACGCCGCCGATCGCCAGCGCCGAGGTCAGCCGCATGTGGCGGCCATAGGCGTTGAAGCTGTCGAGGATCTGTCCCGACAATTCACGGGTCGGACTCAGCACCAGGACGCGGCAGGTCTTGGGCTGCGGCTTGACGCGGTTTTCCAGCAGGCGATGCAGGATCGGCAGCGCAAAGGAGGCAGTCTTGCCGGTGCCGGTCTGGGCGATGCCGACCACGTCACGGCCGGTCAATGCGATGGGAATGGTTTGAGCCTGAATGGGCGTGGGCGTCAGATAATTTTCTTCCTGGAGCGCACGCGAGATTGGATCGGCAAGGCCGAAATCCTGAAAGGAGGTCAAAAGGTGGTTTCTTTCCATTATGAAAAGCAGGCGCCCGGCACTATCGGCCAGGAGCGCGCGAGGGTGTCTGAGACACCCGCGTGTTTGGGGCGTCGGTTTTGGTTAGCTGAAAGGGCAAGCCAGAAACCGTAGGACGGGCTCAGAACACGCGGCTCGCGATGACCCGGTGATTCCCTGGGTCGTACACGTGATATGGAACAGGAACGCGGCGCTTTCAAGGTGAATCGCGCTGGAACCGCCGGCGCGGTTAAGAAGTCCGGGCATTCTGAGCAGAATTCTGTGCCTGGGCGCGACAGCGGCGGCAGGGCGGACGTAACGTGCCGTAAAATTAGACAATTGAATGCATCCGCTCATTAAAAGGGCATATTGCCGGAAAAGCGCTCAATTTTTGCGACTAATTATTGGGCATCAATGCCGGCCATTTTGCGGCACGGACCGAAATTCATAATCTGTATCATAGGCTTAGATCGTCCGCATGGCGTGGCACGGTTCTTGCGATTCCGTTAACGCAGACGGCCGCGGGGCCGTCGCAGCATTTTAACGTTCGCGTCAGGGAGATGACACCTCATGCTTAACCAATTTACTCACGAAAGAGCGACGCCCGTCAGCCGTCGTCGCTGGCTGGCAGCCTCTGCCGGACTGATTTTGGGTCTGTCGGCGTTCGGCGCCGCCAAGGCCGCCGATGACACCATCAAGGTCGGCGTCCTGCACTCGCTCTCGGGCACCATGGCGATCAGCGAAACCACGCTGAAGGACACCGTGCTGTTCATGATCGACGAGCAGAACAAGAAGGGCGGCGTGCTCGGCAAGAAGCTCGAAGCCGTCGTGGTCGATCCCGCCTCGAACTGGCCGCTGTTCGCCGAAAAGGCCCGTGAGTTGATCACCAAGGACAAGGTCGCGGTCGTGTTCGGCTGCTGGACCTCGGTGTCACGCAAATCGGTGCTGCCGGTGTTCAAGGAACTGAATTCGATCCTGTTCTACCCGGTGCAGTACGAAGGCGAAGAGAGCGAGCGCAACGTGTTCTACACCGGTGCGGCGCCGAACCAGCAGGCGATCCCCGCGGTCGACTATCTGATGAAGGATGAAAAGGTGAAGCGCTGGGTGCTGGCCGGCACCGACTACGTCTATCCGCGTACCACCAACAAGATCCTCGAGGCCTATCTGAAGTCGAAGGGCGTCAAGGATGAAGACATCATGATCAACTACACGCCGTTCGGTCAGTCCGACTGGCAGACCATCGTCGCCGATATCAAGAAGTTCGGCTCGGCCGGCAAGAAGACCGCCGTGGTTTCCACCATCAACGGCGACGCCAACGTGCCGTTCTACAAGGAGCTCGGTAACCAGGGCATCAAGGCGACCGACATCCCGGTGGTCGCGTTCTCGGTCGGCGAGGAAGAAATCGCCGGCATCGACACCAAGCCGCTGATCGGCCATCTCGCCGCCTGGAACTACTTCGAAGTCGATCAAGACGCCCGCCAACGAGAAGTTCATCAAGGATTGGCAGGCCTTCACCAAGAACCCGAAGCGCACCACCAACGATCCGATGGAAGCCACCTATATCGGCTTCAATCTGTGGGTGAAGGCGGTCGAGAAGGTGAAGTCGACCGACGCCGACAAGGTGATCGACGCGCTGCCGGGCACCGAAACGCCGAACCTGACCGGCGGCATCGCCAAGGTGCTTCCGAACCATCACATCACCAAGCCGGTGTTCATCGGCGAAATCAAAGGCAACGGCCAGTTCGACGTCGTGTTCAAGACGCCGGCCCTG
>CAWJSD010000006.1:0-443175 GCA_963845435.1 uncultured Alphaproteobacteria bacterium
TTTGACCCAAAGCGGACAGATGCATATACTTACCGAAGGCAGCGGAGATTAGAACTAAGGCGGCGTGTCAGACAGTGGCGCCTCGATCGTAAACACGACCCCGCGCGGTCGATACTCGATCTCGGCCGACCCGCCAAATTCTGCCGCCAAGGCTCGCTCAATCATTCGCGTTCCGAACCCGGTCCGAGAGGGTGACGAGACGGCCGGACCGCCAAGTTCTTCCCACCTCAGCCACAGACGGCTCTCTGTGGCTCCGTCGACTAGCTGCCAATTCAGGATCACGCGCCCTTCATCGTTGGACAGGGCTCCGTACTTCACGGCATTGGTGGCCAGTTCGTGCAGCGCTAGGACAAGCGCCAGCGCTTTCCTGGGCAGGAGCTTGATGTCTGGCCCACCAGTTGCGAACCGCTTCCCCTGGTTGACGCGGAAAGGCTGTAACGCGCCGTCCACGATTTCGGCAAGGGTCGCCCCCTCCCAGTTCTCGCGCGTCAGCACGTCATGCGCGGCGGATAGCGACTGCAGGCGGGCGTCCAACGTCTCTCGCGCCTGATCTAAATCGCTTGCGTTTCGAAGGGTTTGGTGTGCGATGGATTGCATCGTCGCCATCGAATTTTTGACCCGATGGTTTAGTTCGGCGGATAGTAGATCACGATGATCGTCGCCGCGCTTGCGGTCGGTGATGTCGATCGAGACGCCGGCCATGCTTAACGGCGAGCCATCTGCCTTGTAGTGAGTTTGGCCTCGGATCAGTACCCAACGCAACTCGCCTTTGGGCGTCAAAATCTTGTATTCGATATCGTAATCCTTATGCTCCTCGATGGAGCGGGCGACGGTTGCCTTCATGCGTTCCTGATCATCCGGGTGAACGGCGGCGAGCAAATCGCCGTAGCTGAAAGGATCGCTGGTGTGCCTCCCGAAGTTTTCTTTGCAGATCGCCGAGGCCACGAGCCGCTGAGCTGCAAGATCCAGCGTCCAGATGCCCATCCGCCCCGCCTTGAGGATAAAACGCAGACGGTCTTCGCTGCGCGTGATCTCTTCGGTATGTCGCGCGACCTCGGCTTCTAAAGCATCTCGTTCGCGCTGGAGCCGAACCATGTGATCGCGCTCCAGCGTCACGTCAAACTGGGAGGCGAAGAAATGAGTTAACGTGCCCCTATCATCGAAGACCGGTGATATTAATACCCGGTTCCAGAAGACTTGGCCGTCCTTCTTATGATTTTGGATTTCTATTTCGATTGGTACCCGACGTTCAATGGCGTCGCGTATCTTGGCGATCCCTTCTGGATCAGTCTGTGCCCCCTGTAGAAAGCGGCAATTGCGCCCTAAGACCTCCTCTCGAGCGTAGCCGGTCAATCGACTGAATGCGTCATTCGAGAAAACGATCGGATTGTCCGGCTTGTTTGGGTCCGTAATGAGCATTGGCATTCGGGTTGCTCGAACCGCGGCGGCGAATGGGTCGCTGCTCTTGGAAATGCGTTCAATTTCGCTGTTTATGCGGTCTTGTTCGCGGCGATCACTCAAGCTTGCAGCCTCCATGCACGGCCTGGGGTTTCGTAGCTGGATCTGGCCAGCTGTTAGACCTGCTCTATTGCGACTGAATTTCACTAGCGCGAAGGCCATATCCCCCGCAACAGGGAAAATATTCAAGGCGCTGCTCCTATGCTTGCACTTCAGTTGCCATGTCATTCGCGGTCAGCCTGAGGTTTGTTCTCAATTCAAGAAGAGAGCTTTTGTTCCTATCTCTTTTCAAAATATGGGCATGGCTTCCGTATTGCTTGTGGCATACACGAACGGAGGGTTAACGATTAAGAGCGGCAGAATGAAGCAAGCCATTACTGTTCGAATCGACCCTGAATTGCTTGCTGCAGCGCGAGCGCGCGCGAAGATCGAAAATCGTACTCTCACTAATTTCCTCGAGACGGCCCTAAAGGAGCGGATAGAAGCGTCTAGCCCGCCGCCAAAACGACGATCTGAAGGCCGCAAGGGCGGTCGTACCGTTTCAAAAGGTTTTTGAATGCCAAGCCCCAAGTCCTCGACTGCCCCTCCGGGCAAATCCATACATTTGCCAAAAACATTGACGGGCATCGGCGGTCTCGATGATCTAACATTTGGAGGCCTACCGACCGGCCGACCAACCCTGTTGTGCGGCTCCGCCGGCTGCGGAAAAACACTCTTCGGAATGACGTTCCTCGTGAACGGCGCGACCAAGTTCGGCGAGACCGGCGTTTTCATGAGTTTCGAGGAGCGCGAGCACGATCTGGCCGCGAACGTGCATTCGCTTGGATTTGACGTAGATGACCTAATTGCCAAGAAAAAACTCGCCATCGACTACGTTCGGGTTGAACGCGCCGAGATTGAAGAAAGCGGTGAGTACGATCTGGAAGGTCTATTTGTTCGGCTCGGGCACGCGATCGATACGATCGGTGCGAAGAGGGTCGTTCTCGATACCATCGAAGCCCTATTTTCGGGACTTGCCGACACCACGATCCTGCGAGCGGAACTCCGCCGCCTGTTTGGCTGGCTCAAGGACAAGGGCGTGACCGCGATCATCACAGCGGAGCGCGGCGAGGGTCAACTCACCAGGTTTGGCATCGAAGAGTACGTCTCCGACTGCGTCGTTCTTCTCGACAACCGCGTCCAGGAACAGGTGGTAACCCGACGGCTGCGCGTCGTCAAATACCGGGGATCGTCGCACGGGACCAACGAGTATCCCTTCCTGATCGACGACGAAGGGATCAGCGTCCTGCCGATCACGTCGGCGGGCTTGGGGCACAGCATCTCGGACGAACCCGTCCCTTCAGGCGTCAAGGACCTGGACGCGATGCTGGGTCTCGGCGGCTATTACAAGGGTTCGAGCGTGCTGATTTCCGGTCTAGCCGGAACGGGCAAGTCGACCTTCGGGGCAGCGTTCGCGGATGCCGCATGCGACCGGGGCGAGCGCAGCCTTTATTTCGCTTTCGAGGAATCTCCCGACCAGGTGGTCAGGAACATGCGATCGGTCGGTATCGATCTGAAGAAGCATCTAAACTCCGGATTGCTTCGTTTCGAAGCCGCGAGGCCGAGTCTCTTCGGTTTTGAAATGCACCTTGCTCGCATGAACCGGGACATCGAGCAGTTCAAGCCCGCTTCCATCGTCGTCGATCCGATCTCCGCATTCCGGGGGCCGACGATGGAGATTCACGCGACGCTCGTCCGGCTCGCCGATATTTGCAAGACCAAAGGTATCACGGTCGTGTTCACGAGCCTGTCCGCGGTCGATGATCTGATGAGCGAGAGCGAGCGAAGCGTGTCCTCGCTGATGGACACCTGGATCTCGTTGCGGGACGTCGAAGCGGATGGCGAGCGCAACCGTATCCTTTATCTGCTCAAGTCGCGGGGCATGAGTCATTCGAAGCAGATCCGTGAATACGAGCTGAGCAACGACGGCATCCACTTGACGGTCCCCTATCTCGGGCCTGAGGGCGTCCTGACTGGAGCAGCCCGAATGGCGCAAGAGGCTCGCGAGCGTGAGGCCGAACGCGAACGGGGCGAGGAAACCGAGCAACGCAAACGTCAACTGTTGCGCAAACGAGAAGCCCTAGAACGACAGATCGCGGAGATGCGGGCAGAACTGGAGGCCGAGGAAGACGAGGTTTCCAAGATCGTCGCCCATCAGGACGTGAGGACCGCATCGGCTGCCACCGACCGGGCTGCGATGGCGAAGAAACGCGGAGGCAACTGATGACCGATTCCGAAGGCTCTGACGACGAGAGCATGGAGTTCAATCTGCGGCTTTACGTAGCCGGTCAGACGCCGAAGTCGCTTGCGGCGATCGCGAACCTTCAGAAGATTTGCGAGGAAAATCTCGCAGGTCGATACAAAATCGAGGTGGTCGACCTGGTCGTGCAGCCCCAACTGGCGGCCGGAGATCAAATCGTGGCCATCCCCACTCTCGTCCGTCGCCTTCCTCCGCCGCTCAAGCGGATGATCGGCGATCTTTCCAACACTGAAAAGGTCATCGTCGGGCTGGATCTCCGGCCGGTCGTGAAGAGTGCCACATGACGGACGAGCCAGCCGGGGCAAAATACAGGCTGCGTCTTTTCGTAACTGGATCGACGCCGCGCTCTGCTCGGGCTATCGCCAACATGCGTCAGATCTGCGAGGAGAATCTTCACGGCCAGTACGACCTCGAAGTCGTGGACGTCTATGAAAATCCTGAGGCTACGCGTGAATTGCAGATCATCGCGACGCCCACGCTCGTAAAGATCCTGCCCGAACCTTTGCGTAGGTTCATCGGAGACCTTTCGGACAAGGAAAAGGTGCTGGCGGGGTTAAACGTGACGCCAATGAAACCGGGCGGCTGAAGATACGATGACGGAACGCCACGACATTGAGGCGGACTACGCGTCACTGGCCCACGAGGAACTGATTTCCCGGCTCCGAGAGGCGGAGGAGACCCTGGAGGCCATCCGGACCGGGGAGGTAGACGCCGTCGTCATCGCCGGATCGCACGGGCAACAGGTCTACACGCTCGAAAACGCCGATCGTCCCTATCGGGTGCTCGTCGAGCAGATGCAGGAAGGAGCGATCACGCTCTCGGAAAGCGGGATCATCCTGTACTGCAACGAGCGTTTCGCGGCGCTCGTCGCAAGCCCGCACGACAGTGTCATTGGTCTTCCGTTGGCGAAGTTCTTCAGCCTGGAAGAAGGCAAGGCCTTGTCTTGCATGATCGACACCGGGGCCGGCCCAGGAGTCTCAGGAGAATTCACCATCGTCAACGGCTCCGGCCGCGATGTGCCCGTCAACATCTCGCTCATCGATCTGAAGGTGGACGTTACGATGCCGCGGCTGGTGTGCGGCATCGTAACGGACTTGACGTCCAGCCGCATGCGGACGCTCGAATTGGGTGCCGCAAACCAACGATTGGCCGACGAGATCATCGAACGGCGCAAGACGGAAGAAAATCTCCAACTGACGCTCGACGCCGCTGAGATGGGCATCTGGGAACTCGATCTTTTCGACCACGGCATGCGGTGCTCGCTCCGGCATGACCGGATATTCGGCAACAAGACCTCTCAGCTTCCCTTTAATCTGACGACGTTGATCGGCCACTTTGTGCCGGAAGACCAAACCAAGGTTCGGCACGCTTTCGAGAAAGCCGCCGCCGGGGGAGCCGTTGAGTTCGAGCACCGCATCCGCAGGGTAAATGACGATGCGGTGCGATGGGTCAACGTCAAGGGCCAAACCTTCTATGACGGAGATCGACCGGTCCGGATAACCGGGGTGACCGCCGACATCACCCAAAGGCGCGAGGTCGACGAACAGTTGCGGCAGGCCCAGAAGATGGAAGCAGTCGGCCAGCTGACGGGCGGCATCGCTCACGACTTCAACAACCTTCTGATGATCATCGGCGGCAGCCTGGACATGCTGGGACGGCGTATACCGGAAGACGCGAAGGTCGCCCGGCTATTCGAAGCGGCCCGCCAGGCCGTGGCGCGCGGATCGAAGCTAAACCAGCAATTGCTGGCATTCTCCCGCCGTCAGAATCTGCAGATGGAGGTGGTGCAGATCAACGACCTCATCCCGACCTTCGAACATCTTGTCGACCGCGCCGTCGGCGAGACCGTTAAGATCGAGTTGGTCCGGGATCCCGATCTGTGGGAGTGCCGCACCGACCCGCACCAACTGGAAACAGCAATCTTGAACCTCGCAATCAACGCTCGGGACGCAATGCCTCAGGGAGGAAGGTTGGTCGTCAAGACAGCTAATCGTAGCGTTGACGAAGCATTGGCCTCTCGATGGGAAGCGTCCGCGGGTGAATACGCGATGATATCTGTTGCTGATACCGGCGTTGGGATGTCGCCAGAAGTGCTAGCGCACGTCTTCGAACCTTTCTTCACGACCAAAGATGTTGGAAAAGGTACGGGCCTCGGTTTGAGCCAAGTTTACGGTTTTGCGAAACAGTCTGGAGGATTTGTCGCTGTCACGAGTGCGCCGGGCAACGGGACGCTCATTGAAGTGTTCTTAAAACGGTCGACCGACTCAGTCGTGCTCGCGCGAACAATGACGGAAACCGCGTTGCAGACAGGAACTGGAGTGGTTTTGGTCGTTGAGGACGACGCGGATGTCCGGGCCACGACGATTGGGATGTTGGAAGATTTGGGGTATTCGGTGCTTTCCGCAGCTACCGGACGCGCCGCGCTCGAGATCGTAAGGGCGGATACCGTGCTGGACTTGGTATTCAGCGATGTCGTCATGCCGGACGGCATGAGCGGTGTCGAATTAGCTCGGAAGGTCGGTTCTTTGCGTCCCTCATTGCCGGTCCTGCTCACGTCGGGTTATACGGCACAACGCGTTATCCCCGAAACGCCTGCCGGCGAGCAGGCGTTATTGAAGAAGCCCTTCAGCCAGGCCGACTTGTCGGTGGCAATTCGCAAGATGATGGCGCAGGCATCTTAAAGGCCCTACAGTTTTCAAATCGCGCAGTTGGATCAGCGCTAGCTCCTTTTTGCCAAGTCCGCTATTGGCCCTTAGCCGACGCAGGAAGTTAGTTTCATGAAGTCCGCTACCCGGGAGCAGCGGACTTGCATTGGTCCCCTGAGCCGCCCGGCGCGGGCGCCACGCGAAGAGTGCCGCTTTACGCGTCGCGCTCGGTCTTCGTCGGCGTCCTGGCCCGGCGGTGGCGCAGGGGGGCGGTGTCGGCGGCCGACCATCGGGGACGGTCGGCATCGTATTGACGGCCTTGATCAGCGAAGGTTGCGGTACGCTGTATGAAGGCTGCTCATGCCAAAAATCGCCTGGCCCATGATCTGATCTCGAGCCCCAGCGTACTCCAGGAGCGCCACCTCGCATTGCGCTTCATGCGGGCAACAGTTCTCGCTCAGCTTCCCCAATATGTCATTAAGTCACTGATTTGCCCGACGGAGCAAGTCAAATTCGGTAAACGTGTATCCAGTCGATCCGGCCACGCACCTTTGCATGGGGTTGTTTTTCGCATTTTGATCCGGTCCGCCACGGCAGCCAACGGCCGGCCGATTCCGGCCATCATTTGTGGCGAACCGGGTTCAGTGGGATAGGGTTCGCGGGACCGGTCCGTCTGCGTTCTCGCTGCGCTCAAGCTACGCCGGACACGCTTCCCGTTTCGGTCATCCGTGGCTGCGCCACGCGTAGCCCTGATGGCGAAGCGTGGTGGGCGCACAAGGGATCGAACCTTGGACCTCTCCCGTGTGAAGGGAACGCTCTCCCGCTGAGCTATGCGCCCGGGATGGTGGTGCGCGAGCGCCGGAACGAAATCCGGCTGGCACACCCCGTCAGAGCCCGCGATTTACGAAGTGCGGGGCACTGGTGTCAAGCGATCCCGACGGAATCGCGAAATCATAGCGATATCAAGCGCCTTGCTGGCGGGCGCGGGAGGCGTGGGATTGCAGCGCCCGGATTCGTTCGGCCAGGGTGCCGCCGCCCTCGGGGATGCTGTCATTGGCGGCGGGTCCGGAGGCGGCCTTGACCGGCTTCGGCGCCACCGGTTCGGCGGCCAGCATGGCCTCGATCGCCGAATTCGGGCCTTCCAGGGTCATCGCCAGCTTGGCGACCTCGGCCGCGATGTCGTTGATGCGCTCGCGCAGCAGCGCATTTTCCATGCGCTCGGTGGCCCAGGAGCTTTCGGCCTGCTGTTTGATCGCGTTGATGTCGCGCTGCAGCTTGGACCGCTCGTCGCGGGCGATGCCGAGCTGTTCCTCGACCGCGGCCTTCTCGGTGCGCAGCTTTTCGATCGCCGGCAGCTTGCCGCCGCTCAGGCTGGCGATCTCGTCGCGCAACTCCTTGGCGGCGCGCTTGTCGGCCTCGTTCTGCTGACGGAGCTGGTTGTTTTCATAGTCGCGCTCGGCCAATAGCTTGCCCTGGGTGGCAAGCCGGCCTTCCAGATCGGTGACGCGGTTGCCGAGCATTTCGGCTTCCTTGACCTGGACGATCAACTGGCGGTCGAGATCGGTGACGCGCTGGTTCAGATTCTCGACCCGGCCGCGGGCTTCGGTCAGCTCGCGGGTGGCGGACGCCGAATTCACCGCGCTCGTGGCTGAGCCGGGTCTGGGTCTCGGAATATTCCCGCTCGGCGTCGCCGACGCGGCCCTTCAATTCCTCGATCTGGGCGCGCACCGCGACCAATTCGACCTGGCGGCTGTCGGCCATTTGCGACCGGTCCGACAATTCATGATTGATTTTGGCCAGCTCGCTCTGCTTGTCGGTCAGTGCCTGCTCGGCGCCGCGCAGCGATTCGGTCTTGGCGGCGAATTCCTCTTCGGTGGCCCGCAGCTGTTCCTTGACCGCCTTCTCGCGGGCTTCGAGCGCGAAGATGGTGGCGTTCTTTTCGCCGAGCTCGATCTTCATGCGGTTGATCGCATCGGATTTCTTGCCGAGTTCGGCGAGCTGGCTGGTGGTCTTGTTCTTGAGCTGGTCGACGCTCATCTCGAGCCGCCGCGCCGACATCGCGAATTCCGCGCGCAACTGATCCTTGTCGGCCTGGATCTCGGCCATCGACAGCGGCGTCGCCGCCTCCATGCGCCGGGTGGTCAGCCGTACCGCGCGGTTATGCACCAGCGGCACGATCATCAACCCGAACAACATCGAGACCAGAAAACCGATCGCCAGATACATGATCGGCTCGACCATCGGCGAAACTCCCCGCTGCGCGCAGCAAAACCGTGTGAAAACGTCCGAATTCCGGGCCGGAAACCCCTCGTTAATCACAATGCCACGGGCGCCACGGTAAATGCCAGCGCAACGCCGCGTTAAGGTGAATCTCCGACCAGAACCGTTTCAGTCCCGCAACATCGCCTGCTCGCAATCCGTTAGAACGGATTCCAGGTCGCGCGCGGGGTGTATTTCAGATAGCCGATATTGGCGCCGAGCCGCAGGCCGATGCCGGAGCGAATCGGCACCAGCACGATGTTGTTGGCGGTCAGCGCGGTCATGCCGAATCCGCCGATGATATAGGCCGAGCCGTCGATGCCGGCGAAGCGCTGATAGATCGCGTTGGTGGCGGGAAGATTATACACCAGCGTCATGGTGCGCGCGCCGTCGCCGCCCCAGTCGAAGCCCAGCGACGGACCCTGCCAGTAGACCCTGAGATCGCCGGCATTCTTGGTGTAGAGCGTGCCTTCGCCGTATCGAAGCCCCGCGACAAAGGCGCCGCTGCCTTCCTCGCCCAGTACATAGCCGTTGGGCAGGCCCCATTGGCTCACCGCGCGCTCGATCACCGACGCCAGGCCACGCGAGACGTTGCCGAAAAACCGGTGTCCGGCGCCGACCAATTCATCGGGCGCATAGGTGTTGGGACTGGCCTGCGCGCGTGGCGGTGGCGGGGGTGCCGGATCGCCTTGCACCACATAGGGCTGCTGCGGCGGAACATAGGGTTGCTGTTGCGGATAAGGCTGTTGCTGCTGATAGGGCTGGCCCGGCGGCGGCAAAGGCTGTTGTTCCACCTGCTGCGAGGCCGCAGGCGCGGTCCAGCACAAGACGGCGGCGAGCGTCACCGCGGCAAGGCGAGAGGCGAAAACCATGAAAGTCCCTCTGGGCAAAGAAAACATGGTCGCAGCCTAAACCTGACGCCAACATGAACGGCTCTAGGTTGCGTCCATTGTCCCCCGAACTCGATTGTTATCGGTATCAACTATGACGGCACCGCGGCAGTGTCCATATTGACACGGCTAAATCCTTGGTTTCCCGGCGAAACATCGGGAAACAGGAGAACGTACCCGAGTACGCGGCATGCAGGACGTCCATAAGGACGCGCGTCGGTGACGTAGCGATGATGGGATCAAGGGGCGCGGCTCGGTCGGTGGCTGGAGCTACGGCCGAACCGCGCAGGCCGCCGACATCTTCCGAGGAGGCAGGCGACCCGAGGATAAATCGACCATCCGTCTCGCCGTTCCTACCGGCCGCGCTTTGACGGACCGGTCGGCGCGGGATGTTGCTCGACTTCGCGTCTCCATCTCGCACCGCACTCCAGGTGGTTTCAAACCGAGCGCAATATTCTCCCAAGTGCGATAGGAACGCATGGTCCCCCCATCCGTTCGGCCTCTGCGATATCGCAAACATTTTCCACAGAGGACGTACTATGAAAAAGTTTTCAATCGCGTTGGCAGCGCTGGCAACAATTGCATTCGCGGGTGCCGCCAACGCACAGGACAGGATGATGGATCGCGGTGGCATGGGCATGCACCGCGACGGGGGAATGCACCGTGGCATGATGCACCGGGAAATGCATCGGGACAGAATGATGATGCATCGGCATCACCGCCATCACATGATGCGCAAGATGATGAGAGAGATGTAAGTTAGATGGCCCCTTAATCGGGGCCATTTTTCTGTGCTGATCAGGACGATGAGGGGCGCGACACCGGTACGCAAACTGCGGGTGAAGGGCCTGAATGGAGGCTTCGACCAGAACTGGCGGATAAGTGGCGGGCTGCTTTCGGATTGGTTAAGCAGTTTCGTGCAGTTTTGCGGCACCGCCCAAGCGGCACCACAGATCGGTTCGATAGCGTCAATGACGGCATCACGGCAGCAAGAAAACGGTACTTGTTTCAAAAGGGCTTTGCGCCGCGGAATAGCCTGGATCTTTGGTTGCCTGTGTCTGGTCGTTTCGGGTGGCGCGCCGATGACTGCGTGCGCTTCCACCACCGAGCGGGTGGTGGTGAACCGGTTTTCGGGTCTGGCCATCGAGGGCTTCGATCCGGTCGCCTATTTCGTCGATGGCGCCGCCGAACCCGGCAGCGAGGATTTCGAGGCGCCGCAGGATGGCGCGGTCTGGCGTTTTCGCAATCAGGGCAATCGCGCTTCGTTCCTCGCCCATCCCGAGATCTACGGTCCCCAGTTCGGCGGCTACGATCCGGTCGATCTGGCAAGGGGGGTGACCGTGGCCGGTAGCCCCCGATTCTGGCTGATCTCGGGGCAGCGCCTTTATCTGTTCAGCCGGGAGGAAAGCCGGGCCGCTTTTGCCGCGGACAGCGCGCGATTGTTGCGCAGCGCGACCCAGCGCTGGCCCGCTATTCTGCAGACACTGGCGGAATAGGCCGAGGTTTAAAACTAGCCCGCCGCCGCCGGATCGCCCCAGGCGATGAATTCCGGCACGATGAAGTCTTTCGCGCCGGTGCCGAAGTGCAACGCCGCGCCCTTGGCGTCGGTGACCTTGCCGCCGGCCGCGGTGACGATGGCGTGGCCGGCCGCGATATCCCATTCGGACGTCGGCGCCAGTCGCGGATAGATATCGACGCCGCCTTCCGCGACCCGGCCGAACTTGACCGCCGAACCCAATTCGACCCGGGTTGCGCCGGGCCGCTGGTCGATGAAGCTCTCGGTCCTGGCGTCGCCATGCGACCGGCTGACGGCGGCAGTCCAGGATTGGCCCGATGCCGGAAAGCGGCGGGTATGGATCGTCTGGGCGGCGTTCGCCGCGGTGCCTGAAACCGTCATCCGCTCCGCGCCCTGTCCGACCAGCCCGCGCCAGATCAATCCCAGCGCCGGCGCGCCGATGATGCCCAACAGCGGCTTGCCGTGGCTGAGCAGCGCGAGGTTGACGGTAAATTCGTCGCGGCCGGAGACATATTCCTTGGTGCCGTCCAGCGGGTCGATCAGAAAAAAACTGCCGTGATAGGGCGCCGTTGCCCGCAGCAGATGCTCCTCGGAGATCGCCGGGACCGCCGGAACCAGCCTGGCGAGGCCCTCGGCAATGACCCGGTCGGCGGCGAGGTCGGCCTCGGTCACCGGCGATCCATCCACCTTGCCGTCTACTTTCATGCGGTGGCGGTCGACCGCGAGAATGGCCGCGCCGGCCCGGATGACCAGGCCGGTCAGCGCTTCCATCAGAGCGGCCGCGCCATCGCGATCGATCACGAGTTCCGACAAAACCTGCCCCTTTCGTGAGCGTGCCCTAATGCGGTCGATTATTGCCTACACCTTGC
Source organism: uncultured Alphaproteobacteria bacterium (assembly GCA_963845435.1). Taxonomy (GTDB): domain Bacteria; phylum Pseudomonadota; class Alphaproteobacteria; order Rhizobiales; family Xanthobacteraceae; genus Bradyrhizobium. The sequence goes on from CAWJSD010000006.1 coordinate 11,937, forward strand.
CGCCGAATCAGAACACGCGGCAATCCGGCTGTGGGCGAAAAAGGGCCGCGCGGCACGGTGGCCTTGCGTTGGCGCCATTCGCCCCCGCAGTGTATCAAACCAGCAGGCGGGCGTGATTCGCGATAGTCCGCGCCGCGCCAATTTCCAGGAAAACCTCATGTCTGGCACCTCGTCTCCCGGTCCCGCCCCCGACGCTCTCGAACTGGCGGCGCTGCTATGCTCGCGGGTATGTCACGATCTGATCAGCCCGGTCGGCGCGATCGTCAACGGGCTCGAAGTGCTCGACGACGATCCCAAGCCGGAAGATCGTGAATTCGCCCTCGATTTGATTCGCAAGAGCGCCAAGACCGCGTCGGCGCGGCTGCAGTTCTGCCGGCTGGCGTTTGGCGCGGCCGGTTCGGCCGGCGCGCAGATCGACCTCGGCGACGCCCAGGCGATGGCACGCGGTCATCTGGAAGACGCCAAGACCAAGATCACCTGGAATTTGCCGCGGGTGTTGCTGGCCAAGAATCGCGTCAAGCTGTTGCTGAACATGATGGTGATCGCGCAGCAGACCATTCCGCGCGGTGGCATGCTCATCGTCGATCCGATCGGCGAAGGCGAGGCGCTCAGCTTTCGCGTTTCCGCCAGCGGGCTGAACGCGCGCATGCCGCAGAATATCGCCGACCTTCTTAGTTCGACCGACGCCAGTTCGGTCGACGCGCATGCGGTGCAGCCTTATTATACGCGGCTGCTGGCGCAGTCCTGCGGATTGAAGGTCGTGCTGGCGCCGGAAGGCGAGTCGATCGTCGTGACCGCTTCCTAATAAGATCGTTCGCGCGCGTTTATGGTTAATGAGTAGTTTATCGCGCGCGCAAAGCGTCAAAACGCTCTTAGCTCTTTGTTGAGAGCGTTCTTTTCCAAATACTCAACCAATATTAAACGCTTTGCATAGAAACTCCCCATGCTCCGACAGGCGTGCCGACGTGGCGTGCCCTTGCGTACCAGGGTTGGTTTCATGGATGATTTGTTGCGGGAGTTTTTGACCGAGACCAGCGAGAGCCTGGACACGGTCGACAATCAGCTGGTGCGGTTCGAGCAGGATCCGAACAACGCCAAGATACTGGATAACATCTTCCGCCTCGTCCACACCATCAAGGGCACGTGCGGCTTTCTGGGATTGCCGCGACTGGAAGCGCTGGCCCATGCCGGCGAGACCCTGATGGGCAAATTCCGCGACGGCATGCCGGTCACCGGCGACGCGGTGAGTTTGATCCTGGCCAGCATCGACCGCATCAAGGAAATCCTCGGCGGACTGGAAGCCACCGAAACCGAGCCGGAAGGTTCCGACGAAGATCTGATCGTGCAGCTCCACGACATGGTCGAGCGCGGCATGGCCGCGATGGCGGCTGCGTCGGCCGAGCCGGAGCCTGCCCCGGCCGCCGCGGCTGTGACGGCGCCGCCGGCCCCCGCGGCCGTCACGGGCACGCTGGTGGCGCAGACCCTGGAGCGCGAACTGCGCCCCGGCGAAGTGTCGCTGGACGAACTGGAGCGCGCGTTCCGCGAGACCTCGACCGAGGTCGCGGCGCCCTCGATCGCGCCGGCGCCCGAGCCGGTCGCCGCGCCTGCGCAGGCCGCCGCGCCGAAGAAAGAAGCCGCCAAGGACGTCAAGGAGGCGAAGCCGAAGAAAACCGTGGTCGAGACCGATGTCGCCGAGGGCGACAAGATCGCCAACCAGTCGATCCGGGTCAATGTCGACACCCTCGAACATCTGATGACGATGGTCTCCGAACTGGTGCTGACCCGCAACCAGCTCCTGGAAATCTCCCGCCGCAACGAGGACACCGAGTTCAAGGTGCCGCTGCAGCGGCTGTCCAATGTCACCGCCGAACTGCAGGAAGGCGTCATGAAGACGCGGATGCAGCCGATCGGCAATGCCTGGCAGAAGCTGCCGCGGATCGTGCGCGACCTCTCCGGCGAATTGCAGAAGCAGATCGAACTGGAGATGCACGGCGCCGACACCGAGCTCGACCGCCAGGTGCTCGACCTGATCAAGGATCCGCTCACCCACATGGTGCGCAACTCCGCCGATCACGGCCTGGAGACCCCGGCCGAGCGCGCCGCCGCCGGCAAGCCGGAGCAGGGCACCATCCGTCTTTCCGCCTATCATGAAGGCGGCCACATCATCATCTGCATCGCCGACAATGGCCGCGGCCTCAACACCGAGCGGATCAAGGCCAAGGCGATCTCCAACGGTCTCGTCACCGAGGCCGAACTGGAGAAGATGACCGAGGCCCAGATCCACAAGTTCATCTTCGCGCCGGGCTTCTCGACCGCGGCCGCCGATCACCAGCGTGTCCGGCCGTGGCGTCGGCATGGACGTGGTGCGCACCAATATCGACCAGATCGGCGGCACCATCGACATCAAGTCGGTGGCCGGCGAGGGCTCCTCGCGTCACCATCAAGATCCCGCTGACCCTGGCGATCGTCTCGGCGCTGATCGTCGAAGCCGGCGGCGACCGGTTCGCGATCCCGCAACTGGCGGTGGTCGAACTGGTGCGGGCGCGGGCCAATTCCGAGCACCGCATCGAGCGCATCAAGGACACCGCGGTCCTCAGGCTGCGCAACAAGCTGCTGCCGCTGATGCACCTGAAGAAGCTGCTCAAGATCGACGACGGTTCGTCGTCGCGATCCCGAGAACGGCTTCATCGTGGTGACGCAGGTCGGCAATCAGACCTTCGGCATCGTGGTCGACGGCGTGTTCCACACCGAGGAAATCGTGGTCAAGCCGATGTCGACCAAACTGCGTCACATCGACATGTTCTCCGGCAACACCATCCTGGGCGATGGCGCCGTCATCATGATCATCGATCCCAACGGGATCGCGAAGGCGCTCGGCGCCTCCGGTGCGGCCTCGCACGAGATCGCGGAAGACAACGCGGCCTCGCGCGCCAGCGCCGCCGAACAGCTGACCTCGCTGCTGGTGTTCCGCGCCGGCTCGACCCAGCCCAAGGCGGTGCCGCTCGGCCTCGTCACCCGGCTGGAAGAGATCGCCAGCGACAAGATCGAACTCTCCAACGGCCGCTACATGGTGCAGTACCGCGACCAGTTGATGCCGCTGGTGCAGATGGCCGGGGTCAATGTCCAGACCTCGGGCGCGCAGCCGATCCTGGTGTTCTCCGACGACGGCCGCTCGATGGGGCTGGTGGTCGACGAGATCATCGACATCGTCGAGGAGAAGCTGCACATCGAGGTCGCCGGCTCGCAGGAGGGCATCCTCGGCTCGGCCGTGATCAAGGGCCAGGCCACCGAAGTGATCGACGTCGGCCACTTCCTGCCGATGGCGTTCGCCGACTGGTTCTCGCGCAAGGAGATGCGGCCGTCGGTGTCGGCGCAATCGGTGCTGCTGGTCGACGACTCGCGCGTTCTTCCGCAACATGCTGGCGCCGGTGCTGAAAGCGGCCGGCTACCGGGTGCGGGTGGCGCCGAATGCGCAGGAAGGCCTTACCGCGCTGCGCTCGGGCCAGAACTTCGACGTGGTGCTGACCGACATCGAGATGCCCGACATGAACGGCTTCGAGTTCGCCGAGACCATTCGCGCCGACCAGCATTTTGGCGCGATGCCGATCATCGCATTGTCCTCGGTGGTGTCGCCGGCGGCGATCGAGCGCGGCCGGCTGGCCGGCTTCCATGACTACGTTGCCAAGTTCGACCGCCCCGGGCTGATCGCGGCGCTGAAAGAACAAACCGCCGAACTGAGCAGGGCTGCCTGACATGTCCCAGGAAACCAAGACCGTCGTCAAGATCGCCGAAGGCACTGTCGCCGAATACGTCACCGCGATGATCGGAGGCCAGTTGTTCGGACTGCCGATCTCCCGGGTGCAGGACGTGTTCATGCCGGAGCGGCTGACACGGGTGCCGTTGTCGTCGAGCGAGATCGCCGGCGTCCTCAATCTGCGCGGCCGCATCGTCACCGTGGTCGACATGCGCGCCCGGCTCGGGCTGCCCCGCAACGACGACGGCAAGCCGGCGATGGCGGTCGGCGTCGACCTGCGCGGCGAATCCTACGGCCTGCTGATCGATCAGATCGGCGAGGTGCTGACGCTGCCCGACGACGGCCGCGAAGAAAACCCCGTCAACCTCGATCCCCGCATGGCCAAGCTCGCCGGCGGTGTCCATCGCCTCGACGGGCAATTGATGGTCGTCCTCGATGTCGACCGCGTACTCGAATTGCTCCCGACGCAACAGGCCGCATAACAAGACGATAACGGCCACGGTGGCCGACCGACAATGGAAACGTCGCTTACAGGTTTCGAAGCACAGAGGCTGATATGAGAACATGTCTGGTGGTGGATGATTCAAGCGTGATCCGGAAAGTCGCGCGCCGCATCCTCGAAGGGCTGGATTTCCAGATCGTGGAAGCTGAGGACGGCGAGAAGGCGCTCGAGGTCTGCAAGCGCGGGCTGCCCGAGGCGATCCTGCTCGACTGGAACATGCCGGTCATGGATGGCTACGAGTTCCTCGGCAATCTGCGACGGATGCCCGGCGGCGACCAGCCGAAGGTGGTGTTCTGCACCACCGAGAACGACGTCGCGCATATCGCCCGCGCGCTGCACGCCGGCGCCAACGAGTACATCATGAAGCCGTTCGACAAGGACATCGTCACCGCGAAATTCCAGGAAGTTGGCCTGATCTAATTGGCGTATCGATCCGGCGGCTATACGGCCTTCGGCGTTATTAGTTTCGCGTTTTTGCCGCTTAGCCCCCGTATCCGGTGAGTAATGAGTATTGCGTTGACAGCCACTGCGCCCACCAGTTCGACCCGCCAGGACCCATTGCGGGTGATGGTGGTCGATGATTCCGTCGTGATCCGCGGATTGATCTCGCGCTGGATCAATGCCGAGTCCGACATGGTGGTGGCGGCGTCGCTGCGCACCGGTCTGGACGCCGTCAACCAGCTCGAACGGGTCAATCCCGACGTTGCCGTGCTCGATATCGAAATGCCGGAACTCGACGGCATTTCCGCGTTGCCGAAACTGCTGGCGAAAAAGCGCAACCTCATCATCATCATGGCCTCGACCCTGACCCGCCGCAATGCGGAGATCAGCTTCAAGGCGTTGTCGCTCGGTGCCTCGGATTACATTCCAAAGCCCGAAAGCACGCGCGAGCCGAGCGCGGCCGACATCTTTCATCATGACCTGATCCAGAAGATCCGCACCTTCGGCGCCAAGGCCCGCCGCGCCGCGCCGGCGGTGACGAGCCCCTCGCTCGCTCCCGGCCTCGACCGGTCCCGCGACCCGTCGCCGGGATTGGTATCCCGACAGATGCCGGCTCCGGCGCCGGCCGTGGCTCCGGTGCTGGCACGCCGCGCCTTCGGCATACATGCTCCGCGCGCGCTCCTGATCGGCTCATCGACCGGCGGCCCGCAGGCGCTGATGACGCTGGTGGCCGAGATCGGTCCGGTGATCGACCGCTTCCCGGTGCTGATCACCCAGCATATGCCGCCGACCTTCACCACGATTCTGGCGGAGCATCTCGCGCGCGCCAGCCATCGGCCGGCGCACGAAGCCATCGACGGCGAGATCGTCAAACCCGGCACCATTTATCTCGCGCCAGGTGGACGCCACATGCGCGTGGTGCGTCACGGCGTCGACGCCGCGATCGCGCTGGACGATGGACCTCCAGTCAACTTCTGCAAACCCGCGGTCGATCCCTTGTTCACGTCGGCGATCGATATCTGGCAAGGCAGCCTGCTCGCGGTGGTGCTGACCGGCATGGGCTCGGACGGCATGCGCGGCGGCAAGGATATCGTGGCCGCCGGGGGCAGCGTGATCGCCCAGGACGAAGCCACCAGCGTGGTCTGGGGGATGCCGGGTGCGGCCGCCAATGCGGGCATCTGCGCTGCCATTTTGCCGCTCAATCAGATCGCACCGAAATTAGTTCGTGTGTTTTCGGGAGATCGTTCGTGACACCGATGGACTATGACTTTCTGCGCAAGCTGCTGAAGGAACGTTCGGGCCTCGATCTGTCCGCGGACAAGCAATATCTGGTCGAAAGCCGGCTGCTGCCGCTGGCGCGGAAAGCGGGCTTGGCGGGGTTGCCCGAACTGATCCAGAAGCTGAAGAGCGGTCCGGAATCATTGACGGCCGAAGTCGTCGAGGCGATGACCACCAACGAGACCTTCTTCTTTCGCGACAAGATTCCGTTCGATCATTTGAAGGCGACGGTGCTGCCCGATCTTTTGAAGGCGCGCGCCAGCCGGCGCTCACTCCGGATCTGGTGCGCGGCGTCTTCGACCGGGCAAGAGCCGTATTCGATCGCGATGAGCCTGAAGGAATTCGGCCCGGCGCTGGCAGGCTGGCGGATCGAGATCGTCGCCACCGATCTGTCGCAGGCCGTGCTCGAAAAAGCCAGGGCCGGGCTGTTCAGCCAGTTCGAAGTGCAGCGTGGCCTGCCGATCCAGTTGCTGGTGAAGCATTTCACGCAAATCGGCGAGATGTGGCAGCTTCACTCCGATCTCCGCGCCATGGTGCAGTTCAAGCAGCTCAATCTGCTGCAGGACTTCGCCCATCTCGGCGTTTTCGACGTGATCTTCTGCCGCAACGTGCTGATCTATTTCGATCAGGACACCAAGAGCGCCGTGTTCCGGCGGCTCGCCAGGCAGATCGACGCCGAAGGCTATCTGATGCTTGGCGCGGCCGAAACCGTGGTCGGATTGACCGAGGCCTTCAAACCGTTCCCGGACCGCCGCGGACTTTATGTTCCGAGCGCGGGCCGAACCGCGGTGGGCGCCGGCTCGATCCCGTTGAGGGTGGTTGCGCTCAGCGCGCTGATCTTACAGGATCGCGTGCGGCAGAAACCGCGAGCTGTTGCCGGTGATCGGGTTCTGGTCCTCGCGGATCGAGAGTCCGCACGGGGCGTGGTCGACCAGCCAGCTTCCCAACACCGGATATTGGCCGGAAAAATCCGGCAGCGGCGCCAGCGCCTGGCGAATGAAGCCTTCCGCGCCGTAGGGGCCTTCCTGCGCCATCAGGGTGACGCCGCCGCTGACCAACGAGACATTGGCGCCTTCGCGGGAATAAAGCGGCTTGCGCACGAACGAATGCGCCGAGCTGCGCGGCCTCCGGGTCGTCTTCGAAAAAAGCCGGCAGCAAGTTCGGATGGCCGCGAAACATCTCCCACAGCAACGGCAGCACACCCTTGTTGGACAGGATCGCCTTCCACGGCGGCTCGATCCAGCGCGTCGGCGCCTTGGCGATGTCCTTGCCGAAATCGTCGTGAAACATCCATTCCCAGGGATAGAGCTTGAACGATAGCTCGATCGGCCGGCCGTCGAGATCGACGAACACGCCGTCGTCGCGCAGCCCGATCTCCTCGATATCGATCGATGTGGTCGCAAGCCCGGCCTGTCTGGCGGTATCTTCGAGGTAAGCAAGGGTGCCGGCATCCTCGGAATTGTCGGTCATGCCGGCAAGATGAAGGTGGCGGCCTTGGCCGAGCTTCTTCCAGACCTCGATCAGGCATTCATGGATCGAATTGAATTGATCGGCGCGGGCCGGAACGATCTGCCGTTCGATTGCCTGTTCGAGCCAGGTCCACTGGAACACCGCGGCCTCGAAGATCGAGGTCGGCGTGTCCGCATTGTATTCCAGCAGCTTGGCTGGATTGCGCCCGTCGAAACTGAAGTCGAGCCGGCCATAGAGACTGAGATCGTCGCGGTGCCAGCTATCCGACAGCAGCGGCCAGAATGCTTCGGGAATTTTCAGCCGCCGCAGATATGCTTCATCGTCAACCGCCCGACCGACCAGTTCGAGGCACATCGCGTCGATCTCGGCGGTCGGCGCCTCGATCTGCTGTTCGATCTGCTCCAGCGTGAACGCGTAATACGCGCGCTCGTCCCAATAGCGTTCACCGTCGATGGTGTGAAAATCGAAGCCGCAGGCGTCCGCGGTGGACTGCCAGTCGTCGCGCTCGGGGCAAGCGATGCGCCGCATCGGCGACGGTTATCCGCCGCCACCGTGGAAGTGACCGCCGCCACCGTGAGCGCGATCGTGGCCATGCAATCGAAACGGCGTGCGGCCGAAACCGCCGGAGAGCGGACGGCAATACGGCCTGCCGTTCGGGCCCGGCACCTCGGACAGGCCGGGACCGCAATAGGTCCGCGGCACGAACCCCATCGATACCGCGCCGGCGGCCGCGGAGCCCATCATGGTCAGGATGACGCGGCGCGAGCGTTTCATGGGCGGCCTCAAGGTGTGCGGGCGTGATTGATCCTCTGCCATTCAGGCATGCGTGTCACGATCAGGCAAGCCAAGAATGCGCGATCGTCATTCCGGGGCATCGCGCAGCGATGAACCCGGAATCCATACCCCAGTATCAGCGTTGGGTGCAGAACTCTGCCACAGGGCGTATGAATTTCGGGCTCGCGCTACGGTGCGCCCCGGAATGACGAGGCGTTGTGCTTCTGCGCGCCGCAGCTTCAACTGCCGCTGGAGAAATGACCCGAGAAGGCGCGCGCGAATGAGCCGAAACCTCCACGCGTCACGCTGCCTGAACTTGATTCGGAAGAGCCGCCCGAAGATGAATGACCGGATGACGCATCGCTGCTGAAGAAATTGGTGCGTGACCAGTGCGACCACGATCCGCCATGGCCGCCGCTTCCGGACGAAGATCCGGGCGAACAGCCGGTGCCGGGCTGCGAAATCGCCGGCGCGGCCATGCCGGGAGAGGAGGGTGTGCAATCCTCGCGCGGCATCAGCCCGTAAGCGCTGCCGCCCACCGCGACAGTGCCCATCAGCAGCAACGCGACATGGCCGGAGCGCTTTACCGGCGGTGAAGCCGGTGGCGCCAGCGCGGGATGCCGTTTGCCAAACTCTCGGCGCGCAGGTCCATCCATGATCAGTAAATCATCGCGGCAGCGTTGAGTGCACCGGCCGCCAGCGATGACAGCCCGAGCCAGATCGCGGAGGCCATTTCGCCGGCTGCGATTCGGGCAGATAAATTCGGTACCGGAATCTTGACGATGAAATAGACCACGACCTGAACGATCAGCGCGATCGCGCTCCAGATCAGGCAATCCCAGACATTGGCGGAATGGGCGATGGCGCTGACCACCGGGAGCACGAAGCCGACCAGGCTCAATCCGAGCGCGACCGCCGCGGCCGGATCATTGTCGCGGATCAGCTGGAATTCGTTATGCGGGGTAATGCGGGTATAGACCAACAGGTAGGCCATGACCGCGATAACCCCGGTGCAGAAATACACCAGGAACGCCGGCAACCCGGCCAGGGATTGAAGGATCATTGGATGGCGCGCCCCCGGGTTCGATCCATGCGCTTGCGGCACGATGAGGGGTGGCACGATCGCATATTCGATCTGTCGGCGCACAGACCTGGAGCGTTCAATCCCCACAAACAAAAACCCCGCCGTTACGGCGGGGTTCAGTCGGGAGGAGCGAGCGAGTTGCTCGCCGTAAACCCTTGATCAGGCGGGGATGCGCTCTTCGTGCTCGTGCGGTTCGCGCAGCACGTAACCGCGGCCCCAGACGGTTTCGATGAAGTTGCGGCCTTCGGAAGCGTTGGCCAGCTTCTTGCGCAGCTTGCAGATGAAGACGTCGATGATCTTCAGTTCGGGCTCGTCCATGCCGCCATAGAGATGGTTGAGGAACATTTCCTTGGTCAGCGTGGTGCCCTTGCGCAGCGAGAGCAGCTCCAGCATCTGGTATTCCTTGCCGGTCAGATGCACGCGCTGGCCGCCGACTTCCACAGTCTTGGTGTCGAGATTGACCACCAGGTCGCCGGTCTGGATCACCGACTGGGCATGGCCCTTGGAACGGCGCACGATCGCATGGATACGGGCCACCAGTTCGTCTTTATGGAACGGCTTGGTCATGTAGTCGTCGGCACCGACGCCGAGACCTTTGACCTTGTCCTCGATACCGGCGAGGCCGGAGAGGATCAGGATCGGGGTCTTGATCTTTGACACCCGAAGCTGCTTGAGCACGTCGTAGCCGGACATGTCAGGCAGGTTGAGATCGAGTAGGATAATGTCGTAATCGTAAAGTTTACCGAGGTCGACACCCTCTTCCCCGAGATCCGTCGTATAGACGTTAAAGCTCTCGGATTTGAGCATCAGCTCGATTGACTGCGCGACGGCGCTGTCATCTTCAATCAGCAATACGCGCATGCCAGTCCCCTAATAGTCGCCGCCCCGGGCGTCAGGTCGGCCGCACTTGCGGCACTCAAAACGCCTTTGAAACAACTGATTCGGATCCTGACAACATATGGTTAACAAAATCTGTTTCGGGTGCGCAAGCTCTTCAAGTGCAATTTTTTTCGAATCGCCCTAAGATATTGGCTCGAAGCAGTTTTTCCTATCCGTTCGCGTTCAGGTTCCACATTAAGAGGCGGGCCTAACCAACTCCCGCGATTCGACCTTCATTCTGACGGTCGAGCGCGCTCAGTCACCAAAGACAGTGACGCAATGATTAACGATGCGGGTAAACACGAAGTTAAGAGCCGGGCCCTAAAGCGCGGAAACTTAAGGTTTTCGCAATGAAGGCGCTGGCCGAGCAGATCGCCGATATCGACGGCGTCAATATCTACGGTCGCGTGGTCGGGGTGCGCGGCCTGATGGTCGAGATCGCCGGCCCGATCCACGCAATGTCGGTCGGCGCCCGGATCGTGATCGAGACCGGCGGCAATCGCTTCATCCCGTGCGAGGTGATCGGCTTCTCCGGCGACAACGCGGTGGTGATGCCGTTCGCCGGCCTCGACGGCGTCCGCCGCGGTCTGCGCGCCGTGATCGCCAACGCGGCCAGCCAGGTGCGGCCGTCGCCGGCTTGGCTCGGCCGGGTCCTCAATGCGATGGGGGAGCCGATCGACGGCAAGGGGCCGCTGCCGCAAGGCGCGTCGCCGATGCCCTATCGCAATGCGCCGCCGCCGGCGCATTCGCGCAAGCGGGTCGGCGCGCCGCTCGATCTCGGGGTGCGCTCGCTCAATACGTTCCTGACCTGCTGCCGCGGCCAGCGCATGGGCATCTTCGCCGGCTCCGGCGTCGGCAAGTCGGTGCTGCTGTCGATGCTGGCGCGCAACGTCGACGCCGATATTACCGTGATCGGCCTGGTCGGCGAGCGCGGCCGCGAGGTGCAGGAATTCTTGCAGGACGACCTCGGCGATGCCGGGCTGAAGCGCTCGGTGGTGGTGGTGGCGACCTCGGACGAGCCGGCGCTGATGCGGCGGCAGGCGGCTTACCTTACCCTGGCGATCGCCGAATATTTTCGTGATGAAAACAAATCGGTGCTGTGCCTGATGGATTCGGTGACGCGCTTCGCGATGGCGCAGCGCGAAATCGGGCTGTCGGCAGGCGAGCCGCCGACCGCCAAGGGCTATACGCCGACCGTGTTCACCGAGCTGCCGAAGCTGCTCGAGCGCGCCGGGCCGGGGATCGGCGTCGGCAGCATCACCGCCATCTTCACCGTGCTGGTGGACGGCGACGACCACAACGAGCCGATCGCCGACGCGGTCCGCGGCATCCTCGACGGCCACATCGTCATGGAGCGCTCGATCGCCGAGCGCGGCCGTTTCCCGGCGATCAATATTCTCAAGTCGGTCTCCCGCACCATGCCGAAAGCCGCCGATCCGGCGTTTTTGCCTACCATCATGCGCGGGCGGCGGATGATGGCGACCTACGCCGACATGGAGGAACTGATCCGGCTCGGCGCCTACCGGGCCGGTTCCAGCCCCGAGGTCGACCAGGCGATCCGGCTGCACGAGCCGCTGGAGGGGTTTTTACGACAAGCAAAGGACGAAGTTGCCAGTTTGAATGACGGATATCGGCGGCTGGAGCAGATCCTGGGCAGTTTGGAAACGGAAAGCTAACTTTGTCAGGCCATCATTGGTGTCACATAGTAGCGAAAGCCGGTGGGGCCCCTGAGGGGAACCGGTCTTGTCCCGCGTTTGAATTGGGACTTCTGGGGAGTATGAGTCGATGAAGTCACGTGAAACGCTGATCCGTCTGAAGAAATTTCAGGTCGACGAAAAGCGCCGAAGGGTCGCCCAGATCGAGGGCATGATCGCCGATTTCCAGCGCATGTCGGTCGATCTCGAACGCGAAATCCAGACCGAACAGGAACGCGCCGGAATCAATGATCCGACGCATTTCGCCTATCCGACCTACGCCAAGGCGGCGATCCAGCGCCGGGAAAATCTGACCCGGTCGGCCGACGAATTGCGGATTCAGCTCGAGGACGCCAAGAGCCTGCTGGGTGAGGCATTCGAGGAACTAAAGAAGGTCGAACTTCTCGACGAGCGCGACCAGGCGCGCGAACGCGCCGAAGAAAGCGCCCGCGAACAGGCCGATCTCGACTCGATCGGACTGATGCGCTCGCGCATCGGGGCAGTGGCCTGACGGCTGTAGCCGACGATGTCGGAAATTATTCCAACCCGGGCCGCGAGGCCCGGGTTTTATTTTTGCTGTCCACAGGCATGACATCGCGACTTGGTGGACCGCTGCGGCCCAAGATATGATAGGACAACCTCCGTTAGGATAGAAAAGCCTTAAAGTGGAAGTCTTGTTATTGAGAAGCTTTGGATTGCCGCCGCGGTCGAGCACAGCGATGAGGGCATCGCGAATTCTAGAGGACGCTGAATGCTGACGCCGGCTGAGCTGGTCTGGCTGATCGCTGCCGTAGCGAAGGGGGATGAGGCCGCTTTTGAGCGGCTTTACGCCGCCACGCGCGCGAAACTATTTGGCGTGGTGCTCCGTATCTTGCGCAGACAGGATCTCGCCGAGGAGGTTATCCAGGAGGCTTACGTCAAGATCTGGAACAGTGCCGGACAGTTCAATCCCGGCCTGTCGTCGCCGATTACATGGATGGCGTCGATCGCCCGCAACCGTGCCATCGACGTCGTTCGTAAGCGAAGCGAAGTCTCGATCGAAGAAGAGCCGGCCGCGATGGAAGTCGCTGCCGAAAGTCCGGATCCGCTTGCCCGCCGGGAAATGAGTGAAGAATTGAAGCGGCTGCTCGAATGCGTCGGGCGGCTCGAGCCCGATCGTCAGAAGCTCGTGTTGCTGGCCTATTACAACGGCTGGAGCCGTGAGCAGTTGGCGATGAAGTTCGAGACGCCGGTGAATACAGTGAAGACCTGGCTGCGTCGCAGCATGATGGATATCAGGGAGTGTCTCGGACTTTAGATGGCTTACAGCGAAGACCATATCGCGCTCGCCGCGGAATACGCCATCGGTACATTGGATGCCGACGAGCGTGCGCAGGTTGAGGCCATGATGTCCGCCGATCCGGATTTCATGGCGATGGTCGAAGCGTGGGAGCAGAAGCTCGGCGCGCTGAACCAGATGGTAGGTTTGGTCGAGCCGCCGCCGGGCGTGTGGGAAAACATCAAGGCCGCGATCGGACATCCGGCGCGCAGGCGCCGCTGACCCTGCCGCAGCAGCCGCAGAGCCGCGCCGGTCGCTCGCCGAAACCGTGCGGCCGCCGGATGCCGACGGCCGATGACAGCAACGTCGTTCAATTGTCCGGCCGCGTGCGGCGCTGGCGCAACGTCGCGACCGCGATGACCGCGATCGCCGCCGCCATGGTGGCTCTCTTCACGATCGGTGTCACCGAGCCGGATTGTTGCCTGCCGCGCTTCGCCCGAAGCCGCTGACGCAGGTTGTCGAGGCAACGCCGCCGCCGCCGGTGGCGTCCGCGCAATATGTCGCGGTCCTGCAAGGGCAGGCCGGCGGGCCGGCCTTCCTTTTGACGGTCGATGGCGCCACCAAGAATTTTACCATCCGCAAGGTCGACGCGGCGCCGCAAGCCGGCAAAAGCTACGAGCTGTGGCTGATCTCGGACAAATTGCCGTCGCCGCGCTCGCTGGGCGTGGTCGGCGATGGCGATTTCACCCGAGTCCGGTGCTGGCGGCTTGATGCCGACACCGTCAACGGCGCGACCTACGCGGTGACGGTCGAGCAGGCCGGCGGCTCGCCCGATGGCGTTCCGCACTCGACGCCGATATTCACCGGCAAGCTGATCGAAACCGTCCCGCCGCGCGCTGGTCAGGTGCGCCCGTGCCGTTTGAACGCGACGCGGCTCGCGGAGCCGGGATCCACTCGTCGCACGCGCGGCTCGCGCGATCCGAAAGCCTCATCGGACCCAATAATCACACCCACAAAAAGAAAACGCCCGTGGGGAGCGGGCGTTTTCCGTAGTCAACTTGGGGGTAGTTGGGGTCTTCTACATACTCACGAGGCGACTTTGGGGGGCTGTAAAGAGCCGCGTGAATTCACAAATTCCTGTTTAACGAACCTATCGACCAGCGTCTCGAACTGGACAGGGCCACGGCCTTGCCGGCCTTCACGACGTGCGCGGTCTGGGTGTAGCCGTCGTCGGTATTGCGGGCCGAAATGCCGAAGCCGGCCACCGCAATTCCCGCAACCAGCGCCACCACCACGATCTTGAGGTGGGTCGTACGGTCGGCGCTGTAAATCGAGTGGTTCATTCAAGCCTCCTGCCGCCTGCTGCCTGTTGTGCGGATTGGTGTGCCGATTCCGCTGACCGGTTCAAACTTCTCGTATGTAGAAACGTGGTTATCGGGCTTTAGGTCCATAAGAGACGATCACAAAGCAGTGATAAGTCGTGATAGGCCGCGATCGATACCTGTTCCGAAGTACCAAAGTCAAAAATGTTTGTAATCATTACAATGGATTAATGGTTTATTTCTCGTAACTGTCGGGATCGTACCCTCGGGGGTGAGTGGAGACAAATCATTTGCCTGTGGCCAAAAAGCACACTGCCGTGATTGCTTCGCGGGGGTGGAGCGGCTTGGATTGGCGCGAATGGCTGCCGGATCTTCGCCCTGGCGCGCCTGATGACGCGAATCCGGACTCATGAACCCGGGGCCTGGATCGCCGGGCCATACCGGATTCCAAAACCGCGAGCCGTCGCCAGTTGCGCGGTCTTCAATTTTCCCGTCGCATGCGCCACCAGCGAGCGGAGCGGACGGCGCGGTGGTTCACCGGATCCGGCCCAAGCAACTCAATCGTCGCGGCGTTTGCGCTACCATCGTATCGCCGGCTTCCATCGCGACGCGATCATCTTCGGCCGCCCGGCTTCATTGCGCTGCTGTGCGCGCTTCGAATCACCGTTGCCGCGCGAAGTATTTCGCGCCCGATCGCTTCCCGCGAAAAAGCACGAACGTTCTATTCGTCTGCGCTCCCTTGCGCGAAAAGTCCGAACACATTTCCGGTGTGAACCGGCGACCTGCCAAGAAAAATGTCGAGGAAGGGTCGAGGTCCGTCGCTCGCGTTACAATTGCAACGAGCGCTTCGGAGATTGTATCGAACTTCGTTTTAGCAGGAGTCAGACGATGACCATCCCAGTAACAAAATTGCGCTCTGAAACGTATACTACAACGCGAAATTGCGTGGCTCATAGCATGACTCGCAGACCGCCGGCGGACGGCGGAGACGTCAGATGATTGAAAGCGCCGAAAGTCCGTTCATCGACCAGACGGTAAGTCCGACAACCGGGGGTTTGGATCGTTTCAATTGAACACAAGCAAGACGAGCGAACGCAAGCCACTCACGTGTCTTGTCGTCGAGGACGATAGTGACATGCGGCATTTGGTGGCGAACTATCTTGAAGACCATGACATCAAGGCCGTTTCGGCCACGCGGCGGGAGGAGGTGTCGGGACTGCTCGCGCGCAGCCAGCCGGATCTGGTGGTGCTCGATCTGAGGCTCGGCCAGGAAGACGGGCTCGATCTGCTGCGCGAGATTTGCGCCAGCTCCGACATTCCCGTGATCATCACGACCGGGCATCGCCGCGATGAGATCGACCGCGTGGTCGGATTGGAGCTCGGAGCGGACGATTACCTCACCAAACCATTTGGATTGAGGGAATTGCTGGCGCGAATCCGCGCGGTGCTGCGGCGCCGGAAGTCGGTCAGGCCGCGGTCCAGCGCGACCTTGAAAAAGGCAGTTGCCGTTTCGGCCATTGGCAGCTCGACCGCCGGAATCGCCGGCTGACCGATTTGCGCGGCGAACCGGTGGCGCTGAGCAAAGGCGAATATGCGCTTTTGATCGCCTTTATCGACTCGCCGCAGCGGCCGCTCTCCCGCGAAGTCCTTCTGCAGGCGACGCGCATCCACGAGGACGTCTTCGATCGCAGCATCGATGTGCAGGTGCTGCGGCTCCGTCGCAAGCTGGAAGCCGATCCGAGCGCGCCGTCGATCATCCGAACCGAACGCGGGATCGGCTATGTCTTCACGCTTCCGGTCGTGCCGCTCTGATGCCGCGCAAGTCATATCGGATTCGAGGGCACCGCGCTGCCTCGCCTGGCATTACAGCCGTAATCAAAAACCAGCGCGCTGGAATGTTGCGGCAACATCCGCGCGGCAAAAATTCCCGGACGATCATCATCCCGGAGAGAGCCATGTCGTTAGTCAAACAGTCGCTTTATCCCAGAAACCGATCGCAGGAGCCGACGCCAGGTTCGAGTGGTCGAGCGGCGGACCGGGATATTTCCAGTCAATCCAGTGAGCGCCGGATCGCGCTCGTATGGTCGCGAGAAACCGGTCTACCCCAGGCCACACGTCGGCGGCATTGACCCGCTTTACAGTCAGCTGCAGCGGCACGGTTCGCCGGCTATGCCGGAGGCGATGCCTGCATATTATGTTTGCCGATGCTCTCGTGGATCCTTTGGTCGAATTTCTTCATGGCTGCGCCGCCTACGCCCAGGCCATGTATCCGCCGGTCGAGCATTCGACCATGAGCTGGAATTCGCGGAACTGGAAGCCGCGCAACCGGTGGCGCCGGTTCGGCCCGGCCCGGATACGACCATCGTCGCCGAAAAACCGCGCCTGACGATTGCGGCCTCGAATGATCCATCGGCGGCCACATCCGAAGCGGGCAACAATGATCCGTCCATGGTCGCTCACCGTCGGCTCGCGGGCAGCGTACTGCCGGGCGTTGTCATGGATCTTCGTCGGCGCGCTGCTTGCCGGCACCGCGGTGGCGCAATCCCCGACAATCTCAAGCTTTTGGAAACGAGTCCGACGGCGGATCAGGAGCCTATCACTCCGATCCCGCTACCGCCGGCCGCCGATCCATTGAAGCTCGCGCTTGGTGAACGCCTGTTCACGGACACCCGCCTGTCCGCGGGCGGGAATTTCGCCTGCTGCGTCCTGCCATGACATTCGCACCAACGGCGCCGGCGGCAAAGCCGATGAACCAAACCAGCAATTCGCAAGGATCGACCGCGGCCGTCGCTCGACACGCCGACTGTCTTCAATGCCGCGCTCAGCTTTCGATTGACCTGGCAAGGCCGCTTTCGAAACCTCGCGACGCAGGCCGAGGCCTCCATCGAAAGCCCTAACGACATGAAGAGCAGTGTGGCCGAGGTGGTCCGCAAGCTCAACGCCGATCCCGACATGAGCGATGCAGTTCTATGCCGCCTACGGCCATGCCCCCGATCGTGACGAATTTCTCGATGCGCTGGTGAGTTCGAACAATCGTTGCTGACACCGGGAAGCCGGTTCGACCACTGGCTCGAAGGCGATGCATCGGCGCTTTCGGAGGAGGAACTGGAAGGCTATCGCCTGTTCAAATCCTTCGGCTGCAGTTCCTGCCACCAGGGCGTCAATGCGGGGGCAATCTGTTTCAGAAACAGGGCGTGTTTCGTTCGCTGGTCGCCACCGGCCCGAAGATCGTGCGTGTACCAAGCTTGCGAAACGTCGCGACGACCGCGCCCTATTTCCACGATGGCAGCGCTTTGACCCTCGAAGACGCCGTGCGCAGGATGGCGGCCGCCCAACTCGACCGGACGCTGACCGATCAGCAAGTCGACTTACTCGCGGGCTTCCTGAAGACCCTGACCGGAAATTATCGCGGATCTCCTGTCGTCGGAGCCTCACCATGAAATTAGCCCGGCCGTCGCAACCGTCATCGGCCTGGTGCTGCTGCTGACCTGGTTCTCGTGGCGCGCCGTCAATCCGGAAGCCGAACTGTTTGATCACGCGCTCGCGGAGCTCAATCAATTCGGGATGATTGAAAATGCCTTGTCGCGCGACGTCTTCACCGCGCGCACCGGAATGCTGCGCAACTACGATCCGCTTGTCCATGAAGTCAACGCGCTGCGCAAGTCACTGCAGCGCCTCAGCGACATCTGCGATTTCGATCCCGAAACCACCGCTGGAATCGCGCGGCTGGCATCTTCCGTCGACAACCAGGAGGATTTGGTCGAACACTTCAAGACCAATAACGCTTTGATGCACAATTCGCTGTCATTTTTCGGCCGCTTCGGCGTACAGGCCTTCTTTGTCGGAGCTGGATTCGGCGATCAGCGCCGCGGCGGCGGCCATTCTGAATCTCACGCTCGATACCTCGTCGGCCACGGTGCGGGACGTCGAGGACCGATTGATCGAGCCTGGACCGGCAGGCTGGCCAAAACGGGCTTGGCAATTCCGTCCAGGCCCTGCTGGCGCACGGGCGGCTACTCAACCAGATTCTCCCATCGGTGGACAACACACTGAGATCGATGCGCCGGTTGCCGCTCAAGCAGGATGAGGACGCGCTTCGCGCAAGGTCCTCCTGGCAAAGCAGATGGAGACAAGGACGTCGGCGCGCGGATTTCGGTCGATGCTCTACGCGACGTCTCTGGCGCTGGTGATATTCCTGTTCTATCTCGGCATTCGCCTCAAGGCCCATGAGGAGGCACTGCAGCGTCGCGCCGCGTTCGAGCATATCGTGACCGGGCATATCGATGCGCCTCATCAATGCGCGCCCGGAAACGCTCGATGCCGAAATCGATCGGGCGTTGGCCGAGATGGCGGCGTTCACCGGCTCGGACCGCGCCTATTTTGTAATGTCCGGCGTCGCGCCGCGCTTGCATCTCTGGCACCGGCCCGGCGCCGAACCGCCGCCGGGCTGGCCGGCGCGGGCGCCCGATTTGGCGGCGCGTATCGGCAGCGGTCCGGATGGCGTCCTCCTGATTCCTTGCGTCCGGCGAATGCTCGGCAGCGAGGGCAAGAAACTCGGTCTCGAACTCGGCCTCGGCGGATGGGCGTGCGTGACCGGCATCGCGAGTGACGGCGGTTGCGGTCGCGCTCGGTTTCGACGCGTCGATCGTTTTTGCCCGATCTCGCGGCGGGCGAACTGGCGCTGTTGCGCATGGCGCTGGACACCATCGTTCAAGCGGTCGAGCGCCACGCTATGGAAGCGGAGCGGTCGCGGCTGGAATCGCGCCTGCAGCAGGCGCGACGCATGGAACGGATCGGCGTCTTCACCAGCGGCATCGCGCATAATTTCAACAATATATTGGGCGGGATCATCGGCCATTCCGAGGTGATGCAGGAGAACATCGGCTCCAACGCCAAGACCCGCCCACAATCTCGGTGGCATCCGCCGCGGCGCCGATCGGGCGCGCGATCTCATCGACCAGATATTGCTGTTCGGGCGCCGCCGCAAGGCCAGAGCGCAAGCCGCTCAGTCTCAGGGCGCTGGTCGCGGAGGCCGCCTCGCTACTAGATGTCTCGTTGCCCGCCAATATCGAACTCGTGTTCGTCAACTGCCGGTGGCGGCGATCGTATCCGGCGAGCAGGCGCAAGTTGCAGCAGGTGATGCTCAATCTTTGCAGAAACGCCGCCAATGCGATGCCGCAGGGCGGCCGCATCGAGGTCGCCGTCGAGATGCACGAGTGCCGGAAAGGCGCTCGCTCAGTCACGATGAGATCGTGCCGGGCCATTATGTCTGCATGGTCGTCACCGATACCGGCCTGGGCATGGATGAGGCGACGCTGGGACGCATCTTCGAGCCGTTCTTCACCACCCGGCCGTCCGGAAACGGCCTCGGACTGGCAACGGTGCGCGAGATCGTTCGCGAACATGGCGGCGCGCTCAACGTCAGCAAGGTCACGAAGGGAGCCGTTCGAGATCTGGCTGCCGCGGGCCTCGGCGACCTCGCGCGGAGCCGGCTGCGGCCGGCATCCGGCCGGGAGCGGCGAGACATCATGCTGGTGGTTCTGGAAAACGAGCGACTGCTCCGCGACGAGGAGACGCTTGCCGCGCTTGGCTATGAGCCGATCGGATTTAGCAGCGGCGACGCGGCAATCGCCGCCTGCCGCGCCGATCCCGGGCGCTTCGATCGTTGTGGTCGGCCATCTCGGCTCGGCGGCCGCGTCGCTCAAATTGGCGGCGGCGCTGCACGCCGAGGCACCGCGTTTACCGATCCTGCTGGCCACCAAGGCCGCGATGGAAATCCGCGCCGAAAATCTCGTCGCCGCCGGAATTTTCGACGTCGTGCACTGGCCGATCGTCGCCGAAGAGATCGCGCTCGCATTGGCGCGCGGCCCGGGTGGGAAAAGAGCCACTCTGCCGCGCCCGCCGCCGGACCGCCCGCCGGCGCCATCGCTGCACTGAATCCACGCGCTCGATATTACACGTACGTAATGCGTTCTCCGCGTCCTGAAATCGTAACGTAACGCCGCACGCACATCCTGGCGGTGATCGATGACCAACTCAGGGAAGGCGAACCATGGACATTTCGTCGGCGACGTTGCGTGTCGAGTTAATCAGGGCCCGTTGCCAGGGACAGCGCGTTGCGCCGCGCTCGCCCCGGAATTGTTCGAGATCGATGGCGACGGCGAAGCCAGCGAAATCGGTGACGGCGTGGTACCGGCGCAATTGATCGACAAGGCCTATCTCGCCCGGGCCAACTGTCCGGAATTCGCAATGACATTTCGGAAAGCGGAGACCGGGCATGAAGCCGCGCACACCCGTGACCGACTGGGCCACCGATTTCGACCCGCTCGATCCCCGCTGGATCGAGGATCCCTATCCGATCCTGGATAATGCGGCAAAATGTCCGGTCGCTCACACCGATCGCTTCCCGGCGTCTATATGCCGACGCGCTACGAAGACATCCGCGCGGTTGCGTACGACCCGGAGCATTTCTCGTCCCGGCGCCTGTTTCTCCGCGAGGGCAACCGCCGGTGACCCGCGCGCCGCCGCTCACCTCCGATCCGCCCGAGCATTACGCGGAACGCAAGATGCTGCTGCCAGCCTTGACGCCGGTGGCGGTCGCAAAAACGAGACGCGGACCCGAGCGATCTGCCGCGAACTGATCGAGCCGCTTGCCGGCAAGAGGGCGTGCGATGGCGCATGCGACTATGCGCAGGAAATTCCCGCGCGCCTCACCGCGCACATGATGGGGCTGTCCGAGGATATGGGAGACCAGTTCCGGACCTGGATTCACGACTTCATCGAAGTGACGGACCCGTCGACCATTCCGCGGGTCCTCGCCGAGCTCGACGAGTTCTTTACTGGCGAGATCGCCAAGCGGGGTCTGCTGCCGGGAGGCAACGATCTCATCAGCTATTTGATCGAGGCGCGGATCAATGGCGAACCGATGAGCGACGCGAACATCAAGGGCACGATGCTATTGATATTGTTCGCCGGTATCGACACCACCTGGAGTTCGATCGGCAGCAGCCTCTGGCACCTCGCAACCCACGACGAAGATCGCCGGCGCCTTGCCGAGGAGCCGCAATTGATCCCGGCTGCGATCGAGGAATTCTTGCGCGCCTACGCGCCGGTTATGATGGGCAGGCTGATCGTCAAGACGACGGAAATCGGCGGTTGCCCGGTCAGGGAGGGTGAGATGGCGCTGCTGCCGTTCGCGGCAGCCAATCGCGATCCGGACGTGTTTCCGGATGCCGACCGCGTCTTGATCGACCGTGCGGAGAATCGCCACGCCGCGTTCGGGCTGGGCATCCATCGCTGCATCGGATCGAACCTGGCGCGGATGGAAATGCGGGTCGCGATCGAGGAGTGGCTTCTGTGCATTCCCCGACTTTGTCCTGACGCCAGGCGCGGTCGTCGAATGGTCGGCGGGTGGCGTGCGCGGACCTCGGCGGCTTCCGCTCACGCTGATGCCGGACGCCCAAGGCTGAGTTGCGGAGCGGCGCGCGACGAATTCCGCGTGGGCGTTTAGGGTTGCTTGTTCAGGGCGCGTGGCGAGAGCGGGACGTGAAAGGTCTTGTATCCCGCGATTTCGGGAAAGCTGTCCGCCGCGCTCGCCGACACCAGCGCCAGCACGGCGGCCGGCGTTTCGCCGCTCACCAGCCGGTCGATCGCCATGTTCGGGCCCTGGGTCAATTGAACCTCGAGCGCGCCCGCGGCCGCGATCGCGGTGCGCACATTGCCGTTGGACGCTGAATACCTGCCGTCGATCGCTATGGTCTTTCCGGTCAACTCGGAAAGCGATTTGATGTCCGGGCGCGCCATCAGAACAACCACCAGCCCGTCTGCTTTGTTGGCGGCCACGGTCGTGGCGGCATCGGCCGATGCGGTTTCCGAACGCTTGGGTTCGCCGTTGGACTTGACGTCCGATGCCGACATTTGCTCAGCGACCGCGGCGGCGGCCGCGACCTGTTGCTGGATCGTCCTCGGATCGGCCGCGACCGGACGCGGCTCCGCGGCGGGCGTCGTGGCATGCGGCGGCAGCGGTACGGTAGCGAGAGGAATCCTTCGCGACCATGACGGGGTTCGAATTTGCGTTGGCAAGCCGAGCCGTACGCGTGTGATGTCGGCGCGGCCGGTGAACCAGCGACGCTTGCTTCGTTCTCGTCATCTCGCGCGGCGGCGGTGGCGAAGCGGCGGCATCGCGGCAGCAGTTTGACAGGGCATCCAGCCGGAACACGGCGGCATACCGGCCAGCGAAGCCGGTTGACGGCTGCATCCGGCCAAGGCCAAGGCCAGCACCCCAATAGCAAGGGCTTTCACATCATCCTCCTGACGAGGTGGAATTTGTTCAAAAATAAAATCGAAAAAAGCTTGGCGCGCTGATCGTCGAAAAGTGGTGCAAATCCGTTAAGCGCGAATTAAGCGCTGCGTCCCGCGGAACCTCAGGCAGTTTTAGGGTTAATGCTTGCGCGGGCGCGTCGGCTCAACCTGATCGCAGGCGCGTGAGTTGTAGCCTGGACGAGCGCAGCGACATCCGGGAAAGGCATCTCCCGGATATCGCAAGAGCCATCCGGGCTACAGGCGACCAGATAATCTGGAGGTTCGCAGGATTTCTTCGCTACACGCTGCCCACGGTCTTCAACCTTGCGCGCGGGTGGATTTCGGCTTGCGACAGCACCGTGGTCTGCGACCTGAAGCGCTCCACCAGCGAGCGCACGAACGGACGGATCGAGGCCGAGGTCACCAGCACCGGGTGCTTCGCCCTGGTGCGCGGCGCGCTCGAAGGCTTCGCGCACCACCGTCATGAACTCCGACAGTTTCGACGGCTGCATCGCCAGGCTGCGATCCTCGCCGGTGCCGATCAGCGACTCGGCGAAGGTCTGCTCCCATTTCGCGGACAACGCGATCAGCGGCAGATAGCCGGCATGCGTGGTGTTTTGCGCGCAGATCTGCCGGGCGAGGCGGGCGCGCACATGTTCGACCACGGTTGCCGGGTTGCGCGAGAACGCCAGCGCGTCGGCGATGCCTTCGAGGATGGTCGAGAGGTCGCGGATCGAGATCCGCTCCGACAGCAGCAATTGCAGCACGCGTTGCAGGCCGGAGATCGTGATCATGCTCGGCACGATGTCCTTGACCAGTTCGCCCTGTTCCTTCGGCAGTTCCTTCAGCAGCTTCTGCACTTCGCCATAGGACAGCAGGTCCGACATGTTGTTCTTGAGCAGTTCGGTCAGATGGGTCGACAGCACGGTGGCGGCGTCGACCACGGTGTAGCCCTTCAGCGAGGCTTCTTCCTTCAGGCTGGCGTCGACCCAGGTGGCCGGCAACCCGAAGGTCGGCTCGGTGGTGTGAATGCCGGGCACCGCGACCTGGCCGCCGCCGGGATCCATGACCATGAACGAGTTCGGCCAGATCCGGCCGCTGCCGGCGTCGACTTCCTTGATCTTGATGACGTAGGTGTTGGCTTCGAGCTGCACGTTGTCGAGGATGCGCACCGCCGGCATCACAAAGCCCATTTCGATCGCGAGCGAGCGGCGCAGCGCCTTGATCTGCTCGGTCAGGCGGTCGGTGCCGTCGGGGCCGTTGACCAGCGGCAGCAGCGCGTAGCCGAGCTCGATCTTGAGGTCGTCGATCTTCAGCGCGGTGGCGATCGGCTCTTCGCCGCGGCGGCGGCCTTTGCCGCTTCGCCGGGAGCCGCGGCCGCGCTGGCCGCTGCCGCCGACTTCGCCGCGCGGTTGTTCTTGTGGGCGGTAAACGCCAGCCAGGCCGCGCCGCTGCCCAGCGCCAGGAACGGAAACATCGGAATGCCCGGCAGCATCGCCAGCACCAGCATCACGCCGGCCGACATGCCGGCCGCCTGCGGATAACCGGAAAGCTGCTTCATCAGCGCCTTGTCGGCGGCGCCGCTGACGCCGGCCTTCGACACCAGCAGGCCCGCCGCGGTGGAGAC
Source organism: uncultured Alphaproteobacteria bacterium (assembly GCA_963845435.1). Lineage (GTDB taxonomy): Bacteria > Pseudomonadota > Alphaproteobacteria > Rhizobiales > Xanthobacteraceae > Bradyrhizobium. The sequence continues at coordinate 36,321 of CAWJSD010000006.1, forward strand.
GATCAGCGCCGGGATCTGGGTGACCAGGCCGTCGCCGACGGTCAGCAGGGTGTAGGTCTGGGCGGCTTCGGCGAAGCCGAGGCCCTGCTGGGCGACGCCGATGATGATGCCGCCGATGACGTTGATGAACACCACCAGAAGGCCGGCGACCGCGTCGCCGCGAACGAACTTCGAGGCACCGTCCATCGCGCCGAAGAATCCGCTTTCGTCTTCCAGCGCCTTGCGGCGCTCCTTGGCGACCTTCTCGTCGATCAGGCCGGCGCCAAGGTCGGCGTCGATCGCCATCTGCTTGCCCGGCATGGCGTCGAGGTGAAAGCGCGCCGCGACTTCGGCGATACGGCCCGAACCCTTGGTGATGACCACGAAGTTCACGATCACCAGGATCGCGAACACGATAATTCCGATCACGAAATTACCGCCCATCACGAAATTGCCGAACGCCTGGATGACGTGGCCGGCGGCGTCGGTGCCTTCATGGCCGCGCGACAGGATCAGCCGGGTCGAGGCCAGGTTGAGCGACAGCCGCAGCATCGTCGAGATCAGCAGGATGGTCGGGAACGACGAGAATTCCAGCGGCGCCTGGATGAACAGCGAAGTCATCAGGATCAGGATCGACAGCGTGATCGAGATCGCCAGAAACAGGTCGAGCACGATCGAGGGCAGCGGCAGGATCAGCACCACCAGGATGGTGAGGATGCCGAACGCCAGCGCCAGATCGCCGCGCTTGAGGATCTTGCCGATTTCGTTGAGGCTCGGAAGCCCGCCGCCGGCACCCCCCGTGCCCGCACCCGCCGTGACGTCAACCATGGTCGCAGCCCCCCGCGACGGGCGGCCGCGGCCACCCGACGTCTGCACGGCAGCCGAAGGGCCACCGCTCCGAAAGTGAGGCACCGCACTGGCGTCCACGGGATCCCCCGTTTTACGCGGCTGACGACACTCAACTTCACCTAGGCAATTCTTGCCGGGTGTATGGTTAGCAAAGGGTTAACGGGGAACGCGTCGCGATACCGCACCGTCATTCCGGGGGCATCCGCCACACAGCTTCGTCATTCCGGGGTTCGCGAAGCGAGAACCCGGAATCTCGAGATTCCGGGTCTGGTCCTGCGGACCATCCCGGAATGACGGTGCCATGATGGCCTGGCGCCCCTCCCGCAGTGCATTCCGCATGCCCAATATCGCGCCATGATGCTTGACCTGACGGCATCGGCCGCCGAAGTTGCGCCGGCCATGGACATATCTTCCGAACTCGATCGCCGTTTCGATGCCATTCGTCCCCGATTCCCGCCGGGCATGGACGCGGCTTGCCGTGGCCGTGCTGATCGGCTCGCTCGGCAGCGTCGGGATGTGGTCGGTGGTGGTCGCGCTGCCGACGGTTCAGGCGGAATTCGCCGCCAGCCGGGGCACCGCGTCGCTCGCTTTCACCCTGATGATGCTCGGGTTTGGCATCGGCGGCGTGGTCACCGGTAAGATCACCGACCGTTATGGCATTGTCGCCGCGATCGGATTCGGCGTCGGCATCCTCGGCCTGGGCTATATCGGCGCCGGCCTGTCATTGTCGATCTGGCAGTTCATCCTGCTGCATTTCGCGATCGGCATCGGGGCCTCGGCGACCTTCGGCCCGCTGATGGCGGAGGCGTCGCACTGGTTCGACCGATATCGCGGCCTTGGCGTCGCGATCGCCGCCAGCCGGCAATTATCTCGGCGGCACGATCTGGCCGTCGGTCATGAGCTTCGGCATGCAGTCGGTCGGCTGGCGCACCACCCATATCGCGGTCGGCATCTTCATCATGGTTGCGATGACGCTGGCGCTCGGTTTGTTGCGGTTGTTGATCGGCGCCGGCACGCGACGCAGCTCACCTCAACGCGCCGCCGCCCCGGGTCGATCTGCGGCTCTCGACCAATGCGCTGACCGCGATCCTGGGGATCGCCGGCATCTCCTGTTGCGTGGCGATGTCGATGCCGCAGGTGCACATCGTGGCCTATTGCGGCGATCTCGGCTACGGCGTGGCGCGCGGCGCCGAGATGCTGTCGCTGATGCTGGGATTCGGCATCATCAGCCGCATCGGCTCCGGCTTTCTCGCCGATCGCATCGGCGGCATCGCCACCTTGCTGATCGGCTCGATCGCGCAAGGCACCGCGCTGTTGTTCTATCTGTTCTTCGACAGCCTGTCCTCGCTCTACATCATCTCCGCGATGTTCGGCCTGTTTCAGGGTGGCATCGTGCCGAGCTACGCGATCATCGTGCGCGAGGCGATGCCGGCGCGGGAAGCCGCGACCCGGGTCGGCATCGTGATCCTCGCTACCGTGTTCGGGATGTCGTTCGGCGGCTGGATCTCCGGCGTGATCTTCGATGCCACCGGTTCCTATTCGGCCGCGTTCCTTAACGGTCTCGGCTGGAACGCGCTCAATATCACCATCATCACCGGTTTGCTGCTGCGCGGGCGGCAGCGCCGGCTGGCGATGGCGTAAGTTCACCCCGTCACAATGACGGGTTAAACCGCCTGTCCGCCCTTGATCAGTAGGCAGCCGACAATCTTCAGGGTGCCGTCGGGCTGTTGCTCCAGCGTGTAAAGTGCTTCCCAGGCCTGGCCGTCGGCGTCGAGGATATGGACGCGCTGCGCGATCTGGCCGTCGGCGACCTTGGCTTCGCCGAATTCGAAGGTCTTGTGGCGATAAACCGGCGTGTAGTTACGCTGCACCATCGTCATGAACACATCCGGCGCCGGGAACATGTTCTGGATCGCCGGCGCGGCGTAGGAATAGGCGGTTGCCGCGTCGTCGCGGCCCAACGCTTCCACTTGTGAGGTAATGACACCCTGCGCGGTAGCGACGTCGCCGGCAGCAATGGCCGGAGTGACGAGGCCGATCAGCAAGGCGGCGAGCAGCATAAAGGCACGCATGGTATCGCTCCGGCGCAACGGCTCCGACCTCAAGGTAAGCAAAAGCTATACCCGCGGCGGCTTGGCCGCAAACCAGCGTTGCTTCGGAGCAATCCCGTTTCGGTGATGGAACCGGTTACCACGCCATCTGCGTTGCGCCGACGGTCACTCGATGAGCGGTCAGAACAACCACGCGAGCTTAGGCGTGGCGTCTTTCGACAGCACTTCCACCGTCGCGGTACGGCCGGCGACCAGCGAGGTCTTGGCGGTGGCGTCGTCGAGCGCGATACGGACCGGCACCCGCTGCGCAAGGCGTACCCAGCTGAAAGTCGGCGTCACGTTGGCAAGCAGGTCGGTGCCTTCGCCACGGTCGCGGTCGACGATTCCGGCGGCGATGCTTTCGACATGGCCGTCCAGTTTTTTCGAGTCGCCCATCAGATGAATGCTGACGGGATCGCCGACGTGTATCCGCGAGAGCTTCGTTTCCTCGAAATATCCGTCGACATGCAGGCTGGCGCTGTCGACCAGCGCCATCACGCCCTTGCCGGCGGTGACATAGGTGCCGGGGCGAAGATCCATGTTGGAGATCACGCCGTCGACCGAGGCGCGCACCTCGCTGCGATCGAGGTTTAGCTGCGCGACGCCGAGGTCCGCCACCGCCTGGTCATAGGCGGCCTTGGCTTCCAATTGCGTTGCCAGCACCTGTTCGAGCTTTTGCTTCGACACCACGATATCGGTCAGGTCGCGGTAGCGCTTCAGATCGGCGTCGGCCTGATCCATCGTGGCGTGGCGGCCGGCGACCACCGCTTGCGCCTGCTGCAGCGCCAGCGCGAAGCGCGCGCGATCGATCCGCAGGATCACTTCGCCGCGCTTAACCTTCTGATTGTCCTTGACCAGGATATCGGTGACGAAGCCGGACACGTCGGGCGCCACGGTGACGACATCGGCGCGCACCCGGCCATCGCGGGTCCACGGCGCGTCCATGTAATAGGCCCAGAGATAGCTGCCGACCGCGAGCGCGGCGATCACGGCCAGCGCGGTGGTGGCAAAGCGACGAAACAACGAAGCCATATTTTTCATGTCAGTAACTCGGAGGATAGAAAGACAATGCCGCCCAACAGGCAGACGTAGAGCGCCAGATCGAACAAGGCGGGATGCCATACGAAGCGATAGAGCCCGGCCCGTTCGAACAGCCGCCGCAGCACCGCGCCGATGACGTAAGCCAGGACGATCCACACCAGCAGCGCCGGCACCAGGATTCCAAACAGGTCGACTTCGTATCTCATGCGGCGACACTCCCGGGCAGGCGTGCCGGTAGCTCGGGCACGTAGGCACCGGCTTGCGGAAACAGGCCGCGGCGGATGCCGACCAGGCCGATCAGCGCGTCGCCGCGTACTCCGGCGTCGGCTTCGATCATGGTTTCGGAGAGCGCGTGGTCGATCCGCGCCAGCAGTTCCGGCGGCATGGTCTCGCCGTCGTACTTGCGATAGTCGGCCGCGAGCTCGTCGAGCATGGCGTCCATGGCTTCGAGCGTGCGCGCCGACAGGCCATGGCGGGCGCGGCGCAAGTCGACGATGTTGAGGCCGACGCGCAGTCCGCGCAGATGGTCGATATTGCGGAGTTCGCTCTGTTTGAGCGCTTCGAGCCGTGGCGCCAGCAGCCCGATGCGGTTGAGCATCAGGCCGGCGAACACCGCGCGGTCGCGATTGCCGCGGTGCTCGGCGGCATCGGCCAGCGCCCCCCAACCCTTGCGCATCAGATGCCGCACGCTCCATTCGGCGCCGACGGTACGGATCAGCAGGATCGTGACCACGGAGAGTTCGGTGCCGACCAAAAACGCGATGCTCGAATTGGCGAACGATGCGAAGTCGGCGCTATAGGTCGATTGCAGCGCCATCAGGCTGGCCCCGTTGGCGGCCAGCAGCATGCCGGTGAAGAAAGTCTGCGGCCGCGCGATCAGCCAGCCGAACAGCAGGAATGACGGCGCCAGCACCGCGATCAGCATTTCGAAGGTGGAAACTGCCGGCAGGATCGCGAACAGATAGACCGCGTCGATCATCACGGCGACGACGGACCATTTGGCGAATTCACGTATCCCGATCGAGGGATCGTCCTGCGAGGCGAAAAACGAGCACGCGACGGCCGCCATCATCGGCGCCGTTGCGCCGTCGGCCCACCCGGACGCGATCCAGAACGCACAGCACAACAGAATCACGATCACCGCACCGGCCGCCGACCACAGCGCCATGCCGTGGTCGGTGTGCCGCACCGGCGCGGCTCCGGCCTCGGGGTGGAATGACAGTTTGGCGCCTGGCGGGCGGCCGCCGGCGGCGATGGCCTGATTAAGCAGACGGCAGTCGATTGAAATATCGACGAGATCACGCAGCCGCATCAGAAGGCTCGCGGTCATAATTTCGTTCCAGCTCGAACCGGCATGCAATTGCGGTTCGAGCGCCGCGATCGTGGCGCGTAACGCCTGCGGCGGCGCGCGATCGGTATCGTCGCCGGCGATCCAGATGGAGAGGTCGCCGAGCAGAGATTTTAGCCGTGGCTGTATCGCGCCGGGCTCATCGCCGAGCGCGTCAAGGCGGTCGCCGATCGAGGACAATAATGGCAACAACATCAGCATGCGCAGCCGCAGCGCGCGCAGCCAGCGCGCGGTCTCGCGACCGGCATTGCGGTCATAGGTCAGATGATCGGCCAGGGTATCGATTTCGACCGCTTCGCCGGCCAGCCGTAGCCGCGCATCGAGTGAGTTCTTGTTCCGCGCCGCGGCCGGCGAGTACATCCTGGCTCAATCGCCGCGCGCCGGCGAGCCAGTCATCGACCCGCGAGGCGACCGCGGGTCCCACGCTGCGCGGCAGCACGACGGTGGACACCACGCTCGCGCAGACGATGGCGAGGATGATCTCCTCGCTGCGCGCCAGTGCGATGTCGAAAATTGTCGAGGGGTCAGCGACGGCGGGAAATCCGATCAGCGCGGCCGTGTAGCCCGCCAGCATGAACATGTAGCTGCGCGGGGTGCGGTCGAGCAGTGACAGATAAAGACAGAGTCCGACCCACAGCGCGATCACGAGGCTGCACAACTCTGGTGAGTTTACGAAATTGGGGATCAGCACGATGCTGGCGGCGGCGCCGATCAGGGTGCCCGTCAGCCGGAACAGCGCCTTCGAGCGGGTCGCGCCGGCCAACGGTTGCGAGGCGATGTAGACCGTCGCCAGCGCCCAATAGGGCCGGTCCAGATTCGCTGCAAAAGCGATGAACAGCGCCAGGGTCGCGGCGCCGAACGTTTTCAGCGAAAAAATGATCTCGGCATGGCGAACCAGAAAGGACGGTCGAGCGGCAGTCACGGTTGCGCCTCCGCCAACTCCAATGTCTCCGAGGCATCGGCGGTCTGCTCGATCTGCCGCAGCACCCTGAAGGTGATGGCGAGGTCCTCGCTGGGGATGCCGTTCATCAATTCGGCGCGGAGCCGCTGCAGCACCCGGTTGATCTCCGCAACCTTGGCTTCGCCGAGCGGCGTGACATGCAGCATCTTGGCCCTGCGGTCGGTCGGATCCTCGCGGCGCTCGACCAGGCCTTCGGCCTGCAGCAGGTCGATCAGCCGAACCAGGGAGGGGCCTTCGATCCCCATTTCATTGGCGAGCACCCCTTGCCGGACGCACTTGCCGCGCCGCGACAGGATCAGCAGCGGAGTCGACATCGCCTCTGACAATCCGTGGGCCGACAGGGCCTGATCAGCCCTGCGACGCCAGACCCGGCCAAGACGGGAGACGAGCAGGCCAAGTTCAGCCTGAACAAGGGCATGAGATACGGTCATAGGCTAATAAATAGGATGCTATCGATTAGGATACAATCGATGTTTGGCACTGAGGACGATCACGGTTCCGTGAGCGGCGGCGGGATGGAAGGGGGCGTCCTGGCCACGCAGCCAAACACCGGAAATGGCGGCGACTCGGAACAGTGCTCGATCTTGTTCGGATCGCTAATGCGGCTTGCTGTTGGTGCCGATGGCGCCCATCGGCCGGGTCACGCGCTTGGCCACCATGTTGGCGGTCACGCTCGCATACTTCTTGAAATGCTCGGAAGCGCGGTGCTCCTTGAACGCGGCCTCGTCATTGTAGACTTCGTAAAGGAAAAGATGGTTCGGATCGTCGGCGAGGACCAGAATGTCGAATTGCCGGCAGCCGGGTTCCTTGATGGCGGCCAGGCTGTTTTCCTTGATGGCTGCGAGATAATTGTCGCGCTCCGCCGGGACGATATCGAGATCGACCGCGTTGATGTATAGTCCGGTGGATTGCGCCGCGGCGCGCTGGCCCATTTGCGGTAACAGCATCGCGAGCATGGCACAGGCCGCGACAATCGCTGCCGAAACCCAGATTGATCTTTTCATGCCGATTTCCTCCCCGGTTTATTTTGTTTGGTTGAGCTCAGATTGGCGTGTCTCCCTTTGATTGTCGAGTGGCGAGTGCAACTGTGAATGCGCTGCGGTGCATTCAGGGCTTTCCCACGCTCCGCCGGAGTGGTTAGGACGCTTCACGCTGTGGCGTTCGGTCGATTGAAATAGATGTAATTGCCACGTTGACCTACCGCTCCGACATCGATGGACTGCGCGCGATCTCGATCCTGGCGGTGGTCTGGTATCACGCGTTTCCGGCGTCGGTCCCCGGCGGCTTCGTGGGCGTCGATGTCTTTTTCGTTATCTCCGGCTTCCTGATCACCCAGATCATTGTCAGCCAACTCGCCAGCAATTCCTTCTCGATCCCGGATTTCTACGGAAGGCGCATCCGCCGGATCTTTCCCGCGCTGATCGTCGTGCTGGTGGCGACCTATATCGCCGGCTGGATTCTGCTGTTGCCCGGCGAGTTCAAGGTTTTGGGCGACAACATCCTGGGTGGAGCGGGATTTTTCTCGAATTTCGTCCAACTGAACGGGCAGGGCTATTTTGCTCCCGATGCTTCGAGCAATCCGCTGCTGCATCTGTGGTCGCTGGGAATCGAAGAGCAGTTCTACATCTTCTGGCCGCTGCTGCTGATGGTGTTGAGCAGCCGGCGTCGCAACGCGATCATCATCGCCATCGCCGCAGGCTCGATGGCGGCGAACCTGTGGCTGGTCCGTGATCACCAGGCCTTCGCCTTCTATTCCCCTGTGACGCGCGCCTGGGAGTTGCTGGCCGGTGCGCTGCTGGCGCAATCGCGCCCGGATGGTGGTTCCTGCTTCAGCGCTATCCCGGCGGAGATCAAGGGCGCCGCGGGCCTGGTGCTGGTCATCCTGGCCAGCGCTTTCCTCCGCGACACCAGCGAATATCCCGGATGGGCGGCGTTGTTGCCGGTCTCCGCCGCCGTGCTGTTGCTGGATGCGCGCGACTCGATGGTGAACCGCCGCATTCTGTCTCATCCGGCGATGGTCGTGATCGGACGCGTCAGCTATCCGCTCTATCTCTGGCACTGGCCGATACTTTGCTATCTTGGAATTGTCAGGGGCGGCGTTGCCAACCTGCTGGAAAAAGATCTCGCGGTCCTGCTCGCTTTCTTCCTTGCCTGCGGCACGGCTTATTTTATCGAGAATCCGATACGGCAGCGTCGAAGGGTCGCAAGCGGCCTTGTTTTGGCAATGACGGTGATTGCTGTCGTCGGGCTGTCCACCGTGCTCGGTGAAGGTTTCGGTTTCAGATTTCCCGCCGAGATCAGCGATATCGCGAGCTTGCCTGCGAAAGACAATGCGGGCTTCCGCGCGGATTGCTTTTTTGAAACGGGAGATATTCCGATCGACAGGCGGACCCGATGCATCGAAGGCGGCAGTGGGCCCGTCCTGTTCGTCTGGGGAGATTCGACCGCGGCCGCGCTGTACCCCGGACTGAAGGCGGAGCAGCAACGCCATGCGTTCCGCATCGCGCAGTTTACGGCTGCGGCCTGCACGCCAAGCGTGATCGGCGGCAGTCCGCAATGCGCTCGAACTCAATGATGACGCCTTCAGGGTGATTGCCGACATCAGGCCCGATATCGTGCTGCTCCACGCGATGTGGAGCGAGAAGACGGATCTCGAGGCGCTGCGGCGGACCCTGGTGCAGTTGAGAAAAACAGGGACGCAAAGGATCGTCATCCTCGGCCCGGTGCCGCTGTGGAAGAGGTCGCCGCCTTTCCGGCTGGTCAATTCATATCGATTTGAGCATGCTCTGCCCGATCGGATTGCCGATGGCGTATCGGGTCCCGAGATCGACGACATGATGGCGCGGTTCGCCAAGAGCGAAGGCGCGGAATACATTTCCGCCTGGCGGCGGTTTTGCAATTCGCAGGGCTGCATCACGCGGGTCGGTCCCAAGGCGGAAGATATCGTGGCCTGGGATCAGGTTCATTTGTCCAACAAGGGCTCGGAGTTCCTGGGAGAGGCGATCATTGGCGGTCTGTTCGATCGCTGAACGCAATCCAGGGGCGGGTCCCTGGGCGGCGAGCGGCGCCGTCATGGGTAGGTCAGGTTTCCGCCACCGCATCGGCCCAGGGCAGAAACACTTCGGTGGCGCCGCTGTTGGTTTGGCGGTCGCGCAGCACAACGCTTGGAAAGGCGAACTTCGCCGGCATGGTCTGGATATGCGCCTCCTCGTAGTCGAAACGCGCTCTTAGCGCTTCGCGGGTTTCCGCCGGCAGGCGCACGTCGCCGATCACGACCGCGCCTTCGCTGGCGTCGATGCGCGGCTGGTGGATCGCGGCGTCAAGATCCATCCCGTAGTCCATCACAAACGACAGCATCTGCGTCACCGCCGGCAGGATGCGCCGGCCGCCGGAGGCGCCGACCGCGAGCCGCCGGCCATCGGCGGCCTGCGCCAGCACCGGCGTGTAATTGGTCAGGCAGCGCTTGCCGGGCGCCAGCGAATTCGGGCCGCCCGGTGTCGGGTCGAACCACATGATGCCGTTGTTCATGACAATGCCGGTTTGCGGCGTGACGAATTTGGAGCCGAAACTCGACAGCAGGGTCTGTGTCACCGCGGCCATGTTGCCGTCGCGATCGACCACCGAGAAATGCGTGGTGCAGCTTGGCGCCAGATGTTCTGCGCCGAGCGCGCGGCGGCCGTCCTGATCGCCCATGTCGCTCAGTCGCTGGCGATAGGCCGATTGCAGAGCCAGCGCATACGTCGCGTACGCCGCCGCATCGGGACCCGCCTTTGGTTGGCTGCAGATCCTGTTGCAACAGGCGCAACGTGTGCGCCAGGGTCGGGCCGCACGTCAGTTCAGGCGTCGCGTAGACGTGCCCGCCGCGATAGGGGATCACCAGCGGGTCGCGGCCATGGGCACGGAATGCGGCCAGGTCCTCGAACGTCAGCGCGCCGCCTCCGGCTTGCACATCCGACGCAATGCTGCGCGCCAGGTCGCCCTGATAGAAATCGCGCGGACCCCGGGTCGCCAGATGCGAGATCGTCGCCTTGAGTTTTTCCAGCGGCAGGAGCGTGCGGGCCCTGATGCCCCATGGCGCCGTCGGAGGCAGGCCGTCCCTGAGATAGATCGCAGCACTGTCCGGATAACGCCGCAGGTCGGCGGCCGCGCCCGCGATGAACTGCGTGGTCCACCAGTCGACCGTGAGACCGTCGCCAGCCAGCGCCACGCTCGGGCCGAGCAATTCGTGCCACGGCAATTTGGCGTGGCGGCGATGCGCCTCCTCCATGCCGGCGACCACGCCGGGCACCGCGACCGAACCGGGACCGTGGAGGTTGCGATCGTCCTCGACCCGCGGCCACGGGAACAGATCGGCTGCTGCGCCCTCGCCGGTCAGCGGATAATCCTCAACGCGCAGGCTGTCGGGTGTACGCATGCCGTAATCGATCACCTCGTAGTGGTGGTCGTGCGCCCGATAGAGCACCATCGCACCACCGCCGCCGAGGCCGCTGTTCCACGGCTCCAGCACGCCGAGCGCGAACGTCGTTGCGATGACGGCATCGACGCAATCGCCGCCGGCCGCCAGCACCTCGGCGCCAATCGCCGCCGCCCGGCGCGACTGCGCGGCGACGATGCCGCCCTTGGAAACGGTGGCAGGCTTGCGGATCTGCTGGGCACTGGAAAACGGGTCATGGCTCATGGGTTTGGCTCCGCTGCTTCTGGCCGGATGGCTGCCCCGAACCGGGCGGCTTCGTCATTGATTAAGGTTGCAGATCGGGATCTCCGGTCAAGGGTTTGACGGTAGACCCTGCGCCGTCCTACCGTTGTGCGTTGCGGGGTGCGGCTGACGATTTGATCTCTAGAGGAGACCGTATTGCACGACCATAAATGGGATGAGCGGTTCATGCTCCTGGCCCACCATCTGGCGACCTGGAGCATCGAAAAGGGACGGCGCGTCGGGGCGGTCATCGTCGGACCCGATCACGAAATTCGCTCCACCGGTTTCAATGGCCTGCCGCGCGGCGTGCGCGACGATCTGGAAGAACGGCATTCGCGGATCACCGGCGCCAAATATATCTGGAGCTGCCACGCCGAGCAGAACGCGATCTTTAACGCCGCTCGGGTCGGCGTCGCGCTGAAAGGCTGCTCGATCTACGTGCCGTGGTTTCCCTGCGTCGAATGCACCAAGGCCATTATCCAGTCCGGGATCACCGAATTGATTGCCTACGCACCGGATCGGCCGAATTCGAACTGGGCCGAGGATTTCTCGATCGCCGGCATGATGCTGAAGGAAGCCGGGATCAATGTCCGGTTGATCCCGAGGCTGGCCGAATTGCCGGACGCGTCCGAGGACGATGGCTGATGGTGTGATTGCAGAAATGGTCACTGCAACCGGGTTGCGCTCAAAATATCCGCATGCTGCGATATCGTAACCCGGAACCAGGACCGGCCGAGACCATTATCCCGCCAGAACATCTGGAGGAGAGTGCAATGAACGGTATCATCTATCTGGTGGGTCTGGTCGTGGTCGTTGGCGCGATTCTGTCGTTCCTCGGACTTCACTGAGGTCCACCTCGACCAACTTAAGCTAAAGAAGGCCCGGTTGCATGACCGGGCTTTTTTAGTTTGTGCGATGATCACTCTGTCATTGGGGCTGCATCTCGATTGTTGCTTCATCCGGCATGGTCTCGGACTCCTGACCTGCACTCATGCACTGCACAAATTTATAACTACTACACACCCAAGCGTCATACCGCCGCTGTACTTCAGGTAGAAGTTCGACGTCGCCCCGCTATGCGTGCAACCCAGCCGCGGTTATAGTGCACCGCGTAAACGTAAAATCCGGGGCTAAACGCCACCGGCAAGAAAGCCCTGCAAAAAGCCGGGCCAATTCGGGAAGAAACAAACAAGTCAGGGAGGAATTCGAGATGGCCATCACTCGTCGTCAAGCGCTTGCGTCCGCCGCCGCCGCAGCACTTGCGGGCGGCATCGCCAGGCCGGCGATTGCCGCCAAGGAGCCGATCCTGATCGGCTATCTGCCCGCGCTGACCGGTCCGTCGTCGTCGACCGGGATCGGCATGAACCGCGGCACCCAACTGGCGGTGCAGGAAATCAACGCGGCCGGCGGCATCGACGGCCGGCAGATCGAACTGGTCATTCGCGAAACCCAGAGCGATCCGATGAAGGCGGTCAACGGCGCCGCCGAACTGTCGCGTGCGCAGAAAGTGAGCGCCGTGCTCGGGCCGGGCAATTCGGGCGAGGCGCTGGCGTCGGTGCCGCTGCTGGCCAAGATGAACATGCCGCAGGTGCATCCGTGCTGGGTCGATTCCCTGACCGATCCGAAGAAATATCCGATGTGCTTCCGCAATGCCTGCACCAATCAGCAGATCGGCGCCGCCGCCAACCGCTACGTGGTTGAGGTGCTCAAGAAAAAGAAGGTCGCGGTCGTCAGCGACACCACCGGCTACGGCACCGCATCGGTCAATGCCTATGTGCCGATGCTCAAGACGCAGGGCGCCGAAGTGGTCTATCAGGGCAATATCGACGCCGCCAATCCCGATCTCAAGGCCGAATTGTTGCGGATGCAATCGGCGGGCGCCGAGGCGATCATGCCGTGGAGCGTCAATGCCGGCTTTCTGTCGCGCATCATCAATACCCGCGGCCAGATGGCGTGGGACGTGCCGATCGTCGGCCAGACCACGCTCGGCTCGGGCCAAACCCGGGATCTGCTCGAAAAGCCGGAATACTGGGCCAAGGTCTATCCGAACAATTTCCGTCCCGGTCTGCTATACCCCGAGCGGCAAGCTGCCGGATCGCACCGTCGCGTTCCTCGATCGCCTGAAGAGCGCCAAGGTCGAATACGCCGACACGCTGCTGTGGTGGATCGCGGTCGGTTACGACACCCCGCGGATGGTGGCGGAGGCGATCAAGGCTTCAGGTGCCGAGCCCGAGCAGATCGTCGGCTATCTCAACAAGCTCAAAGGCTATCCCGGCGTCTTCGGCGACATCACCTTCACGCCCGAAGAGCATAATGGCTATCCGGACGATGAAGTGGTGATGGTGGAAGCCAATTCACTCAAGGACGGCGCGTTCAGTCTGGCCCCGGGGTATAACGCCTAGGATGAATGACGGACGGGGCCTTAGCCTCTCCCCGCGAAAGGCGGGGAGAGGGAGGAGTGCGAGCTTCACTGCATCATCGCATCCGCGATCTTTTCCGCGCTCATCAGGGTCGGCAAATTGGTGTTGGCGCAGGGCACCACCGGGAAGATCGAGGCATCGACGACGCGAAGGCCCTGGATGCCCTTGACCCGGCCTTGGGTGTCGACCACCGACATCGGATCGTCGTCGCGGCCCATCCGGCACGAGCACGAGGCGTGCCAGACGCCGATCGTGGCCTTGCGCACGAAGGCTTCCAGCGCCTCGTCGTCGTTGATCACGTCGTCGAAGGTAAAACCCTCGACCACGAAATTGTCGATCATGTAGTGGCGCAGCGCCGCCGGGCCGTCCATCAGCTTCGCGGCGATCGAGGTCAGGATCTTGTTCTTGGTGTTGACCACGCCGATCTTGCGCACCCGGTCGGTGTAGGACGCGGGGAACGGCTTGTCGGTCACCGCCTTCACCGGTGCGCTCATCTGCAAGGCCGCCATCTTGCGGAAGCCGCTCATCAGCCGTTCGAGGTCGCGCCGGTCGGACAGAAGATTGAACTCGACGATCGGCTCGGCCTGCGGATCGCGCGAGGCCAGCTTGACCTGCCCGGTCTCGGAATAGGTCTTGTTGACGAAGGTCAGCAGCGAGCCGATCTGCTCGCCGACCGCGTGCCAGGCCGATTTGCTGAGCACCACGACGAACATGTCGCCCTTCGGCACGCCCGGCAGTCCGGAGGAATAGCGCAAGCCGAGCTGCATGTGACGCCGCGTGTGCTCGTTCATGCGCGCGCCGCGGCGGACGAAGGACGACAGCGAGATCGACGGATGATCCATCAGCCGCTGGCCGACGCCTTCGAGGCCCATCAGGACCGGAATGCCCATGTCCCTGAGATGACCGACCGGGCCGATGCCGGCGCGCAGCAGATGCGCCGGCGAATGGATCGCGCCGACGGACAGGATGATCTCGCGGCCGCGGAACTCCTGCTCCTGGCCGTCGACCATGGCCTTGACGCCGACGCAGCGCGTGCCCTCGAACAGCAACTCCCTGACCTGCGTGTCGGTCGAGATCGTCAGGTTGGGCGCGCTTGCGGGTGTCGCGATCGAGATAGCCCATCGCGGCCGAGACGCGCTGCTCGTCTGCGTTGGAGTGCGTGACCGGAAAATAGCCGTCGACGAACTCGCCGTTCTGGTCGGGCACGAATGTGATAGCCGGCGCTGCTTGAAGGCCTGCGGCGAACGGCTTGCGAATGCTTGGTCCAGTGCTCGCGCGGAATGCGGCGCACCGGGATGCGGCCGTCCTTGCCGTGGTACGGCCCGTCGAAATCGAGGTCGCGCTCGACCTTCTGAAGAACGGCAGCACGTCGTTCCAGCCCCAGCCCGCGGCGCCGCGCGCTTCCCATTCGTCGTAATCGGTCGGCGCGCCGCGATTGGCCATCTGGCCGTTGATCGAGGAGCCGCCGCCGAGCACCCGCGCCTGCTCGTATTTGCGCAACGGCGGACGCGTTCTCGTCGGGATTGTTGTGGCTGACGACCTGGGTCGTGACCTTGAGTTCGGTCCAGTGGAAGCGCGGATCGAAATAGGCGGTGCCCGGATAGCTGTCGCGGATTTCGGCCGGCTCGTTGCCGGGCGGCGTGTCCTGCCCGGCCTCGCACAGCAGCACCTTGTTGGCGCTCTTGGCGGAGAGCCGGTGGGCGAGCACCGATCCGGCCGAGCCGCCCCCGACGATAATGTAGTCATACACGATTGGCGTTTCCTTATGTCTTTGTCTTGGTTTTGTGCGCGAAAGCTAGCGCAGGTCGGCATTCGCTGAAAGGGCATAGCCCCCATACTTACGAAGGGACATCGGCAAGAAATTCCACCACATTTTTACGAGCGGGACATTTTGCCACCGGGGTGCGCGATCTCCCGACCTTGAGCCTGGTGATGGTGCGTGTTTCGCGCTAGCGCTGGATGGATGTCCAGAACGTCTCCGCGGCCGAACTCATGCGGCTGCGCGACCGGAACAGGCAGATCGAGATCTCGATATCCCAATCGTCCGGTCCCGCACGCAACAGACGTTCGTTCGCCAGATCGTCCTGCACCAGGCTGCGCGGCGCCCAGGTGATGCCGCGGCCTTGCCGCGCCATGTCGATCAGCAGCATGACCGGCGCGGCGATGCTCGGCACCAGCCATGGCGTGCTGCCCTTGCTCGCGAGCACCGAGTTGACGACACGGCCGATGCCCGAGCCGGGATGGTAGGAGAGGTAGGGCAATGGACCTGCTTCCGATCCGGGCAGCACATACCGCGGCTTTGCATGGCCGCGGCCCTTGCCGCGAGCGCCCGGCACGGCGGGCGCGGTCACGGGAACCAGAACGTCCGCATCGAGCTCGATGCGCTGAAAGCGATCGGGGTCGAGCCGGCTCGCCAATAGCGGATGATGATGCGAGAGCAGGAAATGGGCGCGGGCATCGAGCAGAAGTTTTTCGCAGGCCGCAAAGTTGGCGGCGACGAGTTGAATCGTCGCATTGGTCTTCGCGCTCTCGACCTCGCGTATCCAGTCCGGAAAGAACGCCTGCGACAGCGCGTGCGTGGCCGCGAAATGGATTGTCTCGGCTTTGAGCCGGGCGACCTCGAGCGCCTCCTCCCGCCCGGCGAGGATACGGCGCAACACCTCTTCCGCTACCGCCCGGAATGTCGAGCCGGCGGGAGTCAATTTCAGCGTGTGCGTGCTGCGCTCGAACAGCGGCGTTCCCAGCCAGCCTTCCAATGCGCGGATACGCCGGCTCAGCGCCGGTTGCGTGACATTTCGGCGGTCTGCCGCGCGCGAGAACCCGCCTTCTTCCGCGATGGCGAGGAAGTCCTCCAGCCAGTTCAGGTCCATGATAACGTTTCGTTGTCAAATTATACCGATACGGCATTAGCCTCCGATGCGCCGCTGGTCCAATGTAAAACGCATTGAAAAACCAGAAAAAACAGAGCCATCGCAGGTGGCCGCCAGCCGTCCTTGGGAGGACCCCGACTTGCAGATCGCCGCGACGCCGCTTCCCCAATCGATCCCGTCGACAGCCACCGAACGCCGCCGCAAGCCATTGTGGCGCGAGCAATACGTGCTGGTGGTGGCCGGCGCCGCGCTCGGTGCGCTGCTAGGCGCGCTGTTTCCGGCGTTCGCGGCCGACCTGAAGCCGCTCGGCGATGTGTTCATTTCCCTGATCAAGATGACCATCACGCCATTGATCTTTCTGGTGGTCGTGACCGGCATCGCGCAGGTCGGCGATATGCGGGCGGTGGGACGCATCGGCCTCAAGGCCTTCGTCTATTTTGAGGCGGTCACGACGCTGTGCCTGGCATTCAGTTTTGTCGTGGTTCAGTGGATCAAGCCGGGCGAGGGCGTGGCGCACGCCACCGCGGCGCAGGCCGAGACCGTGGCCCGCTTCTCGAAGGCGGAAGTCGGGTCGGTATCCGCCTATATCCAGCACATGGTCCCGGACAGTTTTGTCGGCGCTTTCGCAGCCGGCGACGTGCTGCAGGTTCTGGTGCTGGCCCTGCTGTGCGGGATCGCGCTGTTGCTGCTCGGCGAGCGCGGCGTCGCGGTGCGATCGGGCCTCGAGAAGATCACCGAACTGGTGTTCAGCGTCGTGCATGTGGTGGTGGCGCTGGCGCCGATCGGCGCGTTCGGCGCCATGGCGTTCACGGTGGCCAAATTCGGCATCGCCACGCTGTACGCGCTGGCGCTTCTGGTCGGCACGGCCTGGGCGATGATGGCGATCTTCATCTTTGTCGTCCTTGGGACGATTTGCCGGCTCGCGGGCATCCGCCTGATGGATCTGCTGCGGCTGCTGCGCACCGAACTGCTGGTCGTGCTCGGCACCTCGTCTTCGGAGACCGCGATCCCGGGCATGATGGAAAAGCTGCCAGCGGCCGGCGTCGGCCGCGCGGTGGCCGGCCTCGTCATTCCCTCCGGCTATTCCTTTAATCTCGACGGCGTGGCGCTGACCTTGCCGCTGAGCACGTTGTTCGTGGCCCAGGTCTACGGGATCGAAATGACGATCGCCCAGCAGCTCAGCGTCTTCGTCGTGATGCTGTTCACCAGCAAGGGTGCGGCCGGCGTCACCGGCGGCGCATTCGCCGCGCTGGCGGCGACCGTCATCGCCGCCGGCCTGCCGGCGGAAGGACTGGCGCTGTTGCTCGGCATCGACCGCTTCATGTCGCTCGCGCGCGCCATCACCAACACCATCGGCAACGCGGTGGCCGCCATCGTCGTCGCCAAATGGGACGGCGAGTTCGACCGCGCCACCTGGAATGAAACCGCCACCCAAACCCTCGCTGCAAAACTCTAGCGGAAAGCAAGGCCCCATGGACATCGACCAGAACATCCTGCCGACCATCGCGCTGATCCCCGGTGACTGCACCGGCATCGGCCCTGAACAGATCGCCCGCGTTCTCGCCGACGGCAATCTCGCCGAGGTCGCCCGCCTGGTGGTGATCGGCGATGCCCGCGTGCTGGAAATGGGCATGGCGCATGCCGCCGTCAGGTTCGACGTCGAGCGGATCGCCTCTCCGGCCCATGCGTCCTGGAACAGCCGCGCGGTGCAACTGGTCGATCTCGCCAATATCGATCCGTTGCTGTTCCCGCTCGGCAAGGCCAACGCCGAGTCCGGCAGGCTGACCGGCGAGACGTTGTCGCGCGCCATCGACTTCGCCAAAGCGGGCGAGGTCGACGCCATTACGTTCGCGCCCTTGAACAAGCGCGCGATGTTCGACGGCGGCTGGAAATTCCCCGACGAGCACAAGATGTTCGCGAGCCTGCTCGGGCATCAGACCTATTTTTCGGAAATGAACGTGCTGGACGGGCAATGGATGTCGCGGGTGACCGGGCACCAGTCGCTGCGCGAGGCCGTTGCCGGCGTCAATCCCGACAGCATCACCGATGCGATCGAACTGGTCGATCGCATGATGCGCAAGGCCGGCGTCGACAAGCCGCGCATCGCGGTCGCGGCCCTCAATCCGCATGCCGGGGAGGGCGGACTGTTCGGCCGTGACGAGATCGAGATGATCCGGCCGACGGTCGAAGCCGTGGCCAAACGCGGCATCAATTGCAGCGGGCCGTTCCCGGCCGATACCGTCTATATCCGCGCCTTCGCCGGCGAGTTCGACAGCGTGGTCGCGATGTATCACGACCAGGGCCAGATCGCGACCAAGCTGCGCGGATTCAACCGCGGCGTCACCGTGACGGCCGGCCTCGATACCGTATTCACCACCCCGTCCCACGGCACCGCCTTCGATATCGTCGGCAAGGGCGTGGCCAAGACCGGCGCGCTCGAAAGCGCGATCCGGCTCGCCGCGCAGTTGGCCAACATGAAAGTTCAGGAGAAATCATATGCCCAGCACTGATCGCCGCACCTTGCTGCAGGCCGCCGCTACGCTTCCGCTCGCCGCGGTCGCCGCGAAATCGGCTTTCGCCGAGACCCCGGAAGCAGGCGCGGCGCCGGCGCCCAAGCCGACTCCGGAAAAGGACGTCACGCGCCGGCTTGCTCACTATATCGTCACCGCAAGCTACGAGGATCTTCCGGCCAATGTCCGCAAAGAAGGCGTTCGCACGCTGCTGAACTGGGTTGGCGTCGCGATCGGCGGATCGCGGCATCAGACCGTCGACATCGCGGTCTCCGCGCTGTCGCCGTTCTCCGGACCCGCGCAGGCTTCGCTTGCTCGGCCGCCGCGAGCGCTTCGACATCATGAATGCCGCTTTCATCAACGGCGTGTCGAGCCACATCTTCGATTACGACGATACCCATCTGAAAACCATCATCCATCCCGCCGGCCCGGTCGCATCGGCGATTCTGGCGCTGGCGGAGATGCAGCCGGTCTCCGGCAAGGAGTTCCTCAACGCGCTGGTGCTCGGCGTCGAGACCGAGTGCCGGATCGGAAACGCGGTCTATCCCAATGCCTATGACGTCGGCTGGCACATCACCGGCACCGCCGGGGTGTTCGGATCGGCCGCGGCGGTCGGCAAGCTCCTGAAGCTGAACGAGCAGCAGATGGTGTGGGCGCTGGGGCTCGCCGCCTCGCAGCCGATCGGCCTGCGCGAGTCGTTCGGCTCGATGAACAAGAGTTTCAATCCCGGAAGGGCGGCCAGCAGCGGCATCTTCGCAGCGATGCTGGCGTCGAAGAATTTCACTTCTTCCGACAGCATGATCGAAGCCAAGCGCGGCTGGGCCAACACCGTCAGCACCAAGCAGGACTACAACGAGATCCTCGGCGATCTCGGCAAGCGCTACGAGTCCGCGCTCAACACCTACAAGCCGTTCGCCTGCGGCATCGTCATGCATCCGGCGATCGACGCGGCGATCCAGCTGCGCAATGAGAACAAGGTGACCGCCGATCAGGTCGAACGCGTCGATCTCAAGGTGCATCCGCTGGTTTTGGAGTTGACCGGCAAGAAGACTCCACGCGAGGGGCTCGAAGGCAAATTCAGCATCTACCATGCTGTTGCGGTGGCGATCGTCGAGGGTGCCGGCGGCGAGAAGCAGTTCAGCGACCGCGCGGTGAACGATCCGACGGTGATCGCGCTGCGCGGTAAGGTCAACCCGGTCGTCACGCCGGGAATCAAGCCCGAGCAGGTGGATTTGACCATCGTGCTGAAGGACGGACGGCAGCTGCATCGCTACATCGAGCATGCGATCGGCAGCGTCGAGGTGCCGATGACCGATAAGCAATTGGAGACGAAGTTCTCCGATCTGGCGGAAGGCATCCTTCCGGCGCCGACGATCCGGCGGGTGATGGACGCCTGCTGGAATGTCGAGAGCCTGCCGAGCGTGGCCGAAATCGCCAAAATGTCAGTCACGGCCTGATCGCTCGAAGCTGCGGACTATTTCGCCATCGCGATAGCGGCGGTCGCGGCCTGTGGCTCGCGCGATCATCATCGCCGCGATCGCTTCACCGATCACGACCGTGGTGAAGTGGGTGTTGGCGCGGCAGTCGGCCGGCATGATCGAGGCGTCGGCGACCCGCAGCCCGGCGAGGCCTTTCACCGACCCGTCCGGATTGACCACGCCGGTAGCGTCGTCGAACCCGGTCATGCGACAGCTGCCGGCGGCATGCTGAATGTCGCCGGTGTCACGGCGCAGCACGGCCTCGAGTTCGCCCGCCGGCAGCGCCGCCGCCTGCGGCAGCGTCATGTCGGTGTCGGTGAGGCGGATCCAGTCGGCGATGCCGGCCAGCGCCGGCTGGGTGGTGAGCACCGCGAGCCGTTTGACGGCGTCGACCATGCGCAGCATGTCGCGCGGATCGGAGAGCATGTTCTCTTCGACCAAGGGATCGATCGACGGATCGGGTGAGGCGAGTTTCAGGGTAGCCGCGCGAATACGCGTTGTACAGGCCGGCCCCGATCGCGCCGGGATTGCCGATGCCGCGATGGTTGAAGGCGATCAGGATCATGTCGCGCTTGCCGCCGCCCGCAAGCTCCGATGAATAGGTCACGCAGCAATTGGTGTGCCTGCTTATCGCGATCGGTCGGACGAATCTCCTTCTTGAGTTCGATCG
Organism: uncultured Alphaproteobacteria bacterium; assembly: GCA_963845435.1. Taxonomy (GTDB): domain Bacteria; phylum Pseudomonadota; class Alphaproteobacteria; order Rhizobiales; family Xanthobacteraceae; genus Bradyrhizobium. The sequence goes on from CAWJSD010000006.1 coordinate 57,233, forward strand.
TCGCGCGAAACAGCGGATGGTCGAAGAAGTGCTGGCCGACCGGCAGGTCGCGTTGCACCGCGATGTTCATCGCCTTGAGTTCAGCCGCAGGCCCGATGCCCGAGCGCAGCAGGATCGCCGGGCTATGGATCGCGCCGGCGCACAGCACGATCTCGCGTGCGGACGATTTCCTGCGTGCCTTGGCCCTCGATATGCACGACGACGCCGGTGGCGCGGCCGTCCTGGATGACGAGGCGATCGACCAGCGCGTGCCCGCGGATTTCCAGATTGGCGCGGCCGCGCGCGGGCTCCAGATAGGCCTCATTGGTCGAGATCCGGCGCAGGTCGCGGCTGTTGATCGGATAGCAGGCGACGCCTTCGCCGTCCGGTCCGTTGACGTCGTCGCACCATCGATATCCGCAGGCCAGGGCGGCGTCGCGCAGGCCGCGATCGATCGGGCCCCAGTTCTCCGGCGGCGCGCGATAGACCGGCAGCGGCCCGCCGCGACCATGGCCGGGCCGGTCACCGAACGCGAGATCGTCCTCGATCGTTGAAAAGAACGGCATGACTTCCCTGGCCGACCAGCCGGTGCAGCCGAACGATGCCCATTCGTCGAACGCATCGGCTACGCCGCGGATCGCGATCTGGCCGTTCATCATGGAGGAGCCGCCAAGGCCCTTGCCGCGCCAGTAGAAGCGCTGTTCCTGCCCCGCGACCCGGCGCGACATGCAAATGGGGCCATTGCCACTTCTCCTGAAATTCCCGGCGGTGGATGATCGGGATCGGGTTCGGGCTGGTGACTTCCCACGGCGCATCGGCGGCGCGCCAGTCGAGGCCGGCCTCCAGCAGCAGCACGCGCCGGCCGGAAACTTCCGAGAGCCTTGCGGCAACCGCGGCGCCGGCGGAGCCGCCTCCCACCACGATGACATCATACATGGCTTTGATTTCTCATCGGTACCATCGCGACAATTGCCGGCGCGAACTCGGCCGTCGATTTCACCAGTCGGTCCGCGCCCGCGGTTTCAAGCTCGTGCTGGCTTCCATAGCCCCAGAGCACGCCGAGGCCTCGCATTCCCACCGCATGTGCGCCGATCATGTCAAAGCGACGATCGCCCACCATGACACCATGCGCGGGCCTTAAATCGTGCCGGGAAAGAATGTGGGCAAGCAGCTCGGGTTTGTGATCGAGTTCACCGCCGGGCACGGAGCCGTAGACGCCGTCGAAATACGCCGCCACGCCCAGATGCTCCAGGATGCGGCGCGCGAAAACCTCTCGCTTCGAGGTCGCCACGTAGATCTGCAATCCGGCCTGCTTCATCCGCTGCAGCGCATCCCCAATTCCCGGATAAAGATCGCTTTCGAACAGTCCGCTGTCGCTGTAGTGCTGACGATAGGCGAGCACGGCTTCATCGACTCTGTCGTCGCCGTACCGCAGCAGCAAGACTCGCATCACATCCTGCAGCGGCGGCCCGATCACCTGCTCGATGTCGAACTTGCCATCCGGCTGGTGTCCGAGTGCCTGAAGCGTTGCCATGCAACTGGACAGGATGCCGGGCTGTGAATCGATCAGGGTGCCGTCGAGGTCGAGCAGTACAAAGCTGTCGGGATGCATGAAGAAGCGTAACGAGCGGCGGGAAAGCCGTCAACGGCTGCCCCGTCGTGCCGGTCACTCGGCCGCAATGACCTTCGGTTGCTTTCGGACGGCCTGATCCGCCTCTTCGGCGTCGTCGGGTCGGTTCTTTGCGGCATGACGTTTCGGACTGAGCCATTGCGAGACGCGGTCGAGATAAAGATAAACCACCGGCGTCGTGAACAGGGTCAGCACCTGGCTGACCAGCAGGCCGCCGACCATGGAATATCCGAGCGGCTGGCGAAGTTCCGAGCCGGTGCCGTGGCCCAGCATCAGCGGCACGCCGCCCAGCACCGCCGCCATCGTCGTCATCAGAATGGGACGGAAGCGCAGCAGACATGCCCGGCGAATGGCTTCGAGCGGCGTCAGGCCCTGATCCCGCTCCGCCACGATGGCGAAGTCGACCAGCATGATACCGTTTTTCTTCACGATGCCGATCAGCAGAACCAGGCCGATGAGCCCGATCAGGCTGAAGTCGAAGTGGAAGATCAGAAGTGTCGCCAGCGCACCGACACCGGCGGACGGCAATGTCGAAAGAATGGTCAGGGGATGGATGTAGCTCTCATACAGCACGCCGAGAATGAGATAGACCACGATCAACGCGGCCACGATCAAGAGCGGAACGGAGGAAAGCGAGTCCTGGAACGCTTTCGCCGTGCCCTGGAAGGTGGAGGTGATGACCGCAGGCACGTTCATCTGCGTTTCCATCGCCTCGATCGCATCCGTTGCCTGTCCGAGCGCGACGTTGGGCGCCAGATTGAAGGAGATCGTCACCGCCGGGAATTGGCCCTGGTGGTTGATGGCCAACGGGCGGACCGGAGCCGTGGTCCACTTCGTGAATGCCGACAACGGCACCTCACCGCCCGTCAAGGGAGAATGCAGATAGATCTGTTCCAGCGTCGAAGGATTTTTTTGCAACGAGGGCAGCACCTCGAGCACCACGTAATAAGTCGAGAGCTGGGTCGAGTAGGTCGCGATTTCCCGCTGCCCGAATGCGTCATACAGCGTTGCGTCGATGATATCGGGGGTGATGCCGAAACGTGCGGCCTGGTTGCGATCGATCGACAATGTCAGCGTGGTGCCTGACGTCTGCTGGTCGGAAGCGACGTCGCGCAATTGCGGCATCCCCTTCATCTTGGCGAGAATTTGCGGAGCCCATGTGTTCAGCTGGTCCAGATCGGTGGCCTGCAGCGTGAACTGATATTGCGTTCGGGACGAGCGGCCGCCAACCCGCACGTCCTGAGCCGATTGAAGGTAGAGCCGCGCGCCCTCGACCTTCGAGGTCTGGACCTGCAGGCGACGGATCACCTGGTCGGCGGACGCCGTGCGCGAATCGAGCGGCTTCAGCGTGATATACATGGTGCCGTCATTTAGCGTGCTGCCGCTGCCGCCCATGCGCATCGCCATGTGATCGATCGCCGGATCCTTCAGCACGATCTCGCCGATTTCCTGCATGTGTTTCTTCATGTCCGCGATCGACACGTCCTGCGAGGTCTCGACGATGCCGGTAATCAGGCCGGTGTCCTGTTGCGGAAAGAAGCCTTTGGGGATGATCACGAACAGATAGACCGTCAGCGCCATGGTGGCGAAAAACACCATCAGGGTGATGAAGCGAAAGCGTAACACCACGTCGAGGCCGCGCTCGTAGCCGTCCACAAGCCCCTGGAACATCCGTTCGCTGAACATGTAGATCTTGCCGTGATGTTCGTCGTGGTTCGATTTCAGGAACCGTGACGCCATCATCGGTGTCAATGTCAGGGACACGAAAGCCGACACCACGATCGTCATCGCGAGCGTCACCGAGAACTCACGGAACAAGCGGCCGATGATGCCGCTCATCAGCAGCAGCGGGATCAGCACCGCGATCAGCGAAATCGAGATCGAGATGATCGTGAACCCGATTTCGCTGGCGCCCTTGAACGCGGCGGCCATCGGAGCTCTCGCCTTCCTCGATATAACGGGTGATGTTCTCCAGCATCACGATGGCATCGTCGACCACGAAACCCACGGCGATGGTGAGGGCCATCAGCGACAGATTGTCGAGGCTGTAGCCGGCAATCCACATCAGCGCGCACGCGCCCAGCAAGGCGAGCGGAACCGTGATCGACGGAATGATGGTGGCCCATACGCTGCGCAGGAAGACGAAGATCACCATCACGACGAGCCCGATGGTCAACAACAGGGTGAACTGCACATCCTTGACCGCCGCGCGGATCGTCTGGGTGCGGTCCGACAGCACCGAAATATCGATGGCAGGCGAGATGCCCGCCTTGAGATGCGGCAACTGCTTCATGACGCTGTCGACGGTATCGATGACGTTGGCGCCCGGCTGCTTGAAGATGACGAGGAAGACGCCCGGTTTGCCGTTCGCCCAGCCGTACTGGGTATCGTCCAGTGGCGCGCTGACCGCATGGCCGATGTCGCCGACACGGATGGGACTGCCGTTCCGGTACGCGATGACGATGTCGTTCCATGCGTCGGCGTTGGTGAACTGATCGTTGGCATACACGGTATAGGTGCGCGTATCGCCGTTGAGCGTTCCCTTGGGATTGTTGACGGTAATCACCGAAAGGGGAGTCCGCACGTCCTCCAGCGACAGGCCCTTGGCGACCAGCTTGGCCGGGTCGATCTGTACGCGGATCGACGGCGTTTGCTGACCGCCGACGCTGACCTGACCGACGCCGCTGATCTGGCTGATCGCCTGGGCGAGCTTGGTGTAGGCCTCGTCCGACACCTTGGTCATCGGCAGCGTCTTCGACGTGGCGCCAAGCATCAGGATCGGAGAATCAGCCGGATTGACCTTTCTGTAGGTCGGAGCGCTCGGCATGGTCTTGGGCAATTGCCCGCTGGCGGCGTTGATCGCGGCGAGCACGTCGGAACCGGCACCATCGATGTTGCGCGAGAGATCGAACTGCAGAACGATCTGGGTCGAACTCGTCTGGCTCGACGATGTCATCTCGGATACGCCGGGAATCAAGGCAAATTGCGATTCGAGCGGTTGCGCCACCGAGGACGCCATGGTCTCGGGATCCGCGCCGGGAAGGCTGGCGGAAACCTGAATGGTCGGGAAGTCGACTTCCGGCAGTGGCGCCACCGGCAATTGCGGATAGGCGATGATCCCGACAAACAGAATGCCGACCATCAGCAACGATGTCGCGATCGGCAGGCGGATGAATGGTCCTGAAATGCCGCCAGCCATATCAGTCAGCCGACCCGGTTTTGGCTTGGGAGGGGGTAACGCTTGCATCCGTCATCGGCGTAGTGGAAGCCGCCGGCGGCTTTTCCTCAACCAGCGCCCCATCGAACAGGCGCGATTGTCCCGCCACTACGATCTTGTCGCCGACGTTGAGACCATCGGAAACCACCGCGTTGGAGTCGCCGTTCTGACTGACCTTGATCGGCTTGGCGCTGACCTTGCCGTTGCTCCCGATCACATAGGCAAAAAGACCTGACGGCCCGTGCTGTATGCCATCCTGCGGCACGACGATGACTTGCTTGAGCGTATCGATCAGCATCCGCGTGTTGACGGAAAGGCCGGGCCAAAGCGCGTTGTCCTTGTTTTCGAAACGCGCCTTCAGGCTGATGGTCCCGGTGGCTTGGCTCACCGAATTGTCCATGATCGCAAGCTTGCCTTGTGACAACGTCTTGGTCCCGTCCGAGGTCAGCGCCTCGACGGGCACATCGCCGGCTTCATAAGCCTTGGCGATGGCCTGGAGTTGCTCCTCCGGTTCCGTGAACACCACCGCAATCGGCTGCAGCTGCGCGATGGTGACGATCCCCGTGGTGTCCGCGGCGTGTACGATGTTACCAGGATCCACCAGCCGGAAACCGGTGCGTCCGCTGATCGGAGCCTTGATCGACGTGTAGCCGAGATTTGTCTGCGCGTTATCGATGGCGGCCTGATCACCTTTTACCTGTGCGATCATCTGGTCCACCAGCGCCTGCTGGGTATCGAGATTTTGCGCGGTTTCGAACTGCTGTTTTGCCAGCTGCTGAAAGCGCTGCAGGTTCAACTGATCGTTCTTCAGGTTGGCCTCGTCCTGGGCCTTCTTCGCGGTCGCCTGCTCCAGAGCTGCCGTGTAAGGGCGCTGGTCGATCTCCAGAAGTGGATCGCCTTCCTTCACCATCTGGCCTTGTTTGAAGGAGACCTTGGTGATCTGACCGTCGACGCGGCTCTTGACCGTTACCGTCTTGAACGGCGAAACGACGCCGAGACCGTAGACGTGTACGGGAAAGTCAGCCTTCTTTACTTCGAACGAGGTGACGGGAATCTTGGCGGCAGCCTGGGTCGATGCGCCCTGGGCAGCGGCAGGCTTGACGCTTCCGACGAACTCGTACCATGCGCCGTAACCTACCACGCCTAATGCAACTAAACCGAATATCGTCAGGCCAAGCGTCGGCCGCCTCGTTTGATTACCAGCCATGTACCTGCTTTCGGGAAAAATTACCGCACGGTATTGGAATAATAACCGCGCGATCTCCGAATTATCGGCGAGAAATCAACGACGTCAAAATAACGATTGCGTGCGACAATCTGTACAAATGGTCATGTTCGCTGGTCGGGAGAATGCGGTTCCCCATTCGGTGCTTGCTTGAATTCGATTGCGGCGGATTTGCCGGGTCCGATGAATTTTTTGAGTGTCGGCTTAAAAAAGCTCATCGGCAAAAATGTGCCGCGAAATAAGAAACAAACAGAAACGATGTTGCGCCGAAAGCCGGCTGCCTTTGCATCACGGCGAATTGCATCAGTGATCCGCAATTGTGGGAACAGCTATCCCGGATCGCGCCTTATTGTTGATGTGTAGCGGACGCTGCTCGATGAAGCTGGAATTTTGTTTGAGGCGCAGGATGAAGGCCGGTCGACCGAACTACACCGACAATGTCATACCGTTTCCTGCGCGCTCAAAACACGGCGAAGATCCGATTGAGGATATCGGTCGCGGCAACGTTCTTCGCATGCTCGACCTTTCGAAATTCGAACAACCGCGGCCCGCTGTCGAAACGAATGTCAGTATGCGGGCGAACATCGTGGCGATGGTTCTGCTCGGCATCCTCGTATTTCTGGCAACGGAGAATTTCAGCAGGCTCGAGCGGTCGAACCTGTGCATCGCCAGGTCTGTGTGCATGAACTAAAGCGGCACGGGTCGATTGTTTTCCCCGCGCGTGAGGGCCGTTTACCAGTAAATCCCATAGCGGTGCAGTTCGGCGATGATGCGGTCCGCGCTCCAGTCGGCGTGATGGTGGCGAGACGGCCGGGCAGCATTGCCATGCGGCTGTTCGGCGTCGCTGTAGCGTCGTGGAAACGGATGATAGCCGGCATTGTCGTAATAGCCTCTATCGTCATAGCGCCGATCGGGGTGCTCGGACGCGTCCGCCGGTGCCGCGTTGTCCACCAGCCCAGGCCGGACGGCGTAGCGCGCGTCATCTGACCGCTTTGCCGAAGGAGCGACGGGCGCGTCATTCTGCGCCTGGCGTTGCTGGGTCTGGGTTACGGCCGGCGCGTCGCTCGGGGCTGCGGCTGTCGACAGACTGCGCGTCTCACCGGCATGAGCCGTGGCGGAGGCCAGTGCCATCGCCGCGATCAAGATGATCTTTCGCATGTGAAATTCCTTTTTTCTGCTCACGCCTTTCACCTAAGCCTTGGCCTCACCCTAGACGGTCGCCGCGCCGACTTGCGTGATGCAGATCACTCCCGCGGCTTTCAGCCAGCCGCAATCGCTACTGTTTCTTCGATTATCGTCGGCTGTTCAGCTCGCCGATCGCTTTCGGGATCGGCATCCATCTCACTTCGCGCCCGGCGCGTTCTCGGGGATCAGCTGCGCCACACGCAGTTTATCGACAGTGAGGAAACGCCGCTGACAACGGTGGAAGAGGTGCGCTGCGGAGGCGCGGCGGCTTCGACCGACTCCAGCCGAGGGAGCAGCGTCTTGAGCAGGGCCCGCATTTCGAGCCTCGCCAAATGAGCCCCGATGCAGTGGTGCTGACCCAGCCCGAACGCGAGATGAGGATTCGGGCGGCGATCGATCCTGAACTCGTCTGCATCGGCGAAAACAGACTCGTCGCGATTGGCGGAATTGAAAAACAGGGCTACCGCTTCCCCGGCCCGGATCGTCTGGCCACCGAGTTCGATGTCCTCCGTCGCGGTGCGGACGATATGCCGCCCCGGCGTCGTCCAGCGCAGCATTTCCTCGATCGCAACATCGATCAGGGAGGGGTCATCGCGGAGCCTGGCTAGTTGCGCCGGGTGTTCGGTCAGCGCTTGCATGCCGCCGCTCAGACAAAAGGCGATCGTGTCGTGGCCGCCGGTGGCGATCATCGCATAATAGGAGAAGCGCTCGTAGTCGGGTATTGCTTCGCCCTGCACCTTTGCATTGGCGATCACACTGCTCAAATCATGGCGCGGACAGGTTCGGCGGTCGGCGGCGACCGGATCAAAATAAGCCTGGAAACCGAGGCCGGCGCGGCAGATCGCTGCGGCCGGGTGATCGGCGAGGCGACGCACGGGATCTTCGGGACCGGTCAGGCCCCAGGACAGTTTCAGGATCAACTCGTCATCGGCGTCGGGCAGGCCGAGCAGGTGCATGATGCCGCGGATCGAAAACGGCACCGCAATTTCCCGGGTGAAGTCAAACGTGTCGGTGCGTCCGGCGATACGGCTGACGATGTGGTCCGCCCAGTTCTCCAGCCATGGCTCCATCGCGGCGAGCGCGGGTGGCGTGAACCAGGGCTGCGCCACGGCGCGGTAGTCGGCGTGGTCGGGAGCATCCATCTGCAGCAGGCCGCGCAGCACGTAGGGCTTGCCGAGCCACCGCTCGAGGCGCTCCTCGGCCATCCGGCTTGAGAGAAAAGTGCGAGGCGCGGCGGCGAAGGGAGCACCTCTGCGTTCCACCGTCGAGATGTCACCGTAGCGAGTGACCAGCCAGAACGGGCGCATGCCCGGGGTATCGACCCAAAGCACGGGCGCCTCGGCGCGCAGCAGTTTAAATGCGGCCTGAAGCCTGGCGTCGTCGGCATGGCCGTCGGGCGAGATAACGAAACGGGCGGCCTCTTGGATCTGCACCTCGGTGCACGGCAACCGGGTTTCACGCGTGCGATGCGAATTCGCGTGCTCAAAGCCGGCGACAATAGCGGAGCGCGTAACCATGTGGTGCGGCCGCTTGTTGGTCGTGACGATTACGTCAGAGGATAAGGCGAATCGATCTTGCTTGGATCGCTATGGCCCGATCCGTCGTGCTTCTTGACGTGTTTGCCGCCGCGTGGCGCGTCCGTCTCCGGATGCTTCGATGTTTCCATCGGAACGTCCGCCTTCAAGGCCTTGTGGCGGGCCTGTGCAATCTCATGAATGTCCTTTTGTCCGCTCGGGTTCTTGCCCAGCTGTCTCAAGTAAGCTCCCCACGTTACCGAAATTTCGATACCGGCCTCCGAATAGGCGGCGATCAGAACTCGGTAGTTGTTGGGGCCGTTCGGAACGGTGTCAAAGATGTTGTTGGCTTTCGCGAACTTATATTCCGGCGTCGTCGGATCGCCGAACGCTTTGTTCAACATATCGATGATGTCCTGGCCGCCGCAGACGAGGCCTCCGCCCATTGTTTCACCCCTACGTTGCCCCGTTGTCCGGGTTCCCGCCTAAACTCATCATGGGCCGGTTAAGGCCGCAAGGTTTTTTTTCGCAGATGCCGGGCTTGCGCATCCGACATCATGGGCTGAAAGGCTTTCGCTCCCGTCTCGTCGATCAAGGCCGCGGCACGCTCCAGCAGCGCACTTGCCTCTGCGTGATGGGATTCATGCAAGTATGCCAACGCTGCGATGACACTTGCGTGACACTCGGCTAAGCGATCGGCCTTCCGCTTCGCCACCTTAATCGCTTCCGCCGCGACTTCACCGGCGCGGCGCGGATCGTCCGCGCGCATGAGATTGTCGGATTGGAATGCGAGTATTCTGGACTCCAACTCGAGGCCGGCCTTGCCATGGCGGGATGCGTCCAATGCCTGTTGAAATAAGCCGTCGGCCTTTTCGCGGTCCCCTGTTGTCGAACTGGCCAGCCCCTGGCAGAAATTCGCGACGACGGCCCAATACGGGCTTTTTGCCTGCGCCGCGAGGGTAGCGACCTGACCAGCGTGTCGCGTCGCCGCAAAGCGGTCATTGCGGAACCAGGCAAGCTCAACGGCATACCAATGCGGGATGCCCTGATGAATAACTTCGGCCTCGGCGTGCTCGGCCTGAAACAGCCTGGCGAGCCGCTCATCCGCTTCGGAAAATCTCCCCAGCATGACCAACGGCCGGACCTGAAGGCATTTCAACCAATAGGGAACATCGAAGCCAACCATCTGGCCGACCGTCAAGCCAAGGACGATGCCGGCCTTGCCGCGGCGCTCGTCGTTGATCAGATCCATGGCTGCGCTATTGGTCGACAACGCGTTGCCAAGGAAGCCAGCGAGCATGTTGGCCTGGCAAAGCAACCCGTTCAGCAGCAGCGCTTCTCCCGGGTTCGACTCCGCATCCAGCACTGCCAGTGCTTCACGAACCAGTTCAATGTACTCGTCCGCCGAACCGTTTGCAGCGATGATGCGTCCATAGCCCGCGATCAACAGGGCTTCGTGACGCCGGTTGCCGGCTTCGCGCGCGTAACCCAATGCTTCCTCGACATAGATCTTGGCCTCTTCGACCGGCATTCCCTCGCGCCAGCCGAAGGTCAACAACTGGCCGCCAGCGAGCGCCCGTAATTCGTCGTTCTCTTTGGACCGCGGTTGGTCCTGCATCATGCTTCGGATCTTTTTCCAATCGGCCAGCGCCCGTCCGGAATCTGTCCGCCCGAGCCAACGCGCCGAACGTTGCAGGCGCATCGCCGCTGCGACCTTGTTGCCCGCCGCCTCGTAGTGATGCGCCAACAATCCGGCGAACTCGTCACGACGCCCCCACTCCTGTTGCTCGATCGCCTGCGCCACGGCGGCATGCAAATTGGTGCGCGTGGACCGCAATTGCATCGCGTAGGCCACCTCCTGGATCAAGGGATGGCGGAACGCGAAGCTCTCCCCCATCGCCGATTGCCGTGGCTGGATCAACTCGGCCGCGCTGAGCCGCTTGAGCAAGGCCCGGGCCACCGTATCGGTAAGGCCGATGACCGATCGCACCACCTCGTACGAAAAATCCTTTCCGATGATCGCAGCGGTCTGCAGCAGTGCCTTTTCGGATTCGGTTAAAAGATCGATGCGTGCGCCGATCACCGCCTCGACAGTATTGGGCAGAACCGGATTTTGCTCGCCGACGGGAGCTAGCCGATAGTGACCGCGCTCGCCTACCAATGCGCCGCTTTGCGCCAGCGAGAGGATGAGTTCTTCGGCGAAAAACGGGTTGCCGTCGGACCGTTCCGCGACATGCGCGACGACCTCGTCCAGTTCGGCGCCGTCTCCAATCAGGTCCGAAATGACCTGACCGACTTCGCCCATGCCGAGCTCCCGCAAAGCCAGTTCACGATACCAGGCCGGCCGCGAAGGCAGCGACCAGTCGGGCCGGAACGTCAGCACCATAAGGACCTTGGTGCCCTCTACGGCCGCCATCCAGGTTTCCAGAAAGTCCAGGCTGGCTTCGTCCAGCCAATGCAAATCTTCGATGATGATCACCGAGGTCTGCGACCATGCCGCCTTGACGATCCGGCTGATGCTGTCGCGCAACCGGATGCGCCGCGTCGCCGGGTCGATCACCCGGCTTGTTGGCGCCGCGCATCCCAGGAAATCCGCGAGGATCTCGATATCCTCCTCCTCCGGAAGCGCGACGGCCTGTTCAATCCGTGTTCGCGCCAATTCGGCGTCCATGTCGGGCTCGATGCGGAAGAAGGCGCGCAATGCTTCCAGCACGGGCAATAGCGGCGTCGCCCGGCTATGGACCTGCGCACGCGCTTCCAGGACCCTGATCTGACGTTCGCGGCACCACTCGCCGAACTCGAAACAGACCCGGCTCTTGCCGACCCCGGGCCGCCCGGACACGCCGATCACCCGTGGCGAGCCAGATGCGGTGTCCAACAGCGCTCGTTGCAACGTCTCGAGTTCGACCGCCCGTCCGCGCAAGGGCGTCAACGATGCGCCGCGGAAATGCTCGCTGTTGACGGCAGGCTTCAGGCCGATCAAGCGAAAGATCTCTACCGGCTCGGGAATGCCCTTCAAGGCCCGCGCGCCAAGCGGCTCGGTGTCGCAATACGCCCGGAGCAGAGTCTGGCAATCGCGGCTGAGGCAGATCTGACCGGGCGTGGCCTCTTGCTCGATCCGGCTGGCCAGATGGACGGTGAGGCCTGTCACTTCCTGCTCGACGGTAGTACCGGAATGGAGCTTGCCTGAAACGACCTCTCCGGAATGCAGCCCGATCCGGATCATCGGCGCCCCCGGGACGGCGGAGACGGCGGTACGAATAGCGAGTGCGGCATGGCAGGCGAGCACCGCATGTCCTTCGCGCGCGTGCGGTACCCCGAAAGCAGCTTTGAGTCCGTCGCCCAACGTTCGAAGCACCGTGCCATCATACCGGTGCACGGCCCGCGCCATGACCACGACGATCGGATGCAGAAAATTCATCGCCCCTTCGGCATCGAGGCCGGCGATCCGCGCGGTCGAACCGGCGATGTCCGCGAACAGAATGGTCGCCTGCTTGCGTTCGCCCAGCACGTCGGCTCCGCGCGCTTCGGATTTTCGCGGTTCACCGCACCAGGCGCAAAATCGGGCGGCCTCCGGGAAATCCCGCCCGCAGGAAGCACAGACCGGAGCCAGGGAGGCGCCGCAGACAACGCAGGTGCTGCTCGCGACATCGTTGTCGGAGACGCACGTCCAGCACCGCATCCTGAAACCTCCCTCGGGTTTGTCTGGTTTTGCCGGCCAGCCGAGCGCAAGTTTAAGGCTTTTCGTGCGCTGAAAACAAATAGCTTCGATCCTTTCGAAGCATACATCGCCCGCGCGCGTCAGCGTCGCTGCCACAGCCAGACCATCAGCGAGCCGGAGCGGCCGCGAATCCGCGCATCATGCGGCCCGCTGAGAACGCCCTGGCGATGGACGGGGCTATCGTCGCCCGCGGCCTGGAGCAGTTCATCACTGAGGGCAAGCGCCGCGCCTCGATCGGCCGCCACCTCCATCAGCCGGCTCGCGACATTCACCGTATCGCCGGTCGCAGTGATATGAAGGTGGCTGCCGCCGCCGAGCCTTGAGGCAATGATGGTGCCGAAATGCGCGCCGACCTTGAATCCGAGTTTCGACGTGATCGCGGCCGGCAGGCTGGCCAGCCACTGGTCGGTGCTGGCGCAGAGCCCGACCGCGCATTGCGCCGCCCTGAAGGCGTCGTCGGTTGCCGGTTGCGGCAGGCCGAACAGGATCATCGCGCCGTCGCCCATGAAGGTCGTGATGATGCCGCCGCTGGCGACCGCCGCCCGGTCGACCAGGGCATGAAAGTCTTTCAACAGATCGCGCGTCTCGTCCGCCCCGAGCCGCTCGCTCAAGGCAGTGAAGCCGGACAGATCGATGAAGACGACGGCGCCGTTCTGGCTGACCGGCCGGGTCAGAAAATCCGGATCGCGGATCAGCCATTGCTTGATGCCCGGCGCCTGAAACTGGTCGAGCAGATCGCTCCTGACCGCGAGATCATGCGCCCGCCGCCGGCCGGACCACAGCTGCAGACCGGCGAACAAAATCGCCGGTGGGGCGGCGGCGGCAACCGGCACCGCCACGCTCAGCCAGATTCCGCGATCGAACGCCAGAAATACGGCCACGGCCCAGATCACGACGATGGCCGCGGCCGCCAGCAGGCCCAACGCGTTGCGGCGCCATGCCAGGAAGGCGACCAGACCCATCGGCAGCAGCACGCTGGTGACGCCGTCGGCGATCAGCACCGACCGATTGCGCAATATATTGTCGCCGGCGACGAGGTGGGTGATGGCGGTGGCAAGCACTTCGGCGCCCGGCATCAAGGTATCGAACGGCGTGGAAAAAAGATCCCCGCCGCCGGTCACCGTGGCGCCGATGACGATAATCCGATCCTTGATCGCTGCCGGCGCGGCCGTGCCGGCAAGCAGCGATGCCGCGCTGACGGTCGCTATGGTGCCACGCGGTCCGTAATAGGTGATCGGCAGCGCGTGATCGACATCGGTGGCGATCGCTCGCTGGCCCAGCATCAGCCGGCCCGGCTCGATCTTGATGTCTTCGCCCGTCGCAAGCGTGGCGGCGCGCAGCGCCAGCGAAATCTCGATCGCGTCGTTCGATCGAAACAGCATCGGGATCGCGCGCGGCGTTCCGGTGCGGTCAGGCATCACGTTGACGATTCCGGTTTGGGCCTGGTCCGAAAATCGCTTCAGCGGCAGCAGAAACTTGTCCGCCGTCGGCAGCCCGGCGAGCGGGCCGGCCGCGCTGTCGGCCGAGACCGCCTGGCTGGCGGCCGGAAACACCGCGGCGGCCGCGATCACGGCGGGCCGTTCCGCGAGCGATTTCGCCAGCGCCGCGTCGCCGTCTTCATTGCCGCTGTCGATCAACAGCAGATCCAGCGCGATCACCTTCGGCTGCAGCCGGGCGATCGCACTGACGAGCCTGGCGAGATCGAGCCGGCCGAGCGGGTATTTTCCGATCTGGTTCACCGCGGCATCGTCGATCGCGACGATGCTGACGACGTCGGGTGGACGCGTGACGCCGCGAACCAGCGTTCGCAGGTCGATCATCGCGGATTCGGCGCGGTCCAGAAATCCGAGGTGACCTTGTGCATGCGCGAGGTAGACCGCCGCACCCCAAAGCCCCGCAACAACCAGCGCAATGACGGTCTGGAGATGGCGGCCGCTCATCCGGCTTTCATTGTCCGAGACGCGCCATCAAGGCGGAGACCCGGGCCGGCGGCCAGCGCTTGACGGTCAGGGGGCCCGCCGTCGTCTCGACATCGACGCCTTCCCCGGGTCCAAGGGTCACGCCGCCGCTTCCGCCCCGCCGGCCGACGGAGACGCTGCCATTGGCGACAAAAACGGAGGTCTTGCCGACGCCGACATCGACCGCCCATTTCGTGCCGCGCACGGCGGCGATTGCCTGCGGCGTTTCGACCCGGAAATTGTGCCCGCCCGGCTTTTTCGAGACCTCGAGCAGCAGGGCCTTGCTGGTCAGCTCTGCCGAACTCGGCTCCGAATCGGCGCCACGATTTCGCACGGTGTATTGGGCGCCATCCTCGGCCACGATCGTTATGCCGCCGGCGCAACGAACGGTTTGCGTGGCGTTGGCGGAATTAGCGCTCGTGCAGCCCGGCGGAACGGATTGCGACATCGCGGTTTCGATCGGAAGGAGCGCGCAGGCGAGAAAAACACAACCTGCCAGGATACCCACCTTCATGATGACGATCGCCTCCTGAAGTTACGCGTCTGCGTTGGTACCCTGCCATGTTGCAATTCCCGGGCACAATGGAAAGTAACGCAGTCGCTGGTAACAAGGTACAATATTGTTTGATGAACAATGCGTTGCGAGGGCCTGCGGCCGGCTCGATCTCAAGGAATATACATCCGTTCGGCCGCCGCCAGCGCCCGCGTGCAGCCCGCGCGATCGCCCCGTGCGTCCAGCCGTTTGGCGCGCGCCATGGCCACGGCGAATTTTGCTTTGAGGCGGTCTTGGGCCCGTTGCACCGAGCCCGGCGTCGGCTGCCGGTCGAGCTGCGCGCCGACCGATTGCGGTGCGGTCAGACCGGCGCCGGGCATGCCGGCGGACTCGATGTTTCTCGGCTTCGAATTTGGCGATGTCTTCGCTGCACGGGCCCGCGAGAGCGGCCGAAACATTGGTGCTAAGCAGGGCGCAACAGAACAGTCCCGCTGTGGCTGCAAACTTATTCATGGACCCCTCGCGCTCCCCGATCGCCTAACTCGCCAATAAATATTGGCCTTCGGCAGATCGAGTCCAGTGGTGGCAATGGCCAGGGCAGGGCGGATGAGTGAGCGTGGCCGCTTCCATCGAACATTAAAAAGAGTTCGAAGGATCGCCGAAACCCGGTGGCCCGGGCTTGAACGAGGGTGCGGAGGAATCCTCCTCCGCACCCTCGGGCGTCGTCGATGATCTCAGATCAATGCAGGTCGAACCGGTCCGCGTTCATCACCTTGGTCCAGGCCGCGGCGAAGTCCTTGACGAACTTCTCCTTGGCATCCGATTGCCCGTAGACTTCCGCAAAGGCGCGAAGCTGCGAGTGCGAACCGAAGATCAGGTCGAACCGGGTCGCGGTCCACTTCGCCGCCTTGGTCTTGCGGTCGCGGCCTTCATAGACGCCGTCGGCGTTCGGCGCCTGCCATTCGGTCGCCATGTCCAGCAGGTTGACGAAGAAGTCGTTGGTCAACTTGCCGGGCTGCTTGGTGAGAACGCCGTGCTTGGAGTTGCCGGCATTGGCGCCAAGCACCCGCAATCCGCCGAGCAGAACCGTCATTTCCGGTCCCGTCAGCTTCAGCAACGCGGCGCGATCCACCAGGGCTTCTTCCGGGTGCATGAACTGCCGCTTCTTGCTGATGTAGTTGCGGAAGCCGTCGGCACGCGGTTCGAGCGGCGCGAACGACTCCGCATCGGTCTGATCCTGCGAAGCGTCGCCACGCCCCGGAGCGAACGCGACCTTGACGTCGACGCCGGCGTCCTTGGCGGCCTTTTCGACCGCGGCGTCACCGCCGAGGACGATCAGGTCGGCCAGCGAGACCTTCTTGCCAAAGCCCTTCTGGATTTCCTCGAGCTTGCCAAGAACGGTGTTGAGCTGGGCGGGCTGGTTGACTTCCCAGTCCTTCTGCGGCGCCAGCCGAACGCGTGCGCCATTGGCGCCGCCGCGCTTGTCGGAGCCGCGGAAGGTTGAAGCCGAGGCCCAGGCGGTCGAGACCAGATCCGCCACCGAAAGGCCCGACGCCAGGATCTTGGTCTTGAGCGCGGCCGCATCGGCGTCGCTGATCGTGGCTTCCGGCTCGGGAATCGGATCCTGCCAGATCAGCACTTCCTTCGGCACCAGCGGGCCGAGATAACGAACGCGCGGACCCATGTCGCGGTGGGTGAGCTTGTACCAGGCGCGGGCAAAGGCATCCGCGAACTGCTCCGGATGCTCGTAGAACCTGCGCGAGATCTTCTCGTAGGCCGGATCGAACCGCAGCGAGAGGTCGGTCGTCAGCATCATCGGCAGATGCTTCTTGGCCTTGTCGAACGCGTCGGGCACGTCGGGCGTGGCGTTCTTGGCCTTCCACTGCTTCGCACCGGCCGGGCTCTTGGTCAGCTCCCATTCGTGTTCGAACAGGTTCTTGAAGAACAGATTGCTCCACTTGGTCGGCGTTTGCGTCCAGATCACTTCCGGACCGCCGCCGATGGCATCGGCGCCGAGACCGGTGCCGTGCGTGCTCTTCCAGCCGAGGCCCTGTTCCTCCAGCGCGCCCGCTTCCGGTTCGGGACCGACCAGCGACGGATCACCCGCGCCGTGGGTCTTGCCGAAGGTGTGGCCGCCTGCGATCAGCGCGACGGTCTCTTCGTCGTTCATCGCCATGCGGAAGAAGGTCTCGCGAATGTCCTTGGCGGCCGCGACCGGATCGGGGTTGCCGTTCGGACCTTCCGGGTTGACGTAGATCAGGCCCATCTGCACCGCGCCGAGCGGTTCGGACAGCTGACGCTCACCGCTGTAGCGCTCGTCGCCGAGCCAGGTGCCTTCGGGGCCCCAATAAAGCTCCTCCGGCTCCCACACGTCGGCACGGCCGCCGGCGAATCCGAAAGTCTTGAAGCCCATCGATTCCAGCGCGACGTTGCCGGCGAGAACCATCAGGTCGGCCCAGGAAATCTTGCTGCCGTATTTCTGCTTGATCGGCCACATCAGCCGACGTGCCTTGTCGAGGTTGACGTTGTCGGGCCAGGAGTTCAGCGGTGCGAAGCGCTGCTGTCCGGCGCCGGCGCCGCCGCGGCCGTCGGTGGTGCGATAGGTTCCGGCGCTGTGCCATGCCATGCGGATCATCAGTCCGCCGTAATGACCGAAGTCGGCCGGCCACCAGGCCTGCGAGTCCGTCATCAGCGCATGCAGGTCCTTGATCACGGCGTTGAGATCGAGCGACTTGAATTCCTTGGCGTAGTCGAAGCCCTTGTCCATCGGGTCGGACAGCTTCGAATTCCGGTGCAGCATTTCGATGCTGAGCGCGTCGGGCCACCATTCGCGATTGACGCGTCCGCGCGAACCGCCTGTGAACGGGCATTTGCCCGCGTTGCTGTCGTCAGTCTTGGCGTCCATGTTTTCCTCCATTGCGCTGCATGATCGTATGCACCGATAATTCCGTACGCCTTATTGGATCGAATGCGGGCGATCAAGTCCAATCAGATTGCCAGGCCTATCTGATAAGATTATGTTATCGGCATGATAACGCTGCGTCAGTTGCATTATTTCACGGCGCTGGTCCGGCATCGCCATTTCGGTCAGGCCGCCAGCGCCTGCGCAGTCAGCCAGCCTGCATTGTCGATGCAGATCAAGGAACTTGAGCGTGAAGTCGGCGTCGACCTGGTGGAGCGCCGGAGTGGCGAGTTCGCCTTGACGGTAACCGGACTGAAGTGGCGCGCCGGGCCGAGCGGATCCTGGCGTCCGCGCGCGACCTTGTCGATTTCGGCCGCCACCGCGAACTGCTCGCGGGGCGCCTGCAACTCGGAGCGATCCCGACATTGGCGCCCTATTTGCTGCCGAAGCTGCTGCCGCGACTCAAATCGGCCTACAAGACGCTCGAGCTCGAATTGCGCGAAACGCAGACCTCGCAACTGGTGTACGACCTGATCGCGGGCGAACTGGACTGCGCGCTGCTGGCGCTCCCGGTCGAATACCCCGAGATCGAAACGCTGGCTTTGTTCGAGGATCGCTTCCTGCTGGCGGTCCCGTCGAGCGAACCGATGCCGCGCAGGCCGCTGCGAGTGAGCGATCTTGCGCAGCGCCGCCTGCTGTTGCTCGAGGAAGGGCACTGCCTGCGCGATCAGGCGCTTGCGTTCTGCGCCGCCAAGGGCCGCGAATCCGCGGCAGCCTTCGGTTCGACGTCGTTGACGACCGTGATGCAGATGGTTGCCAACGGCTATGGCGTAACGCTGTTGCCAGAGATCGCGGGCCAGGCCGAGATTCACGACAAGCGCGTGTCGCTCAGGCGTTTCGCGGCGCCGGAGCCTGGGCGCATGATCGGACTGGCGTGGCGCAAAACCTCGCCACGGCAGCGCGATTTCGAGGCGCTGGGCGAGGCGGTGAAAGCAACGATCCGCAAGAGAGCCAAGAGCGCATCGGCAGCTTGATGATCGCCGGGGCGGGCGCGGGCACCGGCGGTGCTGGCAAGTTGGCCCGCGCCCGCGGCGTGCCCTTAGGCGGCTTCGGCATTGATCGCGGAGCCCGCGATCTTGGTCAGCGTATCGTCAGTCTTCTTTTCCTCGGATAGCGTTGCGTCGAGCAGCTTGACGGCATCGGTCATCTTCAGCTTGGTTGCCCACGCCTTCAGGGTGCCGTAGCGCGAGATTTCATAGTGCTCGACGGCCTGGGCGGCCGCGAGGAGGCCTGCGTCGAGCGCCGGCGCGCCCTTGTATTCGTCCATGATCTCCTTGCCTTCGTCGAGGATGCCCTCGATAGCGTCGCATTTCTTGCCGCGCGCTGGCTTGCCCAGCGTCTCGAAGATCTGCTCCAGCCGTTCGATCTGGCCTTCGGTTTCGTCATGATGCTTTTCGAAGGCGGCGCGCAGCTGATCCGAGTGCGCGGCCTTCGCCATCTTTGGCAGCGCTTTCAGAATCTGCTTCTCGGCGTAGTAGATGTCTTTCAATGTATCGAGGAAGAGGTCGTCCAGGTTCTTTTCCGGCATGGTGTTCTCCATCTAAGCTTGTATTGGCCGGTGCTAAACACATCATTTTGATGATCGTTCCTAAACCCCGGCGGCAGCCATCAAGCGCTTCCGGCCGTTAGAAGCGCTGCGGCCATGACATCGACCGACAGTGGATGAACGGAGCGAACAAACCGCAAGATCGAGGAGAATGCAGATGGATGAACAGCAATTCGCTATCCTGATTGGACGTGCCGCCCTCAAAATTTGGCCGGATCTGCCGCGCGAGGCGCAGCGGGCATTGTTCGATGCGACCGTCGACGACGCTGTGATCGGCAACGCCCTCGCAACATTCCTTCACGACCATCATCCGCGGACCGCACATCCCGGCAGACCGACCCGGCTGGCCTGAATTATTTCGCAGCTGGGCCGCGGCAAGCTGACACGCCTTACTGCTGTGCGCCCGCGCTTGCCACACCGATGGAACCAATCGATCCGCAACCCATTGCCCCTCAAATTCGGGAACTTCAGGAGCTGTCAGATGACCGACGAGGCCCGTCCACCGCTGGACTATGTGGATTTCGACGCTTCATCCACTGACCAAACCACGGTCGAAAAAACCACTGAAAACATAAAAAGGGCCGCCGCGGGCATCGGCGCCGCCTACGATCAGGCTCGCAGGCCTGGCATGCCGTTGAGCGTCCTCAGCAACATTGCCCGGGAAGCACCCTTGGGGTCGCTGTTGGCCGCATTTCTGCTCGGGATGGCGTTCGCCAGGCGCCGGTGAGCGTCGCCCGACTTGCTCAGCGCATCTTCAGTGGAAGGAGAGCCTCATGAAAATCGTCGCGATCTTGATTGCGTCCGGAATCGCGCTCAGCGGATCCTTGGCTGTTGCCCAGACCGTCAGCGCCGGCTCGACCACATCACGCGGCGACACGGCGGTCTCGCCTGCCGGCCGCGCAACGGGTGGCGATCAGAGCCAAGCCAGTCGTCCGAGTCCCGGTTCGGGGGTCAACAGCGGCGTCCTCAACAACGGTACGACAGGTGACACGATCGGCACGGGATCAGGCTCTCCGGCCAGCACGACCAGTCCCGCTTCGTCACCGCATTAGATCGTTTTCAAATGAAGCTGCCGGCCTGGCTTTCAGATTAATCCGGCCGCCAGACCAGCTCTTGACCAGAGGCTGTCACGCACGGCGCATCGTCGCGCATTTCCACGAGCCCGAGTTCGATCAACTTGGACAAATGCTCGGGGTTGACAGGGCAGAGCATCCAGCGCTTCGCGACAATGTCCTTCAACGTCCAGCGCAGATCGATAGCTTCCAGTCCAAGTGCCGAGAGTGGATCGATTTCGTCCGTCACAGGGCCCCGCGAAGTTCTTAAAAAGAATAGCAAACGTAGCTAATTCGAGTTCGTTCCCCCCACGGTTCGGGGCGCTGCCCTGTTTCCGAAAGGCGTCTCGACCTGGAGTCGCCTGGACTATCGGCGTTCTTCAACCGTCCGCGGCGAATTCAGGTTGAGCCGCCGCAACTAGCAGCCCTTGCAGATGCTTTTGATTTTCTTGTCGACCTGCTTGTCTTGTTTGTCGGTCATCGGATCGCCTGTGCCGGTCGCAACGCTTCCGCCCGTAGCGCCGCCTCCAGAGGGTGCCGCGGTGCCGGCGGAGTTCGTTCCCGGCGATGCCGCGCTCGAGCCGAGCGAGCCGCCGCTGGCGGTGCCGCCGCCGGAGGCTGCCTGAGCCAGCACGGGACTTGCCCAAGCCAACAAGACGACGCCAGCTGCACAGAAAAATCTGATGGCCGCCGTGCGTTTGCTCGGGCGCCGCGCCCGAAGGCGGGTGTCATTTCCAGCTTCAATATTGGCCATCCGGGATATCCGTTCCTTCGAGACAAGGTCACCGAAAACGGACCGGATTGCGTTACGTTCCACGCCCGGCGATCCGAGCCGATGGAACCAACTGCGCTCGTATCACGTTGAGCGAAAACACACGCTATGTTGATCTCGTGTGCCTCTCATATTCACGAAACGAGTTTCAGCCACAGGCAACCCTGCAGCAGAGTGGAGCAGGAGATGATTGATCGCACATCTACCCAGACAACGATGCTGGTGTTTTCCGCCGTCGTTCTTGCCGTCATCGTTATGGCATTCATCACAACGATTAACCGCGTCGATACCAGGCAGGCCCGGAATGAGGCTGTGCCCGGAACGATAGGTCTGGCTCATCCACATCCACCGTTGGATCGAGCGCCGGAACGGCCGGTGCTGAACTAGCAGCACCGAGCGCTGCACTGCAACGGTCACATCCGATTGTGATGATAGCGGTCGCGGACCATCTGGTCGGTGTGCCGATCCTTGCGCCGGTCCCGCAAGTGATGGTTCAGCGAGCCGTACATCAGCGCGGAAAGTAGAACCAGCGCTGCGATGAAGTAGATGAATTCCACGGCGTCCACCCTTCCGAAGGCGTGCTCCCTTTGGAAAACTCGGACGATGACTCGATGTTCCCCTGAAGCCGCAACCCGCGCGACGGGGTGCTCCGAGCATGGCGGCCCGAGGAACGATCTCAGTCGCTCCCACTTGCTTTCCGGGGCTTCCACGAAGGAGGATCCGATGGATCTGAACGGCAAGAAAATCGCAATCCTCGCAACGACTGGATTTGAGCAGACGGAGCTGGAGGTGCCGAGGGACCGGCTGAAGAAGGCCGGGGCCATCGTCGATGTTGTTTCGCTGGCGAGCGGTGAGATCAAGGGCTGGGACAAAAAGGATTGGGGCCGGCCTGTGAAGGTCGACAAGACGCTCGACCAGGTTTCCGCGCAGGATTACGACGCCGTCGTGCTGCCGGGCGGCCAGATCAATCCGGATTTGCTGCGGGTCGAGCCGAAGGCGCTGGAATTTATCAAGGACATTTTCGATGCCGGAAAGGTCGTTGCCGCGGTATGTCACGCGCCGTGGTTACTGATCGAAACCGGCATCGCGAAGGGACGCAGGATGACTTCCTTCAAGTCGATCAAGACGGACGTCGCCAACGCGGGTGCGAAATGGGAGGATTCCGAAGTCGTCGTCGACCAGGGAATAATTACATCGCGCAATCCGGGTGATCTCGAAGCCTTCAGTGCCAAGATCATCGAAGAGGTCAGGGAAGGTCGCCATGTCAGGCGCAGCTCGGCGTAACGGCGATGAAGAGCGTAAAAATAGCGGACAGCGCGGGCGACGACACCCGCGTTGTCATTCTTGATTCCGGTGAAGAAGCATTCGCGGTTTTGACGCGCTTCGCAAGCGAGTCCGGGATTACCGCCGCACCGCTGACCGCAATCGGGGCTTTTGAGAACGCCACCGTCGGATGGTTCGACTTTGAGAAGAAAACCTACAAGAAGATCGAAGTAGCAGAGCAGTGCGAGGTGCTGAGCGCGATCGGTGACATCGCGGTCGGCGATGACGGCAAGCCGAGCCTCCATATCCATGTCGTCCTTGGGCTGTCCGACGGCACCACGCGGGGCGGACACCTCATGCAGGGCAAAGTCAGGCCAACGTTGGAAGTCGTTTTGACCGATACTCCGGCCACATTACGGCGGAAGAAGCGGTCCGATATCGGCATTGCCTTGATCGATCTCGACGCGGAACGTTAAGATCAGCTGTCGCTTTTTAATCCTGAAGCCGCCGCATTGGCATCCTTTTCAGCCGCGCTTGATGGGGTCAACTTCTGCTCCCAACCGAACACCGACCGGCCGCCCAGCCGTGGGGATGCGGCCCGTTCGGTCGCGACGAAAGATTCGAACGAAGGTCCATCGGCGGTGCGCTCCAGCCGCCGCGCCTGATCATCGAGCCGCTTCAGTGCTTGCATTTCTTCCTCGCGGCCGAGCCTGGCGTTTTGCACCGCGCTTTTCATGACACGGATGGTTTCGTCATAGACCTTGATCGGGACGGGGTACGGGTGGCGATCCTTGCCGCCATGGGCGAGCGAAAACCGGGCCGGATCGCCGAAGCGGTACGGCGCGCCATGCACGACTTCCGCCACCATCGCCAGCGACCGGACGGTGCGGGCGCCGACCCCCGGCGTCAACAGCAGGTCCGGGTAATCCTGCGGTCCGCGCTCGGCGGCGGCGGCAAGCGTGGCGTGGAGGCGGCGGGTGAAGACATCGCTCGACTGGACGTCATGATGCGCCGGCATCTGGAGATAGGGCAGGTAACCCTGGGCCGGAGCCTCTCCCGACAGTGCGGCGAGTTCGGCCGCAATCCGGTCAGGGCCTAATTGCTCCAGCAATTCGACCTGCGACCGGCGCGACATGTCCGCCCGTTTGTCGGTCAGGTTGACGATTTCGCCCTGGGCAGGTCCGTCGATTGCGGTGTGCGGCTGGTCGACAAAGCTTTTCAGGTTTTCCGAATGCCAATGGTAGCGACGGGCCTGCTTTCTATCGCCATTCATGCCCTGTTGCACGACCGTCCATTTGCCATCGTCGGTTACGAAAAATCCGTGCAGATAAAGGTCGAAGCCGTCCTGCACGGCGGCGCTGTCCACCTTGGCGACCAGGCGGCTGGCGCGGGTCAGTCGGGCGCCATCGAAGCCGATGCGCTCCCCCAAAGCCTGGAGTTCGTCGGGTGTTTTGCGAGAATGCTGGCCGCGGCCGCCACAGACGTGAATCCCGAGTTCATCGGCGAGCGGCGCAAGGCCGCGCTTCAGGGCGCCGATCACGCTGGTCGTGATTCCGGAAGAATGCCAATCCATTCCCATCACCGCGCCGAACGACTGAAACCAGAACGGATGCGACAGGCGTCCAAGGAATTCGTCGCGACCGTAATGGTGTACGATGGCCTGGGTGATGATGGCGCCGAGCGATGCCATGCGGGTGCCGAGCCAGGCCGGGACACGTCCGCTATGGAGAGGTAAGTCGGCGCTGCCGCTGCGTTTTGCCAATTCGGTGTATCCGATGCCCGGCCGATCCTACCATGATCGTCAGGACTCAGCCGGGCGAATACGACGACTTGCGCCGGTAATCCTCGGGGAGTTCCGCCCTGAGCGCGGCTTCCCCTGCCGGCGTGATGCGGTAGCTATCCGATCCGACCCGTTCGACCCAGTCTTTCTGAACCATCTTGGCGATTGTCGTCGGCCCGGTCGGATGCAATTTCAACAACGGCAATTCACCGCGGGCGCGCAACAATTGCATCGCGGTGCGCTCGCGATGATTGGGAAGGTGGCTCGGCCGTGAGGGCATTAAGTTGGTCTCGACGGCGCCGGACGGGGCCTGGAGGGTGGGCCGGAACGGCCAGGCTGGGGCGATCGCGACAGACGAAGTTGCCGCATGACGCTATTGTCGTCCCGACGTTAGGCGTTTTTGAGTCATGATGCTGATGTACGACGGCCAAAGCCGATCGACGGTTCATTTGTGTACTTAGCCGGCGATGCTCCACCGCAGACGCGTTGGAACGGGTTGGGTTCCACCGGATGAATCCCGGTTTTCGGCGCGCGCGTAAAGTCGAATTTGTTGAGGAGTTTCAATCTGATTTGGCTTGTCCAGACCTGCTTTTGAAAACATTTTCGTTTTCTCCGGGGCCAAATCACTTCTTTATCCTCGTCATCCCGTCCCGGGGAGGGGCGTTGGCCATCGTCACGAACGTTGGGACGGGATGCGGTGGACGCGGCAGCATCGGGTACGCAATTGTTTTCGCAGGGCGGGGTTCCGTGAGCGAGCAAACGGCGTGCGGACGAACGATGCTTGAACGGCTTTGCTGAAATTCGGTCGGCAGCACATGGCTGAGCGAAGATCGGTTGAAGTCGCTGCGGACGGCAAAGCCGTGTGGTCCTGGCACCCGTTGCTGGTGTCAAGCTGGCGGAGATTGCGGAGCCCGACCGGGTCTTCGTTCAATCGTCGATTCGCCAGCGACGGTGACAAAACGAATTCGTCGCCGGGGAGAGCTCGGAGGAAACCGTTAAAACCATCGCGCAGGAAACGCCGGATGTTTTCGGGGTGCCTGTGGTGACTACCGTGTGCTTACTACATTTGCACACGGGCTGCGGGTGCTCAGGGCATCCGGCGTTTCCTGCGCCCTCTACTTTCCGGGCGGACGACTTGCAACAACTCGGACGAAACGCGTCGCGAGAATGCGGCGCCATGTTTTCACCGAGCAGCAGTCGCGGAGCGCGGACGATACCGTGCAGTACCCGAAGTGGGTTCGGCAAAATCGGCGCGTTCGGCACGAATTGCCCGGTACGGCAGGGCGTGTCGGCCGGCGCGCGAACTGGATTTCGCTGCTATTTCAAATAGCTACTATTTTACCTCGCGTTGGCATTCGTCTTGCAAAACAGCCACCTGCAGCCGTCTAAAGGAGGAACGATGCAAGTCACGTCGAGCACGAGTTACGCCGCCATGATGCAGGCGATGAAGGCCTCGCCGTCCATCAATTCGGCGAACAGCATCACATCCGCCGCCAACGCGAGCACGACCGCTGCAGCGAACAGCATCGGCACCTACGACTTCACCGACATGACGCCGAACCAGATGGAATCCGCGGCGCAGGCCTTGGCGAAAAGCGGCAAAATCGATTCGACGCGGGCGATCAGGATGCAGATGATCGCGATGCCGCTTGGCACCATGGTCAACGGAACGTTTCAGCCGCTGACGGCGGCGCAACGGGAAAGCTACGGCAACACGCCGGTGAATTACGTTCAGGTGTTTCGAAGCAACATGGCGTTCCTGCAACAGAATGGCGAGGCCGGCGATCCGAAATCCGGCTATGCCGACGATCAGGCCATTCTCGCGGTCATGCAGCAGGCGCAAGGCACCGTGTCCAGCGTCGATGTCACGGCGTGAGCGTTGAGGCCCTGGGTGCCATCCCCACGACATCAAAAATCTTGCCGCTCATCAGCAGCGCGATTTCCGAAGCGGGCAGCGGCTTCTGGCATTCGGACAGCGGATTGAGCCAGAAGTTCGAGGCGGGCAACATTTCGAAACAGATCGCGCGCGGCGGCGCCGAGGCATACCTCGGGCTCTTTGACGTAGTCGGATATGCGCTTCTTGGAGGTGAAGGCGGGGTGCCATTTCATGTTCTGGAAGTCGACCGTCGCGACGTTGATCGCCTCCTGATATTTGAGCGAGCGGCGCCGCCCGGGTTTCATCGGCGCTTCCGGCGTCAGAATGTAGATTTCGGTTTCGAGCAGCGCCCGATAGAACGCGGGCACGACGCTGGGATCCTTGCCCGCGGCCTGCATCAGGGTTTCGAGACTGTTATCCGGTTCAAACACGGTCATTCTCCCAAATGAATGCAGGGGCTAGTTCTGCTTGCCACGAAGGACGCGATAGATCGTGTTGCGCGATACGCCGAGCCGGCGCGCGGTCTCGCTGATGTTGTTGCCGGTTTGCGCATACGCGGTCAGAACGTGCGCGCGATGGATCTCGTGCAGGCCCGGTTTGAGACCGCCGATACCCGGCGCGTTGTCCGGCCGTCGCTCGGCGCCATGTCCGATCGCGGACTCGACCGAGGCCTCATCGATCAGATGTCCGCGCTCGGTCAGCGACAGCCGGGACAGGATATTGCGCAATTCCCGGATGTTTCCGTCCCAATCCAGTTCGGCAAGGCGATCGATCGCGCTCTCCGTCAGATCGATCGAAGGGTCGATCTTCCGGATCAAATGCCGCGCGATCTCGGCAAAGTCGGAGCGCTCGCGCAAAGGGGGCAACGTCACTTCGAGCGTGTTGAGGCGAAACAGCAGATCGGAGCGAAATCGTCCCCGTGCTATTGATTCATCCAGATCGGCGTTGGTGGCGGACACCAGCAGCACATCCACCTGCCGTTTGCTGCCGCCGACCGGCCGCACCGTCCAGTCGTCCAGAAACCGCAGCAGCACCGCCTGCAGGGTCACCGGCATATCGCCGATCTCGTCGAGAAACAGCGTGCCCCCGTCGGCCTCCTTGAAAAGTCCGGCGGCTCCGCCCTTTTTCGCTCCGGTGAAGGCGCCTTCGGCATAGCCGAACAGTTCCGCCTCGATGAGGCTGTCGGGAAGGGCGGCGCAATTGACCGGAACGAAGGCGCCGGCGCGTCCACTGGCCGCATGGGCGTGGCGGGCCAGTTGCTCCTTGCCGGTACCGGTTTCGCCGCGGATCAGGATCGGCATCTTCCGGACCGCTGCGATTCCGACCTGGCGCACCACGGCCGCGATCGCGGGATCGGCGGATACGAACTGGGTGGCAACCTGCTTCGGCTCCGGCGGCCGAGGCCTGGCAACGCCCTGGATCATCGGAAACTGGCGGGCGTTGGCGATCGTTGCGATGAACTGGCTGCCGACCTCGTCTTCCAGATGCTGGCGCTCCTTGTGCCGGGCTTCATCAATGAAGGTCCCGAATTTGGTGCGAAACACGTCGGCGAAGCGGCGGCCCGGCGACGCCGGCAGGCCGTGCAGCAAGATGCCCGCGGCCCGGTTTGCCGAAAGGATCCGGCCCTCATTGTCGACCGCCAGCAGGCCCGCGCTCAAGCGTGTGCAGATATTCGCCGCGATTATGGAACGCGATGAGGATATTGCCGCGGTGATGTTCGCGGAACAGACCATTCTCGATCTGGGTCGCGGCCATTCCGACCAGCGCCTGGGTGTGAGCTTGCCTGGAAACGCAGTCCGACGATGCGTCCAGGATGCCCGCCAGTTCGCCATCCGGCGCGAAGATCGGCGCCGCGATGCAGGTGAGATTGTTGTAGCGCGCAAAGAAGTGCTCGCGGCCGTGGACGACGATCGGCCGCTTGAGATGCGCCGCGGTGCCGAGCCCGTTGGTGCCGCAGATGCCCTCGGCCCAGACCGTTCCAGGCCGGATGCTGGCCGCGTCGGAAGCATCATGGAAGCTGGGGTCGGAGATGATGTCCAGCAGCAGGCCGTCCGGCATTCGCAAAGGCGATCATGAAATTGGAGCCGGCGATCTGTTGATGCAGCGTGTGCATTTCCGCCAGCGCGAGACCGCGAACCAGGGAACAGCGTTGCTGCTCCTGACGCAGAACGGCGGCGCTGACATGCTCGGGCTCCGGCGGCCGCAGCGTATCGAGACCGTAGGAAATGCAGCGCATCCAGCTGTCGTAGATGTCGGCCGACAGCAGTTCCGCCGGCGGCGCGCCGCGTTGCTCGAGCGTCATCCACGCATTGTAGATGCCTCGCCCGGCGGTCAGCATGGTCGATCCTCCCGTAACTTGGAGCGGTGTCGTCGCCCGGTGCGGGTCGTTCTGTCGCGCCCGCTTTTCTTAGATCATAGATCAAACCATCGAGAATCCAAATTTCTCCGAGCGTCCTCGGCCGCATCCAAAACTGTTCCGTCTCGGAACAATTGGCTGCCGGCTTTGCTCCGATGCGGATCGAAGCGAGCATCAGGCAATTTAGAAGAATTATATAAGTATCAGCCCGTTAGGCGCTTGGCACAGCCCTTGCTGTCTTAGTTAGCAGGATGGCCACAACGCCATACGCGCAAAATAAAAAATTTTCGAAGGGAGGGGTCGATCAATGAAAGCTGCGGTGCTCCATGCGTTCGACGAAAAATTGACGGCGGACGAATTTGTCAAATTCGAGGACGTGACCGATCCGAAGATTTCGCGCCCCATGGACGTGATCGTCCGTATCGGCGGCGCGGGCGTCTGCCGCACCGACCTGCACATCGTCGAAGGCATCTGGCGCAGCAAGGTTGACGTCAAGCTTCCTTACATCATGGGCCACGAGAACGCGGGCTGGGTCGAAGCAATCGGACCCGGCGTTGAGGGAGTCAAAGTCGGCGACAGCGTCATTTGCCATCCGCTGGTGACCAGCGGCCATTGCCTCGCGTGCCGCCGCGGCGACGACATGCATGCGCTCGACAGCTCGTTTCCCGGAATCAATGCCAATGGCGGCTACGCGCAGTATCTGCTGACCGGCCAACGTTCGCTCATCAAGCTACCGAAGTCACTGGCGCCAAAGGACGTCGCGCCCTACACGGACGCCGGACTGACCGCGTATCGCGCCGCCAAGAAGGCATCGCGTCATCTGCTGCCCGGCGAATTTGTCGCGGTGATCGGCGCCGGCGGCCTCGGCCATATCGGCATCCAGGTCCTCGCCGCGTTGTGCGCCGCGGAAATCATCGTCATCGATCGCGCCGAGAAGTCGCTCGATCTCGCCAAGAAGTGCGGCGCGCATCACCTCGTGAAGGCCGACGGCAACGAAGTCGAAGCCGTGTTGGCCTTGACCGGTGGGCGCGGCGCGGAAGCCGTGATCGATTTTGTCGGGGAGGGCGATGCGATCGCCAAGGGCCTCGCGATGACGGCGAACGGCGGCTACTACTACATCGTGGGATATGGCGGCAAAATCGATCTGCCGACCATCGACATGATAACGACGGAAAAGACCATCGTCGGAAATCTGGTCGGCACCTATGCCGAACTGGTCGAATTGATGGCGCTCGCGGATCGCGGCCTCGTCGACCTCCATACCAAGGAATACAAGCTCAGCCAGGCCAACGACGCGCTGCATGATCTGCATCATGGGCGCATCCATGGCCGCGCGGTTCTGATTCCGTAGTTGCCGCAACATGCTCAGTTTCAGTCCTGATTATCGAGCCAGAGCAACGCCAGTGACAAACGACAGTCGACGCGGGCCACAGATCACCGTCGAAGAGGCTGCTGAATTGCAGCGCGCTCGCGATCGGATGTTGGCCCGTCACAAGCTGATCGAGGGAATGATCCGTAACAACGAGATGCAGTTGAAAAATGAAAGCGCGCGCGGCGGCGCCGAAATCGAACTCGAATGCGCCGCGCGCGATGTCGCCCTCCCGAATGCGGGACCCGAGGCGAAAGCCGAATTCGAAAGGGTGACCGCGCGCCTGCAGGGCCTCCGCGAGGAGCATCAGCGCCTGATCGCCGAGCGCGAATGGCTCAATGCGTCCTTGCTGGAATTTGAAAGCGGCCCATCGGCTGATGAACACCAACGCTCGGGGCATGCGTGATGGGCAAAAGCGAGAAGGTGATGATCATGTCAGCGGCGCAAGAACGAGCGTCTCAGCAGCCGGAATTGAACGAGGAGGAAAAGTCGAAGGACGCCTTCTTCGTGCAACTGGCTGAAATAGCCGAGGCCATGATTGCCCGGCATGGCAAGGATTTCGCGATCGGAACGATGATCCTTTCGGCGAGATTCATCGCCGAAGGCAAGCCGCTGATCAACCGAAGCGATGGAAGTGGCGAAGCGACCGGCGCCGTCAAGCCGGGTTGAACTGAAATAACGATTTCGGGAATCAAAGTACATTTAACGGAATCAAAGTGTGTTGCTGCCGCGAACAATTTCGAAATACCTCCCGGGGATTTTGACCTCGGATCAAAGCGAGAATGCTGAAGCAAACGCAACGTTCAAAAGGGAGAAATAAATGACTGCAAGTCTTACACTGAACAAGATAACTTCCCAGAAAGGCATAAGCATCGCCGAAGCGGCAAACCGCGTCGCGGATCTCGGCTGGACGCCGAGCTACGTTCAGGAAGCGATGACCTTCCCGACCGACTACAAGATATCGAAGACGCCGCGCGATCCGATGAAGCAGGTTCTGCGGTCGTACTTCCCGATGCAGGAAGAAAAGGACAATCGCGTCTACGGGGCGCTGGATGCCGCGCTGCGCGGCGACATGTTCCGTAACGTCGAGCCGCGATGGGTCGAGTGGATGAAGCTGTTCCTGGCGATCATCCCGTTCCCGGAAATCTCGGCGGCGCGTTCGATGGCGATGGTCGGTCGGCTGGCGCCCGGCGAGGAACTCCGGACCGGCTTCACCATGCAGATGGTCGACGAGTTCCGTCACTCGACGATCCAGATGAACCTCAAGAAGTGGTACATGGAAAACTATATCGATCCCGCCGGGTTCGATATTACGGAAGCGGCGTTCGGCAAATGCTACGCGACCACGATCGGCCGTCAATTCGCCGAGGGCTTCCTGACCGGTGACGCGATCACCGCCGCCAACGTCTATCTGACGGTGGTTGCTGAAACCGCGTTCACGAACACGCTGTTCGTGGCGATGCCGTCGGAAGCCGCGCGTAACGGCGATTATGCGTTGCCCACCGTGTTCCTGTCGGTTCAATCGGACGAATCCCGCCACATCGGCAACGGCCATTCGATGCTGATGGCGATGATCAACGATCCGTCGAACCATCAATTGCTCGAGCGCGATCTGAAATACGCGTTCTGGCAGAACCACGCGATCGTCGATGCCGCGATCGGGACGTTCATCGAATACGGAACGACCAACCGCGACAAGAACAAGGAGTCCTACGCCGAGCTCTGGCATCGCTGGATCTACGAAGATTACTACCGGACCTACATGCTGCCGCTCGAGAAGTACGGCATCAAGATCCACCACGATGACGTCGCCGCGGCCTGGGATCGGATCGTCAAGAAGAACTATGTGCACAAGACCGCGCAGTTCTTCACGGTCGGATGGTCGGTGAACTTCTGGCGAATCGAAGCCCAGACCGAAAAGGACTTCGAGTGGTTCGAGCACAAATATCCAGGCTGGTACGCAGAATTCGGCGACTTCTGGAAGTGGCACGCCAAGCTCAGCGTGCCCGGCGAGACCAACATCCTGTTCAACAGCGAGGTGGGCTATGCGTACCCGCATCGGTGCTGGAGCTGCATGGTGCCGTGCCTGATACGCGAGGACTTCGTCTGCGATGAAGTCGACGGCAAGATGTACACCTACTGCTCGGAAGGCTGTCGTTGGACCCACAAGGTGGCGTTCGCTGCGGAATATGAAGGCCGCGCCACGCCAGCGATGGGCCGCTTCAGCGGCCGCCGTGAATGGGAAGACTGCTATCACGGCTGGGACGTCGCGGACGCAATCAAGGATCTCGGCTTCGTCCGGCCGGACGGCAAGACCATGATCGCCCAACCGCATCTGCGGTTCGACTCCAAGGACATGTGGACGCTCGATCACGTGCGCGGCCACACGCTCGGTAGCCCGCTCCGCGGTTTCAGGGCGCTTTCGCCTGCCGAGCGAGAGGTGGCTACGGCCGAGTATCGCAAGGGATTCACGATCAATCCCTGCCACTAGCCACAACTAAAGGAGGGGCCGCTGCGGCGGCCCCTTTCTTCCTGGGCATCGGGGGCGGACCCCCTGCCATTCTGTTCAACCTTTTTGGCGACGCTGACGGCAAGGCGGGGATGATGACGGACGCGCAGATTCACAAGGTTCGGTTCGAGCCGGTGGGTGTCGAGATGGAAGTGGAGGAAGGCGAGACCGTGCTCGATGCCGCGTTCCGTCAGGGCATCTCGCTGATGCATGGCTGCAAGGAAGGACAGTGTGGCAGCTGCAAATCGAAGCTGATCGAGGGTGACATCGAGCTGCTGAAATATTCCACGTTTGCCTTGCCGGATTACGAGAGCGAAACCGACCACGTCCTGCTATGCCGGACGCATGCCTTCAGCGACGTCAGTTTCGAACTGCTCAATTATGATGAGGACCTGCTCAGCCGTTCCATCGCGGTGAAATCGTTCGCCGGACGGGTCGTTGGCGTAAGCGCGCTGACGTCGGACATCCGGCTGCTCGAAATCGAACTCGACAGGCCGCTGAAGTTCTGGGCCGGGCAATATGTCGATCTGACGCTCGAGGATGGCGGCATCACGCGGGCCTTTTCGATGGCGAATGCGCCGGGCGAAAGCGCCCGTTTGTCCTTCATCATCAAGAAATATCCGAACGGGGCATTTTCGTCCCAGCTCGACGGCAAGCTTGGCGTGGGCGATGCCGTGACCGCCAAGGGTCCCTATGGCACGTGCTTTCGGCGCGAGGAACGGCCGGGGCCGATGCTGCTGATCGGTGGCGGTTCAGGCATGTCGCCGCTGTGGTCGATCCTGGCCGATCACATCGCGAGCGGGGAGCAAAGGCCTGTTCGGTTCTTCTACGGAGCCCGTACCCGGGCTGACCTGTTTTATCTGGAAGAGTTGGCCGCCATCGCGGCGCAGCTCGAAGGATTTCAAATTCGTGCCGGCGCTGTCGCACGCGGAAACTGGTGACGGCTGGGACGGCGACACCGGGCTTGTCCATGAGGTGGTCCTGCGCCATCTACGGGATGAAAAACTGTCCGGCGCGATCGATGCCTATGCGTGCGGACCGACGCCGATGATCGATGCCGTGCTGCCGGTCCTGCAAATGAACGGCGTCGAGCCGGACCACATCTATTTCGACAAATTCACGCCGGCGGTGCGATGACGGCGTCCACGGTTCGTCGCAGAACAAAACAACAAAGAGGGAGAGAGCAATGAGCGCACCATCGAGCACAGCGACCGTCAAATCCGGAGCGGCGGGGGCAGCGGTTTTCCCGGGCTCCGACAGCCGCAAGTATAATTACTTCGAGCCCAAGGGCCGCAAGGCGACGCACTACGAGGACATGACGGTCGACGTTCAGCCCGATCCGGAACGCTATCTGCTTCAGGACTGGATCATCTCCTTCCCCGACGGAACGCCCGACCTACAGCAAGGACTGGACCGCTGCGAAGAGCTCGAACTGGCACAAGTTCCGCGCCGTGGATCAGGAATGGGAGCGCACGCACTATCAGCGCCAGTCGACGATCTGCGGCATGGTGCAGAACACGATCGAAAACGGCCGGAAATCCGGTGCGCCCGCGCGCTTCGACGCGGCCTGGGTGAAGATACTGCAGAACCATCTCGGCGCCTACAAGCATGCCGAGTTCGGTCTTGGCACCTCGACGATGCAGGCGCAGCGCTACGGCTATACGCAGATGGTCAACAATGCGATCCTGACCAACTCGTCGTACAAGCTTCGCTTCGCGCAGGACATCACGCTCTATCTGAGCGAGATCGGTCTCGACCTTCCTGGGTTCGACATTGCGGCCGGCAAGCAGCATTGGCTCGAGGATCCGATCTGGCAGGGCGTGCGCAAGTCGGTCGAATCGATCATGGGGTCGAACGACTATCTGGAGCAATATTTCGCGACCAATGTGGTGTTCGAGCCGCTGGTCGGCGAGCTGTTCCGCTCGGGCTTCCTCATGCAGGCGGCGTCCGCGCAGAACGACTTCATCACGCCGGCCGTCGTCTCGGCGGCGGAAGCGGATTACGAGCGCAATCTCGCCAATACGGTCGAGCTCTTCCACATCCTCGGCAGCGATCCGACCTACGGCGCAAAGAACATCGCGCTGTTCAACAAGTGGCTCGAGAAACATGCCGTGCTGGCGCTCGATGCCGCCAATCACCTGCAACCCATGTGGTCGCAGCCGCGCGTCAAGGTGGCGACATTCAGCGACGCCTTGATGCACGCGAAGAACCGCATCAAGGGCATTGCTACCGAGCTTGACCTGAAAGTTTCGGCCAATCTGGCCTCCTAACCGGCATCGACATCAGTTCCTTCAACCCATTCAGGAGACCGACATGCTTCACGAGAACGACAATATCTTCAAATCGATGAAAGACATCACCTTCGAGGACACGGTGTCGCATCAATGCGGAGTGACGATGAACGACAGCGTCGAGGCGCGCGCCATCGCCGAAGTGATGAGCCGCCACGAGCACATCCGCGTGACCTTCATGCCGGCGATGATCCGTATCGACGGCGACGGCAAGATGGAATTCAAGATGGACGAGATCTCCGAGGAGCTGGGTCGCGAGATGACCCCGCATCTTTTTGAAATTTCGACATCGACGCATTACGGCCGGATGGTCATGACGGATGACAACACCGTCATGCTGTTCGGCGACATGAACGAGATGATGAAATACATCGTCTGACCGCGGCAGTGCGCGCAGCCTGGCCGGCGGGACCGGCCAGGCGCCAGATCGGCTCTCCAAAGGGCGGGCCGCATAACAAACAATCCGAGCGGGAGCAGGAGAAACGCGATGTACAGGACAGCCAAGGGTGAAGAGATTTTCGTCATCGACGGGCATACCCATTTTTGGGATGGGAGCCCGGCGAACCAGAAGAACATTCACGGCAAGCAATTCATCGAATGCTTCTACGCGTACCATTCGAACTTAAGTCCGCCGTCCGAGAAATGGGAACTGGCGAAGTTCGAGAAATATGATGCCAAGACCATGTTCGATGACCTTTTCGTCGCCGGATATGACGATATGGCGATCCTGCAGCCGACCTATCTGACCGATTTCTACAAAAACGGCTTCAACACCACCGAACGCAACGCGGCGATGAAGAAGAGCCATCCCGACCGGTTCATCCTGAATGGCGCGTTCGATCCGCGCGATGGCACCAAGGGCCTGGAGGATCTTCACGCTCTGTCCGAAAAGCACAAGCTCAAGGGCGTCAAGCTCTACACCGCGGAGTGGCGCGGCGAATCCAAGGGTTACAAGCTGACCGACAAGGAATCCTACAAATACCTCGAGGCGGCGCAAAAGCTCGGGATCAAGAATATCCACGTCCACAAGGGACCGACCATCATCCCGCTCAACCGCGATGCATTCGATGTCGCCGACATCGACGACGTGGCGACCTCGTTCCAGGATCTGAACTTCATCGTCGAGCATTGCGGCCTGCCGCGGCTGGATGACTTCTGCTGGATCGCAACCCAGGAAACCAATGTCTATGCCGGCCTCGCGGTGGCCTTGCCGTTCATTCATACGCGGCCGGGGTACTTCGCCCACGTCATTTCGGAACTTCTGTTCTGGGTCGGACCGGACAAGATCCTCTATGGCAGCGATTACGGCATCTGGACGCCGAAATGGCTGATTGATCGCTTCATGGCCTTCGAAATCCCGGCCGACATCACCAAGGAGACCGGATCGGTGCTGTCGATGGAAACCAAGACCAAGATCCTTGGCCTCAATGCCGCGCGCCTCTATGGCATCGACGTCGAGGCGCAGAAGAAGAAGATACGCTCCGGCGGCGGCTATGCCCATTTGCCTGAAGCCGTCCACGCACCGAGGTGATGCCATGCATGATGGTGCTGATGGGGCGGAGCGGACGCGAAACCGTCCGCCCCGCGACAGGGAAGCCCGGCGTGCGGCGACCCAGGGGAAGCGGGCCCAGATCTGGGCCTGCCTTCAGGGCGTGATGGACCCTGAGCTGGACGAGTCGGTTACCGACCTGAATTTCGTGACCAGGGCTGACGTCGACTCCAATAACCAGGTTCACATTGAATTCCGTCTGCCGACCTATTGGTGTGCGGCCAATTTTTCGTTCCTGATGGCTGACGATATGCGCCGCGCCGTCGGCGCGCTGGACTGGGTCAAAGGCGTCAGCGTGGTGCTGGGCGAGCACATGTATGCCGACAAGATCAACGCGGGTCTTGCCAAGGGATTGTCGTTCCAGGACACGTTCGGCGACGAGGCCGACGGCAATGTCGATGATTTACGCCAGACGTTCCTGGTCAAGGCATTCCAGCGCCGGCAATTTGCGCTGCTTCAGCACCTGATCGTGCATGGACATTCGCCGGAAGAAATCGTCAGCCTGACATTGGCGGAACTTCGCGGTCTGCCGGTCGACGATGTCGGCGCCCAATTGGTCCGGCGTTATCTCGAACGGCGTGCCGTCGTCGGCCTGTCGGGCCTCGATGTGCTGGCATTTGTAGATGCGATGGGAGACGCACTGGAGGCTGACGGCCTCGCCGGCTACGTCTCTGGCCTGCGGCGCGTCGGCATCAATGTTGAATTCAACGGCGCACTCTGTCGCGGCTTGCTCTCCGCGCGCTTTGATCTCGAAACGCCATTCGTGCCGCGATCGAAAGCGATGCCGGCTGCATCGGATACGCAACAACGCACGCCCTGATACCGGGCGTGCGATATAGGAAATGGTTCTGGTCCACCTCAGGGTAAAAGTCGGGGATATCCAATGCCGAAGATCATGCTGCATGATGAAGCCGCCCGGGCCGCACTCGGTAGGGGCGTCGCCAAGCTGGCAAAGGCCGTGCGCGGTACGCTGGGTCCGAAAGGCATGAACGCGATCATGGACCGGCCGATCGGCACGCCGATCGTGTCGCGGGATGGCGTCAGCATCGCCAGCGAGATCGAACTGGAATGCCCGTTCGAGAACATGGGCGCGCAGGTGCTGCGGGAAGTCTCGAAACAGACCAATGAGGTGGCGGGCGATGGCACCACGACCGCCACTGTGCTCGCCGACGTCCTGGTGCAGGACGGCCTGGGATGTCTTGCGGCCGGCGCCAACCCTGTCGAATTGGTGGAGGGTCTCGAACTGGCGGTTGCCGAAACCATCGCCGCGTTGAAACGTTCTGCGAAGCCGCTTCAGGGCGCCGCGGGGCTGCGTGCCGTCGCAAGTATCGCTGCCAATGACACGGCGCTTGGCGACATGGTGGCCGAAGCTTTCGAGCGTGCGGGCAGGCACGGGATCGTCGCGGTCGAGTTCGGTAATACGGTCGAAACGCAACTGGAAGTCATCGAAGGAATGGCGTTCGATCGCGGCTATCTCTCGCATCACATGGTGACCGATGTGGAGAGAATGCAGGTGGTTCTCGACAATCCATTCATCCTGATGACCGACCACAAGATCCAGACCGGTGAGCAACTGGCCGGCGTGATCTCGCTGATCGAAAAGAGCGGCCGACCGCTGCTGATCATCGCCGAGGACGTGGCGCCTCCGGTGATCATGCAGCTGCTGGCGCGCCGGGAAAAAATGAATTTCAAGGTCGCCGCGATCCATCCGCCCGAGTTCGGCCATTGGCGCAAGGCCATGCTCGAGGATATCGCGATCACGACCGGTGGGCGCGTTATTTCGGTCGATCTTGGCGGCAAGCTCGAAAAGGCCGAACTGCACGATCTCGGTTCCGCGCGGCAGGTGCGTATTTCGGCTTCCAAGACGCTGATCACCGCGGGAGGTGGCGATCAGAAGAAGATCGCCGCACGCCGCGAGCAGGTTATGCGCCAGTATGATGCCGCGCCCGAAAATATCGAGCGAGATAAATTCCAGGAGCGGATCGCAAAGCTGTCCGGCGGCACGGCCATGATCCTCGCCGGCGGCGCGACACCGGTCGAGCAGAAGCGCCGCACCCAGTTGATCGAGGATGCGATCAATGCGACCCGCGCGGCGATCGAAGAGGGCATCGTGCCGGGAGGCGGGCTGGCGTTGCTCAAGACCGCGCCGAAACTCGACGAGATGATCGGCGGGCTGGGCGGTAGCGCGCGGCAGGGCGCGGAACTGTTGCAGCGCGCGCTGAGTCGCCCCCTGTTCTACATTGCCGCCAATGCGGGATTGAACGGCGAGGCCGAGGTCGCCAGGATTGCCAAGGCCAACAATGGTCACGGGCTCGACGCGCGCAACGGCACCGCGGTCGATCTGGTCGAGGCCGGCATCGTCGATCCGGTCAAGGTGTGCTACAGCGCCGTCCGCAATGCGGCGTCGGTGGCCGGACTGATCCTGACGACGCAGACCTTGATCGCGAAGAAGCCTGACGATTACGATCCGACCGCCGGCCCGGCACGTGGCGGCGGCGCGGAGCGGCTTTGATCGGCCATGCCGTTGATGGGCATGTTCATCCGGGCGCCTTTTGTCCAAGGGCCCGGTAGATGGTGTTTCGGGAGACGCCGAGCCGCCGCGCGGTCTCGCTGATATTGCCGGCGGTTTCGGCATACACCACAAGAATGCGGGCACGCTGGATATCGTGAAGCGACCCGGACCCGATCTCCGGTGGCTCGGACGGTCGTGTCCTTGCCATCGGATTCGGCGATGCGGCCATCGGCAGCGGCAAGCGT
Organism: uncultured Alphaproteobacteria bacterium; assembly: GCA_963845435.1. Classification (GTDB taxonomy): domain Bacteria; phylum Pseudomonadota; class Alphaproteobacteria; order Rhizobiales; family Xanthobacteraceae; genus Bradyrhizobium. Next base: position 96,237 of record CAWJSD010000006.1, read on the forward strand.
GAGGCGTGCCAGTATATTTCGAAGCTCGCGTATGTTGCCGGGCCAGGGCCGGGCGGCGAGCTGTGCGATCGTCGCCGGCGCGATCTCGCAATCCGGATCGATACCGTGGAGCAGATGCCGAACAATGGCGTCAAAGTCGTTGCGATGACTGAGCTTCGGTAACGCCACCTCGAGGGTGTTGAGGCGATAGAGCAGGTCGGATCGGAACCGGCCTCCCGCGATGGCGGAATCCAGTCTCGCGTTGGTGGCCGAAATCAGAAATACATCGACTTTGGACCTGACGCCGCCAACCGGACGCACCGTCCAATCGTCGAGCAGGCGCAGCAGCACGGCTTGCAGCGCGACGGGCATGTCGCCGATCTCGTCCAGGAACAGGGTGCCCCCGTCCGCCTCCTTGACCAGTCCGATCGCGCCGCCGCGCCGCGCCCCGGTGAACGCACCCTCGGCATAACCGAACAGTTCAGCCTCGATCAGGCTGTCGGGCAGGGCGGCGCAATTGACCGGCACGAAAGCGCCGGGGCGTCCGCTCGCGATGTGGGCGTGGCGGGCGAGTTGCTCCTTGCCGGTGCCGGTCTCGCCGCGGATCAGGATCGGCATCTTGCGCGCCGCCGCGGTCTCGATCTGGCGGACGATGGCCTGCACCGCTGGATCGCGTGCGACGAATCCGAAGGACGTGTCGCTAACACCGCGCCCGGGGGACCGGGGCGCCAGCCGGGAATCTTTTTTGGCGAGCGCCGGGTTCTCCGTCTTGCGCCGCTCGGAATCGACGCTCAGTTTCTGGCCGGCGTTGTCCGCGCGTGGCTGGCGTCGGCGTTCATGCAGCACCATGATCGCGCCGATAGCGGAGCGCTCGTTGCTGACGAAATTGAAACTGGCATTCGGAAGCAGCTGTCTCAGCTTCTCCGGCCACTCATCGAAGGGAAGCGTCTTCAAGAACCGGGTCGGCGCGTCGATATGGATTCCCTGAGGGTCATTCCTGAGCGCGTTCAAGGCACGATCGGAGGCATGCAGAATGGTACCCCGGCGATCGAGCACGATGCATTCGTCGTTCGACCATCGCGCCTTCTTGGCGAGAAAATGGCAGAGCAATTCCTCATGTTCCTGCCGGATCGATTGCGCCAGCACGCTTTCGACGTGATGGCCGACGGCGACAGCCAAAGCGAGGCTCTGTGCATTGAAGGTGCTGGCCGGGCCCGAGATATCCACGACGCCGAGCAATTCGCCGTCGCTCGGATCGTGCACCGGCACGGCGGCGCAGGTCCATCGCTGGACCTTCGAACAGAAATGCTCCGCACCACGAATTTGGACGGGCTTCGCTTCGGCGATCGCCGCACCGATCGCATTGGTGCCGATGTCGGCCTCGCTCCAGCGGCCGCCATGTTCGAGGTGAACGGTGCGGCCGGCCTCGATGACCCGATCGTCGCCTTGCGTATCGATGATGAGCCCGGTCGGATCGGTCAGGATCATGATCGAGTTTGCATCGCTGAGGAAGGTTTTGGAATTTTCGAGCGCGCAACGGGCCGCATGACGGAGCGAGGCATTTTTGGATCGGTGGCGAAAGAGTTCAGCGTCCGCGACGAGCGGCGCCCGCGCACGGTCAACCGTGACCTGATGGTTCCTGGACCTTTGCCACGACGCTGCAACTGACGATCTCAAATCGGACGACAAGGCTCCGCGCTCGACGAACCTTTCCCACGCGGCCAAAACCTCTCGTTGGTCCATTCCGGCTCCTCCGAGGCGAAAACGTTCAGGACCCGCTCGCGACGGGCCATGCAATCGATCACCTGAATCCGGGTTATCTGGCGCGATGACCGTCTGGCTCACGCAAGGGGCAACGTTGAAATCCGTTCAGGCCGCCGGGACGGGCGCCTGCATCGGATCTTACATGGTCACACCTGTCGTGAGGACGGCAGCGCCATCCAATCGACCCGTCCAGCGTTTCATTCCCCGACGTCCCAGGCCGTTCTGTCGCGCCCGTAGACCCAGTCAGCGTACACATTTTGAATGGTTCTAGCAAAGGGCGAGATTGAGGCGCTTCATTGCGTCGCGGCACGCGCGATCGATTGCTGGTGGGCCCGGCAGGACTCGAACCTGCAACCAGACCGTTATGAGCGGCCGGCTCTAACCATTGAGCTACAGGCCCCGCCGCGCTGCCGCGGAAGGGTGGCGAGGCAACGGTGCCGACACCCCTTACAATGCGGTTGCCGATCCGGCAATGCCGGGAATTTTGTCGCTGTTCCCGGGGCATAGGGCGGCGCGAACCCGCGACTTCGGCACTGCCTCGCCGACGCTCAATCCACCGAAACCCCGGCGAATTCCACCACTTTGCGCCATTTGTCGGTCTCGTCCGCCATTTGCCGGCCGTACTCGGCCGGGGTCATCGGCTTCGGGCTGCCACCGAGGCCGGCAAGCTGTGCGACCACTTTCGGATCCTTCAGGCCGTCGTTGACCGCCTTGTTGAGGATGGCGACGATCTCGGGCGGCGTGCCCTTGGGCGCTGACATCCCGTAGAACACGCCCGATTCATAGCCGGGCACGGTCTCGGCGATCGCAGGAATGTCCGGCAGACCCGGCCAGCGCTGTGCCGACGAAACCCCGATCGCGCGCACGCTGCCGCCGCGGGCCTGCGCCAGCGCGGTCGGCAGATTGTCGAACATCAATTGCACCTTGTTGGACATGATGTCGGGATAGGCCAGCGCCGAGCCGCGATAGGGCACATGCACCATGTCGCATTTGGTCATGGCTTTGAACAACTCCGCGGCCATGTGCACGGTGGTGCCGTTGCCGGAGGACGCAAAGGAAAGCTTGCCGGGATTTTGCTTGCAGTAGTCGATCAGCTCACCGACGGTCTTGATCGGCAGCGCGTTCGACACGACAAGCAGATTGGGCACCTGCATGAAGCCCGCGACCGGCACCGTGTCGCGAATGAAATCGAACGACAGCTTCTTGTAGAGCGAGGCGCTGATGGCGTTGTTGGCGCCCGAGAACAGCAGCGTGTAGCCGTCGGGCGTCGAACCGATCGCGACCTCGGTGGCCATGTTGCCACCGGAGCCGGCGCGATTTTCGACGATGAATTGCTGGCCGAGCCGCTCCGACAGCCATTGCGACATCATCCGCGCGACGGTATCGACCGGGCCGCCGGCGGCAAAGCCGATCAGCCAGTGCACCGGACGGTTAGGATAATCGGCGGCGCGGGACGGCGCGAGGCCGGCCGCCAGACCGGCAACGCAAACGAAGCGCGCGCAGAATCGACACGTTCTCCCGTTTCGCTTTATGATTGCTCCGTCAATCATGATCTCAATCCACCGAAACGCCGGCGAATTCGACCACCTTGCGCCATTTCTCGGTTTCGTCCGAGAGCAGCTTGCCGAATTGCGCCGGCGTCATCGGCTTCGGGATGCCGCCGAAATCGGCGAGCTTCGCGATCAGCTTGGGATCCTGCAGCGCTTCGTTGACCGCCTTGTTGAGCGTCGCGATCATTCCGGCGGCGTGCCCTTGGGCGCGGAGATGCCGTAGAAGCCGACCGATTCAAAGCCCGGCACGGTTTCGGCGATCGCGGGCACGTCGGGCACGCCGGGCCAGCGCTTGCGGCGAGGTGACGCCGAGCGCGCGCACCGTGCCGGCGCGCGATTGCTCCAGCGCCGACGGCAGGTTGTCGAAGATCAGCTGCACCTTGTTGGACATGATATCGGGAAACGCGATCGCCGAGCCGCGATAGGGCACATGCACCATGTCGCATTTGGTCATCGCCTTGAACAATTCCGCCGACATGTGCACCGAGGTGCCGAGCCCCGAGGACGCGTAGGAGATCTTGCCCGGATTGGCCTTGCAGTAGTCGATGAACTCCTGGACGTTCTTGACCGGCATCGCGTTGGTCACCACCAGCATGTTGGTCAGCTGCATGATGCTGGCGACCGGCACGGTGTCGCGGATGAAATCATACGACAGATGCTTGTAGAGCGAGGTGCTGATGGCGTTGTTGGGCGCGTCGAACAGGATCGTGTAGCCGTCCGGCGTAGCGTTGACGGCGGCGGCGGCGGCGATGTTGCCGCCGGAGCCGGCGCGGTTCTCGACCACGAATTGCTGGCCGAAATGATCCGACAGCCACTGGCTCATGATCCGCGCCACGATATCGACCGGGCCGCCGGCGGCGAAACCGATCAGCCAGTGCACCGGCCGGTTAGGATAGGTGCCGGCGGCGGAGGGCGCGCTGGCGGCAACGAGGCTCGAAAGACAAATCCCGCAGAACAGGGCTGCGCGCAGAAATCCAGGCATTTTCCATTCCCATTATTTTGTTCTTGGTCGTCAAAACCCATGCTTTCATAAAACCCCGCGCTTGCCTACAACATCCCTCGCGCGGTGCGTCGTCATGCCTCGCGAACGGGGAGCGAGTTGAGACATGAAGATCGCGCGTATGATATGGGTCGCCACCGCACTGGTGAGCACCGGTGCCGCGGCGCAGGACGGAGGCAAGGCCATTTCCGAGACATCAGCTTCCAAGACCGTGATCCATTTCGCGACCGCGACGCCGGGCGGCGGCTTTCCGCTCTATGGCAACGCCTTTGCCGAGGTCATGAACGCGGCCGATCCGACCCTGTCGATCGAGACCGCGCAACACCAAGGGCAGCAACGAGAACATTCCGCTGCTGGAGGCCGGCCAGATCGATATCGCCACCGTGGCCGGCGAGCCGTCCTATGAGGCCTTCATGGGAATCGGGCGGCCGCGCGCCACCCATCTGAAAATCCTCACCGCGATGTATTCCAGCCCCGGCATGTTCGTGGTGCGCGCCGACAGCCCCTACAAGACCATCCGCGATCTGGTCGGCCAGCCGATCGCGTTCGGCGCCAAGGGGTCCGGCCTGCCGATCCTGTCGCGCTACATCCTGGACGGCATCGGCCTGAAGCAGGACGAGGATTTCAAGTCGGTCTATCTCGATCATGCCGGCGACGGCCCGGCGATGGTGCTCGACGGCCGGGTCGCCGCGCTGTGGGGCGCCGGGGTCGGCTGGCCCGGCTTCACCGCGATCGCGACCAGCCCCGGCGGCGCCCGCTTCATCGCGCCCGACGCCGATGAGATCGCGCAGATCCGCGCCAGGCACACCTTCCTCAAGCCGCTGACGGTCGCGGCCGGCAGCTATCCGAACCAGAACGCGGCGATCAATTCGGTCGGCTCCTGGAGTTTTGTGCTGGTGCGCGACAGCCTGCCGGATGACGTCGCCTACCGGCTGGCCAAGACATTGCACGGCGCCGAAGCCACGTTCTGCAAGAAACTCCCGCAGGCCTGCGAGACCACCGCGGCGAACACCGTCGCGGCCGCGCCGGAGCCGGATCTGATCCATCCGGGTGTCGCGAAATATTTTCGCGAGATCGGCGTGATGAAGTAGAAACCCGCTGTCGTCCCTGCGAACGCAGGGACGCCGTGACGCCCGTATCGAAGCAGGGCGGCAACCGCATTCTGCAAACGGACGCCTGGGGTGCGTTCGCTGGGACGACGGCGGTGTTTTACTCAAGACACGCCTCCGCGTTCTCGCGACTGGTGCGCCCGAGCTTTGCAAATCGATTGGCCTTCGAGAGAAGGCGCAGGGAAGACCGGGTGCGCGCTGCACCCGCGGTCTCGCGTGCAAAGGCAGAGATAAAAACGCACACGAGCATACAGGTTCAGCGGAAGCAGTCCGGCCTTCCCTGCGCGATGGTGTTACGGCTTACTTCGAGCTCTCCCTGGTGACCGGGCTTTTTTGCCACCATCGCCGCGCGGAGCTTGCTTCCGCACGACTTGACGCCAGCGTCGGGGCGTCAGGACCACACGACTTCGCCGTCCGCGAACGCTCGCGCTCGTCTGGCGCAAGCTCCGCGTCCATCGCATCCCGCCGCGCGTTTCGTGACGTGCGCAACGCCCCTCTCGTCGGGCGGGATGCGAGTCGTTCTGAAGTGTTTCTACCAGGCAGGTAAAGCGCAATTTTTTTCGTCGAGGGGCTGGACAGGTTTTGGGTGATTTGCCCGACGGGCTACTCGGGGCGCGCTCGTGCCCTAGCGAAACTGCGTGAGGAATTCCGCTGTATCGATTGGCTTCGCGATCGAGATCGTCTGCGTTCTTTGCGGGTTCTGTTTCACGTCGTACATATCGATGAGCTTCGCAGCCGATAGGGAGCGCGCTACCGTCGTTCCGGTATTCATATTGATCGCCGTCGCTCCGCAGTCGTGGAAATCCACCGTGCCGTAGTTCGGAAGCTCCTGGGGCGTGGGATCGGGCGGGTCCGCCGACCTCTCCATCACCCATTCCGCCGTCGCTCCGGCAACCTTGAAGGGCAGGCCCAAATTGGGCGGAGGTACGCCCTGAAAGAACTGCACGGTGCGGCTGGTCGTCAGGTTCGTCATCACGAACGATACCCCGGCGCGATCGGCCGCCACCTGCATGTAACACATGATAAGATCGCCGGGATGAATCAACGGTGCGGCGAGCGTGATAGGAAAAGCCTGGCTCTTGATGCCCCTCGCCCACCATTGCCACCACGCGAAAAACGACGTGGTGGGGATGCCCGTGACAATGTTGATATTCTGTGCGGTGCCAAACTGCGGAAGAGTCGACATGTAGTAACTGACGCTGCCCGTCGAAACCGATCCACGTGGAGCTGCGATATTTGTCTGCGGGGCACGCCAGGCGACAAGCTTTTGGCGTCGGAACCTGAAACTGCTCCCCAAATCGACGAAAATACCGTGCCATCCCTGGGCGTGATGTAGGCGCCGGACCAATTGAGGCTGCTTTGCTGCCGCGGCATTTGACCGAAAAATCCGCGACTCTGTGTCGTGATCGACGGGAAGTAACTTGAAAAACGAATGGCTTCGAATTGTGAGCGGCTGGCGCGAACATCTTCTGCCAGAAAGCGTATTCGGCTGGTTGAACGGATCGGATCAGGCCAGCGTCGGGAACCCAAACTTCATCAGTCGTCCGGCGATGCCAGCAACGGGTCAAACCCGGCGGGGGGTGGATCGCTCGTGATCGAAGTCTGCGATGATCTTGGTCAGGAATGCGAGGTCAAATTTGGGGGGCAGCCCTGTTGTTTTGCTCATCGCCATTCACCTGTGGCATCAGAAATCGCCGAATCAAACAAGGGCACGATATTTGCGGTGAGAATGACGCTGTCCAGCAAATCCGCAATCCTGGCGCCGCCCTCGGAGTCCTTGGGATAATGCAGGCCTGCAATCTCGCGGTTTCGCGCGATCGCGTCCGCTAAAACGGTCAAGTCGGATGTCATGACGGCGAGGTCAGGGGCAGTGCATGGCCGCCTTGGTAAATACTCTGAGCATGCAATTCTTCATGAAATGCGCCTGCGTGGAATGCCCGCTTGGCCAGGACGAGTGGCCCGGGACAGGGATCGGCGGCAGCAGTGCGGGACAGATTTGTGTTGGCCTCGGCAAATCGTATTTGCTCTTGAAATACAGTGCCGCAAACGATCCGATCAAACTCGCAATATGCAATACGCGCCATGTTTTCGGATGGGATGCCGGCCTGATCGTCAGAACAGCGATAAAATCCGTGAAGAACTCGCCGTCTTGCGAAAGGATGAGTCCCATGGCGTCCGGCCGTTCGTCCCGCGCCGCAAGGACAAGGTTATCTATCTGGCCTTTAAAATCAGCGAGCAGGGCGCTCCGGATGTTCGTGAGGCCAGCGTCGGCGTCGATGGTCGCCGCCCACCCGGCCGCATTGGCCACAAACTGATGCAAGACGCGCCACGCATTCCAGTTCGCCGCCCACAGCCGGTCGCCGAAATGGTGAGGCGGGGTCAAGCGCAGGCTTCCAAGTTCTTTTGTTCCGCCTGGATCAAGCCTTGTGACGAACGGCAAATCGACCCGGTCGGAAATGAACCAGCTGTCACTTCCGATATTGCCGCTATTGCCAGTGTTTCCGGTGTTACCAGTGTTGCCTGTATTACCCGTATTGCCTGTCATGACGTCCTCCCTCGGTTTCGACGGTTGCCATTCGCAATTGTCAGTCGGGAAGTCCCGACGATCTCAGGTGCCCAAGCCAGGTCTCCAGCGCACTTCCTCGAAACGGACAACGCCTTGCGTAGGAAGAGAGCCGAAAATCTGTCTGGATCTGCATAAGGCGGCGCGCCGCATGACGGGCTTCTTCACCACGGCCCATGGCACCGAGAGTGACGATGAGCAGGCGCTGATTGAAGCGAATCAACTCGTTGCGGCTCATCGCCCCGCTAACCCATTCGAAGGCCTGCTCATAATCGCCGTTGATATAATGAGCTTGCGCGAGTAATCCCTGGTGCCGAGTAACCGAGCGGGCGTCGAGCGGTGAAAGCCGTACGCCCTGCTCGCCCTGCAACACGGCCGCGGGACCATCGCCCAAAAAACCGGACGTCGCGCTTGCCATGGTCCAGGCCATCGCTGAACTGGGGCCGGCCGAGATAGCGCGCTGCAGGATTGCCTTTGCCTTCTGGAAATCATGCAACAGAAATGACTGGACGTGGCCGTATACGGCCAGCGCGAACGCGTCGTCGCCGCCACGTTCGATGGCTTCCGTCGCATATCTCACGCCTGCGGCAACGTCGGCTTTCGGGTACGGCGATCCGATCTCACCGATCCGAAAGACATACCAAAGAGCGATGCAAGAATAGGCCACGGTGTAATCGGGGTCGTGCGATATCGCCTGTTCGAGCAGGCCCCGGGCTCGCGAGAACGAGTCGTAATCCATTCGGTACAACAAATCGAGCGCTTGCAAGACAAGATCGTAAGCCGTGAGGTTCTGCGGATGTTTGCGCATCGCCCGCATCAACTCCCGCTCGCGCACTTGTGGTGCAATCTTTCTCATGACATCCAGGGCAATACGGTCCTGGAGCGCAAAGATATCGGTGATGTCACCTTCGTACCTGTCCGAATAAATCACCTCTCCCGAAATCGGCTTCGCTGAGTTCGGCGCTGATACGGAGCACCGTGCTTGTCCGCTGCACGCTGCCATAAAGGATATACCGAACGCCGAGCTGACGGCCGATCTCACGCACATCAATATTACGACCGCCATAGTTGAGGGCAGACCCCCTCGACACGACGAAGAGCTCCTTAACCGCAGCCAGGCTGCGAACGATGTCGTCAACCATACCGTCTGCAAAGTAACCTTCTTCCGGGTTGGCCAAATTCATTCGAAACGGCAGAACCGCAATCGATGGACGTGGTTCCGATCCCACTGTCGCTTCTCCCAAAAGCTTCGCAGGGCGCATCGGTCGGTGGAGCGCATAGACGCGGACAGGCCGGCCGATATTGCGAAGATGGAGATCGCCGAGATCGATTACATTGACGTTGAGATCCGGGCCCAGGGCATCATTGCCGAGTTGCTCCGCGACGGCGCCCGAAAGGCAATGCCGCCCGACGACGCATAGGTCTGAAGGCGTGGCAGGACCGTAAATGTTGGAGAATCCCGTCGCCGTAGACGTCATGATCTTCCACGATTAATATCGGCGGCATTCAATCCCATGCGAAAGCTGATGCGCTGATCGGCGGACAGGTCTGCCGTGTGCGCGGCAACTGCTTCCTGCAGCGAAAGTGCGCACCGTGTTGCATCTTGTGCAGTATCGAAAGTCGCCAGGAAACCATCGCCGGTGTTCTTGACGATCATTACATTTCCGCCAGACGAGGATCATGATTATCCAGCGAGCTGAGAGCCGGAGGTGAGTATCCTCTTCGTGGGCCTCCATCAATCGGCTGTATCCGACGACGTCGGCAGCGAGGATGGCTGCAAGGTGGCGTCGAACTTCCGGCACCGCACTACTCCCCGGATAAATAACTAAAATTTAGGGTGTTTATCGGCGATGTCCAGCGATCTATGGTGCGGCGTTCTGGGTTGCCGCTGGTCCTGCTGTTGTGACGCACTGTCCCAGAGCCGAGCATGCCGCAGGCCTCCACGGATGGTGCTCATAGGATCTTCCGGTGCCGCGGACGCGATCATAACAAGATATGGCGGCGGCGCGGGCAATTACGAAATCAATAACGCTCGTAGCGACGCCGCCTCAAGCATTCGGGTTAAGGTCCGGATTTCATCGGGTTATCCTCGCGCGGTTGGACGTGGCGCGAGGAAAATCATCGATCGACTTTTTCCGTGGTTCGGAAACAGCCGTCCGTGGCTCGCCGACGCCGCTGTCATTAAAGTGGTGCGTGCCGAACGAATCGACACCTGCGTGCCGAAATTGTGGGCATCCGGTTCATCTCGGCGAAATAACGCTTCGACAATTTTCGAGTCTGGTAGTCGCATATCCTAGTGGAGCGCCGTGATCAGCAAAAGCCCGGTGCCGGTGATCGTTTCAGCGATTTGGTTCTTGCCGGAATTTGTCGGCCGCTCATGAGCATGCTTAGTTCGGCGCAAGTATCACCCCGTTCAAGTCGACGCCGGCCGACCCTAAATAAATTACATGCCTCTATGGTCCGCTTCGGCAGTTCGGGGTAGTATGTACGGTAACGTGCACGTCGGATGCGAAGTCCGCTTTGATTTGGGTGAGGGATCTCGTCATGAGATTGTCATCTGGTCTTGTTGCGCCTGCGGCGGTTGTCCTCCTGTCGACCACGATGCTGTGCGTCGCTGGTAGCACGGCCGTGTCGCAAACCGCCGGCCCCTCCACCTCGCTTCCCAGCGTCACCGTCGTCGAACCGAAACACGTGGCGACACCGCGACACAGCCACGCGGTCAACACCGGCGCAGGTCGCCGGACGGCGCGGGCCACTCGCTCGTCCGATCTGGCAGCCACTCGGGCGCCTGCTCAAACAGCCACCCGGACGCCGCCGTCTCAGCCGGGGTCGGTGATGGCGAAGCTTGCCGCGCTCGAGCGAACCAGCAGCAACTGCACCGATGGATGCCAGACGAGTTTCAAGTACGGCAACCAGCCCTGGAACGGATGCTCCACGACCGCCGACGTTTTCTCGGCGACCTGCAGAAATGTGCGCAACTTCAAAACTTACGCCGAGTGCTCCGAGTTCGGGCGGTTTATCGGTTGGCGCCCGAACGAAGTCTGGTGGTACTGCACCAGCCTTCTCGCCGGAAAATACAAGGTCGCCGAACTCAAGCGACCCGGACATTAGCGCCGGGGTTGCGTCAAATCGGATCAGGGAAGATCCAGGGGAGGGCAGGATGATCTCATTCAGGAGTTATGTCGCGTTGTTGCCCGCGGGTTTGCTCGCAGCGCTGGCGTCCCCTCCCGGGGCGGCCGCGGAGTCCCTGGAAAACCAGTGCCGGATCGCGGTGCGGGTCGAAATGATGGGTCCCGAGTGCCGGATGAGCAACCCCAAGACCAGCAGCGGCGGCTACACTGCGGGAGATCCCTGTTACATCCTCGGCGACACCAAGACTGCTTATTACATCGACAAGGTCGTCGAGTGCGTCAAGCGCGGCGGTCCCGGGAAGCGATAGCGCTTCGCCGGGTTTTACGTCCGAAGCGAGGAAAGCCTCAGTGTGGTTTACGATAGCGGCGCGGCTTTCCGGCTCACTTCTTCACCAGCGGACACGCCGCATCCGGCGGGCCGAACGCCTCCTCGCCGGGAAATCGTCGCCAGGACCTTGTAATAATCCCACGGATATTTCGACTCTTCCGGCGACTTGACCTGCACCAGCATCAGATCGTGCACCATCAGATTGTCCTCGCGCAGCTTGCCGTTGCGCGCGAAGAAATCCTCGATCGGCTTCTCGCGCATCTTGGCGGCGACTTTCAGCGGCTCGTCGGTGCCGGCTGTCCTTGATGGCGTTGAGGTAGTGCATCACCGAGGAATAGACGCCGGCCTGCCACATCGTCGGCATCCGGTTCATCTTGGCGAAATAGCGTTTCGACCATTCGCGGGTCTTGTCGTCCATGTCCCAGTAGAACGACGTGGTCAGCAGCAGTCCCTGCGCCGCCGGCAGGCCCAGCGAATGGATGTCGGTGATCAGCGCCAGCAGGCCGGCCATCTGCTGGCCGCCCTTGAGGACGCCGAATTCGCCGGCGGTCTTGATCTCGTTCATGTTGTTCGGCGGGCCGCCGGCGATGCCGATGATCTTGGCCTTGGAGGCCTGCGCCTGCAGGATGAAGGACGACAGGTCGGGCGTGGCGAACGGCGGGTTCACCGACCCGACCACCTTGCCGCCGTTCTTGACGATCACCGCGGAGGCGTCGCGTTCCAGCGAATGGCCGAAGGCGTAATCGTCGGTGATGAAGAACCAGCTGTCGCCGCCGCGCTTGACCACTTCCTGCGCGGTGCCGGCCGCGAGCGCGTGGGTGTCGAACACCCACTGGATCGCATAGGGCGAGCAGAACTTGCCGTGGAAATCCGCCGAGCCGGTCGAATGCGTGATGAACATCCGCTTCTTCTCGTTGGCGACGTTCTGCACCGCGAGGCCGACCGCCGACACCGGCACGTCGACGATCAGATCGACCTGTTCGGTGTCGTACCAGCGCCGCGCGATGCCGGCGCCGATGTCGGCCTTGTCCTGGTGGTCGCCGAGATCACCGTGATCGGCTTGCCGAGCACCTTGCCGCCGAAATCGTCGACCGCCATCTGCGCCGCGGTCACCGAACCCTGGCCGGTCGGCGTCGACGCCGGCCCGTTCATGTCGGTCAGCACGCCGATCTTGACCACATCGTCCGACATCTGCGCCAGCGCGGCGGTCGACGACAGCGCCGCGATCGTGAATGCGGCGAGCAGCGCTAATTTTCTCGCGAACATCTGGTCTCCTCCCGTTACCGCCGGCGCTTCGGCCGTCTTGCTTGGCGGCAGACTGCTATCATTCGCGGGCTTGCGTCAACGCGGCCGAACGGACGAGGCGAGGCGACAGCGTCGGTCACGACCTGGCCTTGCAGCCCGGATGGCGCTGTGCGCCGCGATATCGCGCGAGCCGGCGCTGGCGAGAAACATCCGCAACCTGTAAAGTCGCAACATGGCTACGACAAAACTCGACCTTACCGGGCTCAAATGCCCGTTGCCGGCACTGAAGACGCGAAAAGCCCTGAACAAGGTGGCGTCAGGCGATTTCCTGGAAGTGCACTGCAGCGATCCGTTGTCGGTGATCGATATTCCGAATCTGATCCGGGAAACCGGCGACACTGTCGAGATCACCGAGCGGGCCGAGCAGCGGATCGTGTTCTTGATAGAAAAATCAAATCGGCCGTTAAATCCTGCCAATCAATCTTAGCTGGCGAATATCTACCTTTTATCTATCGACACATCGCCCCGGTTCTGTCCCAATTGGACTACCGATCGGCGATATGGAAATTTAAGGTTGTGCCGTACCTTGTCTCTTAAGTCGTGTCCTGGGCGGGCACAAGATTGTGGGCTGGGACAACTTCCAACCACGTTCGGTACCGGAGGTGGGGCATATCCTGCGCTCCGAGGGGTTAAATTCTCCGATGCGCGCGATGATCCCAGCGCATGCGGGAATGGTGCGGAGCAGCAACATCGAAAGCTGGCCGTACGATGGGCAGAGGCGGGATCTCAGACGGCAGACACGCCCAAAGGGTGGCTGTAGGGGAGGACACAATGACGACGATGAGCAGCACCGCAGGCGCGACCGGCGCCGGCGCGGGTTTCCTCGACCGGGAGCGGACGATTGCGACCGCCGGCTTCAACCGCTGGCTGGTGCCGCCCGCCGCGCTCTGCATCCATCTGTGCATCGGCATGGCCTACGGTCTCAGCGTATTCTGGTTGCCGCTGTCGCGCGCGATCGGCATCGACAAGCCGGTCGCCTGCGCGAGCCCCTCGGTGCTCGGCGATCTGTTCACGACCACCTGCGACTGGCAGGTGACCAATCTTCTGATGATCTTCACCATCGCCATCGTGGTGCTCGGTTTGTCCGCTGCGATGTTCGGCGGCTGGCTGGAACGGGCCGGACCGCGCAAGGCGGGCTTCGTTGCCGCCTTGTGTTGGGGGGGCGGCTTCCTGATCGCCGCGCTCGGCGTCTACGTTCACCAGCTATGGCTGTTGTGGATCGGCCTTGGCGTTGTCGGCGGCATCGGTCTCGGCCTCGGCTACATCTCTCCGGTTTCGACACTCGTCAAATGGTTTCCGGATCGCCGCGGCATGGCGACGGGCATGGCGATCATGGGATTTGGCGGCGGCGCGATGATCGGTTCGCCGCTGGCCAACCTGTTGATGAACTCCTTCAAGACGCCGACCTCGGTCGGTGTTAGCCAGGCGTTCATCGTGATGGGCGTCATCTATCTTGTGTTCATGATGATCGGCGCTTTCGGCTATCGGGTGCCGCCGGCGGGCTGGCGGCCGGATGGCTGGACGCCTGCCGCGGCCAACAAGGCCATGATCACCTCGGGCAATGTCCATCTCGATGATGCGCACAAGACGCCGCAGTTCTGGTTGATCTGGATGGTGCTCTGCATGAACGTCTCCGCGGGGATCGGGGTGCTCGCGATGGCTTCGCCGATGTTGCAGGAGATCTTCGCCGGCGCGTTGATCGGAAAGCCTGATCTCGGCTTCGCCGCGCTCGACGCCGGCCAGAAGACGGCGATCGCGACCATCGCCGCCGGGTTCGTCGGGCTGCTGTCATTGTTCAATATCGGCGGACGGTTTTTCTGGGCGTCGCTGTCGGACAAGATCGGCCGCAAGGCGACCTATTTCTGCTTCTTCGGTCTCGGCATCGTTCTGTACGCGCTGGCGCCGAGCTTCGCGCATATGGGCTCCAAGGCGCTGTTCGTCGGCGCGTTCTGTATTATCCTCACCATGTATGGCGGCGGCTTCGCCACCATCCCGGCCTATCTCGCCGACATGTTCGGCACCCAGTTCGTGGGCGCAATTCATGGACGGCTGCTGACGGCATGGTCGACCGCGGGCGTGGTCGGTCCGCTTCTGGTCGGCTATCTGCGTGACGTCCAGCTTGCGGCGGGCACCGAGCGCGCGCTGGTCTATGATCGAACCATGTACATTCTGGCCGGATTGCTGCTGGTCGGCCTGATCTGTAACGCGCTGGTGCGGCCGGTCGCGTCAAAATGGTTCATGAAGGAGTCCGACGTGGCCGCGCTTCAGGCCAAGGCGGCTTCCGCCTCCGCGGGTCCGGCCGGCTCGTTCGGCATCGACCGCGGCGGTCTCGACCTCAAGGCTGCGCTGTTCTGGGCCTTCGTCGCGATCCCGCTGGCGTGGGGCGTGTGGAAGACGCTCGACAGCGCCATCAAGATCTTCTGATCTCGACAGAAGCCGCCGGACAGTGTCCTGCGGCTTCTGTACTCCATCCCTCCATCGGCAGCCATCAAAAAGACCGGGAGACTTTCTTCATGCGTCGCATCACCCTTTGTCTCGTCGCCGCCGTGCTGGTGACGCAAGCGCCGTCCGCTTCGTTCGCGCAAAACACCGGCCCGATGACCTCGCCGGCAGCGACGCCTGCTTGCAAAGCCATCCCGGATCAAATTGACCGTCGAGCACCTGAAGGAGATGCGGGCCAAATGGGCTCTCAACCGGCCCAAGATGAAAGCGTGCCGCGCCGAGGTCAGATCGAAGGGCCTGACCGGCGACGATCGCTGGTTCTACATGGAAGACTGCATGGGCAAGACCTGATGCGTCTTCGGCCGGCGCGCGGTCGTCATCGGCGTTGCTGACCTTTATGCGGCGACTATGACAGGGCCAGCCAACCTGTCTCGATTTCCTATCCCGGTGCCCGCATCTTTCCGGCATCCCGGCGCGGATGTTCGCGCCGGGTTTGGGAAGATGTCAGATGACTATTTTTTATTCGCACCGCGAACCCGCACGCGACGGATTCGACGGGCTGACCTCGATGCGATCAGCCGCGCGGCTGTTGCGAGCCGGCCTCCGCGCGATGCATCGCGCCATCGTCACCGCGAAAATGCGGCGGCTCGAGCGTGAATTGTTGCTGCACGATCTCGGCAAGACCAGCGAGCGGTTTCCGCAAGCGCCCCTGATCCTCGGCGACAAATGGGATTTTTGACGCGCACCTCAGGCGGGGAGGCCGATGCGATGCAGCAGATCCCTGAGCCGCGCATCCGATCGTAGCGGATCGAATGCCGGCCGCAGCAGGATCGACGGGTTGAAGCGCTGCTCATAGGCCTTGTCGAGCCATTTCAACGCCGAATCTGAATCGCCGAGGCCGACATAGATCAGCGCGATGCTGGCTTCGGAGAAAGGATTGCGATCGTGCTGGGATTCGAGATCCTGTGCGATCCTGATCGCATCCGGCTTTCGCCCCGAGACGGCGTAGGCATAGGCCAGATTGGAATCGAACACCGCGCTGTGGCCGGAGATCTCGATGGCCTTCTGGAATTCCGCGATCGCCTGATCGAAGTCATGGGTCTGAACCAGCGCCTGGCCGAGTTCGTAATGGCCGACGGCAAAGCGGGGATCGAGCTCCAGCGTCTTCCGGCTTTGCCGGATCGCGTCGTCGAAGGCGTGCGCGATGCAAAACGCATCGGCGATGTCGGCCCCGATGATCAAGGAGAGCGGATCGAGCGTCTGCGCGCGATTGAGTTCGGCGATGCCTTCCTGCGTCTGCCCCATCAGCATCAGGTGCCAGGCGTACCAATGGTGGGCGGTGGCGTAGCCGGGATTAAGTTCGAGCGCCAATTGATATTCGCTGCGGGCGATGTCCCAGTCCCAGCCGTAGAGATCGAGCGCGAACGCCAGTGAGGTGTGGGCTTCACCGAGGCCGTTATCGAGTTGCAGCGCGTGGCTCGCGGCCGCCGTCGCCTTGCTGAAGGCCTCGCCGGTCGAGAGCACGCCATATTCCCAATCGCCCGACAGCGTGTAGGTATCGGCCAGGCCGGAATAGGCTTCGGCATAGCCCGGATCGAGTTCGATCGCCTTGCGGAAATATCCGATCGCTTTCTTCAGGTCGTCGCCGGTTCGCTTATTCCAGAAATAACGGCCCTTGAGATAGTTCTCATAAGCTTGCGGATTGACCACGCGGGTTTTTTCCAGCGCCGCCTGCTCCTGCCGGTTCACGGTCGCCTTGATTTGCCGGGCGATCGCCTGGGCGACTTTACTCTGCAAGGTCAGGGTATCGCGCAGATCGCCTTCATAACTCTCGGCCCAGACCTGCGCGTCGTCGGGCGCTTGAATCAGTTGCGCCGATATCCGCACCCGATCGCCTTCGCGCAGCACGCTGCCTTCCACGACCGCATCGACGTGAAGCTCGCGCGCGATCTCGGCGAGCGGCTTGCTCGTATCCTTGTAGGCCATCGCCGAGGAGCGGGAGATCACCCGGATCGCGCTGATCCGCCCCAGCTGCGTGATCAGCTCATCGGTCATCCCGTCGGCAAAGAAATCCTGCGACGCATCCCTGGCGATGTTGGTCAGCGGCAAAACCGCGATGGCCCGCACCGTTGGCAAGGCAGGTCTTGTCGGACGAGCGAACCAGGCCAGGCCGCCGGCGATCACGACCGCCGCGGCAAAACCCAGCGCATATCTGCCGATGCGGTTGCGGGCGGGAGCAGGCGCGACGCCGGCATTCGACGTGGAAGCTATCGGGTCGGCTGCGACCGGCGCGGCGTGGCCCTGCTCGTCGACCACAGTGACATCGGCGAGAAACCGGTAGCCCCGGCTGGCGACGGTCTCGACAAAGCGCGGGCTGTCGGCGGAATCGCCGAGCGCATCGCGGATCTTGCTGACGGCCTTGTTGAGCCCGTGATCGTAATCGACGGTGGTCTGCGGCCACAGCACCTCTTGCAGCTGCTGCCGGGTGACGAGTTGTCCCGGATGGTCGAGCAGCACGGCGAGCAGTTGAAACGGTTGTTCCTGCAACCGGACGCGCCGGCCGTTTTTGGTCAGCTCACCCGACCTTAGATCGGCCTCGAACAGCCCGAACCGCAGCCGACCCGCCGCTTTCCCGGTTCGCGCCCTCCCGGACCCGGGCTGTCCGCCGATGGAAAGGCCGGGCAATTCGCAAACCAGACTCACGGGTGGGCTCCATCGCTGGGGATCGTCGCCCGGAAATGCTTGATCCTGCTTCGCTTCTCCGGGGATCGAGGTTTCAGTGAGGCGGTATTGGCGGTCCATTGAGGCCGACCTTCGCTCCGGTCACACCTAGAGCATGTTCGCACATGCCGGCCGTCCTCCATTTGGATGACGGGCCGGCGACCCGATCCATTTGGTGATCGTCAAACTTGTTCATTTTGGGGATTTGAGATGCAGGACCTGATCACGGGCGCCGATGACGCGCGGGTATCGTTTCACGACAAGATCATGCCGCTGCTCGACCAGGCCTACAGCTTTGCGCGCTTCCTGAGCCGCGACGCCGATGTCGCGCAGGACATCGTCCAGGACGCGTTCCTGCGCGCGCACCGCGGCTTCGACGGCTACCGCGGCGGCGATGCCCGGGCGTGGCTGTTTCAGATCGTGCGCAATTGCTACCATGCCTGGCTCAGCGAGCGTTGGCGCAAGTCGCGGTTGTCGGGCGAATTGCGTAACGAGGCCGATTGCGACGCCCCTGATGTGCTCGAAGTCGCTTCTAGCGATGACGATCCGGAAGCCGCGCTGCTGCGCAAGTCCGAATCGGAGGCGGTGCATCATGTGCTCGAGGCGATGCCGGTCCGGCTGCGTGAGATCATGGTCCTGCGCGAGATCGAAGACCTGTCCTACAGCCAGATCGCCGAGGTCACGTCGTTGCCGATCGGGACCGTGATGTCGCGATTGTCGCGAGCGCGGCGCAGATTCGCCGCGTGCTGGAAAGAGCGCATGGAGTTTCAGGGAGTGGCGTTGAACTCGATCGGGCGCGACAGTTCGACGATGGTTTCGGGGTGACGGCCGTTCTCGAACAGCGCGTAACGAATGGCCGCGACGCGGTTGACGAACAGGCCGCCATAGAGGCCGTGCTGCTGTCGTACGACCCATTGGCCGTGCTTGTTCTTGCCGATGAAGACGATGGTCGATGCGGAGGGGCACGATGGCGGTTCGGCGAGTTTCACGTTCGGATATCCTTCGATTGACGTGCGAACGCCTACCGGCGATCGCGCGTTTTCATTATCTTTGCCGGGGGATATGAATTCGAGAGCGGGGAGCAGGCATTCTCATAGCCGTGGCATAGGCCTGAAGCGTGGCTTCAGCCTGAAATGTTGTCGACCCCGCGCGCCAGGCAGAACAACGCGGTGTAGGCCACGGTTTCGTCCCAGTAATTGAGCGTGGCGCCGAACGGGACTTCGCGCCGGATCACGGCCACGACGGCGCTGAGGATCACCGACATCCACAGCAGGGCGGCAAGGCTTCTGACAAAGCCGAGGCCGCCGAAACTGGCGAATCCGACCAGAATGACGATCCGGAAACCGAACCGGATCAGCATCTGCGCCGATTGCAGCTCCCGGCCGAAGTTGGAATGTTGCGCCAAACCGGTAGCTCCCGCGGATGAAATGGCGGTGGCGGTATTACGCGAAATTGTCGCTGCACAGCGGCTCGTAAAGCGGGCTTTCGTGGCGCCCGACCATGGGCACGCTGGTCCGGCTCGATGGCGCGCTGATGCGCTGGGCCTCGGCGAATGCGCTCAGCATCGCCAGCGGCAGATCGGCATGGCGGGTCTCGACGGCCTGGTCGAGCCATTCCGGCAATTCGCGCTGGCGCGACAGAGCGCAATGCCATTCGCCCTCGTCATAGGCGAGGCGGCGGATCTGCCATTGCGGCAGTTCGAGCTCGATCAGCGCCAGCGCCGCATCGGTCCAGGCTTCGGCTGCGATCAGTCGCTCGATCCGCGCGGTCTTCGTGGCCTGCCCGGCGGATGGAAAGCGGCGGCAAAGGGAGCCTGTCAGCGTCGAGACCAGTTCCGCTGTGACGACATGGGCGTCACGCAGCCAGTCTGACAGCGCGGGGGTGTTGTTGGAATTCGAAAGCAGGGACATGGCGGTATCTCGCATGGGACGCGGCTGCGATCGGCAGCTTCCGCCTCAAGATGGCCAAAGCGGCATTTGAAAACGAGATGAGGCGGAGCGGCGAGATATAGGAATTTCATAAGTGCTTCCTGCACGGACAGAAACAACTGTCATTCCGGGGCGACGCGCAGCGTCGAGCCCGGAATCCATAGCCCTCGTGCTGCTGCTGAAGAATGATGGCCACCGGCCGTATGGATTCCGGGCCTGCGCAAGTGCGCATCCCGGAATGACGAATGTCCGGGCGCTCATGATCGCCGGGCCTTTATGAGATTCCTATAACATCGCCATTGCGACCGTCTCGAAAACCTATGCGCCGGGTGGCACTTCAACAGCCTGACAGAGCGGAGTCCATATCGGCTCCGCGGATTACATCGCATAGGAGCACCCGATGTTGGACATTGTCATGCTGGCCCTTGGCCTCGGCTTCTTCGCGGCGGCGATCGGCTACACCTACGCCTGCGAACGGTTGTGAGGAGGCGGCCATGATCTTCGATTATTCGCTCGCCGGCCTCGTCTCCGTGGGCCTGCTGTTCTACCTCACCTACGCGCTGCTGCGGCCCGAGCGGTTCTGACCGCCTCGCCTCCATCGCGCACACCTCCTAAAGGCACATTCCGATGACCGTCATTGGCTGGATTCAAATTCTTCTGTACTGCGCGATCGTCGTCGCGCTGGTCAAACCGCTCGGCTGGTACATGACGCGCGTCTTCAACGGCGAGCGCACCTTTCTGTCGCCGGTGCTGCGGCCGGTCGAGGCCGGACTGTACTGGATCGGCGGCGTCGACGAGAAGCGCGAGCAGCATTGGCTGACCTACACGGTCGCGATGCTGCTGTTCCATGTCGGCGGCTTCCTGATCATTTACGGCGTGATGCGGCTGCAGGCGGTGCTGCCGTTCAATCCGGCGGGACAGTCGGCGGTCGCCGAGGACCTGTCCTTCAACACCGCGATCAGCTTCATCACCAACACCAACTGGCAGAACTACGGCGGCGAAAGCACGCTGTCCTATCTGGTCGCAGATGCTGGGCCTGACGCACCAGAACTTCCTGTCGGCCGCGACCGGCATCGCGCTGGCGGTGGCGCTGATCCGCGGCTTCTCGCGCTCCTCGGTGCGCACCATCGGCAATTTCTGGGTCGATGTGACGCGCTGCACGCTCTATGTGCTGCTGCCGATCTGCGTCGTCTACACGCTGTTCCTGGTCTGGCAGGGCATCCCGCAGACGCTCGGCGCCTATGTCGACGCCACCACGCTGGAAGGCGCCAAGCAGACCATCGCGGTCGGCCCGGTCGCCTCGCAGGTCGCGATCAAGATGCTCGGCACCAATGGCGGCGGCTTCTTCAACGCCAATGCCGCGCATCCGTTCGAGAACCCGACCGCGCTGTCGAATTTCGTGCAGATGATCTCGATCTTCGCGCTCGGCGCCGCGCTGACCAACGTGTTCGGCCGCATGGTCGGCAACCAGCGCCAGGGCTGGGCGATCCTCGTCCGTGATGGGCGTGCTGTTCCTCGCCGGCGTCGCCGTCACCTAT
This sequence comes from uncultured Alphaproteobacteria bacterium, assembly GCA_963845435.1. GTDB lineage: Bacteria > Pseudomonadota > Alphaproteobacteria > Rhizobiales > Xanthobacteraceae > Bradyrhizobium. The sequence goes on from CAWJSD010000006.1 coordinate 117,595, forward strand.
TGGGCGGAAGCCAACGGCACCTCGGCGCTGCAGGCGCTCGGGCTGACCGGCGGCAACATGGAAGGCAAGGAAGTCCGCTTCGGCATCGTCGCCTCCTGCCTGTTCGCGGTGATCACCACCGCGGCCTCCTGCGGCGCGGTCAACGCCATGCACGACAGCTTCACCGCGCTCGGCGGCATGATCCCGCTGATCAACATGCAGCTCGGCGAGATCATCGTCGGCGGCGTCGGCGCCGGCCTCTACGGCATGCTGCTGTTCGTCGTGCTGGCGATCTTCGTCGCCGGCCTGATGGTCGGCCGCACGCCGGAATATGTCGGCAAGAAGATCGAGGCGCGCGAGGTCAAGATGGCGATGCTCGCGATCCTGGTGCTGCCGTTGATGTATCTCGGCTGGACCGCGGTCGCCGTGGTGCTGCCGTCGGCGGTGGCCTCGATGGCCAATGCCGGCCCGCACGGCTTCACCGAGGTGCTCTACGCCTTCACCTCGGCGACCGGCAACAACGGCTCGGCCTTCGCGGGCCTCGTCCGGCAACACCTTCTTCTACAATCTCACGCTCGCCAGTTCGATGTTCGTCGGCCGCTTCTTCATGATCGTGCCGGCGATGGCGATGGCCGGATCGCTGGCCGGCAAGAAGTCGATCCCGCCTTCGGCCGGCACCTTGCCGACCACGGGCGGCCTGTTCGTCGGCCTCGTCGTCGGCGTGATCCTGATCATCGGCGGGCTGACCTTCTTCCCGGCGCTGGCGCTCGGGCCGATCGTCGAGCACCTCGCGATGAACGCCAACACCCTGTTCTGATCCTTTCCGATCCAATTGCTTACGGAGTTACGTCCATGGAAGTCATGAAAACACAAAAGCGCGTACCGATGTCGGCGATGCTCGATCCGAAGATCGTCGTTCCCGCGATCGGCTCGGCCTTCGCAAAGCTCGATCCGCGGCTGATGATCAAGAACCCCGTGATGTTCGTGGTCGAGGTCGTCGCCGCGCTGACCACGGTGATCTTCCTGCGCGATCTCGTGACCGGCGGCGCCAATCTCGGCTTCACCTTCCAGATCATCCTGTGGCTGTGGTTCACGGTGCTGTTCGCCAATTTCGCCGAAGCGGTCGCCGAAGGCCGCGGCAAGGCGCAGGCCGAAGTCGCTGAAGAAGACCCGCACCGAGAGCCAGGCCAAGCTGCTGACCGGGTCCGACAGGTACCTATCGGCTGGTGTCCGGCACCAGCCTCAAGGTCGGCGATGTCGTGCTGGTCGAGGCCGGCGACAACATCCCCTCCGACGGCGAGGTGATCGAGGGCGTCGCCTCGGTCAACGAAGCCGCGATCACCGGCGAATCCGCGCCGGTGATCCGCGAATCCGGCGGCGACCGTTCGGCGGTCACCGGCGGCACCCAGGTGCTGTCGGACTGGATCCGCGTTCGCATCACGGCGGCGCAGGGATCGACCTTCATCGACCGCATGATCAAGCTGGTCGAGGGCGCCGAGCGGCAGAAGACGCCGAACGAGATCGCGCTCAACATCCTGCTGGCCGGCCTCACCATCATCTTCGTGTTCGCGACCGTGACGATCCCGAGCTATGCGGCCTATGCCGGCGGCTCGATCTCGGTGGTGGTGCTGGTGGCGCTGTTCGTGACGCTTGATCCCGACCACCATCGGCGCGCTGCTGTCGGCGATCGGCATCGCCGGCATGGACCGGCTGGTGCGCTTCAACGTGCTGGCGATGTCGGGCCGCGCGGTCGAGGCCGCCGGCGACGTCGATACGCTGTTGCTCGACAAGACCGGCACCATCACGCTCGGCAACCGCCAGGCGACCGCGTTTCGTCCCGTGCAGGGCGTCACCGAGCAGGAGCTCGCCGACGCCGCGCAACTGGCGTCGCTGGCCGACGAGACCCCGGAAGGCCGCTCGATCGTGGTGCTGGCCAAGGAGAAATACGGCATCCGCGGCCGCGACATGGCGGAACTGGCCGCGACCTTCATTCCGTTCACCGCGCAGACCCGCATGAGCGGCGTCGATGCCGGCGCCTCGTCGGTCCGCAAGGGCGCGGTCGACGCGATCCTGAATTATGTCGGCGGCGGCGATGTGCGCACCGTGGCGTCGGGCAATACCGTGCGCGCGCTGCAGCCCTCGATCGATTCCGAGATCGCGCCGGGAAATCCAGGCGATCGCGGACGAGATCGCCAAGGCCGGCGGCACGCCGCTGGCGGTGGCCAAGGACGGCCGGCTGCTCGGCGTCGTGCACCTCAAGGACATCGTCAAGGGCGGCATCCGCGAGCGCTTTGCCGAACTGCGCCGCATGGGCATCCGCACCGTGATGATCACCGGCGACAATCCGATGACGGCGGCGGCGATCGCCGCCGAAGCCGGCGTCGACGATTTCCTGGCGCAGGCGACGCCCGAGGACAAGCTGAAGCTGATCCGCGACGAGCAGGCCAAGGGCAAGCTGGTGGCGATGTGCGGCGACGGCACCAACGACGCGCCGGCGCTGGCGCAGGCCGACGTCGGCGTTGCCATGAACACCGGCACCCAGGCCGCGCGCGAGGCCGGCAACATGGTCGATCTCGATTCCAACCCGACCAAGCTGATCGAGGTGGTCGAGATCGGCAAGCAGCTCCTGATGACGCGCGGCGCGCTGACGACGTTCTCGATCGCCAACGACGTCGCGAAATATTTCGCCATCATCCCGGCGATGTTCCTGGCGTTCTATCCGCAGCTTGAGCGTGCTCAACGTCATGCATCTGGCCAGCCCGCAAAGCGCGATCCTGTCGGCGATCATCTTCAATGCGCTGATCATCATCGCGCCTGATTCCGCTGGCGCTGAAGGGCGTGGCCTATCGCGCCATCGGCGCCGGCGCGCTGCTGCAGCCGTAACCTGATGATCTACGGCCTCGGCGGCATCATCATTCCCTTCATCGGCATCAAGGCGATCGACCTCGTCGTCGCCGCGCTGCACCTGGCTTGAAACCGTCATCGTCCACACCGTCATTGCGAGGAGCGAAGCGACGAAGCAATCCAGGAGTCACACAACGCGGCCCTGGATTGCGTCGCTTCGCTCGCAATGACGAACAAAGGAGAATTCCCATGTTGAAAGAAATTCGGCCCGCCATCATCCTGCTGCTGGCGCTGACACTCGATCACGGGCCTCGGCTATCCCCTGGCGCATGACCGCGATCGCCGGCGTGGTCTTCCCGAAACAGGCACAAGGCAGCCTGATCGAGCGCGACGGCAAGGTCGTCGGCTCCGCGCTGATCGGGCAGGAATTCAAGAGCGACAAATATTTCCATGGCCGGCCCTCGGCGACCTCGGCGCCGGACCCGGCCGATGCCACCAAGACCGTGCCCGCGCCCTATAACGCGGCCAATTCCGGCGGCTCCAATCTCGGCCCCACCAGCAAGGCGCTGAGCGACCGGGTCAAGGCAGGACGTCGATCAAGTTGAAGGCGGAAAATCCCGGCGCGGCGGTGCCGATCGATCTCGTCACCACCTCGGCCAGCGGCCTCGATCCCGATATCTCGCCCGACGGTGCGCTGTTCCAGGTGCCGCGGATTGCCAAGGCCCGGAATATGCCGGAAGCCCGGGTCCGGCAACTGGTCGCCGACAACACCCAGGGCCGGCTCGGCTGGCCTGCTTGGCGAGCCGCGCGTTAACGTTCTGGCGCTCAATCTGGCGCTGGACGCCGCCGCCGCGAAATAGCGCGGCTAGGCTGGATCGGGACGCGAGGACTATATTGCGGTATGGCTAATCAGCGCCGCGACCCCGATCAAAGACCCTCGCCGGATGCGCTACTGGAGGCCGCCCGGCGCGAGAACGACGAGGCCGGCCGGCTCAAGATCTTTGTCGGCGCCGCCCCCGGCGTCGGCAAGACCTACGAGATGCTGCAGAGCGCCCACGCCAGAGCTGAAGGCCGGCGCCGATGTCGTGGTCGGCGTGGTCGAGACCCACGGCCGGGCCGAGACCGAGGCGCTGCTGCAGGGCCTCGAAGTGATGCCGCGCAAGCGGACCGACTACAAGGACCAGATCGCTCGAGGAGATGGACCTCGACGCGCTGATCGCGCGCCGGCCGCAGATCGCGCTGGTCGACGAACTCGCCCACACCAACGTCGCCCGGCAGCCGCCACCCCAAGCGCTATCTCGATGTCGAGGAATTGCTGTCGCGCGGCATCGACGTCTATACGGCGGTCAACATCCAGCACATCGAAAGCCTCAACGACGTGGTCGCGCAGATCACCCATGTGCGGGTGCGCGAGACCGTGCCGGATTCGGTGTTCGACCGCGCCGATGCGATCGAGCTGATCGACCTGACGCCGGACGACCTGATCGCGCGGCTGCGGGAAGGCAAGGTCTACGTTCCCAAGCAGGCCGAGCGCGCGCTCGAGCATTATTTCTCGCCGGGCAATCTGACCGCGCTGCGCGAACTGGCGCTGCGCCGCACCGCCGAGCGGGTCGACGATCAGCTGCTGCACCCATATGCAGGCCAATGCGATCGCCGGCCCCTGGGCCGCGGGCGAACGCATCCTGGTCTGCCTCAGCGAGGATCCGCGCGCGGCGGGGCTGGTGCGCTACACCAAGCGGCTGGCCGACCGGCTGCATGCGCCGTGGACCGCCATCAGCATCGAAACGCGCCGCAGCCTGCAATTGACCGACGAGCAGCGCGACCGGCTGGCCGACAATCTGCGGCTGGCGGAAGCGCTCGGCGCCGAAGCGCTCACCATTCCCGGCGTCGGCCGGCGCATCGCCGACGACATCATCGGCTATGCCCAGGCCAACAACGTCACGCAGATCATCATCGGCAAGGCGACGCGGTCGTGGTGGTTCGAGATCATGCGCGGCTCGGTGGTGCACGATCTGGTGCGGCGCGCCGGCAATATCAGCGTCAACGTGATCGCGGGCGACGAACTGCCGACCGAATACCGGCCAAGCCGAAGGTCCAGACCGAGGCGCGGCCCGAGCCGTTCGATCCGAAGCCCTATCTGATGGCGCTGGCGATCACGGCGGTCGGTCTCGGCGCGGCCAAACTGATCCAGCCGGTGTTCGGCATCGAGAACGTCGATCTGGTGTTCCTGACCGCGGTCGTCAGCGTCGCGGTGCGCTATCGGCCTGTGGCCGTCGCTGCTGGCCAGCGTCGTCGGTTCGCTGTGCTACAATTTCTTCTTTCTGCCGCCGGTCTATACTTTCACCATCACCGAACCGACCAATGTCGCGGCGTTCTTCTTCTTCATGCTGATCGCGCTCGTGGTTTCCAATGTCGCGGCGCGGGTGCGGACCCAGGCCGTCACCGCGATCGGCCGGGTGCGGACCACCGAGTCGCTCTACGCCTTCAGCCGCAAGCTCGCGGGCACCGCGACCCTGGACGACGTGCTGTGGGCGACCGCCTATCAGATCGCGCTGATGCTGAAGGTGCGCGTGGTGCTGCTGTTGCCGGAGGATGATGTGCTCACCGTCAAGGCCGGCTATCCGCCGGAGGATCAGCTGGACAAGGCCGATCTCGCCGCCGCCAACTGGGCCTGGGGCAATGATCGCACGGCCGGGCGCGGCTCGGATACGCTTGCCGGGCGCCAAGCGGCTGTTCCTGCCGATGCGCACCGGCCGCGGGCCGATCGGCGTGATCGGCATCGACGACGACCGCACCGGGCCGCTGCTGACGCCGGACGCAGCGCCGGCTGCTCGATGCGCTGGTCGACCAGGGCGCGCTCGCGATCGAGCGGGTGCTGCTGGTCGAGGACATGGACCGGGTCAAGCGCACGGTGGAATCCGACCGGCTGCGCTCGGCGCTGCTGACCTCGATCTCGCACGATCTCAAGACGCCGCTGGCCTCGGTGCTCGGCGCCGCCAGCACGCATGCGCGATCTCGCCAGCGGCCTGAGCGAAGCCGAAAAGCGCGATCTGCTCGCCACCGTGATCGACGAATCCGAGCGGCTCAATCGCTTCATCGCCAATCTGCTCGACATGACCAAGCTCGAATCCGGCGCGATCGTGCCCAATACGTCGCGGCAGGATATCGGCGAGATCGTCGGCAGCGTGCTGCGGCGCGCCGGCAAGATCCTGGCGCATCACAAGGTGTCGCTCGAACTCGCCGCCGACATGCCGATGCTGGAGCTCGATGCGGTGCTGTTCGAGCAGGTGCTGTTCAATCTGCTGGACAACGCCGCGAAATATGCGCCGCCGGACACCACGATCTCGATCCGGAGCCAGCGCGACCGGAAATCGATGTCGCTGCAGGTCATCGACGAGGGCGACGGCATTCCGCCGGCCGAGCTGGAAAGCGTGTTCGACAAATTCTATCGCGCCCAGAAGGGCGATCATGTCCGCCCCGGCACCGGGCTTGGGCCTGGCGATCTCGCGCGGCTTCGTCGAGGCGATGCGTGGCACCATCTCGGCCGCCAACCGCGCCGACCGCAGCGGCGCGGTGCTGACCATCCGGTTGCCGATCCCGGCCGAGACCAATGTGCTGGATACCGCCGCATGAGCGCCGCGCCGATCAAGGTCCTGGTCATCGACGACGAGCCGCCGATCCGCAAATTGCTGCGGATGGGGCTGAGCACGCAGGGCTACGAGATTCTGGAAGCCTCCAACGGCAAGATCGCGCTGGAATTGCTGGCGCAGAATCCGGCGCTGATCATTCTCGATCTCGGCCTGCCGGATATCCAGGGCCATGAATTGCTGCGCATGATCCGCGGCCGCAACGACAGCGTGCCGATCGTGGTGCTGTCGAGCCGCGGCGACGAGGCCGGCAAGGTCCAGGCGCTCGATCTCGGCGCCGACGATTACCTGACCAAGCCGTTCGGGATGGATGAACTGCTGGCGCGCATGCGCGCGGCGCTGCGGCATCAGTTGCAGGTCCATGGCGAGCGCCCGGTGTTTCGCTCCGGCGATCTCTCGGTCGATCTGGTGCGCCGCATCGTCAAGGTCGGCGAGCAAGGACGTCAAACTGTCGCCGAAGGAATACGAGTTGCTGCGGGTGCTGGTGCAGCATGCCGGCAAGGTGCTGACCCATCGGTTTCTGCTGAAGGAATTATGGGACGAACTGACCGACGCGCAATATCTGCGGGTCTATGTGCGCCAGCTGCGGCAGAAGATCGAAGCCGATCCCGAGCGTCCGCAATTCGTGCTGACCGAAACCGGCATCGGCTATCGGTTGAGGGCGGCGGATTAGAGCGGCTCTTCGCTCGATGTGTGGCGCAGCCCATCGTCAGCGGAAACGCGCCCCTTCCCATGGGGAAAGGGTTGGGGTGAAGGGGGTACGCCCTCTCGTTCAGCCGTAACCCCTCACCCGGATCGCCCAAGCGATCCGACCTCTTCCCATGGGAGAGGTGTCCTTGTTGCGACGTGGCGTCAGGCCCGGGAACTATCCATGGGTGCGAAGCTTACCTTTCTCGCCACCGGGAGAAACATCATGGCGAAGAAAACACGAAAATATTCCAAGAAGGCGTCGGCCGACGTCGAACGCGTCATGAAGAAGCGCAAGGCGGGCACCTTGAAGAGCGGCGGTTCGGGCAAGAAGGTCACCAGCCGCAAGCAGGCGATCGCGATCGGGTTGTCGGAGGCGAGGGCCGAGGGCAAGAAGGTGCCGAAGAAGGCGGGGAAGAAGAAGGTCGCGAAGAAGACTAAGAAGAAAAAGGCGAAGAAGAAGTAGGGTGGAAAGGTAGTCGCGGCCAGCTCGTCCTGCCACACTCCGTCATTCCGGGGCGCATGCGCAGCGATCGAACCCGGAAGAGTCATCGAGATTCCGGGTTCACGCTTCGCGCGCCCCGGAATGACGGTTAGTGCCGTCGTTCACCCCGCCTTTCGCGTCCGCGCGGCGGAGCGATGCGCTTTCTTCGCGGCGCGCCTTGGCGCCGTCCGCCGCGGCAGGGCGCATGCGAGGCGCGCTTCGATGCGCCCTTGCCGCCCTTCAAACTCTGCTTCAGCGCATCCATCAGGCTGACGACATTGTCGGGCTTTTCCTCGCGCGCCGCCGCCTTGATCGGCTTGCCGGCGGCCTTGCGCTTGACCAGCGCCTTCAGCGCGTTCTCATACTCGTCCTTGAATTTCGACGGGTCGAAATGCGCGGCCTTGGTGTCGAGGATATGGCCGGCGAGTTCGATCATGTCCTTTGAGATCTTCGGGCTCTTGATGTCGTCGAAATACTCGCTCTCGTCGCGCAGCTCATAGGGATAGCGCAAGGTGGTGCCGAGCAGGCCCTTGCCGAGCGGCTCGATCGCGAGGATGTGCTCGCGATTGGTCAGCACGATCCGCGCCAGCGCGACCCGCTCCTGGTCCTTCATGGCGTCGCGGATCACCGCGAAGGCGTCGACGCCGGCCTTGCCGTCGGGCACGATGTAATAGGGGTGGTTGAGATAGCGCTTGTCGATCTCGTCTTTCGGCACGAAGCTGTCGATATCGATGGTGTGGTTGCTTTCGATCTGGACCGCTTCCAGCTCCTCCTTGTCGATCTCGACAAACTTGTCCTTGCTCAGTTCATAGCCGCGGCCCTTCTGGTCGCTTTCGACCACGTCGCCGGTCTCGGCGTCGACCATCTGCTGCTTGAGCCGGTTGCCGGTCTCCCTGTTGATCATGTGGAAGCGGGTCTTTTCCACCGAGGTGGAGGCCGGATAGAGCAGGATCGGGCAGGACACGAGGGAAAGTTTGAGAGACCCTTTCCAATAGGCGCGGGCAGCCATTGCAATCTCCGGCGTAGGTTGGATGATGGAAGTCGGGAACTTTAAACCAGCGTTGGAGGTTTTGGTTCCGGGCCGTTGTTTCGGGCGGCCAGTGCCTTCGCATATGTTCTGGAGTCTGATCGTGCCGACTGGAAGCCTGACCACCTATCGGAAAAAGCGTGATTTCGAAAAGACCGCGGAGCCCAGCGGCAAGCTCAAGGTCGCGCCGTCGAAAGCACGGCGGTTCGTGATCCAGAAGCACGACGCCACCCGGCTGCATTACGATCTGCGGCTGGAATTCGACGGCGTCTTCAAGTCCTGGGCGGTGACCCGCGGGCCCTCGCTCGATCCGCACGACAAGCGGCTGGCGGTCGAGGTCGAGGACCATCCGCTGGATTACGGCGATTTCGAAGGCACCATTCCGGACGATCAATATGGCGGCGGCACGGTGCAATTGTGGGATCGCGGCACCTGGGATTCCGACGACCCGGAGCGCGGCTTCAAGAAGGGCGATCTGAAGTTCACCCTGCATGGCGACAAACTGCACGGCAGCTGGGTGCTGGTGCGCATGCGCCATGACCGCAATGGCGGCAAGCGCACCAATTGGCTCCTGATCAAGCATCGCGATGAATTCGCCAGAGAGGGCGAGGACAACACGGTGCTGGACGAGGATCGATCGGTCGCCTCAGGCCGCTCGATGGCGCAGATCGCCGCCGGCAAGGGCAAGGCGCCGAAGCCATTCATGACCGCGAAGTCGAGCGCCGCCAAATCGCTGGCGAAGTCCGATGCGGTTTGGAATTCGAACCGGGGCGATGCGGCCGAGGCGCGGGCCGAGCGCAAGGCCGCGCCGAAAAAGGCTGCGCTGAAAGCCGCAACGGTTGCCACCAGGGCGGCAAAGGGCAAGAAGGCCGCGATGCCGGATTTCGTCGCGCCGCAGCTCTGCAGCTCGGTCGATCGGCCGCCCAACGGCGACGGCTGGTGCCACGAGATCAAGTTCGACGGCTATCGGGTGCAGTTGCGGGTCGAGGATGGCGAGGCCACGCTCAAGACGCGCAAGGGGCTGGACTGGACCGAGAAATTCGCGAGCGATCGCCGAAGAGGGCAGCAAGCTGCCGGACATGCTGATCGATGGCGAGATCGTCGCGCTCGATCACGACGGCGCGCCGGATTTTTCCACGCTGCAGGCCGCGATCTCCGACGGCAAGACCGATCAGCTGATCTTCTTTGCGTTCGATCTTTTGTTTGCCGACGGTGAGGATCTTCGCCGGATACCGCTGGCCGACCGCAAGGCGCAGTTGAAGCGGATGCTGGCGGCGCGGTCGAACGGTAAGGCCGGCAAGACCGAAGCTGATCCGTTACGTCGAGCATTTCGAAAGCGGTGGCGACGCCATCCTGCAATCGGCCTGCAAGCTGTCGCTGGAAGGCATCGTCTCGAAGAAGCTCGGCGCGCTGTATCAATCCGGCCGCTCCGAAAGCTGGACCAAGGCCAAATGCCGCGCCGGACAGGAAGTGGTGATCGGCGGCTGGAAAACCACCAACGGCAAATTCCGCTCGCTGATGGCGGGGGTCTATCGCGACGATCATCTGGCATTTGTCGGCATCGTCGGCACCGGCTTCGGCCAGGACAAGGTGCGGCAAATCATGCCGGCGCTGAAAGCGGTGGAGTCCGACCAGAACCCGTTCGGCGGCAAGGAAGCGCCGCGCAAGACCCGTGACGTGCATTGGGTGAAGACCGGAGCTGGTCGCCGAGATCGAATTCGCCGGCTTTACCGATGCCGGCAATATCAGGCAGGCCGCCTTCAAGGGCCTGCGGCAGGACAAGCCGGCCGGTGAGGTCGAGGCGGAGACACCGTCGATGGGCAAACTGGCCAAACCTTCCGCCAAAAAGCCTCCTGCGAAGAAGGCAGGCAAGGCGGCGCCCGCCGTCGTCAAAAGCACAAAGCCCGCCGGCTCAAGATCCGCCGAAGTCATGGGCGTCGTGATCTCAAAGCCCGACAAGGCGCTGTGGCCGGATGCCGGCGACGGCAAGAGCGTCACCAAGCTCGATCTGGCGCGATATTTCGAGGCCGTCGGGGAATGGATGATCGGCTATCTGAAGGGCCGGCCGTGCTCGGTGGTGCGCGCGCCGGATGGCATCGGTGGCGAGACGTTCTTCCAGCGCCATGCGATGACGGGCACGTCCAACCTGCTCGAACTGGTCAAGGTGTCCGGCGACCGCAAGCCGTATCTGCAGATCGATCGCGTCGAGGGGCTTGCCGCGGTGGCGCAGATCGGCGGGCTCGAGTTGCATCCGTGGAATTGCGCGCCTGATGAGCCCGACGTGCCGGGGCGGCTGGTGTTCGATCTCGATCCGGCGCCGGAGGTCGCGTTCGCCGAGGTGATCGAGGCCGCCAAGGAAATGCGGCAGCGGCTCACCGCGCTCGGCCTGGAAAGCTTCTGCAAGACCACCGGCGGCAAGGGCCTGCATGTGGTGACGCCGCTGTCATACGGCGCCAAGGACCAGGTGGACTGGAAAGAAGCCAAGGCGTTTGCGCAGGGCGTCTGCCAATGGATGGCCGCCGAGGATCCGGAGCGCTATCTGCTCAACATGTCGAAGAAGCTGCGCAAGGGGAAGATTTTCCTCGACTACCTGCGCAACGACCGGATGTCGACCGCGGTTGCGGTGTTGTCGCCGCGGGCGCGCCCCGGCGCCACCGTCTCGATGCCGCTGACCTGGGCGCAGGTGAAGGGCGATCTCGATCCGAAGCGGTTTACGGTGCGCACCGTGCCGGCGCTTGCTCGCGAAGACCAAGGCATGGGACGGCTACGATGAGGCGGCGTCGTCGATCAAGCCGGCGATCAAGAAGCTGGCGGCTAAAACGAAATAGCCGCCATTCCGTCGCGCGATGCGCATGCTGGAATGACGGCTGGATTGTTTCGTTGGAGGTAGGGTGGGCAAAGCGAAGCGTGCCCACCGATTGCGCCGAGGGTGGGCACGGCGCTGTGCGCCTTTGCCCACCCTACGCGGCCGTTACAGCCGTCCCATCAGCAGGAGGATCAGCAGAATCACGACCACCAGGCCGAGGCCGCCGCCGCCGTAATAACCGGTGCCGTAGAACGGTCCGCCGCCAATGCCGCTAAAGCCGCCGAGCAGGGCGATCACGAGAATAATAAGGATGATTGTTCCAATGGACATGTGAAAACTCCTCCAGCCTAGCAGTTGGCACTGTCGCTCTGCTTTCGCGGATGAGAACCTGCGGGAACTATGAAAGTTCCATTTTGGGATCGCGAATATTACCGCTGTTGCTTTCTGGTTGCGTCTTCCAATCGAACCTTGTGCGATTACATCGCGTTATCAGCAGAGGAGTTTTCGATGTCCGCACCATTGGTGGTTTCGATTCCGCACCGGCTCGGCCGCGACGAGGCCGTGCGCCGCCTGCAGAACGGGTTGACGCGCGCGGCATCCACCGTGCCCGTGTTGCACGTCGATGAAGAGCGCTGGGACGGCAACCGGATGATCTTCCGCGTCCGTGCGCTGGGACAGGCCGCGTCGGGCCAGATCGATGTCGAGGACGATCATGTTCGGTTGGAAGTGACCTTGCCGTGGCTGCTGCAGCGGTTCGCGGAGGTCGCGCAGATCGCGATCCGGAAGCGCGGCAATCTGCTGCTGACCAAGCGTAGCTAAGCACACTCTCTCTGCTGCTTCGCAGCTTGCGCGTTGCAGCATCGAAATAGTTGCATGTCCGGCGTCATGCACGCCGAGAAGTACGTTTTCGTTAACCAATGTCCTAAAAACTAGGCATCAGCGGGGGAGGGAACCGGCCTGAAAATTGTCGGCACGACATCCGCGAGGCCGTCCGGCCGTAGATCCCGGGCGGCCTTCGGCGTTTCAGGCCACCTTGTGAACAGCCTTTTTTCGCTTGGTAGCGGCGCCCTCAACCGTGGCCTTCAGTATCGCGACCGGCAAGTGCTGGAATAGCGCCGAGAGCTGCAACGCATCTGAGTGGTTCGCGCCGCCGATGCCCTCCACCGAATAGCCCTTCAGTTCAAGCGCGCCTTCAAAGCCTTCCGCGCGAGGCCAGCTGCGGCCCCCTTCCGACAACGGCGCCCGCGATTTCGTTACGGCGACGATCGCGGCATTGCGGCCATGACGCCGCGCGAAGGCGATGATGTGGTCGCGATGCGGTCCGCTGACTTCGATCGGCAGGTAATCGCCGTCGGTGAACACCTCGGCCATTTCGTTGCGTAGTTGCAAAAGATGGCGGGTCCAGGCCAGTTTCAGATGACCGTCCGACCATTTCCGCACCAGCCCGTTCCAATCGGGCGTCTCCACCTCCGCCAATACGGCGGCGCGCGCGTCGAAATCCACCGGCCGGCGATTGTCAGGATCGACCAGCGAAAGATCCCAGAACTCAGTGCCCTGATAAAAGTCCGGCACGCCGGGCATGGTTGCCTTCAAGGTAATCTGGCTCAACGAATTGCAGGCGCCGAGCAGCGCGACGCGTTGCACCAGCAATTCAATCGCGGCGATGAAATTCGCCAGAAATCGAACGATCGAGGATCCGGGCGATGAACCTCTTGACGCCGGTTTCGTAGGATTCATGCGGATTGAGCCAGCTGGTCTCCTGCTTGCCCTCACGCGCCGCCTTCAGCGCATAGGCCTGCATCCGCTCCACAAAACTTTCGTCGTGCCCGCCCAGCGGCCAGGCCCCAAGCAGCGCCTGATACAGCATGTATTCGAAGGTCGCCGACGGCGCGCGCATCTCGCCATCGGTCGCCAGATGCGGGGCGTTGAGGATTTTCCATCGCGCTACCGCGCTCGTCCATTCGCCCGATATTTCGGTCAGCGCCAGCAGTCGCGCCCGGGCGTCCTCGCCGCGCTTGGTGTCATGGGTCGCGGTGGCGGTCATGCCGTGCGGCCAGTGTTCGGCACGGCTTTGCATCATCCGGTGGAAATCATCTGGCGACAAGGCCACGGCCTGCGGATCGCCGCCGACTTCGTTGAGCGCCAGCAGGCGATGGTAGCGATAGAAGCTGGTGTCCTCCAGCGACTTCGCCATCATCGGCCCGGTGAATTGCTGCACCTTCAGCGCAAAGCGCCGCACTCGCGGCGCGCTGTGCGGTGGCCGCCCAGGCGCGATCAGGTCCATCGTCAAGGTGTCGCGCAGAAAATCGAAAATGCCTTCGTCGGCGGCGAACCAGTCGGCGCGGGCTTTTTCGATAGTCTCCGAAATCAGGGCGCGGTCGTTCTCGCTCGGAGGCGCCGAGGTCAGGTACGTCCGGTACACCGGAAAATGCAGCACATAGAGTTCGAGCGCCTGGCGCAGGCTGTCGGCGGAATAGTCGCGGGTCGAGTAATGTCCGCTGGCGATGCGCGCCAGCAACTGGCGTCAGCACGGTGAACTCGCTGGTCAGCAGAGTCTCCAGCACCCGGCGCTTGGCCTCTTTCAACACCGGCTCGAGCTTCGGCGGCTGGTTGCTGATCTGACGCCAGATCTCGTCGAGCGGGCCGAGGCCCTTGCCGTCGATCAAAGCGTCGGTGATCACGTTCAGCCATTCATAACCGGTGGTGCCATGGACCCCGGCAAAACTGTGCAGCTCTTCGTGCTCGCCCAGAATTTTCTCGATAACCATGTAGAACGGCTTGGTCGACGTTCCGTGCGCGTCCCGGATCAGGCGGCGCAGGCGCTGGAAGTATTGCGCGGGATCGCGCAGGCCATCGATGTGATCGAGCCGTAAGCCTTGCAGCCGGTCCTCGGCGATCAGTCGCTTGACCAGGCCATGCATGCCGTCGAACGTGTGCGCGTCCTCGACCCGCAGACCGGCGAGGGTGTTGACGTCGAAGAAGCGGCGATAATTGATGTCGCTGGAGGCCAGGCGCCAATGGCCGAGCTTGTAGTGCTGACGCTCCAACAGATGATGCAGCGCCAGCGTCTGGGTCGGACGATCCGGTCCGGCCCGATAGGCCGCAAGCCCGCGCGCGATGATGTCTTCGCCGCCGGCGATGGCCTTGAGATCGGCCTTGAAGGCGGGCGCCTCGTTGCGATCGGGGTGACGCAAGCCGCGATAGCGTGACGCCAGCGCCAGAATCTGCTGGCCGGCCGGGCTGTCTACGGCCGCGGCTTCCTGGACGACGGCTTTCAGGATCTCGCTGTAACGATCCGGCGCGATCGGCAGGCGATGCTCGTAATACCAGGCCGAGAAGCTGCCTTGTCCGGCGTCATAGCGCAGCTCGATCTCGCCCTTTTCCAGCGCCTCACCGTAGGACGAGCCGATGATCGGCAGCAGCACGCCGCCCCGCGCACGGTACGGCAGCAGATCCCAATCGATGTCGAACGAAGCGGCATGCGGCGAGGCCTGCCCCCACTCCAGCACGTCGAGCCACCACGGATTGTCGGCGAAATGCACCCCGACATGGTTGGGTACGAAATCGAGGATCAGCCCGAGATCGTGCTGCTTCAGCACCGCGCTCAACCGCATGAAGCCGGCTTCGCCGCCGAGCTCGGGATTGAACTGGGTGTGATCGACGATGTCGTAGCCGTGGGTGCTGCCCTTGCGCGCCTTCAGGAACGGCGAAGCATAGACATGGCTGATGCCGAGCCGTTTCAGATAGGGCACGACGGCGGCGGCCGCGTCGAAATCGAACTTCGCCGTCAGCTGCAGGCGATAGGTCGCAATTGGGATTGCTGGTGGCATCAGCGTCCGCCTAGGCGCCAGCGCACCGACCAGGGCGGCATCGGATGTTTGGCGTCGATACCCCAGAACACCTTTCCGGCTTCGCCATCATCATGGGTCAATTCGTGCGCTGACAGGTTGGCGGTCAGGCGCAGCATAGCGCCGTCGCCCATCTGCCAATCGGCGGCGAGCAGGCCGTTGTCGGCCGCGTGCGCCTTGCCGAACGCCGCGCCGGCCAGCCGCGGCACGATATGGGTTCGCCGCATCGCCAGCAGATTACGGACCAGCTGCAGCCGCTCGCGACCCGGCGTGGCTTCACGCGCGCCCCAGTCGATGACAGCGGATTGCGCGGTCGATGCTTCCAGCGGATCGGGAATTTCCTCGCCGTATTTGGCGTAAGCGCCGGCAAATTCGCGGCGCCGGCCCTGGCGGACCGCTTTGGCGAGATCGCCGTGAAAATCGCAGAAGAACGGAAACGGCTTTTGCGAGCCCCATTCCTCGCCCATGAACAGCATCGGCACCATCGGCGCCAACAGCGTGATCGCCAGTGCGGCCTCGACCGCGCGGGGATCGGCGTTGCTTTCGAGCCGGTCGCCGAGCGCGCGGTTGCCGATCTGGTCGTGGTTCTGCAGGAAATTGACAAAAGCGGTCGGCGACAACGCGCCGCTCGGCTCGCCGCGCGGCTTTCCGTCGCGATGCACCGAATGTTCGCCCTGGTAGACGAAGCCGGATCCGAGCGCGCGTGCGATATCCTGCGCGGGAGCTTTCAGATAGTCGCCGTAATAGCCGTGGATCTCGCCCGTCAGCAGCACGTGCCAGGCGTGATGATAATCATCGTTCCATTGCGCGCGGTATTTTCCTTGCGGCGGGTCCTGGCCGGCATCGAGCAGGTGCGCAGCGTTGTCGTCGTTTTCCAGCATCAGATGGATGTGCCGGCCGGTCTCGGCGGCCAACGCGCCGACCGCGCGGCTGAGACCTTCCAGCATCGAAGTCTCGCCCTGCTCGGGAATGGCGTGCACCGCGTCGAGCCGTAGCCCGTCGAAGCGATATTCCTGCAGCCAGTACACGCGCATTTTCGATCGCGAAATCGCTGACCTGCTTGACCCGGTAATCGATCGCGCTGCCCCATGGCGTCTGCGCCTCGGTGAAGAACGAGGGCGCGTAACGGCCGAGGTAATTTCCCTCGGGGCCGAAATGATTATAGACGACGTCGAGAAACACCATCAGCCCGCGCAGATGGGCTTCGTCGATCAGCGCCTTGAGATCTTCGGGGCGGCCATAGGCGCTGTCGGGCGCATACCACAGCACGCCGTCATAGCCCCAGTTGCGCTGGCCGGCGAAATCGGCGAGCGGCATCAATTCCAGGGCGGTGATGCCGGTATCGACCAGATGGTCGAGCCGCTCGATCATGGCGCGGTAAGTGCCTCGGTCGGTGAAAGTGCCGACATGGGTCTCGATCGTGACGGTGTCCTGCCACGGACGTCCGCGCCAGTCGGCGGCGCGCCAGCGGTAGGCCGCGTGGTCGATTACTTCACTGGGGCCGGGGATGTCGTCAGGCTGAAACGCCGAAGCCGGATCGGGCACGTCGATCTCGTCGTCGATCCTGAATTTGTAGCGCGCGCCGGCCTTTACCCCCGGGATCTCGGCGGAAAACCAGCCGTCCTCGTCACAGCGGAGCGGATAGGGTTTGTCCAGCAGCAGATCGACGCGTTTCGCGCCCGGCGCCCAGAGCCGGAACGAAACGCCATCGGAACCCAGCTTCGGGCCGAATTGCCACCGACTCATGCCGAACCCGCAAAAGCGAGCACGGCGCGAGGCGGCGCGGTGAGATGGCCGCCCGAGGCGAAGTCGGCCGTCGCCTGGACACTCTCGGTGGTATTCAGAACCTGCTGCCAGGTCTTGTATTCGGGCATTTTGGGCAATTCGAACGCAATCTGTTCGGGGGCGGCATTCAGCACAATAAAGATCGGCGGCTGTCCTGGTTCCATCGGGCCGAGCACATAAGCGAGGAATCGGCCTTCGGGAAATTTCCAGTCGTCAATCGTCATCTCCGCGGCGGACGGCGTCAGCCACAACACGCCATAGGAGCCGTCAGCGCGCCGTCCGTCGAGCCAGCGCGGCGAGCGGATCTGCGCAAATCGCGTCCGCAACGCGGTCATGTAGCCGATGAAGTCGGTCAGATCGTCGCCTTCGCGGCCGAGGTTTTCCCAGCCGACCCAGCCGGTTTCGTTGTCCTGGCAATAGGCATTGTTATTGCCGTTCTGGGTGTTGCCGACTTCGTCGCCGGCCAGCATCAGCGGCAGGCCCTGCGCCAGCATCAGGCAGGCGAGCTGGTTCTTGCGCAACTGACGCCGCAGCGCATTGATCGCGGAGTCGTCGGTCGGGCCTTCGTGGCCGCAATTGTTGCTGTGGTTGTCGCTGGAGCCGTCGCGATTGTCCTCGCCATTGGCTTCGTTGTGCTTCTCGTTGTAGCTGAACAGGTCCGCAAGCGTGAAGCCGTCATGCACGGTGATGTGGTTGATGCCGGCGCGATGGACGCGGCCGTCATGGTTGTACAGATCCGACGAGCCGGTCATGCGGCCCGACACTTCGCCGATCAGGCTGCCTTCGCCGCTCCAGTAACGCCGCATCGCGCTGCGATAGCGGTCGTTCCATTCGGTCCATTGCGATGGAAATGCGCCGACCTGATAGCCGCCCATACCGAGGTCCCATGGCTCGGCCACCAGTTTGACGTTGGCGAGCACGGGGTCCTGCCGCACCGCCGTGAGGAACGAGGAGTTGCGATCGAAGCCGGTCGGCGTGCGCGCCAGGGTGGTGGCGAGGTCGAACCGGAAGCCATCGACGTGGCAGACTTCGACCCAGTAGCGCAGCGAATCCATCACCATCTGCAGCACGCGCGGATGCGTGAGGTTGACCGAACTGCCGCAGCCGGTGAAGTCGTCGTAATAACGTTTGTTCTCCGGCTTCAGCCAGTAATAGGAGGCGTTGTCGATGCCGCGGAACGACAGCGTCGGGCCCATATGGTTGCCCTCGGCGGTGTGGTTGTAGACCACGTCGAGCATCACCTCGATGCCGGCATCATGCAGCCGCGCCACGGTGGTGCGGAACGCGTCGAGCGGATTGTCCTGCGAGTAGCGCGGCTCGGGCGCAAAGAACGACAGCGTGTTGTAGCCCCAGTAATTCGCCAGCTTCTTTTCGACCAGGACGCGGTCGTCGACGAAGCCGTGGATCGGCAGCAGCTCGATCGTGGTGACGCCGAGCCGCTTGAGATGATCGATCATCGCCGGCGACGACAAGCCGCCATAGGTGCCGCGCAGATTAGGCGGCACGTCGTCGCGCTTCTGGGTCAGGCCCTTGACGTGCGCCTCGTAGATGATGGTGTCTTCCCAGGGAATATGCGGCCGGATTTCACGGCGTCCCCAGTTGAAGGTCTCGTCGACGACGACGGCCTTGGGCATGCCGCGGGCATTGTCGCGGCGATCGAACGAAAGGTCCTCGCGTGCGCTGCCGGTACGATAGGCGAAATGCGCGTCGCTCCACACCAGCCGGCCGGCGAGGCGGCGTGCATAGGGATCGAGCAGCAGCTTGTTGGCGTTGAAGCGGTGGCCGTGCTCGGGCTCATAAGGCCCGTGAACCCGATAGCCGTAGAGCTGCCCGGGCGAGACGTCGTTGAGATAGCCGTGCCAGACGTCCTCGCTGCGCTCCGGCAGTTCGATTCGCTCGAGCTCGCGGCGGCCCTGGCTATCGAACAGGCAGAGCTCGACTTTTTGTGCGTTGGCGGAAAACAGCGCGAAGTTGGTGCCCCGGCCGTCCCAGCTTGCGCCAAGGCGTGAGGACGTTCCCGCTGATAGTCGCATTCGCTAGCCTTCAGGTACGAGAAATATCGCGGCCAGAGGCGGAAGGGTCAGGTTAAGTTCGGGGACGAGACCATCGAGCGCATGAACTTCGCCGACATTCCCGACATTGCCGCCGCCGTAATGCGCCGAATCCGAGTTGAATACTTCCCGCCATTTACCGCCGAAAGGCACTCGGACACGATAGTCGTGATACACATTGGGTGAGAAATTAACAACAACCAGACATCGCGCATGGCCGCCATTGCCCTTGCGAATCCAGCCGAAAACGTTGCTGCCGGAGTCTTCCGTAATAATCCATTCGAAGCCTGCCGGGTCACAGTCCAGCTCGTGCAGCGCCGGCATGTCTCGATACAGATGATTGAGGTCGCGGATCAGGTTCTGGATGCCGGAATGGCTCTTTTGTTCGAGCAGATGCCAGTCCAGCGAGGCATCGTGATTCCACTCCCGCTCCTGGCCGAATTCGCAGCCCATGAACATCAGCTTCTTGCCGGGATGGGCAAACATGAAGCTGTAATAGGCGCGCAGATTGGCAAAGCGTTGCCACTGGTCGCCGGGCATCCGGCCGAGAATCGAGCGTTTGCCGTGCACGACTTCGTCGTGTGACAGCGGCAGAATGAAGTTTTCCGAGAATGCGTAATGCAGCCCGAACAGGATGTCGCCGTGCTGGTATTTGCGATAGATCGGGTCCTTGCTGATGTAATTCAGCGTGTCGTGCATCCAGCCCATATTCCATTTGTAGCCGAAGCCGAGCCCGCCATATTCGACCGGCCGCGACACCTGCGGCCAGGCGGTGGATTCTTCCGCCGCGGTGGTGGCCTGCGGGAAGCGGGCGAACACTTCGGTGTTGAAGCGGCGCAGGAAATCGATGGCTTCGAGATTTTCCCGGCCGCCATATTTGTTCGGAATCCAGCCGCCGGTGGGCCGGCTGTAATCGAGATACAGCATCGAGGCGACCGCATCGACGCGCAGGCCGTCGATGGCGTAGCGCTCGAGCCAGAACAGCGCGTTCGAGACCAGGAAGTTGACCACTTCGGTGCGGCCGTAATTGTAGATCAGCGTGCCCCAGTCGAGGTGGCGGCCCTGCAGCGGGTTGGCATGCTCGTAGAGCGCGGTGCCGTCGAAATTGCCCAGGCATGCGGCATCGTCGGGGAAATGCCCGGGCACCCAGTCGAGCAGCACGGCGAGGCCTTCGCGATGGCAGGCATCGATCAGGGCGCAGAAGTCCTCAGGGGTGCCGAACCGGCTGGTCGGAGCGAACAGGCCGGTCGGCTGGTAGCCCCAGGAGCCGTCGAACGGATGCTCGTTGACCGGCAGGAATTCGATGTGGGTGAAGCCGAGATCGCGGACGTAAGCCGGCAACTGCTCGGCCAGATCGCGATAGGTCAGCCATTCATTGTTGTCCTTGCGTCGCCATGAGCCGAGATGGACCTCGTAGATCGACATCGGCGAGGTCAGCGCATTGATATTGGCCGGCGCCGGCCGCGGATGCGGCAGCTTGGTCTCGTCGAGCACGATCGAGGCGGTGCTCGGACGAAGTTCGGCGGCGAACGCCATCGGATCCGACTTCAACGGCAATTGATGGCCGTATTGGCCGACGATGTTGAACTTGTAGCGGTCGCCGGCGGCGGCGCGCGGGATGAACAATTCCCAATAGCCGCTGCCGCGTACCCGCATCGGGTGACGACGGGCATCCCAGAAATTGAAATCGCCGACCACGCTGACCTGCCGCGCGTTCGGCGCCAGCACCACGAATGCGACGCCGCTGACGCCTTCCAGCGTCATCGGATGGGCGCCGAGCTTGTCGTACAGCCGCTGATCGGTGCCTTCGCCGAGCAGATAGAGATCGAAATCGCTCAGAACAGGCGGAAAACGGTAGGGGTCTTCCAGCTCGACGACATTGTCGCCGTACCGCGCGCGCAATTGATAGCGCTTGGCGCCGTTCGGCATCGCGCCGGCGAACAGGCCGGCATCGTGGATGCGCGACAATTCGGCGGTGTGGCCATGCTCGTCGACGGCGTCGACATGCGACGCCTCCGGCAGGAACGCGCGCACGACGTTATGGTCGCCCTCGCTGTGCAGGCCGAGATAGCGGAACGGATCGGAATGGCGGCCTTCGACGATTGCATAGGCCTCGGCGGAAAGCTGGGTCATGAGGCCTCACTGGTTTGTTGGGACAGAATTCGCAACATCCCTGTCAACGGGACACGCAGCCAATCGGGACGATGGGCCAGTTCATATTCGATCTCGTAGAACGCTTTTTCGACGAGGAAGAAATCCAGCATCTGGTCGGCGGCACGACGCTCGACCGGCCACAGCCGTGGGATTGGTCGTGGCCTCGCGATAGGCGGCCAGGAACGCCGCGGTGGCGCGATCGCGCCATTCCGAAAGCGCTGCCGCCAGCCGGCCCTGTTCGTCGGGCGCGATTTTGAGCGCGCGCTCGAGCGCTGCGGTCGCCGAGTAGTCGATCGAGCGGATCAGGCCGGCGACGTCGCGCGCGGCCGGCGCCTTGCGGCGGCGCTCGTTGTGCGGCCGGCGCGGCTCACCCTCGAAATCGATGATGAAGATGTCGTCCTTGACGATCAGCATCTGGCCCAGATGGAAATCGCCATGGTGACGGATGTTGATGGCTGTCGAAATCGCGCGGCAACAATGCCTTGAGATGCGCGGGCAGGGCCGCGCGCTGCGCCAGCAATTGATCGACCAGCGGACGGTCGGCTTCCCGGTAGGCCTCGCGGCGGTGCGTCAGCGTATCGAACACGCGCTCGGCGCGGGCCATGATGTCGTCGATCCAGCGCTGCGCGTCTTCGGGCCGGATCTGCTCCGGCGCAAAGTCCGGGATGTCCTTGTTGCTGGCGAGCGCCGTGTGCATCTCGGCGACCCGGCGTCCGGTCTGCGACATCAGCCGCAGATAGGGCAGCATCTGCTCATCGCTTTCGCCGGCGGTGACCGCCTCGCCGTCAGCACGCGTTGCGCGTCGACGAAGCGATCGAGATAGCCCGAACGTGACGGTCCAGCCATCGCCCTGGTTTTCGACAAAGGCGTGGATGATCGCAATTGCGCTTCGTTTTTCGCCTTCGACCAGTTCGACGCTGCCGAGCAGCGCCGGGGTGTTGGCAAAGCCCGCGACCTCGGTCAGGAAGCGGCCGATCTCGATCTCGGGATTGATGCCGGGCTCGAGCTTGCGATAGACCTTCACCACATAGTCGCTGTCGACCAGCGCCGTGCTGTTGGATTGTTCGGTCTCGACCGCGCGGATGCGCTCCGGCTGCCTGACGGCTCGGTCGGAAAATTTGCTGGTCGGCCGGAATTCGAGTTGCAGGCCGCCTTCGTCGACGGTCAGCGATTCCCGCAGATTACGCAGCAGCAGCGCGATGAAAATCTGGTCGGTCGCGACATCGAGCAGGGTGCCTTCGCGCGCGCCCTGGCGCACCGCGGCAAAGGCACGCGGGTTGTAGCGCTCGCGGTCGAAGCGCACCCACTCGATCTGCATCGGCAACACATAACGCGTCGTCGTGCCGCGCTGGGTGGTCTCGAAGAACGCCAGCCACGGCCGGTTGTCGCCGATATCGCAGAACGGGATCGCCGCGGTCAGCGTCGGATGGATCGCCTGCGGCGAGCGCTCCGGATACCAGCGGGTTCGCGCCAGATGGCCCGGCAGCACGTCGCGTTCGAACACGCCGCGGGTGCGCGCCAGCGACACCCAGGTCGCGCCCAGCGGCACCACCAGGGTTTCGAATTCCGGAACCGCGGAGGGCGTCGACATGCTCGCGATTTGTCGCGGCTCGCTGCAGCTGGAACCAGTAGAAGCCGTAGGGCGCCAGCGTGATCATGTAAGGCAGTTCGCCGATCGCCGGAAAGCGCGTGCGGCCGAGCATTTCCAGCGGAATGCGGCCCTTCCAGGCCGACAGATCGAGTTCGGTGGCCTGCGCGGAGCGCGACAGGTTGGCGACGCAGAGGATCACTTCGTCGCCGTACTGCCTGACATAGGCCAGCACCGAGCGATTGAGCGGGCCGGATGAACGTCATCGTGCCGCGGCCGAACGCCAGGGTCGACTTGCGCACCGAGATCAGCCGCTTGGTGGCGCTGAGCAGCGACGACAGGCTGCGCGACTGCGCCTCGACATTGACCGACTCGTAGCCGTAGACCGGATCCATGATGGTCGGGGCGTAGAGCCGCGCCGGGTCGGCGCGGGAGAAGCCGCCATTGCGGTCCGGCGTCCATTGCATCGGCGTGCGCACGCCGTTGCGGTCGCCGAGATAGATGTTGTCGCCCATGCCGATTTCGTCGCCGTAATAGATGATCGGCGTGCCCGGAAACGACAGCAACAGCGAGTTCATCAACTCGATCTTGCGGCGGTCATTGTCCATCAGCGGCGCCAGCCGGCGGCGGATGCCGACATTGATGCGGGCGCGGGGATCGTTGGCGTAGGTCGACCACAGATAGTCGCGCTCGACGTCGGTGACCATTTCGAGCGTCAGTTCGTCATGGTTGCGCAGGAACAGCGCCCATTGGCAGCTGTCCGGAATGTCCGGCGTCTGGCGCAGGATGTCGGTGATCGGGAAGCGATCTTCCTGCGCGATCGCCATGTAGATCCGCGGCATCAGCGGGAAATGATAGGCCATGTGGCATTCGTCGCCGCTGGCCGAAATATTCCTGCACGTCCTCCGGCCATTGATTGGCTTCCGCCAGCAGCACCTTGCCCTTGGCATAGGCGTCGAGTTCGGCGCGCAGCTTCTTGATGATGGCGTGGGTCTCGGGCAGGTTTTCGTTGTTGGTGCCGTCGCGCTCGCACAGATAGGGAATGGCGTCGAGACGGAAGCCGTCGACGCCGGCGTCGAGCCAGCGCTTCATGACCTGCACGATCGCGCTGACCACGCGCGGATTGTCGAAATTCAGATCCGGCTGGTGCGAGAAGAAGCGGTGCCAGTAGAACTGGCCGGCTTCGGGATCCCAGGTCCAGTTCGACTTCTCGGTATCGGTGAAGATGATCCGGGTGCCCTGATATTTCTGGTCGGTGTCGCTCCAGACATACCAGTTGCGCGCGCTCGATTTCGGATCGCTGCGGCGGGCGCGCTTGAACCAGTCGTGCTGGTCGGAGGTGTGGTTGACGACGAGTTCGGTGATGACCCGCAGGCCGCGCCGCTTGGCTTCGACGATGAAGCGCCGGAAATCCTTCATGGTGCCGAAATCGGGATTGATGTCGCCATAGTCGGCGATGTCGTAGCCGTCGTCGCGGCCCGGCGACGGATAGAACGGCAACAGCCACAGCGCGGTGACGCCGAGCTCCTGCAGATAGCCGAGCTTCTCGGTCAGCCCGGCGAAATCGCCGATGCCGTCATTGTTGCTGTCGGCAAACGCCTTGACGTGCAGCTGATAGATGATGGCGTCCTTGTACCACAGCTCGTCGACCGTCGGATCGGTGGCCGGCAATTCCTTGGTATCGATGGAGGACATCACATTCATGGTGTCGCTCACGCCAGGCAGCGAAAGAGCAGGGCGGGATCGCGCACCGGATCGATCCGCAGATCGAATGCCGCCCCATTCGAGCGGATGCCGTTCGCCGGTGATCAGGTTTTCGACGCGCGGCGACGTGGCGGCGGTCGCCGGCCAGGCCGACCTGGATGTCGCCGAGCGGCAGCCAGAATTCGTGCGGATCGCGCGACAGCGCGATAGCGACGACGACGCTGTTGGTCTGGTCGACCGATTCCTTGACGAAGCCGATCACATTGCCGTCCTCGATCGGAAGGAAGCGCAGGTTGCTGGTCTGCTGCAGCGCCGCGTTTTGCGCGGCGGGCGCGGTTGAGGTCGCGCGATATAGGGCTTGATGTTGCCGGGCTTGTCCCAATCGCGCACCTTGATCTCGTATTTCTCGGAATTCGAGATATTCTTCCTTGCCGGGAATCGGCTCGTGCTCGAGCAACTCGAAGCCGTTATAGATGCCGTAGGTGCGCGGACAGCGTCGCGGCCAGCGCGACGCGGGACTTGAACATCCAGGTCTCGCCGCTCTGCAGATGATAGGGCAGGATGTCCGGCGTATTGACGAAGAAATTCGGGCGATAGAAATCGCGCTCCGGATAGGCCGTCAGTTCGTTCAGATATTGCTCCAGCTCCCACTTCTGCGTTCGCCAGGTGAAGTAGGTGTAGGACTGCGTGAAGCCGAGCTTGGCGAGGCCCTTCATCAGCTTCGGCCGGGTGAAGGCTTCGGCGAGGAAAATCACGTCGGGATGACGAAGCTGAACTTCATGGATCAGCCATTCCCAGAACGGGAACGGCTTGGTGTGGGGATTGTCGACCCGGAAAATGTTCACGCCCTGGTCGATCCAGAACAGCACCACGTCGCGCAACGCATTCCACAGCGCGCCGGCGTCCTCGGAGGCGAAATCCGGATTGACGATGTCCTCGTATTTCTTCGGCGGATTTTCCGCATAGCGCATCGAGCCGTCGGGCCGGCGCTTGAACCATTGCGGATGCTGCTTGAGCCAGGGATGATCGGGCGAGCATTGCACGGCGAAGTCGAGCGCGACTTCCATGTCGTAGCGATTTGCAGGCCGCGACGAAGCTGCGGAAATCCTCCAGCGTGCCCAATTCGGGATGCACCGCGTCATGGCCGCCTTCGGCGGCGCCGATGGCGTAGGGGCTGCCGGGATCGCCTTCCTGCCGCGGTCACGGCGTTGTTGCGGCCCTTGCGGTTGATGCTGGCCGATCGGATGGATCGGCGTGAAATAAACCACGTCGAAGCCCATCGCCGCGACATCCGGCAGTCGCGCGATGCAATCCTTGAAGGTGCCGTGCTGGCCCGGCGTACTGTGCCCTGGCTGCGCGGCACCATTTCGTACCAGGCGCCGCAGCGCGCCCGCGGCCGGTCCGCGACAAACGGAAACAGCTGCGAACGCGTCAGGTCGGGCCGCAACTGGCTTTCGGCCATCGCGTCCTGCAATTCGTCGGTCAGCAGCGGCGCGGCCTCGCCGGTTTGCAGGAAGTCCTCGCATTGCCGCAGGATCACGGCCGACGCGGCGTTGCCGCCGGCCTGCGCCTTGGTCAGCATGCCGGCACCCTCGATCGCATCGAGGGTGAGGTCGGCGCCGGCTTTCTGCTTCAGTTCGAAACCGTGCCGCCAGGTCGCGAACTCGTCGGTCCAGGCCTCGATGGCATAGACATAGCGTCCGGGCGTATCCGGGACGAACGATCCGCCCCAGCGGTCATTGCCGTCAAGGGTCATCGGCGCGCGGCGCCATTCGCGGTCCTGTCTCGAGACGCCAGACCAGCGCGCAGGCGATCACGATCATGTCCGTCGCGGTAAATATCCGCCCAGACCTCGACGCGCTCGCCGACGATGCGCTTCACGGGAAAGCGGCCGCCGTCGATCAGCGGGATAAACGTCTTCAATATGGAAAGCGCCGCCGGCTGCAGCGCTCTCGACAGTTTGAGTTGTTTTGTTCACGGTGATGCCATTGACATGGAAACAACGTCCCATTTCCCTTGCGGGAAAGGAGACGTTTCGGACCTATATACAAAGCCGCTCGACGGGCATTGGTTCCCGGGGAACGTCGGCGATGAGCGGAGAGTTAAACACGGCTATCCTCTTCCCGCATCTAGATGAATTTCGTGACGCCCCGTCGACCCGTTGCGTGCAAACAGCGTGCCGAATGGACCTTTTTACCAAAGCTGAAGACCTCGGAATCCAGACCGAATTTATCGACGGTCAGGGTCACCGCCATGTGACAGATGCCGCGGCGCTGAAAATCATCCTCGATGCCCTGCCGGCTCGAGTTGCCGCACCGGTTTCTCGGCGGAGCCGGTGGTGATCCGGTCCGGCCAGCCGGCGCGGACCGAACTCGGGCAGGCTGCCACATTCCCGGTGCGCTGGAAAATCGTTGCCGGTCTTAAGGTTATCGCGCGAAGGCGAGACCCGGGACGCGATCATCGTCTGGCCGCAGGATCTGCCGGTCGGCGTCTACCGGCTGCAGTTGACCGACGCCTCGTCCGTTTACGCGAAGATGTGCCGTTGATGGTGGCGCCGCCACAAGCCTTCGGCGGCGATTTCGACCGCTGCTGGCTGCTGGCAGTCCAGCTATACGGCATCCGATCGGCCCGCAATTGGGGTATCGGGGATTTCACCGATCTGAAGGGTTGATCGAACTCGCGGCCAGTCTGGGCGCGGACGGAGTCGGCCTCAATCCGTTGCATGCGTTGTTCGACGATCGCCCCGGCGATTGCAGTCCCTATTCGCCGAACAGCCGGCTGTTTCTCAATCCGCTCTATATCGACGTCGAGAAACTGGCCGGATTTGCGGCCGGATCATGACGCAGATCACCGAAACTGCGATCGGAGCGATCTCGTCGATTACGCCGCGGTCGCCGGACTGAAATGGCGCGCCTTGCGATCGGCATTTGAGAGCTTCAAAGGCAAGGCTTCAGGCGCAGAGCATGCAGGATTTCGAACTGTTTCGCGCCGAGCGCGGCGCGTTGTTATCGCGGTTCGCCTGCTTCGAGACGCTTCGGCGCAAATTCAACACGCCTGGTGGGAATGGCCCGAAGTATGGCGGCAGCCGGATGAAGCCAGATGCGCCCAATTGCGCCAAGGCCCCGATGGCGCCGAAATCGAATTCGTCGAATTCGTGCAATGGATCGCCGACCGGCAATTGCGGGCGTGCCGCGATCGCGCCGCCGAGCTTGGCATGAAGGTCGGCCTGTATCTCGATGTCGCCGTCGGGGTGCAATCCGGCGGGTTCGATGCCTGGAATGAGCAGGCGGCGATCTCGCGCCATCTCTCGGTCGGCGCGCCGCCGGACGCGCTCAACACCGCAGGCCAGAACTGGGGCCTCGCCGGCTTCAATGCCGCCGGGCTGAAACTCACCTCGTTCGAGCCATTTCGCGCAGATGCTGCGGGCCTCGATGCGCTACGCAGGCGCGATCCGGCTCGATCATGTGCTCGGGCTGAAGCGGCTTTATCTGGTGCCGCACGGGTATGCGGCCAATAATGGCGTCTATGTGCAGCATGCCGTTCGAGGCACTGCTGGCGGCGACCGCGCAGGAAAGCGTGGCGCATCGTTGCGTCGTCATCGGCGAGGATCTCGGCACGGTGCCGGAAGGCTTTCGCGAACAGATGGCGGATTGGGGCATCTGGTCTTACCAGGTGATGATGTTCGAGCGCGACGATGCCGGCGCCTTCCGCGGCATCGACCACTATTCCGCCAATGCGCTGGTCACCTTCAACACCCATGACCTCTCGACCTATGCCGGCTGGCGCTCGTTCAGCGATCTCAAGCTGAAGCGCTCGCTTGGGATCGATCCCGGCGAAAGCGACGACGAGCGTTGGCATGCGCTGACCACGGCTGAGCGACATCCTGCGCTCACTACGGCATCGAAGGCCACGATCTCTATGCGATGGCGGGATTTCTGGCGCGAACCAGGTCACGCCTGCTGACGTTATCGTTGGAAGATCTGCTCGGGCTGATCGACCAGCCCAATATTCCCGGCACCGTCGACGAACATCCGAACTGGCGTCGGCGGCTTGCCGGTCGCGATCGACCAGATCGTGTCCGCGATCGATGTCGGCGCGCTCAAGACCGCGATGCTGGACCGCGAACAGAAAATTGCCTGACCTATCAATACCGACGTCGATGATTTCAAAGGGTGATTGCAGTGCCTTCAAAAATTGAAGACTACGCGATTGATCGGAGATTGCGAAACTGCGGCCCTGGTCGGCCTCGACGGATCGATCGACTGGCTGTGCTGGCCCGCGTTCGATTGCGATGCCTGTTTTGCGGCGTTGCTCGGCGACGAGCAGAACGGGCAATGGCGGATCGCGCCGGCCGGCGACATCAAAAAGACCTCGCGCCGCTACCGGGGCAACTCGCTGATCCTGGAGACGCGCTTCGAGACCGCGGAAGGCACCGTCGCGCTGATCGATTTCATGCCGCCGCGCGGCGACGCCTCCGACATCGTCCGGCTGGTGCGCGGCGTCAGCGGCCGGGTCAAGATGCGGATGGAATTGGTGATCCGTTTCGGATTCGGCACCGACATTCCCTGGGTCAAGAAAAACGAAGACGGCGATGGTTTGCTGGCGATCTGCGGGCAGGACATGGCCGTGCTGCGAACGCCGGTCAAGACCGCGCGGCGAGGATATGACCACGGTGGCGGAGTTCGAGGTCGGCGAGGGCGAAACCGTGCCGTTCGTGCTGACCTATGGGCCGTCGCATCTGCCGGTGCCGGACGCGATCGATCCCGAGGAAGCCCTGAAGGACACCGAGGACTTCTGGCGCGAATGGTCCAGCCGCTGCACCTATGAGGGCGACAGTCCGCGACCTGGTGATGCGGTCGCTGATCACGCTGAAGGCGCTGACCTATGCGCCGACCGGCGGCATCGTCGCGGCGCCGACCACGTCGCTGCCGGAAAACCTCGGCGGCAGCAAGAACTGGGATTATCGCTTTTGCTGGCTGCGCGACGCCACCTTCACGCTGCTGGCGCTGATGAACAGCGGCTACACCGAGGAAGCCTCGGCCTGGCACGACTGGCTGCTGCGGGCGGTCGCCGGTGCGCCGGCGCATATGCAGATCATGTACGGCATCATGGGCCAGCGGCGGCTGCTGGAATGGGAAGCGGACTGGCTGCCGGGCTACGAAGGTGCGCGACCGGTGCGGGTCGGCAATGCCGCGCACGCCCAATTGCAGCTCGATGTCTACGGCGAACTGATGGACGCGTTTCATCAGGCGCGGGTGGCCAAGCTCGAACTGGATGACACCACCTGGGAACTCGAATGCAAGGTGCTGGAGCATCTCGCGGAGATCTGGAGTCAGCCCGACAGCGGCATCTGGGAACGGCGTGACGGCGACAAGCACTATGTATTTTCGAAGGTCATGACGTGGGTCGCGTTCGATCGCGCGATCAAGAGTGCAGAGAAATTCGGCCTCAAGGGCCGACTGGATGAGTGGCGGAAACTGCGCGACACCATTCATCGCGATGTCTGCGAGAAGGGGTTTGATCCCGAACAGAATACGTTTGTCGATGTGCTATGGATCGAAAGTGCTCGACGCCAGCATTCTGTTGTTGCCCGGCGTCGGCTTCCTGCCCGGCGACGATCCACGGGTGCTCGGTACCATGGCTGCGATCGAGAAATACATGATACGCGACGGCTTCGTGCTGCGGCACGATCGGCGCGAAGCACATGACGGATCTCAGCCGGTCGAAGGCGCGTTTCTCGCGTGCAGCTTCTGGCTGGCGGATGCGTATCTGCTGTCAGGGCAGATCGACAAGGCGCAGGCGTTGTTCGATCGCGTGGTTGGGATTGCCAACGATGTTGGCTTGCTGGCGGAGGAATATGATTCCGGAGTCCGGCGCCAAGTCGGCAATTTCCCGCAAGCGCTCACGCACATCGCGCTGGTCTACAGCGCACATAATCTCAGCGATGCCAAAAAGCCGGTGGCGCAGCGGACGAAGTGACTTTCAATAACCGCGCCTGGTCTTCCCGTGTTCGCAGGAACGACGCTGCGCGTCATAATTTGCCGTCGTTGTTCTTCATCACGATATCCATCGCGCCGGCGAAACCCTCTTCTGCGTTCGAGGTCGTGACATGCGTGGCCTGCCGCTTGATGTCGTCGGTCGCGTTGCCCATCGCGATCGACATGCCGCTGGTTTTGAAACATCGCGACATCATTGTGCATGTCGCCGACGGTGGCGACCGCATCGGTCGAAATTCCGAGCCGCGCGGCCATCGCCTTGACGAAGGTGCCCTTGTTGACGCCGGGCGGGGTGATGTCGAGATAATAGCTTTGCGAGCGCGCCGCGGTGGCCTGGTCTCCGACCGCCGTCTGCATCGCGGCCTCGCAGCGTTGCAGCAATTCCGCGTCGGAGGACGAGCCGACGATTTTGCAGGCCCCCGACAGATAGGGCGACAAGTCATCGACAACGATCGGATCGGCCTTGATGGTGCGCTTTTCGAACGGATTGTAATGGCCGTCGGGATTGGTGATCAGCCATTGGTCGTGGGTGAACAGCCAGATGTCGACGCCGAATTGCTTCAGCACATCGATGGTTTTGCTGCACCGCCGATGCCGGAATCAAATGCTGTTCGATCGGTTTCATCTGCGGATCGCAGATCGAGCTGCCGTTGAACGAGCCGAACGGCATCGTCAGCCGCAATGGTTCGACCAGAAACCGCATCCCGACCGTCGGGCCGGCTGGAAACGATGGTGAAGGCGACGCCGCTGTCCTCCAGCTGTCGCACCGCGCGCGCGGTCTTGTCGGTGAGGATCTTGTCCTTGGTCAGCAAGGTGCCATCGACATCGGAGACGACGAGGGCGATGCGGGTCATGGGCTGGTCCTGCTGGATGCGGCATTCGCGGCCGGCGCTATCTTCGACTGGCGCACGATGTCGTCGACAATGGTATCGACCGACGCATCGATCGATACCGTAAGTGGATGTTCATCGTCGGCCGGCGGCTCCAGCGTCTTGAACTGGCTGTCGCAGCAGTCCCGCGGGCATGAAGTGGCCCTTGCGCTTGGCCAGCCGGTCGGCAATCAACTGCTGGCTGCCGTCGAGATAGACGATGCGGACATCGTCACGGCCATGCACGAGGATATCGCGATAGGCGCGCTTGAGTGCGGAGCAGGCAATGATGACGTGCTCGCCGGCCGCGCAGGCGCGATCGATCTCGGCGCCGATCGAACGCAGCCACGGCCAGCGGTCCTCGTCGGTCAGCGGATGGCCGGCATGCATCTTGGCGACGTTGGCGGCGGGATGAAAGCTGTCGCCGTCCTTATAGGTCCAGCCTAATCGTTCGGCCAGTTTTTCAGCGATCGTGCTCTTGCCGGAGCCGGACACGCCCATCACGACCAGCGCGCACGGCGTGGACGTCACCCACGAAAATTCTCCGGCAGCGCAGCCTTGTCCAGCAGCCAGATCGTCTCGCCCTGCGCATGGGCGCGGTTGGCGGGTAGATCCTCGCCCTCGAACACGCGGGTCAGGATGCGCGCGCTTTCCCGCGCCGCCGGCCTCGAACAGCATCTCGTGGCAGGAATTCAGCGCGGGCAAGGTCAGTGAGATCCGCGGCACGAATGGCTCGACATGGGCTTTCGGCACGTCGATCACCCAACGCGCGGTCTCGTCGACGGCGGGATAACCGGGAAACAGCGATGCGGTATGGCCGTCGGGCCCGACGCCGAGCATCACGACGTCGAACAACGGCCTGGCCGGATCCAATTTGTCCGCACCGTAGAACGATTTCAATTCGCTCTCATAGCGATGCGCTGCTTCAGCGGGATCGGCGCTATCGACCGCGAATCGGATGGACATTGGCAGCGGGCGCGCATTGATCGAGAAATGCCTTGCGCGCCATCGCCATGTTGTTGCGGGGATCGCTTGGCGGCACAAACCGCTCATCGCCGATGAACCAGTGCACCCGCGGTCCCACGGAATCCTGCGAGCGATAGGCATCGGTGGCTAGCAGCTCGAACAACTGCTTCGGGCTCGATCCGCCGGACATGCAGATCGCGACGCGCCCGCTGTTGGCGACCAATCGCGCGATGATGCGTTCGGCAGCCGCGGTCGGCTTGCGCCGCCGGGTCGGCCGCGACAACGACCTGAAGATTGGCGGGGCGGGGGAGTTTCGCTGTCATGTCAGGTCATTTGCCGCCAGTTGCGGCCGTCGCGGGCCAGCAGGGCTTCCGCTTCTTCCGGTCCTTCGCTGCCGGCGCGGTAGGTCTTGAGGCCCTTGGCGCCGGCCTTCTTCCAGGCGTCGAGAAACGGCTGCACCGCCTGCCATCCGGCCTCGACGCTGTCGGCGCGCTGGAACAGGATGTTGTCGCCGATCATGCAGTCATAGATCAGCGTCTCATAGCCGGTCGAGGGTTCGGCCTTGAAGTAATCCTTGTAGCGGAATTTCATCTCGACGCCGTCGATGTCGATGGTCGGCCCCGGCACCTTGGTGTTGAACTGCAGCGTGATGTCCTCGGTCGGCTCGGTCGAGATGACCAGAAAGTTCTGCGACAGCCGGTCGACCGGCGTGTCGCGGAACATCGCAAACGGCGCCTGCTTGAACTTGATCGCGATCTCGGTCCGCTTGACGCCGAGCGCCTTGCCGGTGCGCAGATAAAACGGAACGCCGGCCCAGCGCCAATTGTCGATGGTCAGCTTCAGCGCGGCATAGGTTTCCGTGGTGCTGTCCGGATTTGACGTCTTCGGTCTTGCGGTAATCCTCGATTTCGGTGTCGCCGACCTTGCCGCTGACATACTGGCCGCGCACCGAGTTGTGCAGGGCTTCGGCCTCGGTCTGGGTCTGGATCGCCGCCAGCACCTCGGCCTTTTCCGAGCGCACCGAATGCGCGTCGAATTTCGCCGGCGGCTCCATCGCGACCAGCGACAGCAACTGGAACAGATGGTTCGGCACCATGTCGCGCAGCGCGCCGGTGGCATCGTAGAAGCTGCCGCGATGGCCGACGCCGAGCTTCTCGTCGACCGTGATCTGGACGTGGTCGATATGGTTGCGATTCCAGATCGGCTCGAACATGCCGTTGGCGAAGCGCAGCACCAGGATGTTCTGCACGGTCTCCTTGCCGAGATAATGATCGATCCGATAGATCTGGTGCTCTTCGAGCAATTGCAGCAGCGCGTCGTTCAGCGCCTTGGCGGAAGCCAGGTCGGTTCCGAACGGCTTTTCGACGATCAGCCGGCGCCAGGCGCCGTTTTCCTTGAGCATGCCGGTGCGGCCGAGCTCCTTGGCGATCGGCTGGAACGCGTTCGGCGGCGTCGCCAGATAAAACAGCCGGTTGCCGCCGGTCTTGCGGGACTTTTCGAGTCTCGTCGAGCTGCTTGCTCATGTTATCGAACGAGGCGGGATCGCTTGGATCGCCGACGATGCAGGTGACGCATTGCAGCAGATGGTCGGCGATCTTGTCGTCCACCTTCCGGGTCGCGAATTGGCGCAAGCCGGTCATCAGGCTGTCGCGCAGATCCTCGTTCGACATCGCATTGCGGGCGATGCCGACCACGCAGAAATTTTCGGGCAACAGATCGTTGGCAGCGAGGTTATAAAGCGCGGGGAGCACCAGCCGATGCGCAAGATCGCCGGTGACGCCGAAGATCACGAAGCAGCAGGGATCGGGTTTCTTCTGGGCAGTTTTACTGGTCGCCATTGATTATGCCTTGATCACTTCTTGGGCTCTTTATGGCCGCCGAAACCGGCGCGCATCGCGGAAAGGATCTTCTCGGCAAAGGTATGCTCCTTGCGCGAGCGGAAGCGGGTATAGAGCGCGGCGGTCAGAACCTCGGCCGGCACGGCCTCGTCGATCGCGGCGTTGACGGTCCAGCGGCCTTCGCCGGAATCCTCCACGAAGCCGGAATAATCATCCAGCGTGTGATTTTCCGCGAGCGCGGACGAGGTCAGGTCGAGCAGCCAGGACGGGATCACGCTGCCGCGCCGCCACACCTCGGCGATATCGGCGATGTCGAGGTCGAAGCGATGCGCCTCGGGCAGCGCGTCGATATTGGCGTTCTTCAGAATGTCGAAGCCTTCGGCATAGGCCTGCATCAGGCCGTATTCGATGCCGTTATGGACCATCTTGACGAAATGTCCTGCGCCGACCGGGCCGGCATGGATGTAGCCCTGTTCGATGCTGGGATCGCGGCCGTCGCGACCCTTGGTGCGTTCGATGTCGCCGATGCCGGGCGCCAGCGTCTTGAAGATCGGGTCGAGCCGGTCGACCACCGCCTTGTCGCCGCCGATCATCATGCAGTAGCCGCGGTCGATGCCCCAGACGCCGCCGGAGGTGCCGACGTCGACGTAGTGGATGCCCTTCTCCTTGAGCGTCTTGCCGCGGCGGACGTCGTCCTGCCAGAAGGTGTTGCCGCCGTCGATGATGACGTCGCCGGGCTCCATCAGTTTGGCCAGCGTCTCGATGGTCGTCTCGGTGATCTTGCCGGCGGGAAGCATTACCCAGGCCGTGCGTGGCTTCTCCAGCTTCTTGACGAAATCTTCCAGCGCGGTGCTGCCGGTCGCGCCATCCTTGCCGATCGTGGCGACCGCCTTGGGGTCCTTGTCGTAAACGACGGTGGTGTGTCCGTGCTTCATAAGCCGGCGGACGATATTGCCGCCCATCCGGCCGAGACCGATCATGCCAAGCTGCATTTTGAAATTCCTTACAATTCGAGGGCGAACACTGCGTAAACGAACACTGGGTAATCGCGGGTGAGAAGCGGCCCACCGCTCCAGAGAAGAGAGGTGGGCCGGGCTTCGGATTGAGGAGTCTGTCTCATCATCAAGGTCAGTTCAGCG
Organism: uncultured Alphaproteobacteria bacterium; assembly: GCA_963845435.1. GTDB lineage: Bacteria > Pseudomonadota > Alphaproteobacteria > Rhizobiales > Xanthobacteraceae > Bradyrhizobium. Next base: position 153,007 of record CAWJSD010000006.1, read on the forward strand.
CTTCCATGATTGCGGCATCCAGCATCTGCAAGCCCGATGCCAGATCGCCCTTGAGATGGACGCGCAGCGCGCGCCGGCCGCGTTCGGTCAGCACGCCGAAATCGCCGCGGGCCTGGGCGGCCTTGATGACGCCGAAGCTCGCCTTCTGGCCGGGCACCGCGAGATCCCGGGCGTCGTCGGCGGTGATCTGCAGGAATACGCCGCTGTCGGGTCCGCCCTTGTAGGCCTGACCGGTGGAATGCAGGAAGCGCGGCCCGAATTCGGCGCAGGTCGCGACATGGCGCTTGTCGCGCACCGCCAGCCGCATCTGCTGCAGCGTGCCGATATGGTCGGCGTTGCGTTCGATATAGGCGAGCAACGCGACATAATCGTCCGCGCCGGAACGCCCCAGATGCGCCTTCAGCCAGGAGCCGAGATCGCCATTGGCGCCGGCCTTGCGCAACGCGGCGGCGTTGGTGTCGTCGGTATAGATATCGACGTCGTCGGTCGAAACGACCGGCTGTTCGGCCGGCAGCGATCCGGTTTTCTCATAGGCCGCGGTCAATTCGCGGGTCTTGATCTTGGCGGCTTCGACGTCGGGCTGGTTGAACGGGTTGATGCCGAGCACCGAGCCGGCCACCGCGATCGCCATCTCGAACCGGAAGAATTCCTGTCCGATATGGTCGATCGATTTCATCACGATGCGCACCACGGGATGTCCGGCCTTTTCCAGCGCGGCAAGCTTGGCGTCATGCGCGGCATCGTCTTCGCCTTCGGTGCGGATGTCGATGAAGAAGCGGTCATTGCCGTATTGGCCCGGCGTCGCCCAGCGTTTCGCCGTCGATCGGGATCAGGCCCTTGCCGTCCTTGCCGGTGGATTCGGCGATCAGTTGCTCGGCCCAGGCGCCGAAATCGGCGATCTTCTTCGACGACAGGATCGTCACCTTGTCGCGGCCTTCGAGGCCGGCGAGGCCCATCGCGAGGCCCAATTGCACGCCGGGATTTTCATGCGGCGGCACGTCCGGCCCGCAGGAGCGCACCATCGCCAGCGTATGGCCCAGCACCGTGCGCAGGTCGATGCCCGCGGCCGCCGCCGGCACCAGCCCGAACGGCGACAGCACCGAATAGCGTCCGCCGATGGCGGGATCGCCATAGAAGGTGCGGGCAAAGCCCTGCTTGGCCGCGACCTTCTGCAGCGCCGAGCCGGGATCGGTCACCGCGATGAAGCGATGGCCGGCCTTGTCGGCGCCGATCGCTTCCGAGACGCGTTCGAAGAAATAATCCTTCATCACGTTCGGCTCGGTGGTGCCGCCGGATTTGCTGGAGACGATGAACAGCGTATCGGCGACGTTGACCGAGGCCTGCAGGCTGCGCACCTGCGCCGGATCGGTCGAATCCAGCACGTGCAGTTTCGGATAGCCCGGCTGCTTGTCGAAAGTCTGCGCCAGCACTTCCGGCCCGAGGCTCGATCCGCCCATGCCGAGCACCACCGCGTCGGTGAAGTTCTGCTCCTTCACCCGGTGCGAGAAATCCTCGTAATCGGCGACGTCGGCCGCGGCCGGGCTCATCAGCCAGCCCAGCCATTTGTCTTCGTCCTCGCCGGTCCAGACCGATTTGTCGTGGTGCCATAACGCGCGGATTTTGGCGGACGCGCGCCATTCCTCGGTGCTTTTTTCGACCGCTTTGCCCAGCTTGGCATCGAGCGCCAGCGTCTGCTTGCCGATATTGTCGCCGAGCACGGTGGCGCGCTTGTGGGCGACCGCGCCGTAGAGCTTGTCGGCGGCGTCGGCGAACTGCTTGACGCCGTCCTTGACCAGCTCGGCGGTGATGGCATCGAGCGAGATGCCGGATTTTTCCAGTTCGGCGAGCACATGCTCGGCGTCCTCGACATTTTCCTCGAGACTGTCGCGCAATTTGCCGTGATCGCGGAAGGCGTCGAGCGTCGCCGGCGGCACGGTGTTGACCGTGTTGGGGCCGATCAATTCCTCGACATAAAGCACGTCGCTATAATCCTTGTTCTTGGTGCCGGTCGAGGCCCACAGCAGCCGCTGCGGTTTTGCGCCCTTGGCCGCGAGCTTGTCCCAGCGCGGGCCCGAGAACAGCTTCTTGTATTCGACGTAGGCGAGCTTCGCGTTGGCGATCGCGACCTTGCCCTTCAGCGCGGCGAGCCGCTCCTTCTCGGTGGGATCGTTGGCCTTGGCGATCTTCTCGTCGAGCTGCTTGTCGACGGCGCTGTCGATGCGGCTGACGAAGAAGCTGGCGACGCTCGCGATATGCGAGGGATCGCCGCCCTTGCCGACGAATTTCTCGAGTCCGGCGATATAGGCTTCGGCCACCTGCACATAGACTTTCTGCGAGAACAGCAGCGTGACATTGATGCTGATGCCTTCGCCGATCAGATGCTGGATCGCCGGCAGGCCCTGCCGAGGTCGCCGGCACCTTGACCATCAGGTTCATTGCGGTCGACTTCTTTCCAGAGCCGCTCGGCCTCGGCGATGGTGCCTTTGGTGTCCATCGCCAGATAGGGCGAGACTTCCAGGCTGACATAGCCGTCATGGCCCTTGAGTTCGTCATAGACCGGGCGCAGCACATCGGCGGCGTGCTGGATATCCTCGACCGCCAGATGCTCGAACAATGCGGCCACCGGACGGTCGCCTTTTTTCAACGCCTGGCCGATCGGCGCGTCATATTCATCCGAACTGCCGATCGCCTTCTCGAAGATCGACGGATTCGACGTAACGCCCTTGACGCCGTCGCTATCGATCAGTTTTTTCAGGTCGCCCTTGGCGACAAAACCACGGGCGAGGAAATCCAGCCAGACGGCCTGGCCGTGGCTTTCGAGTGCTTTGACGGGATTCATGATGCCTGCTTCTGTCCGGGGTTGGTCGAATGTTCGGCTTATTAGGACTGTGATGGTGAGAGCCGACCTTGGCGGAGACCAAGAGAATATGCGTGTGCCGGTGCCATAACGCCAGACACAACATATCGATCCCGGAAATTGGCTGTTTAGCGGCGTGCGCCCCGCCAATTTTTTGATCAAAGCAGGGCAGCAATGCCATATGCGCATATTATGCCATGGGGCTGAGCAGCGGGGACGCGATGTACCAGACCAAACGCTTTGGATTTGTTGCAGTTTGTCTGGTGTTTTCGACGGCCCTGGTGCTCGCGCCGGCTCGGGCGCGGGCCGAAGGTATCCGGTTCGACGCCTTGCAAATCCCTGCTGTCATCGCGGGGTCATCATTCGATCTGGAAGCCATCGTGGTGCGGCCGGACGACCGGCAGCCGCATCCGCTCGCGGTGATCAACCACGGCTCGCCCCGCGAACCCCAGGACCGTCCGAGGATGTCGCCTTTCGGCATGTGGTCTCAGGCCGCCGCGTTCGCGCGCCGGGGCTGGACCGCGGTGGCTTTCATGCGCCGTGGCTATGGTCACTCGGCGGGTCAATGGGCGCACCCGAGAGGTGGATGCTCCGATCGGGATTACGCGGCAGCCGGGTCGACCGAAGCGAGCGATATCGCCGCCGTCGCCCGATACATGTCCGGACAGGATTACGTCAGCAAGGGCAGGTGGATCAGCGTCGGTGTTTCGGCCGGCGGCTTCGCCACGGTCGCGCTGACGGCGAATGCGCCGCGTGATCTCGCCGCCGCGATCGCCTTCGCGCCGGGCAGGGGGTCGTCGGGACCCGATACCGTCTGCGGTGAAAGCCAGCTGGTCGCGGCGTTCGCGCAGTACGGCAAGACCTCACGCGTGCCGTTGTTGTGGGTGTCGGCCGACAACGATCATTTCTTCGGGCCGCCATTGGTGGCCAGGATGACCGGCGCGTTTTCGGGCGCCGGGGGCCATGCCGATTTTGTTCGCGCGCCATCGTTCGGCGACGACGGCCATCGGTTGTTCAGCGCCGCGGGAATATCGCTCTGGTCGCCGATCGTCGATCGATTTCTGGCCTCGAACAATCTGGTGTTGCGCGATCGATTGATCGAAACGCCAACGCCGGATGTGCCGCCGCCGTCGGGCCTTAACGCCCGCGGCCGCGAGACGTTCAGGAATTATCTCGAGAGTGGACCGAACAAGGCGTTCGTGATCGGCGAGGGCACGCATTTCGGATGGGCGACCGGGCGCCGTTCGGCCGATGACGCGACCAGGGATGCGCTCGGCTTCTGTGCATCCAGCAATGCCGGTAAATGCACCGTGGTGAACATCAACGACAAGCCGGTCCCTTAGCGCGCGAGCGCATGCCTGAACGACGCGTCGGGCCTTGAATTACCGGCTCGCGGAATTCGGATGCGTGATTTGCGTTGCCCTCGTCGACTAAATAGGGTGCGCCGCGTTGAAGAACAAAAAGGATCAACGAATTGCCGATTTCCCAAGGACCGTTCGACCGTCTGCTGACCCGCTCGCTGGTGGCTGCAGCTTTCTCGATATTTCCGATCTCGATTTCCTCCGCCGCCGATGCCACCATCAAGCTCGGCAACACCGCGCCTTATAGCGGCCCCGCATCGGCCTACGGCACCATCGCGCGCGCGGAAGCGGCGTACTTCCAGATGATCAACGACCAGGGCGGCATCAACGGCCGCAAGATCGATTTCGAGACGTTGGACGATGCCTATTCGGCGCCGAAGACGGTCGAGCAGACCCGCAAACTGGTCGAGCAGGACGAAGTGCTGGCGATGTTTTCGTCGGTCGGCACCGCGCCCAATATCTCCGTACAGAAATATCTCAACGGCAAGCACGTACCGCAGCTGTTCGTTTCGTCCGGCGCGACGCGGTGGAATGATCCGAAGCAGTTTCCATGGACCATCGGCTTCAACCCGACCTATGAGCTGGAAGGCAGGCTCTACGCGCAATATGTGCTGAAGACCAAGCCGGATGCCAAGATCGCGGTGATCACGCCGAACGAGGACGCCGGCAAGGATTATCTGCGCGGCTTCAAGGCCGGGCTCGGCGACCACGTCAAGCAACTGGTGTCGGAGACGACCTATCAGACCACCGATCCCACCATCAATTCGCAGATGGTGACGATGCGCGAATCCGGCGCCGATGTTTTCTTCGCCGAGGCGACGCCGAAATTCGCCGCCCAGGCGATCAAGAAGGCCGGCGAAATGGGCTGGAAGCCGCTGATCATTCTGCCGACGGTTTCGAATTCGGTGTCCGCGGTGCTCGCGCCGGCCGGCATCGAGAACACCGTCGGCGTGGTGACCGGGCTTTATCTGAAGGATCCCAACGATGCGCGCTGGGCCGACGATCCCGGCGTAAAGGACTTTCTGGCCTGGATGAAGAAGTATCAGCCGAACGCCTCTACCGGTGATCTGTTCAACGTGCAGGGCTACACCGTGGCGCAAATCATGGTGGAGGTTTTGAAGAACTGCAAGGACGACGTCAGCCGCGAGAACATCATCAAGCAGGCCGACAGCCTGAACGGACTGGCGCTGCCGATGCTGTTGCCCGGCATCAAGGCCCACAACGACCCGGCTGACGTGACGCCGATCCGGCAAATCCAGATGGCGCGGTTCGACGGCAAGACCTGGGTGCTGTTCGGCGATATTCTGGGAGAGAAGTAAGGTTTGTCACCCGCCCCTGAGGGGGAGGGTGACACAAGCGCTCACCGCAAGCTGGCGTTGATCTTGTCCAGCACGCTGCTGCCGGGGCACAGCGCCTTTTCGCCGAGCTGGTTCAGCGGCGTTTCCACCGTGTTGAGATGGCTGTGCAGGTCTTCCGAATCCGGGTCGACATACAATAGCCCGGTGACGATCTGGCCCTTGGCGGCGTGCTTCTGCAGGAAGGTCATCGCGCCGAGACGATCGTGCGGATCGTAATCGGCGTCGAGCTTGCGGAGCGCCAGCTTGGAGCCGTCATGCTGCTCGACCACGGTGACTTCGCCCGGCGCGTAGTCGACCGTGATCGGGTCGCGGCCGGTGATGACGTCGAGCCGGTTCACCGCGTCGTTGTGTTCGCGGACATAATCGAAACTCTTGGTCGATCCGGCGTGGTTGTTGAAGGCGACGCAGGGGCTGACGACGTCGATGAAAGACGAGCCCTTGTGCTGGATCGCGGCCGCGATCAGCGGCACCAACTGGGTCTTGTCGCCGGAAAAACTGCGCGCCACGAAGCTGGCGCCGAGCTGCAACGCGATCGCGACCAGATCGATCGCATTGTCGCTGTTGGTGACACCCTTCTTCGATTTCGAGCCGCGGTCGGCGGTGGCCGAGAACTGGCCCTTGGTGAGGCCATAGACGCCGTTGTTCTCGACGATATAGGTCATGTTGACGCCGCGCCGGATCGAATGCGCGAACTGGCCGAAGCCGATCGAGGCGGAATCGCCATCGCCGGACACGCCGAGATAGATCAGATCGCGGTTGGCGAGATTGGCGCCGGTCAGGACCGACGGCATCCGGCCATGCACCGAATTGAAGCCGTGCGAATTGCCGAGGAAATAATCCGGGGTCTTCGACGAGCATCCGATGCCGGAAATTTTGGCCACCCGGTGCGGCTCGATCGAGAGCTCGTAGCAGGCCTCGATGATCGAGGCGGTGATCGAATCGTGGCCGCAGCCGGCGCACAGGGTCGAAATCTTGCCTTCGTAATCCCGGTGCGTGTAGCCGAGATCGTTCTTCGGCAGGCCCGGATGCTGGAATTTCGGCTTGGCGATATAGGTCATGACTTTACCTTGCGAAGCGGGGTCACCTTGAGCTGGTCCTGATGGCCGCCGATCGCGCCGGCGATGAAGCGCGCGGTGATCGGAGAGCCGTCGTAATGCAGGATCGGAACCAGCCGGATCGGATCGATGCCGTTTTCATTGACGATCAACTGACGCAACTGGGCGTCACGATTCTGCTCGACCACGTAAACGAAGTCGTGCTCGGCGATGAAACTCGCCACGCTGGAGTGGAATGGGAAGGCGCGAATGCGCATCCGGTCGAGCGCATGGCCCTGCGCTTCGAGCAAGCCGATCGCCTCGTCCATCGCCGGCGCGGTCGAGCCGAAATAGATCACGCCATATTTGGTCGGCTTGGCGGCATTGGCCTGCAGCGGCCGCGGCACCATGTCCTGCGCGGTTTCGAACTTGCGCACCAGCCGCTGCATGTTGTCGGCGTAAACCGAACCTTCCTCGGAATACCGCGCGTAGCGGTCGCGCGAGGTGCCGCGGGTGAAGAACGAGCCCTTGGTCGGATGCGTGCCCGGATAGGTGCGATAGGGAATGCCGTCGCCATCGACGTCGAGATAGCGGCCGAAGTCGCGGCCATCGTCGAGCATCTCGGCGGTCATCACCTTGCCGCGGTCATATTGCCTTGCGTCGTCCCATTTCAGCGGCCGGCACAGCCGGTGATTCATGCCGATATCGAGATCGAGCATCACGAAGATCATGGTCTGCAACCGCTCGGCGAGATCGAACGCCTGCGCGGCGAATTCGAACGCCTCGGCGGGATCTTCCGGGAACAGCAGCACATGCTTGGTGTCGCCGTGGGAAGCATAGGCGCAGGCGATGATGTCGCATTGCTGGGTGCGGGTCGGCATGCCGGTCGAGGGACCGGCGCGCTGCACGTTCATGATCACGGCGGGGATTTCGGCGAAGTACGACAGGCCGATGAACTCCGTCATCAGCGAGATGCCGGGGCCGGAGGTCGCGGTGAAGGCGCGGGCGCCGTTCCAGGATGCGCCGATCACGATGCCGATCGAGGCCAGTTCGTCCTCGCCCTGCACGATGGCGTAGTTGGCCTTGCCGGTCTCCGGATCGTGCCGCAGCTTCTTGCAATGGGTGGTGAAGGCGTCGGCCAGCGACGATGACGGCGTGATCGGATACCAGGCGCAGACGGTGGCGCCGCCATAGACCGCGCCGAGCGCCGCGGCGCTGTTGCCTTCGAGGAAGATGCGGTCGCCGACCTTGTCGGACTTCTTGACCCGCAGTCCGATCGGGCATTTCAGGTTTTGCAGCGCCCAGTCGCGGCCGAGATGCAGCGCGTGGACGTTGGAGGACAGCAGCTTTTCCTTGCCCTTGTATTGTTCGCCGATCAGTTGCTCGACCAGCTTCGGGTCCATGTCGAGCAGCGCACACAGCGCGCCGAGATAGATGATGTTCTTGAACAGCTGGCGCTGGCGCGGATCGGTATAGGTCGAATTGGTGATCGCGGTCAGCGGCACGCCGATCACGGTGATGTCGGAGCGGAATTTCGACGTCGGCATCGGCTTGGTCGAATCGTAGAACAGATAGCCGCCGGGCTCGATCGAGGCGACGTCCTTGTCCCAGGTCTGCGGGTTCATCGCCACCATCATGTCGACGCCGCCGCGGGCGCCGAGATGGCTGTCTTCGGTGACCCGCACCTCGTACCAGGTCGGCAGGCCCTGGATGTTGGAGGGAAACACGTTGCGCGGCGACACCGGCACGCCATGGCGCAGGATCGAACGGGCGAACATCTCGTTGGCGCTGGCCGAGCCGGAGCCGTTGACGTTGGCGAAGCGGACGACGAAGTCGTTTACGCTGCTGATCGGGCTTTGGTCGGACATGATGATCCCGCATAGGTCATATCGATGAGGTATTTCTGCATGTCCCACGCGCCGGTGGGGCAACGTTCGGCGCACAGCCCGCAATGCAGGCAGACGTCTTCGTCCTTGACCATCACGCGGCCGGTCTTGAGGCCGTCGGCGACATAGAGCGCCTGGTCGTGATGCGGCGAGGGCGCCTTCAGATGCTGGCGCAGATCGTCTTCATCGCCGTTCTGGGTGAAGGTGATGCAGTCCATCGGGCAGATGTCGACGCAGGCGTCGCATTCGATGCACAGCGGGCGCCGAGAACACGGTCTGCACGTCGCAGTTCAGGCAGCGCTGCGCTTCGCCGAGCGCCAGCTTGACGTCGTAGCCGAGCTCGACCTCGGTGCGGATATCCTTCAGCGCGATCACCTTGTCGCGATGCGGCACCTTGTAGCGCTTGTCGGCGGAGATATCGTTGTCATAGCTCCATTCGTGGATGCCCATCTTCTGCGAGCTGACATGCACCTCGGGCAGCGGACGCTCGGTGATGTCCTCGCCGGACAGCAACTTGTGGATCGAGAGCGCGGCGTCGTGGCCATGCGCCACCGCCCAGATGATGTTCTTCGGGCCGAACGCGGCGTCGCCGCCGAAGAACACTTTCGGATTGGTCGAGCCCATGGTCTGCGGATCGACCTTCGGCATATTCCATTTGTCGAATTCGATGCCGCAATCGCGCTCGATCCAGGGGAATGCGTTCTCCTGGCCGACCGCGACCAGCACGTCGTCGCATGGGATGGTCTGGTCCGGTTCGCCCGACGGCACCAGGTTGCGCTTGCCCTTGGCGTCATATTCGGCCTTCACCTTCTGGAAGGTGACGCCGGTGAGCTTGCCGTTGTCGTGCACGAAGGCGATCGGCACCATGAAATTGAGGATCGGAATATCCTCGTGGATCGCGTCTTCCTTTTCCCACGGCGAGGCCTTCATCTCCTCGAAGCCGGACCGCACGATCACCTTGACGTCCTCGCCGCCGAGGCGGCGCGCGGTGCGGCAGCAATCCATCGCGGTGTTGCCGCCGCCGAGCACGATCACGCGCTTGCCGATCTTGTCGGTGTGGCCGAACGAGACGCTGGAAAGCCAGTCGATGCCGATATGGATATTCTTCGCCGCTTCCTTGCGGCCGGGAATTTCGAGTTCGCGGCCGCGCGGCGCGCCGGAGCCGACAAAGATCGCGTCGTAGTTTTCCGTCAGCAGCTTCTTCAGGCTGTCGATGCGGTGACCGCCCTTGAACTCGATGCCGAGATTGAGGATGTAGTCGGTCTCTTCGTCGATCACCGAATCCGGCAGTCGGAATTTCGGAATCTGCGTCCGCATCATGCCGCCGGCCTTGGGGTCGGAATCGAACACGGTGCAGTGATAGCCGATCGGCGCAAGGTCGCGGGCGACCGCGAGAGAAGCTGGCCCGCCGCCGATAATCGCCACACGCTTGCCGTTTTTCGGCGTAACCTTGGGCAGCCGGTGCTTTGACGTCGTCCTTGAAATCGGCGGCGACGCGCTTGAGTCGGCAGATCGCGACCGGTGTTTCCTCGACGCGGCCGCGGCGGCATGCCGGCTCGCAGGGACGGTCGCAGGTGCGTCCGAGAATTCCCGGAAACACGTTCGATTTCCAGTTGATCATGTAGGCGTCGCTGTAGCGACCCTCGGCGATCAACCGGATGTATTCGGGGACGGGAGTGTGCGCGGGACAGGCCCATTGGCAGTCGACCACTTTGTGAAAGTAGTCCGGCGCCGAGATATCAGTCGGTTTCATTCCTACCATGTCCGCGCCGATACCCTAGCGCAGCCTTATATTTTGCGTCGGACGCTCAACCGGCGTCCTTGTGCTTTTCGAATTGGATCATAGGGTTAGGTTATTAGACCCATTCCAGATCAGGCGCAAAGGCAAATTTGCGCGATCTGTGTTTTTCGCAGGTGACAATTTGTGAGCGTGCGTGTCATCGCCGCTTTGCGGCGATGCAGCATGCTGTTAACCCATGGATGTCGCGCTGCGCGAGGTCGCGGAAGACTACTGAAATGTCGCTCTTCGCCAAATCCCACATCAAGAGATAGACGCCTTTCGAGATCACGTTCGCTTTCAGCGTTGCGGTGAGCGTCGTGATCGCCGTTTCGATCGCGGCGATATCAGTGCCGTCGATCAGCACGAACCAGTCGCCGGCGCCCGGATCGGAATCCGATGCGCTGTCGGTAAGGGGCTTCGACAGGTCGGGATCGTTCTCCATCAGATGCATGGAGATGATGCCGTCGCGTGATTTGGGATCGAGCTGATTGTGCAACGAGGCGCGCGTGGCTTCTTTCGCTGATACATCGGGACGCAGGCGAATGATGCCGAGCACCGCGCCACGCCCGGCGCCGCGGCTGATGGTGATGTGCGCGACCGCGCGGATCATGTTCTTGAAGCGGCCGATGTTGGCCTTCGACCATTCGGTCTGGCTCGCCAGCGCCTTGCGATAGGCCGGGCTGTCCAGCACCTCGAAGGTCGCGGTTGAATACAGGCTGAGATATTTCGGGGTGAGCCTGATGCGCGACGTAGCGGCGGGCTTCGAGGAAGCCATCGATGGCGACGCGCTCTTCGAGATGTTCGCGGTCGTACCATCGGTTGAACTCGGCTTCGTCGGCGGCATCGACATCCATCGACGTCAGCAGCATGCCTTTTCCGGCCATCGGCATTTTTGCGCGGTCCTTATGCGGTAATTCTTGACGCCATGTCCGCGATCGCTTTCATCACGGCGTCGCGGACACCGGGATCGTACAGCGAATGGCCGGCGCCGCCGACCAGGCGAACGTCCGCCCGGGGCCATCGCGCCGCCAGCGCGTAGGAAGTCGCCGGCGGGCATAGCAGATCGTAGCGGCCCTGCACGATGATGCCGGGAATGTCGGCGAGTCGGCCGGCCTCGTTCATCAATTGATCGGGCGCCATGAAGCAGTCGTTCTGGAAGTAATGCGTTTCCATGAACGGGGTCGCCGGCAGGGGGCGCGAAGGGTTGAGCGCGGCGAAGTCGAGCCGGTCGCGCGAGGGCGATACCTCGGACAGGATCCGCTCGGTCTCGCCCCAGGCGCGCGCGGCGGGTGCGTGGATCGCAGGATCGGGATCGAGCACGCGGCGGCAATAAGCCTCGATCGGTTGCGCGCGTTCGTTCTCCGGCAACACGCCGAGAAACTCCTCGTTGAGTTCAGGATAGAAGCGCGGCAGCGCCTTGAGGAACGCGCCCTCGAGTTCGGCTTTGGTGCCGAGGAAGGTCGCGCGCAACACGATGCCGGTGACCCGCTCGGGATGGGCCTGCGCATAGGCCAGCGCCAGCGTGGCGCCCCAGGAGCCGCCGACCACCATCCAGCGCTCGAAGCCGAATTTTTCGCGGATCAATTCCATGTCCGCGATCAGATGCGGCGTGGTATTGTGCTCGCGGCTTCCTTTGGGACGGCTGCGGCCGGCGCCGCGCTGATCGAACAGCACGGCGTGAAATCGTTCGGGATCGAACAGCCGCCGGTGATCGGGCTGGCAGCCGCTGCCCGGGCCGCCATGCAGATACACTGCGGCAATGCCGCCGACGCGGCCGACGCTTTCGACATAGAGCTCGTGGCCGTCGCCGACCGGCAATTGTTCTGATGTCAAAGGGGCGAAGGGATCGGAGCGTTGCTGCGATAATTTCCTGATGTCGGCGTCAGGCGCCATGGTCGGTTTCCGTCTCCAGCGTGCCGCCGGCGAAATTGCGATAGAGGAAGCGGTTGTTGTCGGCCGCGGCCTCGGTCTCGGCGAGCTTGAAGATCTGGTCGTGCAGCGGCGACAGCGTGCAGGCCGGATCGGTATTGCCGGCGTCGCCGGTCAGCGCGAAGGCCTGGCAGCGGCAGCCGCCGAAATCGACTTCCTTGAACTCGCAGCTCTTGCACGGCTCGGGCATCCAGCCGGTGCCGCGATAGCGATTGAAGGCCTCGGAGTTCTGCCAGATCCAGGCGATCGAATGGTTGGAGCGCACCGACTCGAATTCGAGCCCGGTGATGCTCTCGGCGGCGTGGCAGGGCAGCACCTTGCCGGCTGGCGAGATGTTGAAGAACTGCCGCCCCCAGCCGCCCATGCATTTCTTCGGCCGCAGCGCGTAATAATCCGGCACCACATAGTCGATCGCCAGGATGCCCTTCAGCCGCGCCTCGGCGTCCTCGACAATGCGGCTGGTCTCCTCGATCTGCTCGATGGTCGGCATCAGGGCGGCGCGGTTCTTCAGCGCCCAGCCGTAATATTGCACGTTGGCGACTTCGAGCCGGTCGGCGTCGAGATCGACCGCCATCTGGATGATGTCGGCCAGTTGATGCAGGTTCTGGCGGTGCATCACCGCATTGACCGTCAGCGGCAGATCGAGTTCGCGGGTCCACTTTGCGACCTCGAGCTTCTTCTGATGCGCCTGCTTCAGTCCGGCGACGCGGTTGGCGACTTCGGGTTCGTTGCCCTGAAAACTGATCTGGACGTGGCACAGCCCGGCATCGGCCAGCGCCGCCAGTTTTTCGCGGGTCAGCAGCACCGCCGAGGTGATCAGGTTGGAGTAGAGCCCGACATCGCTGGCATGCTGCACCAGTTCGACCAGATCCTTGCGCGCGGTCGGCTCGCCGCCGGAGAAATGGATCTGCAGCACGCCGATTTCGGCCAACTCGGTAAGGACCTTCTTCCATTCCTCGGTGGTCAATTCGGTGCCGCCGCGATCGAGTTCGACCGGGTTGGAGCAATACGGGCATTGCAGCGGGCAGCGGTGGGTGATCTCGGCCAGCACCGCCAGCGGAATGCCGTAGGTCTCCGCGATCGAAACCGCCAGCCCGTCACTGGGGCTGCTGGCCGGCGCCATGATGTCGGTGACGACGGGGCTCATGTGGTTTTCTCGCGGGCTTCGGTCAGAAATCCCTTGTCGGCAAGATCCTGCAGCATGGCGATCACGTCGGTGGCGATCGCGCCGCGGTCGGCCACGTATTTGGCCGCGAGCATGTCGACCATATCGCTGACGCTGCGGATGCCGTCGCAAAGCTGCAGCACTTCGACGGCGATTTCGTCCGGCGCCAGCACGCGCTCCGGCGCCAGGATCACCCAGACCTGCCGCGTCTCATCGAATTTCAGCTTGGCATGGCGCGGCAATACCGGACGGCTGTGTTCGCTGACCTGGATGTTGCGGCTGCGGGCGGCTGCCATCGATCGAGTGCCTTTTCAGCTCTGTTCGGGAACGAACGCTCCCGGCGGAATATGGCCATCGACATAGGCGTGGTAAAGGGCGTCGAGCTGCACCCACAACACATTGGTTTTGAAGATCAGTGCGTTGCACACCGCCTCGCGCTCGGCCGGAGTGGTGGCGTGGGCCTTGACGTAATCGAGCGCAAAGCCGGCATCGCGCGGCGCCTGCTGCAGGCGGCGGCTGAAGTAGCTCATGATGTCGGGATTGACGAAATTGTAGTGCGCCAGCATGCCCGAGATGCGCTCCTCGTGCAGGTTCGGCGCGAACAATTCGGTCAGCGATGAGGCGATGGCTTCCAGCGGGCGTCTTGTCGCGCACGAAATGCACATAGGCCTCCACCGCGAAGCGGGTCGCCGGCAGGATGCCTTCGGTGGATTCGACATAGGCGCTGTCGAGCCCGAGCCCTTCGGTCAGTTTCAGCCAGCGCTCGATGCCGCCTTCGGCGCCGAGATCGCCGTCATGGTCCTCGATCCGGTGCCGCCATTCCAGCCGGATGCCGCGGTCGCGAAAGCGCGAGATCACCACCGCGTCCTTGATCGGGATCGTGCTCTGGTAATAGTAGCGGTTCAGCGCCCAGGCCTGCACCTGGCCTTTGTTGAGTTTGCCGCCGTGCAGCAGGCCGTGGAACGGATGCAGGCTGTGATAGCGCGTCGCGCCGATGTGGCGCAGCGCGGCTTCGAGCTCGTCGGCGCTGTTGAGCGGCATGTTCTTGCCGACGGAGTAGGCGGTGATGCCGTCGGTGGCCTTTGCGTTGGGCTTCGCGGTCTGGACGTTCACAGCGTGATCTCCGTTCCATCAGCGGGAATCTGCCAGCCGGCGCGCTTCGGCGGCTTTGCGCTCGTCGGAGTCGCGCAGCAGCACCGGGTTGGAATTGTTGATATGCAGAAACATCTTCCTGTCGATAGCAAGGCCGGCAAGGCTCTCGATCGCGCCTGATCGGCCCGACATCGCGATATGGCCCATGCCCTGGCCGGTCTTGTTGCCGAGCCCGGCCACGATCAACTCGTCGTCGCGCCACACCGTGCCGTCGAAGAAGATCGCCGAGGCGCCGTTGAGCCGCGCCTTGAGATCGTCGGTGACATTGGCGCAGGCGGCCAGGAAGTAAAAATGCTTGCCGGTCGCCTTGTCCGAGATCCGCAGCCCCAGCGTATCGCCGTCGCCATCCTGCCCGGCGGGATGGGCCTTGCCCTCGAGATACCAGGCGCCCTTGCCGGGTACGGCGAAGGGCAAAATTTCGATGCCGGATGGCGATCCGTCCGGGCAGCGTCGGCTCGAAGCCTCATCCGTTTCGATCGGCTGTCGCCGCACGTTTTTCTCGCTCAGCACGTTGAAGATGCTGTTGCTCGCCAGGATCGAGAGCACGCGAGGGTGGGCATAGATTGTAAACGGCCAGCCTTCGCGCATCGAGAGCAGGCCGGCGACGGCATCGATCTCGCTGTTGGTCAGGATCACGCCGGCGATCGGGCTGTGACGAAGCTCGCCGGCGGCCGGGTGAAGCTGCGGCGTCGCGGTCAGTTGCTGGCGCAGATCGGGTGAGGCGTTGACCAGGAACCAGTGTCGGCCGTCAGCGCTGAACGCGATCGAAGCCTGGGTGCTTTGAAGTTCGGGACGCTCGCTCCGCGCCATCCGGCACACCGGACATCCGCAATTCCACTGGGGGACACCACCGCCTGCCGCGGCGCCCAGGACGACGACGCGAAGCATGATCGGTCTCCTGGTACCCTGATTTTACAGTTTGGTTTGGCTTGAGCTTTGAAGCTTTGAACTAAGGCTTGAAAGGGCCTCAAACGTTTCGCAGGTGGATACCGGCCTGGCGCGATCTCGATCGGGCGATACCCGATCGAACCGCGCATGGCCGGCGATCCACCTGCGCTAAAACGTGTATGACGACCGCTTACTTGCGGGCGGCGCAGGCATA
The DNA here is from genome assembly GCA_963845435.1 of uncultured Alphaproteobacteria bacterium. Lineage (GTDB taxonomy): Bacteria > Pseudomonadota > Alphaproteobacteria > Rhizobiales > Xanthobacteraceae > Bradyrhizobium. Next base: position 168,631 of record CAWJSD010000006.1, read on the forward strand.
CATGTTGATTTCCATGCCAACCGGCACTTCGACGATCTTCGGTGCTTTCCAGGCCATTTTGGCTCTCCATTTCGGTACAGGGCGAATGCCACCCTCGGGGATATAAACTACTGCGGAACGAAAAGTTCGCCAGTGAAATCTTTCGTGCGTGAGCGGCTCTGGTCTATGCTGCAATGCAAACGGAACTTCACAGATTTGTGCGGCTTGATGTCAAACCGAAGCTGGATCAAGAGGTTCATGATCGACCACAACGAACGACGGGCTGGCGGCGATTCGGAAGTGCCTTGGGATTCCCTTGGGGGAATTCGAACAACAACTTGTGAGCGACACCGGCTCCGAGGAGCCTCTCAACTGAAAGCGGGCCTCAACCCATGCCACGATATTTTTTCAATACCCGAATCGGCGACGAACTGGTGGCTGATCCCGAAGGTGAAGAACTGCGCAATCCCGATCGAGCATGGGAGGTCGCGCGCGCGATGATCCGGGAAATACTCAAGACCGAGGGGGTGCAGAACGGGCTGCTGAACGCCACGCTCGAAGTGACCGACGACGAAGGCGAGATCGTACTCGAATTCCCGTTTACGGAGGCAATTCTCGAAATGCCCGATCAGTCGGTGACACGGCACTGAGCTGTGCTTCGTTAGCGAGCCGAAACATCGCTTCGCTATCACCCAGGCGTGACACCAACGACGCGGCTTAATTCCGGCGGCGTCGCGGTTTTGTCACCATCCTTCGCAAGGATGATTACGATTGCACACCGATAGAAAAATATCGGAGACTGCCAATACCGATCCAAATATCGGGACGCTAATCAGGAAGGCCACCCACGCGGCGCGAGCTGGTGCTGGGATAAGGCTTCCGCACCGGGAGAATAATTTGTCATGACGATCCATTCATCGCGCCGCCTTTTGCTGGCCGGCGTATTCGCTGGCGCATTTACGTTCGGCGCCGCCGCCCAGACCCCTCCGACCACGGATGCCGCGCCTGCCGCTGCACCGGCGCCCGCCGCCGCTCCGGCGGCTCCTGCGCCGGCCGCGGCTCCGGCGCTGCCGCCGGGCTCACCCCTGATCGGCCGCCCCGACGGCGAGGCCGCGTCGAAGCTGGCGCCCGTCGCTGGTCCGCCGATCGCGACCGCCGCCGACAAATTGCCGATCGCCAAGCTCAAGGTGCCGCCGGGCTTCAATGTCGAGGTTTATGCCGCCGGCATGGCCAATGCGCGCTCGCTGGCGCAGAGCGACAAGGGCACCGTGTTCGTCGGCAGCCGCACCGTCGACAAGGTCTATGCGATCACCAACAAGGACGGCAAGCGCGAGGTCAAGGTGCTGGCGTCCGGCCTGTACCGTCCGAACGGCGTCGCCTTCCACAACGGCACGCTGTACATCGCCGAGCTGTCGAAGATCGACAAGATCGACAAGGTCGACGACGTCATCGACAATCCGCCGAAGCCGACCACGATCTACGACAACCTGCCCAAGGACGAAGCCCATGGCTGGAAGTTCATCGCCGTCGGCCCCGACAACAAGCTGTATGTGCCGGTCGGACAGCCCGGCAACAACGTGCTGCACGACGACGCCCACGGCCAGATCCGCCGCATGAATCTCGACGGCACCGGCGCCGAAGTGGTCGCGTACGGCGTTCGCAACAGCGTCGGCTTCGACTGGAATCCGGAAACCAAGCAGATGTACTTCACCGACAACGGCCGCGACTGGCTGTCGGAGAGCGTGCCGGAGGACGAACTCAACCGCGTCACCAAGGTCGGCGAGGATTTCGGCGCGCCCTATTGCTACCAGGGCAACATCGTCGACCCCGAATTCGGCTGGGGCCATTCCTGCAAGGACTTCACCCCGCCGGTCGGCCTGATGGGACCGCATACCGCCTCGCTCGGCATGCGCTTCTACACCGGCAGCATGTTCCCGAAAGCCTACAAGGACGCGATCTTCGTGGCGCGTCACGGCTCCTGGAACAAGTCGCAGAAGATGGGCGGCGACGTCGCGGTGGTGAAGCTGAACAAGGACGGCACCGTGAAATCGGTCGAGCCGTTCCTGACCGGCTTCCTCGAGGACAACAAATATGTCGGCCGTCCGGTCGACGTCATGCAGATGAAGGACGGCTCGCTGTTGCTGTCCGACGACTGGAACGGCGCGGTGTATCGCATCAGCTACGGCAAGCCGGGCAAGATGGCTTCCGGCAAGTAACTACAATTTCCGTCATTGCGAGCGAAGCGAAGCAATCCAGGGGCTTCCATTGCGGTCCTGGATTGCTTCGTGGCTTCGCTCCTCGCAATGACGGCGCGGATGTATTGCAATAATCGGACTCTTCATGCGCAGAGCATTGTTCTTCATTCTCCTCGCGTTGATCACCTGGCCGCTTCAGGCCGAAACCGTACAGGAGCGCGCTGCGACCTGTTTCGGCTGCCATGGCGAGCACGGTCAGTCCGAGATGGAGAATACGCCCTCGCTCGGCGGTCAGCAGGCGCCGTATGCGCTGATCCAATTATTCATGTTTCGCGAGAAGCTGCGAGCGTTCGAGCCGATGAACGAGATGGCGAAGTCCTTCACCGACGACGACCTCCGCACCTTTTCCGATTTCATCGCGACCCTGCCGAAGCCGGCGCCGCCCGCCGATGCCGGCGATCCCGCGCGGATGGCGCGGGCGCAGGCGCTGGCCACGCAAAATCGCTGCAACTCCTGCCACAAGGCGGATTTCTCCGGCGGCGACAACGTCCCGCGCATCGCGAACCAGCGCGAGGATTACCTCGCCAAGACGCTGCGGGAATACAAGGACAACAGCCGTCACGGCTATGACGGCACCATGGCCGAGGTACTGAACTCGGTGACCACAGATCAGATCGCCGATCTCGCTTATTATATCGCCAGGGTGCGCTGATCTTTTGGACTGGCGCCCGGTCCGCCGGGCCTGTTTGGTCGGCAATCGCAGTGGCGCTGCGGCCAAGGCAGCGCTAGCCTTATGTTTTGACGCGTTTTCTTCACGCGAACCGGTATCCACTTCGCTCGAAAACGCTATAAAGCAAGCGATCAAACGGAGCAGTTCATGGAAGATCTCTGGCGCCTGTCGGCGACCGATGTCGCGGCGGCGATCAAATCCAAAAAAGTCTCGGCCAGGCAGGTCGCGGAAGCGGCGCTGGCGCGGCTTGACGCGGTCAACCCGGCCATCAACGCCGTGGTCGATCACCGGCCCGAGGATGTGCTGGCGCAGGCGGCCGAGGTCGATGCCGCGATCGCGCGCAACGACACTTTGGGTCCGCTGGCCGGCGTACCTGTCACGGTCAAGGTCAACATCGACCAGGCCGGCTATGCCAACACCAACGGCCTCAATCTGCAGCGCGAGAACATCGCGCGCGAGAATTCGCCCGTGATCGATAATTTGCGCAAATCCGGCGCGGTGATTCTCGGGCGCACCAATTGCCCGGCATTTTCCTATCGCTGGTTCACCACCAATCTCGTCCATGGCGACACCAAGAATCCGCGCGATCCCTCGATCACGCCGGGTGGCTCGTCCGGCGGCGCGGGATCGGCAGTTGCTGCCGGCATCGGGCATATCGCGCATGGCACCGACATCGCGGGCTCGATCCGCTTTCCCGCCTATGCCTGCGGCGTCCACGGCTTGCGGCCGACCACCGGCCGGATCGCGGCGCGCAACGCGTCGGTCGCCGAGTGGCGGTTCGCGCCGCAAAGCAGTGCGGTCTCGGGTCCATTGGCGCGCACCATCGGCGATCTCAGGATCGGGCTGGCGGCGATGTCCGGCCCCGACGTGCGCGACACCTGGTGGGTGCCGGCGCCGCTGGAAGGCCCGCCGAAGCCGAAGCGGGTGGCGATGAACGTCGCGCCCGATGGTCTGGAGACCGTTCCGGAGGTCAAGGCCGCCGTCCGCGACGCGGCCAAGCGGCTGGAAAAGGCCGGCTGGACGGTCGAGGAAGTCGAACTGCCGCCGCTGCGCGAGGCGGCGGACTGGCAAACCAAATTGTGGCTCGGCGACAATTATGAAACCCAGCTCGAACTGGCCGAGCGCGAGGGGGATCCCGGCGCGCTGGCCTGCCTGCGCGGCAACCGCTCCAAGGTGTTCCCGTTCGAGGTGACGGAGTTCTCCAAGGCGCTGGTGCGGCGGGCCACCCTCAGCCGCGAGTGGCTTCAGTTCCTGGAGCGGTATCCGGTGGTGCTGATGCCGGCCTGCGGGGAGCTGCCGTTTCCCGACCATCTCGACCGCAAGGACGATGCTTCCTTCGCGCGGGTCTGGGCGGCGCAACTGCCGCAGATTGCTATTCCCTTCATGCAGCTACCTGCGCTAACCGTCACCACGGGATTGGTCGGCCGCATTCCGGTCGGCGTCCAATTGGTCGCCGGGCGCTTTCGGGAAGACATGTGCCTGCTGGCCGGCGAGGCGATCGAGGCCGGCGGCACGCCGTCTTCACCGGTCGATCCCGTGCATTAGGCCGGTTCAGGTCAGAGACGAAAGAGCGGGATGGCTGGCGTTTACGATTTCACGGCGACCTCGCTCGCCGGCGACGAGATTTCCTTGAAGCAATTCGAGGGCAAGGTCTTGCTGATCGTTAACACCGCCAGCGCCTGCGGTTTCACCCCGCAATACAAGGGTCTCGAGGCGCTGCACGATACCTTGAGCCCGCGTGGCTTCTCGGTGCTCGGATTTCCCTGCAACCAGTTCGGCAGCCAGGAGCCCGGCGACGCCAGGCAGATCGAGCAGTTCTGCTCCACCGAATACGGCATCAGCTTTCCGATGTTTGCCAAGATCGACGTCAACGGCGATAACGCCCATCCGCTGTATCAATATCTCAAGCGCGAGAAGACCGGACTGCTGGGGTCGTCGATCAAGTGGAATTTCACCAAATTCGTGGTCGATCGCAGCGGCCGGGTGGTGGCGCGGCACGCGCCGACCAGCAAGCCTGAAGGGCTCACCAAGGAAATCGAGGCGCTACTGTGAACGAAAAGAGCGAAGTGATGAGCGATCAATTGCCCGACCGGCTGTCGACCGATCCGAACAGCCCGTATTACAACGAACAGATCCTCGCGCGCGATGTCGGCATCCGCTTCAAGGGCGTCGAGAAAACCAATGTCGAGGAATATTGCGTCAGCGAAGGCTGGGTTCGCGTCACCGCGGGCAACGCCAAGGACCGCTACGGCAACCCGCTGACATTGAAGGTGCACGGCCCGGTCGAGCCGTATTTCCGGGATAAGCCCGCGTCGTAGGATCCCGTCATTGCGAGCGAAGCGAAGCAATCCAGGAGTCACGTAACGCGGCCTCTGGATTGCTTCGTCGCTTCTCTCCTCGCAATGACGCTGCGGATGCTCTAATACAGAAAGCCAAAACCCATGGTCCGTATCGTCGACGTTCGCGAGATCACCAAACCGATCTCCTCGCCCATTCGCAACGCCTATATCGACTTCACCAAGATGACGACCAGCCTCGTCGCCGTCGTCACCGACGTGAAGCGCGACGGCAAGACCGTGGTCGGTTACGGCTTCAATTCCAACGGCCGCTACGGGCAGGGCGGCCTGATCCGCGAGCGGTTCGCGGCGCGGATCACCGAGGCCGATCCCAAATCACTGCTCGACGCGTCCGGCGACAATCTCGATCCCGACAAGGTCTGGGCCGCGATGATGTCGAACGAGAAGCCGGGCGGCCATGGCGAGCGCTCGGTCGCGGTCGGCACCATCGACATGGCGGTGTGGGACGCGGTGGCCAAGATCGCCGGCAAGCCGCTGTTCCGGCTGCTGGCCGAGCGCCACGGCCGCACCGCCGATCCGCGCGTCTTCGTCTATGCCGCCGGCGGCTATTATTATCCCGGCAAGGATCTGTCGGCGCTGCGCGGCGAAATGCGCGGCTATCTCGATCGCGGCTACAACGTCGTGAAGATGAAGATCGGCGGCGCGCCGATCGCCGAAGACCGCAAGCGCATCGAAGCCGGTGCTGAAGGAGATCGGCAGCAGCGCGCAACTCGCGGTCGACGCCAACGGCCGCTTCGATCTGGAAACCGCGATCGCCTACGCCAAGATGCTGCGCGACTATCCGCTGTTCTGGTACGAGGAAGCCGGCGATCCGCTCGACTATCCAGCTGCAGGCCGCGCTGGCCGAGTTCTATCCGGGCCCGATGGCGACCGGCGAAAACCTGTTCAGCCATCAGGACGCGCGCAACCTGTTCCGCTACGGCGGCATGCGGCCCGATCGCGACTGGCTGCAATTCGATTGCGCGCTGTCCTACGGGCTGTGCGAATACCAGCGCACGCTCGGCGGTGCTGCAAACGCTGGGCTGGTCGCCGAGCCGCTGCATCCCGCATGGCGGCCATCAGATGTCGCTCAACATCGCGGCCGGCCTCGGGCTCGGCGGCAACGAGAGCTATCCCGATCTGTTCCAGCCCTATGGCGGCTTCCCGGATGGCGTTCGGGTCGAGAACGGCCACATCACCATGCCGGATCTGCCGGGCATCGGCTTCGAGGGCAAATCCGATCTCTACAAGGAGATGAAGGCGCTGGCGTCCTGAGTTTCAGGCTGGCGTCATTGCAAGGTCGCGTCGAGGGGGACGAGGAACGCGAACACGTAGCCTTCGTATTCCTTGCGGACCAGCTCGGTGGTCAGCGCGATCTGGATTTCCGCGGCTTCGGATGTGTTGGCGCGGCGAACCCGAAGTTCGGTCGAGCCATCCCAGACCGGTTGGCCGCCCGAACGATACGTCGCTAGTTCCTCGACGAACCAGTCTTCGCCACACAGGATTCTGGCCTGCTCGATGCCGCCGGCACGAAACGCCAGCAGCGCACGCCCGCCGGTTTCGACGACGAAGCCTTTTTCCTTGATGCTCTGCCGCCTGCTCATCGTGCGCGACCGTTCGGTTGGAGCGGAGTGAAACGCAAAATAGCGAAATCGATCGCGATGACGATTTAAACAAAAGTCATCGCGCCCCAAGGGCTAACGGCACGATAAAACTCCGCAAGCGCAGATTTATTCCCGTCGATGATTTTTTTCGACGGCGTGTTGCTGACGAGTTGTGCGGCGCTTTTACAATTTAGAATATCTAGAAACACATCAACCGCGATTTTTCATTCTTAGCTCGCCGCAAAAATCGCACGGTTGATAAAAAGGCCAACGATTTGTTGGCCTTCCTGAAACGGACGCCTGGTCTGGATTTGCTCCAAAAGAAACATTTCGAAATTATTCCATCCCTGCACGGAAATATTTTGAAACGCACGCTCTGGACGCGTCGCGGCGCGTCTCTCATGAGAGCCCGGAAGTCGTCTTGCCACCAAGACGAAATTTTTTCTCGTGGGGATTAAGCGTCATGACCAACAACAACGCGCTTCAAACGCGGTGCCGAACCAATCTGATCTCGAAGTCGCTGCTGCTTTCGATCAGCTACCTCGCGCTCGAAGCCACGCTTGGCGCGTCGAACGCCCAGGCGCAGTCGGCCGCACAAGCGCCATTGCCGCCGGTCACGGTGGCGGCGCCCGAAGCCAAGCGCCGGGCCACCACGCCTTCGCGTCAGGCCGATCGCAGCGGCCAGCGCCGCCGAGCCCAGACCGCGAGGCGGGCGCCGGAGCCCATCGCCGCGCCGGCGGCGGCTTCGCAGTCGCAGAATGCCCGCACCGGGACCGTCGGCATCTATGCCAACAGCACGTCGGTGGCGACCAAGGTCAACACGCCGCTGGTCAACATTCCGCAGTCGGTCAATGTCATCACCAAGGATTTCATCCAGGACCAGGCGCCGGTCAACTTCACCGACATCACCCGCTACGTTCCCGGCGTCGCCGTGCACCAGGGCGAAGGCAACCGCGACGAACTGGTGATCCGCGGCGTCGACACCAGCGCCAATTTCTTCGTCAACGGCTTTCGCGATGACGTGCAGTATTTCCGCGATCTCTACAACGCGCAGAGCGTCGAAGTGCTGAAAGGCACCAACGCGCTGACCTTCGGCCGCGGCGCCGGCGGCGGCGTGGTCAACCGCACGCTCAAGGAAGCCGACGGCACCCGTGTCTACGAGGCCTCGGCGCAGACCGGCTCGTGGGGCGACCGGCGCTTCACCCTCGATGCCGGGCAGGCCATCAACCCCGACGTCGCGGTGCGCCTCAACGCATTCTACGAAGGCAGCGAGACCTTCCGCGATTTCGGTCAACTCGAACGCTACGGCCTCAACCCGACCGTGACGCTGACTCCGAACGACACCACCAAGATCAAGCTGAGCTACGAGTACTACCACGACGAACGGCTTTCCGATCGCGGCAACCCCTCGCAGGCGACCAATGCGACGGCGCCGTCGTCGACCCGATTCAATCCGGCTCACCCGTTCGCGCCGGACGGCGATTTCTCGACCTGCTTCTGCAGCCCGACGCTCAACATGGCGCGCGCCAATGTGCAGACCGGAATGGCGATCGTCGAACACGATTTCGAAAACGGCCTGACCGTGCGGAACGGCACCATCTATGCCGATTACAAGAAGTTCTATCAGAACGTCTATCCCGCCAACGGACCGCTCGGCGGCGCGGTGAATCCGGCCGACACCGCGGTCAATCTTGGCGCCTATCAGCACTGGACCAACCGCGACAACGCCTTCAACCAGACCGATTTCGTCTACAAGACCGCGACCGGGCCGGTATTCCACACCGTTGCGTTCGGCACCGAATTCGGCCAGCAGACCGGCATCGATTATCCGCAACACCGGTGATTTCCCGAACGGCACCGCGACCGGCATCAATACGATCGTGCAGAATCCGTTCGCGCCGACCTATTTCGGGCCGGTCAACTTCGTCCACCACTTTACGTCCGCCAACATCGGCGACGGCGTCGTCGCCGCCGACTCCAACAGCAAATACCGCCTCTATGTCGAGTCCGGCTATGCGCGCGACACCATCGAAATCGCCCGCTGGCTGCAACTGATCGCCGGCGCGCGGTTCGATCAATTCGACATGACGGCGGTCGACCAGAACACCGGCATCCTGCGTCACCGGGTCGACGACAAGATCTCGCCGCAGGCCGCCATCGATCATCAAGCCGATCGATGCGGTCTCGGTCTATACCGCCTACAGCATTTCCTATCTGCCGGCGTCGGGCGATCAGTTCAGTTCGTTGACCGACGGGACGTTGATTCTCGAGCCGCAGAAATTCGAGAACGTCGAAATCGGCGTGCAAGTGGAACATCAATCCGAAGCTGCTGTTCTCGACCGCGGTCTATAATCTGAACCGCACCAACCAGCCGATCGCGGACGGCAACAATCCCGGCTTCTTCCTGCCGTCGGGCAGCACCTTGACCCGCGGTTTCGAAGCCAGCCTGACCGGCTATGTCACCGACGCAGTGGCAGTCGTCGCTGGCCTATGCTTATACCGACGCGCACATCACCAGCGCGACGTCGGCGACGGTGGTGCCCGGCAATCGGGTCCAGCTGGTGCCGTACAATCAAGTGGCATGGTGGAACCGGTATCAGATCGATCCGACCTGGGGCGTCGGCCTCGGCGTGATCTACTTCGGCAATTCCTTCGCTTCGTCGGACGACACCGTGAGGCTGCCGGGCTTCGTCCGGTTCGACACCGCGCTCTACGTGAACATCGACGAACACTGGAAGGCCCAGTTCAACATCGAGAACATGTTCAACAAGGGCTATTGGGCGTCGGCCGACGGCAACAACAACATCTCGCCGGGCCAGTCGCGCACCTTCAAGGTCTCGGCACGGGCGACGTTCTGAGAGTTGCCGTCATTGCGAGGATCGCAAAGCTGACGAGGCGTCGCATGCGAGACCTACGTAATGCATCGGAGCCCCTGGATTGCTTCACGCTTCGCTCGCAATGAGCGTGAGTGCGGGCCAACGTCCCAAGCGGCGCCGCCCTCCTACTCCGCCGCGCGCGACAGCCGCATGTCCAACAGCCGCCGGCCGCCTTCGGGCTTCAGCAGCTTCTTCACCGCGCTGGAGGCGACCACTTCGTCCTGGTTGACGAAGGCTTCGTGGTTCTTCTCGATGTCCTCGAGACGGTAGAGATAGTTGACCATGACACCGGCGGATTCGCGCATGCCCTTGGGCGAGATGTCGCCGAGCCAGTCGATCCGCTCCAGCCGCGCGCCGTTGCCGAGATGGAAGCGCGCCACCGGATCGATCAGGCGTCCTCTCGGCGTGCGCGCTTTCAGGAAATAATATGCGGCGAGCGGCTCCAGCACGCTTCGCATCTGGGCCGCGAGTTCCGGGTTGCCGACCCAGTCGGGATTGTCGAGCTGCGCCAGCACGGCGCGGCCCTCGTCGGACACCGGCAGATCGGCCGGTGCCTGCTTCAGCCACTGCATGAAGCCCGGCACCGGCGACAAGGTCACGAAGGTGTCGAGCTTGGGCAGTTCGCGCTGCAGTTCCTCGACCACCTGCTTGATCAGGAAATTGCCGAACGAAATGCCGCCGAGCCCGCGCTGGGTATTGGAGATCGAATAGAACACCGCGGTGCGGGCGCGGTCGATCGCGACCGGCTGGCGGTCCTCGGCCAGCAGCGGCGCGATCGCGCCAGGAATGGTCTCAGTCAGAGCCACTTCGACGAAGATCAAGGGCTCGTCGACCAGCGCCGGATGGAAGAACGCGTAGCAGCGCCGGTCGACCGGATCGATGCGGCGGCGCAGATCGTTCCAGTCGCGAATTTCGTGCACCGCCTCGTAGCGGATGATCTTTTCCAGGATGTTGGCGGGGCTCGACCAGTCGATACTGCGCAGCACGAGAAATCCCCTGTTGAACCACGATGACAGCAGATGGACGATGTCGCGGTCGAGCGCGGCGAGGTCCTTCTTGTGCTTGAGCAGGCCGAGCAGATCGGCGCGCATCGCCACCAGGTCGCTGGTGCCGCCAGGCGCGCGGTTGAGCCGGCGGATCAGTTCCTGCCGCCGCGGTTCGGAGGCGAAATGCAGGTCGCTGGCGTCGTCGTCGCTCGGCTGCGCGCGCCAGGCCTCGATCGCCTGCGACAGCTTTTCGCGGTCCGGACCGAAATCGCGCGCCAGGGTTTCGAAGAAAGTGATCCGGCCGTCCTTGTCGAGATGGTGATAGCGGTCGAGCACCTCGCGCGCCATCGCGGTGCCGGAAGCCTCGCCGCGGCCGGACAGCAGCGCTTCGCAAAGTTCGATCAGGTCCAGGGGCATCCTGCCGGACATCGGCCGGTGCGCCTCGCCGCAACAAGGTGCGGCCACGTTCGGAAATCGTCGATAACAAATCGGCAAAAAACGCGTTGGCCATGTCAGCGAGTCGATCCAGAGGTGATGCGGGACCTTACCCGGAATTTAAGGCAAAGTCGGTCACAATCAAGCGGGCAACAAAAGAGTAGCACATGGCTCGCGCGAAGCCGTCATTGCCGGCACGCTAGTCCGTTTGACGCAGGTACGTTTACGCACTTCTCCCGCAAATTCCGTCGGCGTCTTGCCGGTCACTTGCCGGAACGCGTGCGAAAACGCCGGCACGCTGGCATAGCCGAGTTCGGAGGCGAGTTGCTTGACCGGGAAATTGGCTTCGGTCGACAGTTTTTCGATCGCTGCTGCGATGCGTGCGCGCTGGCACCAGCTCTTGAAACTCAATTGCGTTTCCGATGCGAACAGCCGCGACAGCGTCCGCGCCGAGGTGCCGACCGTGCGCGCGAGATTTTCGATCTCGTGCGCGCCGGTGGGATCGGCGAGCACGATATCGGCGGCGCGGCGGCAGCGCGGCTCGTGCGGCAGCGGGATGAAGGTCGCGGAATCCTCCGCGGCGTGCAGTTCGAGCAAGCGCCAGCTTGACCAGCATCTCGGCGCGTTCGGCATTCGTTGCGGCCGTCGAACAGCGCCAGAATGGTCTCGTGCAGCAGCCGCGATACCCGCACCACATATTCGGCGTCGAGGTCGTCGCTGCGATCCTGCCGCGCCAGCCAGGCCAGGTCGAAATACAGCGTCCGCATCTCGATATCGGCCAGCACGTCGATCGAATGTTCGAGCAACGCCGGCACCCACACCGCGCGGTCGGGCGGCACCAGCCAGCGGCCTTTCGGCGTGGTGACCTGCATGGTGCCCCGGGCGGCATAGACCAGTTGCGCCTCGCGGTGCATATGGGTGCCGAGCCGGACGGCCTTTGCGGTAGCAGACGCGCCACCAGATGCACGCCGGCGTCGGTCGAGGGCTGGATTCCTTCCAGGGTTGCGATTGGCGTTTCGGCGATAGTCATTGGCCACATCCCGTCAGGGCAAGACCCTATAACCTATCCGGCAAAAGAACAGATTCGACACGAGGATTCGCCCCATGAACAGCCCGGCCAGGGTGATCGGTTTCGTCAACGCCGCCCATTTCATCGACCATTACGCGATGCTGATTTTCGCCGCCGCCGTCATCGTGATGGGGCCGGCGCTCGGCATGGCCTATTCGGAACTGCTGCCTTACGCGACGCCCGGCTTCATCGCCTTCGGCGCCGGTTCGCTGATCACCGGCTGGCTCGGCGATCGCTGGAGCCGCCGCCACATGATGGTGATCTTCTTTGCCGGCATCGGGCTGTCGATGATCGCGGTCGGGCTGGTGCAGACGCCGCTGCAGCTTGGCGCGGCGCTGCTCTCGATCGGCATGTTCGCCTCGATCTATCATCCGGTCGGCACCGCGATGATCGTGTCCTATGCCGACAAGCTCGGCCGCGAGATGGGCCTCAACGGCGTCTGGGGCAATCTCGGCGTGGCGTCGTCGGCGCTGGTCACCGGCGTGGTCGGGCAATATCTCGGCTGGCGCTGGGCCTTCATCATTCCCGGCGTCGTCACGATCCTGATCGGCGTCGCGTTTGCGTTGATGGTGGTGCACGAGGACCGCACCGGCTCGAAGCAGGCCGCGGCGCAGGCGCGGGTGGCCAAGCAGGACATGTGGCGGGTGATCCTGGCGCTGTTGATCGTGGTGATCGCGATCTCGACCACGTTCAACGCGATCACGGTGGCGCTGCCGAAACTGTTCGCCGAGCGGCTGGCGGACCTGACCAGAAGCCCGGCGCTGCTCGGCGTGATCGCGGCCTGCGTCTATGTGTTCGGCGCGATGACGCAATACACCATCGGCAAGCTGATCGACCGCCATTCGCTGAAGGCCGTCTCGCTGCCGCTGTCGTTCGTGCTGGCGCCGTTTCTGTATTTCGCCGCGACCTTGTCGAACCTGCCGCTGATCCTGGTCTCGATCGGCATCGTGATGGGCGCGTTCGGCCAGGTCACCGTCAACGACGCCATGGTCGGCAAATATACCAGCGAGGAATGGCGCTCGCGCGCCTATGCGGTGCGCTATTTCATCGGCTTCACCGCGGCCGGCGCTTCGGTCGGCCTGGTGGCGTGGCTGTACCAGCAGGGCGGCTTTGTCACCATGCTGCACGCCTTCGCCGGGCTGTGCCTGCTGGTGATCGCGGCCGCGATCATCCTGCCGAACGAGATCAAGGTGCCGGCGGCGCAGGCGAATTGAATCGTGCCGTATGGCCGGCGACCAAGTCCGGCCGATATGGCCTAAATCTTGAATGAAACCTCACGCGCGCCCATATCGTGTCGTGAGGTGGCCATGGATATTCCTGCGAGTGCGCCGGTCGGTAGCCTGGTCGACCGTGCGGTGGCCGATTCCGGCCATGCCCAGCCGGACGTGCATCTCGATCACGCCAAATATCTGCATCATGCCGGCAGCCCGTGGTTCCTGGCGCTGACCGCGCTCGGCGTCGTGTTCGGCGATATCGGCACCAGCCCGCTCTATGCGTTTCAGGTCGCACTCGCCGGCATCGGCCATGCCGATCCCGCGCCGGCCGACGTGATCGGGATCGTCTCGCTGATCTTGTGGGCGCTGATGCGCGATGGTGTCGCTGAAATATGTGACGTTCGTGCTGCGCGCCGACAATGACGGCGAGGGCGGCATCCTGGCGCTGCTGTCGCTGGTCGCCGCCGACAAGGTGGCCGACGGCGCCAAGCTTGCCGGTGCTGGTGCTGCTCGGCGTGATCGGCGCCTCGCTGCTGTATGGCGACGGCGTCATCACGCCGGCGATCTCGGTGCTGTCGGCGATGGAAGGACTGAAACTGATCGCGCCGCATTTCGAGGATTTTATTCTGCCGGCCACCATCGCGGTCCTGATCGGCTTGTTCGTGATCCAGAAATACGGCACCGGCAGCATCGGCAAATTGTTCGGCCCGGTCATGGTGCTGTGGTTCGTGGTACTCGGCGTGCTCGGCGCGATCAATATCTGGATGGCGCCCGCGATCCTGGCCGCGATCAATCCGCTGGAGGCCGTGCATTTCCTGGCGCGCGATCCCAAAATTTCCTTCGTCGTGATCGGCGCGGTGTTTCTGGCGCTGACCGGTGGCGAGGCGCTGTATGCCGACATGGGCCATGTCGGCGCCGCCGCGATCCGCCGCGCCTGGTTCGGGCTGGTGCTGCCGGCGCTGTTGTTGAATTATTTCGGGCAGGGCGCGCTGATCCTCCGCGATCCCGCTGCGGCGGACAATCCGTTCTACAAACTGGCGCCGGGCTGGGCGCTGGTCCCGATGCTGGTGCTGGCGACCTTCGCCACCATCATCGCGTCGCAGGCGCTGGTGTCAGGCGTGTTCTCGCTGACCCGGCAAGCGATGCAGATGGGGCTGTGCCCGCGGGCGCGGATCGTGCCGACCTCGGCCGATGAGGCCGGCCAGATCTACGTTCCGGCCGCCAACTGGCTGTTGATGACCGGCACGCTGTTCACCGTTTTGCTGTTTCGCTCGTCGGAAAATCTCGCGGCGGCCTATGGCATCGCGGTATCCGGCACCATGCTGATCACCACGATCCTGCTCTATCGGGTCGCGGTGCGGCGATGGCTGTGGCCGCCGGGTCTCGCCATCCCCGTGCTCGTGATGTTCGGCGCGATCGACGCCATGTTCCTGGTGTCGAACTCGATCAAGATCACCGAGGGCGGCTGGTTTCCGCTGATCGTCGGCGCCGTGATCGCGGTGCTGATGCTGTCGTGGCGCAAGGGCTCGACCGAAGTCCGGCACCGTCTCTCGGAGATGTCGATGCCGCTGAAGGAATTTCTCGGTTACGCCGACCAGCGCTGCATCGGCCGGGCGCCCGGCATGGGCGTCTGGCTGACCAAGGTCGAGCATGGCGCGTCGCCGATGCTGCTGCGCCACATCGAGCATAACCGGGTTCTGCATGCCACCGTGGTGCTGCTGACGTTCGTGTCCGATCGCCGGCCGCGGGTGCCGTTCCACGAACGCCATTCGGTGCACCGGCTGGGCCACGGCTTCTACCGCATTCAGGTTCGGCTCGGCTTCATGCAGACCCCCGACATTCCGCTGACCCTGATCAACTGCAACAAGCTCGGCTTCGACGCCGATCTCGAGCACAAGAACTATTACATCGCCCACGAGACCATCGTCCGGAAAGAAGAAAACTCCGCGATCGGGCCGGTGTCGTTCGCGGTATTCTCGTTCCTCAACCGGATCGCCAGCCGCGCCCCCGACTTTTTCAAGATCCCGCAGGACGCCATCATCGAGGTCGGATTTCGGGTCGAAGTGTAAGCCTGAAACGGCTGGAAGAAATAAGCAGGCGTTTCTGACTGTCGCCAACCTGGCCGCTGGTTCCTTCGGCACGCGGCTTGCATCGCTTCAAGCAGGTAGCGTGCAGCAGGAGGCTTCCATGACCATCACGGCAACGGCGCCGATCGCCGAGACGGAACCCATGAACATGAACGCTATCGTGTTCGCCAGCAGCGTCGGCACCATCATCGAATGGTACGACTTTCTCATTTACGCCACCGCCGCCGCGCTGGTGTTCAACAAGGCGTTTTTCCCGACCATCGATCCGCTGGCCGGCACACTCGCGGCGCTCGGCACCTATGCGGTCGGCTTCGTGGCGCGGCCGCTCGGTGCGGCGCTGTTCGGCCATTTCGGCGACAGGCTCGGACGCAAATCGATGCTGGTTGTCACTCTTTTCATCATGGGCCTCTCGACCTTCTGCATCGGCCTGCTGCCGACCTACGCCTCGATCGGCATCCTGGCGCCGGTGCTGTTGATCCTGCTGCGCATCATCCAGGGCATCGGCCTTGGCGGCGAATGGGGCGGCGCGTCGCTGATGGTGCTGGAGCACGCGCCGTCCGACAAGCGCGGGCTCTATACCAGCTTCGTGCAGCTCGGCTTCCCGATCGGGCTGGTGCTGGCGACCCTGGTGTTCTCGATGGTGACCAGATTGTCCGACGCCGACGTGCAGTCCTATGGCTGGCGGATTCCGTTCCTGGTCAGCGTGGTGTTGCTGGCGCTCGGCACTTTCGTGCGTTCGCGGGTGCCGGAGACGCCGGTGTTCGAGGGCCTCAAGCAGCGCGATAATCTGTCCAGCAATCCGTTCGCCGAGGCGATGGGCAAGAACACCAGATCGTTTCTGATCGCGGTCGGCCTGAAGCTGTCCGAAGTATCGTGGGTCTACATGCTGACCGTGTTCGTGGTGGTCTACGCCACCACCAAGCTCGGCATCGCCAAGCCGATGATGCTGAATGCGGTGCTGTATGCCGCATTGCTCGAATTGATCACGCTGCCGCTGTTCGGATGGCTCTCCGACAAGATCGGCCGCCGGCCGCTGTTTATCGTCGGCGCGATCTTCACCATCGTGTTTGCCTTCCCGCTGTTCTGGATGCTGGAAAGCAAGAGCGAGGCGGTGATCTTGATCGCCATGATCGTCGCGATGAATTTCGGCCATGGCCTGATGTTCGCGTCCGAATCCTGCTATTTCCCCGAATTGTTCGGCCCTCGCGTGCGCTATAGCGGCGCGACCTTCGGCTTCCAGCTTTCGGCGGCGATCGGCGGCGGCTTCGCGCCGATCATCGCCACCGCGATGGTCGGATATATCGGCGGCACCGCCGGCGTCTCGATCATGATGATCGTGCTCGGGGCGATCACGCTGGTCGCGGCCCTGGCCGCGCGCGAGACCCGGGGAATTCCGTTGCACGAATAGCTGTTACGGATGGATTCCGATGCGGTTCGGCATTTTCATCTATGACGGCGTCGAGCCGATCGATCTCGCCACCTTCGGCGTGCTGTCGATGGCTCGCCGTATCGCGCCCGAAATCGAGATCTGCACCATCGCGCCGCGCGCCGGCCCGGTCGCGCTGGCCAACGGCCTGAACGTGTCCGCCGATTTCGGCATCGCCGAGGCGCCCGCCTGCGATCTGGTGATCGTCACCGGCGGCCCCGGCTGGCCCGCACAGGCCGAAGCGGAGGCGACGCTCGATTATGTCAGGCGCGTCCATCGCGCGGGCCGTATCGCCTCGGTCTGCACCGGCGGCATGATTCTGGCGGCCAGCGGCATTCTCAACGGCGCCGCCGCGACCACCAAGCGCGAAGTGGTGCCGCCGGAAAAATCCCCGCTCGACGTGATGCGCGCAGACTATCCCGCGATCGACGTGCGCGAGGCGATGCTGGTGGACCAGGGCGGCGTCGTCACCGGCGGCGGCGTCTCGCTCTGCATCGACACCACGCTGCATCTGATCGCCGAGATGCTTGGCGAACACGTCGCCGATGAAACCGCGCGCATCATCGAATACAGCCGCGCCCGGCAAGCCAACCGCGACGGCTTTGCGCCGGTGCTGGCAGGTCTTTAGCTCGTGTCCCGGACGCGGTGCAGCACAAAGTGCTGCTCTGCAGAGCCGGGACCCATGCTGGAATGTCCGCGTTCCCGTTGCGTGGACCCCGGATCAGCAGCGCACCACGCCGCGAAGGGCGGCGCGCTGCGCAGCATCCGGGGAACGCCGCGCGTGCTGATCGCTCTACAAAAACGCCGACGCCAGCGCGGGCGATTCCGTCAATGCGTGCGTCATGTATTCCAGACCGGCGGCCAGCCGCGGCCGGCCGATCGGGCCGCCGAGACAGACCCGCACCGCTTCCGGCGGCGTGCCGTTGGCCGTGAACGCGTCGCTGGCGACGACGCCGATCGCGGTCGAGCGCATGTGGCCGACGAAAGCGGCGCGATTCCAGAGCGCCGGCAGTTCGACCCAGATATTGAAGCTCAGCGGATCGCTCTTGTAGATCCCCTTCGGCAGGATTTCCGACACCAGCTTCTGCCGCGCCGTGGTTTCGCTGCGGATGAAGCGCAGCAGCGTATCGGCGGTGCCGTCCTCGATCCAGCGCGTCACCAGCGCCACGGTGAACGGCGAGGCCATCACGGTCGCGGCGCGCAGCGCGGCGGCGAACGGCCAGGTCGAACGGGTATCGGGCACCACGACATAGGCGGCGCGCAATCCGGCGCCGATGCATTTGGCGAGGCCGGCGACATGCCAGGTCAGGTCGGGCGCGATCGCGGCGAACGGCGCGTGGCCGTGGGCCGGGATGAAGCCGTAGGCGTCGTCCTCGACGATCGGCAGCTTGAAGCGCCGCGCCACTGCCGCGATGTCGCGGCGGCGCTGGTCGCTGATCGTCAGCGTGGTCGGGTTTTGCAAGCGTCGGGATTGAGATACAGCGCCTTCGGCTTGGCCTTCTTGCAGGCGTCGGTCAGCGCGTCGACGTCGATGCCTTCCGCATCCATCGGCAACCCGACCAGCTTCAGTCCCAGTTGGGCGGCGATCGAGCGGATGCCGGGATAGGTCATCGCTTCGCAGAGCGATGGACGTCGCCGGGCTTGGCCAGGATGGTCAAGATGCCGAGCAGCGCCGGATGCGCGCCCGGCGAGACGAAGATGCGCTCCTGCGCCGGCACCAGCGCGCGGCGGCCGAGCCAGCTCGATGCCGCGTCCTTGTCGGCCTGGGTGCCGCCGAAACCCTGGTAGCGCAGCAGCGAGACGATATCGCGCGAGACGTATTCGACGCCGGCCTGCATCCGCTCGATCAACTCGGGATCGTCGGGCTCCGGCGGCAGGTTCATCGACAGATCGACCGGTCGTGGCGGCGGCGCCGGCTGGTTGCGCCGCGGCCTTGGCTTGTCGCGCACGAAGGTGCCCTGGCCGACCTTGGATTCGATCAGGCCGCGCTTCTGCGCCTCGACATAGCCGCGCGCCACCGTGGTGAAATCGACGTCGAGCCGCTTGGCGAGCTTGCGTTGCGGCGGCAGGCGATCGCCGACCGCCAGTCGCCCGGCGCCGATGTCGTCGGCGATGGCATCCGCGATCGCGAGATAACGCGGCTTGTCGCTGGTCGCGAGATCAGGGGTCCAGTCGGCCATCAATTCGCACCATTCCGAGCGTCGATTATTGACTGCATATTGTTGCACCGAAATCCTTCATGCAACTTCTCATGGATGATGTAAAGATCCGACAGCGATGCTGTCATATTGCGGTTCCTTCAGGTGCGATTTGCTCACGGGAAAAGCAGGGCGCACAAGATTTCTACGCATCTTTTTGCGCCAGCGTTTTTGATCCCGTCAGAAATCCATTCAAGATTGAATGTATAATTGATCGCAAATTGACTGTTTTGATGATGCGGTGTGCAAAACGTCAATTGGCATGACCGTTGCAATATTGCGGATACGCCCGGCCGACAGCCGGTGTGCCAACCGCAAGGAGTGCAACATGCCTGCCGTGACAAAGCCCGCCAATCAGAAGGGCGACTATCTCGTCGATTACGAACAAAAGGTATTTCGAAGACGTCAAAGCCAAGCCCGGCGAAAAAGCGCTGGTGACGTTCCACACCGTCGCCTTCGAAGGCTCGATCGGTTTCGTCAACATGCTGCAGGCCACCCGCCTGATGCGCAAAGGCTTCGAGACCTCGATCCTGCTTTACGGCCCCGGCGTCACGCTCGGCGTGCAGCGCGGTTTCCCGAAGCTCGGCGACGAAGCGTTCCCGGGCCACCAGAACTTCAACAACACGCTGGTGAAGTTCATGGCCGAAGGCGGCAAGGTCTATGCGTGCCGCTTCGCGCTGCAGGCGCTGTACGGCCATGGCGAGCCGTCGCTGATCCCCGGCATCATCCCGATCAGCCCGCTCGACGTGCTGGATCTCACGCTGCTCCACCGCAACGAAAACGCCTTCATGCTCCACACCTGGACGCTTTGATCCGCAGCATCTGACAACAGCGAGGGCGCGAGATGACCGGGAAAGAAAAAATCAGGGTGGCCGCGGTGCAGATCGCGCCCGACCTCGACACGCCGACGGGCACGCTGGACCGCGTGCTGGCGGCGACGTCGGAAGCGGCGGCGAAGGGAGCGCGTCTCGTCGTGTTCCCGGAGACCTTCGTGCCCTGGTATCCCTATTTCTCGTTCATCCGCCCGCCGATGCTGTCGGGGGCCGAGCACATCCATCTCTACGACAACGCCGTCGTCGTTCCCGGTCCGGTCACGGAAGCGGTTTCGGCGGCGGCCCGCCAGCACAACATGGTCGTCGTGCTCGGCGTCAACGAGCGCGACCACGGCACGCTCTACAACGCGCAGCTCATCTTCAATGCCGACGGCAGCGCTGGTGCTGAAGCGCCGCAAGATCACGCCGACCTTTCACGAGCGGATGATCTGGGGCCAGGGCGACGGCGCCGGACTGAAGGTGGTCGATACCGCGGTCGGGCCGGATCGGCGCGCTGGCCTGCTGGGAGCATTACAATCCGCTCGCCCGCTACGCGCTGATGGCGCAGCACGAGGAAATCCACGTCGCCCAGTTTCCGGGCTCGCTGGTCGGGCAGATCTTTGCCGACCAGATCGAGGTCACGATCCGCCACCACGCGCTGGAAAGCGGCTGCTTCGTCGTCAACGCCACCGGCTGGCTGACCGAAGAGCAGATCGCAAAGATTTCGCCCGAGGAAGGCCCGCGCCGCGGCCTGCGCGGCGGCTGCATGACCGCGATCATCTCGCCGGAAGGCAACCACATCGTGCCGCCGCTGACCTCGGGCGAAGGCATCCTGATCGCCGATCTCGACATGGCGCTGATCGTCAAGCGCAAGCGGATGATGGATTCGGTCGGCCATTATGCGCGGCCCGAATTGCTGTCGCTGCTGTGGGACGATCGCCCGACCGCAGCCTTGCACAAATCCCATTCCACGCCGTCCTACGCCACCGCAGGAGCATCCGATGAAACCGATCCTGGCTTCCGAAGCGCCGAAACCGATGCCGACCGAGCAGCTGATCAACGAGTTGCAATCCTTCGGAGTTCGTCTCGTTGATCCCAAGGCCGGCGGCGACAGCCGGCGCGGCGGGGCGGGACCCTCCGATCACATGCCGATGACGATCGACGGCGCGACCGTGATGATCCCGGTGCACAACGCGCCGGCGTTCGAGAGCCCGTACATCGTCGCCAAGCCGGATACGCTCGGCCGCAGCCAGGTCAGCCGCGACGGCGCGGTGATCGGCGAAGTGAAATTCCAGTTGCGGCCGCGCTTCTACGAGCGCTCGACCGCCGACGGCATTCCCTATTCCAAGATCGCCACGCTGCATGGCCGCGACGTGCTGGCGACCACCATCCTGCAGACCTGCATCCGCTACCAGAGCCGCACCAAGACCTGCCAGTTCTGCGCCATCGGCCAGTCGCTCGCCGCCGGCCGCACCATCGAGCGCAAGACGCCCGGCGCAACTCGGCGAGGTCGCCAAGGCCGCGGTCGAACTCGATGGCGTCACCCACATGGTGATGACCACGGGCACGCCGCCCGGCAGCGATCGCGGCGCGAAAATCCTGTGCGAGAGCGCGATCGGCGGTCAAAGCCGCGGTCGATCTGCCGATCCAGGGCCAGTGCGAGCCGCCGGATGACGACATCTGGTTCCAGCGGATGCGCGATGCCGGCATCGATTCGCTCGGCATGCATCTGGAAGCCGTCACCGAGAGCGTCCGCGCCCGCATCATGCCGGGCAAGGCGCAGGTGTCGGTCGAGCGTTACTTCAAGGCGTTCGAGGCGGCGGTGCCGGTGTTCGGCCGCGGCCAGGTCTCGACCTACATCCTGGCCGGCCTCGGCGACAGCCAGGAAGAGATCCTCGACGATCTGCGAGCGGCTGGTCGGCGTCGGCGTCTATCCCTTCGTGGTGCCGTTCGTGCCGATCGCGGGCACGCCGCTGGAAAGCCATCCGACGCCGCCGCCGTCGTTCATGCACGATATCCTGTCGCCGCTGTCGGACATGCTGGTCGACGGCCGGCATGAAATCCAGCGACATCAAGGCCGGCTGCGGCAAATGCGGCGCCTGCTCGGCGCTCTCGACCTACGAGAAGAGGGTGCGGGCATGATGTTCGAACCGTTCAAGCCGTTTCTGGCCAGCGCCTATCAGATCAAGTTCGCGACCGAAGCCTGGGAGAAGGCGCGGCGCCGCCGCGCTGCGCCGGCAGGTGTTCTGCGTCGAGCAGGGCCTGTTCGACGGCGACGATCGCGACGCGATCGATGAGCATCGCGATTCCGATTGTCGCGATCTCGCTGTTCGGCGTCGCCGCCGACGCCGTGGTCGGCACCGTGCGCATCCACCGGCATCCGGAAGATCCCGGCGTGTGGTGGGGCTCGCGGCTGGCGGTGACCGGGCAATATCGCCGGCTCGGCGCGGTCGGCACCGGGCTGATCCGGCTGGCGGTGGCCTCGGCCCATGCGCGCGGCTGCCACACGTTTCTCGGCAACATCCAGAGCCAGAACGCCGAACTGTTCCATCGCATGCACTGGCGCACGCTCGAGCAGGTCGATCTCTACGGCAAGCCGCATCACATGATGCAGGCCGATCTCGATTTCTATCCGCCGTTCAAGGAGCCCGAAATCGGCTTCCTGTCGCTGCCGAAGCTCGCCGCATGAGCGCCGTATCGACGATATCCGCGCTGGCGGAGCGGCTGCGCCGCAGCAGCGGCATCGCGGCCAAGAGCGACATCGCGGCGGTGGCGCGGTCGCTCGGCCTGTCGGGCGACGACGTAATCCCGGTCGGCGACGATTGCGCCGCGATCCCCGACGGCGACGGCTATCTGCTGTTCGCCATCGAAGGGTTCATGAACGAGTTCGTCGCCGGCGATCCCTGGTTCGCGGGCTGGTGCGGCGCGATGGTCAATATCTCGGACATCGCGGCGATGGGCGGCCGGCCGATCGCCGTCGTCAACGCGATCTGGGCCGATGGCGAAGCCAATGCCGCGCCGGTGCTGGCGGGACTGAAGCAAGCCGCCAAGGCCTTCGCGGTGCCGGTGGTCGGCGGCCACACCAATATCCGCACCGATCGCGGCCAATTCTCGGTCGCGATCCTCGGCCGCGCCAAAAAGCTGCTGACCAGTTTCGACGCCGAGCCCGGCGACACATTGATCGCGGCGATCGACCTGCGCGGCCGCTACCGCGAGCCGTTCTCGAACTGGGAAGCCGCGACCGACGCGCCGCATGCCCGGCTGCGCGGCGATATCGAATTGCTGCCGCTGATCGCCGAGGCCGGGCTGTCGCGCGCCGCCAAGGATATCAGCCAGGGCGGCATCGTCGGCACCGCCGCAATGCTGGCCGAATGCTCCGGCGTCGCGATCGATATCGATATCGATGCCGTTCCGAAACCGGCCGACGTCGCGCTGGAGCGCTGGCTGCTGACCTTCCCGAGCTTCGGCTATCTGCTGTCGGTCAAGCCATGGCATGTCGCGGAAACCATCGCGCGCTTTGCCGGTCGCGGCATCGCCGCCGCCGCCATCGGCTCGGTGACGCAGGGCAGCCGCGTCACCATCAGCGATGGCGCGGCCTCCGAGACGATCTGGGACTTCGCCGAAAAGCCGCTGATCGGCGGCGGACAGGCGCGGGTTGCGATGGGGGCGGTCGCATGAGCGTGGCGCCCGCGGATCGCGATCCTGGCGCATTCCACCAATCCGCGCGGCGGCGTGGTGCATGCGATCGAACTCGCCGACGCGCTGACCCGGCTCGGCCATGAGGCGGTGGTGCATGCGCCCGACGCCAGCGGCAAGGGATTCTTCCGGGCGCCGTTATCGCCTGGCGGTCGCGGTGATGGCGTCGCCCGTCGGCAAGGATGTCGCCGAGATGGTGCGGGTCCGGATCGCGGATTATCTGCGGCATTTCGAGGCGCCGGAACATCGGCGATTCGATGTCTTTCATGCCCAGGACGGCATCTCCGGCAATGCGCTCGCGACCCTGAAGCAGCGCGGCCTGATCCGCCGCTTCGCGCGCACCGTGCATCATATCGACCATTTCACCGATCCGCGGCTCGCGGAGTGGCAGGCGCGCTCGATTGTCGAAGCCGATGAACTGTTCGTCGTCAGCGCGCTCTGGCAGCAGCAGCTCCTGTCCGCGTTCGGCCGCGACGCCACCATCATCGGCAACGGCGTCGACACCACGCGCTTCAGCGGCGGCTCGCGCGCGATCGACGAGGAAGTGCGCACCAGATACGGCATCAACGGCAGCCACGTGTTTCTCGCGGTCGGCGGCATCGAGGAGCGCAAGAACACGATCCGGATTCTCGAAGCCTTCGCGCAGGTGCTGAATATCCATCGCGATGCCCAGCTCGTGATCGCCGGCGGCGCCTCACTGCTCGATCATACGACTTACCGAAGGCAGTTCGATGCCTTGCGCGCGGCCAGCGGCGTGCTCGACCGCGCGGTGATCTGCCTCGGCCCGGTTCCCGATGCGGAAATGCCCTCGCTGTATCGGATCGCCGACGCGCTGGTGTTTCCGTCGGTGAAGGAAGGTTTTGGACTGGTGGTGCTCGAAGCGATGGCGAGCGGCACGCCGGTCGTGACCTCGCGGATCGCGCCGTTCACCGAATATCTCGCACGAGAGCGACGTGGTCTGGTGCGATCCCCACAATGCCGGCTCGATCGCCAACGCGATGGCGATCGTCGCTGACCCAGCCGCTGCGCTCGCGCCTGGCGCAACGCGGCGCGCTGGTGGCGCGGCAATACGACTGGAGCAACACCGCGCGGGCGCATCTGCCTGTTTATGCGCGACTGACGGAGTTGGCCCATGCCTGAGATGCTGTTTCATATCCGCTGGCCCGATGGCGCCGCCGAGCAATGCTATTCGCCGTCGCTGGTGATCAAGGATCACCTCGCCGTCGGCGCCAGCTACGATCTCAACGAATTCATGCAGCGCAGCCGCACGGCGCTGATGATCGCAAGCGACCGGGTGCGGGAAAAATACGGCTTCGCCTGCTCGCGCGCGATGGGCCAGCTCGCGCGACTGGAAGCCGCCGCCGAACGTTTTCAGGCAACGCCTGACGGCGTTGTCACCGTCACATCATTTCAAGAATAAAAGGAGAAGGCCATGACCTCGTCCTCCAGCAAGAGCCTGCCGTCCCAAACCTTGCCATCGCATGTCAGCGTCGTCGTGATCGGCGGCGGGCAGGCCGGGCTTGCGATGAGCTACCAGCTCAAGCAGAGCGGCATCGACCACGTCGTTCTGGAAAAGAACCAGATCGCGCATTCCTGGAAGACCCAGCGCTGGGATGCGTTCTGCCTGGTGACGCCGAACTGGCAGTGCCAGTTGCCGGGCTATCCCTATCAGGGCAGCGATCCCAAGGGATTCATGCTGCGCGATGAAATCGTCGACTATGTCGAGGGCTACGCCAGACACATCGCCGCGCCGATCCGGGAAGGCGTCGCGGTGACTCGTCTCAAGCCAGGCCGCCGGCGGCGGCTTCGCGCTGGAGACCAGCGCCGGCGAGATGACCGCGGATGCGGTGGTGCTCGCGGTCAGCGGCTATCACATTCCGAAGGTGCCCGCGATGTCGGACCGGCTCGACGCATCGGTGCACGCAATTGCATTCCTCGGCCTATCGCAATCCCGGACAATTGCCTGCCGGGCGAAGTGCTGGTGATCGGCAGCGGCCAGTCCGGCTGCCAGATCGCCGAGGATCTGCATCTGGCGGGCCGCAAGGTGCATCTGGCGGTCGGCAGCGCGCCGCGCTGTCCGCGGGTCTATCGCGGCCGCGAAGCCGTGGAGTGGCTCGACGATCTCGGCCAGTACGATCTGCCGGTCGATCAGCACAAGCTGAAGGAAAAGGTGCGCAAGAACGCCAATCATTATCTGACCGGGCGCGACGGCGGCCGCGACATCGATCTGCGCAAATTCGCGACTCGAAGGCATGTCGCTGTACGGCCGGCTCAAGGACATCCAGGACGGCCGGATGCAATTCGCCGACGATCTCGCGAAAAATCTCGACAATGCCGATCGGGTCTATAACGGCATCTGCGGCCTGATCGACGAACACATCGCGCGCAATGCGATCGCGGCGCCGGTCACGCCGCATTACCAGCCGGTTTGGCAGCCCGAGCAGCCGGCCACGTCGCTCGATCCGGCTGCGGCCGGGATCAGCACCATGATCTGGACCACCGGGTTCCGTTCGGACTGGTCGTGGGTCGAACTGCCGATCTTCGACGGCGCCGGCTATCCGACCCACAAGCGCGGCGTCACCTCGATGGACGGCGTCTACGTGCTCGGGCTTGCCCTGGCTTTATACCTGGGGCTCCGGCCGCTTCGTCGGCGTCGGCCGCGATTCGGAGTTCATCGGCAAGCATCTCGTGGCGCGGTCGAGTGAGGCGAAGGCGGTAGCGGCGTAACCGGTCGGTCCTTGCGCGCCGCCAACCGCGTGCGTTCCCCGAACGCTGCGCAGCGCGCCGCCCTTGCGGCGTGACGCGCTGCAGATCCGGGGTCCATGCCGCAAGCACTGCCTGTATTGTGGTGGGTCCGGGCTCTGCGGAGCAGCACTTCGTACTGCACCGCGTCCGGGACACGAGGCTCATCGCCAAGTCGCAAACATTTAATGGCCCGAACCCGGATTTTTGGGTTTCAACACCCGCGTCGATCGGCCAAAATGGCGGCGAAGGCCCGATACCAATAACGGGTCGATGCTGGGAGAAACTCAATGTCTGTTCAATTCGTGCCGGCGCTGGCCGGAATTGCCCTTGTCGCCGCGATGATGGTCGCGGGTCCGGCAAGTGCCGATGGCCTCAAGGACGAAATCGCACCGACCGGCAAGCTGCGGGTGGCGATCGCGATCAGCCCGGCCGGCGGCGCGTTCTGGTCGACCAAGACTGAAACCGGCGGTTACGCCGGGGTGCCGGTCGATCTCGGCAAGGAAATGGCGGCGCAGCTTGGCGTGCCTGTCGAGTATGTCGTGTTCCAGAATTCCGGGCAGATCACCAACTCCGTCGGCAAGGGCAATTGGGACGTCACTTTCCTGCCCAAGGATCCCGAGCGCGAAACCAAGATGTCGTTCGGGCCGATCTACGAGGTCGCCGACGCCACCTACATCGTCAAGCCCGGCTCGCCGATTACCGATTTCAAGTCGCTCGACCAGTCCGGCATCAAGGTCGCGGCCGTCAACAACACCACCACCATGCGCGGCGCAATCGCGCATCTGAAGAACGCCAAGGTCACCGGGTACCAGACCTATGACGAGATCTTCGGCCTGCTCAAGAACGGCGACGTCGATGCCTTCGCATTGTCACGCGATCAGCTCAACGCCATGGCCAAAAAATTGCCGGGCAGCCATGTGCTCGACGAAACCTTCAAGCAGACCGTGACCGCGGTCGCTGTGCCGCTGAACCATCCGCAATCGCTGGCCTTCGCGTCCAAATTCATGACCGACGCGATCGCGAACGGCACTTTGCGTAAGGCCTATGACGGCAACGGCCTGAAAGACACGCCGGTGCGGACGGCGGTGAACAAGTAAGAAACGTAGCACGGCCGACGCCCCATTTGCAGCGTGCTCCCTCTCCCCTCGTGGGAGAGGGCTGGGGAGAGGGGGCTACAGGCACCGTGCTCGCGACCCCCTCTCCCCCCACGAGGGGGGGAGGGAACGGGCAGTCACGGGGTCGAACTCACTGCACCAAGGCGCTGCCGCTTGGTATTTAATTCGTCGCGGTGGCGATCGGGTCCATGCCGCTCTTGACGATCTCGGCGCGGGCGGCCGGCGAGGCCATGAACTTGATCAGGGCCTTGGCGGCTTCGGGCTCCTTCGACACGCTGGCGATGCCGGCCGAGAACACCGTGATCTTCTGCAACTCGGGCGGCAGCGGGCCGACGATGTCGATGCCGGATACCGGCTTCAACTCGCTGATCTGCTGCAGCCCGATCTCGGCCTCGCCCTTGGCGACGATTTCGCCGACCGGCGTTGCCGGGATCATGCGCGCTTTGCCTTTCATGGCGTCGGCGATGCCGAGCTTGGCGAACATCTCGGTCGAGACATAGACGCCGCTGGCGCTGTCGGAATAGGCGACGGTCTTGGCTTGCAGCAACGCGCGCTTGACCGCGTCGGCCGAACTGATGTCCGGCTTCGGCGTGCCCGACTTGACCGCGATGCCGATCGGCGATTTCACCAGTTCGACCTTGCTGCCGGCCGCGACCTGGCCCTGCTTGACCAGATCGTCGAGCGCATAGCCGACCATGATCAGGACATCGGCGGGTTCGCCGCGCGCCAGCCGCACCGGAATGGCGTTCGTCGTGGTGCCCATCGACGGGCCGTAGGCGATCGACACCGTGTTGCCCGTCGTGCGCTCGAACTCCGGCACCAGCGCCTTGAACGCCGCGGTCAGGCCGCCCGAAATCATCACCCGGACTTCGGCGGCGTTGGCCGCGCCTGACAGCAACAGCGCGGTCACGCAACCGAGCGCGAGATGGCGAAGTGCGGTGAATTTGGCTGTCATGATAGTCCTCCCGGGGTGGCTCTTGATCGGCCGTCATTGGAGCAGATATTACCGCGGGGGAGCACGCCATATCAACCGCGAGTCATTCCGGGATGGTCCAAAGGACCAGACCCGGAATCTCGAGATTTCGGGTTCGATGCATCGCATCGCCCCGGAATGACGTTCACTTGGGACACCTCAACTCCTGACAATCGCCGCGACTTCCGCTGCCGAATCCTTGACTGCCTGCACCAGTTCGTCCTCGGACATCTTCACGGACCAGCCATTCCTGAAAACGGCCACGATGCTTCCGATCACCGCGTCGGCTTGATCGAACACCGGCGCCGCGATGCCGGTCACGTCGTGATCGAGCTCGCCATGCGAAATGTAAAAGCCGTCGCGTTTGTTCTTCAGCAGAGTGGCATTGAAGGACGCCCAATCCTTGCCGATCCTGTCCCGGTCAGGGTCGCCATCGCCGGCGTCGAACACGCGGCGGCGGGTGCGGCCGTCCATCGCGGCAAGCACCACGCGCGCCTCCGACCCTCGAAACAAGGGAACGGTGCGGCCCGGGGGAAAGTTCAGCTCCGCGGAGGTCGGGGTCAGCACTGAGGCGACGTTGACGACGCGGATGTCGTACAGGCGGCCAAGAAGCACGTCGCAGCCCGTTCGCTCCGAGAGCAACTTCATCGGCGCCTTTGCCGCCACCAGCAGCGGATCGTAGCGCGTGATGAGGAATTCGAGCTCGATCATCTTTGGGCCGGGCATGAACCTGCCCGACACGCGGGAAAGCAGACCGGCCTCGTGCATCTCGCGCAGATATCGATAGGCCGTCGCCTGGCTGAGACCCAGGATCTGCTCGGCATCGCTCAGTTCGATCTGCGGGCGATCGTCGCTGAACAGGTTCAGGATATCGGAGACGCGCCGAACGACCGATGTTTCGCGCCCGGTCTTGCGCTTCGATGGCATGGTTCAATCCAGGGTGATCGCGCTTCAGGGAGACGACAGGTTTGCGAGACGGAGCGCCAAAGCAACCGACAATTGCACTTGACGGGCGTCGTCAATGAATTGCATAATTATCATTATTTGATAAAAATGCAATATCGCCGCAGGCGGTCAGGGAGGAGCCGGTGGAATCAGGCCGGGACTATGACGTGGTCGTCGTCGGTTCAGGCGCGTCCGGTCTTGCCACCGCGATCACCGCCGCCAAACTCGGGCTGTCCGTCGTGGTGTTCGAGAAGGCGGAGGTCGTCGGCGGCACCACGGCCTTGTCCGGCGGATGGCTGTGGATTCCCGGCACGAGCCTGGCCCGCGAGGCCGGCGCGATCGACGGGCTCGAGTCCGCGCGCGCCTATATTCAACACGAGGCCGGCAATCATTTCGACGCCGCGCGCGTCGATCGTTTTCTGGCACACGGCGCGGAGATGGTCGATTTCTTCCGTCACAACACCGCGGTCGATTTCAATTTCGGTCTGAACTACCCCGATTATCATCCGGACCATGCCGGCGGCGTCGAACAGGGACGATCGATTCACACCATGCCCTATGACGGTGCGAAACTCGGCAAGGCGCTTGCGCAACTCGCGCAGCCGATGCCGGAATCGACCTTCCTGGGAATGGGGTTGAACAGCGGCCCCGATTTGAAGCACTTCCTGAACGCCACCCGTTCCGTGCGCTCCGCCGGTTTTGTTGCCGGCCGGATCATGGCGCACGCCATGTCGGTGGTACGGTTCGGCCGTGGCACCCGGCTGGTGAACGGCAACGCACTGGCGGCCCGCCTGTTTCGAACCGTCCTCGATCTGCGGATTCCCTACCAGCTGTCGACGCGCGCGGTCGAACTGATCCGGCATGGCGATATCGTCGAAGGGGTGGTGGTGGAGTCCTCGGGCCGGCGCGAAACCGTCCGTGCGCGGCGCGGCGTCGTGCTCGCAGCGGGCGGCTTTCCGCAGGATCCCCAACGGCGGGCCGCGCTCTACGGGCATGCGGTCGAGGCCGACCGCCATGTCTCGCTGGCGCCGCCGGCCAATACCGGTGACGGCGCGACGATGGCGACGGCGATCGGCGCGTGCCTCAACAGCGATCTGTCGAACGCGGCGGCGTGGGCTCCGGTCTCGATTCTGAAGCGCCGCGACGGATCGACCGGGCGCTTCTTCCATCTCATCGATCGCGCCAAGCCCGGCGTCATCGCGGTGACGCCGGATGGCAACCGGTTTGTCAATGAAAGCGAAAACTATCACGATTTCGTCCGCGCGATGATCGATGCCGGCCAGGGGCGCGATGATGCGTCGGCCTTCCTGGTCTGCGACCACAGGGCGCTGCGGCGTTATGGCCTCGGCGCGGTGCGTCCGTTTCCGTTGCCCTATCAGCCATTCCTGAGAACGGGCTATCTGCATCGCGGGCATTCGATCGATGACCTGGGGCGGCGGGCCGGCATCGATCCCGACGGCCTCGCGCGCACGGTCGAGCGCGTCAACGAAAACGCCCGCCAGGGGCGCGACGAATTCGGCAAGGGCGCCACATCCTATCATCGCCTGCTCGGCGATCCCGATTTCAAACCCAATCCCTGCCTCGGCGAGATCAAAAATGGACCATTCTACGCCGTGAAAATCGTTCCGGGCGATCTCGGGACCTATTTCGGGCTGGTGACCGACAGTGAAACCCGTGTGCTGGACGCACAGAACCGGCCGATCCCGCATCTCTATTCCGTCGGCAACGATGTCGCATCGATCTTCGGAGGCGCCTATCCGGGAGCGGGTGCAACGCTGGGTCCGGCGATGACGTTCGGTTATATCTGCGGCAAGCTGCTTGCCGAAGCGGAGCCAGTGGCAACATGAGCTATCAGTTCGAACCCTATCCGTTCACCGCACAAACCCACGAAGCACGGCTTCCACAGCTGGTCGACGGCAAGGACAGCCAGCGCGCCAAGGTGGCGATTGTGGGCGGCGGTCCGGTCGGGCTCTGCGCCGCGCTTGGATTGGCCAATCACGGCATTCCGTCTGTCCTCATCGAGGCCGACGAGTCCGTGTGCTTCGGCAGCCGCGCGATCTGCATCTCGCGGCGAAGCCAGGAGATCCTGCAGCGCCTCGGCGCGCTGGAGAGCTTCACCGGGAAGGGACTGCCCTGGACCGGAGGACGCAGCTACTACCGCGACACCGAGGTGCTGCACTTCAAGATGCCGCACGACGAAAACCAGAAGCTGCCGCCGATGCTGAACATCGAGCAGTTCTACATCGAACAGTTTCTGCTCGATCAGGCCAAGCGCCGTTCCGACCTGATCGACATCCGCTGGGCCACGCGCGTCACCGATGTGGTTCAGCAGAACGACGGCGCCGTTCTGTCGCTGAGCACCGATCGCGGCGATTACAAGATCGAAACCGATTGGGTGGTCGCCGCCGATGGTGGCCGCAGCCGCGTGCGCGATTGCCTCGGCCTCGAACTGAAGGGCACCAGTTACGAAGGCCGCTACGTGATCGTCGACATCAGGCTCGAGACCGATTTGCCGACCGAGCGGCTGGCCTGGTTCGATCCGCCGTCCAATCCCGGTTCGTCGATCCTGATGCATCGCCAGCCGGACGGCATCTGGCGCGTGGACTATCAGATCGGCAAGGACGAGGATGCTGACGAGGCGGTCAAGCCCGAGAACGTGATCCCGCGCGTGCAGAGCCATCTGGACATGATCGGCCAGAACGGCAGATGGGCGCCGATCTGGATCGCGATCTACAAGGCGCATGCCCTGTCGCTGGAGAAGTATCGGCATGGCCGGGTGTTATTCGCCGGCGATGCCGCGCATCTGGTGCCGATCTTCGGCGTACGGGGCGCCAATTCGGGAATCGACGATGCGGATAATTTGGCCTGGAAGCTCGCCTACGTCATCGACGGACGGGCAAAGGAGGCCATTCTGGACAGCTATTCGGAGGAGCGCGTATTCGCGACGCGTGAAAACCTGAGCTTCGGCACCAAAAGCACCGAGTTCATGGCGCCGCCGTCTTTCGCCTATGAACTGATGCGGCAGGCGGTCTTGACCCTGGCGATCGATCGCGCCGACGTGCGCTCGCTGATCAATCCACGGCAGACCGCGACCATCACCTATCGGGACTCGCCCTTGAACGCGCCCGATCGGGATGCGTCGCACTTCGTCGCGGGGCCCGTGCCCGGCGCGGTGCTGACGGAATGCCCGCTTCATTACAAGAACGGCGCGGATTGGTCGCCGGGTCATTTGACCGACGTGATCCGGCCCATCTTCACGCTGTTGCTGTTCACCGACACCGGCGAAAAGCCTGCGGATGTCGCGCGGATCGAGATGGAGATGAACACACACCGCATCCCTTTCCGGACGATCGTCATCAGCGCGCAGCAACCTGGAAACGCGGTCGACGCGGCGTGGGATGAAGGCGGGCGTCTGTCCACGATGTACGGGGCGGCGCACGGCGCCTGCTATCTGGTGCGTCCCGACGGGCATGTGCTGGGACGATGGCGTCGTCTCGATATCAAGGCGATCGTCAAGGCGGTCTCCATTGCGCTTCACGGCAACGATGGATTGGCCGCATGAAAAGCGAAGATCTCGATATCGCCTATTCGGAGTTCTGCGCTGTCATGACCGAGGTCGGCAAGGAGCAGGCGGAATTGTTCCTGGCGCGTTTCGCGCTGCTGTCGATCATGGCCATCGGCGATCTCGATCAGGTCCGGAAGTTGATCGCGGACGCTGCCGCGATCGCCGGTTCGACCGCGCGGGAGCCTTGAATTCGTCGTCAGGAATTCACGTGCACGAAATCGCGCAGCAGCGGATAGATCTCGTTGTTCCAGCGCCGGCCTGAGAACACGCCATAATGGCCGACGCCGGCCTGCATGTGGTGCACCTTGCGATAGGCGCGCACACCGGTGCAGAGGTCCTGCGCCGCCAGGGTCTGCCCGATCGAACAGATGTCGTCCTTTTCGCCTTCCACCGTCATCAGGCCCATGCGCTTGATCGCGGCGGGATTGATCGGCCGGCCGCGCCAGGTCAGCTTGCCCTGCGGCAGCAGATGCTCCTGGAATACGTCGCGGATGGTCTCGATGTAAAATTCCGCCGGCAGGTCCATGACCGCGAAATACTCGTCGTAGAAAGTCTTGATGACCTCGGCCTTTTCGATCTCGCCCTTGGCCAGGTGATCGGCGAGGTCGACATGCTGCTTGATATGGCGTTCGAGATTCATCGACACGAACGCGGTGAGCTGGATGAAGCCGGGATAGACCTGCCGGAACGCGCCCTTGCACTGGAACGGTACGAAGTTGATCAGGTTCTTCTCGAACCATTCGAGCGGCTTGCTCTTGGCGAACTCGTTGACCTTGGTCGGCTGAATACGGGTATCGATGGGGCCTGCCATCAAGGTCAGCGTCGCCGGCCGTGCCGGATGATTGTCTTCCGACATGATCGCGGCGGCGGAGAGTGCCGACACCGACGGCTGGCAGATCGCCACCATGTGCGCGCGCGGGCCGAGCTGGTCGAGGAAGGTGATGAGATGCTCGGTGTATTCGTCGAGGCCGAACTTCCCCTGGTTGAGCGGAATGTCGCGCGGGTTATGCCAGTCGGTGATGTAGACGTCGTGATCCTGCAGCAGCGTCTTTACGGTGCCGCGCAATAGCGTGGCGAAGTGGCCGGACATCGGCGCCACCAGCAGCATGCGCGGCTGTTCCGGCGCACCTTCCTTCTTGAAATGCAGCAACGAGCCGAACGGCGTCGCGAACGCGACTTCCTCGGTAACCGCGAGTTCGCGATTGCCGACCATCACCGTGTCGATGCCGTAGGGCGGGCGGCTGTAGGTCAGCGATGACCGCGAGATCAGCTCGAGTGACGCGGCGAGCCGTCCGAACAGACGGTCCGACACGCCCTGCGGTACCAGGTTGAGATACTTCAGCGCCGATGCTGCTCCAGTCCGCCATGGCGCGGTCATGTCCATGTGGTTCTGATAGGCCTGATACATCATCGACATCATTCCAGACTCAATTCCAAGCTCATCTACGCCGCTTTGTTGCTATGCAATATTGAAGCCACGACTGAGTCAATTAGCCTCACAAACCGGCAGGCCCGCGCAAACTGGCACGTCGCTTGCTGCTAGCAATGCGCGCAGCGTAAACATTGGGCAGGTTGCCCCGGCGGGCGTTCAGGTGTGAGGGGTGAGGCCATATGGCGAAAGCGACACTAACCATCAGCAGCAAGAACTATTCGTCGTGGTCGTTGCGCGGCTGGCTGCTGACTAAATTCTCCGGTCTGGAATTCGACGAGATCGTTACCGCGCCTGACGATGCCTCGGCGCGCGCCGAGATCCTGTTGCTGTCGTCGTCGATCCTGGTGCCGTGTTTGCGCCACGACGGTGTCACCGTATGGGATACGCTGGCGATCGCTGATTACCTGAACGAAGTGGTGCCGGACGCCAAACTGCTGCCGTCCGATCGGGTTTTGCGGGCGCATTGCCGCTCGATCTGCGGCGAAATCCATTCCGGCTTCACGACCTTGCGGGCGTCGCTGCCGGTCAATCTCAAGGGCCATTTCCCCAACTTCAAGATCTGGTCGCGGGCGCAGGCCGACATCGACCGGGTCTGCACCATCTGGCGCGAATGCCTGGCCAAATCCGGCGGACCGTTCTTGTACGGCGAGCGCACCATGGCGGATGCGATGTACGCGCCGGTCGTGACCCGTTTCATGACCTACGACGTCAAGCTGGAGCCGAAGCTCGCGGCCTATGCCAAGATGATGATGGCGTTGCCGGAAATGCAGGAGTGGATCGAAGCCGCCAAGGCGGAGCCAGCCGATATCGAAGAGCTTGAGGTCGAATATTAGGCAATCGCGAGGAATCGCTGCCTGTTTGCCGGGCTGACGCGCCGGGCATGCGGTGAAAACTGAAAACAGTGGAGGTCTCGATGAACCAGCACGCTGTCGTATTTGAGTTTTCGCAAGCCCATCCTGCTCCGACGGCAAGGAGTTAGGCCATGTCGTCGCCGGAGGAATTAACCTTTGTGCTCGGCCGCTGGCTGCGACCGGTGGTGGCGGTTCTGGTGATGGTACGCCGCATCCGCGGGCTATCGACATCTAGCCGTGAACATCCGGGAACAGGGCTGCCCGGCTGATTCGGGCGCGGTTCGTTCCGCGCGCGTTCCAAATGCTAATGGGCCCGGCGCCGCCGTCGCATTATGGCACAGCGCGGGCGAATCTCATCCGCGGCTAACGGAACAGCCGCCAACCCACCACGGTAGCCTCGAGCGGATGGCCGGATTCGTTGTTGCGCCATTCGCCGGCGACGAAACGGCAGGCAAACGGCAACAGATAGGTGCCGCTGTGATCCTCGCACAGCACTTCGACCGGCTGATCCGGTGGCGGATTGCCTTGGCCGTTGAACTCGGCGAGCCGCCGTTCGCGCGTTGCCATTTCATTTCTCCAGGCCAAATCACAGTGACGGTCGCCGGATACCTGACGAAAAAACCGCCAGTGATTTCAGTGCCGGGCACAGGTGAGTAACACCTCACCGCGCGAATGAGGTTTCCGTGTGATGACCAAATGCTATCATCGCGGTCTCCCACCCCGCTCGCGACAAGTTGACGGGCGCTTTCCAAAACGAGGTTGTCGATGAAGAGCCGGATCGTTGCCGCGCTGGCGCTGCTGGCGCCCTGTCTGCTGACCTCGGCTGCCCGCGCGCAGGACGTGCCCGGCATCGAGATCTGCACCGTCGAAAAAACCATGGAGCGCCGCACCTCCTGCCTGCAGAGCAATATCGACTTCCTGCAAAAGACCATCGGCAAGCTGACATCAGACCATCAGCAAAAACTCGACGCCGCCAACCGGCAGATCGAAGCGCTCAAGGCGAGCATGGTGAGTTTGCAGAAAGTCGTCGAGGATCTGCAGGCTGCGCAGAAGAAGCCTGACGATATGAAGAAGGACGACGGGAAGAAAAAGGATGCGCCAGCGGCACCGGGCAAGGACGCACCGGTGCCGAAGTAAATTTTCGACGAGCGCGGCAACTGCTTCCCCTCTCCCCTTGTGGGAGAGGGTGGATCGACGCCGCGTAGCGGCGGCGAGACGGGTGAGGGGTACCGCGGGCACTGAGTCCGTGGCTACCCCTCATCCGGCGCTTCGCGCCACCTTCTCCCACTAGGGGAGAAGGGACGAAAGAAGACGCTCAGCTATTCTTCTCGCCGGACATGACAGGGCCGAACAATTCCCAGCTCTCGCCCTTGAAGCGCATCATCTGCAATTGTTCGAGCGGGGCGAAATCGGTCGGGCTGGTCTTGATGCGGGTGCCCGGCAGATAGACGCCGAGTTCGAAGTTCAGGTTTGCCGCCTGCCGCATGATGTTTTCGCGGGTCAGATCGTCGCCGCATTGGCGCAGCACCTGCTCCAGGCCGCGGGCGACGCCGTAGCCGAAGGTGGTGGATGCGTCGGTCTGATCGCCGTCGGGATACCATTTGGTCATGAAGGCGCGCCATTCGTTCATGGCGGGATCGTTCTTCCAGGTCGCGTCCTGCGGATCCTTCAGATAGGCGGCGCTGAGCACGCCCTGGCCATTGTCGTAGCCGGCGGGTTTCATCACGCCGCCGACCGAGGCCGACACGTTGGTGACGAACTGGATCGGATGCCAGCCGAGTTCGCCGACCTTCTTGATCGCCTGCGCGGCGAATTTCGGCGTCGCGATGTTGATGAAGATGTCGGGGTTGGCGTTCTTGATCTGCACCACCTGCGAATCCACCGTCGGCGAGCTGGTCTCATACGAGCTCTCGACCGTGATCAGCTTGCCGGCCTGGTCGCCGAGCCCTTCATGCAGGCCGGTGACGTAGTCCTTGCCGAAATCGTCGTTCTGGTAGAGCACGCCGATGCTCTTGCCGGGATAATTTTGCAGGATGTATTTGGCGTAGATCCGCGCCTCGACCTGGTAGCTCGGCTGCCAGCCCATGGTCCACGGGAAATTCTTCGGGTCGTTCCACTTGGCCGCGCCTGTCGACACGAACAGTTGCGGCACCTTCTTGGCGTTCATGTATTTGTGGATCGCGGTGTTGCCGGGCGTTCCCAGCGGATTGAAGATCAGCAGCACCTCGTCGTCCTCGACCAGCTTGCGCGCCTGCTCCACCGTCTTCGGCGGGCTGTAGCCGTCGTCATAGGAAATGAACTTGATCTTGCGGCCGTTGATGCCGCCCTCGGAATTGATCTTGTTCCAGTAGGCGGCCTCGGTCTTGCCGATCACGGCATAGGCCGATGCCGGTCCCGAATACGGCATGATGTTGCCGATCTTGATTTCGGTATCGGTGGCGCCGGGATCGTATTTCTTTTGCGCGCTGGCGGCGGTCGCGACCGACATGGCTAGCAGGCCCGCAAGCGCGATGGACCTAACGTGACCAGAGATAGCGTAACCAAAGGTAGAGCCGTGCATCATCGTCCTCCCTGAACGTGCTGGCCGCAGGCTCATGCAGTCTCTTGGGGCCGCTTGGTGAGCCGACGGAGTGAATGCGATGCCAGTATGCACGATTGAGTTGAGGTTGCCAGCGATGGCTTTGCTGCTAATTTCCGCAGAGCGGAAGATGGAGCCACGCCGGTTGCGGCCGGCGGGCGGTGGCGGCAGCAAGGACTGTCAAACGCGGCCCGTGCGATCGCGCCATGATGCGGGAGCTTCGAACCGAAGTCACGATCCGCGAAGGACCTGATGAATCCAGCCCAGAAAGCGCTCTGGTTCATTGAAAGCCATCTTGCCGAGGCGCTGACCCTCGATGAGGTCGCCGCAATCGCCGGCGTCTCGCGCTTTCATCTGGTGCGGGCGTTCGCCGCCGCGACGGGGCTGCCGGTGATGCGCTATGTGCGTGCCCGGCGCCTCACGGAGGCGGCGCGGGCGCTTGCCGGCGGCGCGCCCGACATCCTGTCGCTGGCGCTGGATGCGGATTACGGCTCGCACGAGGCCTTCACCCGCGCGTTCCGCGATCATTTCGGGCTGACGCCCGAAGCGGTCCGATCGGGCGCGTGCCTCGATCAACTGAAACTGCAGGAGTCGATCATGATGGATTCAACCGCTTTCGATCAGATCAAGCCGCCGCGTTTTGTCACCGCCAAGGCCTTGCTGGTCGCCGGCGTCGGCGAACGCATCAACCATGCCGAGGGCGGCGCCGGCATTCCCAACCAGTGGCAACGCTTCCAACAGACCATCCACAACGTTCCCGCCCGGGTCGGCAATGTCGCCTACGGCGTCTGCTGCAATGGCGACGATGCCGGCTTCGATTACATCGCCGGGGTCGAGGTCTCGGATTTTGCCGACCTGCCGCGCGAATTCTCGCGGGTGCGGATTCCCGACCAGAAATACGCGGTGTTCACCCATGGCGACCACATCTCCACCATCCGCCGCACCATCA
This sequence comes from uncultured Alphaproteobacteria bacterium, assembly GCA_963845435.1. Taxonomy (GTDB): domain Bacteria; phylum Pseudomonadota; class Alphaproteobacteria; order Rhizobiales; family Xanthobacteraceae; genus Bradyrhizobium. Next base: position 207,427 of record CAWJSD010000006.1, read on the forward strand.
ACACGATCTGGAATCAGTGGTTGCCGGGATCGGGCATCAAGGCCGCCGACGGCCCGAACTTCGAACGCTATGACGAGAACTTCGATCCGATGACCGGCAATGGCGGACTGGAAATCTGGATACCGGTGAGGGAGTAAAGAACAAGGGCTCGTACGGTGGGCAAAGGCGCGCTTGCGCCGTGCCCACCATCCCAACCGCGATGCTCGCGGTGGTGGGCACGCTTCGCTTTGCCCACCCTACGAGCTGACTACGTTCTTGCTTACGTCGCGCTACGCGCCTTCGTACAAATACCCGACCGGATTGCCTTCGGTGCGCAGCGGACGGATGTCCTTGCGGGTGATGATCTGGCCGGCCAGGCCGTCGATTTCGTCGCGCTGCGTCGGCGTCCAGCTGCGAAGATCGTTCATGCCCTTCAGAAAGGCCGAGCCGGAGCACCTGGGTATTTTCACCGATACCGATCATGCTGGTCGAGTGCTTGCCCGCCGTCACCGCGTCGCCGGCCGCGAGTTCGAAGGTCTTGCCGGCGCTGTCCTTGAATTCGGCGGTGCCGCGAATGACGCGATAGATCACCACCTCGCCCTTGGCGAACGACGCAGCGTCCACCGCGGCGGATGCGCTCTTCGGCAACAGCGAGTGGCCGCGCGGATCGGTGGCGATGATATGGCCGGTGACCAGATGGCCGCTCGGAATTTCGATGCCGATGTCGCGCACGTAAACCGGCGCGGCCGATTTGATCGACGCGTCGGCCAGCGGCTTGTACAGCGCATCCAGCGCCAGCGGGTCCTGCAGCCAGAAGCCGGCGTCGGCCGGGCGATCGTGCAGCGGATGGCTCCAGGCCACACGCGGCGTCTCGGCTTCGTTGATCTGATCCGGACCCACGATGGTCGGGTTCGGAAAGGTTGTCGGATCGGTGACGAAGGCTTCGAGAAATTTGCCGGAATAGCCCATCGAGATCGGATCGGGCACCACCGTCTGCGGCGTCTTCAGGTTCTCTTCGGTGGACAGGCCCGACCAGGTATAGAACAGCTGGCGGTGCACGATCGCGCTTTGCAGCATCACCGCGCCGGGGCCGACATTGTAGAAGCGGCCGTCATAGTCGAACGTGAACATGCCCGAGGTCACCAGCACGAGCTGAAAGCCGCCCGGCGGCAGATGCAGATGGAAATCGGTCGGGCCGGTATCGGTGCGGTAGATCGGCAGGTTGGTCGCGACTTCGTGCAGCAGGAAGGTTTCGTTGTTGGCGTGAAAGCCTTCGTTGGCGCGGTTGTAGAGCGCCTGCGGGCGATAGGTCGCTTCGTAGTTCGCATTCTTGTCGCGATCGATCGCGACGAAATCCTGGGTGTTGAGGCGGAGGGGATCGCCATTCGGATGGGTGAGGCCGATCTTTTTAAGATCATTCGCAGCATGCACGTTCATGACATCCTCCATTCCAAGTAATTTGTCGGTCCCCAGCGATGCTAATGCGATCGCTCCGCACGAAGCGGGGACTTCGGATCTGAGATGTCTATGCGAATCCCGGGCCAGTCGGGGTGCAGCGCGGCATAGCTGCGTTCCAGCTCGCGCCAGCGTCCAGCTCGATCGGAAAAAATCGAGAGTTAACCGGATGTTAGATCGGTAGATCCATCCGGTTGGCCGGCTGTCTTGGCGCGCCTCGCAATTCCAGGAAAGTCGCGGCAGCTGGGTGTCGAAGTTTAATTTATCGGCAGCTTTGCCAAGGAAGGTGCAGCGGCGCATTCTCTACGGCGTCGCTGTCGTTTCGGCACCATCGTCGATAAGGCGCAATGGCGCCGCTCGGTCTTGCGTCGGACGCGGGTCGATGCCCGGCGGTTAGCCGGTCACCTGTTGAAGGTCCGGCTGCCGATTGGCGTTGCCATCGAACGGCTGCGTCGCCATCGACAATTCACGGCCGAGCGTTTCCGGCAGCAGCGCCAGCGCGATCAGCAACAGCAGATAGGCCAGGATCGTGAATACCCCGATGGCGATCCCGAGGCCCATCGACTGGCTGAGATACCCGATGACGGCCGGAAAGAACGCGCCGATCGCGCGTCCGGCATTGTAGGAGAAGCCCTGATTGGTGGCCCTGCTCTTGGTCGGAAACAATTCGGTCAGATAGGCGCCCATCGGTGCGAAGATGCCGTTGGCGAAAAAGCCGAGCGGAAAACCCAGCACCAGCATCGTCGAATTGTCGATCGTCATCAGCATGTACGAGACGACCACGACGCCGGCGCACAGGGCCATCAACAGGAAGGTTTTCTTGCGGCCGATCAGGTCGGCAAGCCAGGCCCCGGCCAGAAACCCGCAGAACGCGCCGAGGATGACCAGCGACAGATAGCCTGAGGAGCCAAGCGCGGTTAACTTTCGCTCGGTACGAAGAAACGTGGGCAGCCAGGTGCTGACGGCGTAGTAGCCGCCTTGTGCGCCGGTCGTCAGCAACGACGTCAGGAGGGTCAGGCGAATATTATCGCGGGAGAAAATCGAGAAGATCTTCGTCACCACGCTATCCTGGTCGGTCGTCCGCGACCTTTCGAAGATTTCCGGCTCATCGACGAAACGCCTGATGTAGACCACGAGCAGCGCTGGCAGCAGCCCGGTCCAGAACAGCACGCGCCACGCGATATCCTGTGGCAGCAGTGAAAATACGATGGCGAATGTCAGCGTTGCCACGCCCCAGCCGATCGCCCATCCGCTTTGCACGACGCCGACCGCGCGGCCGCGGTATTTGGCCTGGATGACTTCGCCGATCAGGACCGAGCCCGCCGCCCACTCGCCGCCGAACCCGAGCCCCTGAAGCGCGCGCACCACGAAGAATTCGCTGAACGTGCTGCAAAACCCGGCCAGGAACGTGAACAGCGCGAACCAGACGATCGTAATCTGCAATACCCGAACACGTCCGAATTTGTCGGCCAGCGTCCCGGTGATCCAGCCACCGAATGCGGACAGCAGCAGCGCGACGGTCGCTAAAACGCCTGCATCCGCTATCTTGAAATTCAAGGTGACAAGCAGCGTCGGAATTACCAGTGCGTAGAGATTGACGTCGAATGAATCGAGCGCCCAACCGCCAAAGCAGGCCCACAGCGTGCGCCGCTCCTTGACGTTCAATTCGCTTAGAAACAAGGCCATTTCCTCACCCCCGTGTGTTTATATTGGGCGTCGCACCCGCATCGTGTCGGCGACGCGTTGGTTCAGTTCAGCGGCCGCGCGGTTTTCCGCATCTTGCCCACGAAACCGATGACTATTTTCCCGGCAGGGAAATCGCCCGATCGATGAAGACTTCGTATTTCTGCGACTTCGGCTTGTCCTTGTCTTCGTCGTGGACGTAACGGATCGAGCTCTTTCCGAGCAGCGCGCGCGGCAACACCATGACGCGGATGAACCGGCTCGCGCGAGCCGGATCGGCTTGGGCGAATACCGGGTCGGGACCGGTTTCAAACCAGGCGCCTCCCGGTCCGTAGGATGTCGAGCGACCGTGGGTGTCGATGCGGATCGCGCCTTCGATCATGCAGCGGATGCCGGGCCCCTGATGCGTATGGGTCAGCGCCGTCCCGCCGGGCGGGAACGCCACGCTATCGCCGCGTAGCAGTAGTTCACCCTGGGGCAGTGTATCGAGATCCGCCGAAAGCTTGTCTCGTGTCGATACGTCGGCGGCACGGAAGGTTGCTGTTTCACCTTGTGAAAGCTCCCAGCGCCAGACCGTTGCGCCTTCTGCGCCGCCGCCGCATGTCACGGCGCCATCGCCGGACCAGGCCTGGCCGCTTCGGATCTCCTGACCCTCGACGGTGAGCGCGCCATGGGTGACGAAAAGCATGCGGATGCCGGATGGAAGACTGGCGGTTGCTGCGTTTCTGTAGACGTCCTCGAACAGCGCGAGACGTGCCGGCATCGGTTTTCTCCCTGAGACGATGGCTTCTGCTTTTGTTGGGAAATGTTTGCCCCAGCACAGGGTCGTTGGCATTACCAACGCGACCGCCAACTTACCAATTCGTCCGATTTTACGGCTGGATATCGATGCGGCGTCCTGGCTATGATCGCGGCGGGGAAACGTTAGGCGCCATGAAGAATCAGGAAACCCGCGCATTCCAGGGCCGTTTCGGCCGCGCCGTGCTGTTCGACACCGACACGCCGGTTGTCGCGCATGCCCACTCGCAGTGCCACATGCTGATCAAGTGTGGTGGCGCCGACGGCCGCTATTATGTCAACGACGAGCGGGCGCCGTTTCGTGACGACACCATCGTGCTGGTCAATCCCTGGGTTCCGCACCACAATCCGCGCCCCGCGGGCGGACCGCCCAGCCGGGTGCTGGCGCTCTATGTCGAGACCGTCTGGCTGTCGGAACGATGGGCCGATATCCTGTCCGGGCAGCGAAAACTATTTCCCCGCGCCTCGGCGCCGATTTCAACGCTGGTCCGGTCGCTGGCCGATCATCTCGCCGCGATGATGATCGCCGGCGGCCATTCCGAGATTCGGTTGGAAGAAGTCCTTCACGACCTGATCGAACAAACGCTTGTCGCGCATGCCGACTGCAAGGCTCGCAGCGATCTGCCGAGGTCGTCGACCACGCTGGACTACCGCATCCGGCGCGTGATCGCACATATGCGCCAAAATGTTTCCAAGACGACGGATATGGCGGATCTGGCGCAAACAGCGGGACTGTCGCGCTCGCGCTTCTTCGAATTGTTCCGCGCCTGCACCGGCGTTTCGCCCCGTCTCTACATGGACGCGCTGTGCATCGATGCGGCGACGCGATCGCTGGCAGGAACGACGCGCCCATTGACCGAAATAGCGGACGGCCTCGGCTTTTCGGCGCCGGGGCATTTCTCCCGGTTCTTTCTGCAACACACCAGCGTCACCCCCAGGGATTATCGCCGTGCCGTGATGACGCTGCGGCAGGACCGCGATGTCAGTGTGTTCGAGGCGGGCGCCTTGTCCGGCGCTTGAGGCGCCGCTGTTTACAACTTACTCGCCGTCCTCCGCCATGATCGCGCCGGTGAAGCGTTCCGGGCGATTCGACTTGTCGAGGAAGCAAAACCCCTTGCCGATCGCCCACCTTGGTTGTCCGCTGGCGATGATCCGGTATCTGGCCTGCCAGACGCCGCCCTTCATGGATTTGCCCAACGAGCGGCTGATCGCATCGACGTCATCGGGATGGACGGCCTGAAGATAATGACCGTTCGGGAGTCCCTTGCCGGCGCGCGAGGGAACGATGCCGAGAAAATGCGCACCGGCCGGATCGACGCGATTGAGATCGTTGGAGATGTCCCAATCCCAGATGCCGACGATGCCGATCTTCGGCGCCGGCATCCAGGCAACCGATGCCTTCTCGGCCTCGATCGCGGCCATCCGGCACAGATGCGCCAGAATCGGTTCGGCGAATGACGTCGCGTTCGCCGCAATATCGTTGAACAGTTCTGCTAATTTGCTTCTCATGCCCGCCCCTGAACTGTATCCTACCTCAATATCGGTTAGGTTCCAATTGGAGGCGGCAATGATTGGGCGGGCATCAGACGATGATGCGCTAAAGCTTGTCGTCGCCTTTTATTGCATCATGGAACCGGAAAAGCGGGCCGAAATCGTGGCCCTTGCCGAGCGATTCGCCGCCGAGTCTCAGGTGGTCGAGGGCTATTCGCATTTTCTGTTGCTGCAGGATCGCGGCAGTCGCGAAAATTAGCCGGAGCGAATCAGGGATTCGGTCATTCCCGTTTGCGAATCAGCCGGCGACATTGGCCCACGCCATCCTGAGAGCGCTTGCGGCTGTTTTCTCGTCGAGATTTTCCAGATTTACCAGCGTGCTGCCGCGCTTGCCCCATGCCCCGTTCGCCGGCCTGAACACTTCGGGTTCCGCTGAAACCAGCATCGCCTGCTGGTCGGCGCTGAGCTTGACCATCCCGGACTTCGAATCCGGATAGCCGAGCGTCGCGAAAACTTTCTTCCCGACCCGAAAATCGGGGTGGCCCATATGCGAACTCTCAACGGCCTCCGGCATGCCCAGCGCCAGCCGCCTGAACTGATGTGCCGTCATCCACGCCTCCAAGGCTGCCTGTCCCAAGGCTGCCTGTCCCAAGGCTGCCCGTCCTTAAGGCTCCCCGTCCTAAATCAGGCTACCGTTCCGGACTACTCGCTTTCAATCAAAAAAACAGAAGCCTAGGATAGGCCGACCAAGACTTGTCCTCGATTCAAGACTTGCCCTCGATTGAAGTATCGGGAGAGTTAAGTTGAAAAACATACAGATCGTCGATCGCGCGCTCAACGCGACGTTCAGCGTGTTTCAGGCCACCGAGGATGAGTTCGCCACCATCTTTCCTGCGGACGGCCAGGATATGGAGCTGATCGAGGATTTCGTCGAACGCTCAGGCGAAGCGCAGGCGCGTCGGATCCTGGAGACCATATGGGAGCGTCCGATCCTCAAGCGCGATACGCAGGGAATCCACGGCACCTTGTATTACGAATATGCCGACCGCAGACAATATCTGCCGGCAACCAAGCGCGAAGTGGATTGGGACGAGTATTCGATCAACTCGGCGCAGAAGCAGTTGTTCGCGAGAAAGCGCTGAGCCGGGGCGACGATCCGCAGGATGGGTTGAGCGACAGCGATACTCATCAATCACTCAGATCGTAGATGATGGGTATCGCCGTCGCTCAACCCATCCTGCGCGCGACTTCGGCCGATGCGCCGTTTCAGAAGTGATAGTTCACTCCGGCGGTGACGGCATGCATTGTATCCTTGACGCTGCCTTCGCTCGCAATCACATTTTTACCGGCGGAGATGACCTTCGCCGTCAATTCCTTGCCGCCGAAATCGTAATAATTGTATTCGATATTCGCCGACCAGTTCTGGGCGAAGGCCCAATCGAATCCGCCGCCAACTGTCCAGCCGGTGCGGGTTTGGAATCCCTGGGGGTCGAACGAGAGTCCGTCGGTGGTGGTGAAGGCAACGTCGGAGGTTTCGTGCGTCACCGCGGCGCCGCCCCTGACATAGCCGAGCCAACGATCAGCTATCCGGTAGCCGATCCGCGCGGTGATCGATGCGAGAACGTCGTTGTTGATTGTAAGCCTCGACGTCAAATGGTCGCCCGCCGAGGTTCGAACCCTGCCGGAATTGCTATATTTCATCGTGCTTCCAGCAACCCGGCCTTCGCCACCGACGACCCAGCCGGTTGCGAATTGATAATCGCAACCGATCTGTCCGCCACCGGTGAAGCCGTTCGAGCTGAAGTTGCTCGAACCGCCACTATCGACGGTAAGGGTGTCTTGGCTTACGGCGCCGCCGATGTGGGCGCCCATGTAACAGCCGGTCCATGAGAATGCCGCTGCGGTAGCTGGGGCCTTGATCGGCGGGTCGCCGGCAAAAGCCGGGGATGCAGTCACCAATGCCACGAGACCGGCGGCGCGAAGAATACCCATGACAATATTATCCTGTTTTCGGTCTACGTTGCGCGCCGCGACATCATTGCCGGGGATCGGTATCGCCCGCCCCGTCTTGCTGGCTGACCTTTGTCGCTCTTCCCTTACTGAGTAAGACGACTGGCGAGACGCTAACCCGCAAAGGTTTTTTAGATATTTTGTGCCCGCCGGAGTTGGGAGGCCGTAGCCGGCTTTTTTATGGGGGGAAAAGGCGCGCCTGCGCGGTGCCCGCCGTCCTGCTCTGCGCGCGATTGGTAGCCACGCCAGCGCTTTGCCTACCCTGCAGCGCCGTGCGCGATAGCGCGATTTTCTACAGCGCTTTCAATGTGATTCCACCGGTCCAGCCTCGACCTCAAAAACATTTCGCTTTCCACCGAGCGCAAATCATCTGCGTATATCCGCCATCCCGTCCCGGGAGAGGGGCGTTGGCCATCGTCACGAACGTTGGGACGGGGAGCGGTGGACGCGGTGGCGTCGTCGCGCGAGGGGATCGTAGGGCAGGCGTCATGCCTGTGAGCGATCGGCGCGCGGAGACGAACGATGCTGACGCGTACGGCGAAGCCGTGTGGTTCTGGCACCCGTTGCTGGTGTCAAATCGTCGGAGGTTTTGTCAGCCCGACCGGGTCGACAAGATCATCAATCCGGCGATGACGGTGACAACAGGAATTCGTCGCCGGGAAGAGCACGGAGGAAACCGTTAAAACCATTGCGCAGGGAATGCCGGGTGTCCGGTGAACCTGTGGTGACTACCGTGTGCTACCTACACTATGCACACGGGCTGCGGGTGCAACGGGCACCCGGCATTTCCCTGCGCCTTCTCACTTCAGGCGCGAACGTCCTTGCAAAGTTCGGGCGCCTTGCGCCGCGAAATCGCGCAACTGCGTTTGATCGCGGGATATCGCCTTCATGGTAAGAAGGCGCGGAGCGCCGTCTCGAACCAAGCCCATACGTGTTGCCATCCTTCGAGACGCGGCCAAAGGCCGCTCCTCAGGATGAAGGCAGTGGCGGGGGCCTCATATCAAGACCGTCGCAATACAACAAACCTCATGGTGAGGAGGCGCGAAGCGCCGTCTCGAACCATGACGAAGGGAACGTGCGTCGACGCATCGCATCGCCGCTTTGCATTGCAACACGGCTCCATTGCTTGGCAAGCGAGGATGACTTGCCTAACATGGCGCAACGCTGCGCGTGCGGGATCGACTTTGAAATCCGCCTGTGCCCACAAACAAGCCTGTTGAAGAAAAGCGGGAGGATTTCATGTCCAATGTTCGCGTGCTCGCCACCGGTCTCGAATTTCCCGAAGGCCCGGTGGTGATGCCGGATGGGTCGGTGGTGCTGGTCGAAATCCGCGGCCGGCGATTGACGCGGGTCTATCCGGACGGGCGTAAAGAGGTGGTCGCGGAAATTCCCGGCGGCCCCAATGGCGCGGCGCTCGGGCCCGACGGCAAAATGTATATCTGCAACAATGGCGGCTTCAGCTGGATTCCCACCGGCAAGATGATCATGCCGGGGCCACAGCCGGAAGATTATCTCGGCGGCTCGATTCAGCGGATCGATATGCAGAGCGGCAAGATCGAAACGGTGGTCGAGAAATGCGGCGAGCACGCGCTGCGCGGGCCGAACGACCTGGTGTTCGACAAGCATGGCGGGCTGTGGTTCTCCGACCTGGGCAAGCGCCGCGCCCGCGAGATGGACGTCGGCGGCTTTTATTACCTGAAGCCCGGCATGAAGGAGATCGTCGAAGGCGTGCACGGTATCCTGCCGGCCAACGGCATCGGATTGTCGCCCGACGAGAACACCGTCTACATCGCCGAGACGCCGACCGCGCGGCTGTGGGCGTACGATCTGTCGGCGCCCGGCACCGTGAAGCCGCGCGAAGTGATCTATCGCGGCGAGCGCGGCAAGCCGATCGCGGGTCTCGGCGGCTATCAGATGTTCGACTCACTGGCGGTGGAGGCTGGCGGCAATGTCTGCGTCGCGACGCTGATCTCCGGCTGCATCTCGGTGATCGCGCCGGATGGTACGCTGGTCGAGCAGGTTCCGACCGGCGACCGCGTCACCACCAACATCGCCTTCGGCGGCCCCGAATTGAAGACCGCCTATATCACGCTGTCAGGCAAGGGCGAACTGGTCGCGATGGACTGGGCGCGCCCCGGCCTGCCGCTGAATTTTTTGAATAAGTGAGTGGGCCACGTCATTGCGAGAGCGAAGCGACGAAGCAATCCCGTCTTGCTTTGTGGCCCCTGGATTGCTTCGCTGCGCTCGCAATGACGACGGCGCGCCGTCGCCGACAATCACTACCGAAGGAACTTCGATAAAATGCCCTGGCTTGAACCTGTCTCTCTCTCTGGCGCCCACGTCCGGCTGGAGCCGCTTTCGCAGGCCCATTGCGACGGACTGGCCGCGGCCGCAGGGGACGGCGATCTCTGGAAGATCTGGTACACCGCGATTCCCAGGCCCGAGGACATGGTGAAGGAGATCGACCGCCGGCTCGGCCTGCAGAAATCCGGTGCGATGCTGCCCTGGACGGTGTTCGATGCCGACGGCCAGATCGCGGGCATGACCACTTACATGAATGTCGATGCGGCCAACCGCCGGGTCGAGATCGGTTCGACCTGGTACGCCAGGCGGGTCCAGCGCAGCGGGCTCAACACCCAGGCCAAATTGCTGTTGCTGCAGCACGCGTTCGAAAAGCTTGATTGCATCGCGGTCGAGTTCCGGACGCACTTCTTCAACCACCAAAGCCGCCGCGCGATCGAGCGCCTCGGCGCCAAGCAGGACGGCATCATGCGCAACCACCAGGTTGCGCCCAACGGCACCCTGCGCGACACCGTGGTGTTCAGCATCATCGCCAGCGAATGGCCAACGGTGAAAGCGCATCTGAATTATCAACTGAACGAGAAAATGAGATAGACAGTGGACCGATCGACAGGCTTGAGCCTCATCCTGAGGAGCCCGGCGAAGACGGGCGTCTCGAAGGATGGCCGCAGGCACCGTCTTCCCCACCAATCATCCTTCGAGACGCATCGCTGGCGCGATGCTCCTCAGGATGAGGCCGGTGTCGTGGTGCTGCCTCATGGTGAGGAGGCGCGAAGCGCCGTCTCGAACCGTGACTCCGCATGCGGCGATCCGGCCTCTACTTTTAGGTCAGGCACTCGGGACGAGGCCGGTAGAATTTAGCGACAAGAAAGAGACATCATGGAAACGTTCGATTATGTGATCGTCGGCGCGGGCTCCGCCGGCAGCGTGCTGACCAACCGCCTGAGCGAGGACGCCAACACCAGCATCTGCGTGCTCGAGGCGGGCCCCAGCGACTGGCATCCCTACATTCATCTGCCGGCGGGCTTCATCAAGACCTTTCACATGAAGAGCATCAACTGGGCCTACCAGCAGGAGCCGGGCCCATGGACCGGCGGCCGCAGCATCTACGCGCCGCGCGGCAAGACGCTGGGTGGCTCATCGTCGATCAACGGCCACATCTATAATCGCGGCCAGCGCCAGGACTTCGATACCTGGGCGCAATACGGCAACCGCGACTGGGGCTATCAGGACGTGCTGCCCTATTTCAAGCGGCTGGAGAGTCGGGTGGGCGAGGGCGACGATGAATATCGCGGCCGCGACGGCAACCTCACCGTCACCACGATGGATTGGCGCGACCCGCTGTGCGAGGCGTTCATGGCGGGCGCCATCAGCCTCGGCATTCCGCGCAACCCGGATTACAACGGCGCCATCCAGGAAGGCGTCTCCTACGCCCAGCGCACCATCAAGAACGGCTTGCGCGTCAGCGCTGCGACCGCGTTCCTGCATCCGGCGATGAAGCGGCCGAACGTTCATGTCCACACCCATGCCCATGCCACCAACATCATCTTCGAGGGCAAGCGCGCGGTCGGCGTGCGCTACATCAAGGGCGGCAAAGGCGGCACGCCGGTGGAAGTGCGCGCCAACAAGGAAGTCATACTGTCCGGCGGCGCCTACAACTCGCCGCAACTGCTGCAATTGTCCGGGGTCGGATCGCCGGACCTGTTGAACTCGCTCGGCATCGAGGTGCGCCACGCGCTGCCGGGTGTCGGCGAGGGCCTGCAGGACCATTATGCGCCGCGAACGGTGGCACGCGTCAAGAACATCAAGACCATCAACGAACGGCGTCGCGGGCTCAGCCTGATGGTCGAGGCGCTGAAATGGGCCACGACCCGGCGCGGCCTGCTGTCGCTGTCGCCGACCATGGTCTATTGCTTCTGGCACTCCGGCGAGACCACGGAAAGCTCCGACCTGCAACTGACCTTCACGCCCGCGAGCTACAAGGAGGGCGTGCAGGGCCAGCTCGAGGACCAGCCCGGCATGACCATCGCGTCGTGGCAGCAACGCCCGGAAAGCCGCGGCTATGTCCGCGCGCGCTCGTCCAATCCGTTCGATCCGCCCATCATCCAGACCAATTATCTGGCCGAAGAGCTCGACCGCCGTACCGTTGTCGCCGGCATGAAGCTGGCGCGCAGGCTGATGGCCTCGTCGCCGCTGGCGCCGTATTACGAACACGAGGATTTCCCGGGACCGGGCGTGCAGACCGACGATGAATTCCTCGCCGCCGCGACCCAGCGTGGCACCACCACCTTCCATCCCGGCTGCACCTGCCGGATGGGGCCGGCCGATACCAAATGGGCCGTGGTCGACGACCATCTTCGCGTCCATGGCCTGGAGGGTCTGCGCGTGATCGATGCCTCGATCATGCCGCGCATGATCTCCGCCAATCTCAACGCCTCGACGATGATGATCGCCGACAAGGCCTCGGATTTGATCCGAGGCAAGAGCGCTGCGGTGAACTGAAGAGCCGTTGATGCAGGGTCACCATCGATTGATTATCGCCGCACTGGCCGGCATCGCGGTCTGTGCGCTTCATCCGGCCGCGGTTCGAGCCGAGTCCAACGTGATGACCTGCTCGCTGTCGCGGACGGGTGACACCTATCAGGGCAGTTGCGAGGTACCGTGCCTGGTCAACAATCTGTCGATCGATATCGACGGGCCGAAGGCCGGGGCGTCCTGCGATGCCCCAGAACGGCACGATCCGGTCAGTCTCAAACCGAACGGCGAGAGCGGCCAATGGCTCGGCATCATGGACGGCAAATTTCCGGAGGATCCGAAACGCTTCGAGGTGATCGTGGGACGAAACCAAGGCGACGGCGTCGCCAAAACCCCGTTCGGCTGGTTCGCCATTCGCACCGCAACACACCAGGCCGATGCGTTCAACCTGACCATCGCCGCCAACAACCAGCTTCCGCCGACCGCCAGCGACATCAAGATCATCGAGCGGGCGCTCAATTTGTTGTCCGGCGACGCTACCTGGAATTCGGCAGGATACCCGCAAATGTCCTCCGGATCCGAAAGCCTGGAGCCTATTCTGCGCCTTGCAGCAGGCAACGACCGAGATATCCGGCGGCGTACATTACCGGCAACCCGCGCTGCAGGCCGTGCGCGAGGAAGTCGATCGCGTCTACGACAAGGTCAGCAAGCATCGCCTGATGGAATACAACAACAGCCCGGCCACGTCGCTTGGCGACGTGCGCGCTGTGCTACTTGCGGCGGAAGATCATCTCAAGCAACGCCTGCGCTGAATTGTGCGGATGATCGGGAGAACTGGATCTCACGTAAGCGGACGAGCGATTCCCAGGATCGATCGTCGGCAACTCTTACTCGGCGGAGGCGCGGCCATCATGAGCACTGAGTTTACGCCACGTTCCGCTTCAGCCGATTCATGGTCGCCGATCGCGCCGGGCGAGGCGGGCTTTGCGCCCGATCTCGAAGCCCGGCTCGATCAGGCCATTGCCGACAAGCGGATCTGGAATGTTCACGGGCTGGTCGTGCTGCGCAACGATCGGCTGGTGCTGGAACGCTATTTCGACGGCAACGACCGCGAACGCGGCGTCGGCGATATCGGTCACGTCGCGTTCAAACCCGAAACCCTGCACGATTTGCGCTCGTGCTCGAAGAGCATCATCGGTCTGCTTTACGGTATCGCGCTGGCGCAGGGGAAAGTGCCGCCGCCGGAAGCGCCGTTGTTCTCGGTCTTCCCGGAATATGCCGACCTTGCCGGCAAGGAAGGCCGCGACAAGCTTAACGTCCAGCATGTGCTGACCATGACCATGGGCACCGACTGGGACGAGAGCAGTGTCGTCTATTCCGATCCCCGCAACAGCGAAACCGCGATGGACAACGCACCGGACCGCTATCGCTATATCCTGGAGCGGCGAGTGATCGATACGCCCGGCGCGCACTGGAGCTATTGCGGCGGCGCGACGGCGTTGCTGGCGCGGATGATCGCGAAGGGGGCGGGTCAAACTTTGCACGAGTACGCGCGCGAAAATCTGTTCGACCCGCTAGGCATGGGGCCGACGAAATGGGCCACCGCTCCGAGCGGCGAGCCGTTCGCGGCATCGGGCGCCCGGATGTCGGTGCGCGATCTCTCGCGCATCGGGAGCCTGATGTTGCATGACGGCAGGGTGGGCGATCGCATCGTCGTCCCCGCCGACTGGATCAGGCGCTGCACCGCGCCCATCGTGAGCGCCGATGAGATCCGCCGCTACGGTTATCAGTGGTTCGTGCTCGACATTGGCTTCGGCAAGCCGAAAGGCTGGGCCATCGGCCGGCTGGAACGGATGTGGAGTGCCGTCGGCGAAGGCGGTCAACGCCTGTTCATCATCCCGGCGCTGCACCTCGTGATCGCGATGACATGCGGCAACTACGAGAAGGAAGACCAATGGCTGCCGCCGACCCGCGTGCTGCGCGAGGTGGTTCTGGCGAGCGTGGTGTGAGATTAGTTGGAGTTCGGCATTAAATTGAAAGGTCTGATCTCGTGTCCCGGACGCGGTGCAGCGTGTAACGCTGCTCCGCAGAGCCGGGACCCAGCGGCTACGGCGGCTTGTGGACCCCGGTTCAGCGGTGCAGTACGCCCCAAAGGCGGCGCACCGCACTGCGCCCGGGGAACGCACCGATGGGTCGCGCCGCTACTCGTAGACGAACGCGTGATCTTTCAAATCGATCGCGGGGAACTCGTCCTTTTCGGCCCAGTAATCCTGGTTGTGCTGCCATTCCGGTTTGTCGCCGCGCTTCGGCAGCAGATGCATGCCGCGCATCATGTAGCCGGGATTGAAATTCTCCGGATCGATCCACGGCAGCAGCGGCATGTTGTGATCTTCGGCGCGCAACGCCGGTGTCACCTTGCGCACGCCGGTTTCCTTCATGTGTTGCAGCAGGCGGCAGACGAAGTCGGCGACGAGATCCACCCTCAGGGTCCAGCTGGCGCGGAAATAGCCGAACACCCAGACCAGATTGGGCACGCCGGTAAACATCATGCCGCGATAGGTCACCGTGTCGGCGAAATCCAGCTTCTTGCCGTCGACCTCAAACGCAATGTCGCCGTTGGCGCTGAGATGGAAGCCGGTCGCGGTCACGATGATGTCGGCTTCGAGTTCGTTGCCGGATTTCAGCCGGATGCCGTTCTCGGTGAAGCGGTCGATCTCGTCGGTCACGACCGAGGCCTTGCCGGACTTGATCGCCTGGAACAGATCGCCGTCGGGCACGAAAGCGATGCGCTGCCGCCACGGCCGGTAGCTCGGCGTGAAATGGGTGGCCATATCGTAATCCTTGCCGAGAATGGCCTCGACCGCAGCCAGCAGATCCTTCCTGGCGGCTTCCGGCTGCTCGAACGTCTTGCGGGTGAACGCGTCCTGTTCGAACAGGATCTTGCGCCGGGTGATCTCGTGGATCCAGGCCTCGTCGACCTTGAGCTGGCGCAGGGTTTCGGCGATCTCGATCGCGTTGCGGCCGGTGCGGAAGAAGGTCGGCGAGCGCTGCAGCATGGTGACATGCGCGGTGTCCTTGGCCAGCGCCGGAATCAAGGTCGCCGCGGTCGCGCCCGAACCGATCACCACCACGCGCTTGCCGGCGTAGTCGAGATCGTCAGGCCAGCTCTGCGGATGCACGATCCGGCCCTTGAATTTGGCCATGTCCTGCCATTCCGGCGTGTAGCCTTCGGTGTGCCGGTAATAGCCCTGGCACATCCAGAAGAAGTTGGCGGTGAAGCGCCTGATTTCGCCGGTGTCGGTTCTGACGGCGTCGATGGTCCAGAGATTGTCGGCGCTCGACCAGCTCGCCGCGGTGATGGTGTGCTGGTAGCGGATGTGGCTGGAAAGACCGTTTTCCTCGATCACCTCGCCCATGTATTTGAGAATTTCCGCGGCGGTCGCGATCGGCGCGCTGGTCCACGGCTTGAAGCGATAACCGAAGGTGTGCAGGTCGCTGTCGCTGCGGATGCCGGGATAGCGATGCGTGCTCCAGGTGCCGCCGAAGGTCTTTTGCGCCTCGAGCGCAACGAAGCTGAGATCGGGGCATTGCTGCGTCAGATGATACGCGGCACCGACGCCGGAAATGCCGGCGCCCGCGATCAGCACGTCGAAATGCTCGGTCGCGGCAGGCTCCCTTGCAGGAGAGTCCGCCGCACGAATCTGGCTTTGAACGTTCATCTTCCCTGCTCTTTTTTGGTTGTCTTGTTTGGTGGCGTCAAAAACGCCGGGATCGGAACCCCGGCGCCCTGGATCGTATCAGACTTCGCGACGGCTCAGAAACGCCAGCCGCTCGAACAGATGCACGTCCTGTTCGTTCTTCAGGAGTGCGCCGTGCAGCGGCGGGATCAGCTTGCGCGGATCGCGCTCGCGCAACATCTCCGGCGTGATGTCCTCGTTGAGCAGCAGCTTGAGCCAATCGAGCAATTCCGAGGTCGACGGTTTCTTCTTCAGGCCCGGCACCTCGCGGACCTCGAAGAAGATCCGCAACGCCTCTTCCACCATGCGCTTCTTGATGCCGGGGAAGTGGACGTCGACGATCTGGTTCATGGTGTCGATGTCGGGGAATTTGATGTAGTGGAAGAAGCAGCGGCGCAGGAACGCGTCCGGCAATTCCTTTTCGTTGTTCGACGTGATCATCACGATCGGGCGGATTTTCGCCTTGATGCTCTCGCCGGTCTCGTAGACGAAGAACTCCATGCGATCGAGTTCGAGCAGCAGATCGTTGGGAAACTCGATGTCGGCCTTGTCGATTTCGTCGATCAGCAGCACCGGGCGCTTCTCGTGGGTGAACGCTTCCCAGAGCTTGCCGCGCTTGATGTAGTTCGAGATGTCCGAGACCTTGCTGTCACCGAGCTGGCTGTCGCGCAGCCGCGACACCGCGTCATATTCGTACAGTCCCTGTTGCGCCTTGGTGGTGGACTTGATGTGCCAGGTCAAAAGCGGAGCATCGATCGCCTTCGCGACTTCCTCGGCCAATACGGTCTTGCCGGTGCCGGGCTCCCCCTTCACCAGCAGCGGGCGCTCCAGCACGATCGAGGCATTGACGGCGATTTTCAGGTCATCGGTGGCGACGTAGTCCTTGGTACCGGTAAATTTCATCGAGTATCTGCCTCGTTTGTTATCTTGCTTGTTTTGGCGCTGACCGCGCGCAATCTGACCGGCTTGGACGACGGAAGTCGCCCCAACATCTTTCCGTTGCAGGGAATAAGCCTTTGAACACAATACTAGTTGAAAAACCCGGAGGTCTAGGCCTCCCGAGCGCAGGGGCATCCTAAGACCGCGCAGAGGGCCGCGTCAGGGACCCCTTGACGTGCCGGGCAGGGAGAGCAATCTGTAGCCCATGTTCTTGCAATTCTTCACTTCGCTGCGTGACGCCCAGGTCCCGGTGTCGTTGCGCGAATACCTGACCCTGATGCAGGCGCTCGACGCCGATCTGGCCGAGCAGACGGTCGAGAACTTTTATTACCTGTCGCGCGCCGCGCTGGTGAAGGACGAGCGCAATCTCGACAAGTTCGACCGCGTGTTCGGCACCGTGTTCAAGGGCCTGGAAAGCCTGCTCGACGCGATGGAGAAGGCGGACATTCCAGCCGAATGGCTGAAGAAGCTCGCCGAGAAATACCTCACCGAGGAAGAGAAGAAGCAGATCGAGGCGATGGGCTGGGACAAGCTCATGGAGACCTTGCGCGAGCGGCTGAAGGAACAGAAGGCCCGGCACCAGGGCGGCAACAAATGGATCGGCACCGCCGGCACCTCGCCGTTCGGCGCCGAGGGCTATAATCCCGAAGGCGTCCGGATCGGCCAGGAGAAGAACCGCAACAACCGTGCGGTGAAGGTCTGGGACAAGCGCGAATTCAAGGACCTCGACGGCAATGTCGAGCTCGGCATCCGCAACATCAAGGTCGCGCTGCGGCGGTTGCGCAAATTCGCCCGCACCGGCGCGCCCGACGAACTCGACCTCGACACCACCATCAAGGAAACCGCCAACCACGGCTATCTCGACGTGCATATGCGCCCCGAGCGGCGCAACGCGGTCAAGGTGCTGGTATTCTTCGACATCGGCGGCTCGATGGATTCGCACATCGAGCAGGTCGAGGAATTGTTCTCGGCGGCGAAGAGCGAATTCAAGCACATGGAATATTTCTACTTCCACAACTGCCTCTATGAGGGCGTGTGGAAGCAGAACAAGCGCCGCTTCACCGACCGCACGCCGACCTGGGAAGTGCTGCATAAATATCCGCACGACTACAAAGTGGTGTTCGTCGGCGACGCCTCGATGTCGCCCTACGAGATCATGGTGCCCGGCGGTTCGGTCGAGCATGTCAACGAGGAGGCCGGCTCGGTCTGGCTCGACCGCATCATCAGGACCTATCCGCATTCGGTCTGGCTCAATCCGGTGGCGCAGCGGCACTGGGACTATTCGGAATCCACCACCATCATCCGCCGGCTGTTTGCCGAACGGATGTTCCCGATCACGATCGAGGGTCTCGAAGGCGCGATGAAGGAATTGGTGCGGTAGCCCGTTTGGGCTTTCCTCCAAACGGAGGAAGCCGGGTCTGCCGATTCCTGTTTCATGGCGCCTCTTGCAATTTCACAAAGGTAGAAAAGATGCCCCAGACCATCCATCGCGGAATCAAATCACTGATCGACGAGGCCAATGCCGAGATCGAGACCGTCAGTGCCGTAGAGGCTATCAAGGCCGCGCAGGACCCCAACGTGGTGATCGTCGATATCCGCGATCCCCGCGAACTCGAGCGCGAGGGCAAGATTCCCGGCGCGTTCTCCTGCACCCGCGGCATGCTGGAATTCTGGATCGATCCCGCCAGTCCCTACGCCAAGCCGATCTTCCAGGAAGACAAGAAGTTCATCTTCCACTGCGCCGGCGGCATGCGCTCGGCGCTGGCGGCCAAGACCGCGCAGGACATGGGCCTGAAGCCGGTCGCGCATATGGGCGGCGGTTTCGCGGCATGGCGCGAGGCCGGCGGTCCGATCGAGAAGTGGGAAGCGAAGCAGAAGTGACAGCCTCGGGCGTCGCCAACTAGCTTTCCGTCATTCCGGGGCGTCGCGAAGTGGCGGACCCGGAATCTCGCGCTTATAACCTCTGGATTCCGGGTTCGCGCGAAGCGCGCCCCGGAATGACAACAAGGATGATCTCTTCATGACCGCCACCGACGATCCGCTTGTCACGACCGACTGGCTTGCCGCGCATTTCGACGATCCCAAGGTCAAGGTGATCGATGCGTCGTTCAAGCTGCCCGGCATGTTGCCGCTGCCGATCGACGACTATCTTGCCGCCCACATTCCCGGCGCGGTGTTTTTCGATGTCGATGCGATCTCGGATCACGACAATCCGCGGCCGCATATGTTTCCCGACGCGGCGCAGTTCGCACGCGATGTCGCGGCCCTCGGCATTTCATCCGGCGACACCGTCGTCGCTTACGACTCCGGCGGCTGGGTCGCTGCGCCCCGGGCGTGGTGGATGTTCCTGTCGTTCGGCCATCCGAACGTCAAAGTGCTGGATGGCGGATTGAAGAAATGGCGTCACGAAGGCCGACCGGTTGAAGCCGGCAAGGTCACGCCGAAGCCGGGAAAATTCTCCGCCACGCTCGATCCCCGCGCCATTCGCAGCCAGGCGCAGGTGTTCGGCAACATCGAAACCAGGGCCGAACAACTGGTCGACGCCCGGCCGCGCGGCCGGTTCGAAGGCACCGTACCGGAGCCGCGTCCGGAGAATCGTTCCGGGCATATCCCGGGCAGCCGCAACGTGCCCTACGCGGAGTTGTTCGACGCCGAGACCGGCGCGATGAAGCCGCTCGAGCAGTTGCGGCAGGCCTTCACCCGATCCGGTGTCGAACTGACAAAGCCGATCGTGACCACCTGCGGCTCCGGCGTTTCCGCGCTGGTGCTGACGCTGGCGCTCTATCGCCTCGGCGTGCGCGGCACCGCGCTGTACGACGGCTCATGGTCCGAATGGGGATTGCCTGACGGCCCGCCGCTGGCGACCGGGCCGGCCTGATCGGCCGGTTCAGCGCGGTTTGAGCAGTGCCGCCGGCGGTCCGAACGGAGTCGGCTGTTCCATTTGCGATGCCTGCTGCTGCGCCATGCGCGCGCGCGCGGCGGCCAGGCGATGGCGGCGCACCGCTGCCCGTCGCGCGCGCAATCGTTTTGCGATCGCGCTGTCGGCTTTGGCCTCGACGAGGGCTTCGGCCCTGGCGCGGGCCGCCTTGGCGCCGGGTTGTTCGATCAACACCGGCGGTCCGCCCAGCGTGGCGATCCTGGTCGAGATCGCGCTCTTGTCCGGAGCGGGGTCGAAGGTTTCCGGGGGCCAGGCCGACGGATCGTCGCTCAGCGGCGCAAGCCCGGGTTCTACGGCGGCGGTTTTGATCTCGTCGGAGACGGCCGGCGCTGGGGCAGCTTCAACCTGCGCCGGAGGCGTCGGAGCGGGATTTGCCGGGGCGGGGGCAGGGCTGGCGGGCACCTCGGCTTCCGCGGCCGGAGCTACCGCGACCTGAACATCGGGTGTGGGGAGCGCGGTCGGCGCCGGATCGGCCGGTTGCGGCGCAGCCGCTTGCTCGGGATCGGCGGGCGTGGTCAAAACCTGTTTCGTCGGCTCGGTCGTTGCGGCCGGCGGTTCAACCTTGAGGGTCTCTTTCGGCGCCTCCTTGGCCGGATCATCGACCCGCAGCATGGCCAACACCGGCGGGGCGGTGGGCGGTGCGGGGGTGTCAGCCTGTGCGAATCGGGTCTCGGGCGCCGGGCGCCAGGCCGGGGCGTTGGCGAATTCCTCGTGCGCGCTGCGGAACAGGGCCGCGGCGCCAAATCCAAAGACCGCGATCGATACCGACAGGACGATGGCGGCGAACAAAAAACGAAAACCGGGGAGCATGAACGCCAGGTTCCGCTTCGCTGGAGCAAGCGAAGGCCTTTGAGCTATGGGAACGCGGTGATACTGAAAGGCCATGATTCGCGGCGTAGCTGGCACCGCCAGCGCGCAACGAATCGGGCTGAATTGAGAATAGCGCAACGGTTTCGCGCCGTTTGTTAAAATTCGGCGGCGCAAATGCCCAAAAGGCGGCCAGCGAAGCGTTTCCCGAACCGGTGAGGCTTCGTTGCAACGGTGACTTACGGCGGTCACAGAGCACATCACAATTGCCGGAACCAGGTCGATTGAACCTGATTTGTCTTGAATGCGCCGCTATCTTCGGTCATTTGCCGGTCACGGTCCGGTGCCGGCTTGGGGACACTACAAGAGCGATGATGATCAGACCTATTTTGACGATTTGTGCAGCCATGACGGCGGTCGCGGCGGCAACTTCGCTGGCGCAGGCGCAGCAGAGCTATCCGGTGCAGCAGGGTTATTCCGCCCCGCCGGCCGGCCAGGCTTACTCGCCCTATCCGCCGAGCGGTCCAGGCGATTATCGGCGCGGACCGAACCCGAATTTTGATTCGCTTGAGGATGACGAGGATCCGGACGCGCGCGTGACCACCGCGCTGCCGACACCGGGTCCGGTGATGTCGCCCGATGATCCGCGCTATGGCCGACCCATGGGCGCGCCGCCGGCCTATCCTTCTGAGCGCGCCGCGGCACCCGCCGGTCCGGTGATGTCGCCTGATGATCCGCGCTACGGCCGCCCGATGGGGGCCGCGCCGGTTTATTCCGACCGCGGGGCACCGGCTGGCCCGGTGATGTCGCCGGATGATCCGCGCTACGGCCGTCCGATGGCGCCGCCGGCGGTGATCTATTCCGACCGCGATGGTGGGCGTCCGCCGGCCAATGATGGTTTGCAGCCGCCAGTTTCCGCCGATGGCAAGCCGATGACCGTGGCGGCGCTGCCCGCTGACGAACAGCCCGAAAGCGGCCCGGCGCAGCTGGCGCCCAACCTGCGTCGGCAGGAAGTCGCATTCCCGACCAAAGAGCCGCCGGGCACCTTGGTCGTCGATACCCCGAACACGTACCTCTACTACGTGCTCGGTGGTGGGCGCGCGATCCGTTACGGCGTCCGCGTCGGCCGCGATGGCTTCACCTGGACCGGCGTGCAGAAAATCACCCGCAAGGCGGAATGGCCGGATTGGCATCCGCCGCCGGAAATGATCGATCGCCAGCCCTATCTGCCGCGCTTCATGGCAGGCGGTCCCGGCAACCCGCTCGGCGCGCGCGCGATGTATCTCGGCTCGACCGTTTATCGCATCCACGGCACCAATCAGCCGTCGACGATCGGCAAGTTCGTGTCCTCCGGCTGCATCGGCATGCTGAACGACGATGTTTCCGACCTGTTCGACCGGGTCAAGGTCGGCACCCGCGTGGTCGTGATGCCCGGCAATCCGCCGGCGTCGATGGCCTCGGCGCAGCCGGTGCCCGGTCCGAATGCCGGATCGCAGTCCGGCCAGGTATCGGCCGTTCCCGGCGGTACCCAGCCGACCGTGGTGCCGCCGCTGCCCGCACCGGTCACGGTACGCTAACCCATCGAGATCCGGAAAACGGCTCGCCGTTTTCCGGAAGCTGCTTTAGCTAGGTCAGACCGGCGGTCGTTGCAGCGCCGTCCCGTCCATTCCTTCCGCCTCAAGTCCAAGATGAGTGAGGATCGTCGGCGCAAGATCGACGACCGCAGCGCTTTGCTCGCGCTGATAGCCCGGTGCGAAGCCGGCGCCGCTGATCATCAGAAACGGCGATTGTTCGTAGACGCCCAGCCCGCCGTGCTGGCCACAGCCCAGGCGATCCGGCTTGCCCGACGCCGGCTTTGCAACACAGCTGCTGCCACGTACCCCATAAGCATTGGGCTCGTCGCTCGCCCGCATCGAGACCGCGAAGGTGAGGTGTTCGTTCGACGACTGCCCGATCGAATGCAGTTCATCGGCCGCCACCACGCGACCGGCCCATTCGGCACGGCCAAGATGCGCGCCAAGCGCCGCGATCCGGTCCGCGAAATCGGGATGCACATAGATCAAGGCCGACGTGCCGTTCGAACTGATCACGACATCGCTCGAACTTTCCGACTGCTTGAGCCTCGCCAACACAAGATCATGCTCGATATCGATCACATCGGTCACGGTCTGATGGCCGTGATCGGAGCCGATGATGAGCAGAATATCCTCGCCGGCCGCCCGGCGGTTTTGGACGGCGTCGATCACCTGCTGCGCGCGCAGATCGGATTGCCGCAGGGCTTCCAGATAGTCCGGCGAACCCAGGGGATGATTGTGCTGCGTCGCATCGGGATCGCCGAGCCAGAGCACGCCAAGCGCCGGACGTCGCTGCAATAGCACCTCGCGAATGAACCGTTCCGTCATCTCGCGATCGCCGTCGAGGTTGGGCTGAACGTGGAGCTGATCGGCATCCGCCACTGGCACACGGCCGGGCCCGAATGATCCTGCGCGATGATAGACGTGACCATGGCCATCGGGATCGTGCGCATAGGCCGCGCCCGGCGAGACGTTGCTGAAGATGATCGCGCCGCCGTTTGGCGCCAGCCGCTCGGCCAATGTCGGGACCGCCAGGGAACAGCCGGTGACCGCGCGCTTGTGTTGCAGGAATTCCGGGTGCCCGGCATCGTGCGGGACCAGCACGCCATCCTCCATTAGCACCATGGAATTGCCCTGCAGCCCGTGACGGGCCGGAAAGCATCCGGTGGCGATGCTGGCCGACACCACGCGGGTGCAGGAAGGAAACACCGTGCGGTAGTCGGCGAAGCTTTCCGCCTGCTGACTGAAGGCCATCAGGTGCGGCGTCGTTGTCGGGCTGAGCTGATCGCGCCGGAGGCCGTCCAAAGTGACGAGAATGGTACGCCGCATCCGGTCACGCCTCCACGCCGTTGAGAGCCACAGAAAAAATATCGAAGTTGCGCAACGATTGCCCTTCCAGCGTCGCGCGATGCTGCGACGTGATCGGGTGTGAGAGCACGAAAGGTACCTGCTGCTCGGCAATGCCGCCATGGGAGCGAAGCCGTTCTCCCGCGAGCTGGGTCAGGTCGTGATCCTGCGCCCGCGCGCCGATCGCAAAACCCTTTTCGGCGACGATCACGAGGTCACCTTCGCGATCTTCCGGCAGCTCGAAGCGTTCGCAGGCCTGTTCGCGCGGCAGAGCCAGTGCGATCCCCGGCAGCGCGCGGATGTAGGCGGCAACGGTCTCCGGTGGCAGATCCGGCGCGAAGAGGTGAACTCGCACGAAGCCGCCCATCGCGCCGTGATGCCGCACGAACGGATCGGTGATCGGACAGATCACGCGGGTGGCACCGCTGCCATAGTGCGCATCCAGAACATCGCCGAGATAGAGCACGTTCGGCTGGCCGTCGGTCGTCGCCATATCGTTCATGCCGTGGTCGGCGACAAAGCCGACCACGGCGCCGAGCGCCAGCAATCGCGCGATCCGCTGATCGACCTCGCCCATGAAGGCGATCGCCTCCGCCTGCTCCGGCGCGTATTTGTGCTGCACATAATCGGACAGCGACAGATACATCAGGTCGGTGTGTCGTGTTTCGAGGATCCGGATGCCGGCGTCGAGCACGAACAGCGACAGATCGGCCGAATAGGAATCCGGCGCGCCGCGCCCGACCAGATCGGTGACATTGTCGATGCCGTTCTCGGAGGAGGTGCAGGCGTCGGCTTTCTCCGCCGAAAATGCGATACCCTTGAGCTGGTGGCCGAGCGCCTTGCGTAGTTTGTCCTTGGCGGTAATCGCAACCACCTTGGCGCCGGCATCGGCGAACGCGGCTAGAAGAGTTGGCGCCCGCATCGGGGTCGCGTCCACCATCATGATTTCCTCGCCCGTCTGCCGGTCCAGATAGAAATTGCCGGATACACCGTGGACGCGCGGCGCGACACCGCAGACGATGGAGACGTTATTAGGATTGGTGAAGGTCGGCATCGCCGCCAGTGCGGTTGCGGCAAACCCATGGGCCATCATGCGCTCGATCGTGGGGGTCGCGCTTTGTTGGCGCGCAGCGTCGATGTAGGCAGGGTCACAGCCGTCGAAACAGATCACCACGGTGGGGTGCGATGGCCACGCGTAGCTGCGCCCGTTCACCGTGATCTCAGTCGCGTTCGAATTCATATTTTCTCCCCGCAATGTTCTTGATTAAAAATCAGTTCGAGCCAACTGGCGATCCGCAATAGATCGCGATCGCGGCCGCGCGTGCCGATCAACTGGATGCCGATCGGAAGCCCGTGATGCCCTCGCAGCAGCGGCAACGATACCGTCGGCAAGCCACACAAGCTCCACGGCATCGACATCACGCCGGAGCCCGGCCCGTCCTCCAGGCGCGTCGCCTCGGTTGGCGCGGACAATGTGATCAGGGCATCATGGTCGGCGAACAGGCGGTCCGCGATTTCCGGCAAGCCGGTCCGCCCGCGTGTTGAGATCGAGATAATGTACGGCGCTGATCGCGCGGCCGGCGGCAATACCCTGCCGCAGTGGCGGGCAATACAGATCGGCGATTTCATCCGGCGCGGCTCCAAAGCGATGCGCCAGATGCGCGTTGAGCAACCCGAAGGTGATCTCCAGCGCGGCGTCGAATTCGCTCGCGAGTTCGACGTGGGCGACGGTCGCCGGCAATGCGGAGACGAAGTCCTCGAACGCGGAACCGGCGTCGTCGTCCACCGTCGACCAGCCCGGCCCCCTGACCACGCCGAGACGCGGCTTCGGCTGGGCTGGATACACGCCGCCGAGCGTCGAGTTCGAAAGCCCCTGCGAACAGGCTCAGATCCGAGACCGAAGTCGCGAACAGGCCAAGATGTGCGAGCCGCGGCACCAGGACGTTTGATCCCGCCATCGAGGTAAACCCGAACGACGGCTTGAATGCGAACGCGCCGCAGAACGAAGCCGGCAATGTCGTCGATGCGGTGTGCTGGGTGCCGAGCGCCAATGGCACCATTTGGTCGACGACTGCGGCTGCCGAGCCCGCTGAAGATACGCCCGGCGAGCGCGACAGGTCGCGTGGATTGCGCGCTACGCTCGGATGGTACATTCCGAACTCGGATGTGGTCGTCTTGCCGACGATGATCGCGCCGGCCTTGCGCAGCACCGACACCGCCGCGGCGTCCACGTCGGGCCGACGGCCGCGCAATGTTTCGCTGCCATATTCGGAAGGCATGTCGGCGGTGTCGAACACGTCTTTGACCCCGACCGGAAGGCCATGCAGGGGTTCAAGCGGCCGACCGGTCGCGCGATGCTCGTCGGCGCGTCGCGCCTGTGCGCGCGCGTTTTCGAAATCGATAAAGGCCCAGGCCCCGACCTCCGGATCGCGCGCTGCAATCCGGTCCAGGCAGGCCTCCATCAGTTCGGCTGCGCTGAGTTCGCCATTCTTCAATCTGTCCGCCAGCGCGCCGGCGGACATCAGGCCGGGAGGGTCGTACGGGGATTTGCCGATGTTCATCGGACCGATGGTGCTGTGCTGCAGCCGGACTCGGCGGCCGGCCGGAACGCGATCGCGGCGGGGACCGTCGCGATCCGCTCGTAATAATCCCAGGCCGCCTTGCTTTCGGCGGGCGACTTCACGCGATAGACGCCGAGATCGTAGGCCACCCGGCCGTTCTGCTGCAAGGTTGCCGGCTTGCCGAACTTGTCGACCGGAAGCTTGCGCATCTCGGCATTGACGATCGCGGCGTCGTCGCTCCCCGCACTTTTGGCTGCTTTGAGGAAATGCAGCACGCCGGTGTAGACGCCGGCCTGTTCACGGGTCGGCATCCGGCCATGTTCGTTCAGGAAACGCAGCGCGAAATCGCGCGAGCCTTGGCTGTCGTCCCAGTAAAAGCCCGAGGTGATGATCAGGCCCTGCGCGGCTTCCAGCCCGAGGCTGTGCACATCGGTGATGAAGGCATGGAGCGCGGCGATCTTCTGCGTGCGCATGATGTCGAACTGGCCCGCCTGTTTGATCGCGTTGACCGTATCGGCGCCGGCGCTGGCCAATGCGACCACCTGGGCGTTCGAACCCTGCGCCTGCAATAGCAGCGAGGCAAAGTCCGCGGTGTTGAGCGGATGCCGGGCGCTGCCGAGCACCTTGCCGCCGCGCTGTTCGACCACGGCGGTCGCGTCTTTCTCCAGGTCGTGCCCGAAAGCGTAGTCGGCGGTCAGGAAGAACCAGGACTTCTGACCCTGGTCGGTCAGCGCCGCGGCGGTGCCGCGCGCCAGCGCGTAGGTGTCGTCGGTCCAATGCGTCACATAAGGCGAGCAATGGGCGCCGGTGATTTCGACGCTGGCCGCGCCGGACACCATCAGCGATCGGCGTTTTTCAGTGGCGATGGTCATCAATCCCAGCACGGCGCCGGAATGCGGCAGGTCGACGATGACGTCGACGCCCTGGCGGTCGAACCATTCGCGCGCAATCGAGGCCGCTACGTCAGGCTTGTTCTGATGATCCGCGGTGACGATTTCGATCGGTACGCCGCCGATCGACCCGCCGAAATCGGCCACCGCCATACGGGCCGCCTTGATCGAGCCCGGTCCGCCGACATCCGAGACCACGCCGCTTTGGTCGCCCATCACCCCGATCACGACCTTATTGTCGGAGAACTGGGCGTAAGCCGACGAAGCGGATACCGAGGCGAGCAACAGTGAAATAAGCAGTGTCTGACGCATGGGATGGCCTCCTTGAAGAGTCAGGCATCCTTAACAGGCCGCAACGACACATATGTGACAACGTATGCACATATGTACCAAGGTGGATGGAGGCGGGGAAGGCGAATATGACGAGACGCGCGACAGACCCGGAGCCGACCGGCCCCGAACCGGAGAATGCGGATCAAAGCCAGGTGGCGTTAATGGCCCGCATTTGCTGGTATTATTATAAGGAAGGCCAAACCCAGGACGTTATCGCGCAGCATCTCAAGCTCACCCGAAAGCGCGTCAATCAGATCCTCGGGGAGGCGCGTGAAAGCGGCGTGGTCCAAATCACGATCGCCAGTCCGACCGGCCCCTGCAACGAATTGGAAGCCCGTCTGGTAGCCAAATTTGGCCTGCGTGATGCTGTCGTGGTGCCGGCGCCGATTGGCGACACCGATGTGCGTCATCTGGTCGGCGCTGCAGCCGGGCACTACGTCTCGGATCATCTGCCGCCTGCCGGAACCCTTGGCATTTCCTGGGGCGGCACCATCAACATGGCGGCGCAAAACCTGAAGCGTCGCTCCGGCGAGGGCAGCCGCGTGGTTCTGTTATGCGGCGGGCTTGCCGAGAGCACCGCGATCAACCCGTATGACAACGCCGCGATGATGGCCCGCGCTCTCGGCGCGCGTTGCTATTACGTGACCGCGCCGATGTACGCGCCGACCGAGGCGCTGCGCGACGCGCTGATGTCCAGCGAACCGGTGCGTTCGGTGCTGGCCATGGTGACCGAACTGGATATCGCGCTGCTCAGCGCGGTCGACCTCTCCGAACAGTCGAAGGCGCTCGAATATGGTGTGATCTCCCGCGAAACCTGGCAATCGCTGCGCGACGCCGGCGCGGTAGGCGATGTCTGCGGTCATTACCTGGACCACGAGGGCGAAGTGGTCAGCCATCCGCTGACCCGGCGCGTGATCCATCCTTCGATGGGC
This sequence comes from uncultured Alphaproteobacteria bacterium, assembly GCA_963845435.1. Taxonomy (GTDB): domain Bacteria; phylum Pseudomonadota; class Alphaproteobacteria; order Rhizobiales; family Xanthobacteraceae; genus Bradyrhizobium. Next base: position 235,677 of record CAWJSD010000006.1, read on the forward strand.
GATCTGTCAGCGGTCCGCGAGTTGGTGCTGGCGGCCGGCGGGTCCCAAAAAGTGCCGATCATCCGCGCGGCGATCCGGGCGCGGCTGGTCCATGTGCTGATCACGGACGAGCAGGCCGCGCTGGCTCTGTGCGAGGAACCGGCGTGATCCGTCAAGCCGGGCATGCGCTAAGCCAGCCGGTGCTTCGGCTCGCCCTTGAACCAGCCGTCGATGCAATCGACCATCTGGCGATAGTGATTGATGAAGTTGTCCTCGGTGACATAGCCGAGATGCGGCGTCAGCACGATGTTGTCGAGCTTGCGGAAAGGATGGTCGACCGGCAGCGGCTCGACCGAAAACACGTCGATGCCGGCGCCGGCGATCTTGCGTTCCTGCAACGTCTTCGAGCAGCGCGACCTCGTCGACGATCGGCCCGCGCGCGGTGTTGACGAGAAAAGCAGTCGGCTTCATGCGCGCCGAGTTCCTCGGCTCCCACGAGGCCGCGCGAGCGCTGGCTCAGCACCACATGGATGGTGATGATGTCGGCGGTCGAGAACAGCTCTTCCTTGCTGACATAGCCGACGCCGGCCTCCGCGCAGCGCTCCGGCGTCAGGTTCGGGCTCCAGGCGATCACGTTCATGCCGAACGCCTGCGCCAGCTTGGCGACCTTGCTGCCGAGTTTGCCGAGCCCGACCACGCCGAGCGTGCGGCCTTCGATCTCGACGCCGACGAATTTCTGCAGCGGCTCGCCGGCGTGCATCCGCGCGCTCTCGCGGCCGATATTGCGGGTCAGTTCCAGGATCAGGCCCATGGTCAGCGGCGCGGTGGGGTCGCGCGCCCATTGGGTGCCGCACAGCACCACCTGATGATCCTTGGCGGCGGCCATATCGATCGAGGCGTTGCGCATGCCCGCGGTGATCAGCAGTTTCAGATTGGGCAGCGCTTCGAACATCGTCCGCGGAAACGGCGTGCGCTCGCGCATCGCGCAGATGATCTCGAAATCCTTCAGCGCGGCGGCGGCGGCTTCCGGCGAGGCGAACGGGTGGTTGAACACCGTGATGTCGACCCGGTCCTCGACCTTGGACCAGTCGGCGGAACGCCGGGAAAGATTGATGTAGTCGTCGAGAATGGCACAGCGCAGCCGCGTCATGGAAAGGTCCGATCATGGCGATGATGACGGCGGCAATCTGGCCGTCGGGAACCGCTATGGTCGCGCGCAATCGATGGCTGTGCAAGCGCCCGCGGCTCAAAAATCGGCCGCGGCCCAAAAAGCGCTGCGGATCAAAAGAGCGGCCGGGCGTCGGCGATTACAGGGCGGTTTTCAATGCCCTGGCGGCGCGGATTTCGGCGACCATGGTGCGGACCGCAGGCGACAGCGCCATCTGCTTGGCGCGGCAGGCCGGGCCGGGACCGCGCATATAATGCAGTTCGGGCCGGTAGGGGTTGAACGCCCGCAGCAAAAACTGGCGCCAGAAGCCGCCGATACCGCGAGACGGGCTGGATGGAGGCGCTGCCGGGGAGGGGAATGATCCCAAAATCGTGGTTGCCATGACACGGCCCTGCTGTTGCGCTTAGATGCGCCTGTCTCGGCGCTGGCGACGAGCTTTGGCCGAATTTATTAAAAGATAGTTTCAATTGTCGTGATTCGCCTCACAGATGGTGACCGCCCCGTAATGATCCCGGTGAACAGACGGAAAACACCGGTGCCGCGGTTGCCCTTTGGAGGCCGCGCCGCTACATCAGCGTCAGCAAATTTCCACAAATGCAACGGTTTCAGGGATCGCGATGGCTCGCCAGTTCGTCTATTTCATGCAGGGTCTGACCAAGAGCTACCCGACCCGCAAGGTGCTCGATAACGTCCATTTGTCGTTCTACCCGGACGCCAAGATCGGCGTGCTCGGCGTCAACGGCTCCGGTAAATCGACCCTGCTGCGGATCATGGCCGGGCTCGACAAGGAATATAACGGCGAAGCCTGGGTCGCCGAGGGCGCCCGGGTCGGCTACCTCGAACAGGAGCCGCAGCTCGATGCCAGCAAGACGGTCCGCGAGAACGTGATGCTGGGCGTCGCCAAGCAGAAGGCGATCCTCGATCGCTACAACGAACTGGCGATGAACTATTCCGAGGAAACCGCCGACGAGATGACCAAATTGCAGGACGAGATCGAGGCCGCCGGCCTCTGGGATCTCGACAGCAAGGTCGACCAGGCGATGGACGCGCTGCGCTGCCCGCCCGACGATGCCGACGTGACCAAACTCTCCGGCGGCGAGCGTCGCCGCGTCGCGCTGTGCAAGCTGCTGCTCGACCAGCCTGAGTTGTTGCTGCTGGACGAACCGACCAACCATCTCGACGCCGAATCGGTGTCGTGGCTGGAAGGCCATCTTGCGCAACTATCCCGGCGCGATCCTGATCGTGACCCATGACCGCTACTTCCTCGACAACGTCACCAGCTGGATTCTCGAGCTCGATCGCGGCAAGGGCATTCCCTACGAGGGCAATTATTCGGCGTGGCTGCAGCAGAAGCAGAAGCGCCTCGCGCAGGAAGGCCGCGAGGACGTCGCGCATCAGAAAACGCTGTTGCGCGAACAGGAATGGATCGCGTCCTCGCCCAAGGCGCGCCAGGCCAAATCCAAGGCGCGCTACCAGCGCTACGAAGAGCTGCTGAAGCAGGCCAGCGACAAGCAGACCCAGACCGCGCAGATCACGATTCCGGTGGCCGAGCGGCTCGGCGACAACGTGGTCGACTTCGAGGGCCTCAGCAAAGGCTTCGGCGATCGCGTGCTGATCGACAATCTCACCTTCAAGCTGCCGCCGGGCGGCATCGTCGGCGTGATCGGCCCGAACGGCGCCGGCAAGACCACGCTGTTCCGGATGATCACCAAGCAGGAAGACGCCGGACAAGGGCAGCATCACCGTCGGCGAGACCGTGCATCTCGGCTATGTCGACCAGTCGCGCGACGACCTCGACGGCAAGAAGAACGTCTGGGAGGAAATCTCCGGCGGCAACGAACTGATCCTGCTCGGCAAGAAGGAAGTCAACTCGCGCGGCTATTGCTCGTCGTTCAACTTCAAGGGCGCCGACCAGCAGAAGAAGGTCGGCGCGCTGTCGGGCGGCGAACGCAACCGCGTGCATCTGGCCAAGATGCTCAAGTCCGGCGCCAACGTGCTGCTGCTCGACGAACCGACCAACGATCTCGACGTCGATACGCTGCGCGCGCTGGAAGAGGCGCTGGAGGATTTCGCCGGCTGCGCCGTGATCATCAGCCATGACCGCTGGTTCCTCGACCGCATCGCCACCCACATCCTGGCCTTCGAAGGCGAAAGCCATGTCGAATGGTTCGAGGGCAATTTCCAGGATTACGAGAAAGACAAGATGCGCCGGCTCGGCCAGGACTCGATCATCCCGCACCGGGTCAAGTACAAGAAACTGACGCGGTAGCAACGAGCGGGAGCCGGCATGGCGGACTGGAGCGCGGAGCAGTATCTCAAATTCGAGGACGAGCGAACCCGCCCGTCGCGCGATCTGCTGGCGCAGATCCCGGTCGCCGATGCGAGGCGCGTGGTCGACATCGGCTGCGGTCCGGGCAATTCGACCGAGCTACTGGTCAAGCGCTGGCCGCAGGCGGCGGTGACCGGGATCGATACGTCGGCCGACATGCTGCGGCAGGCGCGCGAACGCCTGCCGGCGCAGAAATTCATCGAGGCCAATGTCGCGCACTGGGCGCCGCCGGAAAATACCGACGTGCTGTTCGCCAACGCGATCTTCCAATGGGTGCCGGGTCATCTCAAGCAATTGCAACGGCTGCTCGCCGCGCTGCCGCGCGGCGGCGTGCTGGCCATCCAGGTGCCGGACAATCTCGATGAGCCGGTCCATGTGCTGATGCGCGAGGTCGCCAAGCAAGGGCCGTGGCGCGAGCAGCTTGCCGACAAGAGCCGGATGCGCGATGCGCTGCCGACGCCGGGCGGCTATTACGATGCGCTGCGGCCGCTCTGCATGCGGCTCGATATCTGGCACACCATCTATAATCACGTGCTCGATGACGCCGCCGCCGTCGTCGAATGGGTCAAGGGCACCGGTCTGCGGCCGTTTCTCGATCCGCTGGAAGCGCCGGAGCGCAAGCAATATCTCGCCGAATACACCGCGCGGATCACGACCGCCTATCCGCCGCAGCAGGACGGCAAGGTGCTGCTGAGGTTTCCGCGGCTGTTCATCGTGGCGGTGAGATAATCAGACTGGCCCTCGATCTTGGTAAGCGGCAGGCAATCATGCAGCGCGTGACACTTGTCAGAAGGTTGCATCGCATTTCGCTCGCCGTTTCGATCGTGGTGTTGATGGCGCTATCGCAGCCCGCGCACGCCGCGCCCGATGCCACCTTCACCCAGTTCATCGCCTCGCTGTGGCCGGAAGCGCAGGCGCAGGGCGTGTCGCGGGCGACGTTCGACAATGAGACGCGCGGCCTCGAGCCGGATTACAAATTGCCCGATCTGATCCTGCCCGGACGGCCTGCGACAGGCGCGCCGTCGCAGGCGGAGTTCGTGCAGGTGCCGGGCGACTACATCAAGGAAGCCAGCATCGCCAAGCTCGCCGAGGAAGGCCAGCGGCTGATGCAGAAATACAGCACAGCGTTGGCGCAAATCGAAAAGCGTTTCGGCGTGCCGGCGACCATCGTGCTGGCGATTTGGGGCCGCGAGACCGATTTCGGCCGCTACACGCTGCCTTACGACGGCATCCGCGTGCTGGCGACGCAGGCCTATGTCGGCCGCCGCAAGGACAAATATCGCGACGAGTTCATCCTGGCGCTGAAGATGATCGGCGACGGCGCGGTGACGCGCAAGGAACTGCGCGCGTCCTGGGGCGGCGCGGTCGGACTGACGCAGTTCCTGCCGTCGGAATATTACAAGCATGGCGTCGATCTCGACGGCGACGGCCGCATCGATCTCTGGCATTCGGTGCCGGACGCGCTGGCCTCCGCCGCCGCGCAATTGGCCGACAAGGGCTGGCAGCCCGGGCTGCGCTGGGCCTACGAGGTGCAGGCGCCTGCCAACACCGATTGCACGATGGGCGTGCCCGAAGTGACAAAACCGATCGGCGAATGGCTGCGCGCGGGCTTCGTGCCGGTGCGCGGCGAAAAACTCAGCGCCGCCGAACAGGCGCAGGACGCGTCGCTGCTGCAGCCCGAGGGCAGCTACGGCCCGGCGTTCCTGACCACGAAGAATTACTTCGTGATCAAGGAATATAATTTTTCCGATCTCTACGTGCTGTATGTCGGCCATCTCAGCGACCGCATGACCAGCCCGCAGCCGTTCGCGACGCCGTGGTCGGCCTCGACGCAATTGCGCAGCGCCGACGTCGAAGCGATGCAGCGTCAGCTCACCAAGCTCGGGCTGTACAAGGACAAGCTCGACGGCAAGGCCGGGATGCTGACCCGCGCCGCGCTCGGCGCCTATCAGAAATCCGCCGGCCTGAAGGTCGATTGCTGGCCCAGCGACGCGGTGCTGCGTTCGATGGGATCGGCCCATTAGCCTCGTCGCTGCGCTCCTCGCAATGACGCAAAAAAGAAAAACCCGGCTGAGATCTCAGCCGGGTTTCGAACTCAGGCGTCCAAGACGCAGCGTCGGTCGCTCAGTTGCAGACCTCGACGCGACGGAAGCGCCAGTTATAGCCATCCCAGAAGCGTTCGCGAACGAAGCGGCAGGGCGGGGGCGGAGCGTCTTCCACGTACACCGGGCCGCCGTAGGCCGGGCGGCTGGCGGCAACCGCGCCACCGACGATCGCGCCGCCAATGAGGCCGCCGGCGACAGCTGCGCCGAGGCCGCGCTGAGCGCTGGCGGGGGTCGTTGCGAGCGAACCGGCCAAGGTGGCGGCAGCGGCGATGGCAACAAATGTCATCTTCATGTGTAGGGCTCTCCTGGATAGCGCCTCAAGCAAGCGCCGGGGTTAGGGTGTGTCACGCCGTCTTCGATATTGGCCATCTCGCTATAAAGCGCTTCACAGTCAATCGAAAGTAAACGTCGCGCAGTTCGTGCGCCGGAAAAAAGGTTTTTTCTGGCCATTTCTTTGGATGCCTCCCCGTTCCGGGAGAGGCGGGTGATGATTTAATGTCGGTGTAATGAAGGTGAACGGCGTCAGCCGCAAACCCTGACGTTGCGGACGCGCCAGCCATAGCCGTCCCAGAAACGCTGACGCTGCCAGTAGCAGCCATCGTCGACATAGGCCGGAGCAGCGCCATAGTAACCGTAGCCGGGCCCATAGCCGGGACCGTAGCCATAGCCGGGGCCGTAATAACGCGGGCCAGCCAACGCGCCGCCGACAATGGCGCCGCCAATGAGGCCGCCGGCAATCGCCGCGCCGACGCCGCGCTGGGCATGCGCCGGCTCGGGTGCCACAACGGCCGACACGGCCAAGGTGGAAACCGCCGCAAGGGCGATCAGGGTTTTCTTCATGGGTTGACCTTTCTCGTTGCGCAGAGACGACGGATGCGACGACAACGCATATAGCGTTGGTTCAAGGCGAAAGTTTCACATTCGAGTTGAACGATCAATGAACGGCGAAGCCCGGTTTGGCGACCCATTGCCACGGGAACGGATCTGCTGCGCCGCAAGAGAGCCTAAAAAGGTAAACTTGCGAATGCAAAGTTATCCCTGTGCCGCAGCGCTTTTAGAGCCGTTCTAAGAATTAGGTCCGCAGTTTGGAATTGCTTGAAATCGAGGTTTTTCCTTTTGCATCCCATCGTGCATTTCAATATTTGATCGATATCAGCGTCGCTGAAGTGCCCAGAAGAGCCCGCCAGTCCATGATTGTCTGTTCCTGCAATGTTCTGACCGACCACGACGTCCGCAGTGCGGTCAACGGCGCGGACGATCTTCCCCGGAATGCCAAACAGATCTACGGCTGCCTCGGCTGCAGTGCGGAGTGCGGCCGCTGCGCGCGCACCATCAAGAAGATCATCGACGAGGCCCTTGGTGCCTGCGCCAAGGCCTGTTGCTCGGGCTGTCCCCACAGCCAAGCCCATGTCGGGCTTCCCGCCGAGGCGCATGCTCACGAATCGCTGCCGCTGACGGCGATCGCCTGATTTCCTGCTAATTCCCTGAATCTGTGCGCTCATTTGCCGCTCGGGCAAAAGGGTTGCTCTCGCACGTGATCTGATTTAGAACGCTTCTAAATTAGATAGCGGGCGTTTTGGCCTCGAGAGCGGAGCATTACCATGCAGGGCGATCCCAAAGTCATCGATTACCTTAACAAGGGCCTGCGCAGCGAGCTTACCGCGATTAATCAGTATTGGCTGCATTTTCGGCTGCTCAACCATTGGGGCCTGCTGGAAATGGCCAAGCAGTGGCGCAAGGAATCGATCGAGGAAATGCACCACGCCGACCGGTTCACCGACCGCATTTTGTTCCTAGACGGGTTCCCGAACATGCAGGTGCTGGATCCGTTGCGGATCGGCCAGAACGTCAAGGAAATCATCGATTGCGACCTTGCCGCCGAAATCGGCGCCCGGACCCTGTACCAGGAAGCGGCGACCTACTGCCATGGTGTGAAGGATTACGTCTCGCGTGACCTGTTCGAGAGCCTGATGAAGGACGAGGAACATCACATCGACTTCCTCGAAACCCAGCTTGACCTGATCGAGCGAATTGGAATCGAACTCTACACCCAGAAGCACGTCGGTGGTCTCGAGAGCGAATTCCACGCCGACTGAAGCCGGCGCTGCGCGCTGTGCAAGATCGACGACGGCCTCGACCGTTCAGGTGATGGCCGTCTTCTGGCGAAAACGGAAGTCGCAGCACGAACCGCCCTCCATCAAGGTCTGCGTGCGTGACAGCTCCATCGCCGGATTGAAGCCTGCAAGCATCGCGTGGTCGCGACTGCACTGGAGCTGATAGCCGAGCTCGGCAAGCCCGAGTTCCTGATAGAACTCGGCATACCGGCATCGGGTGACGTTGAAGTCGACATGTTGATCCGACTTCTCCAGCACCTCGATGTCGAGGCCGCCGCCGCCGGCCCACAGTTCTTCCGCGAGCTGTTTCAACGCGCTGGTATCTTGCCCATAGGCTTCGGCCCACTTCGCGCCGTCTTCGGCCGCGAGCCGGCGGATCGTCGTATCGACCAGTTCGCGCGCCGCATCTTCACCAAGCCGGTCGCGCAGCGTCTGGATCAACGGGATCAAGGCCCGGCCTTCGATCTTGCGGCGCTGCAAATGACTGATGGGTAATTCATGATGGTCGGACATTGCGACACCTCGGCGTAAGCGGTTGCACGCATCTATGTCCTCCCGATGCCGCGTCCGGGTCAAACCAATCATTCTGCGCCGCAGACTTAGAAAATCTAAGCCATCGGCGGTGGCGTGCCGGCCCGGAACGGGGCATGCTGGACCGATGAGCTATCGACTTCCTCCCCTGAACGGATTGCGCGCCTTCGAGTCGTCCGCGCGCCATCTCAGTTTCAAGCGCGCCGCTGACGAACTCTGCGTCACGCCGGGCGCGGTAAGCCAGCAGGTCAAGGCGCTGGAAGCGCTATTGGGTGTTGACCTGTTTCGGCGCCTGCCGCGCGGCCTGCTGCTGACCGCGGCCGGCGAGGACTACCTGCCGCCGATCAGTCAGGCCTTCCGCGCGATATCGGACGCGACCGAACGAACCGCGCCGGCACTGGGTGGCCGACGGTTGAAACTCGGCGTCGCGCCGGCCATCAAGTCGGCGAATTATCCCGCCCTCAAGGGTATCAAGAAACACGATACGACGGCTTTACGGGTCACCGTTGTGACGACGGAAGATCTTGAACAATTGCTCGATGGCAGGCTCGATGCCGTGCTTCGCCCCATGGCGCGACGGCATCCGGGTCTTCATCTCGATCCGATCGAACTGCGCACACCGGATGGCGCGCACGCGCCTGCTACCTTATTCACGTTGCCCGGGCTCGCTGGATGCCGGGAACACCGTGCGCTGGTGAAACTCCTTCAGGGCTGACGGCGGGGCGTCTCAATCACAGCTGCGTCTGGTAGCGCGCCGCGACTTCGGCCTGTGGCTCCGGATCGCCGAGGGTGGTCTGGTCGTGGATCACCTGGGCAATGCTTGGAAAAATTTCGCGTTCGACCTTGATCTCCGGCGACCATAATTTCGAGCGCATCAGCGCCTTGCCGCAATGAAAATAAGCCTCGTTGACGTCAATCCGCAGCACCGCGCGCGGCAGCTTGCCGAACTCGATCATGCTAGCCAGGAGATCCGCGTCGGCCGAGAGTTTACCGCGGCCGCCCACTCGCAGCGTCTCATCGATCCCGGGCACGAAGAACACCAGGTGCACGAAGCCAGAGCCTTCGACAATGTTGCGGAAACTGTCGATCCGGTTGTTGCCGGGCCGGTCCGGCATCAACAGCGTATGGGCGTCGGCGACGTTGACGAAGCCGGGGTTGCCGCCACGTGGTGAGGCATCGACGCTGCCGTCGGCGCCCGACGTCGCCAGCACGCAGAACGGCGACATCGCAATGAAATTTCGCGCGTGATGATCGATCTCCGGCCGCGCTTTGGCCAGGACGCGCGGAGTGGGCGCTGGATAGATCGAGGGGAGGTCGCAGGCAGCCAGATCGGTCAAGGGTGGTCTCCAACGTGACGGTGCTGTGACAAGGCTACCATCGCCACGCAGCGCCGACCACTGCCTATTGCTTCCGCCGCGCGCGAAAAGGCCAATCGATCACGCTGGAACAATACAATGCCCACCAGATGATCACGGGCTGAAACGCCAGCCGCGGCCCATGATAGTACCAACTGCTCGGCATGTGCGGCAGGTTGATGCCGTCGATCGCGTGCTTGAAATTGGCCGGCCAGACACTGATCGCGTAGGCCGCGAACGCCACGCCGGCCCACCAGCGCAGCGGTCTGGTGACCAGTGCAATCGCGCCGGCGAGTTCGCAGAGGCCGGTGATGAAGATGATCTGCGGTGCGAACGGCACCCAGTCTGGCGTGATCGCCAGCAGCGCATCCGGCGCGTACAGGTGCGCGACGCCGGCGGCGGCAAAGAACAGGGCGAGCACCCAGCGCATGATGGCGCGGGGCAGGGCGGAACGATCAGGCTGCGGGGCTGGTGACATCGGCGCGGCGTAGCATCTGCGGTGCGCTTAAGCTACCCGCGCCGCGATGCGGAACTTACACCGAGTTCGGCCGGCACGAAGCAACTGATGATAATCGCGCCGCGGTGGCGCACGTACCACACCACGGCCTGGCCGACCGGATTGCCCCGGTCGCGGATAATCGCGTGGTCGGGCACCTGCATCCACTCGCCTTCGATCGGCACCCAATAGCCGCCGGCGCGAAAATCATATTCGGTGCGATGGCCGTCGGCGATATCGCAACATGGCACGCCGTTCGGCGCCACCACGCCCTTGAACCAGGCGCGGATGTCCGGCGGTACGTTTTCATACTGACCATTGTCGAAGGCGACCGCGGCGCCCGTCAGCATGGACAGCCACGCCAGCACAACAATCTGCGCGAACCGTCGCATGCGATCCTCCACAGGGGTCCCGTTTCCCGAGCGCTTCTGTTCGTTGTTGTCGTTGCGTCGGTTTTCACCCGGAGCCACGAATCGCATGATTGAACGCGAAGGCGAGAGGCCTGTCGTGCGGAAAAAATAAGCGCGCGGTCGCAGCAAATTTGACGCGGTGCAGAAGAGGGCATTCCGACGCTTGCTCTTGCACGAAACCGGAATGACGGCTGCGGGCTCTGAAAAACGACGGCTACCCGACTGCACTAACCGGCGTTGCTCAAAATCGCCGCTGCGATCACCAGGGTGGCGCAGACGCCGACAAAGAATGCCACCGTTCGGATGTACGGAATCCCGGTAACGTGGGTGACGTAGTGCACCAGGCGCGCGACGAGATAGACATACGCCGCGAGCCTTGTTGCCGGCGTGCTGACCTCAAGCAGGGCCGCGGTCAAAACCAACGGCGCGAACACCGCGAGATTTTCGATCGCGTTGCCATGGGCGCGGCTGGCACGTTTCGCCCACTCCGGTTCGGGCGGAAAACCCGGATCGGTGGGCGCGATCGCGAGCAGGCCGCGTGCTTGCATCCGCGCGGTCACGTAAGGAAGCCACATCAACGACGTCGCTGCCGCCGTGATTGTCAGGGCCCAGAGTTCGGCAGTGAGTTTCATGTGCGCAGACTTCATGAGAAACGGACTTCGATCGCCGTCCCTAGCACGAAGCCGATCGCTCCCGCGCGCAAAAATAACTGTTGCGCGTCTAGATGGCGCCTCGGCGGGATCGGTCACATTCATCAGAAACCGCGCCGGAGCCGTCGGTCTCGGGAACCACCGATCGATCTTGGTTGACGAGTCCAAGGTTCCGATTCTGCTACTGTCGCGTGAACAAAGGCATCGGGACAAGCAGTGCCCGAAGCTTGATGTCTAAAATAATCGCCGTCGGCGTGACGCTGAGTACGTCCAACATCGCTTAACGATCTGTTAACCCGCCTTGGTTGCGCCACAAGCTGCGCGTGATTTCGTATCGGTTCACCGAATGCAACGCGGATGTCCGCAAAAATGACGCGAAGGTGACAACATCAGTCGTGCATCGGACACGCTTCGCGGCAACATGCAGCGGAGGTACGCTGGTCATTTTTCCGCCGTACTGATCACCACTATCCAAAAGTGTACTGTGCAGTTGTGTCCGAGTTCTCCCCAGGAATTCGTAGCGGGAATTTTGGGAGATCGATTTAGGTGAGTCCCGAGAGCGACGATGACGACGCTTTACGATTTGCTCGGAGCGCTTCCCGACGATGATGCTGAAGAAATCAGGGCCGCGTTCCGCAAAGCCGTCAAATCGGCTCACCCCGACATCAATCCTGGCGACCCCGATGCGGCGGTCAAGTTTCGTCAGATCGTGCGCGCCAATGAAATACTTGTAGATCAGGAGCAGCGCGCGGTTTACGATCATCTGCTCGATCTTGCCCGTATCGAGAAGGAGGCGGCGTCGAAGCAGGCCTTCGCCGCTGCGATCTACAAAGTTGCTTCCGGCACGATGGTGCTGGCCGGACTTCTCGGTGGTCGCGATCGGAGGCTATCTGCTGTTCATGCAGGTCTCGGCGGCGCCGATCGAAGCTTCGATTGCGCCATCGGTTGCATCCTGGACCGAAGCTGTCCGGAAAACGTCTCACAGCGTTGCCCGGCTCCTGGCAAGGCCGAGCTTTGCCATCGCGCACGCGCCGCCCTCGGACAAATCCCAGGATCGCGTTTCCGGCAGTTCAACCGATGTGGCCGACGCAAGTCCGACGGCTGCCGTGGCGCCGTCTGTCGATTCGCGCGATCGGCTTGGCGACAGCCGAAAGGCCAATTCCCGCCTCGCGCCAGGCTCAGCTTCGGCCACGGATTCGGCGTGGGATGATCGCAATGATGGTTCGAGCGGCGCGATCGCCTATCTCACGCCGAAATATCCGGCCGTGCATATCGAAACGACTGTCGCGCCCTTCGGCTTCGGACAGAACGGGAGTGTCCAGGATAGCACCGCGCAGAATAGCGGCGCTCAAAATGCCACTGCCCGGAACAGCAACGCGCAGAACAGCATTCCCCCGAATGGTCTTGTCCCGAATAGCATGAAGCACATCGAAAGGGCCGGCAATCCGGTGTCGGCCGCGAGGCCATTCAGGATGCCGCCGCCACCGCACACCGAGGCCCCGATGACAATGATGCCGGAGCCGCGCCCGCCGCGACTGACGTCTGCGCAGGATCTGTCGCGCCAGGAAAGCCCCGGTTCCAGTTCCAGCATCATGCGCTAAGGCGGGTATCGCGTCTCACATCGTGCGTTGTGGCGCCATCTGCAGCAGCTCACGCAATCGAGCAGCGTAGAACCTGGCGTTGCCGGTGGTGAGATGGCCGCGGGTTTCGGTGCTGGCGGGGATCAGATGGAGCCTGCCGTTCTTGATGCGCTTGATCGCGGCTTCGGTGACACCGGTTTCCGGTGGATTGCGCTCATCGTCGGCGGCATTGACGGCCAGCAACGTCGCCTGGATTTTTTCCATCGCAGGCGAGGGATCGTAATCGTGCGAGGCTTGCCATTGATAGATGAAATCGTTGGCGTCCGCGGTGATCGGCAGCGCCAGCCGATCGTCGATCATCTTATCGGCCTTGGCCGCGGTCGGCGCCAGGGTCTGGTAGCCGAGCGTGCCGCCGCTGCTGGCGATCTGGAACGCGTTGACGGCATATTTCATCATCCGCGGCTGTGAGGCGTAGTTGCCGTTGTTGTAGTCCGGGTCGTTGCGGATGGTTTCGATCATCATTCGCCGCAGCATCCAGTTGCGCGCCGCCATCGCGGTCGGCTGCGATGCCATCGGCACCAGCACGTCCATGAAGTCGGGATATTTCACGCCCCACAGCCAGGTGTGCATGCCACCCATCGAATTGCCGATCACCAGCCGCAGATGCTTGATGCCGAGGCCATCCTTGAGCAGCCGGTACTGCGCATCGACCATGTCGGCGTAGTCGTATTTCGGGAATGCCGTCTTCATTCCGTCGGACGGTTTTGAGGACAATCCGTGGCCGAGCCCATCGGGAAGGATGATGAAGTATTTGGTGGCGTCGAGCGGTTGGCCGGCGCCGAACAACTCGCCCGCGAAGGTCGGCGTCAGCATCGAAGCCGACGAGCCGCCAGATCCGTGCAGCACCAGCACCGGCGGATTGGCCGGATCGCCGATCGTCGCGTAGTGCAGCCGCAGTTCCGGCATGATCTCGCCGGTGTGGAATTTGAAATTCCTGGCGATCCAATCGCCTTGTGTCGGCGCCGGATAATCCGCCGCCATCGCCGTGAGTGAAGTCATTGCCAACAGAACCGATAACGCCGCACGCGAAAATCCCGAACAAAGATAACTCGCCAACCCCATCGATCGTCTCCCACCATGCGGCCATTCTGATCGGGCCGCTTGGAGGAAACGCTAACATGGTGCGCAAGACAGGCCGAGGGGGTGGCGGCGTGCGATGATCGAATGAATTTGATCAAGCTGGCGCCGTCCCCGGGGAATATTACGGCTTGTCCTCGATATCGGTTTCCGGCCGGTCGCTGCCAGAGGCGGTTTCGGTGTGCCATTTGCCGTCGGCGGTCTCGTACTGGATCTCCTCGGTGCGGCCGGGAACGCGCTGCTCGGCGGCGACGCGCTTGGCGGTGGCCAGGGCGATGGCGTGGGTCGCGAACGGCTCGGAAAACACGCCGTCGACGGTGTAGGCCCAGCCGCCGTCATGCTGAACGATCTTGTAGGTGACGTGGGACATGCTGGAACTCGCTCCTTGGTGGATCGCCGGGGGTGAACCCGCCGGCCATTCTATGACAAAATGGTCCATGGTGTCGGCTTTTACGCCCGCGAACCGTCTTTGAAAACAGGGCGTTCGTGCAACGCCGCATCAGCATCCCTGGCCCGAGGAGCGAAACCATGTGCCGCAACATCAAGACGCTGTTCAATTTTGAGCCGCCGGCGACCCATGCCGAGATCCATGCCTCGGCGCTGCAATTCGTGCGCAAATTGTCCGGCTTCAACTCGCCGTCGCAGGCCAATGCCGAGGCGTTCAACCGCGCGGTCTCCGAGGTGTCCGACAGCGCCCGCCGGCTGTTGGCCTCGCTGCAGACCAACGCGCCGGCGCGCGACCGCGAGATCGAGGCCGAGAAGGCCCGCGAACGCTCGAGGCAGCGATTCGGATGAGCCCGGTACCGCCCGCGCCGTGACCCAGCTCACGGTGCGGCGCGGCGATGTCGTGCAGGATGGCCGGATCGCCTGTCCTATCCGGAGCCGCCATGTTTCCCCTGATCCTGCCCGTTGCCCGACATCACCGGTGCGGCCCGCGATGAACCCGACCGCCGGATTGAAATGGAGCGCGGCCTTCTTCGGGGTGTTCTGGACCGTGGGCATGGCCTGGCTGCGCGGCGCCTACGACCCGGTCTATATCGTCGTCACCGCGATCGGCGGCAGCGTCGCCGGCTATCATCTGGTATCTGGTGCTGCGCCGATGTTCCTGACTCACCCGAATGACGCGCGGATGCGATCAGCCGCGAGGCAATCGTGGACGATAGCGACGCATCGAGGCGCTCACTCCTCGTGCTGCTGTGCTTATCTTTGTGCTTATGCTTGTGCTTGTGCTTCTTCTTTTTCTTCTTGCCGTGGCGATCTTCGTCGTCGATTTCCTCGTCGTGAAATTCTTCGGGATCAATGGCGTTCAGCGCGGCCATCGCCTGATGTTCCGCCGCCTCGTGCTCGGCGGCCTCGCGCGCGTCACGCTCGCGGGCCTGGCGGTGCTCCTCCCACGCATCGAAGATCAGATGCAGCCACGGCATCACCTGTTCGATCGACGGCAATTGTCCTGATGGTCCGGCTTCGCCGCGCGGACCGGCCTGGCCCTGCACGCCCGGTTTGCCCTGCGGTCCGGCCTCGCCGCGCTTGCCTTGCACTCCGGGTTTTCCCGGCAGGCCAGCCTTGCCCTGCGGACCCGGCTTGCCACGCGCGCCTTCCTTGCCCGGCCGCCCGGGATGTCCCTGCGGTCCCGGTCGTCCCCGCGGGCCTGGGCCCGGCCTCCGGTCTGGTGCTTTGTTCCGCCACGCAGCATACTCCTGCTCAAATACCGGATGTTTTTAGCAGACGATCGACGGCGGCCGCAAGGCAGCGGCCGATCGCGGCGGATTCATCAACAGCAAGATGAGGTCCGCGGCGGGATCACGCGGCGTCCCATGACACCGGCAGATTCAGCAGCCCGCGAAACGCCCAGCCGCCGATCCGCACCGGCTCGGACGTCGTCGAGCCGCAGGCCCTTGAGCCGCGCGAAAATGCCCGGCAGCGCCACGTCGGCCACCATCGCGCGCGAGGCGAAGGCGCCGGCGCAATAATGCGGCCCGGCGCCGAATGCGATGCTCTTGGCGGTATCGCGCGTGATGTCGAAGCGATCGGGATCGGCAAAGCAGGCCTCGTCGCGGTTGGCCGAGCCGAACATGAAGAACACGCGATCCTCCGGCTCGAAATCGACGCCGCCATAGGACCACGGCCTGGCGACCCGGCGCGGCGACATCCCGATCGGCGCGATCCAGCGCGCATATTCCTCGAACACGTCGAGCCATTTGGCCTTGCCGCTTGTGCACCAGCGCCAGCTGGTCCGGATGCGTCAGCAGCGCCCAGACCGTGCCGGCGATGGCGTCGCGCGGCTCGTTCTGGCCGCCCGAGATCGCCAGCTTGATATTGGCGCGCACGCTGTCGATCGGCATGCCCGCCGCCAGCAGCACGCTGAGGATCGAGGTGTCGGGATGTTTCGTGACCACCGGGATCATGTCGTCGATCGCGGCATCGATGCCGGCGGTCGCGGCATGGCAGCGCGCCTCGATCTCCTTGTTGCCGCTGTAATTGGCGATGCCGTCGATCATCGCCTGCGACCACGCGTCCATGTCCTGGAAGCGCATGTTGGTGAGGCCGGTGATGTCCTTCAGGCATTCGGCCGACAGCGGCAGCGCCAGCGCCTTGCACAGATCGGCGCGGCCGTTGGGCGCGAGCTCGTCGAGGATGCGGTCGGCATGGGCCTGGAACTGCGCGGCGCCAGATGTCGCGCACGGTGCGCGGCGACACCGCGGGAAACATCGCCGCGCGCTCCGACATGTGCGCGTCGCCGTCCTTGCGCATCATGTTGTGGCCCATCAGCGTGTTCATCAGCCCCGCCGGCTGGTGCGACGAGAACACGTCGATGCGTTTTTCCTGCGTGAAGATATCGTCGCGCCGGGTGAACACGGTCGAGCCGAGCTGCGGCACGAACGCGATCGGCGCCTCGCGGCGCATCCGCGCCAGGTCCGGATAGGGATCGGCCCAGAACGCCGGCGACGTCGATCTCGAAATGCGGAGCGTTGGACATGCGCGGTCCTTGACGTTTCCTGAAGTCTGCATGCCGGTTCTGTCGCCGGCATGCGTTTTGTTGGTTGCCGTCAGAGTGGCCAAGCCGCGAACGGCGTGTCAAATCGTCCGGTAGCCGCCGTCCGCCATCACGATCGCGCCGGTGACATAAGCCGACATATCCGACGCCAGGAACAGCGCCGGGCCGACGATGTCCTCGGGCTGGCCGGCGCGGCCGAGCGGGGTGTGATCGATGAAGATCTGCACCAGCTCCGGATTGGTGGCGCGCACCTGTTCGTTGAGCGGGGTTTCGATCAGCCCGGGCCCGATCGCATTGACGCGCACGCCGTCCTTGCCGAGTTCGGCGGCCAGCGCCCTGGTGAAGCCGAGCACGCCATGCTTGGAGGCGGTGTAGGCCGGCGAGTTCGGCGTCCGCACATGCACGAACGACTGGATCGAACCGATATTGACGATGCGGCCGCTGGCTGGCGCGCAGCGGCGCCAGGAACGCATGCGTCATGTTGAACGGGCCGTTGAGATTGATCGCCATGATGTCCTGCCAGTCCTTGATCACGGCCTCGGCGATCGGCGGTGAACGCGGTTGCGGCGGTTGATGCCGGCATTGTTGACCAGGATCGAGACCTGCCCGACCTTGTCGGCGACCTTCTTCGCGACCGCGATGCAGTCGTCGCGCCGCGCGACGTCGAGCGCGAAACACGTCGGCTTCGCCGCCGGCGTCGCGGATCTCGCGCGCCACGACGTTGGCGTTGGTTTCGTTGAGGTCGAGCAGCACGATCTTGGCGCCCTCGCGGGCATAGCCGATCGCGATGGCGCGGCCGATGCCGGAAGCCGCACCGGTGACGACGGCGATATGATCGTTGAGCAGGGGCATTGCGGGAGTTCCTCAGCTAAGATTTTGCGGGGACGATAGCAGGCGATTTAGTTGGCGCGGAAGAGACTTCGCAGCATGGTATACGGTGGTAAACACGTATGGGGTGGATTTTGCTGGAGATACGCATGCTTCGGCGAAACCCTCATCCTGAGGAGCATCGCGCCGCGATGCGTCTCGAAGGATGGCCGCAATCACCATGGTTCGAGACGTGATGCTTCGCAGCGCTCCTCACCATGAGGTTTCCCTTGTGGTTAGCCCTTGCTGCCTTCATCCACGCACCGCGGCATGGATCGCTTCGCAGTGCCGCACCAGATTGGGGTGCGCGGATACGAATTGCTTCAGCGGCGTCGGGATCGGGTAGAAGTGGATATTGGCGATGAAGCCATAGATCCCGGCGTCGATGCTGCCGGGCTTGGCGCCGTGCAGATAACCGTCGGCTGGAATAAGCTCCGCCAGCACGTTCAAGTCCGCCAACCCGCGGGCATAAGCCTGCTCGGGCGAGTAGCGGCCGATGCCCTGGAAATAATAGCGCTGCGCGTTGTACTCCTTGGCCTTGTTCAATCCGGCTTCGTCGATCTGCTTGTGCTGCGCCATGAAGCCGTCGCGAAACGCGGGAAAGAACCGCTCGTCCTTCCAGCGCGAATACGACATCACCCAGTACAGATCGTCCAGCATCCGGGTGATCAGATGGTCGGTGATGCGCTGCGCCGGGGTCAGCTCGGCGTCGATCGTGAGCTGATATTTGCGGGTGCAATGCGCGATGATGCTCTGGCTGTCGCCGATGGTCTCGCCGTCGTCGACGATATAGGGCAACTGCCCGCGCGGCGCCGCCGAGGCGTCGAACACGTGCTGATGCGTGAACGGCACGCCCGCGAGTTTGAGGAAGGCGAAGACCTTCAGGCCGTAGCCGTTGTTGTCGGCGACGCCGAACAGTTCGGGATAGGAATAGAGGGTGAGCATCACGTTTCCTCATGTTCCGGCCTCATCCTGAGGAGCGCGTCTTCGCGCGTCTCGAAGGATGGCCGCACGCACCATGGTTCGAGACGCGTTGCTGCGCAACGCTCCTCACCATGAGGCTGTTAAGCCTTCACCGACGCGACGCATTCGATCTCGATCAGCATCTTGGGATCGGGCAAGGCCTGCACCACGCAGGTCGTCCGCGCCGGGAAAGGCGCCGGCCCGAACGCGGCGGCATAGAGCTTGTTCATCGGCGCGACGTCGGCGGCGCGGGTCAGCAGCACGTTGACCTTGACCAGATCGCGGAATGTCGCGCCGGCTTCGTCGAGAATGCGGTTGATGTTCTTCACCACGAATCCGAACTGCGCCTCGAACCCGTCGGGCAATCCGCCATTGTCGTCGAAACCGGGAATGCCGGATATGAACAGCAGATCGCCGACCTTGGCGGCAAAGGACAGCGGCGGGGCCTTGATGTGGGACGGCGGCGCGAAATGCTGGATCGGCATGGGTCACCTCATGATCGGATGACGCCTACCCTAGCACCGGCAGCGACCGCGCGCGACTGCCGGTGCGAGCTTGGATTTAGCTGTGCGCCGGGACCTCGGCGCCGTCGATGGCATATTGCCGGATCTTGTTGCGCAGGGTTCGCAGCGACACCCCGAGCACCCGCGAGGCGTGAGTGCGATTGCCGTCGCAATGCGCCAAGGTCTGCAGCACCAGCTCGCGCTCGATCGCCTCGACGGTGGTGCCGATCAGCATCGGCACGATCTGATGCAGCGCAAGCGCATGAGAATGTAACGGAGAAAGCGATTGGGCTTCCGGCGCGGAAAAGGCCGGCGCCTGAGCCATGAATTCCTGGTTCATCTACACCTCCCGATCAACGCTTGCCCCTGAACAAAGGGCAGAAACATCGAGAACACGGCCCCCAAGCCGACGGTCGGAGGGTGGGCGGAGATGGTTAACGAGATCTTAACGGGTTCCGGCGCGGGCAAGGTGATGTTGTGGCGAAACCGCGAACGGGTGGGCGACAATGTGGGAGGTCGCGGGTTCCGGATCGATCGGCTACAAGGCCCGGACGCCGTTTCAATTCCTGTTCACAGCATTTCCGGGAGACTGCCCTCATGAAGATCCTGTCCGCCCTCCGCGCCACCCTGTTCGCCGCGACCGTCTTTGCCGGCGTCGTGGCGTCTTCCGCGTCGCACGCCGACAGCGGCACGGTGACGCTGACGATCTACAAGGCGGGCTGGATCATCGGCGGCTCGGGTGGCGGCGGCTGGCTGAATTTCCACGGCCGCAACTATCCGCTCTCCGCCGGCGGCATCGATTACGGCCTAGTGTTCGGCGGCTCGAAAACCGTGCTGCGCGGTCGGGTCAGCAACATCTTCCAGCCCTCCGATATCGCCGGCGTCTATGGCGCGGCCGGCGCTGGCCTCGCGGTCGGCGGCGGCGCCCGCGCCATCGTGCTCAGCAACCAGAAAGGCGCGGTGCTCGAACTGTCCGGCCGGCAGGTCGGGCTGATCGCGAATATGGATCTCAGCGGGCTCGCAATCACGATGAAGTAGGATTGGGGCCACCCTCCCCTGGAGGGGGAGGGTCGGCTCACATGAGCGTAGCGAAATGTGAGACGGGGTGGGGTGGAGATGCCTCACATCTCACGCTTCGTTCTGTGGCCTCGCCCCACCCCGCTCGCAAGCGAGCGACCCTCCCCCTCGAAGGGAGGGTGAACGGGCTGCGGGTTTCCTGATTCAACTGTCAAACAGCGCGCGGACACAGGCCCGCGTTCTCGCGACCACTCCGGCCCGAGCTTTTCATGAACTTCGACGCACCGCTCAAGCAGAGGGCGCAGGGAAAGCCCGGCGCCGATCGCACCCGTGGGTCCGTGCAAAAAAAGCACGGGGTAGGGCCACAGGTTCAACCGGATCGAACCGGCTTTCCCTGCGCGATGGTTTACGGCTTACTTCGCGCTCTCCCTGGTGACCGGGCTTTGTTGCCACCATCGCCCCCAAGAAGCTTGCTTCTCAAGAGCTTGACGCCAGCGTCGGGGCGTCAGGACCACACGACTTCGCCGTCCGTGTCGCACGCGTTCGTCTGCTGCGCGCTCCACGTCCACCGCATCCCACCGCAACGTCCGTGACGATCGCGAGCCGCCCCTCAACCGGGTGGGACATCCGTCAAACGCTGCTGATTTGCGTATGATGTGAAGCGGAATATTTTTCAGCACAGGGCTGGACAGGTTTTGGCTGATTTGCCCGTCGGGCAAGTTTGGCGTCATGAGTCACGAAACAGTCGCGGCGGTGTGCGATAGCGAACACGCCACATTATGGCGCGATTCGACGCGCCCAATCCGCGGAACAAACCCGCTGGTGCGGGTTTAACGCCGACTGTCCGGATACAATCGGGAGATTGCGATGAATTGGACCAAGATGATTTTGGCCGGCGCCGTGCTCGCCGCGACGCCCTCGGTGACGCTGGCTCAGCAATCGGCGCCGGTGGCCGCGCAACCCGCGGCGCAGCAAGCGCCGTCCGGCATGGTCACCACCATCGACCGCATCAACAACACCATCGTGATCCGTCAAACCCAGAACGGCACCGTCGGCGCCGGCAACGGCGGCGCCACCGATCAGCAATTTTCCGCTACGGCGGGGATGCTGGAGAACGTGCACGCGGGCGATAAGGTGACGTATTCGGTGAGCGAGAGCGGCGGAAAGAAGACGATCACGAAGATCGATCGGGCGCCGTAGGCAGAGCGGCGAAGCGTTGTAGGGTGGGTCAGTACAGCGTAACCCATCGTTTCGTTCGTGCTATTAGTGACTCGCACGAGCGCAGCGACATGCGGGTGAGGCGGTCCCGGGTATTACTGGGCCTCATCCGGGTTACGGGTGTCAATAGACACGTTTGCGCCGCGGGTAACCCCAAATAATAATTGGCAGACACCAAAATCGGGAAGTTTGCCATGTCTCTCAACGCCGACAAAATCGACGAAGCCGCTTTGGCTCTGCCGTGTCTGACCTCGCAAGGCAGTTCCCGGGCTTGGAAAAGTTTAGACCCGATCCTCGATCGCCGCGCGACAAGGGTCTGATCGACGATCCCGCCGGCAAAGTGAAATCGGTGGCTTTCACGAATGAGGGGCTGGCGCGGGCAACGGTGATGTTTGCGGCGATGTTTGAAGCGTAAACTGATGCGCGGTTGGAGCCTGCGGAGCGCAGTGATATCTGCTGACGCGACGCCCTTCTGTAGGCCATGGCTCGTTCGCGGAGTTTTCGGATAAAAGAGCACGGCATACGTCGCTAAAGCCGTCGCGGAGATGAATGCCCGGTGGCCGGTCAAATTGGGGTGACGACCGACGTGCCTCTATCTTTTCAGGCGCAACTGCGGATGTGCCGGGCACCGGCATTCCCCTGCGACAAAGCTCGAGCAAATACTGTTGCGGGATTGCGGAGGTCTGTCTGGCACACGCAATGTGTGCCTCTGTCCCATGCGTCGCGCAGCACGCAGTGCTGCTCCGCAGAGCCGGGCGCCTGTCCGCGCGGCCGGGCCCCGGATCAGCAGCGCACTACGCCGCGAGGGCGGCGCACTGCGCGGCATCCGGGGCACGCTGCCTGCGTAGCGACCAAGCCGTCCGGGATACAAAAAGGCCGGGCTTTTGCCCGGCCTTTTTTTTCAATAGAGGACGTGAAAGCTCAGCGCCTCACAACACCTTATTGCTCTCCTTCACCTTCTCCGCATCGAGATACACGCTCGCTGCCCATCTCCTTGAACTTGGCGCTCATCTGCGCCATGCCGTCTTCGATGGTGCCGCTGATCGAGCAGGCCCGACGCGTTGCCGGATCGTTCAGCGTCGCGGCGTAGTCGCGCACGTCCTGCGTGATCTTCATCGAGCAGAATTTCGGGCCGCACATCGAGCAGAAATGCGCGACCTTGTGGGCTTCCTTGGGCAGCGTCTCGTCGTGATAGAGCGCGCGGTTTCCGGATCGAGGCCGAGGTTGAACTGGTCCTCCCAGCGGAAATCGAAACGCGCGCGGGACAGCGCGTCGTCGCGCAGTTGCGCGGCCGGGTGGCCCTTGCCGAGATCGGACGCGTGCGCGGCGATCTTGTAGGTGATGACGCCGACCTTGACGTCGTCGCGGTTGGGCAGGCCGAGATGCTCCTTCGGCGTCACGTAACACAGCATCGCGCAGCCGAACCAGCCGATCATGGCGGCGCCGATGCCCGAGGTGATGTGGTCGTAGCCCGGCGCGATGTCGGTGGTCAGAGGCCCGAGCGTGTAGAACGGCGCCTCGCCGCATTCCTTGAGCTGCTTGTCCATGTTGATCTTGATCTTGTGCAGCGGCACATGGCCGGGGCCTTCGATCATCACCTGGCAGCCCTTCTTCCACGCGATCTGCGTGAGTTCGCCGAGCGTCTCCAGTTCGGCGAATTGCGCGCGGTCGTTGGCGTCCGCGATCGAGCCCGGACGCAGGCCGTCGCCGAGCGAGAACGACACGTCGTATTTGCGCATCAGGTCGCAGATCTCTTCGAAATGCGTGTAGAGGAAGCTTTCCTTGTGATGCGCCAGGCACCACTTCGCCATGATCGAGCCGCCGCGCGAGACGATGCCGGTGACGCGGTTGGCGGTGAGGTGGATGTAGGGCAGCCGCACGCCGGCGTGGATGGTGAAGTAATCGACGCCCTGTTCGCACTGCTCGATCAGCGTGTCCTTGTAGAGCTCCCAGGTCAGCTTGACCGGATCGCCTTCGCACTTCTCCAGCGCCTGATAGATCGGCACGGTGCCGATCGGGATCGGCGCGTTGCGCAGGATCCATTCGCGGGTGGTGTGGATGTTGCGGCCGGTCGAGAGGTCCATCACGGTGTCGGCGCCCCAGCGGATCGCCCACACCATCTTGTCGACTTCTTCCTCGACCGACGAGGTCACGGCGCGAGTTGCCGATATTGGCGTTGATCTTGGTCAGGAAGTTGCGGCCGATGATCATCGGCTCGAGTTCGCCATGGTTGATGTTGCAGGGGATGATGGCGCGGCCGCGCGCGATCTCGCTGCGCACGAATTCCGGCGTCACGAACGCCGGCACCGAGGCGCCGAAGCTTTCGCCGTCGGCGAGCGCGGCTTCGGCGCGTTCGAGCTGCTGCTTGCGGCCGAGGTTTTCGCGGGTCGCGACGTAGATCATCTCCTTGGTGATGATGCCGGCGCGGGCGAATTCGAGCTGCGTGATCATGTGGCCGTCGAGGCCGCGCAGCGGCTTGTGATGCGCGGTGAAGGACTTCGCGGCATGCGAGGCGCCGACATTGCCGTTGTCTTCCGG
Organism: uncultured Alphaproteobacteria bacterium; assembly: GCA_963845435.1. Taxonomy (GTDB): domain Bacteria; phylum Pseudomonadota; class Alphaproteobacteria; order Rhizobiales; family Xanthobacteraceae; genus Bradyrhizobium. Next base: position 259,632 of record CAWJSD010000006.1, read on the forward strand.
CTTGATGTCGCGGCCCTGATATTCCTCGACGCCGCCGCGCTCCTTGACCCATGCGATGCGCGCGCGCGACGAGGCCGGCGTTGACGTCGATGGTCACGGACGGATCGGTGTAGGGGCCGGAGGTGTCATACACCGGCAGGTTGGGCTCGCCGGCGCCTTCGGGCTCAGGATGATCTCGCGCAGCGGCACCCGCACATCGGGCGCCTCGTCCGGCGTGACGAAGATCTTGCGCGAGGCGGGCAGCGGGCCGGTGGTGACGGCGGGAAGCGTGGTGTCGGGGTTGGAGCGGATGTTCATGGTGATCCTCCTGTTAATTGTTGTCATTTCGGACGTCGCTGCACGACGTTGCTGTCGTCATTGCGAGCGCGAGCGACAGCAATCTCAGATGCGCCGTGGCGACGATCGTGGATTGCTCGTCGCTGCCTCCTCGCAATGACGGCGAAGAGTTGCGATCATCATCACGCGGCTTTCGCGTTGCTGCCGAGCCAGTGCGCGCACCCGCGCGTCGGGGTCGGCGTTCTGGGTGACGTCGCTGACGACGGCGATGCGAGTCGGCGCCGGCGGCGAAAATCTCCGCGGCCTGTTCGAGCTTGATGCCGCCGATCGCGACCAGCGGAATGTTGCCGATGCGCTTCTTCCATTCGGTGATCTTCGGAATGCCCTGCGGCGCGAAGCGCATCGATTTCAGCGTGGTCGGAAAAATCGGCCCGAGCGCGATGTAATCCGGATCGGCGCGCAGCGCGGTCTCCAGTTCCTCGTCGTCATGGGTGGAGATGCCGAGCGTGAGCCCGGCGTCGCGGATCGCGTGCAGATCGGCGTCGGCCAGATCTTCCTGGCCGAGATGCAGATGCTTGGCGCCGGCCACGATCGCCGCGCGCCAGTAATCATTGACCACGAGCTTTGTCGCCGTGCCCTTGGTGACGGCGAGCGCGTCGGTGACGATCTGCAGCGCCTCGGCAGTCGTCGAGGTCCTTGGCGCGCAGCTGAATGGTGCCGACGCCGAGCGCGGTCAGGCGCGCGACCCAGGCGACGCTGTCGACGACAGGATAAAATCGATCAGGATACGGCATGCCAGAACGGGGTCCCGATGACTGGAGTGGAAGGGGAGGCGAAATCGCGGGCTTCCATCAGCCCGGCTTCGTAGGCGGTGCGGCCGGCCTCGACGCCGAGCCGGAAGGCGTTGGCCATCGCGACCGGGTCGGCGGCCTTGGCGATCGCGGTGTTGAGCAGCACGGCGTCGTAGCCGAGTTCGAGCGCGTGCGCGGCGTGCGACGGCGCGCCGAGGCCGGCATCGACCACCAGCGTGATGTCGGGCAGCCGGTCGCGCAGCAGTTTCAGCGCATCGCGGTTGATGATGCCCTTGGCGCTGCCGATCGGCGCGGCCCACGGCATCACCACCTTGCAGCCGGCATCGACCAGCCGCATCGCGACGCCGAGATCCTCGGTGCAATAGGGAAACACCTCAAAGCCGTCCTTGATCAGGATGGCGGCGGCTTCGACCAGGCCGACCACGTCGGGCTGCAGCGTGTCGTTGTCGGCGATCACTTCGAGCTTGATCCAGGAGGTGCCGAACAATTCGCGCGCCAGTTTCGCGGTCGTCACGGCCTCGCGCACGCTGCGGCAGCCGGCGGTGTTCGGCAGCACCGTGACGTCGAGCTCGCGGATCAGCGACCAGAACGCATCGCCGGTCTTGCCGCCGGCGGATTCGCGCCGCAGCGACACCGTGACGATGCCGGCGCCCGAGGCGCGGATCGCCGCCTGCATGATCGCCGGCGACGGATACAGCGCGCTGCCGATCAGGAGGCGGGAGGAGAAGGTCTTGCCGTAGAAGTTCAGCATGGAAGTCTCCGCGGTCCACTCCCTCGCCCCTTGCGGGGGAGAGGCGGGGTGGGGGTAGCTACAAACGCTGTGCTCGAGGACCCCCACCCCCGACCCCTCCCCGCAAGGGGGAGGCGAGGAGAAAGAGCCCGCGCCGGAACGACGTGGAGAGGCGTATCGACGCGTCGAGGCGCGAGGACGACGGCCGGAGATGGGTGTGCACTCATCTCGTCACCCTCCCTGCCGCGGCGTGATGATCTCGATCTCGTCGCCGTTGTTGAGCGTGGTCTCGGCCCAGCGGCTTTTCGGCAGCACGTCGAAATTCAGCGCGATCGCAAAATGCGTGCCTTCATATTCGAGCTCGCCGAGCAGCGCGTCGACCCGTGCCGACGATATCTCGCGCGGCTCGCCGTTGACGATCACGCGCATTGCATCACCTCATTGTCGATCACGCCGCGCTCGACATAGCCGAGCGTCAGTTCGGCCAGCGCCGGCGCCAGCAGGAAGCCATGGCGATAAAGCCCGTTGACCGCGATCTTGCGGTCGTCGATCGCGATGCGCGGCAGATTGTCGGGGAAGGCCGGCCGCAGACCGGAGCCGAATTCGACGATGCGGGCTTCGGCGAAGGCCGGATGCACCGCATAGGCGGCGCTGAGCAATTCCAGCGCCGAGCGCACGCTGACGCCGCTGTCCTCGGCCTCGATCGAGGTGGCGCCGAGCATGAACTGGTGGTCGGCGCGCGGAATGACGTAGAGCGGCCAGCGCGGATGGATCAGCCGCACCGGGCGCGACAATTCGATCTCGTCGGTTTCGACGATGATCATCTCGCCCTTGACGCCGCGCAGGTCCGGCTGTGGTGTCGCGCGCGGCAAGGCCGCGGCAATCGATCACGATGCCGTCGCAGTCGTCGGGATCGATGTCGCTGTTGAACGCGATGGTGCCGCCGGCCTCGACCAGGCGCGCATGCAGTTGCGGCAGCACCCGGCGCGGCTCGACATGGCCTTCGTCGGGATAGAACAGGCCGTCGCGGAAGCGGCCTTCCAGCGAGGGTTCGATCTCGGCCATGGCGGCGGCGTCGAGCCGGCGGTGGCCCGATGGTCATGTTTGGCGAAGCGTTCGAAATCGGCGCGGTCGCGCGGATGCGCCACCACCAGCGAGCCGTTGAACGGGGTCTGCGGAAAATGCTCGCGCCACAGATCGAGCGAGCGCAGGCCGAGCCGGACGATCACGGGCTCGGAAACCTCGGCCTCGCAATAGGGCGCCAGCATGCCGCCGGCCCAGTGGCTGGTCGATTGCGTCATCGCGGCGTCGCTGCGCTCGTGCAGCGTCACGTTGTGGCCGGCCTGCGCGAACAGCAACGCCTGCCAGGCGCCGGCAATGCCCGCGCCGATAACGGATACGGGAGATTCCCCTCGCGGGGACTTTGCAGTCTGAAACATCCCTGTCCCTTCGCCGGCATGACCCGGATCAGGTTCAAAGGGTCACCGCGGTCTCGCACCTGCGAACAGGATGACATTGAGCGTGCGGTCTCTCAGCTCCTCATCGGAGCTCCCCTCGGAACGGCTCTAATGTAGACCGATGGCCGGGGTGTCAACGCGCCTTCACGCCGGTGTCATCTGCCTGCTGCGCAGGCGCGGCTTCGGCGGTATCCCTGCTGCGATCCTGCGCGCCGCTGTCGTCGTTGGCGGTCGCCTTCTCGGCATCCTTGCCCGCTTCCTTGGCGGCGGCGATTTCTTCCTTCGGAAGCTCCTTCGGCGGCGCCGTTGCGGGACCGGCCTTGGCTTGCTTCAGATGGTCGAGCCGCTGCTGCTTGGCGGCGAAATAATAGCCGGCGGCGTAATAATGCACGGCGCGGTCGTGGTCGCCATTGGCGGCGCGATAGGCGCCGGCGAGATATTTGATGCCGTACATCAGATTGGTGTCGGGATCGCGCAGGCCTTCGGCGGTGCCGGTGTAGCCAAGGCCGCGCGCGGTCGCGAGCTTGATCTGCATCAGGCCGATGGCGCCGCCGCGCCCGAGCAGCGCGCCTGGTATTTGCTTTCGCGCATGATCACCCGATGCACCAGGTCTTCCGGCACCAGATTGGCCTTGGCGTGGGTGGCGATCAGCGCTTCATATTTGGCGCGCTGGGCCGATCGCCGACTGTGAAAACGGCAGGGTCGCGACGACAGCCAGCCAGAGCCAGCAACAACAGACGTTTCATTAACGAAGTTCCGACCCCAGCGAATTCCGGCTGCGATTCATGTCGCGGCGCGCTAATGCTTAACACACCGTAATTGTTGCAAACACCGGGCAAAGATGTGGCCAAATTACGGCGGATCGCCGACGGCTGCCTTCCGGGCGCCTCGGCTCGGGCACGGCTTTACCAAGAATTATGGCCTGGCGTGCTTGGTTGGCCGGAACTCAGGCCACCGCAACATGTCGAGCGCGCCGATGACCATGTCCGTTGCCAATGCGACCGAGCGGGCGAGCCCGCTGCGCGGCTTGCTGCCGCTGTGGGTCGGCGTCGGCGTCTACATGCGCTGTTCTGCTGGCCGGCAACCGGCTGCTGATCGATCCCGACACGATGTGGCAGATCACCGTCGGGCAGTGGATCATCGACCATCGCGCGGTGCCGGAAACCGACGTCTATTCCTTCACCATGCGCGGCCAGCCCTGGATCTCGACGCAGTGGCTGGCGCAGGTGCTCTACGCCAAGGCCTATGCGATCGCGGGCTGGAGCGGGCCGGTGGTGCTGGCGGCCGGCGCGATCGCGGCGACGTTCGCGCTGCTCGCGAGATTCCTCAACCGCCGTCTGAGCGAAAGCACGACGCTGGTGTTCGTCGCCGCGGCGCTGGCGTTGACGGTGCCGCATCTGCTGGCGCGGCCGCATGTGCTGGCGATGCCGGTCATGGTGGTGTGGGTCGGCGGATTGATCGCGGCGGCGGATCGGCGCGGCGCGCCGTCGTTCTGGCTGCTGCCGCTGATGGCGCTGTGGGCCAATCTGCATGGCGGCTTTGTCTTCGGCCTGGTGCTGATCGCGCCGATCGCGCTCGATGCGGTGATCGGCGCCGATGCGACGGAGCGCGAAAGTCGCTGGTGCTGCGCTGGGCGCTGTTCGGCGTCTGGCGCTGGTTGCGGGCTGCTGCACGCCCTATGGCTGGAATGCGCTGCTGGCGTCGCGAAAGATTCTGGAGCTCGGCAGCGCGCTGCCGCTGATCATGGAATGGCGGCCGACCGAATTCGGCGGCCTCGGCGCGTTCGAGATCTGTCTGCTTGCTCGGCATCGGGCTTGCGCTGTTTCGCGGCATCAAGCTGCCGCCGATGCGGATCGTGCTGCTGCTCGGCTTGTTGCATATGGCGTTCGCACAGGGGCGCGCCGTGGAAATCCTGGCGCTGCTGGCGCCGCTGGTGCTGGCGGCGCCGCTGGCGCGGCAGATCGGCGGCGGTGAAGCATCGACCGCCAACGCTGCGTCGCCGGCGCGCGGCGTGCTGTTCGCCAGCGTCGCGGTGGCGCTGGTGGCGGGAACGGTAGCCTATGCCTCGGTGCATCGGTTCGAGCCGCAATCCGCACAGTGCGCCGGTCGCCGCCGTGGCCGAGCTGAAGAAGCTCAACTTCGCGCGGGTGTTCAACGATTACGATTTCGGCGGCTATCTGATCGCCAACGGCGTCGCGCCCTTCATCGACGGCCGCACCGAACTCTACGGCGAGAAATTCTTTGTCGACCACAACGCCGCCAGCGGCCTGATGGAGCCGGACAATCTGTTCCGGCTGCTCGATCAATACAAGATCGAGGCGACCTTGATGCGCACGCAGAGTGCGGCGACCAAACTGCTCGATCACATGGACGGCTGGCAGAAAATCTACACCGACGACATCGCCACGATCCATGTCCGCAAGGCCGGTGCGGTGCACACCGCCGAGCCGGTGGTCGATGCGAAGGTTAAATGAGAAGTTTGCCGTCATCCTGAGGTGCGCGCTCTTGCGCGCCTCGAAGGATGGCCGCAAGCGCAGCACAGAACAACATCCTTCGAGGCTCGCTGCGCTCGCACCTCAGGATGACGTGCGGGTGTGTCGATTGTCACCTCGTTCGACCGCCGCGCAAAAGACGCAATGCGGGTTCAACAAACTGCCACGACAGCGTGCGATGATCCATCGCGGCATTGATCCGTCAGTAGAGTGATCTGTCAGTAAACCTGTCTCATCCGCGTTCAAAACAAATCTGCACCAGGGAGATGCGCCATGGCCTTAGGCGATATGGCCTCAGCTCAAATGACTCGGGCAACGCCCATCGATGTGCCGCGCGGAAATCCCTGCGCCCAATGCGGCCGGCCGATCTCGATGCCGGAATGGATCGAGGCCGGCGATCGCCGTGCCTGCTATCTCTGGCATTGCCATGCCTGCGACTACCGGTTCGCGGCGGAGGCGTATTTCGATGGTGCGACGCCCGATCACGAGTCGCTCGCGGCTTGAACCATCTCAGGCAGCATTAATCTCAGGCAGCCTGGCTGACCTGCTGGCGGACCGGCAATTGAATGCGCACGATCAGGCCATGCGGGGCGCGGTCGTGCAGCGACAGTTTGCCGCCATGCGCCTGCGCAATGGTGCGCGCGATCGAGAGGCCGAGACCAAAGCCCGAGGCGTCATCCATGTTGCGGGCGTCGTCGCCGCGCACGAACGGCTCGAGCATGACCTCCTTGCGCGCGTCGGAAATGCCGGGGCCGTCGTCCTCGACCTCGATGGTGATGGTGTCGGGCGACATGATCAGACGGATCGTCGCCTCGGCGCCGAACTTGACGGCGTTCTCGACCAGATTGGTGACGCTGCGATGCAGATCGTCGGGCCGCACCGTGGCCATGGCGTGATCCGGGCCGACATAGGCGACCTTGTGGCCCATGTCGGCGAACTGGTCGGTGACCAGCTGCAAGGTCGACGCGATGTCGGCCAGGGTCATGGCTTCGAGCTTGCGGTCGTTGCGCAGGAACGACAGCACCGACTCCAGCATCGATCGCATCTGGTCGAGATCGCCCAGCATGCGGCGGCGATGGCCGTCGTCCTCGATGAATTCCGAGCGCAGCCGCATCCGGGTGATCGGCGTGCGCAGATCGTGGCTGATCGCGGCCAGCATCTTGGTGCGGTCGTCGATCAGGGCGGTGATGCGTTCGCGCATCCGGTTCAGCGCCTCGCGCCACCGAGCGGATTTCTTCCGGGCCGCGCTCCGGCAGCGGCGCGGCGGCGCCGTTGAGGCTGAAATCCTCCGCGGCCTTGGCAAAGGACGACAGCGGCGCGGTCAGCGCGCGCGCCGCCCACAGGCTCAGCAGGGTGACGCTGATGACCGCAAACAGCAACGTCGTCATCCACGGACTGGTCCAGAACGGACGTGGCCGCGGGTCGGGCAGCAGCCGGGCCGAAATCATCGTGCCGTCAGGCAAGCGCGATGCCGACGCTTGCGGGCATCGCCGTCGTGCCCCAGCGAGAACACGTGGTAGCCCGGGCCGAGATGCCGGCGCAGCATGCGCTGTTCGAAATCCGGAATGTCATTGGCGGCCACCGCGGGACCGGATGGCATGGTTTCGATATCGAGCTGAGGAAAGGCGCGGCCGATGTCGGCGAGCAGGCGCGGCCGTTCGGCCGGATCGGCGGCGCCGAGCAACTGGATCGCCGCGGCGAGCTCGCTGTGACCGCGGTCAAACGCGGGATCGGGCTGGTCCGGCCGATGGATCAGGAAGATCGCGGTGATGATCAGATGCAGCGCGACGATCGAGGCGACCACCAGCGCCGCGATCTGTCCGCTGATGCCCCTGAGCGTTGAAGAAAGCCCGGCAGCTTCATGACGACAGGTTTGCGCGTATCCGTCGCCGCGCTCACCGTCGGGGTGAACATGTAGCCGCCGGAACGCACGGTCTTGATCATGGTGGCGTCCTGCGGATCGGTTTCGATCTTGCGCCGGATGCGGCTGACCAGCACGTCGATGCTGCGCTCGAACGAGCCGGAGCTGCGGCCCTGGGTCAGGTCGAGCAGGCTGTCGCGCGACAGCACGCGGCCCGGCCGCTCGCAGAAGGTTCGCAGCAGATCGAATTCGGCGCTGGTCATCGCCACCCGCGCGCCCTCCGGATTGCGCAACTCGCGCAGCCGGAAATCGATCCGCCAGCCGAGGAAAGTCAGCGCGGTGGCGCCGTTGGTGGCGCTGACGGTTTGCGCGGCGGCCTGGCGGCGCAGCACCGCGTTGATCCGCGCCAGCAATTCGCGCGGATTGAACGGCTTGGCGAGATAATCGTCGGCGCCCATTTCCAGCCCGAGAATGCGATCGACGTCCTCGCCGCGCGCGGTCAGCATGATGATCGGCACCTGCGATTCCGCGCGCACCTTGCGGCAAAGGCTGAGGCCGTCCTCGCCGGGCAGCATCACGTCGAGGATCACCAGGTCGACGCGCTGGTCGGCCATGGCGCGGGCCATCTCGCGGCCGTCATTCGCGGCCGCGACGTTGCAGCCATTGCCGCGCAGATATTTCGAGATCAGCGAGCGCGTTTCGCGGTCGTCTTCGACGACAAGGATATTCGGTGAAGCAGTGACCATGCGAACCTTTGACTATGATTCCCGGGAGCCGGTGAAAGGAATTTTGTTTCCGGATTGTTTCTGTCGTCGCCGAGCGTAACGCCGCGCAACATGCTCATAAGGCAACAAAAAGGTCTCGTTAAGATCATTAACCCTAAAGTTCGGCCGTCTACAAGAACCTTTGGAGCCTTCATGACCTCGATTTCCGCGTCCTCCAGCAGTAATTACCAGTCGCCGTTGCAGTTGCTGCAGGCCGAACTGCAGTCGGAAGTTAATTCGGGCGCGGTCAGTTCGACCGATCAGAGCGCATTGTCGTCGGCGCTCACCGACATCAATTCCTGCGCTGCAGGGCGGCGACAGCAGCGGTTCTTCAAGCACCGTCAGTGCAAGCAGCACCACCAGCAATTCTCCGGGCGACATTCAGTCGAAGATCAGCACCCTGATCGCCAACGAAGTGTCGAGTGGTAAGTTGACCGCCGACCAGGCGAGCGAACTGCAGGGCGTATTTTCGTCCGCCTTCGCCAGCGGTCCCGGCGGCGCGAGCGCCGGCGATGCGTCCGGCGCGACCGCGTCGGTCGGCGGGCCGGGTGGACCCGGCGGTCCGCCTCCCGGTGGTCCTCCGCCCAGCGGCGGGGCAGGCGGCGTTCATCACGGCCACCATGGCGGCCATGGCAGCAGTTCCGCCACCGACTCGTCGTCGTCGACCTCGTCGACCGATAGCAGCGATAGCTCGTCGGACACCGGCTCGGTCGCCGACGTGTTGCAGCAATTCCTGCAATCGCTGCAGGACTCGCTGTCGTCTTCGTCGTCGAGCACGTACAGTTCGACCGGCAGCACGACTTCCGCCAGCGACAGCAGCGCGTCCTATTCGGCACTGCTGATCGATTACCAGACCTGATCTCCGCCGAGGTTCTGATCTAACTAAGTTTCTTTCAAGCTGATTATTTTTTAGCCAGGTCCCCCGCCGACGCACACCGGCGCACAGGCGATCATTCTTTCCAGAATGGAAAGGGTGGTCGTTGACGTTTTGGCCAGATTTGGCCGGAACCCCGCCGCTTTTGAAGTGTTAAATCATCCCACAACCCGCGAGGATGGTGATGATCGGCGACGTCATGACCAAACCACACCAGTTGATTGCCAGCGATCGGGTCGAGGGCACCGCGGTACGACGGTCGAATGGCGACATGATCGGACATATCGAGCGGCTGATGATCGACAAGGTCACCGGCAAAGTATCCTACGCGATCCTCAGCTTCGGCGGCTTTCTTGGCATGGGCACTAATTTGCTGCCGCTGCCGTGGGCGCGTCTCACTTATAATCCGCGGTTCGAAGCCTACCAGCTCGACATCGACGACGATGAACTCAAGCGTGCGCCGTCGTTCCGTGCCGACAAGGATTTCGACTGGGGCGATCGCTCGCAGGAGGCAAACCTGCATCGCTATTATGGAGTGCCGCCGTATTGGGGCGGGTTCTGATCGCATCGGTGCGCGATCGGGATCATTTGACTGACGCGCAAAGTGGCCGCCGCCGAAATGTTACGCGAGGCCAATCTCTATCCGCAGCTGCGACACTTTTGAAAATGCGTCCACGCGCGGGAACGGCGTATGCCGCAGCGTGTTGCATCAAGACGAATTAATCTGAGGGAGAAGCACATGTTTACTAAATCTCTGGCGGCTGGTCTGGCTGGTTCCGCGCTGTTGGCAACGGTTGCTTTCGCGCAGACGCCTGACTGCAACAAGCGATCGCCCCAACGCGGCGGCGGCGGCATCGGAGTCAAGTTCGTTCCAGGGTGACTGGCGGACTTCGAAGGTTGTCGGCCTGAGCGTCTACAATGACAGCAACGAAAGCGTCGGCTCGATCAATGATCTGCTGACCGACAAGAGCGGAAACATCAAGGCCGCGGTGATCAGCGTCGGCGGCGTGCTCGGCGTCGGTGCGCATCTGGTCGCCGTCCCGTTCGACAAGGTCAAGTTCGTCAACGAACCGGTGGTGTTCACCACCGCGACCGGTACCAGCAACACCGGCGCCGGCGGTACGCCGTCGACCACGACAGCACCGTCCGCAACCACCACGACGGGTTCTGCTGGTCCGGGCACTGCGGCCTCGAAGCCCAATCCCTGGTACCCGGATCACGCCGTGTACAACGCCACCAAGGATGAAATGAAGGCGATGCCGGAGTTCAAGTACTCGGCGGAGTAGGCTCGCCGTTGAATGATGGCGTAAACAGCAAAGCGCGCCCGGTCGAGCCGGGCGCGCTTTTTTTGTTCGTCATGCCCGGGCTTGTCCCGGCCATCCACGACCTCGTGGTCGCGCCGTAAGAACGTGGATGCCCGGGACAAGCCCGGGCATGACGTCTCCGTTGTATTGGGTCGATCTACGCCGCAGCGAACAGCGCCGCGTTACCGTCAGTTCGCCGCCTTCACCAAGGGGCAGTTGCCCTTGTCGAGCGGACGAAACGCCTCGTCGCCGGGAACGGTGGCGAGCAGCTTGTAGACATCCCACTCGCCCTTCGACTCCTCGGGCTTCTTGACCTCGAACAGATACATGTCGTGAACCATGCGGCCGTCGATCCGGATCTTGCCGTTCTTGGCGAAGACGTCGTTGACCGGGGTTGCCCGCATCTGCGCCATCACCTTCAGCGCCTCGTCGGTGCCGATCGCGTCGATGGCCTTCAGATAATGCAGGGTCGCCGAGTACAGGCCGGCCTGCAGCATGGTCGGCATGTGGCCGACCTTGTCGTTGAAGCGCTTGGAGAAGGCGCGGGTCTCGTCATTCGTGTCCCAGTAGAACGCGTCGGTCACGATCAGGCCCTGGGCCTCCTTGAGGCCGAGCGAGTGGGTGTCGGTGATTTCGAACAGCAGCGGAATGAGCTTCTGGCCGCCTTTGGTGATGCCGAACTCCGAGGCCTGCTTCAGCGCCGTGGTGGTGTCGCCGCCGGCATCGGCCAGGGCGATGACCTTGGACTTGGAGGCCTGCGCCTGCAGCAGATAGGACGAGAAGTCCGACGAGTTCAGGGGATGGCGGACATCGCCGATCACCTTGCCGCCGGATTCCTTGACCACGTTGGAAGCGTCGCGCTCCAGCGCCGCACCGAAGGCGTAGTCGGCGGTGACGAAGAACCAGGTGTCCTCGCCCCGCTTCACCATCGCCTTGCCGGCAACGTTGGACAGCGCATAGGTGTCGTAGGTCCAGTGTACGGTGTTGGGCGAGCAGGCGACGCCGGTCAGGTCCGACGTGCCGCCGCCGGAGTTGATGTGGATCCGGTTCTTTTCGCGGGTCAGCGCCGAAATCGGCAGCGCGACCGAAGAGGTCGGGACGTCGAGAGATCGCATCGACCTTCTCGTTGTCATACCAGTTGCGGGCGATGGAGACGCCGACATCCGGCTTATTCTGGTGGTCGGCGGAAATCACCTCGATCGGCTTGCCCTTTACCTTGCCGCCGAAATCGGCGACCGCCATCTCGACCGCGGCGACCGATCCCTTGCCGGTGGTGTCGGCATAAAGGCTGGACATGTCCGTGAGAACGCCGAGCTTGACGACATCGTCGGAAATCTGGGCGTTTGCCGCGGTGCCGGAGGCAGCAAGAGCAAGTCCGGCCGCAACCACGGCTGCAAGTGACTTCATGGTATTTCAACTCCCTGGGGTTTTTCGCTATGCGTCGTGTTCTTAAGTTTACGCGCCAGTTCTAGCCGCGTTCGCGCAGGGCCGCAAAGACGACTTTTTGGGCATACGGCATCGATTCCGCCTCGGTATTCCTTGCCGCAGCCGTCAAATAGTAAACGCCCGGCCGGGAAATCCCGCCGGGCGTTGCAATCAGGACGGTGTTTGCGCCGTCGGCGCGATCAGACGTTGAGGTTCATCCACACCGCCTTCGGCTCGGTGAAGTTCTCGATCGCGGCGGTGCCGTGCTCGCGGCCGAAACCGGAATCGCGCACGCCTCCCCACGGCAACCGCACATCCGTGTAGCCATAGGTGTTGATCCAGACCGTGCCGGCATTGGCCTTCTTGGCAAAGCGCTGCACCCGGCCGATGTCGCGGCTCCAGACTCCGGCGGCGAGGCTGTAGGCGGTGCCGTTGGCGATTCGCAGCGCGTCGGCCTCGTCCTTGAACTTGATGACGCTTACGACGGGCCCGAAAATCTCTTCCTGCGAGATCCGCATCTCGTGCTTGACCTCTGCGAACACTGCCGGGCTGATGAAATAGCCGCGGTCGCCGACGCGCTCGCCCCCGGTCACCAGTTGCGCGCCTTCCTGCCGGCCGATGTCGACATAATCAAGGATGCTCTTCATCTGCTTTTCGGAAATCACCGGGCCAAGCGAGGTACCGCGGTCGGCCGGGTCGCCCATCCGCAGCGATTTGGCGCGCTGGGTCAGCCGCTCGACGACTTCGTCGTAGACCTTCTCATGCGCCAGCACGCGCGAACCTGCCGAGCACACCTGGCCGGCATTGAAGAAGATGCCGGAAGCCGCCGCCTTGCTGGCGGCTTCAACATCGGCGTCGTCGAAGATCACGTTGGCGGACTTGCCCCCGAGTTCGAGCGAGACGCGCTTGAAGTTGCCTGCCGCCCCGCGCAGGATGCCGCGGCCGACGCCGGGCGATCCGGTGAAGGTGACCTTGTCAACGTCAGGGTGGTTGACCAGCGCGTCGCCGACCACGCGGCCGGGGCCGGTCACGATGTTGAGCACGCCGGGCGGCAGGCCGGCTTCGAGCGCGAGTTCGCCGAGCCGAAGCGCCGAGAGCGAGGTCAATTCGGCCGGCTTCATCACGATGGTGCAGCCGCAGGCCAGCGCCGGCGCCAATTTCCACATCCCGATCATCAGCGGGAAATTCCACGGCACGATCACGGCAACCACGCCGACCGGTTCGCGCACCGTATAGGTCAACGCGTCGTCACGCGTGGAAACGACTTCGCCGCTGATCTTGTCGGCCCAGCCGGCATAATAGGTGAGGGTGTCGATCGCGGCCGGGAAATCCTGCCGCATCACGCCTGATATCGGCTTGCCGGCGTCGAGACTTTCCAGCGCGATGATCTCGTCGGCGTGCTTTTTCATCAGATCCACCAGCCTGAGCAGGATCTGACCGCGTTCGGACGCGCGCATGGTGCGCCATGGGCCCTCGAAGGCGCGGCGCGCTGCTGCTACCGCGCGATTGACGTCCTCCTCATTGCCTTCGGCCACCTCGGCGATGACCTGTTCGGTCGCCGGATTGAGCGTCTTGAAGGTGCGCCCGGAAACGGAGGGGACCTTCTGGCCGTCGATCTGCAGCAGCCAGGGCTTTTTGAGGGAGGTTATGGGGGCAGCTATACGGGCATGATCATATGCAATTGACATCATATTCCTCCAGTTTGTTGCCCTTAATCTGTGTATTAAATACGCCAGAGTAAATATGATATCGGATGCCTATGGATCACGATCATATGCAATCCGATTCATAATCTGGACAAATGCCATGCACCACATCGAGATCGAAACGGTTTGGCGGTTTCACAAAGACGGCAGTCCGCAGACCGCTGTGGTGATGCTCGGGGTGCTCAACGAAATCCGGAAAACCGGCAAACTCACCAGCGCTGCCGAACATGCTGGTCTGTCCTATCGGCATGTCTGGAATCTGGTCGAACAATGGTCCGAGTTCTTCGGGGTGCCGCTGGTTGAAACCCGCCGCGGCAAGGGCACGACCCTGACCGCGTTCGGTGAAAAGCTGGTGTGGGCCGGTGAACGGATGCAGGCACGTCTCGGGCCGCAGCTCGAAAATCTGGCGCAGGAGCTGGCCACCGAGATCAAGCCGTTCCTGCAGCAACGCCCCCAGGTGATCCGCGTTCACGCCAGCCACGGGTTCGCGGTGTCCAAACTGCGCGAGCTGCTCGACCGCGAGCCCGGCATCGGCGTCGATCTGCGCTATGTCAGCAATCAGCACTCGCTGGTGTCACTGGCGCAGGGTGCCTGCGATCTCTCCGGCGTGCATCTGCCGCGCGGCGAGTTGCGGGCTCAAAGCGTGCGTGCCTGCAAGGAATGGCTCGACCCGAGGGAGGACCGCGTGATCAATTTTGTCACGCGCGAGATGGGGCTGATGGTCAAGCGCGGCAATCCGCTCAAGATCAATTCGCTGAAGGCGCTGGTCGAGCAAAAGGCGCGCTTCGTCAACCGCGACCATGATTCGGGCACAAGGCTGGTGTTCGACCAGTTGCTGGCGCTGCACGGCATCGACGAGGCCAGGATCAACGGCGCGCAGCAGATCGAGTTCACCCACGCCGCGGTCGCGGCCTATGTCGCCAGCGGCATGGCCGACGCGAGCTTCGGGGTCGAGGCCGCCGCGCGGCAGTTCGGGCTCGATTTCGTCCGAATACTGACCGAGGACTATCTGTTCGTCTGCAAGCGCGCCTTCCTGGAAACCGAACCGATGCGCCGCGTGATCGACATCATGAAAGGCCGCGAATTCCACGATGAAGTCGCGAGCCTGCCGGGCTATGTCGCCACGAACACCGGCACCGTCAGCACCGTGAAGGAATTCCTCGACCGGGTGGATGCGGGCTGATTCGGGCCAGGCGTTGCGGCCACCTCTCCCCGTCGGGGGGAGGTCGATTTGCCTGGCGATGCGAAGCAATCGTCCGGCGCAAATCGGGTGAGGGGCGCTCAACGCGAGGCCGTACCCCCTCACCCCAACCCTCTCCGAACGGGAAAGGGGGCGCGCTTCCGTTGCCGCGAAAGCTCGGTGCTATCCTAATTCATCGTGGTCTAACTCGTTAGCCTGCCGACGATCAGCCGCAGCGAGCCATCGAAATGCGGTTGGGTGCGCAGCGCCCCGTATTTACGGTCCCACGCCCCGCTCTCGAGATCCTCGCTCAGCCTTTTGACGAAGCGCGGTTCGAACTCGGGCTCGACAAAACTCCAGGCCGAATTGGCCAGCCGCGCGCCGGTCTCCAGCATTCGCTCCGGGCGGCCGTAATAGGCTTCGCCAAACCCGTCGGTACAGAGCAATGGAATCGGCACGGAAATGATCTCGGCGCCACCGAGTGCAGCGTCGATCGCCGTCATCGACGGATAACGCCGCGCTTCGACCGCGATCATCTCGGGAGCGTATTCGGCGAGCCATGACCGGTGCAACGCCAGCGGATCGCAGGTGAGCACCAGCACGGGGCCACGGGTCACCCGCCGCATCTCCGAAAGGCCGGCGTCGAGATCGCTCCATTGATGGACGGTGAAGGTCGCCATGCAGGCATCGAAGCTTCGATCGGCAAATGGCAACCGCTCGGCGACGCCATCGATCGCGACGGGCAAATGCGCCGGCCGCTGCGCGCGCATCGACGCGGAAGGCTCGATGGCGGTGACCTCGCGATCGACCGGCTCATAGGAACCCGCACCGGCGCCGACATTGAGCACCGAGCGTGCATCGCCCAGCGCGTTGCCGAGGAATCCCGCGATCTCCGGATCGGGCTGCCGGTAGTTGGCGTAGCCCTTGCCGATCACGCCGTAATCGGCGTCACCGGCGCTGCCGTCGTCGTGTCTTTGGTCCAATTCCAACCTCCGGGATAGCATGGATGTGCCATGGTAGCCGAAACGGTCAGGCTGGACGAGGCCGTGGGTTCGCTATATTTGTGATTACATAACGCTCGATCTCGCCACGTTAAGCAGAGTTGTTCCGGATGAATCAGCATCGGCGATCCGCGGTCGCTCTCCGTCATGTCGCGTTCGAGGATCTGGGGCTGCTGGCGGCGGTAATGGAGGCCGAGGGTTGGAACGTTTCGTTCTGCGAAGCCGCGATCGACGATCTGACGCATAGTTCGATTCGAAGCGCTGACCTGCTGATCGTGCTCGGCGGGCCGATCGGGGTCTACGAGACCGACGCCTATCCATTTCTGAAGGCGGAAATCGCGCTGCTGGAATACCGGCTGTCGCGGAACCTGCCGACCCTGGGCATCTGTCTCGGCGCGCAACTGATGGCCAGGGCGCTGGGCAGCCGCGTGTTCGCGGGGCCGGTCAAGGAAATCGGTTGGGGCAACGTTGAGCTGACCGGGGAGGGCAAGGCGTCGTGCCTCAGTGCGCTCGACGCGCCGGAAGCGGCCGTGCTGCATTGGCATGGCGACACGTTCGATCTTCCCGCCGGAGCCGTGAGGCTGGCGTCAAACCGGAATTACGTGAACCAGGCGTTTGCCCACGGGCCGAACGCGCTCGCGCTGCAGTTTCACCTCGAGGCCGATCCGCGGCAGCTCGAGGAATGGTATGTCGGCCACGCCGCGGAATTGGCCGCAGCCAAGATCTCGGTCGCCGAACTCAGGGCCTCGACCCTGCAACGCGCGGACCGGCTGAAACCGCTGGCGAGCCGGGTGTTCACCCATTGGCTGCGCGGGATCGGCCAGCCCGGCTCGAGATCTTTCAATGCAGCATGATCTTTTCAGAAAGCCGGCACCCGCGTTTGCGGATCGTGCTCCAACTCATCCGAACGTAAAGGCAAAAGCCTGCGCGCCGGGCTCAAGGAAGCGGATTTCGAAGGTGTGATCCGCGACCGCACCGGGATCGCGCACCAATTGATACAGCCGCTGTCCGGTCACCGTGCCATTGCCATCCGCATCGGTGTCGGCGCCATGCGCCGCGCCCGGCGCCTTGCCGTCGATGGTGACGACAAAGCGGACCGGCTTGTTTTCGTCCGCGGGCCCTAGCACCAGATGCAGATCGCGGGCATGGAAGCGATAGACGATGCTGCCGTCCTTTGCGTTGAGCTGGGCCCGCTCGTCGCCGATGGTCCAGTCGCCGGCCAGCGACCAGTCGTTCAGTTGCGGTGTCGTGCCCGCGGTGTAGACGTGGCTGGCGTCCTCGACGATGCCGCCGGGCGATGCGAAATGTTCGCTGCGGTCGTAGCCGACATAGGTTTCGGGCGAGGCGACATCGCCCTTGGAGGCGGCTTCGGCGCCTGACGCGTTCACCGCGACGATGCCGCCGGGCACGTTCCTGTCGCCGGCTTCGGCGAGCAATTGCTGGATCACCTTCTCGGATTCATCGTATTCGCCTTCGCCGAAATGGTGATGGCGGATCTCGCCCTTGGCGTCGATGAAGTAATGCGCCGGCCAGTACTCGTTCTCGAACGCGCGCCAGATCTTGTAGTCGTTGTCGACCGCGACCGGATAGCCGATCTTGAGCGTCGACGGTCGCGTTCTTGACGTTGTCGACGTTGCGCTCGAAGGCGAATTCAGGCGCGTGCACGCCGATCACCACCAGGCCGTGGTCGCGATATTTCTCGGCCCAGGCGCGGACATAGGGGATCGAGCGCAGGCAGTTGATGCAGGAATAGGTCCAGAAATCCACCACCACGACCTTGCCCTTCAGCTCTTCCGTGGTCAGCGGTTGGGAGTTCAGCCATTCGGTGGCGCCGTCCAGCGAAGGCGCGGGGCCTTCGACGGCCAATTGCTCCGGCTGGCCGTCCGGCCTGGCGCGCATCATCGATGGGCCTGACATCGCGGTGGTGGCCTCGCGCGGCCGCAGCCGATCGAGCAGGCTTTGCTCCAGGCTGGTGGTGCTGCCGACCGAGAGGTTGGTCAGGAAGCCGGTGTCGGCGCCGAACGCGATCGCGACGATCGCTACCAGCACTGCCGCGCCGAGCCCGCGCCGGATCCATTCGCCGGCGCCGATCGAGCGCTTCATCGTCGCGAACACCCGGCCGCCGACCAGCAGCGCCAGCGCCAGCGAGGTCGCGGCGCCGGCGGCATAGGTCAACAACAACAGCGTGGTCCTGACGCTGGCGCCCTGCAGCGCCGCGCCGGTCAGGATCAGGCCCAGCACGGGTCCCGCGCACGGCGCCCACAGAAAGCCGGTGGCGACGCCGAGCAACAGCGGCGCCCAGATCGAGCCGTCGGTGGCATGATCGGCCGATTGCGACAGCCGCGCACCGAGCGCGACCAGCGGCCGCATCATGCGGTCGGCGAGTTCGGGAAACAGCAGCGTGACGCCGAACACCCCCAGCAGCACCAAGGCGGCGATCCGGCCATATTGATTGGCCGAGACCACCCAGCCGCCGGCGACCGATGCCAGGGTCGCGACCACGGCAAACGCGAGCGCCATGCCGATCAGCATCGGCAGGCCGTTGCGCAGGAATGGCCGGTCGGCGCGCGCCAGCACGAACGGGATCACCGGCAGGATACAGGGGCTCACGATGGTGAGCACGCCACCGAGATAGGCCAGCACAAAGAGGATCATGGTCTGTTACGTCCGCCGGGTTCCGGGTTCGCTGGTGTTACGGCATGGTTTGGTGGGTTGTTACGCCCGCCAGCTATGTTTCGGCGCGTAGCCGAGCAGGTGGCGCGCCTTGTCGATCGAGAGCAGCGTGTCGAATTCACCGAGTTTGCGATCGACGGGCACCTGCGGAAACGCCACCGCCATCAGCTCACGACTCGGCGTCTTCATCAGCGTGTCGGCCGCCGCGATCGTAAACACATCGGCGCCGGCGATATTCCCCTCCAGCGCCAGCCGGCAGGATTGTGCGACGTCGCGGCTGTCGACCCAGCTCCACAGATTCCATCGGCGCAACGACGGATCGTCCCAGAACGACGGGATCTGGGCGTAGTCGTGCGCTTCGAAAATGTTGGAGATGCGCAGGCCGGCAAAACTGGTCGCGGGATGCCAGCGGTTCATCTCCTCGGCCATCTTCTCGCACAGGGTTTTGGCCAGCGCGTAGCCGGTCTCCGGCGCCAGCGGATGTTGCTCGGTGACGGGCGCGGCCTGCGGCGGGGTGCGCGTGAAGGGCAGGCCAAAGGTGGTTTCGCTGGAAGCCCAGACCACGCGCCGAAAGCCGAGCCGGATCGCGGCGCTGAATACGTTATAGGTCGACATCATGTTGTTCTGGAACACGGTGGCGTCAGGTGCGAGGCCGGGCGCGGGGATGCCGGCCAGATGGATCACCGCCGAGGGCTCGCCGATCGCGGTGCGGCGGCGGTCGATGGTGCCGGCCATCAGCCGCAGGCCGTCGATGGCCTGGCCGAGATCGTTGAGGTCGGTCTTCATGAAATGACACAGCGGCTCCGATGGCGCCACGGTATCGAGGTTCATCACCTGATAGCCGTGGTCCAGCAATTCGCGGATCGTCGCCCGACCGGCCTTGCCGCTTCCACCTGTAACGATCACGCTCTTCATGCCGGTGTGCTCCCGCTGTTATCGTTGTGACGCCTGTCTGGACAATGCGGTTACAGCAGGCGTTCGTAAAATCCGCCATAGAGTCCATTCGGCTCGACCAGATGGATTTCCAGGATCCAGTGCCGTTCCTGGCCCAACTCGTCGGGTTCGGTCATCGGCTTGTCATTTCCGGGGTAGATGCGGTTCAGATTCTTGTCGCCGGGGATCTGGGCATGGGCGAATTCAGACACCAGATGGCCCGCGATCACGCCGCCGAAATTCCATCCGGCTTCGGTCGCGGCCTGTTGCGCGAAAGCGTAGAGCTCGGCCCCGGTCATGCCGGGCTCGGTGTGGTAGTGCGCCTGCACCCGATCGAAAACCGCCGGCAGCGCTTCGACCAGTTTGGCGCCGGGATGATCGCCAAGGATATAGGTGCGGCCGAGGTCGGCCTCCCAATCCTCGAACACCGGTCCGAGATCGAGATAGACGATGTCGTCCTTGCCGATATCGAGGATCGGCGGATTGTCGGCGGCGATGGTCAGCGTGTTGGCCCCTGCGCGCACAATTCGTTTGTGCCAGTGCTTCTCCACGCCGAACTGCTCGAGCGCCAGCGCGTAGATATCCTGTTCGACGTCGCGCTCGCTGCGTCCAGGCTGGACCAGCCCGCGCCGTTCGATCTCGTCGAACAGCGTTTCCGCCCGCGCCTCGGCCGCGACCAGCGCGGCGCGCCGCTCGGATGGTGCCAGTTCGGATTTTTGCTTCATGGCGGGAGTCCAGAATTGCGGTGCAGGAAAGCGCAGCCTAGCGGGACGGGCTCTTCCGAAGCAACATACGCGCCATGCAGCAAGGCGGCATCTGGCACTGCGAAAGAGTGGGTGGGTCGATTGACGGAGCCGTTTCGATGACGCCTTATATCCAAACATATATAACGCTACAAATGCCGCCGGGCGCCGTCGCCCGACACCTGGCCGGCCGCGGCTCGCACTCGCAACAATTTGAACCAACCGATTGCGCCAACCTCGCGCGGTCGCAAGGGAGGCCCTGATGAACTATCCCGATATCGAACTCTATATCGACGGCCGCTGGAAGCGCGCCAGCGGCGTGCCGGTGATCAACCCGGCCGACGAAAGCGTGCTCGGCACCGTGCCGACCGCGACCCGGGCCGATCTCGACGATGCGCTGGCGGCGGCCGAGCGCGGCTTCAAGCTGTGGCGCAAGACCTCGCCGGCCAAGCGCGCCGCAGATCATCCTGAAGGCCGCGAGCATCATCCGCGTCGCGGGTGGACGAGATGGCGGTGGCGATGACGCTCGAACAGGGCAAGCCGCTGGATCAGGCCAGGCTCGAGATCGTGCGCGGCGCCGACATCATCGAATGGGACGCGACCGAGGGCCTGCGGCTCTACGGCCGCATCATTCCGAGCGAGGAGGGCATGCGGCACTCGGTGCTGCGGCAGCCGATCGGCCCGGTCGCGGCGTTCTCGCCGTGGAATTTCCCGATGAGTTCGCCGGGCCGCAAGGTCGCGGGCGCGCTGTCGGCGGGCTGCTCGATCATCCTGAAAGCGTCGGAGGAAACCCCGGCCGGCGCGGTGCAGCTGGTGCGCGCATTCCACGATGCCGGGCTGCCGCCAGGGCGTGCTGAATCTCGTGTTCGGCAATCCGGCGGAGATTTCCGAATATCTGATCCCGCAATCCTCGATCCGCCTGATCACGTTCACGGGCTCGATCCCGGTCGGCAAGAAACTCGCCGAGATGGCGGGGCGCTACATGAAGCCCGCGATCATGGAGCTCGGCGGTCACGCACCTGTCATCGTCTGCGACGACATCGATCCGGTCGCGACCGCAGCGACCTCGGTCGCCGGCAAATCGCGCAATGCCGGCCAGGTCTGCGTGTCGCCGACCAGGTTCTTCGTGCAGGAGTCGGTTTACGAAAATTTCGCCAGGGCGTTCGCCGAGAAGGCGTCGGCGCTCAAGGTCGGCGATGGCATGGACCCGTCGATGCAGATGGGTCCGCTGGCCAATTCGCGCCGCATCGACGCGATGGAAGCGCTGGTCGCCGACGCCAAGGCCAAGGGCGCCAAGGTGCTGGCCGGCGGCAGCCGGATCGGCAATCGCGGCTATTTCTATCCGCTGACCGTGCTCGCCGAGTTGCCGGACGACGCCCGCGCGATGAACGAAGAGCCGTTCGGTCCGCTGGCGCTGGTCAACCCGGTGCGCAATCTCGACGAGGCGATCGAGAAGGCCAATTCGCTGCCGTTCGGCCTGGCCGCCTACGCCTTCACCAAATCGGCGCACAACGCCAACCGGCTGGCGGACGATGTCGAGGTCGGCAATCTCTCGATCAACCACTTTGTCGCGTCGGTGGCGGAAACGCCGTTCGGCGGCGTCAAGGATTCGGGCTATGGCCGCGAAGGCGGGACAGAGGGCCTTCAGTGTTATACGGTGAGCCAAGAACGTCTCGCACAAGATGAGCTGATCGCGGAGCTGCCGGCTCCGGCGCCGGGAGGGTCCGATCGATGGCAATAACACCAGACTTGAACGGTCATGTCGCGCTGGTTACGGGGGCTTCCCGTGGCATCGGCGCGGCGGTGGCGTTGACGCTGGCCGAGGCCGGAGCGTCGGTGGCGGTGAATTATCGCGAGCGCGCCGATGGCGCCGAAGCCGTCGTGGCAAAAATCAAGGCGATGGGCGGCCGCGCCGCGGCGATCGCGGCCGACGTCTCGCAGGGCGTCGACGTCACCGCGATGGTCGATCACGTGACAAAAGCGCTCGGTCCGATCGACATTCTGGTCAACAACGCCGGCATGGCGATCGTGCGCGGCGTCGATGATTTGACCGAGGCCGAGTTCGACCTGACCATTTCGGTGAATCTGAAATCGGCCTTCCTGTGCACGCAAGCCGTGCTGCCGACGATGCGGGCGCGCAAATGGGGCCGTATCGTCAATATTTCCTCCGGGGCCGCGCGCGGCGCCGGCGCCATCGGCGTGCACTACAACGCTTCGAAGGCCGGGATGGAAGGCATGACCCGCGGCTATGCGGCGCGACTGGTCAAGGAGGGCATCACCGTCAATGCCATCGCGCCGTCGCTGATCGACACCGACATGATGTCCGGTCGGACCGATCTGGCCCGCAACATCCCGCTCGGCCGCATGGGCCATGCGGCGGAAGTCGCGCAGTCGGTGCTGATGGTGCTTGGCAACGACTACATGACCGGGCAGACGGTTTTGCTGAACGGCGGCATGGCGTTTATCTAACAGGCCTCGCGTGTCCCGGACGCGATGCAGCACGCTTGTGCTGCTTCGCAGAGCCGGGACCCACAAGCCGCGAGCAATGCGCATCGATGGACCCCGGATCAGCAACGCACCACGCCGCAAGTGCGGCGCGCTGCATTGCATCCGGGGAACGCGGCTGGCGCTTTGCCTACCCTGCGATCACCGTCCGCATATCAGGGCCATCAACTCGGCGCCGAGCTGCAGGTCGGAGATGTGCCCAAAGATGTGTCGGCGCAATCGCCCCTCGCGATCGAACAGCAATGTCGTCGGCGTGCCCTGGAAGCCGTAAGCTTGCATGGTGCGGGGCAGATCGTGATCACCCGGTTCGTCGACGCCGACGGGAAACTGAATTTTGTATTCGTGCAGGAAGACGCGTAGCGCGTTCGGCATCATGGCGTCGTGATTTTCGAACACGCTGTGAAGCCCGATCACCGCGACGTCGGAAGATTTGAAGGTTTCCGCAACCCGCAACGCCTGCGGAAGTGCGCTGCCGACGCATCCGGGGCAGAGCATCTGGAACGCCGTCAGCATCACGATCCGCCCGGCGTGGTCGGCAAGAGACAATCGGGAGGGCGTGTTGAACCATTCGGTGGTGTGCCATTCCGGAGCCTTGTCGTCGCTGGACATCGAATCACTCCTCGTCGTCATGGCGCGCGGCCGTCGCCCTCGGCCCACAGCGCGTCGATCCCCTTGCGGTAGTCCGGGTAGATGAAACGTAAACCAAGATCGCGCTTGGCGCGCGCATTTCTGACGCGCCGATTGCTGGCATAGAAGCTGCGCGCCATTGGCGAGAGTTCGGCCGCAGCAAAGGACTGCTCCGGCGGCGGGTCTATGCCCATCAAGAGCGCGGCGTAGGCGATCACGTCCTGGGGCGGCGCGGGTTCGTCGTCGCAGATGTTCCAGAAGCCGCCCGCCCCGGACTCGATCGCGCCCAAGATCGCGCGCGCCGCATCGTCGGCATGAATACGATTGAACACCTGGCCGGGCTTGACGATCCGGCGGGCGCGGCCCGCGCGCAGTTCGACCAGCGCGTTGCGGCCGGGACCGTAGATGCCGCCGAGCCGCAGCACGGCGAGGCGGTCGCCAAGCAATCGCCGCCACTCGGTTTCGACCGCGATCCGCGCCCGCGTCCGGCCGTGCTCGGGGGCAGGGGGCGTATCCTCGTCGATCCATTCGCCGCGATGGTCGCCATAGACGCCGATGGTCGAAAGATAGATCACCCGCCTGGCACGACCGCCCGCGATCGCCCCACCGAGATGATCGAGGACGACGTCGCGATCAGCGCCTGGTGGCACGGAGATCAGCACGACGTCGGCATCTGCGCATCTGTCCAGCATACCGCCGTCGGCCGCTGTGCCATCGAACAGGTCGAGTTCGAGATTGCCAAAGCGTTCAGCCACGCGCGTGCGTTTCTCGGCGCTGCGCACCGTCGCCACGACACCGCCAAAGCGGTCAGCATGGTTGGTCACCAGCCGACTGGCGACGTAACCGAAGCCGACGATCAAAAGGTTCATTGCAGTCCTGCCGGCGTAGGGTGGCAAAGGCGCGCTTGGCGCCGTGCCCACCATTGAATTTGGTGCCGCGATGGTGGGCACGCTTCCCGCCTTCGCTCGTTGAGCTTCGGCGGACGGGGGCGCCTTTGCCCACCCACCCGCGCACGTGTCGATCACAACCCCTTCAGCGCCGTGATCGAAACGCTGAGCGTGCCGTCGGCTTGCGCGATCACGCGCAGGGTCTTGTTGTCAAAAGCGATGTAGGCCAGTTGCAGACTGGTGATGTTGGCCGCGATCTGCATGCCATCCTGGTTCTGCTGAAAATCCGCGATCGCGGCGGCGACTTTCTGCTGCGCGTTGCTCGCGAACGGCTTGAGGTCGAACACCGCCTTGTCCGCCAGCGTCTGCTGCAGGCGCGGCATCGCTTCGCGCGCCGCGGCGCCGAGCAGTCCAAGCGCGGCCTCGGATTCGACCGCCATCTGAACGTCGGTCAGCCGCAGCGTCTGCTCGGCCTGATTGAGCACCGGCTTGCCCCAGATCTGGACGTTGGCGTCGGCGCCGAATCCGAACCAGCTGGTTTTTTCCTTGGCGTGAACCAAAAGCGTGATCAGCAGCCGGTCGCCGGACGGCGCGACGGTCGCGTGTTTGACCGTGACTTCGACCGAGCCCGAGCCATCCTCGGGAAAAGTCTTGCCGGCGAATTGCGCTTTCCAGGATCTTGTTGATGTCGGTAAACGGCAGGTCGATCGGCACGCCGATACTGACCCCGCCCGGCGTCGGCGGAATGATCGAGATCTTGTCGGGGAACGGGCAGTCCGGCTTGGTCTGTGTCGGAGGTGATGCGGGTCTCGCGCCTCGATGCCGACCGTGGCCGTGACCGCCGAGGCATCGACGCGTCGGCTGCACCGCGATCGCGCGGATCGGCCGCAGTTCCAGCCACAGCGGCGGCAGCGATCGAATTGACGCTGGTGCCTTGCAGCGGGATCGAGCGGCAGGCCTTGGCCCATTGCGCGCGCGCGTCCTGTTCGAACGCCTTGATCGTTGCGGATTTTCGCCGACACCGCTTCCATCTGCTCGTTGACGGTCTTGTCGATCAGCGGCTTGACCTGCGCCGGGCACGTTGACCTTGGCGCCGGCCACCGAAAGGCTGGTGTCGCCGAGATTGACCTGGGCCTGCAAGGTTCGGCTCGAAATGCCAGGCCGCCGCGAGCTTCGGCCGCGAGGTGATGGTGACGTTGCCCTTGATCTCGGCGTGCGCGTTGACGTCCTTGATGTTGATGCTGCCGATCTGCTTGGCGGCCTTGTCGCCGAGCAGGCTGCCGAGCGCGTTGCTGACCGCGCCGGTCGCCTTCGACGACAGCGAGCCCGTGACGTTGATGGTTCCGGTCAGCGGCGTCGCCAGCGTCAGCACGTCCGGCGGCGCCGGTCGCGGTGATCGGGCCGCGCGAAGCGGTCCAGCCGATATCGGCGTTCTGCAAGATCTGCGGTCGCCGGGTTGTCGGCCTTGCCGGTGAAGTTGCGCGGCGTGGCGCGATCGGCGGCGTCGCGGATCGCCGCGATCGAGATCGAGACCGGCGCCAGGATGACGGATGTGCGCGACGCCGGCGGCAATGGCGGCAACGCCGTGACCACGGGCGCTTTCGACCGCGCCCGACGGCGATAGCCAATCCAGAGCTTTCAGGCTGGCGAAGAACGAAAGCGCGACGACCACGCTTGCAAGCAGGATCGTCTTGAGCCGAAACGGTAGACGCATCGTCCCCCCGGACTGATTGAGTGTCGAGTTTACAGGCTGAATTCACTTGGCGCCAGCGTCACTTAGCAGGCCAACCGGTCGCTTTTTTGTGGAACGGTCACGATTGCGCCACCGCGGCGGCACGATCACCCGGCTTGTTAACGTTCAGAAACGGAAATGGCGCGGAAATCCACGCCATTTCTTAGCTCGAACGGTTGTCTTGGGCCGCGCTTTCCGGTCGCAGGCGCGCGATCAGCCGCGCCGGTCGCGACTGCTTTCCGCGCGGCGATCCATCGGCATCACGATCACCCGGGTGCCGACATTGACCCGCGAATAGAGGTCTGAAACGTCCGCATTGGTCAGGCGGATGCAGCCGGACGAGACACGGGTTCCTATCGTCTCAGGCGCATTGGTGCCGTGAATCCGGTACACGGTGCCGCCGAGATACATGGCGCGGGCGCCGAGCGGGTTGCCGGGGCCGCCGGCCATGTGGCGCGGCAGATAAGGCTGGCGGGCGATCATCTCCGGGGGCGGAGTCCAGTCCGGCCATTCAGCCTTCTTAGTCACCGACTGCACGCCCGACCAGGTGAAACCATCGCGGCCGACGCCGATGCCGTAGCGGATCGCCTGGCCGTTACCGAGCACGTAATAGAGATAGGTGTTCGGCGTATCGATGATGACGGTGCCCGCCGCCTCGCGCGTCGGGTAGCTGACGATCTGGCGCTTCAGGCGCGCCGGCATCTCGACCGAAGCCGCGTCGTTCGGCTCGGGCGCGGCCTGCACCTGCGGCTCAACGGCCTGCACCGGCGGCGTCATGATGAAAGGAAATAGCGGCAGCGGCGTCGCGGAGGCCGCGGTCGACATCGCGAACAGGCCAAACGCCAGCGCGCTAAAATTGGCCGCACGACGCGAATTCAATTTGACGGTTTCCAGCTTGAACATGTGTCGCCCCTGTCCGGTCACACGCATCTGGCGGCGTGTTGTTGCAGTGACCATTAGCGAACAGGCGTTTCCGGAGCTTTGCGTCCGGTCACGAAAACGGTTTCGTCGTGGTAATGAATTGTTTCATGACAGTTTCATGAGGCGCGACGCCGCAAAGGTTAACAAAAAACTGCCTGACAGTTCGATGACGTCATACGCCTGAAATATCTTTGTCCGAACGTCATCCTATGAAGAATCAAAAAGCGCCCGGGCTCTCTCGATGCGGATTTTGATCGCGACCGATGCTTGGCATCCGCAGGTGAACGGCGTCGTTCGCACGCTGACCTCGCTCGCGCGCAGCGCCGCGGTGCTCGGAGTCGATATCGACTTCCTGACCCCGGAAGGCTTTCCGTCGATGGGATTGCCGACCTATCCGGGTTTGCGGATCGCGTTGCCGAACCGTCGCGAGATCGCCAGGCGGATCGAGGCGGCCTCGCCGGATGCGATCCATATCGCGACCGAAGGACCGATCGGCTGGGCGGTGCGCGCCTATTGCCTGCGCCACAAGCTGGCGTTCACGACCTCCTACACCACGCGCTTCCCGGAATATGTCGAGGTTCGCACCGCGATCCCCGCCAGCGTCGGCTACGCGGTGCTGCGGCATTTCCACGCGGCGGCCGCCAAGACCATGGTCGCGACCGAACTCGCTGATGGCCGAGCTCACCGCGCGCGGCTTCAAGAAGCTCGGCTTCTGGACCCGCGGCGTCGACACCGATCCTGTTCAATCCGGACTCGCCGGCGCAGCTCGATCTGCCGCGGCCGATCTTCATGACCATGGGCCGGGTCGCGGTCGAAAAGAACATCGAGGCGTTTCTCTCGCTCGATCTGCCGGGCACCAAGGTGGTGATCGGCGACGGGCCGCAGCGCGCCGAACTCGAACGCAGATATCCGCAAGCCAAATTTCTCGGCGAGAAAAAGGGCCAGGATCTGACCTCGCATCTGGCCGCGGCCGACGTGTTCGTGTTCCCGAGCAAGACCGACACCTTCGGCGTGGTGCAACTGGAAGCGCTGGCCTGCGGCACGCCGGTCGCGGCGTTTCCGGTGACCGGCCCGCTGGACGTGATCGCCGACCATCCGATCGGCGCGCTGAGCGACGATCTGCGCAGCGCCTGTCTGAAGGCGCTCGGGATGTCGCGCGAGGCGTGCCGCAATTTTGCGATCGAGCGTTCCTGGGAAAACAGTGCGCGGCAGTTCATCGGCAATCTGAGCGAATTGCAGCCAAGCCGTTCGCCGCGGCCCGCCCGCGTCGTGGCGGGAAGAACCGCCGTACGCGGTTAATCGCAATCAATCATCATAACGAGTGGGACATCATGGCTGAAATCTTGAAGCTGGACGGCAATGGGGAACTGGATTTCGACCGCGAGACGGTCGAGCGCGCCTATGACCGTTGGGCGCCGATCTATGACCTCGTGTTCGGCGGCGTGTTCGGCAAGGGCCGGCAGGCGGCGATCGCGGCGACCAACAGCATCGGCGGCCGCGTGCTCGAAGTCGGCGTCGGCACCGGCATCTCGCTGCCGCAATACGGCGCCAACACCCGCATCTTCGGCACCGATATTTCGGAAGCGATGCTGAAGCAAGGCGCATCAGCGCGTCAACGAGCTCAGCCTCGAGCAATGTCGAGGGCCTCGCGGTGATGGACGCCGAGAAGCTCGAATTCCCCGACAATTCGTTCGACGTCGTGATGGCGCAATATGTCGTCACCGCGGTGCCGAATCCGGAAGTAGCCCTCGACGAATTCGCCCGCGTGTTGCGGCCCGGCGGCGAGATGATCCTGCTCAGCCGCGTCAGCGCCGATGCCGGCATGCGCCGCTTCATCGAGCAGCGGCTGCAGCCGGTGGTGCGTCCGCTCGGCTTCCGCACCGCCGAATTCGCCTGGTCGCGCTATGCGCAATGGCTGTCGACCGCCCGCGGCATCGAACTGGTCGAGCGCCGCCTGGTGCCGCCGCTCGGCCATTTCTCGCTGGTCCGTTTCCGCAAGACCGACATCGCGGCAGTCGCCTAGAGGCTCTTCAATTCGCGCATGGTCCGGAAGGCCGGTAGCCGCTTTTCCGAATCATGCGCGAAGGCAATCGCTCACTCGACACCGGCGTTGTTGCGTTCTGTCATATGTCATTATGATGATGTCACATGCCGGACATCGAATCCCTGTATCACTAATCCCGACGATGGAGAGGGAACTATGCTTGAGAATTTCAGAGAGGCTTTGCACACCCAGCGCTGGGATGACCACCGCTTTTACCACCACAGCCGCATCAACCAGAGCCTGCACTTCGTCAGCGCCTCGAGTTTCCTCGTCGGCTATGTGATGATGTTCTTCGATCCGGTCGCGGCGGCGCTGCTCGGCTGGTGGTTTCGATGACCACGCGTCAGGCCGGTCATTTCTTCTTCGAGCCGAAGGGCTACGACCACGTCAACCACGCGACCCACGAGCACAAGGAAGAGATCAAGGTCGGCTACAATCTGCGCCGCAAGGTCGTGCTGATGGCGATCTGGGCGCTGTCGCCGCTGGTGCTGTATCTCGATCCGACCCTGTTCGGCCTGTTCAAGCCCTGGGTGACCTCGGGCGACTTCATGCGCCAGGTGGCCAAGATCTGGCTCGCGGTCGGCGTCGGCGGGCTGCTGTTCCGCACCATCCACTTGTTCTTCATCCGCGACGTCGAGACCGGCCTGGTCTGGATGACCAAGATCCTCACCGACCCGTTCAGCGACTTCAAACTGTACTACAAGGCGCCGCTGGCGCTGCTGAAGGGCGAACTGATCGACCCGGGCCTCGAGAAGCACGTCAAGCCGGCCTGAGACTGTTGTCCCTGAGTTGCGATGCCCGGGCTTGTCCCGGGCATTTACGTTTCCGCAAAGTGCAATGGTCACAAAAAAATGGCCGGGGACATTCAAAGGCGAAGACGCGCTTCGCGCTTATGCCAGGCCATGGTTCGGATTTAACGTGCAGATCGAAGCAGACGGGTTAGCGCGACCGCTTTCGCATCAGCATTTCCTTGAGGATCCGGCGGCGGATGGTCTTGTTGGTGAGGGACGCGTCGTGCCACCACCAGCCGTCCTGCTTCATCTTCACCGCCGCCGCGACGAAGCGCTTGGCCACTTCGGCGAAATCCGCCTCGGTGTAATTCAGGCTGAAGATCAGCCGGCCGGTGCCGACCCAGCTCAGCGCCAGGCCTTCGGCGCGCAGATAATACTGCAACATCCAGTTGTAGCGGGACGGCTCGGTGTATTGAACCATCCAGATCGACGACAGGTTGCTGACCTGCACCGGCAAATCCTGCGCGGTCAGCATCTCGTTCAACTGGCGTCGCGCGGCGCGTTCCAGGTCTCGTCGAGGCCGTCATAGACGGTGCGGAACGCGGGGTCGGCCAGCCGGTTCAGGAACTCGTCCATCGCCGTCATGACGTAGGGATGCGAGTTGAAGGTGCCGCGGGCAAAGCAGATATCGGCGGGATGATCGTCGCGGAAGCGGCGCATCAGATCGCTGCGGCCGCAGACCGCGCCGACCGGCAGGCCGCCGGCGAGGCTCTTGCCGTAGGTCACCATGTCGGCGCGAACGCCGAAATATTCCTGGGCGCCGCCCGGCGCGAGCCGGAAGCCGACGAACACCTCGTCGAAGATCAGCACGATGCTTGCGCTCGGTGCAGATCTGCCGCAGCGCCTTCAGCCATTCGGTGTAGGCGGCGCGGTCGTAGCGGCCCTTGCGGGAACTGTCGACCAGCGCCGAATCGCCGGGCGCGCTGGAATTGGGGTGCAGCGCCTGCAGCGGATTGACCAGCACGCAGGCGATGTCGTTGCGGGTCTTGAGCACGTGCAGCGTACGCTCGGACATGTCGGCGAGCGTATAGGTCTCGTGCGGCGAGACCGGATTGCCGATGCCGGGCTGCACGTCGCCCCACCAGCCGTGATAGGCGCCGGCGAACCGCACCAGATGCGAGCGGCGGGTGTGATAGCGCGCCAGCCGCACCGCCTGCATCACCGCTTCGGTGCCGGACATGTGGAACGAGACCTCGTCGAGCCCCGAGATCTCGCAGAGCCGCCGCACGTTGTCGAGGATCGACGGATGGTAGGGGCCGAGCACCGGGCCCAGCGCAGCGGGCGCGCTCCTCGGCCTTGCGCGATGCAGTCCTTGTAGAAATCGTTGCCGAAGATATTGACGCCGTAGGAGCCGGTCAGGTCGTAGAAGACATTGCCGTCGAGATCGGTGACGGTGACGCCGGCCGACGAGTCCATGAAGGCGCCGGTGCCGAGATGCTGCCGCACCAGCCGGCTGAACTGAAACGGCACCCGGTAGGTTTCGGTGAACTGCAGGTCGGAGATGCGCTCGGCAGCCTCGGCGGTCATCGCGCGGCCCTTGACGTAGCGCTCCTCGTACAACCGGGCCAGCCGGAAGAAGCCGTCCTGGCGCTGGGTCGCGATCGCCTTCGGGGCGCCGTCGACGCCGAAGAAATCGTTGATGTCGAATTCGTAAAATGGGATCAGGCGCGCGACCATGCGCGACATCTTGGAATGGCCGGTCAGCGAGCGGTGTTTGGCCCGCGACAGCGCCAGGCGCGCCTGCAATTTGGGGAAGACAGCCGCGGCGCTTGCGACCGCGGCGGTGGACAACGAAAGAATCGGAAGAGGCGTATCCATGCCGCCAGCGCTAGCGAATCCTGCTGACAGATTCATGACAATCCGGAACCTGATCTCGGGCCTGACCCAGCAGGAAGACCTGAATTTCCTGCTGACCAACCGGATTCCCCGCGCCGCGGTGACCCGGTTCATCGGCTGGTTCAGCAAGATCGAGAATCCCCTGATCCGGGACCTGTCGATCGCCTGCTGGCGGATGTTTTCCGATCTCGACCTGTCCGAGGCCAGCAAGACCAGCTTCACCAGCCTGCACGATTGCTTCACCCGCGAGCTGCGCCCGGGCCTGCGGCCGGCCGATCCGGATCCCGCGATCGTCGCCAGCCCGTCGGACGCCATCGTCGGCGCCCATGGCGCGATCGCCGACACCGAATTGTTTCAGATCAAGGGCGCGCCATACTCACTGCTGGACCTGCTCGGCGATCCCGCGCTGGTCGAGGCGCATCGCAACGGCCGCTTCATCACCCTGCGGCTGACCTCGAGCATGTATCATCGCTTCCATGCGCCGTACGATATGCACATCGAGCGGGTGACGTTCATCCATGGCGACACCTGGAACGTCAATCCGATCGCGCTGAAGCGGGTCGAGCGGTTGTTCTGCAAGAACGAGCGTGCGGTGATCCAGACGCATCTGGCGACCGGCGAGGCGCTGACCCTGGTGCCGGTTGCGGCGATCCTGGTGGCGAGCATCCGCCTGCATTGGCTCGATCGCATGCTCAACGCCCAAACCACCGGGCCGACGCAGTTCGAGTGTGACGTCAACGTGCGCAAGGGCGACGAACTCGGATGGTTCGAACATGGTTCGACCATCATCGTGCTGGCGCCGGAGCATTTCGAATTTTGTGACGGTATCACGGATGGAACACGAATTCGCGCCGGTCAGGCTTTAATGCGCAGATCATCGACCTGACTGGTGTTGACGTCGCGCGACTTTATATTATGACGCGTAGTCCGATTTGAAATTGCATGTGAGAGACAAAAGGAATGGCACGAACGCCTGTCATGGCGGCCGGAGGAATTGTGCTGCGGCGGGAAAAAAATCCCCGCATCGCGGTGGTGCGGCTGCGCAAGCGCAACGAATGGGTGCTGCCGAAGGGCAAGCTCGATGACGGCGAGACCCCGCGCGAAGCGGCCGAACGCGAAGTGCTGGAAGAAACTGGGCACGATGTGTCGGTGCACGAGTTTCTGGGAACCCTGGTCTACGAATCCGGCGGCGGTTTCAAGGTCGTGCATTACTGGCGGATGCAGGCCGGCGGCGAGCAGACGCACGAATTGATGCACGACATTCGCGAAGTCGATTGGTTGCCGCTGGATGCCGCCGTCGAGCGGTTGTCGCGCACCTATGAGCGCGCGTTTCTCGCCAATGTCGGTCCGATCGCGCTGCAGGCGGCGGCCAGTGCCGAGCCCGCGCGACGATCGCGCGCCAAGCCGGCGGCAGCCAAACCCGCTGCACCGGCGGCGAAGCCCGCCGCGACGGTTGAGAAACCTGCTGCGGCGGTGGCGAAGCGTCGGACGCCCCGCGTCGCGCCGCCAGCGCCCGCGAAAGTTGTTGCTCCGGCACCGGCGGCGCCGATCGCGGATACTACGCCGGCGGCATCGCCACCCGATATTATCGAGGTGCCAGCGCCCGTCGCGCCGGCGATCGTGGAGGTCGGGCCTGAAGTCGCGGAGCCCGTGCAGCAGTCACCCGTGATGGTCGAAAACGACCCGGCATCCGAAGCGGTTGGAGCCGAAGCGGTGGAGGCTGAAATCGGCCGACACCGAAATGCCGGTAGCCGAGGCCGAGCGTGCTGAAGCCGAAACGCCCGATATTGAGACTGTCGACGATAAGGCTGAGCTCGATTCGGACGATTCCCGGATGGTGCCGCCATCGCCGGAGCCAGAGCCGGCCACGGCGGAAAGTCCGCAGGCCGAACTCGCGACGCCTGACTCGACCAACGCGATGGCCGAGAACCCGGATCAAGGCACGCGTAGCCTGGTGCGAAAAGTCCGCGACTGGCTGCGCCGCGCGGCCTGATCGTTTCCCGCTCTGCGGAGCAGCACATTGCGCTTGCAACGTGATGCGCTGCTGATCCGGGGTCCACGAGGTACGCGGCGAAATATACTTTGCGGAATGGGTCCCGGCTCTACGGCGCAGCGAAGAGCGCTGCACCGCGTCCGGACACGGGATCTCTCTTTATCAGTAACGCCGGTCCTTGGGCTGTCTTCCGCGCGGCGCGGGCGCAGCGCGGCGGAGCGGGCCCGGGCGGTTGGCGAAGCCGGGGCGTTGCAGGCCGGGCCGCTGCAATCCCGGTTGCGGCGCGCCGGCGCGTTGGGTGCCGGGTTGCTGCACGCCCGGTTGTTGCACGCCGGGTTGCGGCGGCACCTGGCCCTGACGACCGGGCGTGCCGGGTGCTTGCGGCGTCCCGGGCCGCGCCGGCTGGCCGTTCTGTCGCTGCTGACCGGGTGCGCCCGCCGGATTGTTGTTGCGCAGGTTCGGATTGTTGCGCTGACCGGGATTGTTGCGCGGATTGGCATTGTTGCGGTTCGGATTATTGCGGTTCGGATTGGCCTGCCGCAACGCGCGTTGCTGGCTGACGATCCGGCGGCCGACATTTTGCGCGGCATGAACCTGGCGCACGATGCCCTGGTCGCGCTGCGCCTGCTGCGGCGAAATCGCCAGCGGCACCGCGGCGAATCGTGCGCCGCCGACGCCGGGGCGAATCGTAAAACCGCTGGAGCCTTGCGTGAGCAATCCCAGCCGCGCGCCGGCGCGATCGTTGACCTCGATCCGTCCGACCCGTCCGTCGGCATCGGGATAGAGCTTGATCGCGACATTGTTCGGGTTGTTGGCGGCCGCGCCTTCCGGCACTTCGACCAGCCCGGTGGTGCCGCGAATGCCGAGCGTCGCGGTCGGCGTCGAGATCTTCATGTCGCCGGTATGGGCGACCTCGGCGGCGACAAAGGCCACCGTGCCCTTGGCGATATTGAACAGCGCGGCGTTCTGCTTGCCGCCGTCCTGGTAGACGTAATTGTCGATGGTGATCGGTGGCGTTGGCGGTGAGGTTGAAGGTGGTGGCGTCGTTGAAGGTGACGCCGAGCGTGGAATTCGCCGAGGTCTGCACCACGTCGTTGAGGAAAATATCGTCCTGCAGCCTTGAGCGGTGTCGCGGTGTTGTTGCGGGTTACGGTCGCGCTGCCGGTCAGGGTCGCGACATTGCCGATCGGCTCGTCGGAATCGGCGGGTGCGGCGGCTTGCGCGGGCGAGGCGGATGTCGCCGGCGCCGGCTGGGCCTGGGCTAATTTGGTCAGCCCGGAATCTGGTGTCGCGGCGATCGGCGGCTGATCGGTTGGCGTCAGCGAAGGCATCGCCGGAGCGTTGCCGATACTACCCAGCGACAACAGCGTGAGCGAGGTGACAATCGAAAGCCAATGCCTCATCACGACGTCACCCACATTTCCTGACCATTCCAAACCGCGACCGCGATAGAGGCCCTCGGCGGCTGAATGCCGGATGAATGCAGACCGCGCCGTCCTTGTACAGACGCAAAACGCGCGAACGCCACGCCCGGTGTTTCTCCGGGGCGTGGCGCGGCTGTTCAAGATAACGACGTGATGGGTTAATGACCTGGTCGATCAGCTGACGCGCTTCCAGACCTGGCCGCCGCAGAACATGCCGCCGAATGCGCAGCCCTGGACCTTCAGCGTGTCGGTGCCCTTCATCGCGATCGTGGAGTCGTAGTCGCTGCCGCTGTCGGGATCGTGGATCCGGCCGGTCCATTTGTTGCCGGTCGGCTTCATGCTGATCAGCACTTTCGCGCCGGTATCGGCGGCAAAACCGCAGAGGTTCGGGCCGCACTGTTCGATCCGGACATTGCCCTTGTTGTCTTCGGTGGCCCAGACGCCGAGGGGCGAGTTGGGATCCGAAACCGGCGCCGCGGCAACCGGAGCCGGCGCCGCGGCTACCGGCGCGGAAGCGACAGGCGTGGGTGCGGAAATCTGCGTCACGGTATCGGGCGCGGTGGACGCCACCGTGGTGGCGGGAGCGGGCGCGCTTGCGACCGGACGCGGCGCAGGGGCCTGTACGGCCGGGGCGGGCGTCGGCGCCGGCTTGGCATCGGCGACCGTGTCGTCGTCATCGACATGCTTGGATTTGAAACCAAAATCATTGCCGGACAGGCCGGGCGCGGAAATCTTCAGGCACGACAGCGAGTCGCAGTTTTTGGGCATCTCGACGCGGACGTGCTTGCCGTTGACGTCGAAGGAAATGCCGTTGCCGGCATGGGCCGCAGTGCTCGCCATCAGCAGCGCCGCGAGAATGTAGAGCTTCTTCATGGGTCCCTCCAAAGCTTGGTGAATGTGAGCGTGGTTGTGAAATCCGAGGAGACCGTACGCCGCGCGTCATCCCGGCTCCGTGATGTGAGTCACATGAGATTTCGAACCCGGATCTCGCGCGCCTTCACCAAAGGATTTTCGATCACCGGGGAACCGGAGTGACTCAAATCACATTGCGCGCGGGGCCCGCGATCTAGACTTCCTGAAACGCCAGGGAGACTTTCCATGCATCGCCTGTTTCCTGCTGCCGCCATCCTCGTCGCGCTGGGTTCACCGGTCCATGCCGCCGATTCGTTTTCGTTCGCGATCGGAGGCCATTGGATACGTATCTCGGCGCCCCGTTATTCGATTTCGCCGGGCATGACTCATCGGCACGCGCAGCCGGAGAAGGATCGCCAGACCGTGGCGTCTTCGGTCGCGCCGACGCCGCCTGCGGCCACGCCCGTCGCAAGCCGACCGGCGCCGCAGCCCGCGCTCTGCTCCGCGCCTTTAGCGCCGCTGCATCCGGCCGCGCCTCAAGTCCAACGGGTCGCTCCGCCGCCAGTTCAGCAACCGCAGATCCAGCCAGTCCAGGCGCAGCCGGTCCAAGTCCAACCGGCCCCGCAAATCCAACCGGTGCAGGCAACGCCAATGCCGGCGCCGGTCACGACCGCCTCGATCACGCCACCGCCGCCGCTGCAACAGGTCGCGCCGCTGGTGGAAACAGCGCCGCAGGTCACGAACGATGCGCCCAAAATCGCGAAGGTCTCGCAGGAGATCGAAGAAACGCCGGCCGATAGCCCGCTCGGCGATTGGCATGCCGAGGGTCAAAAGGGCGCGGTCCGGATCGAGCCGTGCGGCCGATCATTGTGCGGCTACACCGTCGACGCCGCGACCAACGCCAAGGGCGAGACCATCCTGGTCGACATGACATCGAAGACCGCGTCGAAATGGTCGGGCAACATCTATAGCCACGACAGCGGCAACACCTATTACGGCACCATGACCATGAAAGGGCCGGATTCGCTTCACGTCGAAGCCTGCGCGCTCGGTCATTTCTTCTGCTCGGGCACGACATGGCGGCGGGCCGACCCGAAACTGAAAAAACTGATTTCGGACCGCGAGACGCCGCAGCCGCCGCGGTCTTAGCGGCCAACCGGCGCGCGGCGGGCCGCCCTTGCCAATTGCTGAAACTATCCCCTGGCCGTCGGCCAGTGCCGTTCACGGAACCAGTTGCGATAGTCCGACGACATCCTGGCGCGCTGTTCCTGCGGCGCGTGGCGCTTGCAGGTCGAGGCTTCCTCGCTGCCCTCGGGCGCGCCCCAGCGCAGTTCGACGCAGTCATTCGGATTGTAGGCCATCTCGAATTCGGCGGCGCGATCGACCACGTCCTTGAGCGTCAGCGTCCATTGCGATCCGTCGCTGCGCGTATAGGTGATCTTGCGCGAGGCAAGCTCGGTCGCGAGCACGCCCTGCAGATTGCGCTTGACGCCGTCGAGGCTCTTGCCCGCCGCGACCGCGAAGCGGTCAGCGCGGCGCACGACGTGATCCGGAAAATTCCGCACCACATCGATCGCGATCAACAGACGAAAATCGCGCGCCGGCGTCGAATAGTCTTCCCAGGCGCCGGTGGTCTCGAAGATCGACGCGCCGTTCGGCATCGCCGCCGTGCCGCCCTTCTCCTGGTATTTTCGTCCGTTCTCGATCGAGGTGACGCGGGTCTTGACCTGCTCGTTGAGGCTCGCGATCGCATCGGTCATCGCCTTGACCGGATCGAGCGGCGCCGGCGACATCACGTCGTCCATCCGATCGTAGAAATCCTCGGCGGTCATCTGCGACTGTTCCAGCGAGAAATCGCCATAGTTGCGGATTCTTGTTGATCTCGGCGTTGCTCAGCCGCCGCAGCGGGCCGCTGGTGCCGCCGCCGACGATCGGGCGGAAGCGCTTGAAGCCGGGGCTGCCGAGCGCCGGATCATGCACGAACAGGAAATTGCCGCGCCAGAATCGCTTGCGCGTGATCGAGCCGTCGGGCTCGGCGTCGACGGCAAGGAAGACGCCCGGGCGTGCCGTTCTGCTCCGGCACCAGATGCACCAGCATCAGCACATGGCCGTAGGGATCGGCATAGACGGTGCCGGGGCGCAGCGTCTTCTCGGTCAGCGGGATGGTGTAGAAATCGGTGTTGTCGTCGGCGCCCCTGACGCGCACCGCGCCGGTATGAACGACGTCGCCGACGTCGCGCAGATATTCGGCGAAGGTGGCCGGCCGCTTCGGCTTCGGCTTTGGCGGTACCAGCGGCGCATCTCCGGCGGGCGGAGCCGCTGCCGCGTCATCGGCCGGCGGGGCGGACCGTCCGAAGATTCCGAGCAGCTTTGGTGTCGGCGCGGCGGGGGCCGCGGTCGGCGTCGGCGCCGCGGCGGCGGCGTCGACCTGTTCCGGCGGCGGCGGCGGACGGGTGACTTCCGGATGATCGATGTCGAACCATTGATAGCATTTCGGCGGACTGCCGCCCATGCCGCGCGAGCAATTCGAATAGCCGAACGGCAGCCCCATCTTGTAGGCGAAATAGGCGCGCAGGAAATAGACGAAATCGGCGCAGTCGGGCCGCAAGCCGGTGGATACGTTGTCTTCGCCGCGGCCGAGATAGTTGAACAGGAAATTGCGCGACTGGTCGCGCAGCACTTCCGACCACACCTTCCAGGACAAGTCCTGCTCGGGCGGCGCATCGAACAGTTTCTCGATCCACGCCGCGAACAGCGCTTCGGTGGTGCGTTCCAGCTGCCGCGGATCTGCCAGATGCGTCCCGGCGGCGCCGATATCGGCGCCGGCTTCTGCGCGCTGACCGCGATTTCGTGGTTGACCGGCGCACAGCCGGATGCCGTCAAGCGTGGCGTGCCAGGTGCCGGCGGCCGGGGTCGCGACCTCGGCGAACCAGGAATAGGGGCCGCTGCCGCGGCGCTCCGGCGAAGTGACCACGGCAGCGGCGCTGCCATCGGGCGCGACCAGCGACAGCGTGCCGTCGACCGGCTTTTCGGTGACGAACATCACGCGCAAGCGGCGCGCCTTTCCAGGGCGAAGCCGGCGAGGGCACCACGGTGAAATCGGCCGCTTCGCCGCAGCTGTCGGACGCGGCGATCGCCGGCGCCACCATCCCCGACGACATAAGTCCGGCAAATCCGGCAGCGAGCGGCAACCATGCCGTCGCCGCGACAGCGAAACAGCGTGCGCGAAGCATCTGAAACATACCTTCCTGGGCTGGAATATTTCCCCGCGGCCACGTGTGGCATCAAGGCCGCCAATCTGGCCGATTTCGCAAAAGATACCGAATCCGGCCGCGCACGTCAGCAGGTTTTGACGCCGCACGGTTCCACCCGGCGCTTGTGTATAACTCGCATGGAAGGGAACTACTCGGCGGCCGAATCCACGGCGGAGGGCATATCCGGCTGCAGCGTGGTCGCCGGGCCGCCCTGCAGCGCCGTACGCAGCATTTCGGCCAGTTGGGACTTGCGATAGGGCTTTGCCAGCAGCAGCACGCCCTCATCGAGGCGGCCATGATGGACGATGGCGTCTTCGGTGTAGCCGGAAGTGTAGACCACGCCGAGGTTCGGCCGCAGCCTGAGCGCGGCCCTGGCCAATTCGCGACCGTTCAGGGAGCCCGGCATGATGATGTCGGTGAACAGCAGATCGATCTCGGGATGATCGCGAATCAATTCGATCGCGCTGTCGCCATTGACGGCGTCCATTGTGCGATAACCCAGACTTTGAATCTGGGCGATGGCGTATTTGCGGACCATCGCGTCATCCTCGACGATGAGGATCAACTCGCTCCCACTCGCGATCTTTTCGACCGGCCGGATCTCCGACGACATCCTCGGCTGCATCGCTACCCTTCGGAAGGTAGATCTTCACCGTCGTTCCGTGTCCCTGTTCGCTGTAGATCTTGATGTGCCCGCCGGACTGTTTGACGAAGCCGTAGACCATGCTGAGCCCGAGGCCGGTGCCTTTTCCGACTTCCTTGGTGGTGAAGAAGGGCTCGAACACCTTGTCGAGCAGTTGCGGCGCGATGCCGGTTCCGGTGTCGCTGACGGCGACCATTACATAGTCACCTGCAACGACCTCATCGTGCTGCTCCGCGTAGTCTTCGTCGAGATAGCAATTGAGGGCTTCGATGACGAGCTTGCCTCCGCGCGGCATCGCGTCCCGCGCGTTGATCGCCAGATTGAGAACGGTCGTGGTCAACTGATGTGGATCGACGAAGGCGGGCCACGTGGTTCGGCGCGACATGATTTCGATCTCGACCTGTTCGCCGAGGGTCGGCCGGATGAATTTGCCGGCGGCTTCGAGCAGGGCATTGACGTCGACCCGCTTCGGCTGCAACGGCTGCTTTCTCGCAAACGCAAGCAGATGACGTGTGAGGTCGGCGCCGCGTTCCGCGGCTTCGTCGATCAGTTTGGCGATGCTGGATAATTCGGGGCGATCGGCGACCGCGTCCGCCAGGATTTCGATGGTCCCGGTGATGACCGTCAGGATGTTGTTGAAGTCGTGCGCCACGCCACCGGTCAGCTGCCCGACGGCGTCCATTTTCTGCGCCTGCCTGATCTGGCTTTCCGCCAGC
This sequence comes from uncultured Alphaproteobacteria bacterium, assembly GCA_963845435.1. Classification (GTDB taxonomy): domain Bacteria; phylum Pseudomonadota; class Alphaproteobacteria; order Rhizobiales; family Xanthobacteraceae; genus Bradyrhizobium. The sequence continues at coordinate 300,088 of CAWJSD010000006.1, forward strand.
ATCCGGTCGGTGATGTCCCGGGCAAATCCGTTGAAAACCAATCCTTGCCGCCGATCGAAGGAGGCCAGGCTGATTTCAATTCGCAAATCGGTGCCGTCGCGGTGCTTGGCGCTCAGTTCGAATCGCTCTCCGGTCCTCGAATAGGATTTGTCCGTCATAAAGCGATTGAATGTCTCCTCGTCTTCAGCCCCATCCCAGTGCGAACCAATCAGCGTACAGATGCGCGAGCCGATCGCCTCCGCCCGGGATCGTCCGAAAAGACGTTCGGCCTGTCGGCTCCAATCGACCACGATTTCGTTCTCGTCGAACTGGACGAAGGCATCCAGCGCGGTCTCGATGATGCCGCGCGCCATCCGCTCGCTTTCCTTGAGCGCGATCTGCGTCAGCTTGCTGTCGGTGACGTCGCGTCCGACCAAATACAGCCGTCCGATCTGCGCGGACCACGTGCCCATCCACAGTAGATCGACCAGCCCGTTGTCCTTTCGAACCAGACGGCCTGCGACGTTACGCATCGAGCCGCCCTGCTGGGCGGCCGTCATCCCGCGTCGCAAGGAATCTTCGTCGCCCGGATAGAAAAAATCGCTGACCTTGCGGCCGATCAATTCCGCGGGCACGTAATTGAGAAGGTGCCCGCTGCTGGTGCTGGCCCGAACGATCAACCCCTCGGGATCGACGATCAGGATCAAGTCCTGGGACGTTTCGAAGATGCGCCGGTGTTCTTCGATTTCCTGGTTCAGGGCCGCGGACGTGACCCGAACGTCGGCGTCGGCTCTTATTCTTTCCTGCAGCGCGAGCGGCAGCCACCGCAGCAGCAAGAGGCTCAACACAAGACACGCGGCCAGCACATTGATCAATTTCGGAAGGATGAGGAGATACGGGCTACCCAAAATCTCTGACATGGATGCTGGAAACAGGCCGTATCGACCGCCGAAATAGACGCCGAAATAGAGATTCTCGACGATGTTGCGCGTGGTGTCGATGGCCACGACCGCCAGCAAGAGCCGTACGGTGCCGAATGTTTTCGGATTCCGGTAATAGGCGGAGCAAACGGTAATCAGGACGGCCAGCCAAAGGCTGACGATCACCCAGTAGATCAGCGCCGTTACCGTATTCATGCTCGCTCGCCCGGTTTGCGTGGTGATGTCTTGATACCACAACCACAGCAAGATTTGCGATGCGGTGACGTCACACCGGGCGTTTCCTGTGCCGTGACGAGGCACGCAATTTAGCTCGCGAAAAAGCCCGCAGCGGGAGAATCCCGCCACCGGACTGCTCAAGGTGCTGACAAAGAAAACCTCAGATCATGCCGAGCACGATGGCACCGACGAAGGCGAGGGCAATGTACGCCGTGATCACGCTCAGCCTATTGACGAAAGTCATGGGAAAGCTCCCTTGGTTCACGTCACTGCGCGCACTAACGCATGAAGGTAGCGAGCCGTTCCCCCCGGATAAAGTCAGCGGTGCTGCACTATCGCGCGCCGCGGGCGCAACAGGACTTCGGCAACGTGGTTAAAGAGACGTAAAATCAAAGCGTTGATGAGTCTTTAAATAAATTGGTTGATGCTCCGCGGATGACGCGCGGAGTTTGTTTGTATCTCGTCGGCTCCTTCGTCCTCGTCTCGCTCGCGGGTTGCGGTCACGGATTTTTTCAGTCCGCGGAGCGTGAACCGTGGCGGGCCGAGGCCGAAATCGCCTGTCTGAAATCCGGCGCGGTCAAGGAAAGCACCGATCTGGTCCGTATCGATCCGATCAATGGTCCCGGCGTGTGCGGCGCGGAATTCCCGCTCAAGGTCGCGGCGCTCGGCGAGAACAACACCAGCCTCAGTTTCGGCGATGGCGATCCGCGGCCGCCCGGCAACATCGGCAATCAGCCGCGCTGGCCCATTTCGCAACCGCCGCCGCCGCGGATGACGGCCTATCCCGACAACACCTTGCGGCAACCCGGTTATGCTGCACCTTCCAGCGGTCCAGTTTCGCTCGCCGCGCCCGGCGTGGCGCCGGAAGAAGATGATATCGACCTGCCGCCCGAGGGCGCGCCGGGGCAGGCCGGTGGTGCCAGGCCTTATCCGGACGCGCAGGGCTATCCGCCGCGCGGCAATTACTCCGCGCCTTATTCTCCGCGTCCCTACGGGTCATCAGGTGGGCCGCCGCTCGAAAGCCAACCGCGCCTTGGTCCGGGGCCGACGCCGGGCAATTCGATCGCCGCGGTGGGGCCAGTGGCGGTCAAGCCGACCGCGACGCTGGCCTGCCCGATCGTCTCGGTGCTCGATCGCTGGCTGGCGGACTCGGTGCAACCGGCCGCGATGCGCTGGTTCGGCGCCCGCGTGGTCGAGATCAAGCAGATCTCGGCGTATTCCTGCCGCGGCATGAACGGGCAGGTCAACGCGCATATCTCCGAACACGCCTTCGGCAACGCGCTGGATATCGCGGCGTTCACCCTGGCCGATGGCCGGCGCATTTCGGTGGAAACCGGCTGGAAGGGCGTGCCGGAAGAGCAGGGCTTTTTGCACGACGTGCAGGCGTCGGCCTGCCGCGCCTTCAACACCGTGCTGGCGCCGGGCTCCAATCGCTATCACTACAATCACATCCATGTGGACCTGATGCGTCGCGCCCACCGGCCCTACATCTGCGAGCCGGCGGCGATGTCAGGTGAGGAAGTAGCGGCGCGCGCGGGTGGTCGTAGTCCCTATGCGTCGGGATCGTCGTATGGCTCAAATTCCTTCGGCCCGGCGTCGCGCGGTCCGTTGGTCACGGGATCGCTCGGTGGCAGCAAGGAATCTTCGCACAAGCATAAAACCGACGAAGAAGACGGCGCTCAGGACGACTAAAAGGAACGAATGGTGGGTGGCGGATAGCGAATGGTTACAAGCAGAAGTGCCACTTTCCATTCGCCCATCGGCTACTGGATATTCGCTATTCGCTCCTTGCCATACGCCGCGAGAAACATCTGAGTCGCGCTTTCGACCACTTCGGTCATGCGCTGCACCGAAGGCGGCGGGGCGGCCTGAAACAATTGCGGCAGGAACAGCGAGGCCTGGCACATCATCATGAATTGCGATGCCGCGAGCTGCAAATCGCCGATCACGACGTCACCGGCTCTCACCCGCGTTTCCAGATAGCCCGAGAACCGCTCGATGGTCTTCTCCAGCACCTGCTCGTAATAGCGGCGGCCGACCTCGGGCATGCGTTCGGCGATCGCCATCACGGTGCGGATCGCTGAGCCGCCGCCCGGCCGGCACAGCAACTGGATATAGGCGAGACCGAATTCCCGCAGCGTGATGAGGGCGTCGCGCTCGGGATCGAAATTGAATGCGACCTTGCCTTGCTCGATGGCGTCTTCCTCGACGATCGCCTCGAACAGCCGGCTCTTGTCGGCGAAATACACATAAAGCGTGCCCTTGGAGACACCGGCGGCGCGCGCGATCTCGCCCATGCTGGCGCCGTCGAAGCCCAGGTCCATGAAAACTTTGCTGGCGCCGTCGAGGATCTGGCGGCGCTTCGAGCTGTCCTCATCGCCCGCGACACGGAGCGTGGTCGACTGCGCTGCAACCATTGGTTTAGGCTCTCCACGAAGATTTTGGCAACGGCAACCCGGTGCAAGGAGCGTCGTCTTAGGCTGATCCAGTTTCAAATATATCTTGACCGAACCGTTCGGTCAATGGTAATTACTTTGGTATGGTGAGGCGGCGACGCCCGTTTGGCTGCGCCGTATCGCGACAGGGTCGAGATTTCATTGGGGAGGCCGGGCATGGCCGCATCTAGAGACCAGACTGCGCGGATCGTTCGCGCGGAGCGCGAACCCGCGCATGGATCGGCCGATACGGCCGACGTATCGTCCGACCAATCCGGTGCCGGCACCACGGTTTTGGAGAAGCCCGTCACGGAAACGCCGGTTGCCGTGGCGCCGCCCGCCGCGGCTGACAAACCCGCCGCCAAATCGGGCAAGCGCAAGTTCGTGCTGATGGGCATCCTCTCGATCGCGTTGCTGGCCGGCGCCAGCTATGGCGTGCATTATTTCCTGGTCGGGCGTTTCTTCGTCGGCACCGACGACGCCTATGTGCGCGCCAACAACACCACGCTCGGCGCCCGGGTATCGGGTCACATCGCTGCGATCCTGCCCGGCGACAACGCGCTGGTGAAGGCCGGCGACGTCGTGTTCAAGATCGACGACGGCGATTACAAAATCGCGGTCGACGCGGCCAGCACCAAGATCGCGACCCAGCAGGCCACCATCGATCGCATCGGCCATCAGGTCACCGCGCTGGAAAGCGCGGTCGAACAGGCCAAGGCGCAATTGGCTTCCGCGGACGCCGGCCTGAAGCGCGCCGGTCTCGATTACGATCGCCAGCAGGCCTTGAACACCAAGGGCTTTGCGTCGCGCGCCACGTTCGAGGTGTCGGAAGCCGGCCGCGATCAGGGTGTCGCGGCGGTGAAGTCGGCGCAGGCGGCCTATGACGCGGCGCGCGACAATGTCGAAGTGACGAAGGCGCAGCAGGCCGAGGCCCGCGCCCAATTGGCCGAACTGCAGACCTCGCTCGCCAAGGCACAGCGCGATCTCGATTTCACCTCGGTGCGCGCGCCGGTCGACGGCATGTTCTCCAACCGCATGGTCAACACCGGTGATTTCATCGCGATGGGGCAGCGGCTCGGCAATGTGGTGCCGCTCGACGACGTCTTCATCGATGCCAATTTCAAGGAGACCCAGCTACGGCGGGTTCGCCCCGGTCAACCAGTGTCGATCTCGGTCGACGCCTACGGTCATCGCAAATTCGCCGGCGTGGTCGACAGCATTTCGCCGGCCTCCGGTTCGGTGTTCACGCTCCTGCCGCCGGATAACGCGACCGGCAATTTCACCAAGATCGTGCAGCGGCTGCCGGTTCGGGTCCGCGTGCCCAAGGATGTCGCGCGGCAGAATCTGCTGCGCGCCGGCATGTCGGTTTACGCCACCATCGACACCCGCGAAGGCGCCAAGGATGCCGACAGCGACGCCGACCTGGATTCACCGACCGCGATCCATCCGCAATAAATGCGCACAGCCGGCGGTGCGCCGGCTGACGCGCCGTCCTGACCGGAGCCGATCATGGCCAACGCCACCACCGCGTCGCCGAGCCTGATGAACGCGGTCGCGCCGCCCTCCGAGCGGATCGCGCCGCGGCGGCTGTTTGCGTTCCTGATCATGGTGTTCGGCATGTTCATGTCGATCCTCGACATCCAGATCGTCTCGGCCTCGCTGTCCGACATCCAGGCCGGGCTGTCGGCCAGTTCGACCGAAGTGTCCTGGGTGCAGACCGCCTATCTGATCGCCGAGGTGATCGCGATTCCGTTGTCCGGGTTCCTGTCGCGCGCGCTTGGCACGCGCTATCTGTTCGTAATCTCGGCCGCGGGGTTTACGTTGTCGAGTTTCCTGTGCGGATTTGCATCCACGATCGAGGAAATGATCCTGTGGCGCGCGCTGCAGGGTTTTCTGGGCGCCGGCATGATCCCGACGGTGTTCGCTTCGGCCTACACGGTGTTTCCGCGCACCAAATTGCACATCGTGGCTCCGATCATCGGCCTGGTCGCGACGTTGGCGCCAACCATCGGTCCGACCGTTGGCGGCTTCATCACCGACGCGATGTCCTGGCACTGGCTGTTCTTCATCAACGTGGTGCCCGGCATCGGCATCATCATCGGGGTCTGGGCGCTGGTCGATTTCGACCAGCCGAACTTCGCGCTGCTCGACCATTTCGACTGGTTCGGCCTGATCGCGATGGCGGGCTTCCTGGGCTCGCTGGAATATGTGCTGGAAGAGGGCCCGCAATACGAATGGCTGCAGGACACCTCGGTGGCGGTCTGCGCCGCGGTCTGCGTGATCTCGGCGGTCGCCTTTTTCTATCGGGTGCTGACCGCCCGGGAACCGATCGTCGACATCAGGGCGTTCAACAATCGTAATTTTGCCGTCGGCTGCCTGATCTCGTTCTGTGTCGGCATCGGGCTCTACGGCTTGACCTACATCTATCCGCGCTATCTGGCCGAAGTGCGCGGCTATAGCGCGCTGATGATCGGCGAGACCATGTTCGTGTCGGGCCTGACCATGTTCGCTGGCCGCGCCGCTGGTCGGCCGGCTGATGCTCAAGGTCGACATGCGCTATCTGATCGCGTTCGGCCTGATTACCTTTGCAATCGGCTCGTACCAGATGACCTGGATGACGCGCGATTATGATTTCTACGAGCTGTTGCTGCCGCAGATCCTGCGCGGCATCGGCATGATGTTTGCGATGGTGCCGACCAACAATATCGCGCTCGGTACGCTGACGCCGGACCGCGTCAAGAACGCCTCGGGGCTGTTCAATTTGACTCGCAATCTCGGCGGCGCGGTCGGGCTCGCGATCATCAACGAGGTGCTGAACGACCGCACCGATCTGCACATCTCGCGCCTGCAGGAGCGCGTCAACTGGGGCAACGCCACCGCGACCGAGACCCTCAACATGCTGACCCAGCGCCTGCAGGGCCTTGGCGACGCATCCTTGATGGCGCTCAAGCAATTGTCCCAGATCGTGCATCGCCAGGCCGTGGTGATGGGCTATGGCGACGCGTTCTTCCTGATGACCGTGTTCTATCTCGGCCTCAGCCTGCTGGTGATGCTGTTGAAAAAGCCCGCGTTGTTGTCCTCCGGCGGCGGCGGGCATTAGGGGTGCGCTGACTCGGTCTTGAGCTTGGCGCATCCCCAAAGGATCCGTTCCCCGGATGCTGCGCTGCGCGCCAGGCTTGCGGCGTGGTGCGCTGCTGATCCGGGGTCCACACAACGGGCTCCGACCATGTGGTTGGGTCCCGGCTCTGCGGAGCGTCACTTCGTGCCGCACCGCGTCCGGGACACGAGCGTCAACAAAAACGGCGCGCCCGGTGAGGCGCGCCGTTGTCGTCTATAACAATCTCACCCGCATCAATTGGTCGGGCGCGAGAAGCTCGGATATTTCAGCTTGCCGTCGGCGATCTTGGCCGGCCACACCGTGACCTGCTTGCCGTCCTGCCACTGGAAAATAAGACCGCTGACATTGTCCGGGCCGTATTTGATGGCGTGGGTGAACTTGTCGTCGCGGCCGTAGAACTGGATGCGGCCGATGGTGCCGACATAGTCGGTCTTCTCCAGTTCCGCGACCATCTTGTCCGGATCGGTCGAGCCGGCGCGCTTGATCGCGTCGGTGATCATGTAGACGTCGTCATAGGCGGTGTAGCCGGTATAGGCCGGGTCGGTGTTGTACTTGGCCTTGAACGCCGCCGCGAACGGCTTTGTCTTGGGCGTCACCGCGACGGTCGCGGTCGCGAACGCCAGCGAGGGGATGCCTTCGGCCGAACCGTTGGTGTCGGCCCAGAAGGTCGGGCTCAGCGCCTGCGCGCTGACGCCGTACATCGGGATCGGCACCTGCTGGTTCTTCCACTGCACCGTCGGCTGCACGCCGACATGCGAGATGCCGGTGACGATCACGTCCGGCTTCTTGGCTTCGAGGTTGTTGAAGATCGGCGTGAAGTCGGTGGTGTCGGGCGAGAAGCGGACGTGGTCGAGCACCTTCAATCCGATCTTCGGCAGGCATTCCTCGTAGCCGGCGTCGAGCGGCTTGGTCCAGGCCGCGTCCTCGCTCATGATCACCGCGGTCTTCATCTTCATGCCGTCGACCAGCAGGTCCTTGGCGGAATCGCACACCGCCTGCGCCTGCGCGGCCGAGGTCAGGTAGCCGTGGAAGGTGTACTTGTTCTTGTCGTAATCGTCATGGATCGGCCGGGAGATTTCGTTGCTGGCCGCTCCGGGCGTGATCAGCGGCATGTGCAGCCGCGCCGCCCACGGCTCCAGCGCCAGCACCACCTCGCTGATGTAGCTCGCGATCACGGCTGAAACCTTGTCGTCCGACACCGCGCGCTGGAACGCGCGAACCGAATCCGCCGACGAACTCTTGTTGTCGTAGGTCACGATTTCGATCTTGCGGCCGTTGACGCCGCCCTTCGCGTTGATTTCGTCGGCGGCGATCTGGGCGCCGCCCGGCGTCGCTGCGCCGGCGATCGACTGCACCTCGGCGATGACGCCGATCTTGATCGGATCGTTGGATTGCGCCGAGGCCGGCGTCGCGACCGCACCGGCGACCAGCGCCGATGTCGCCATCAGAAAATATCCGAACTTAAGCCTGGCTGTAGCCATTGGACGTTGCTCCCTGTTTTTGATCCGCCTTGCTGGCGGCTTCGCGCAAAGTCGAACACAGCCGGTTTGGCAAATCAATCGAGTCGAAGGTCTCGCGCGTGCGTCGCAAAAGAGACCGGGCGCGCGATCTCGCGGGCCGCGGTGCGGGTGTTGCGGATCACGGCTGATGCAATTATAAGCAGCTATCGTCACTCGAACCGAGGAGGATTGCATGATTTCGATGTCTTCGCAGACCGCGCCCTCGCGTTCGGTGTTTATGCTGGACGCCCGCTCGACCCGCTGAGCGCGACCACCGTGATCGATCGGGTCTCTGACGTCCCGATTGCCAAAGTCTCCCAATTAGTTAGCTAAAATTCTCAACGACGCGCGGACACGGCTTTTGCCGGGGTGCCGCGTCCAGCAACGGAGCCGGTGGGCGTAACCAGCGCTGCCGGGTGATGCCATGACTACCCAATCCGACGAGGCCACCCGACCGAAAGATCGCCCCGCTGCGATCCGCGTGGTGCTGCCCTTTGTATTCCGCCACTGGCTCAAGCAGCCGGTCACCGCCTTGATCGTGTCGACCGGCCTGGTCGGCGCGACCGTGGCCGACCTGTTCATGCCGGTATTTTCCGGCCGCCTGGTCGATGCCATGACCGCGGGCGCGGAAAATCTGCCCGCGCGCCATCAGGCGTTGCTGGCGTTCGGCGCGATCGTGGCGCTCGGCGTGGTGTCGACGATCCTGCGGCTGCTCGGATATCAGGCGATCGTCCCGTTCACGCTGCGGATCATGTCGGACGTGTCGCGCGAGGCGTTCATGCGGGTCCAGCGGTTCTCGACCGACTGGCACGCCAACAGCTTTGCCGGCTCCGTCGTTCGCAAGATCACCCGCGGCATGTGGGCGCTCGATCTGTTGAACGACACGCTGTTGCTGGCCTTGATGCCGTCGCTGGTGGTGCTGCTCGGCTCGATGGTCCTGATCGGGTTGCACTGGCCGTCGCTCGGGCTGGTGGTCGCGGCGGGGGCTGCGATCTATTTGCCGATGATCGTGCTGTTCTCGACGCGCTACATCGCGCCGGCCGCGCGCATCTCCAACGCCTGGGACACCAAGGTTGGCGGCACGCTGGCCGATGCCTTGACCTGCAACGCGGTGGTCAAATCGTTCGGCGCGGAGGCGCGCGAGGATTCGCGGCTGGCGCGGGTGATCGGTCGCTGGCGGGTGCGGGTGCGGCGGACCTGGCTGCGCTACAATTATACCGCGGCGGCGCAGCTGGCCGTGCTGCTGTGCCTGCGCGCTTCCGTGATCGGCGGCGCGGTGCTGTTGTGGATCGCCGGCCGTGCTTCGCCGGGCGACGTGACCTATGTGCTGACGAGCTATTACATTATCCATGCCTATCTGCGCGACGTCGGCATGCACATCAACAACCTGCAGCGCTCGGTCAACGACATGGAGGAACTGGTCGCGATCCACGACGAGGCGATCGGCATCGCCGATGTTTCCGGTGCGCGGCCGATCGACATCCAGGGCGGCGGTATCGTGTTCGACGATGTCACGTTTCACTATCGCGGCCACAGCACGCCGTTATATCGGGGCCTGTCGGTGGACATCGCGCCCGGCGAACGGCTCGGCCTGGTCGGTCGTTCCGGCTCGGGCAAGACCACGTTCATCAAACTGGTGCAGCGCCTGTATGACGTCAGCGGCGGCCGCATCCTGATCGACGGTCAGGACATCGCGCAGGCGACGCAGCAATCGCTGCGCAGCCAGATCGCGATCGTGCAGCAGGAGCCGATCCTGTTTCATCGTTCACTGGCCGAGAACATCGCCTACGGCCGGCCCGGCGCCAGCATGGCTGATATCGAGCAGGCGGCCCAACTCGCCAATGCGCATGAGTTCATCCAGCGGCTGCCGAAGGGCTATGGCACGCTGGTCGGCGAACGCGGCGTCAAGCTGTCGGGTGGCGAGCGGCAACGCGTGGCCCTGGCGCGCGCGTTTCTGGCGGACGCGCCGGTATTGATTCTGGACGAGGCGACGTCGAGCCTCGATTCGGAATCCGAAGCGCTGATCCAGCAGGCGATGGAACGGCTGATGAAAGGCCGCACCTCGATCGTGATCGCGCATCGTTTGTCGACGGTGCGCAGCCTCGACCGCATCCTGGTGTTCGATCGCGGCGAGATCGTCGAGCAGGGCACGCACGCGGTCCTGGCCAAACGCGCCGGCGGCATCTACCGCAGCCTGTTCGAGCGGCAGGCGACCGAATTTGGTTCGATTGTTGCCGCGGAATAAACCCATGTTATTGTGTAGTCCAGGGTGCCGGAATTATTAGTTCCGGCACCGACAGGGCAAACGGATGCGTTGGTTTCAGAAAACGCGGCAACCCGACATCTGGGAAAAGGTAGAGGCTCAACCGCTCGGTGATATCGAAGCGGCGCAGCGGATCCGTGAAATCTGCGCTTCCGCCGGTTCCATCGCCGCAGCCATGACCGGCAACAGCAGGCGCGAGACCGAGGCCGACAGGGCCACGGAGGGCGAGCGGTACCAGGCGGCGATCAAGCGCGCGCTCGAGATCGCGATGAGAATTTCCGACGATGCGATGCGCGACATCGCGGTCGGCCAGATCATCCGGCTCTGTGTGACGGTGCATCACATGAAGACCGCGAAGATCCTGCTTCGCGCCATCCGCTCGCCGGCGACCCAGGCGGAACTGCTCGCCGACCATCCCTCGCTTCGCGACCTCGACTGATTGCATCTTCCCGTCACATTTTTTGCAGTCCCGAAAGTGTTCGGCCGATTTGATCGGCAGCATCGCTTCGCAGCAAGCGGGCACGTCACATAATCACAGCGGGAACGGCATAAGGCCTTCTTGGCGTCGAATTCCTCTGTCTCAATATGGCACTCGGCAAATCGATGGTGTCGCCATGAAGCTGTCAGACATTTCCTGCCCGTCCTGCCTGGCATCTTACGAAGTTGCGGTCTCGACATCGGTCAAGGCAATGCCCGGTCGCGCGCAATGCATTGTCTGCGGAGGCTTTCTGGAGTCCTGGGACGAACCTCATTTGCGGGTCTACCGGCTGACGCTGTCGTCGGAGCGCAAATATCCGAACGTGCCGTTGCCGCCGCCGCCGGCTCCCTGAAAACTAACCATACAATCAATGATTGCAGGGTGCGTTTAAATCGCGCGACGATGGCTTGATGCCGCCGTTGTAAAGCCTCCGATCGGCCTTTCGCATTTCTATCCACAGATTTTGAATGTTGCAGTGCCCGCTGTCGTGCATAAGATGCATGCATTGGCAGTACGCAAGATATTTTGTTGCATCCGTTCGAACGCAGGAACTTCGCATGATATTCGTGATCGAAATTCTTGATAAACCCGACCCCGGCGGCAATGCCCGGGTGATCGAACGCCGGACCCATACCGGAGCGACGGTCACCGAGGCGCTTCGCACCGCCCAGGCCAATCTGCGCTCGCCGCCGCCCAGCGCCTACAGCTTTTCAATGCGGTCCAACGGCAAGGAAGTGGGGCGCTGGCAAATCGGGCATGGCAGCCAGAAGGCTGACGTCCGGCATGACATCGAAGCCGCGCGAATGTGGTCGAAGGCCGAATACGACGAGTAGGCCGGGAGGCGCGACCTAATCGGTGGCGAGCTGCGCGTCGCGCCGTCTGGTGCGGGTCGAGATCGCGACGGTTACGACGACGGCAGTGGCAAACAGCACGATCTGTGGCGTGATGGTCTCGCCGTTGAACAGCGCCGCCAGCGTGAAGGTCACGAACGGCTGCAGCAGCTGCACCTGCGATACCCGCGCGATGCCGCCGATCGCCATGCCGGCATTCCAGGCGAAGAAGCCGATCCATTGCGAAAATATCGCGACATATAACAGCGCCAGCCAGGGTTTGAGCTCGATGTCGCCGAGATCGGCCGGCACGGTCAGCACCGCCGCAGGCAGCGAGATCGGCAGGCCGATCACGAGTGCCCAGCTGATCACTTCCCAGCCGGGCATTTGCGCGGTCAGCCGTCCGGAAAACGCATAACCGATCGCCGACACCGCGACCGCGGCGAACAGCAGGACATCGCCGGCCGAGAGCGCGCCGCCGCCCTGACGCAGCGCGAACGCCACCACCAGCGCGGCGCCCAGCAACGACGCGATCCAGAACAGCGGCTTCGGCCGCTCGTGGGTGATCAGGACGGCGACCAGCGCGGTGGCGATCGGCAGGATGCCCAGCACCACGCCGCCATGCGAGGCGTCGACCCGCTGCACCCCGAGTGCCATCAGAAACGGAAACATCACGCTGACGGTCAGCGTCACAATCACCAGCTGAAACCACATCCGGCGCGGCGGCCACGGCCGGCGCAGCACGATCAACAGCGCCAGCGAACAAATTCCGGCGATCGCGGTGCGCAGCGCGGTCAGCGCGATCGGATCGATCGCCGACACCGCAAGCCGCGTCGCCGGCAGCGTGCCGCCGAAGATCACCATGCCGACAAAGCCCAGCAACAGGCCGAGTTTTTCGCGCGAGGCCGGGCTCGCGGAAGTTTGCGGAAGCGCGGGGGATGAGGTCGAGGAAGAAGACATGACCGGAGAACTATCCGGTTCGCATTCAGGCGTACAGGACCGGCAGGGCCCCGCATGGCGGCCATGCGTGGTATTGCAAAGCAGAGCCGCGTGCCCCGCGTCCGGGACACGCCAGAACGTCAATGCCCGATGCTGCTCCACACCAAGGTCACACCGGAAAAGAACACCAGGCCGAGCACGATGTCGCGAAAGTTACGATCGTTCAGCGCGTGATACACCCGGGTGCCGAGCCAGGCGCCGAGCAGCGTTCCCGGAAAGGTCACCAGCGCCAGCCAGATCACGTCGGTCTTGACCATGCCGGCGCCGATCTGCAGGCATAAGCGCCGCGACCAGGATGGTCCAGTTGAAGACCTGGAAGATGCCGCGCCGCTCGTCCTTGCCCCAGCCGCGAATGCTGGCCCACAGGATCGGGATCGGGCCCGACAGTCCGGCCAGGCCACCGAGGATGCCGCCGGCAAATCCGATCGCGCCATCGGCCGAGCCTGCCGCCGAAGCTTCCACGCCATCGGCGCCCGCTGCAAGTACAGCACGGTCGGAAACACCATCAGCAAAAGGCCAAAACCGAGTTTGAAGGTTTGCGGGTCGGCGTGCGCCACCAGCGCGGTGCCGATCGGCACGCCGGCCAGGCCGCCGATGATGAACGGCCAGATCAGCGAAAAATCGAAACTGCGCCACATCGACGGCAAGGTCGAGCTTTGCGCCACTACCGAGGAGATCATCACCAGCGGCACCGCCAGCGCCGGCGGCAATGCGTAGAGCCAGATTCCGAGCGCCATCAGCGCGGTGCCGAATCCGGCCAGGCCGGACACAAAACCGCCGGCGAGTGCGCCGGCGAACAGAATGGCGTAGGTCAGGGTATTCAACTTGCGCTTTCCCCATCGTCACTCCGGACGCCAAGGCGGCGTCGCACAATGACCGTTGCGATGGGAGAGCGTTTACACCACGCGGCGTCGAACTACTATCCGCGTACCATCATCGAACATCTAGCCGATGGGACGCGTTCGTGGCCGACGCAATGCGTGTCTGCCGCCGTGCAGGTCGCGATCCGGTGCCGTCAACCGATGCCCCCAACCGCAGCAGGATAAGAGAATGGCCCGGAGCGTCGCCGCTCCGGGCCATCGATCGTAACGGAAGCGTACATCCGGCCTCGTTACAAAGACAGAAATGCGGGCTTGGAGATCGGCGCTAATACGCGCTCAACTCGGCGATCGCCGCGACAAACCAGCGGTCGAGATCGGCGGAAGATTGATCCTGGCGCAGCTTCGCCTGAAGGAGTTCGTCACGCTCGAACTCCTCCATTTTAAGTAGGCTTTCCAGAAACAGAAACCGGTCGGCGCTGCGCGCGTTTTCGTCGGCTGCCTTCATGGTGGTCCCCCCGAACGCGGATACTAATTCTCGGATGCCGACATTGTAGTCCGCCAAGTGCGGCGAGATTTTGCGCGAAAGACGAAAAGTACGTGAAGCCTGATGAAATCGTCGAACCGGCAGCGGGGCTCGAGCGACTCATCCTGAAGGCTTCGCGACGCGGCAATTTTTTTTGGTTTTAGTGAGCTGCGCCACATTGCGGCGCGCTCGATCCGGATAGCGGTTGGGTAATGAATAAATATCTCCAGGTAATGATCGCCATCACGGCGCTGGTCATGGCGGCGTCTTCCCGCGCTGCGGAAACCAAAGGTGCGGAAACCAAGGCGGCTGAAACCAGGGGCGCGGGCTCGACCTTCGTTTCACCCGTGATGGCAAAGTGGAGCGCGGCCTACAAGGCCAGGACCGGCAACAGCGTCGACTATCAGTCGGTCGGGTCCGGCGTCGGCACCAGCCTGATCAAGAAGGCTGCGGTCGACTTCGGCGCAAGCGACATGCCGCTCAAGCCGGCGGAACTGGAGCAACTCGGCATCGTGCAATTCCCGCTGGTGATCGGCGGCGTTGTTCCGGTGGTCCATGTCGACGGCATCAAGCCCGGCGAGATCCGCTTCACCGGGCCGCTGCTCGCGGACATTTTCCTCGGCAAGATCAGGAAGTGGAATGATCCGGCGATCCAGAAGATCAATCCCGATCTGAAGCTACCGAATATACCGATCACCGTCGTCCATCGTCTCGATGGCTCCGGCACCACGTTCAACTGGTCGAATTATCTTTCCAAGGTCAGTTCCGACTGGAAGACGAGTGTCGGCGAGGGGACGTCGGTCGATTGGCCGCTCGGGCTCGGCGGCAAGGGCAATAACGGCGTCGCCTCGCTGGTTGCCTTGATCCCCGGCTCGATCGGCTACCTCGAATATGCCTATGCGTTGCAGAAGCTCGACAAGATTTCCTACGGATCGGTGCAGAACAGCGCCGGCAATTTCGTCAGTCCCGGCGCGGAAACCTTCCAGGCCGCGGCCGCAAGCGCGGATTGGCACGGTGCCAAGGACTTTTTTCTGGTCATGACCGATGCGCCCGGCGCCAACGCCTATCCGATCACGGCGACGACCTTCGTGCTGATGCACAAGCGCTCGACATCGCCCGAGAGCACCGCGATCGCGATGGACTTCCTGCGGTGGTCACTGGAGAGCGGCCAGGCGCTGGCCGAGTCGCTCGATTACGTTCCGCTGCCGTCGGAACTGGTGCAGCAGATCGAAGCCTATTGGGGAACCAGCTTCGCCGAGGCCAAGGGATCGGCCGCGGCGCTCGCGCACTGAGCAAGCGTGGCGACTTGCCTTCGGGCATCGCCGCGCTGGACGACAAAGCTGCCGTGACGCAATGGCCGGTAAAAATCCGCGAAACGACTGGCGTCAGAAGCGGTAATTCACCCCGACGGTCACGGCGTGAAGGGTATCCGTCAAGCTGAGCCCGTTGACGGTGGTCCCGCGGGCAGGATCGCTCAGCGTGAAGCCGCGGCTGCCGAAATCGTAGTAATTGTACTCTAGGGTTGCCGACCAATGCGCCGCAAAAGCCCACTCCACACCGGCGCCGGCGGTCCAACCGGTTCGGCTCAAGGTGGCGCTGGGATCGACGGCAACCCCGGCCAGGTTGTTGAAAGCATCATCGATCTTTTCATGGGTCCAGGCCGCGCCTCCGCGGGCGAAGACCAGCCAGCGGTCGACAAAGCTGTAACCGAGCCGTGCCGTCGCTGATGCCAGAAAGTCGTTACCGAGCGAGAAGCTCGACGGGACCACGACGCCGGTAACAAGGTTTCTCACCGTCGCAGCGTGCGAGTTCTTCAGGCCGGTCCAGTCCGCGCGGCCTTCGACGCCGACGACCCAGCCTGGTGCGAACTGATAGTCGCAGCCGACCTGTCCGCCGCCGAGAAAGTCGGTCGAGCTAAAGTCGGTGCTATTTCCAAATTGATTGGTCGTCCGGTCCTGGCTGATGACACCGCCGAGATTGCCGCCAACATGACAGCCCGTCCAATTGTAGGCCACGACCGGTGCCGGAGCCTTTGTATAGGTCCGGGCCGCAAGATCAGCCGCCGACGCCTCGCTTATCAGTCCAGCAATCGAAAGCAGTCCTGCCCCAAGGATAGCAAAACGATCCATTTCCAGCCCCAGCCTGCTCAAAAAATCTCCAGGTGACTTTTGTCATGAAATTTCGGGAACAAGGAAGGCTGCGCATTCGCTTTGGTTGTGTTTTCTAATAACGTGTTGCGGAAGTGAGACAGCCGAAACCGCGTTCGCATCTTTGTGCTTCGCACAATTTCCTAAAGTCATAAGACGCGCGATTGGGGCGCGAATGCACGCCCGATAGTGGCCCCGCGATTTTCGGCAAACACACTCCGACTGGCCGAAGCAGAGGCCACCTCATAAAAAGCGTCAGGCAAATCGCGTAATCGATCGGCACTCGGTGCGGAATCCACGGTGCGGGAATCGCAGAAACCAAAATTCCGGATCGTGTCGAAGGAGCCACTGTCAATTTCGCGACCGTCGCTGCAGCGTAGATCATTCGGGTGACGCGCAAATACAACGGCTTTGTTGTTCCGTGTCGGAATATTGCTTTCAGCCTTCACAGCGCGATCGTTGTCGGTACAGATGACAACACCGGGGGGCAGATTATTAAACAAACCATTTTTACCCGGTCGGCCGCTGGGAGCTTTCCCGGCGGCCTTTTTGGTTGAGCACCTGCTTTCGCATGGTGACAATCACCCCACTGGTCCAGCATTGACAAAGCGCGGAGCGTCGGCGCAAATATTCATCAGGTAGATACGACCTGCTGCTTGCACCCTCCGGGGGATGGCGAATGTATCGAGCCGCTTCAGGCTTCCCTTTGCCCGATCGAACGGGTCAGCAACGCAAGCACCTGACTTTTTCCGTTCGTTCATGCAGAGGTTATCATGCGCGATTTCCGCGACGCCAAAGCCATGGCGCAAACGCTACGCGAAGCACTGACCGCCAAATCGATTTCTTTCAGCCACAGCGAGAGCCTGGAACTGGTCGCCCGGATGCTGGGCTTCCACGACTGGAACGTGCTGGCCGCCAGGATCCAATCCGACGGTGCCCAAAGCGGGCCGCCACCAAATAAAGCCGGGGACGCCGGCGAGCCGGCGCGCGAGGAAGTTGCGATCGATGTCGCGATCCTCGATGGCTATGTCGGGTTTTATCAGCTCGACGACGGCGTCGTGTTCACGGTCACGCGTGACCAGAAACATCTGGTCACGCGCATGCCCGGACAACGGTCGGTCCCGATTTACGCCCGGACTGCTACCGACTTCTTCGCCAGGATGATTGACGCCCAGATCAGCTTCGTCACCGACGCGCAAGGTCGGGCCACATCGCTGGTCCTGCATCAAAGGGGCGGCCACCATCCGATGCAGCGCATCGACGCCGTGGCCGCGCAGGAAATCGCCGGCAAGGTGGCGGAGCGGATGAAGAGCCAATCTGCCAATCCGGGGACCGAGGCCGCGTTGCGTCGCCTCATTGACGGTCTCACCAGCGGCAAACCCGATTATCAGGAAATGACCGCCTCTCTGGCCGAGGCGACCCGTAGCCAATTGCCGGATTTGCATTCCGGTCACCAGGAACTCGGCGCCGTTCAGTCCGTCAGATTTCTCGGCGTCGGCCACCATGGTGATGATGTCTATACCGTCCGACACGCGCACGGCGCGTCGCATTGGCGTATCGGACTGGATGCGAACGGCAAGATTTCGATGGCCTGGGTCAGCCCCGGCCCGTGAGCGGGCAGGGCTGCTATCGTGCCTGCACAACT
Source organism: uncultured Alphaproteobacteria bacterium (assembly GCA_963845435.1). Classification (GTDB taxonomy): domain Bacteria; phylum Pseudomonadota; class Alphaproteobacteria; order Rhizobiales; family Xanthobacteraceae; genus Bradyrhizobium. The sequence goes on from CAWJSD010000006.1 coordinate 317,982, forward strand.
GGCGAAGGGTTCGGCGCGATAACGCCGAACCCTTCATTCAGAAGCATCAGCCGGCCTGTAAGCCGGGTTTTGTAGGGCACCGCCGGCTTGCGCAGACGATACGTGACGGCCATTCCTCTGGGACGCTGTTTGCACAGTGCCTCGAGCAACCTACCCGGACGGCGAGCCTGACATAGCCCTGCGGCGTTTTCGCTTTCGCGAACAGCCCGCGTTGCCGTCCCTATTCGGTTTTGCTCCCGGTGTGGTTTGCCATGCCGTTTCCGTTGCCGGACCCGCGGTGCGCTCTTACCGCACCTTTTCACCCTTACCGCGCCGAAGCCGTGAGGCGACGGCGGGCGGTTCGTTCTCTGTGGCACTTTCCCTGGGGTCGCCCCCGCCGGACGTTATCCGGCACCGTATGTCGATGGAGCCCGGACTTTCCTCCCCCGCGGCCTTTCGACCCTAGCGGGAGCGGCCGTCCGGCCGACTGACGCCCATGGCATGGGCGCTGACGGCTGTTCCGTCAAGCCGTTATCGCCCCGCCGCCGCGCGCGAAAATAATTTATCCTGAAGATGTCGTTTTGCGTGGGGCCGGTTCGACTGGCTGTCGGCGATACAGCCGATCACAGGGAGCATATGCGATGCAGTATTTGTTGATGATCTATCGGGCCGAAGCCGATCTCGGCAAAATGGACGCGGCGGCGCGCAAGGCCATGACCGCCGAATATGGCGCATTCACCCAGTCCATCATCCAGAGCGGCCATTTCAAGGCCGGCGACGGCCTGCAGCCGAGTTCGACCGCGACCACGGTGCGGGTCCGCGATGGCAAGACCCTGACCACCGACGGCCCGTTCGCGGAGACCCATGAGCAACTCGGCGGCTACTACCTGATCGAAGCCAGGGATCTCGACACCGCGCTCGCCATCGCCGCGCGGATCCCCGGCGCCAAGACCGGTTCGGTCGAGGTGCGGCCGGTCATGATTTATGATTGATGGCCAGGATGTTTCGTCATTCCGGGGCGACGCGAAGCGTCGAACCCGGAATCTCGAATTCCCCGATGCGCAATTGCGCATCTGAGGTTCGTCCTTCGGACGGCCCGGAATGACAGCGTTTGTGTTGGTCGCCCATGACCCCCGCCGAGATCGAAAAAACCTTCCGTGACGAATCCGGCCGCGCCCTCGCGACCTTGATCCGTCTGGTCGGCGATTTCGACCTTGCCGAGGACGTGTTGCAGGAAGCATTCGCGGTGGCGCTGGAGCGCTGGCCGGCGATGCCGCGCGCCGTCCAATCCGCGCGCCTGGTTGGTCAATGTCGGACGCAACAAGGCGATCGACCGGGTGCGGCGGCAGATCAATTTTCGCGGCAAGCAGGCGCAACTGACGCACGAGATCGAACTCAGTGCCACAGGTAATGCCCTGGTCAGTGCCTTCGGTGACGACGCCACGCCGGATGCGACCTTCGACGACGACATGTTGCGGCTGATCTTCACCTGCTGCCATCCGGCGTTTGCCGCCGAGGTCCAGGTCGCGCTGACCTTGCGCACTGTCTGCGGGTTGACCACGGCGCAGGTGGCGCGAGCGTTTCTCGCTATCGAAGACGCGATGGGCCAGCGGCTGGTCCGCGCCAAGCAAAAGATAAAGCTGGCCGGTATTCCCTACGAGGTGCCGGGACTTGAAGCGCTGGCGCCACGGCTGCGTGGCGTGCTGGCGGTGATCTATCTGGTGTTCACCGAGGGCTATGCGGCGACTTCGGGCGCGGACCTGATGCGGCCCGATCTGGCGCAGGAGGCGATCCGGCTGGCGCGCCTGCTCGACGCGCTGATGCCTGGCCGAGGCGAGATCAAAGGGCTTGCTGGCGCTGATGCTGCTGCACGATGCGCGCCGCGCCGGCCGCGCCACCGAAGGCGGCGACATCGTGCTGCTCGAAGAACAAGATCGCTCGCTGATGGGATCGCGGCCAGATCGCCGAAGGCCTGCGACTGGTGGAAGACGCGTTGGCGATCCCCGGCCGTCCGGAATCCTACGCGGTACAGGCCGCGATCGCCGCGCTCCATGCGCGGGCGCCGACTTACGGCGATACCGACTGGCCGCAGATCGCCGGTCTCTATGAAGTGCTGCTGCGGATCAGCCCGTCGCCGGTGATCGAACTCAACCACGCCGCCGCGATCGCGATGGTCGACGGGCCCGCGCGTGCGCTGGCGCTGGTCGATGCGCTGGCGGCGCGCGGCAAACTCAACGGCTACGAACAACTCCCCGCCGTCCGCGCCGATCTGCTGCGCCGCCTCGGCCGCAATGAAGAAGCGCGCGCGGCTTATTTGGCCGCAACCGCGGCGACGCAACTGGAGCCGCTGCGACGGTTGTATGCGCGGAGGTTGATGGAGCTGGATAATAGCGCGAAGACAAACCGTTTGTAGGGTGGACAAAGCGAAGCGTGTCCACCGTCTTGCGACGAGGCTGGTGGGCACGCTTCGCTTTGCCCACACCACGCGTCGATAGGAACTACCCCGCCTTGACCTTCGCATCGGGCATGCTCTGCAGCAATGCGTGCAGCGTCGAGACGGTCGAGTGGTCGGCGATGCCGTCGACGTTGGCGGGGCGGAAGTGGCGCTGGAATGCGGTGACCACTTCCATGGTGGCATCGTCGTATTTGCCGGTCACCGGAACGCCGTAGCCGTAGCGGGCCAGCGCGTGCTGCAGGTTCTCGACATCGCGGCTGACGGCGCCGAGCTTCAGGCTTTCGCCGCGCACGATCGGCGCCGGCTGCACCCAATGGCCGACGCCGGAATTGGCCAGCGAATGCCACGGGAATTTCTCGCCGGGATCCTTCTTGCGCGCCGGCGCGACATCGGAATGCGCCAGGATACGATGCGCCGGCACTTTCCGGCGCAGCATGATGCCGCGACACAGCGCGATCACGGCGGCGATCTGGCGCAGCGGAAAATCCGGATAGCCCCAATCATGGCCGCGATTGATGATCTCGACGCCGATCGAACAGGAATTGATGTCGTCATCGCCGGCCCAGTACGACACGCCGGCGTGCCAGGCCCGCTTGGCCTCCGGCACGCATTGCACGATGCGGCCGTCCTCGAGCACGATGTAATGCGCGGAGACGTCGGTTCCGGGGGTGCAGAGCTGCGCGATCGCGCTCTCGACATCGGGCATGCCGGTGTAGTGCAGCAGCACCATGTCGGGCAGGCGGCCCTTGTTGCGGTCGCCGAAATTGGCCGACGGAATCACATCGGAGGCAATCGAGGAATCGGGTGAGAACGTCTTCATGCCTGCGTTGGCCCTGGGAACAATGAGGGCACGTTGACGCTTCGAATCAAGACCAGCGGATGTGAACGGACCGGGCGGCATATGGCGTCTCAAAGCAGGCAAGAGCGCGGCAACCGCGCACTGACGATGATACAAGCTCGCAACGCAACCGTTTACACTTTCTTTACGCTGTCCCCAGCGCAATGGTTGCAGCGACGACCCAATGTGCAACCCAACGATCTTGAAGCATGGCGTTAAGGCGCTGCCGTGGTGGTATATTATCCGACCGGCAGATCGATAAAAGCCGCCGCCAACCTTCGCTTTCCCCGCAACGATTTCTTAACGCTAACTGCCGTTACTAAGGGGTGAAGTGCCGAACCGGTTTGGGGACGGCCAAGGCCTCATTTTGACGCTCGTATTCCCAGTTCGATTGCCATGGCAACCCATCATATCCCAACGGGAAATCAGGGTTATCGGGCTGGAACCGGGAACGGGGCGCCGCGGCGATTTTTCTTTGCGGAAAACCGCGCCAAACGCAGGTATTCGAGACGCAATGCACCTGACGGCGTCGCATGTTTCGTGGCCGATCCGATGCCCCGTCGGGGCCGGAGCATGAGCGCGCCTGCGGCCCGACATATCCCGGTGCTTGGCGTCGAGGCCGTGGCGCAACTGGCGCCACGCGATGGCGGCATCTATGTCGATGCAACTTTCGGCGCCGGCGGCTACAGCCGGATGATTCTCGACATTGCGGGTACGCGGGTGATCGGCATCGACCGCGACCGGTCGGCGATTTCAGGCGGCTTCGATCTGGTCGAGCGTTCCGACGGCCGGCTGACCCTGGTCGAGGATCGCTTCTCCAATCTGGCCGAGGTTTGCGACGCGCAGGGCATCGCGGCGGTCGACGGCATCGTGATGGATGTCGGGGTATCCTCGATGCAGCTCGACCAGGCCGAGCGCGGATTCTCGTTTCGGCTCGGCGGTCCGCTCGACATGCGGATGGGGCAGGATGGACCGAGCGCGGCCGATGTGGTCGCCAAGGCCTCGGAGGCCGATCTCGCCAACATCATCTACATCTTCGGCGAGGAGCGGCATTCCCGCAGCGTCGCCCGCGCCATCGTCGCGGCGCGCAAGGAAGCGCCGATCACGACGACGCGCGCGCTCGCCGACATCGTTTCCAAGGTGGTGCGTTCCAAGCCGGGCGAGATCCATCCGGCGACGCGCACGTTCCAGGGCCTTGCGCATCTTCGTCAACGAGGAACTCGACGAACTGCATCTGGCGCTGGCAGCCGCCGAGCGGATGCTCAAGCCGGGCGGCCGGCTCGCGGTGGTGTCGTTCCATTCGCTGGAAGATCGCATCGTCAAGAATTTCCTGGTCGAGCGCGGCAAGGCCGGCGGCGGCTCGCGGCATCTGCCCGAGATCGCGCAGGCCGCGCCGAGCTTCAACGTCCTGACCAAGCGTCCCATCATTCCCGGCGAGCCAAGAAGTCGCGGCCAATCCGCGCGCGCGCTCGGCCAAATTGCGCGCCGCCGAACGCACCTCGGCGCCCGCGCACGCCGCCGGCGAATTGCCGGGTTGGCCGCAACTCGCCGACGTGCTGAGGGGAGGCTGACCATGCGCATCCTCCATTTGCTGGTGATCGGCTTCCTGGTGTTCGCCGCCGCCTATGTCTACCGCATCAAGATGGAATCCACCGTGCGTACCGAGCGGGTGCTGCGGCTGCACGCCGACATTCGCGAGCAGCGCGACGCCATCGCCACCTTGCGCGCGGAATGGACCAAGCTCGACGCGCCGTTGCGGCTGCAGGGCCTCGCCGAGCGCCATCTGCCGCTGAAGCCGATCGTCGCCACGCAATATGATTCACTGAAGAATCTGCCGGAGCGGCCGCCGAATTTTAACCGCGATCCCGATCCGATCGGCGCGATGCTCGGCACCATCGAGGCCAAGGCGGAAGACAAGGCCGATGCGGCGCACACTTGACAGCGCCGATGTCACCGGATCGCTGGCGGCGCAGGCGCCCGTTGCCACGACGGAGAATGCGCAATGACCGAACGCATGCTCGTCGCCCTCGTTCCCAGGCCGGAGCCGTGGCGGCAGCGGCTGATCCGCAGCCTGTTGTACGGGCGCAATGTCGACCGCGCCGCGAAAGCGCGCGCCCGCGTCGGTTTTGCGATCCTGGCGTTCGCGGCGATCTACGCCATCATCGGCGGCCGGCTGGTGATGTACGCCACCATCGGCGACAGCCACGGCACCCGCCGCACCGCCGCGCAGGACGCGATCGCGACCGCGCGGCCCGACATCCTCGACCGCAACGGCGAGGTGCTCGCCACCGACGTCAAGGCGCCGAGCCTGTTCGCCGAGCCGCGCCGCCTGATCGACAAGGACGAGGCCATCGAGCTTCTGACCGGCACCCTGCCGGATCTGGAAACCGCCGAAGTCCGCGAGCGGCTGTCGGCCGAAAGGGTTTTGTCTGGCTGAAGCGCGAAATCACGCCGCAGCAGCAACTCGACATCCATCGGCTCGGCCTGCCCGGGATCGGCTTCCTTCGCGAGAACAAGCGGGTCTATCCGACCGGCTCGGAAGTCGCGCATCTGATCGGCCTGGTCAATATCGACAACCAGGGCATCGCCGGGATGGAGAAGTGGCTCGACAATAACGGCCTGGCCGATCTGCATCGCGCCGGCTTCGCCACCGACCGGCTGCAACAGCCGGTGGAATTGTCGGTCGATCTGCGGGTCGAGCACGCGCTGCGCGATGAACTGATCAAGGCCAAGGACAAGTTCCACGCCAAGGCGGCGTCGGGCATCGTCTCCAACGTCAAGACCGGCGAGATCGTGGCGATGGTGTCGCTGCCGGATTTCGATCCGAACAATCCGAAAGAGGCGCACGATCCCGACCGCATCAACCGGCTGACCACCGGCGTCTATGAAATGGGCTCGACCTTCAAGGCCTTCACGCTGGCGATGGCGCTGGATTCCGGCAAGGCCGATCTCAACTCGATGTGGGATGCGCGCGGGCCGCTGCATTACGGCAAGTTCACCATCCATGACGACGAACCCAAAGGCCGCTTCATCAGCATGAAGGAGGTCTTCACCTTCTCCTCCAACGTCGGCGCGGCGCGGATCGCGCTGGCGCAGGGCGTCGAGGCGCACAAGGCGTTCCTGCGCAAGCTCGGCCAGCTCGACCGGCTGCGCACCGAATTGCCGGAAAGCGCATCGCCGATCGTGCCGCGGCACTGGGGCGAACTGAACACGGTGACCATCGCGTTCGGCCACGGCATCGCGGTGGCGCCGCTGCAGGCGGTGATGGGCATCGACGCGCTGGTCAATGGCGGCTATCTGATCCCGCCGACCTTCTTGAAGCGCAGCGAGGCCGACGCGATGGCGCTGGCCAAGCGGGTGATCAAGCCCGAGACATCGGAAAAGATGCGATTTCTGATGCGGTTAAATGCCGAGGTCGGCACCGCGAAAAAGGCCGACGTCAAGGGCTACTATATCGGCGGCAAGACCGGCACCGCCGAGAAGGTCGTCAACGGCCGTTATGCCAAGAAACGCGTGCTGACCGCCTTCACCGCGATCCTGCCCGCCGACCATCCGAAATACCAGCTGCTGATCATGCTGGACGAGCCGCAGTCGACCAAGGAGACCTACGGCTTCATCACCTCGGGCTGGAATGCGGTACCGACCGGCGGCGCCGTGATCGCCCGCATTGCGCCACTTTTGGGCATCGAACCGCGGTTCGATCTGCCGCCGCCTGACCGCCTTATTCTTGCGGCATCGAAGACAACCCAGTAAGGCGTAACCCACGATCCCTGTCGATTTGAAGCTCCGGCCGCGCGGGCCGGACTGGAAGCTCATGAGACTTCGCGACCTGTTCAGCGACGAGGCGACGATGAGTTCGGCGGCGCAGGCCGTCGAAATCACCGGCCTTGCCGTGGACAGCCGCACGGTCAAGCCGGGCGACCTGTTCTTCGCGCTGGCGGGCAGCAAGACCGACGGCGCGCGGTTCGTCGATGCCGCGATCGCGAAAGGCGCGGCGGCCATCGCAGGCGATCAGCCACCATCCGCTGATATCGGCGTGCCGTTCGTGCACTCTTCCAATCCGCGCCGCGCGCTGGCGCTGGCGGCGGCGACCTTTTATCCGCGGCAGCCCCGGACCATCGCCGCCGTCACCGGCACCAGCGGCAAGACCTCGGTCGCGGCGTTCGCGCGGCAAATCTGGCAATCGCTGGGTCATCCATCGGCCAGCATCGGCACCATCGGACTGGTGTCGCCGAAGCGCACCATTTACGGCTCGCTGACCACGCCCGATCCGATCGCGCTGCATCGCCAGCTCGACGAGATCGCGCGCGACGGCGTTACCCATCTGGCATTGGAAGCGTCCTCGCACGGGCTCGATCAGTTTCGCCTCGACGGCGTCCGCGTCGCCGCCGGCGGCTTTACCAATTTGTCGCGCGATCATATGGATTATCATCCCGACGTCGCGCACTACCTCGCCGCCAAGCTGCGATTGTTTTCCAATCTCGTGATCGACGGCGGCCCCGCGGTGATCTCGGCCGATCACGATGTCTCGCAGGCCGTGATCGATGTGGCGCGCGCACGAAAGCTGCTGGTCATGACGGTCGGCGCGAAGGGCGACGGCGCGGGCGAAGGCATCCGGCTGGTCGGCGCCGACGATCGACGGCCTCGCGCAACACCTTGCAGCTCGAACATCGCGGCCGCCAGCATAAAGTGCGGCTGCCGCTGGTCGGCGAATTCCAGATCGAGAACGCGCTGGTCGCGGCGGGGCTGGCGATCGGCACCGGCAGCGAGCCGGAGCCAGTGTTCGCCGCGCTGGAACATTTCGAGGGCGCGAAAGGCCGCCTGGAGCGGGTCGGCGAACACAATGGCGCGGCGATCTTCGTCGATTACGCCCACAAGCCTGACGCGCTGGCCAAGGCCCTGCAGGCGCTGCGCCCCTATGCCAAGCGCAGACTGGTCGTGGTGTTCGGCGCCGGTGGCGACCGCGACGCCGGCAAGCGCCCGCTGATGGGCGCCATTGCGTCCGAAAATGCCGACAGCATCATCGTCACCGACGACAATCCGCGAAGCGAGAATCCGCAAATGATCCGTTCGGCGATCCTGGCCGCCGCCGGAAAGGCAACAGAGATCGGCGATCGCGCCGAGGCGATCCGCACCGCGATCACGGGGTTGCAGCCAGGCGACGCGCTGTTGATTGCCGGCAAGGGCCATGAAACAGGGCAGATCGTCGGCGATGTCACGCTGCCGTTCAGCGATCACGAAGCGGTGATCTCAGCCTTGACGCCGAGGATTGCATGAGCACGCCACTGTGGACGCTGGCCGCGATGGCCAAGGCGATGCGCGCCAGCATCCAGGGTGCGCCGCTTGGCGAGATTAGCGGGCTGTCGATCGACAGCCGCAGCCTTGCGCCGGGCGAGGCCTATTTCGCGATCAAAGGCGACATTCATGACGGCCACGCCTTTGTCGATGCGGCGCTGAAGGCCGGCGCGGCGCTGGCGGTGGTCGAAACCGCGCAACGCGACAAATTCGCCGCCGATGCGCCGTTGTTGGTGGTCGATGACGTGCTCGCCGCGCTGGTCGATCTGGCGTCTGCCGCGCGGGCGCGCTTCACCGGCAAGATGATCGCGGTGACCGGCTCGGTCGGCAAGACCTCCACCAAGGAAGCGCTGCGGCGCGTGCTCGGCGCGCAAGGCCAGACTCACGCCTCGGTGGCCTCGTTCAACAATCATTGGGGCGTGCCGCTGTCGATGGCGCGGTGCCCTGAAGATGCGCGGTTCGCGATCGCCGAGATCGGCATGAACCATGCGGGCGAGATCGACACGCTGGTGAAAATCGTGCGGCCCCACGTCGCCATCATCACCACGGTCGAGCCGGTGCATCTGGAATTCTTCGCCGGCATCGAGGCGATCGCCGACGCCAAGGCGGAAATCTTTGTCGGTATCGAGCCCGGCGGCGCCGCGATCCTGAACCGCGACAATCCGCAGTTCGCGCGTTTGGCGCAGCGGGCCGGGCAACACCATGTCTCGCGCATCGTGTCGTTTGGCGCCGATCCGAAATCGGACGCGCGGCTGCTCGACCTGTCGCTGCACGCGACATCCTCAGCGGTGCATGCCGACATTCTGGGCCAGGAGGTCACCTACAAGCTCAGCATGCCCGGCCGGCATATGGCGATGAATTCGCTGGCCGTGCTGACGGCGTGTACGCTGGTCGGCGCCGACCTGGCGCTGGCCGCGTTGTCGCTGTCGCAGATCGAGGCGGCGGCGGGCCGCGGCGTGCGGCGTACGCTCGAGATCGGCGGCGGCGAGGCGACCTTGATCGACGAAAGCTACAACGCCAATCCGGCCTCGATGGCCGCGGCGATCAATGTGCTGGGGCAGGCCGGGATCGGTCCGCAGGGCCGCCGCATCGCTGTCTTGGGCGATATGCTCGAATTGGGCCCGACCGGGCCCGCACTGCATGCCGGGCTGCTCGAGGCCGTCAAAGCCAACAATATCGATCTGGTATATTGTTGTGGTCCGCTGATGCGGCATCTGTGGGACGCCCTTTCCACCGGCAAACGGGGCGGCTATGCCGGGAGTGCGGCGGAACTCGAAGCCCAGGCGGTATCGGCGATCCGCCCCGGCGATGCCATCATGGTCAAGGGCTCGCTGGGCTCGAAGATGAAGACGATTATCAATGCGCTGGAAACGCGCTTTCCCGGCAAAGCCGCGCGCGACGAAGCCGCGGTGTAAGGCAGATTGAATGTTCTATTGGCTGATTGACCTTTCCAACACCGTTCCGGGCCTCGGCATTTTCCGCTCGTTTCTGAACGTCTTCCGCTACATCACGTTCCGCACCGGCGGCGCGATGGTGACCGGCGCGCTGTTCGTGTTCATGTTCGGCCCGTGGATCATCGACCATCTGCGGATCCGCCAAGGCAAGGGCCAGCCGATCCGCACCGACGGCCCGCAGTCGCATCTCGCCAAAAAAGGCACGCCGACCATGGGCGGGCTGATGATCCTGTCGGGGCTTTTGGTTTCGACCTTGCTGTGGGCCAATCCGCTCAATCCTTATGTCTGGATCGTGCTGGCGGTGACGCTCGGGTTCGGCTTCGTCGGCTTCTATGACGATTATCTGAAGGTCACAAAACAGACCCATAGCGGTTTCGCCGGCCGCGATTCGTTTGTTGATCGAAGGCGTGATCGCGCTCGCCGCCTGCTACGCGCTGGTGCGGCTCGGCCGCGATCCGTTTTCAACGGCGCTGGTGATTCCGTTCTTCAAGGACATCGTGCTGAACTTCGGCTGGTTCTTCGTGCTGTTCGGCGCCTTCATCATGGTCGGCGCCGGCAATGCGGTGAACCTCACCGACGGGCTCGACGGCCTCGCCATCGTGCCGGTCATGATCGCGGCGGCGAGTTTCGGCATGATCGCCTATCTCGCCGGCAACGCGGTGTTCTCGGATTATCTGCAGATCAACTATGTCGCCGGCACCGGCGAACTCGCGGTGTTGTGCGGCGCATTGCTCGGCGCCGGCCTCGGCTTCCTGTGGTTCAACGCGCCGCCGGCCTCGATCTTCATGGGCGACACCGGTTCGCTGGCGCTCGGCGGCATGCTCGGCTCGATCGCGGTCGCCACCAAGCACGAGATCGTGCTGGCGGTGATCGGCGGCCTGTTCGTGCTGGAAGCCGTCTCCGTGATCGTGCAGGTGGCGTCGTTCAAGCTCACCGGCAAACGCGTATTCCGGATGGCGCCGCTGCATCACCATTTCGAGCAGAAAGGCTGGACCGAACCGCAGATCGTGATCCGGTTCTGGATCATCTCCGTGATGCTGGCATTGGCCGGCCTCTCGACGCTGAAGCTGCGGTGATGGGCGCCCGGATGAACCAACGGTGCCGTAACACACAGCCTCATCCTGAGGAGCGACCCGCAGGGGCGCGTCTCGAAGGATGGACACAAGGAGCGCGCGTAGCCCATCCTTCGAGACGCGAGCAAAAGCGCGCTCCTCAGGATGAGGTCTCCATTTTGGGGCTGCGCGCATGACCCCCGTCACGTCCTTCGCCGGCAAGACCGTCGCCGTGTTCGGGCTCGGCGGCTCGGGCCTTGCGAGCTGCCACGCGCTCAAGGCCGGCGGCGCCGAGGTGATCGCCGGCGATGACAATGCCGACAATATCGCCAAGGCCGTGCAGGCCGGTTTCATCACCGCGGACCTGCGCAAGGTATCGTGGGCGAGCTTCGCCGCGCTGATCCTGACCCCGGGCGCGCCGCTAACCCATCCGGCGCCGCATTGGAGCGTGCTGGCCGCGCAACAGGCCGGCGTCGAGGTGATCGGCGACATCGAATTGTTCTGCCGGGAGCGTCGCCGTCACGCGCCCGACGCGCCGTTCGTCGCGATCACGGGCACCAACGGCAAATCCACCACCACCGCCCTGATCGCGCATCTGATGACGGTGGCCGGCTACGACACCCAGATGGGCGGCAATATCGGCACCGCGATCCTGTCGCTGCAGCCGCCGCGCAAGGGCCGCGTCCATGTGATCGAGATGTCGTCGTACCAGATCGACCTGACGCCGTCGCTCGATCCGTCGGTCGGCATTCTGCTGAATATCAGCGAAGACCATATCGACCGCCACGGCACGCTCGAGCATTACGCCGCGGTGAAAGAGCGCCTGGTTGCCGGCGTGCAGCCGCAGGGCGCCGCGATCGTCGGCGTCGATGACGGCTGGTGCCGCAACATCGCCGATCGCATCGAACAATCGGGGCAGCGCGTGATCCGGGTGTCGGTGAAGAATCCGCTGGCTGACGGCATTTATGTCGAACGCGAAACGATCCTGCGCGCCTCCGGCGGCGCGCGCAGCGAGGTCGCGAGGATCGGCGGCATCGGCTCGCTGCGCGGCCTGCACAACGCCCAGAACGCTGCCTGCGCCGCCGCCTGCGCGGTGACCCTGGGCGTGAGCCAGGACGTGCTGCAAAAAGCTTTGCGCAGTTTCCCCGGTCTTGCCCATCGCATGGAGCAGGTCGGTCGCCTCGGTCCTGTGCTGTTCGTCAACGACTCCAAAGGCACCAACGCCGACGCGGCGGCGCATGCGCTGTCGTCGTTCGGCGACATCTTCTGGATCGCCGGCGGCAAGCCTAAGCTCGGCGGCATCACTGGCCTCACCGAATATTTCCCACGTATCCGCAAGGCCTATCTGATCGGCGAAGCCGCGCTTGAATTCGCCGGCACCCTCGGCGATCAGGTGCCGCACGAGATCAGCCAGACGCTCGACGTTGCCGTCGCCAACGCTGCCCGCGACGCCGAAGCATCAGGCATCACAGATCCGGTCGTGCTGCTGTCGCCCGCCTGCGCCTCGTTCGACCAGTACCGCAACTTCGAAATCCGCGGCACGAAGTTTCGCGACCTGGTGACGGCATTGCCCGGCGTCAAGCCGGTGGTGTGACTATATCGCTCGTTACAGCGGGCTCGTCATCCTGAGGGTGCGCGCCATCTTGGCGCGCCTCGAAGGATGGTGTTCAGCGCTGTACGTGCGGCCATCCTTCGAGACTCGCTCCGCTCGCACCTCAGGATGACGCCCGGATGTGTGGACCAGAGGCTTTCTTCCCTCCCGTTAACCGCTTGGCAACCAAGCTGGGCGACCAATGGACGACCTCTGCCCGCAAGGGAACGCCACAAGGGAACCGCCATGATCTCCCGTGAACAACGCACCCCCTTGAGCGAATGGTGGTGGACCGTCGACAAGCTGCAACTGGCGGCGATCATCGCGCTGATGCTGGCGGGCATCATCCTGTCGCTGGCGGCGAGCCCGCCGGTGGCGGTGCGGATCGGGCTCGACCCGTTCCACTTCTTCAATCACCACGTGATGTTCCTGGTGCCCTCGCTGTGCGTGATGATCGGGGTGTCGTTCCTGTCGCCGCGGCAGATCCGCCGCAGCGCGCTGATCATTTTCGCGATCAGCATTACTTTGATCGTCGTGACCTTGCTGATCGGCCCCGAAGTCAAGGGCGCGCGGCGCTGGATCACCATCCTCGGCGTCAACATCCAGGCTTCGGAAGCGGCCAAACCTTCATTCGTGGTGCTGGCGGCGTGGCTGTTCGCGGAATCCACCGGCAAGCCGGAAATGCCGGCGACCACGATGGCGCTGGTGCTGCTGATGATGCTGGTGTCGCTGTTGGTGATGGAGCCGGATTTCGGCCAGACCATGCTGATCTCGATGGTGTGGGGCTCGCTGTTCTTCATCGCGGGGATGCGGATGATCTGGGTGCTCGGGCTTGCCGGCGTCGCCAGCGCCGGACTGTTCGGCGCCTATCTACTGGTGCCGCACGTCGCCGCGCGCATCAAGCACTTCATGAATCCGGCGTCCGGCGATACGTTCCAGGTCGATACCGCGATGGAAGCGTTCTACAACGGCGGCTGGTTCGGGCTCGGGCCCGGCGAAGGCATCGCCAAGCGCAGCCTGCCGGACAGCCATACCGACTTCGTGTTCGCGGTCGGCGCCGAGGAGTTCGGCATCGTCCTTTGCCTGGCGCTGCTGGCGCTGTTCGCCTTCATCGTGATCCGCGCGCTGTCGCGCGCCTACGCCACCGACGACATGTTCGCGCGCTTCGCGGCCTCGGGCCTCGCGGTGCTGTTCGGCGTGCAGGCCGCGATCAACATGTCGGTCAATCTGCAACTGATCCCGGCCAAGGGCATGACCCTGCCGTTCATCTCCTATGGCGGCTCGTCGATGGTGTCGCTGGCCTATGGCGTCGGCATGATGCTGGCGCTGACCCGGCATCCGCCCGCGCACCGAGGTGCAATCGATCGGCGCCGCCCAGGCCGCGCCGGCGTATGCGTAAGGGTTTCCGTCAATAAGCGCTTGTAGGTCATTCCGAGCGCCCGAAGGGCGAACTTATGGACCTTCGGTCCATCCCGGAATGACGGTGCGGGGGTGGCTCCTCGCAATGACGGCAAAACACCTATAAAGAACCCCCTCATGGATAACGCGCCTCTCATTCTGCTGGCCGCGGGCGGTACCGGCGGTCATCTGTTTCCCGCCGAAGCGCTCGGCGTCGAACTGATCCGCCGCGGTTTTCGTGTGCGGCTCGCCACCGATGCACGCGCGCTGCGCTATAGCGGGCTGTTTTCCAAGGCCACCATCGACGTGGTGCCGAGCGAAACCGTGCGCGGCCGCACGCCATGGTCGCTGGCCTATACCGGCGCGATGCTCGGGGCAGGGACCATCGTCGCGCTCAATCTGGTGCGGCGGTTGAAGCCTTCGGCCGTGGTCGGGTTTGGCGGCTATCCGACCCTGCCGCCGCTGCTGGCGGCGCGGCTGTTCGGCGTGCCGACCTTGCTGCATGAGGCCAATGCGGTGCTCGGCCGCGCCAATCGGTTTTTGTCGGGCCGGGTCAGCGCGATCGCGACCTCGCTGCCCGGCGTGCTCGATCGCGATCCGGCGCTGGCGCCGAAGACCACCACGGTCGGCACGCCGATGCGGCCGGCGATCCTGGCCGCGGCGGCGGTGCCGTTCGTGTCGCCCGAAGCCAACGGTCCGCTGCGCCTGCTGGTGGTCGGCGGCAGCCAGGGCGCGCGGGTGATGGCCGATATCGTGCCCGGCGCGATCGAGCAGCTTGCGCCGGCGTTATGGAGCCGGCTGATCCTGACCCAGCAGGTTCGCGAGGAGGACATGGCGCGGGTTCGCGCGGTCTACGACCGGCTGAAGATCGCGGCCGAACTGGCGCCGTTTTTCACCGATCTGCCGGCGCGGCTGGCGTCGAACCATCTGGTGGTGTCGCGCTCCGGCGCCGGCACCGTTGCGGAACTCGGCGCGATCGGCCGGCCGTCGATCCTGGTGCCGCTGCCGGGGTCGATCGACCAGGATCAGTTCGCCAATGCCGGCGTGCTGGCGCAGGCCGACGGCGCGATCCGGATCGTGCAGAAGGATTTCACCTCCGAACGGCTGGCCGCCGAGATCTCGGCCTTCGCCGCCGACCCGGCGCGGCTGACCGCGATGGCTGCCAAGCGCCCGCATCGTCGGCCGCCTCGATGCGGCCGAGCGGCTGGCCGATCTGGTGGCGAAAGTGGCGGGAATTTAGGCGCGTTTGGCCGGATTCGATCTACTTGTTACGTCATGGCCGGGCTTGTCCCGGCCATCCACGTCTTGCATGAAGTGAAGCAGATTCGTGGATGCCCGGGTCGAGCCCGGGCATGACGAGAGCACAGAGAACCAAGCCATGAGACTGCCGCGCGAGATCGGACCCATCCACTTCGTCGGGATCGGCGGCATCGGCATGAGCGGCATCGCCGAGGTGCTGTGCAATCTCGGCTACACCGTGCAGGGCTCCGACGCCTCCGAAGGCGCCAACGTCGACGCGGCTGCGCGAGAAGGGCATCAAGGTCTCTGTCGGCCACAAGGCCGAGAATGTCGCGGCGCCGACGTGGTCGTGGTCTCGACCGCGATCAAGCGCGACAATCCCGAACTGATGGCGGCGCGCGCGCAGCGCATCCCGGTGGTGCGGCGCGCCGAAATGCTGGCCGAACTGATGCGGCTGAAAAGCTGCGTCGCGATCGCCGGCACCCATGGCAAGACCACCACCACCTCGATGGTCGCGACCCTGCTCGATGCCGGCGGTCTCGATCCGACCGTGATCAATGGCGGCATCATCAACGCCTACGGCACCAACGCGCGGCTCGGCGCCGGCGACTGGATGGTGGTGGAGGCCGACGAGAGCGACGGCACGTTCCTGAAGCTGCCGGCCGACGTCGCCATCGTCACCAATGTCGATCCCGAGCATCTCGATCACTTCAAGACGTTCGAGGCGGTGCAGGATGCGTTCCGCAATTTCGTCGAGAACGTGCCGTTCTACGGTTTCGCCGTGATGTGCATCGATCATCCCGTGGTGCAGACCATCGTCGGCAAGATCGAGGATCGCCGCATCATCACCTACGGCGAAAATCCGCAGGCCGATGCGCGGCTGGTCGATCTTACGCCGATGGGCGGCGGCTCGAGTTTCAAGGTCGTGTTCCGCAACCGCAAGACCGATGCGACGCACGAAATCGCCGACATCAAGTTGCCGATGCCGGGCCGGCACAACGCGCTCAACGCCACGGCGGCGATCGCGGTGGCGCATGAACTCGGTCTGTCCGACGACGCCATCCGCAAGGCGCTCGCGGGCTTCGGCGGCGTCAAGCGGCGCTTCACCAAGACCGGCGAATTGAACGGCATCACCGTGATCGACGATTACGGCCATCACCCGGTCGAGATCGCGGCGGTGCTGAAGGCGGCGCGCGAATCCACCAACGGCAAGATCATCGCCGTGGTGCAGCCGCATCGCTTCACCCGGCTGCAATCGCTGTTCGAGGAATTCTGCACCTGCTTCAACGACGCCGATGCGGTGGTGGTCGCCGAGGTCTATCCGGCCGGCGAGGCGCCGATCGCGGGCATCGATCGCGATCATTTCGTGCTCGGCCTGCGCGCCCACGGCCATCGCGACGTGATCCCGCTGCCGAACGCCGAGCGAACTCGCGCGCGTGATCAAGGGTCTCGCCGGCAGCGGCGATCTGGTCGTGTGCCTCGGCGCCGGCAACATCACGCAATGGGCCTATGCCTTGCCCGGCGAACTGAAGGCGCTGGGATGAGAGCGAAGACGTTGAGCATCGAGAGCAAGACGGGCCTCTTTCTGCTCTCTCCCCCCTTGTGGGGGAGAGCCGGCGAGGGGGGTAACCGCGAGGTCGGTGACTTTGGTTTACCCTCCTCCCTGGCCTTCCCCCACAAGGGGGGAGGGCACAGAAACAGCAAAACATCGAAAGGTCTTCAGTGACCTTCCCAGACATCACGCCGGATCTCAAAGCCGCGATGCCGGAATTGCGCGGGCGGCTGCTGGCAAACCAGTCGCTGGCGGAACTGACCTGGTTTCGGGTCGGCGGCCCGGCGCAGATCCTGTTTACGCCGGCGGATGAAGATGACCTGGCTTATTTTCTCGCGCATCTGCCGCCCGAAATTCCGGTCTATGTCGTCGGCGTCGGCTCCAATCTGATCGTGCGCGATGGCGGCATGCCAGGCGTGGTGATCCGGTTGTCGCCACGCGGCTTCGGCGAAACCTCGGCCGATGGCGAGATCGTCAGTGCGGGCAGCGCCGCGCTCGACAAGCGCGTGGCGGAAACCGCGGCCGCGGCCAATCTCAGCGGCCTTGAATTTTACTTCGGTATTCCCGGCTCGATCGGCGGCGCGTTGCGCATGAACGCCGGCGCCAATGGCGGCGAGACCAAGGACGTGCTGGTCGAAGCATCGGGCATCGGCCGCGACGGCACCAAACATCGCTTCACCAATGCCGATATGAAATTCGTTTATCGCAACAGCGGCGTCGATCCCTCGATCATTTTTACGTCGGCGCGCTTTCGCGGCATATCGGCCGCGGCGGAGGCGATCCGGGCGCGGATGAACGAGGTGCAGACCCACCGCGAGACCGCACAGCCGATCCGGGAAAAGACCGGCGGCTCGACCTTCAAGAATCCGCCCGGCAACAGCGCCTGGAAGCTGATCGACGCTGCCGGCTGTCGCGGCCTGAAGGTCGGTGGCGCGCAGGTCTCGGAGATGCACTGCAATTTCCTGATCAACACCGGCAACGCCACCGCGCACGACATCGAAACGCTCGGCGAAACCGTCCGCGCCCGGGTTCAAGCAAAAGTCCGGAATTGAGCTACATTGGGAAATCAAGCGGCTTGGGATTGCTTAGATGACTGGCGTTCCGGAGCGCGCGTAGCGCGAACCCGGAATCCAGCGATTGTGAAAACGAGATTCCGGGTCTGCGCATCAGGCGCATCCCGGAATGATCAGCAGATAGGCCAACTTATCGAATGAAGCGCATCACCATTCTCTTCGGCGGCTTGAACAAGGAACGGCTGGTCTCGGTGGCAAGCGCGCAGGCACTGCATCGGGCATTGCCTGACGCCGATCTGTGGTTCTGGGATGTCGACGACAGCGTGCACGAGACCAGCGGCGAGGTGCTGCTGAAGCATGCGCGGCCGTTCGAGGATTCGTTCAATCCGGGTACGCCCAGCCGTGGCGGGATCGCGCGCGCGCTGGATCAGCGCGAAGGCCGAGGATCGGCTGCTGGTGCTCGGCATGCATGGTGGCATGGCCGAGAACGGCGAATTGCAGGCGATGTGCGAGATGCCGCGGGATTCCGTTTACCGGGTCTGGCTTCGGCCTCGTCCAATCTCGCCTTCGACAAGGTCGCGGCGAAGCGATTCGCGTCGATCGCCGGCGTCACCACGAGCGTCAGCGTCGCGCTTGAGGATGCCGAGGCGGCGCTGGCCGAGCATGGCCGGCTGATCGCCAAGCCGGCCAAGGACGGCTCGAGCTACGGGCTGATCTACGTCAATTCGAAGCAGGATCTCGTCGCGGTCCGCCGCGCGGCCGAGGCCGAGGAATATCTGATCGAGCGGTTCGTGGCCGGCGTGGAAGCCACCTGCGGCGTGCTGGAAAAAACCGACGGCTCGGTGGTGTCGCTGCCGCCGATCGAGATCATCGCCGCCGATGGCGGCTTTGACTACACCGCCAAATATCTTGCCAAGTCGACCCAGGAGATCTGCCCGGGACGGTTTGCGCCGGAGATTACCGAGCAGCTCATGGATCAGGCGCTGAAGGCGCACAAGGCGCTGTCGTGCAGCGGCTATTCGCGCTCGGACTTCATCGTCTCCGGCACCGGGCTGGTCTATCTCGAGACCAACACTTTGCCGGGCCTGACCCAGGCCTCGCTCTATCCGAAGGCGCTCAAGGCGGTCGGAATCACCTTCGCGGAATTCCTGCAGGACCAGATCGCGCTGGCGACGCAGCGGATGCCCGGGTAGGGCGGCGGCGGGCGGGTTCCCCGGGCCGAAATCCGGAACCCGGAGAGCAATTTACGTAAAATTCCATGAATAATGACGCAAACCGCTCACCCGGCAGTTGAATATTTACCTGTTAGGCCCCGGTTTTACTTTTTGTTTACCAGTAGGCCCGAAGGTTAACGCTGGCGGCGCAAAAGGCGTTTGGCTGCCGGGGCGTGAGCTGGTGCGGATTTCCGCTTCTGACGACCGCATCGAGGGAATCAAAAGGCTCGATCTATTTGTGAGCTGATGACCCTGACCCGGCCGACCGATCTGTCATTTGTGCCAGTACTCGCAAGCGTTTGCGGGCAACAATTGACGAGCTCGTGCCATGGATGGTGCAGGACGCCCCGCCCGGTCGGAACGATCGCCGCGGCCCCAAGCTGACCTGAAAGCGGCTGCCATTGGCGCGGCCGTGCTGCTGCGCGAGTGGCTGCAACGCCGTATGCCGGCCAAGCGCGCAACCGTTAAGACCGTTAAGTCCTTGCCCGCCAGACCGCGATTCGAGCGCGAGCCGCAGCAGAACGGCCTGATCCCCTGGATCGAGCGTTATGTGCCGCGCCGGGCCGGCACGGCGGCGACGGTGATGATCCTGCTCGGCAGCGCCGGCTTCGGCGTCGTCAAAGGCGGCCATGTCGACGAGCTGGCGCAGGCCGCGAGCGACACCCGCAACGCGCTGGCCAATTCGGCCGGCTTTCGCATCACCACGGTCGCCATCAACGGCCGCAAGCAATTGACCCAGGACGAGGTGCTCGCCATCGGCGGCGTCAACGGCCGCTCGTCGCTGCTGTTCCTCGATGCCGATGCGGTCCGCACCAGGCTCAAGGCCAATCCCTGGATCGCCGACGCCACCATCCTGAAGCTTTATCCGGGCCGGCTGCAGATCGACATCGTCGAACGCACGGCGTTCGCGCTGTGGCAGCAGGGCGGTCATCTCGCCGTGATCGCCGACGACGGCGCGGTGCTCGAACCCTATGTGACGCGGCGCTTCGCGACCTTGCCGCTGATGGTCGGCAAGGGCGCTGAAACCCATGCCAAGGACTTCCTGGCGGTGCTCAACCGCTATCCCCAGGTGCGCGCGCGTGACCAAGGCCGCGATCTTCGTCGGCGAACGGCGCTGGAATTTGCGGCTGCAGGACGGCCTCGATATCCGGCTGCCGGAGAATGACGTCGACACCGCGCTGGCGACCCTGAGCAAGCTCGACCAGGACGACAGACTGTTCTCGCGCGACATCGTTGCGGTCGACATGCGGCTGCCGGACCGCCTCAGCGTGCAATTGTCCGACGACGCGGCCAAGGCCCGCGAAGATCTGTTCAAG
Source organism: uncultured Alphaproteobacteria bacterium (assembly GCA_963845435.1). GTDB lineage: Bacteria > Pseudomonadota > Alphaproteobacteria > Rhizobiales > Xanthobacteraceae > Bradyrhizobium. The sequence continues at coordinate 338,378 of CAWJSD010000006.1, forward strand.
GACAAGAAGCCCAAGAAAAAGGCCGGTGACGCATGACCGGCATTGATCGGCAGACCCCGAAGACGCGGCAGGTATCGCAGAAGCGCACCGCGCTGGTGGCGTCGCTCGACATCGGCACCAGCAAGATCGCCTGCATGATCGCGCGGCTGACGCCGTGCCAGCCCAGCGAGGCGCTGCGCGGCCGCAGCCATTCGATCGAACTGATCGGCTATAGCCAGATCCAGTCGCGCGGGGTCAAGGCCGGCGCGGTCGTCGACCTCGCCGAATGCGAACAGGCTGTCCGTCACGCCGTGGCGCTGGCGGAACGGATGGCCAAGGTCAGGGTCGAATCGGTACTGCTGTCGGTCTCGGCCGGGCGGCTGCAGGGCCAGCTGATCGAGGCCGCCGCCGACATCAAGGGCGGCGCGGTGACCCCTGCCGACGTCACCCGAATCACCTCCACCGGGATGCGCCACGCCACCGGCGAGGGCCGCACCGTGGTGCACGCGCTGCCGGTCGGCTACGCGCTCGACGGGGTCAAGGGTATTCGCGACCCCCGGGGCATGGTCGCGCGGCAGTTCGGGGTCGACATGAATGTCGTCACCCTCGACGCCAACGTGGCCAAGAACCTGATGCTGGTGGTGGAACGCTGCCACCTCAACGTCGAAGCCATGGCGGCGAGTCCTTATGTCGCAGGGCTGTCGGTCCTGACCGACGACGAGGCCGATATCGGCGCCGCGGTGGTCGAGATGGGGGCGGGAACCACCACGATCGCGATCTATTCCGGCGGCCGATTCGTCCACGCCAGCGGCTTTGCGGTCGGCGGGCAACACATCACAATGGATCTTGCACGCGGCCTTTCGGCATGCATTGCGGATGCCGAGCGAATCAAGACGTTATATGGCACCGTGCTGACCGGCGGGTCTGACGCGCGCGAATTGATGTCCGTGCCGGCGGCAGGGGACAATGAGCGCGATGCTCCGCAGATCGTGTCCCGTGCCACGATCGCGAACATCGTCAAGCATCGCGCCGAGGAGATTTTTGAAATGGTCCGGGACCGCCTTGCGGATTCTCCCTTTGCGGCAGAGCCAAAGGCGCGTGTGGTGTTGAGCGGCGGCGCCTCGCAGCTCTCCGGCTTTGTCGAACTCGCCACCCAGATCCTCGGCCGTCCGGTCCGGATCGGCCGTCCGCTCGGCTTCGGCCGGCTGCCCAGCGAGGCCAAGAGCGCTTCGTTCGCGGTGCCGACGGGCCTGCTGGTCTATCCGCAATATGCGCATCTGGAACACGTCGAACCGCGGCACGTCAGGCAGATCAAGACAGGAAACGAAGGTTACTTCGGAAAGGTCGGCCGATGGCTACGCGAGGGCTTTTGATGATTGTTTTCCGTAATGCCTGGAACTTCGCTGGAATTTCACCAACTCCCGCGGCCGCCGGCCGGGGCGAACCAACGCGCGCGTAATACGAGAGGCACCCATGACCATCAATCTCAACGTTCCTGATATCCGCGAGTTGAAGCCGCGTATTACCGTGTTCGGCGTCGGCGGCGCCGGTGGCAACGCCGTCAACAACATGATCACCGCCGGATTGCAGGGCGTGGATTTCGTCGTCGCCAATACCGACGCGCAGGCGCTGACGATGTCGAAAGCCCAACGCATCGTGCAGATGGGCACGCAGGTGACCCAGGGTCTCGGCGCAGGCTCGCAGCCTGACGTCGGCGCGGCTGCAGCGCAGGAAGTGCTCGACGAACTTCGCGATCATCTCACCGGCGCCAACATGGTGTTCGTCACCGCCGGCATGGGCGGCGGCACCGGCACCGGCGCGGCTCCCGTCATCGCCAAGACCGCGCGCGACATGGGCATCCTCACCGTCGGCGTCGTCACCAAGCCGTTCCACTTCGAAGGCGCGCGCCGCATGCGCACCGCGGAGTCCGGCATCACCGAACTGCACAAGGTGGTCGACACGCTGTTGATCATCCCGAACCAGAACCTGTTCCGGGTCGCCAACGAAAAGACCACCTTCGCCGACGCCTTCGCGATGGCCGACCAGGTGCTCTATTCGGGCGTCGCCTGCATCACCGACCTGATGGTCAAGGAAGGCCTGATCAACCTCGACTTCGCCGACGTTCGCGCCGTGATGCGCGAAATGGGCAAGGCGATGATGGGTACCGGCGAAGCTTCCGGCGACAAGCGCGCGCTGACCGCCGCGGAAGCCGCGATCGCCAACCCGCTGATCGACGACAGCTCGATGAAGGGCGCCCGCGGCCTGTTGATCTCGATCACCGGCGGCAAGGACCTGACCCTGTTCGAAGTCGACGAAGCCGCCACCCGCATCCGCGAGGAAGTCGACCAGGACGCCAACATCATCGTCGGCGCCACCTTCGACGAGAACCTCGACGGCATCATCCGCGTCTCGGTGGTCGCCACCGGCATCGAGCAGGCGATGATTTCGCGTAACGCCACAACGCCTGTGGCCGCCGTGACCCCTGCCGCGGCGGCGCCCATTTCCACGACCCCTGACTCCCGCTTGGCCGACCTGACCGCTCGCCTGCGCGCCGACAACGCCCGTTTGGCCGAACGCGCCCAGAAGCTGGAAGCCACGATGCCGGGCCATGTCGCGCCCGTCGCGCCGCGCCCGGCCGGTCAACCCCACGAGCGGGCGACCCTGGCCGCGATCGCGGCGGCAGTCTCCCCCGAAACCCAGCAAGCCGTCGCCCAGGCGCCGGTGCAGCCGGCGTCCTATGGCGACGTGACGGTCCGTCCGATCGCCCAGAAGCCGTCATTGTTCCCGGACCATGAGAAGGCCGAGGTACGGGAGGTCGCGACCCCCGAGACCTTCATCCCGCAGGCGGCCGAGCGCGCTCCGTCCCGGACGCCGCGGATGCCGAAGTTCGAGGACCTGCCGATGCCGGCCCAGAACGAAATCCGGCAGGCGAGGTCCACGGATGCCGAAGAGGAACATCCGCAAAAGACCCGGATCTCGCTGCTGCAGCGGCTGGCCAATGTCGGCCTCGGCCGTCGCGACGAAGAAGCCGAGCCGCCGGCCGCGAGCCGTGGCCCGGGTCCGTCGATGGCTCCGATGCCGCCGCTGCCGGAGCGCAAGCCGCAGCGCACCATCGCGCAGCAGATGGCGACACATGAACCGGTATCGGAGTATGCCCGCCGTCCCGCGCCGCAAGGCTTGGACGAGCACGGCCGCCCCGCACCTGTTGCACCGGCGCCACAGGGTGACGACCATCTTGATATCCCCGCCTTCCTGCGGCGGCAGTCGAACTGACAATTGTTACAATCCTGATGCTCGAAAGGCCCCGGCGAACACGCCGGGGCCTTTTTCTTGGCGCGGCCCAGCCATGCGCCAACGGATTCTCAAGTGACTGAATTTAAATGATTAATTATGTATTTGGGGGTCTAATGGCCGGGCTGGAGCGGTCCCGGACCGGGCTCGAATTCGGTCAACTTTTGTCTCGAATGCGGCATAGGTTGGGTAACAATCGGTAAAAAAGCGTGAGTTGGCGCTCTTTCGGGCGGTGTCTATGGTCTGCCCGTGACTTGGGGATACTGAAAGCGAGTCGGCATGGGGAAACGTGGCCGATACGTTTTTAGGTAGGTCAGTAGTGGGCGGGTCTATAATGAAATTCAGCCGGCAGACAACGCTTCGTTCGCAAGCCACCGTTACGGGCGTCGGCGTACATTCCGGATTACCTGTCAGTCTGACCATTGGGCCTGCATCGATCGATGCGGGTTTTATTTTTGTCCGCACCGGACTGGATGGCGCCGATCGCGAAGTTCAGGCCGTCGCCGGATCCGTGATCGCCACCGAATTTGCAACCGTCCTCGGCGACCGTAACGGCCCGCTGGTCTCGACCGCCGAGCACGTGCTGGCCGCGCTGCGCGGCATGGGCGTCGACAACGCCACCATCGAAGTCGACGGCCCGGAAGTTCCGATCATGGACGGCAGCGCGGCTGCTTTCGTCGCCGCCATCGACCAGGCCGGCATTATCACTCAATCCGCCGCCCGCCGCTTCATTCAGGTGCTCAAGCCCGTCTCCGTCTCGATGGGTGAATCGTTCGGCGAGTTGCGGCCCCATGCCGCCGGGTTCCGCGCCGAGGTCGAGATTAATTTCGCCAATCCCGTGATCGGCCGCCAGAGCTACGTGCTGGACCTGAGCCCGGAGCGGTTCCGTCGCGAAGTTTCCCGCGCCCGCACCTTCGGCTGCATGAACGACGTCGCCCGACTCTGGAGCGCCGGTTTCGCGCTCGGCGCTTCGTTCGAGAATTCGGTGGTGTTCGACGAGGAGCGGCTGCTCAACACCGAAGGTCTGCGCTATTCCGACGAATGCGCCCGCCACAAGGTGCTCGACGTGGTCGGCGATCTGGCGCTGGCCGGATTGCCGCTGCTTGGCGCCTATCGTTCGGTTCGCGGTGGCCACAAGCTGAACCACGCGGTCCTGACCGCTCTGCTGGCCGATCGGACCGCCTTCCGGGTGCTCGAATCCGACGCTGTGCGCCGTCCGCGCACCTACGCCGAGGCTGGCAGTGGCTTGGCCGCCGGCATGATCGCCCCCGCTTACGGCCCGGACGTTTCCTGAAAGAGCGCTGCCGGACGCCTCTTGAGGCCTGACGGTGTGGACGCGGCACAGTTCCGTCGTCTTGGCCGTATGCCTAAGAATTTCCTAGGATATCCCTGATATCGTCGGCACCGTAACCACACTGGCCCCAATACCGCCGCGCCGCCTTAATCCGGGCGAAATGGCTGCGTATCCGGTTGGTTACCGGACCGTTTTCGGTTACACAGGCACGCGGTTGCGAGATATGGCGCCGCGGGCGCGACATTCGATGCGTTCATGATATGCGCCTGGGTCGCGTACATGGCGCGAAGCGGGCACCGCATCACAGGCGTCAGGTTTTAAAATCAATGTCGGCACGGCGTATGACGCTCAAATTACGCGCACTCTCGGCCCGTTCGGCCTCCAATGGCCTGGATGCTTCGCGATTCGCACGCCAGTTGCGGTTGGCCTTCGGCCTGGTGGCGCTCGCGATCCCCCTCAGCGGCTGCGGTACCGGCGCGCTGTGGGACAAGTTCACGGCCAAGGACGACACCTTCACGGAAGAGCCCGCGGACAAGCTCTACAATGAGGGCTTGTACCTGATGAACCAGAAGAGCGATCCGAAGGCGGCCTCGAAAAAGTTCGAGGAAGTCGATCGCCAGCATCCCTATTCGGAGTGGGCGCGCAAGTCGCTGCTGATGTCGGCTTACGCCTATTACAACGCCGGCGACTACGATAACTGCATCGGCTCGGCGACCCGATACGTCACCTTGCATCCGGGCAGCCCCGACGCTGCCTATGCGCAGTTCCTGATCGCCTCGTCGCAATACGATCAGATCCCGGACACCAGCCGCGACCAGGGCCGCACCGAGAAGGCGATCGCGGCGCTGGAAGAGGTGATCCGCAAATATCCGACCTCGGAATACGCCGTCAGCGCCAAGGCCAAGCTTGAGGGTGCCCGCGACCAGCTCGCCGGCAAGGAAATGAATGTCGGCCGCTATTACATGGACAAGCGCGACTACACCGCTGCCATCAACCGCTTCAAGACCGTGGTCACGCAGTACCAGACCACCCGGCATGTCGAGGAAGCGCTGGCCCGTCTCACCGAGGCCTATATGGCGATCGGCATCGTCGGCGAGGCGCAGACCGCCGCGGCCGTGCTCGGGCACAATTTTCCTGACAGCCGCTGGTACAAAGACGCCTATAATCTTGTAAAGTCCGGCGGTCTCGAGCCGAGCGAGAATCAGGGGTCTTACATTTCGAGGGCCTTCAGGAAGATAGGTCTCGGGTAGGAAACAGTTTTCCATGCTGGCCCGTCTTTCGATCCGTGACATCGTCCTGATCGAACGGCTCGATATCGAGTTTTCCCGTGGTCTGGCGGTGCTGACCGGCGAAACCGGCGCCGGCAAATCCATCCTGCTTGACGCCTTCGCGCTGGCGCTGGGCGGCCGTGGCGACGCTGGGCTGGTACGCAATGGCGTCGAACAGGGGCAGGTCACCGCGGTATTCGATGTACCGAAGGGCCACCCCGCCGCCGCGATCCTGGCCGCCAACGGGCTCGACGACACCGGCGAGATGATCCTGCGCCGGGTGCAACTGGCCGACGGCCGCACCCGCGCCTTCCTCAACGATCAATCGATCAGCGTGCAGACCCTGAAGGCGGTCGGCGCCACATTGGTCGAAATTCACGGCCAGCATGACGAGCGTGCGCTGGTCGACGCCTCGACCCACCGCCGCCTGCTCGATGCCTTCGCCGGGCTGGAAAAGGACGTCACGAGCCTCGAGAAGTTGTGGGAGGCCCGCCGCGCCGCCAATAGCCAGCTGGACGAGCATCGCGCGGCGATGGAGCGCGCCGCCCGCGAGGCGGATTATCTCCGCCACGCTGCCGATGAGCTGAGGACGCTGGCGCCCAGGGACGGCGAAGAGACCGCGCTGGCCGGGCGCCGCACCACCATGATGCAGGGCGAGAAGATCGCGGCCGACCTGCGCGAGGCCCAGGACGCCGTCGGCGGCCATCATTCGCCGGTGGCGGCGTTGGCGGCGGCGGTACGCCGGCTGGAGCGGCGCGCCGGCAATTCGCCGAGCCTGGTCGAGCCCGCGGTAAAGGCGATCGATATCGCCATCAACGCACTGGAGGAGGCCGACCAGCATCTGACCGCAGCACTGATCGCGGCCGATTTCGATCCGGGCGAACTGGAGCGTATCGAGGAGCGGCTGTTCGCGCTGCGCGGCGCGTCGCGCAAATACGCCACGCCGGTTGACGGACTGGCGGCGCTGGCCGCGAAATATCAGGCCGACGTTGCGCTGATCGATGCCGGGGCCGGTCAGCTGAAGAAACTCGAGGCCGCCGCCGGCGAAGCCGACAAGCTTTACGCGGCCGCGGCAGCGAAGCTGTCCGCCGCGCGGACCAAATCGGCCGATAAGCTCAACAAGGCGGTCAACGCCGAACTCGCGCCACTGAAACTGGAACGCGCGAAATTCATGACCCAGGTCGAGACCGATGCCGCGGCACCGGGGCCGCAGGGCATCGACCGGGTCGAGTTCTGGGTCCAGACCAATCCCGGAACCAAGCCCGGCCCCATGATGAAGGTCGCCTCCGGGGGTGAGTTGTCGCGATTTTTGCTGGCGCTGAAGGTGGTGCTGTCCGATCGCGGCTCGGCGCCGACTTTGGTGTTCGACGAAATCGATACCGGCGTCGGCGGCGCGGTGGCGGACGCGATCGGCGCCCGGCTGGCGCGGCTGGCCGGCCAGGTGCAGGTGATGGCAGTCACCCACGCGCCGCAGGTTGCCGCCCGCGCCAACCATCATTTGTTGATTTCAAAGGACGCGCTCGACAAGGGCAAGCGGGTCGCCACCCGGGTCAACGCGCTCGCCGCCGACCACCGCCGCGAGGAAATCGCCCGCATGCTGGCCGGCGCCGAAATTACCGCCGAAGCGCGGGCCGCCGCGGACCGCCTGCTGCGCGCGGCGACGGCCTAATTCCCGTCATTCCGGGGTGCGCGAAGCAGCGAAACCGGAATCCCAGATTCCGGGTTCGTGCTTCGCACGCCCCGGAATGACGCATTAGTTGCAGATCGATTCATACAAATCCTTCCACTCCGGATTTTCCGCCTCAATCAATTGCGTCTTCCATTTCCGCTTCCACTTTTTCAGCTCCTTTCCGCGGGTGATCGCGGAAATCGGGTCATCGTATATTTCGAACCAAACCAGCCGTGTGATATTGTATTTCGACGTAAAACCCGGAACGGCCTTGGTCCGATGTTCGTAAATCCTTCGTATGATGTCGTTGGTTATGCCGACGTAAGTGCCGCCGTCTTTTCGACTGGCGAGGATGTAGACGTAGTAGGGCATTCTACTGATCCAACGGTGTCATTCCGGGGCGTGCGCAGCACGAACCCGGAATCTCGAGATTCCGGGTCTGGTCCTGCGGACCATCCCGGAATGACAAGCTGATGGCCAAATCAAAAAAGACACTCGTTGAAGTTGCAAAACTCACCAAGGCGCAGGCCAAGGTGGAGTGGGTGCGGCTGGCGCTCGAACTCGAAGGGCATGACAGGCGCTATTACCAGGACGATGCGCCCAGCGTCACCGATGCCGAGTACGACGCGCTGCGGCAGCGCTTCAACGCGATCGAGAAAAGGTTTCCGGAGTTCGTATCGTCCGACTCGCCGTCGCAGAAGGTCGGCGCCGCGCCGTCAGGGCGATTTAGGAAAGTTCGCCACGCCGTGCCGATGCTGTCGCTCGACAACGCCTTTGCCGAAGCCGATGTGCTCGACTTTGCCGCGCGCATCGAGCGCTTCCTGAAATTGCCGGACAGCCAGATCGCGTTCAGCGCCGAACCGAAGATCGACGGGCTGTCGATGTCGCTGCGCTATGAAGGCGGCGAACTCGTCACCGCCGCGACCCGCGGCGACGGCGCCGAGGGCGAGGACGTTACCGCCAATATCCGCACGCTCGAGGACGTGCCGCAGAAGCTGAAAGGTCGCAAGGTGCCTGAGATCTGCGAGGTGCGCGGCGAAGTCTATATGACCAAGAAGGCGTTCCTGGCGTTGAACGAACGGCAGAAGGCGGCCGGCGATACCATCTTCGCCAATCCGCGCAATTCGGCCGCGGGCTCGCTGCGCCAGAAGGACCCGACCATTACCGCGTCACGCCCGCTGGGATTTTTCGCCTACGCCTGGGGCGAGATGAGCGAGATGCCGGAGGAAACGCAGTCCGGCATGATCCATTGGTTCGAGCGCTGCGGCTTCAAAACCAATCCGCTGACCAAGCTCTGTCATTCCGTCGAGGAGTTGATCGCGTTCCATCGCAAGATCGAGGAACAGCGCGCCGGGCTCGATTACGACATCGACGGCGTAGTCTACAAGGTCGACCGGCTCGACTGGCAGGAGCGGCTCGGCTTCGTGTCGCGCACGCCGCGCTGGGCAATTGCGCATAAATTTCCCGCCGAGCGCGCCATGACGGTGCTGCGGGATATCGAGATCCAGGTCGGGCGCACCGGTTCGTTCACGCCGGTCGGCAAGCTGGAGCCGGTCGGGGTCGGCGGCGTCATCGTGCAGAACGTCACCCTGCACAACGAGGATTACATCAAGGGCATCGGCGGCGACGGCGAGCAGTTGCGCGAGGGCCGCGATATCCGGATCGGCGACACCGTGGTGATCCAGCGCGCCGGCGACGTGATCCCGCAAGTCGTCGACGTTCTCATCGACAAGCGGCCGGACAATGCGAAGATCTTTCATTTTCCGAAGAAATGCCCATGCCCGCTGCATACCGATGTGGTGCGCGAGGAAACCGCGGCCGGCGAGGAGGGCGCCCGCGCGCGCTGCACCGGCGAGTTTGCCTGTCCGTTCCAGAAGATCGAGCACCTGAAACTGTTCGCATCGCGCCGCGCCTTCGATATCGACGGGCTCGGTGAAAAGCAGATCCAGTTCTTCTTCGAGGAAGGCTGGGTCAAGGAGCCCGCGGATATCTTCACGCTGCCGGCGCGCAACAACAAGATCAAGCTCGAGGCGATCGAAGGCTACGGCGCGACCTCGGTGCGCAATTTGTTCGCCTCGATCGAGAGCCGGCGCACGATATCGCTGGAGCGCTTCATCTTCGCGCTCGGCATGCGCCAGGTCGGCGAGACCACCGCGCTGGCGCTGGCGCGCGGCTATGGTTCCTGGAGCGCGTTCCACGAGGCGTGTCTTGCCGTCACCAAGGGCGACGAAGAGACCATCGCCGAGATGGACGCGTTGGATCAGATCGGCGACACCGTGATCGCCAGCATCGCCGCCTATTTCGGCGAGAGCCACAATCGCGGCATCGTCGAGCGGCTGACCAAAGAGGTCACCATCGTCGATGCGGAAAAGCCGAAGAGCAATTCGGCGGTCGCCGGCAAGACCGTGGTGTTTACGGGCTCGCTGGAAAGGATGACGCGCGAAGAGGCCAAGGCCACCGCCGAACGTCTCGGCGCCAAGGTCGCGGGCTCGGTATCGAAGAATACTGAATACGTCGTCGCCGGCGAGGATGCCGGATCGAAACTTAAAAAGGCGCGCGAGCTCGGTGTTGCGGTGTTGACGGAAGACGAGTGGCTGAAACTGATCGGCGAGTGAGTTCGTCATTGCGAGGAGCGAAGCGACGAAGCAATCCAGGGGCGCCAGCACGCGGAACCCCTGGATTGCTTCGCCTGCGCTCGCAATGACGAGTTAAGCGCTCCCTACAATATCCCCGACTCTTCCTCCTCGGCCTTCTCGATCAACGCCTCGCTGACCACCATGGTCCGTCGCGGTACGATGAAGGCCATGGTGGAGGCGCAGGCGATCGAGATGGTGAAGATCGCCGCGGTCAGCGGCAGCGTCGAGGTAGAGTGGCCGCCGAGATAGGCGCCGGATTGCGAGATCAGCGAGCCGATCCCCATCTGCAAAAAGCCCATCGCGCCGGACGCGGTGCCGGCGGCTTCGGGGCGGACGCTGATGGCGCCGGCGGCGGAATTCGACATCACGAAGGCATTGGCGAACATCACGATCATCTGGGTGCCGAACAGAACCGCCGGCGCCTGGTTGAGGCCGGCGAAACTCCAGACCAGGTTGAGCGCGCTGCCGCCGACCTGCAGCGCCAGGCCGAACCAGATCAGTCCTTCCAGCGAATGGCGTGGCGCGAAGCGCACGCAGAACAGATTGCCGATCAGATAGGCGAACGCGGTGGTCGCGAACCACGCGCCGTATTCGGCGCTGCTGCGGCCCATCTGGGTCACCACGATATAGGGGCCGCCGCCGGCGAAGGCGAAAATGATCTGCGAGGCCAGCACCTGGCACAGCATGTAGCCGATGAAGGCGCGGCTGGTCATGAGATTGCCGACGTCGCCGCGAAAGCCGCTGCCGGCGGGACGCGGGCGGCGCGTCTCCGGCAGCGCCAGCGCGATCGCGATCACGATCACCAGCGAGGCCGCCGTGATCAGGTAGAAGATCGCGCGCCAGCCGAACGCGACATCCAGCAGGCCACCGGTCAGCGGGCTCAGCATCTGCGCGATCATCATCACCCCGATCACGAGGCTGATCATGGAACTGACACGGTCGCGGCTGAACAGGTCGCGGATGATGGCGCGGCTGATCACCATGCCTGTCGCGCCGCCGAGCGCCTGGAAGAAACGCGCCACGATCAGTTGCGGCAGGGTCGCCGACAACATGCAGCCGAGACTCGCCAGCACCATCAGGCTGAGCCCGGCGAGCAGCACCGGCCGGCGTCCGTAGCGATCCGACAGCGGGCCCATGATGATCATCGAGGCGGCGATGCCGACCATGTACAGCGACACCGTCATCTGCGCGACCGAGATGTCGCGGCCGAAGCTGGAAGCCAGCAAGGGGAGCGCCGGCACCAGCATATACAGCGAGATCGGCGCGATACCGGTCATCGCGACCAGCAGCAACAGCATGACCTTGGATTGTGCGGCCCTGGAAAGGTCGGTCGCGGTCCCGGGCGGTTTGCCCATCATGCCATGCATTGCCGTCTGAATCCGTTGATGTCCGGTCAGACTTTAAAGCGATCTCACACCGGAGATACGCTCGTTTCGGCATGCGGCTATTCGGTTTTCGGGAGGCGTTGCAATTCAATGCGTCATTCCGGGATGGTCCGAAGGACCAGCCCCGGAATCTCGAGATTCCCTGGGGTGCGAGAGCACCCCAGAGTTCTCGCTGCGCGCTCCGGAATGACGGTGGTCGTCAGAGCGCCGCCGTCGCCGCGTCGAGCCAAGCCTTTGTCGCGTCATCGAGTTGCGGGCGCACTTCATCGCGCACCCGGGTGTGGTAAGCGTTAAGCCATTTCAATTCATCCGGGGAAAGCATCTCGAGCTCGACCAGGCGGCGGTCGATCGGCGCCAGGGTCAGCGTCTCGAACGCGTTCATCGGCTTCTCGGCGCCGGCGATGTCGGCGCTCACCACCAGTTCCAGGTTCTCGATCCGGATCCCGAACCCGTCGGTCTTGTAGTAGCCGGGCTCGTTGGAGAGGATCATGCCCCGTTTCAGCGGCGTGCCGCCCAGCTTTGAAATCCGCGCCGGTCCCTCATGCACCGAAAGGTAACTGCCGACGCCGTGGCCGGTGCCGTGTTCGAAATCGATCCCGGCCTGCCACAGATATTGCCGCGCCAGCGTATCGAGTTGCGCGCCGGTGGTACCATCGGGAAATACCGCGCGCGCGATGCCGATATGGCCGCGCAGCACGCGGGTAAAGCGATCGCGCATCTCCTGGGTCGGCGTACCGATCGCGATGGTGCGGGTGACGTCGGTGGTGCCGTCCTGATACTGCGCGCCGGAATCGATCAGCAGCAGATCGCCTGCTACGATCCGCCGGTTGCTCTTGCGGGTGACGCGATAATGCACGATGGCGCCGTTCGGGCCGGTGCCGGCGATGGTCGGAAACGACACGTCCTTGAGCGCGCCGGTCTCGCGGCGAAACGTCTCCAGCGCCTCCACGGTGTCGATCTCGGTCAGCGCGCCGGTCGGCGCTTCCTTGTCGATCCAGGCCAGGAAGCGCGCCAGCGCCACCGCGTCGCGTCGATGCGCCTTGCGGGTGCCGTCGATCTCGGTGACATTCTTGCAGGCTTTCAACAGCGCGACCGGATCACTGCCGCGCACCGCCTTGCCGCCGGCCTTGCCGATCAACCGGCTGAGCGCGTCGGCCGCGGTGGCGTTATCGAGCGCGATCGAGGCGCCACGTTGCGCCAGCGTGGTGAGTTCCGCCGCCAGCGCATCGGGTTCGGCGACATCGGCCGACTGCTCGAGATGATCGCGCGCGCTGTTGGAGAGTTTGCGGTGATCGATGAACACGGTCGGCCGGCCCTGCCTCGGCACCAGCGCGTAGGACAGTGGCAGCGGCGTATGCGAAACGTCGGCGCCGCGGATGTTGAAGGTCCAGGCCACCGCATGCGGGTCCGACAGCACCAGCGCCTCGACCCCCGATCGTTCGATCTCGGCGCGAATCCGCGTCAGTTTTTCACCCTCCGTTTCGCCGGAAAACTGCGCGCCATGGATCGCGACCGGGCCAAGCGGCGGCAGCGGGCGTTCGGTCCACACTGAATCCAGCGGGTTGCTATCGACTGCGACCAGTTCGGCGCCGGCCTTGCTGCAGGCCGCGGCCAGACGTTCGGCGGCGGCAGAGGTATGGAGCCATGGATCAAAGCCAAAGCGGTCGCCGGCGCCAAGGTGCTGGGTCAGCCACTCCTCCGGCGGCGGATCGACCAGCGGCTCGACCTTCCAGGCTTTGCCATCGATCTGCTTGGCGGCTTGCAGCGTATAGCGGCCATCAACGAATACCGCCGCTTCGTGTGTCAACACGATCGCAAGGCCGGCCGAACCGGTGAAGCCCGTCAGCCAGGCCAGCCGTTCCTCGGAGGGCGGGACATACTCGTTTTGCTGCTGGTCGGCGCGCGGTATCACGAAGCCGGTCAGTTTTCGCCGCGCCAGTTCTTCACGGAAGGCGGCGAGCCGCGCCGTCAGTGCCACGCCGCTTTCGGGTTCTTCGAACGTCTGGAAGTGAGCTTCAAACATGGCGTGACCAACTTTAGGATAAGGTGGGTAAAGAGATTACACTGTGGACCATCTTGCCGCAATTTGGCACAGGTTATGCTTGAATATTCAAGCCGACGTGGACGAGACGGCGCACACCTTTGGTCCGCGTCGGGCTGGAACATCCAGCAGTGTTTCAACTCAACGAAGAGGGGATGCACATGCCTGCATTTAGTTTCGAGAAAATCTCGCCGCCGGTTCGCCGCGCGGCAGGCGCGCCCGTCGCCGCCACGTCGGTGGTGCCAAGGCGGCGCGGTCTTATTGTCCAGATCATCGATCGCTTTGTCGAAGTCCGGGTCAAACGGACAGTGCAGGACAAGGGCGCTCGGCACGAGCCGAAATCCTGAGTCCGAACCCGTTTCTAATCGCCATTTTCCAGTTCGGACGCCGCCACCACGTTGACATCGACCACGCGCGTGCCTTCGATTTCGCGCACGATCCGCTGATCCGGCCGCACCACGCCAAGATCGAACTCGCGCTCCGGCGTGATCAAAATCATCCGTTGACCTGAAATCACCAGCACCGTGACGTCGTGGGTTTCGCCCGCCGCGGCCCATTGCCGAATCTGTTTGCGAAATGCTGGTTTGCGCCAGGCGTCGGGATAGGCCGGGTCGCACCGAATTTCGATGCCGTCGTCGGAAGTGGTCAGCACCAATCTTGACCGGCTCGGCTTCCATTGCGGGCCAAGCCGCTCGTCGCGCAGCCAGAGACAGCTATAGTCGCGGCATTCGGCCGGTCGCTCGGAATGGATCAGGCAGCCATGCCCAGGGCGGCATTGCCGGCACCAGGCGCCCGCGGGCTTTGCCAGCGTTTCGATCGCCATCACCTTGCAGCAGAGCGTGCACTCTCCACAATCCCTGCCGACCGATGAAGCGGGGATCATGGACGCACCCGATCATCCCGCGCGACGCAGCAGCAGGCTGCTCCAGCCGTCGATCCGGACATGCCGCAACGGCACCAGTCCACGGGCGCGATAGGCCGCGATCACGCCGGCCGCCTGCGGGGTCAGCAGGCCCGACAGGATCACCAGCGCCGACGGCGCCAGATGCCGCGCCATCGGGCCCGCCAATTGCCGCAGCGGGTTGGCCAGGATGTTGGCCAGCACCAGGTCGAACGGGCCGCGCCGGGCGAATTGCGGCGCGGCGAAACCGGTGGCGGGGATGATCTGCACGAGGTCGCCGGTCCCGTTCAATCTCGCGTTCTCGCGCGCGACCCGCACCGAGGCCGGATCGATGTCGCTGGCGAGCACCGGGCCATGCAGCGCTTTGGCGGCGGCGATCGCCAGCACGCCGGTGCCGGTGCCGAGGTCGAGCACGCGGCGCGGATAATATTGCTTGAGCACCTGGTCGAGCAGCAGCAGGCAGCCGCGTGTGGTGCCGTGGTGGCCGGTGCCGAACGCCAGCGCGGCCTCGATCTCGATGGCGAGCTTGTTGGCCGGCACCCGTTCGCGATCATGCTGGCCGTGCACTACAAACCGTCCGGCCGGAACCGGTACCAGATCCTCGAGGCTGGCCTTAACCCAATCCTTGGCCTCGACGGTGTCGAAGCCGATGTTTTGCGCGACCTTATCGCCGGCCGCGAGGCCGACCAGGTCGCGGATCGAGGCCTGATCGGGCGGATCGGCAAAATGCACGGTGATGTCCCACAGCCCGTCCGGGCGCTCGAACGCGGCGATCGCGGCCTGGCCCTCGAAAAAGCTTTCGGTCAGCAGGTCGACAACGCGCTTTGCGGCGGCTTCGCTGCCGATGGCAAAATGGGCGCGATGGGTGGCGGGGGTGAGGGTCATCGGGGTCCGGCGAGCGTGGAGGCGGGGTCTGAGAGAATACGCTGTCTCAATTGCGGTTGGTCGGCAAGCGCACCGGCCAGCCATGGCACGCAGCGTTCGGCGCTGTCCAGCGCATCGGCCGGTGAGGCATAGGCCACGCCCGAGAAATACTGCACCGGCGTCCATTGCCCGCGGTCCTCGACATCCCGGCGGAATTCCTCGAACCCGAAACTGCCTTCCGGTCGCGAGAAAAGATCGACGCAGCGGTCGTGTTCGAGGTTTTCGACGCTGACGAAGACCAGCCAGGATTTGTCGAGCCGGCGCGACATCAGGCCGGCACGGGCTCGTCATGATCCATGAACAGTGTCCCGAGCAGATGCACCAGTTCGCGTTGGGCGTCGCCATCGTCCCGTAAGAAAGTGTCGAGATCGATCTCGTCGATGGTGGTGGCATAGCCATGGCCGCGCATATCGCCACGGGTCTGCTCATGCTCGACGAACAGGCGCCGCGTGTCGGTGTCGAACGCCAACCGCCAGCGGTCATCGTCGGCGCCTTCGTTGCGCTGGTATAGCGGCTTTCTCAAAAGCGGCATGATGGTTTCCTCGATCGAGCGGTTGCTGTGATGGTTTTAGCGAGGCCCGGGCTCGCTTCAACGGTGAAGATGATGCGCCGTGTGAACGGCATCACCTGAAGAATAATGGCGGCGCGCCCGTTGCCCAAGGCCGCGCGCGGGACCGGTAACGGAAATGCAATCATCCATCGCTAGGATGCAATCAACAACGTCAGCGGCTATGCCGCGATCACGCCAGACATTCTCTGAACGCGGCGAAAGTTGTTAAAAACAAATACAACTCAAGAGTATGGCGACATTTCTCAATGTAGTTTGAGAACTTGTTCATTCATCGCGTGAATGGCCACTCCGTGGTCATGCGTCCGCTCATGATGCGAGCCTCTCGCATTGTCAAAGCCACCTTTGCCCGGCTCCGCTGGGACAGTGCAGCTCGATCCCGGCAAGAACCTTTTCCCCAGGATTTGCACTGCTTCAGCACCGGCTTTCCCACAGCGAGTCAACAGCTGGACGGGAGCCTTATCCGCCCGTTATTCACGGTTTTTCCTCATCCCATACAGAGCCGCGCCACCGACTTGCGCACAGATTGTCCAACACTGAACGAGTAGCGCGGTTTCGATAGGCCAGGTGGGGAATGGTTCCAAGAACGACCAGAACCCGGCGCTCAGGCTCGACTACAAGGAAGCGTTCGAGCGGGATCGAAGGTGGCTCATTTGAACAGCCCGCGGTGGTCGCCAAGGATCACCCGCGCGGCGTTGTGGCCGGGGGCGCCGGTGACGCCGCCGCCGGGATGCGCGCCGGAGCCGCAGTGATACAGCCCCTTCACCGGTCCGCGATAATCCGCATGGCCGAGCATCGGCCGTGCCGAGAAGATCTGGTTCAGCGACAGCGCGCCATGGAAGATATCGCCGCCGAGCAGGCCGAATTGACGCTCCAGATCGAGCGGCGATAGCACCTGCCGTCCGATCACGCTGGCCGCAAACCCCGGCGCGTAGCTGTCCACCGTTGCGATCATGAGATCGGCGACCTCGTCGCGATGATCGTCCCAGGATTTGCCGTCCGGCAAGTCAGGCGCCACGTGCTGGCAGAACAGGCTGGCGACATGCTGGCCCGGCGGCGCCAGCGTGTCATCGAGGGTCGAGGGGATCAGGACCTCGATCACGGGCTGGCGGCTCCAGCCATGATCGCGGGCGTCCTGCCAGGCGCGGTCCATGTAGCCCAGGCTCGGCGCCATGATGATGCCGGCAGTGAGATGATCGCCGGGGCCAGGGAGTGCGGTGAACGAGGGCAGGGCGCTCAGCGCGACATTCATCCGGAAGGTGCCGGAGCCGTTCCGCCAGTGTGTCATCCGTTCGAGGAATTCGGGCGGTAGCGCGCCTGACGGCATCAGCCGGGTGTAGAGCAGCTTCGGATTGACGCTGGAGGCGATATATTTGGCGCGAATGGTTTCGCCATTGTCGAGGATCACGCCCACCGCGCGGTCGCGCTCGACGATGACCTCGCGCACGCCGGCGTCCAGTCTGATTTCGGCGCGGTGGCCGCGCGCGGCGCGCGCCATCGCCTGGGTGATCGCGCCCATGCCGCCGATGGCGTGGCCCCAGACACCCTTCTTGCCGTTCACCTCGCCGAAGGCGTGATGCAGCATCACATAGGCCGAGCCGGCCGCGTAGGGACTGGCGTAGTTGCCGACGATGGCGTCGAAGCCGAACAGCGCCTTGACCAGATCGTTCTCAAACCGCTCGTCGAGCATTTCGGCGGCGGAGCGCGTGAACAGATCGAGCAGGCTGCGTTGCTGTTCGAGCGACAGCTTCCGAAGCACGTTGGCGGTGCCGAGCGCGTTGAAGGCCTCGCGAATGGCGCCGGCGCCGAAGCCCTCGATCATGTTCGGCGGCGGCCGCAACACCAGTTGGCGCAGCACGTCGGCGATCGCTTCGAGTTCTCGGCCAAACACCTCGAAGCGATCGGCGTCGCGCGCGCTCAGTCTGGTGATGGACTCCCGGCTGCGGCCTTCGCCGGTCAGGAGATAGCGCCCGTCGGGCGCAGGCAGGAAATTCTGCGCGCGGCGTTCGACGATCCGCAGCCCGTGATCGGCCAGTTTCAGATCGGCCGCGACCTGCGGGTTCAGCAGGCTGACAGTGTAGGCCGCGACCGAGTTGCGAAATCCCGGATGGAACTCTTCGGTCACGGCGGCGCCCCCGGCCACCGTGCGGCGGTCGACTACGGTCACGCGCAGGCCGGCCTGCGCCAGATAGGCCGCGCAAGTGAGGCCGTTATGGCCCGCGCCGATGATGAGGACGTCCGTTTCCGTCATGTGCGGTTCATGTTCTTTCTGTCATTCCGGGACGGTCCGAAGGGCCGGACCCGCAATCTCGAGATTCCGGGTTCGATGCTTCGCATCGCCCCGGAATGACGCCTGTATGTATCGAACAGCCGTGAAGTTCGCACAGCGATAAGTGATTGATCCCGCCAGCCGCCCCGCATTGCCCGCAATAAAGCGATATGGTCCATTTCCGCCGCCGGCGCCCCGCCGGAATCCCGCCGCCCGGTGCTCGCCGGGGTTCTTGCCGGAGCTTGCATGACCGCTTCCGAGACCACGACCTCTGACATCGCGCCGGGGCTTGCCGCCGGCCAGCCGTCGGCCTCGCGCAACCGGCTGGTGCTGGTGGTCTATACCGCCGCCATCTTTGTCAGCGCGTTGTTGCTGTTCTCGGTGCAGCCGCTGTTCACCAAGATGGTGCTGCCGCGGCTCGGTGGTTCGCCGGCGGTGTGGTCGGTGGCGATGGTGTTCTTCCAGTCGCTGCTGCTTGCCGGCTACGCCTACGCGCATTTCCTGATGCAGCTGCGCAACCGCATGATCCCGGTAGTGGTGCATCTGGTGCTGCTGGTGATCGCCTTGCTGACCCTGCCGTTGTCGATTGCCGGCGGTTGGGGCGAGCCGCCGTCGAGCGGATACGCAATCTGGCTGCTCGGCCTGTTCGCGGTATCGATCGGGCTGCCGTTCTTCGCGCTCGCCGCCAACAACCCGATGCTGCAAGCCTGGTTCGTGCGTACCGGCCACCCCGACGGGCCCGACCCGTACTTCCTCTATGCGTCGTCCAACATCGGCAGTTTTCTGGCGCTGTTGTCCTATCCGGTGCTGCTGGAACCGATGTTCACCCTGCGCACGCAGAACCTGATCTGGACCGGCGGCTATGGCTTGCTGATCATCCTGATCGCGTGCTGCGGCGTCCTGCTATTGCGCTCGCCAGCTACCGCGGCAGTCGACGTGCTGGCCGGCCAGAGCGACGCGCCGGCGCCGTCCTGGACGCTGCGCGCGCGCTGGATCTTCATGGCCGCCGTACCGTCGGGCCTCTTGATTGCGGTCACCGCGCACATCTCCACCGACGTCGCCGCCGCGCCGCTGTTGTGGGTGCTGCCGCTGTCGCTGTATCTGCTGACTTGGGTGCTGGTATTCCAGTCCCGTCCGCTGCTGCCCCATAGCTGGATGCTGCTGGCGCAGCCGCTGGCGATCGCCGGCGTGATCGCGCTGCTGGCGATCGGCGGCGAGCAGAACCTGCTGCTGACCCTGGGTGGCCATCTGCTGTGCTTCTTCATCATCGCGATGGCTTGCCACGGCGAACTGGCGCGAACCCGGCCGGCCGCGAAATATCTCACCGGCTTCTACGTCGCGCTGTCGTTCGGCGGCATGCTCGGCGGGTTGTTCGCCGGCCTTATCGCGCCGTTCGCGTTTTCCTGGATCGCCGAATATCCGATCCTGCTGGCGCTGGCGGCGCTGTGCCGGCCGCCCGGCGGCGACGAGCGGCTGCCGCGCTGGGGTTTCTGGTACTGGCCGTTTCTCACCGCGCTGGCGGTGGCGCTGATCGCGGCGTCGTGGTCGGCCGGAGAGGTCATGGAGTGGCTCGACGATCACCGGGTCTGGGTCATCAGCGCGGTCGGCGTGCTGTCGGCGCTGCTGG
The DNA here is from genome assembly GCA_963845435.1 of uncultured Alphaproteobacteria bacterium. Taxonomy (GTDB): domain Bacteria; phylum Pseudomonadota; class Alphaproteobacteria; order Rhizobiales; family Xanthobacteraceae; genus Bradyrhizobium. The sequence goes on from CAWJSD010000006.1 coordinate 358,230, forward strand.
CGCTCGGACTCAACGCCAACCGCTGGAAAATCTTCGCTACCGTGGTGGTGGCGCTGGTGCTGATCCGGGCCTATCCGTCCGACGATGGCCGGGTCGAGACCGTGCGCAGCTTCTTCGGCGTGCACAAGATCGTGGTGACGCCGAACGGCCAGTACCACGTGCTGATGCACGGCACCACGATCCATGGCGCCGAGAAATTCCTCAATGACGATGGCACGCCCGTGACCGGGCGGCCCGAGCCGATTTCCTATTATCACAAGGATGGCGGCATCGGCCGCGCCATCACCGCGATCCGTGAGCGCAAGGGCGCGCCGCTGCGGGTGGCCGTGATCGGTCTCGGCTCCGGCACGCTGGCCTGCGCATCGCAGCCGGGCGAAACCTGGAAGTTCTTCGAGATCGACCAGACCATGGTCGATACCGCGCGCGATCCGAAATATTTCACCTACATCAACAAATGCGAACCCGACCTCAAGCCTGTGATCGGCGACGCGCGGCTGACCTTCGCGCGCGAGCCCGACGGCGTCTACGACATGATCATCGTCGACGCCTATTCGTCGGACGCGATCCCGATCCATCTCGCCACCCAGGAGGCGATGAAAATCTATAAGGACAAGCTGGCGCCGCAGGGTGTGGTGGTGATGCACGTCTCGAACCGGCATCTTGCGCTGGAAGGCGTCGTGGTCGGCATCGCTGCCGCCAACGGCATGAAAAGCTGGGTCTATGACGAGGATTCCAACCGCGACAATGAATACATCTTCGCCACCGACGTCGTGGTTTCGGCGCGCGCGGAGGCCGATGTCGGAGGGCTCGCATCGTCGGATGTCTGGGCGGAGACCGACCCCGACAAGAACCAGCGGGTCTGGACCGACGACTATTCCAATATTCTCGGCGCGGTCTACCGGAGGCTGCGCGATGGCGAGTAATCAAGGCCGCCCGATCGCTTGATCGGGCAGGAGGTCAGGCGCGTTTGGCCTGACGTACCGGCATCTCGTCCTCGACTTCGGCAAGCACGGTATCGCCATGGGTGAGGTGGCGGAACTGGTCGATTGCGGCGGGGCGACCCAGCAAATAGCCCTGCACCTCGTCGCACAATTCGTTGCGCAGGAATTCCAGTTCGGCGTCGGTCTCGACGCCTTCGGCCAGCACCGGCAGGCCGAGCCCGCGCCCGAGCCCGAGCACGGCGCGGACGATAGTCGCGGCCTGGGCATTGGAATTGACCGATTTGACGAACGAGCCGTCGATCTTGATTTTGTCGAACGGAAACGCCCGCAGGTTCGACAGCGACGAATAGCCGGTGCCGAAATCATCCATCGCGATGCGGACGCCGAGCGCCTTGACCTGCCGCAATGTGGTGAGGGCGCGATTGAAGTCGCGCACCAGAGCGGTTTCCGTAATTTCGATTTCGAGGCGCTTGGGCGACAGACCGGTTTCGATCAGCGCCTGATGCAGTTCCTGGACGAAATCGGGATTGTAGAGCTGCACCGCGGAGACGTTGACGGCGACCGTCAGTGGATGCTTCCAGCTCGCGGCCTCGCGACAGGCGGTCTTGATCACCCAGCTGCCGATTTCCAGGATCGCCCCGCTTTCCTCGGCGATCGGAATAAACATTCCCGGCGAGATCTCGCCGCGGGTCGGATGCTTCCAGCGCAACAGGGCTTCGAAGCCGCACATGCCCTGGTTCTGCGTATCCTTCTGCGGCTGATACACCAGTCGCAATTCGTTGCGGCTCACCGCCATTCGCAAATCATGATCGAGCTGCCGGCGCTCGCGAACCGCGGCGCCCATGCTGGCTTCGAAGAAGCGATAGGTGTTGCGGCCGTCAGTCTTGGCGCGGTAGAGCGCGGTGTCGGCGTGGTTCAGCAACCCCTCGCGGTCGGTCGCGTCGCCTGGACACATCGCGATTCCGATGCTGGTCGAAATGCTGTTGCTTTCCGGCGTTTCGCTGACGGCCTGCAGGGCTTCCAGAATGTTTTCCGCGAGCCGGTCCACCGATTCCGGATCCTTGACGCCGGGCACCAGGATGGCGAATTCGTCGCCGCCGAGCCGCGCCATCATCTGGTCCTTGCCGAGCACCGAGGTGACGCGGGACGCGACCTTCTTCAGCACCGCGTCGCCGGCGGCATGACCGAACAGATCGTTGACTTCCTTGAAGCGGTCGAGGTCGAGGCAGAGGACCGCAAGGCTGTCGCTGCCGATGTTGGAGATCTCCAGTTCGAGCCGCTGGTTGAAGTAGCTGCGATTGGGCAGCCCGGTCAGCGCGTCGTGGTGGGCGAGGTAATGGATATGCTGTTCGGCTTCCTTGCGGGCCTGCAGGTCGCGCACCGCGATCACGTGATGCGAGCGCCCCGCATATACGATCGGCCGCAGCAGCAACTCGACCGGCGTCATCGTGCCGTCGGGGTGGCGCAGGCTGGTTTCGGTGGGAAGGCCCGATCCGCTCAGAAGCAGGGCCCGCGCCGCGCGGTCCGGGAAGCAGCTTTCCAGATTGGTGCCGATCAGGCTCGAACTGGGCAGCCCGGCGAGCACGGCAAAGCTGGTGTTGACGGAAACGATGGTCTCGCCGTCGCAGACCAGCAGTCCCTCGACCGAGGCATTGGCGAGGTCGCGCATACGGTCGATCTCGAGCTCGGAGCGGCGGGCGTCGCGGATGTCGAGCACGATCGCGGCCAGCGCCAGTCCGATGATGAAGAAGCTTGCCAGAGCCACCGCCAGCGCCAGCAATTCGGCGGGTACCGTGGTGGTGGGCACCTCGACGGCGGGATCCGGAATAATCGACATCGCGGCCATCCCGATGAAGTGATGGCAGCAGATGGCCAGCGTCAGCAGAACAGCGCCGCCGGCCCGCCATCTCTCACCGCCGTGCAGGCCGACCGGCAGCGCCAGTGCGCCCAGCATCGCGGCGATCGCGATCGAAGCGATCACAAGGGTCGGATCCCATAGCACGATGCCACCGATGTAAAATGCGGCCATGCCGGTGTAATGCATCGCCGCAATGCCGCCGGCGACGATGGCGCCGCCGATCCACGGGCCGAGGCGCCAGCCCGGGATCAGGGAGGCGTATAATCCTGAGGCGGTCAGCAAGATGGCCGCGGCCAGCGACAGGATGGTCAACGAAATATTGTAGCCACTGGGAACGCCCGGGCTAAAGGCCAGCATCGCCACGAAATGCGTGGCCCAGATGCCGAAGCCGGTCGAAGTGGCGGATACCGCAAGCCAGACCACCCGCATGTTGCCGGGCGATTTGCGCGCGTGACGCAGCAGCGTGATCGCGGCGAACGATGCCAGCACGCAGATGGCGGCGGCCAGGCCAACGAGCCTGAGGTCGTGCGCATAAGCAATGCAACTATAAATTTTCAACATGATCGAACCGCATTACAAGAGCTATCGCAATGCATCAGAGGTATGAGGTAATTATGTAATAGACGGTAAAGCACGGGATCTGCGCGGGTATGGAAATGCCGCAGACGTTTGTCCGCGGTGCAACGAGCGGGCGCTTTGGTTACTTACGTATGAAGTAAATGGCGCGGTTGGATAAACCGGGTGTCGGCTTCACCGATTGCTAATAATGAATGTCTGGTTGGCGGGCTGCTCGCATCGGCACCCACATCGATCTGGATCCGCTTGGGTGATCCGACCTGCCGGCCTTGAAACGGCGCGGGTCGGCTCTTGATCGGACGCGGGACTTGCTGTCAACTCCCGATACTTTGGTGGGAACGTTTATTGGGACATCTGGAGAGCACAATGATCAGAACCGTATTTCTAGCCGCTATGCTTGCGACCTTCGCCGCCGGTTCGGCGATGGCGCAGGAGACCTGTGAGAGCAAGGCCATGGGCAAGGACGGCAAACCGCTCGCGGGCGCCGCCAAGACCTCGTTCATGAAGAAGTGCATGGCCGACACCTGCGCCCCCAAGGCGGTGAGCGCGGACGGCAAGCCGCTGTCCGGGGCCGCCAAGAACAGCTTCATGGCCAAGTGCGAGAAGGGGGCGTAAGCCTTCGCCTGTCTCGTCGTCCGACAACGGGCGTCTGCTCCAATGAAAAAGGCGGCCACCAAGGGCCGCCTTTTTTGTGTCGACTGTAAGCGCCGGGCGCGATCAGGTTTCGCCGGATCAGGCTATCTGTGTCTTACTGGAAGAACCCGCGGGGCTGATATTGCGGCTGCTGCTGATATTGTGGGGCATAGCCACGATTGTCGTAATATTGCTGCTGCGGATAGCCCTGAGCGTTGTACAAGCGACGACCGGTGCCGGGAGGCGCCGGATAGCGGGCGACATCCGGATTGCCGTCCGCCGGATAGATGTAGCCGTCATCCAGCGGCTGCTGTTGCTGATACTGCGGGGCATATTGCCGGGGCTGCGGCGCCAGCGAGGTCGGGTCGCCGGCCGAGCTGTATTGCGAGCCCGGCGCCGGAGCGCCACGTGCAACGGCGGTGCCGCGACCGCGGGGATTGCGCGCCAGCGCAACCTGCGACGAACCGGTCAAGGTCACGGTAGTGTTCAGCACGCCGTCTTTTTCGACCATGTCGTACAGCGTCGCCGCGTTCGCGCGCGAGAGTCGGACGCAACCATGCGACACCGGAATTCCGAGCTTGCTCTCGGAGTCGGTGCCGTGGATGGCATGACCTAATTTGGTGAAGAAGATCGCGTGCGGCATCGGCGCATCGTCGAACTCCTTGGAGAAATGATCCGCTTCCATCCGGAAGGTCTGGAATTTGCCGTTCGGCGTCTCGTGCGAGGGGTTGCCGGTCGAAACCGGCCAGCGGTAGCGCTCGACCCCGTCGACCGCGACGGTCAGCATCTGCGCGTCCTTGTCGACGGTGATGGCAATATGAGCCTGGGCGGCAGTGACGGCAAACGGGCCTGCCGCGAACAGCGTGAGCGCTGTGAAAGCAATGAGGAAGGGACGCATTTTTACCTTTGGCCTCCTGGCCTGTTACAGATCGCTGCCGTCCCCGGGCCTCTATATGCGCTGAGCCCGGCTTTCGTTCCAGCAGCCTGTCGATCCATCGTTAACATGTAGACGGGCGCAAACAAGGCAAAGGCGGGGCTTTAGCCCGGCCGGTTTCGGTTAATTTTTCGCGAGGTCGGCGGCCGCGGCGAAGGGCGCCGGCCGCTCGGACCTTTAGTCGTACAGCCGTCATGCCAGCGCAACTTTTTGGCCCATTCGACGTTTAACATGCCCGCCCACATGGCGCATCACATCGAGTACGAGGAAATAAGATGACGACGAAGATCCGGGCCCTGACGGTGCCGAGCCGCTCCTCCACCAAGCTGAACCTGACGGCGGCGGCTTTGGCCCTGGCATTGCTGGCGATCCCCCATATCGGCCATGCCCAGGGCATCATCGGGGGCGCCGAGGAAGGCTCGCGCGAGGGCGGACGCGCGGCGGGACCGGTCGGCGCGGTCGTGGGCGGCGCGGTTGGCGCAGGTGTCGGCGGCGCAGTGGGCGCGGTCGATGGCGTGCTCGGCCTCCCGCGCCATCATTGGCGCCACGGCTGCCGCGGGTTCTACGATCGCTATGATCGATTTCACTGCTATCGCTAATTAGGTTGAACGTCGTTCCGGGGCGCGCGCTCTTGGCGCGAACCCCGGAACCTCGAGATTCTCAGGTGCGCAACTGCGCGCCGTAGTTCGATGCTTTCGCATCGCCCCGGAATGACGATCGCGTTGTTACGCCGAAATTAATTCTTTAACCGATACCCGGTCTTGAAGATCCACCACACCACGACCATGCACGCGATCAGGAAGCCGATGGTCATGCCGATGCTGAGGCCTACGCTGACATCGGCAATTTCATAGAAGCTCCAGCGAAATCCCGAGATCAGATAAACCACGGGATTGAGCAGCGTGATGGTGCGCCAGCCCGATGGCAGCATGTTGACCGAATAGAAGCTGCCGCCCAGGAATGTCAGTGGCGTCACCACCAGCATCGGAATCATCTGCAGCTTCTCGAAGCCGTCGGCCCATATTCCGATGATGAAGCCGAACAGGCTGAAGGTCACGGCAGTCAACACCAGGAAGGTCAGCATCCATACCGGATGATGAATTTTCAGCGGCACGAACAGCCCGGCGGTGGCCAGGATGATCAGGCCGAGGATAATCGATTTGGTCGCGGCAGCACCGACATAGCCGAGCACGATCTCGAAATAGGAAATCGGCGCCGACAGCAGCTCGTAGATCGTGCCGACGAATTTCGGAAAGTAGATTCCGAACGAGGCGTTGGCGATGCTCTGCGTCAATACCGACAGCATCACCAGTCCCGGCACGATGAAGGTGCCGTAGCTGACGCCTTCGACCGAGGTGATGCGCGAGCCGATCGCGGCGCCGAACACCACGAAATACAGCGAGGTGGAGACCACCGGCGAGACGATGCTTTGCAGCAGCGTGCGCCAGGTGCGCGCCATTTCGAATTTGATAGATCGCGCCGATCGCCCGGTAATTCATGGCGCCCTCACCAGGCTGACGAAGATGTCTTCCAGCGAGGACTGGTTGGTGTCGAGATCGTTGAAGCGGATGCCGGCGCCGCGGAGGTCGCCGAGCAGGCTGGTGATGCCGGTGCGCTCGCCCTTGGTGTCGTAATGGTAGGTCAGATCGAATCCCTCGTTCGATAGTTCGAGATTGTATGCAGCGAGCGCCGGCGGGATCGCCGCGAGCTTTTCCTGCAGATGCAGCTTGAGCTCCTTCTTGCCGAGCTTCTGCATCAGTCCGGCCTTGTCCTCGACCAGGATGATCTCGCCCTTGTTGATGACGCCGATCCGGTCGGCCATCTGCTCGGCTTCCTCGATGTAATGCGTGGTGAGGATGATGGTGACGCCGGAGGCCTGCAGCGTCCGCACCACTTCCCACATGCCCTTGCGCAATTCGACGTCGACGCCCGCGGTCGGCTCGTCGAGAAACAGGATCTGCGGTTCGTGCGACAGCGCCTTGGCGATCATCACCCGGCGCTTCATGCCGCCCGACAGCGTCACGATCTTGGAATCCTTCTTGTCCCACAGCGACAGGTCTTTCAGCACCTTCTCGATATGCGCGGGGTTTTTCGGCTTGCCGAACAGGCCGCGGCTGAAGCTGACGGTGGCCCACACCGTCTCGAACGCGTCGGTGTGCAATTCCTGCGGCACCAGCCCGATCAGCGAGCGCGCGGCGTGTAGGAACTGACGATGTCGTGGCCGCCGACCGAGATCGTGCCCTCGGTCGGATTGGCGATGCCGCAGATGGTGCTGATCAGCGTGGTCTTGCCGGCGCCGTTGGGCCCGAGCAGCGCGAAGATCTCGCCGCGGTTGATATCAAGGTTGATGCCCTTGAGCGCCTTGAAGCCGGAGCCGTAGGTCTTTGACAGATTTGTAACGGAAATGATCGGTGACATGAGGCTCGCAGGTCTGACTCAGCTATGCGGGAATGAACGGACGCGGCGTGTCAGACCGCTCGGCGCGTGGCACCGACACATAGGAACGCACGGCCCGCCGCGCAAGCGGCAGCCGGACCTTACCGACCATCAGGAAGCCGGCCAAATCAGCTGAAATAGGCCTGCACGGCCTGCAAATCGGCAGCTGACGCCGGTTCGCCGTTCAGGCCGGCATCGATCACCCGCCGGCAGACGGTCACGGTCGCCTCGTCGCCGAGATCATTGGCGGCTTCGAGCACGATCCATGCTGCATCCACCGCAGCGCCCGGCTTCAGTTCTTCGACGGCGCGCCCGATGCGTTCAGCCATCGCGCTGTTGAATGGAAATGCGTTCATTGCCGGGTCTCTCGCGCGCGTCGGTTCAGGATGCAATCGCGGACCGGCGCTTCAGCGCCGGAGTAGACGTCGTCGACAGTCTTGCGCGACTGGTAGAATTCCAGAACGCTGCGCGAGGTCTCGACATTGAGGCGGCCGTATTCGCTCTCCAGCTCCCTCAGTTCATTGGCGGTGATGCGATGGTCCTTGGCGCCGAGGAACAACAGCGCCATGGTCGTCGCCCACGAGAAGCTCGAGCGCCTTGGCGAGGATCAGCAGCATTTCCCGGTTGCTGTCCAGCAGCGCGCGCTCGACCACGTCGTTCGGCAGCGTGCACAACAGCGACAGCCCGATCGTGACTTCCTCGATCTTGTGCTGCCGCGCATAGCCGGAGATGCTGCTCTCGTTGAGATTGCCCTGCCGATGCTGCGTCGTCACCACCCGCTTGGCGACGAAGTAGGTGCGCGACACCGGGCCGAATTTCGACTGCAGCGCGCCGGCGACATCGCTCACCGCGGACTGGACGTGCTCGACCAGATCGGGGCGCTCGCTGCTCGAGCCGCTTCCTGACGTCGTCGGTGGCCTTGGCGATCAATTGCTGGAACACCTGCCGCGGAATGTCCTTTCGCAGGCCGAGCTGTTCGGCCAGGATCGAATCGCCTTCCGCACGCTGGATCATGTGCAGGAAGCCGAATTCAGAAAACCGCGCGCCATCGTTGCTTGACGACGGAGTTGACCACTTCCTGATTGCCGCGGGTCACCAGCACGTCGGTCACTTCTGAGTCGAGCGACTTCCGCTTCGAGATCGCCAGCATGTGCGACTGGTCTTTGGTGCAGACATTGGCGACCAGCGCATAGGGCTCCAGCCGCTCGGAGTCGCGCAGGATCGGACCGGCGACGTCGATCGAATCGTCGAAGGCAAGCTTGTGAATGATATTGACCGGGGCCTGGTCGAAGCGGGCCAGCCGCTTGGCGAGTTGCGCGCGGGCCGTCACCTCGATCTCGTCGGCCAGCCGGCCGATCACCTCGCCGAAGGTCCAGATCTCGTCTTCGCTGTAGCGGCCCGTGACCATCAGGTCGGTGGTGTGCCAGAGCGCGCGCGTGCGGCTTTCAGGCGTTCCTCGCGAGACGGCCTCGTCGAGATCCCTGAGAAATGATTTTTCCTGGCCCATTCTGGCAGCACCCAACTCGCGGACAGACGCGCCCGCAAACGATTTCCGGACTCCTGCTTACACGGCAGACGCGAGTTTTCGGTCTAAGGATTCGTTAAAATCCTTTCGAATCCATTAGCTCCGGTGCGCCGGTACCTGGATGGGGCAACCCGCTACCCCAAGCTTTATCATGTTACCGATTGAGTTCGCGCTCGCTGCAACCGCGTTGCGTGGCCGGCCGAAAGGTTAATCGCGGCTCACGCCCGCTGCACGAAACTGTCGACCACCTTCTTCTCGCCGGCCTTCTCGAACGCGATGGTGAGCTTGTTGCCATCGATCTTCACCACCTGGCCGTAGCCGAACTTCTGGTGGAATACGCGATCGTCGAGCGAGAACTCCGAGGTGGTGCCGGTGGACTTCGCGATCAGTTCGCCTTCGATCACGACAGGGCCGCGCTTGTTGCGTCCGAAGCCGTCGCCCCGCGAGCCTGAAAACGGCGACTGGCTTTCCTCGAAGCCGCCGCGGGCCTGGCCCTGGCGATCGTCCTGCCGGCCACGGGCGCGCTGGGCCTGGGCGCGCTGCCAGCCCGGCGTGGTGTAGCTCGAGCCGAAGGATTCCATGTTGTCGAAGCGCGACGAGCCGTAGCCGCCGGCGCCGCCCCAGCCGGAGCCGCCCTTGGACTCCGTGATCTCGACATTCGGCGCCGGCAATTCGTCGAGAAAGCGCGACGGAATCGTGGTCGACCAGGTGCCGTGAATTCGTCGGTTGGTCGCGAAATAGAGCTTGGCGCGGCGGCGCGCCCGGGTCAGCCCGACATGGGCCAGGCGGCGCTCTTCCTCGAGCCCGGCGCGGCCCTGTTCGTCGAGCGTGCGCTGGCTCGGAAACAGGCCTTCCTCCCAGCCCGGAAGGAATACATTGTCGAACTCGAGACCCTTGGCCGAATGCAGCGTCATCAGCGACACCGCTTCGTCCTCGGCGCCGCCGTCGCGGTCCATCACCAGCGAGATGTGTTCGAGAAACCCCTGCAGGTTTTCGAACTCCTCCATCGAGCGGATCAATTCCTTGAGGTTGTCGAGCCGGCCGGCGGCGTCGGCGGAGCGGTCCTTTTGCCACATCTCGGTATAGCCGCTCTCGTCGAGCACGATCTCGGCCAGTTCGGTATGCGTGGTCACCTCGCGCTGCGACGCGCCAGCGATCGAAACTCTCGATCAGGCCGCGCAGCGAGCTGCGCGCCTTCGGCTTCAACTCGTCGGTCTCGACCACGGCCCGCGCGGCTTCGGACAACGGGATGCGGCGCTTGCGGGCGTGGTCGTGCAGCATCTGCACGGTGGCGTCGCCGAGCCCGCGCTTGGGCACGTTGACGATGCGCTCGAAGGCGAGATCGTCGGCCGGCGAGTTGATCACGCGCAGATAGGCCAGCGCGTCGCGGATTTCGGCGCGCTCGTAGAATCGCGGACCGCCGATCACGCGATAGGGCAGGCCGAGCGTGACAAAGCGATCTTCGAATTCGCGCATCTGGAACGAGGCGCGCACCAGGATCGCGACATCGTTGAGATTGTTGCCGGCGCGCTGCAACTCCTCGATCTCCTCGCCGATGGCGCGGGCTTCCTCCTCGGAATCCCAGGAACCGGTGACGGTGACTTTCTCGCCGTCGACGTCCTCGGTGCGCAGGGTCTTGCCGAGCCGGCTTTCATTGTGCGCGATCAGATGCGAGGCGGCGGCCAGGATGTGGCCGGTGGAGCGGTAGTTGCGCTCCAGCCGGATCACCTTGGCGCCGGGAAAATCGTGATCGAAGCGCAGGATGTTGTCGACCTCGGCGCCGCGCCAGCCATAGATCGACTGGTCGTCGTCGCCGACGCAGCAGATGTTTTTGGGCGGCGAGGTGGGAAGAGGCGCGTCATTCCGGGATGCGCCGCAGGCGCAGACCCGGAATCCGAGAGATGATCTCAGATCGAGGTTCCGGGTTCACGCCTTCGGCGTGCCCCGGAACGACGTCATGCGAGGTGCGTGCCCTGAAACGACAGGAGATGGACGAGACTCGGCATACTCCCGGAATCACCGCCGACAACGGCGCGCCCGCGCGCGCCGGCGCCTGCGACAGCAAGCCGCAGCCACAGATATTGCGCGACGTTGGTGTCCTGATATTCGTCCACCAGAATGAATTTGAAGCGTTGCTGATATTGCCTGAGCACATCGGGCTGTTCGCGGAACAGCCGGATGTTCTCCAGCAGGAGATCGCCGAAATCCGCGGCGTTGAGGATCTTCAGCCGCTCCTGGTAGCTCGCATAGAGCTTGCCGCCCTTGCCATTGCCGAACACCGCGGCTTCGCCCGCCGGCACCTGCGACGGCGTCAGGCCGCGGTTCTTCCAGCCGTCGATCAGTCCGGCCAGCATCCGCGCCGGCCAGCGCTTGTCGTCGATATTTTCCGCCGCCAGCAGCTGCTTGAGCAGGCGGACCTGGTCGTCGACATCGAGCACGGTGAAATTGGATTTGAGCTGCACCATTTCGGCGTGGGTGCGCAGGATGCGGCCGCCGATCGAGTGGAAGGTGCCGAGCCACGGCATGCCCTCGACGGCCTGGCCCAGCATCTGGCCGAGCCGCAGCTTCATCTCGCGCGCCGCCTTGTTGGTGAAGGTGACCGAGAGGATTTCGCCGGGCCGGGCGCGGCCCTGACTCAGGATATGGGCGATCCGGCAGGTCAGCACCTTGGTCTTGCCGGTGCCTGCGCCTGCCAGCACCAGCACCGGGCCGTCCAGGGTTTCGACCGCGTCGCGCTGCTCGGGATTGAGGCCCGCGAGATACGGCGCCGCCGCGGCCGCGCGGGCGCGCGCGGCAATGCCGCCGGCGGCAGGCCGATGGTCGGGGACGTCGTGGTGGATCAGTTTGTTCGGCTCTGTCATGCGAATCGGTTTAACGCCCACGATGGCACCGCGGGGCCGGGAAGGGGAGCCTTCATAGCAGGATCGGAAGGCATATAGGCGCTCGCTCGGCTCATTTTACAGGAGTTATCCCGGCGTTCGCGAGGCGCCCCGATCGGCCCGCCGATATCAATTCCGTGCCGGGAAACCGCGATTTTTTGCGGTTTTGGGTCGCTGGAACGCGTTGGAACTTTCGGTTCCCGCCCGGATTATTTTTGCAAGGACGACGCGTCGGCGTGGCCGGCGTCGATAGTCGAGACAGAACTTTGAAATAGAGGTCGGGATCATGTTGAGTTGGGTCGTTACGTTTCTGATTATCGCATTGATCGCGGGCATTCTGGGCTTCGGCGGCTTCGCCGGCGCCTCGATCGAAATCGCCAAGATCATCTTCTTTGTCGCGGTGATCCTGTTCGTGGTCTCCGCCGTCGGCGTCGCCCGCGGTCGGTCGCAGGTTTAACGGCCGGCCTCACCCTGAGGAGCGCGACAGCGCCGTCTCGAAGGGTGTGCCATGCAATCATGTTCGACGGCCGAGGCGCTCCTCACTGAGGCCGGACGCCGCCAGGCCGCATATAGTTCTCTTCGAGGGCATCCCGATGCTTCGGCCGATGCCCTCGGGCCGCGCGACGCGAAGAATGCGCTTGTGCCACCGCCTCGATGCGGGCGCGGATATCGGCAGGAAACGGCGCGGTCTTGCGCGCGTTCATGTCGATGTGAATGGTCATGTTCTCCGACGTCGCCGACAGCCAGCCTTCGCTGGCGTGGCGCAATTCCTCGAACGTGTGCAGCCGCTTTTCGTCGGCGCCGAGCAGCAGGATCGAAACCTGCACGGGATCGCCGAGATGGATCTCGCGCAAATAGCGCACATGGCATTCGGCGGTGAAGGTCGAGCCGTGGCGCGCCTTCATGTAGGCCGGCCCGATCCCGAGCTTGAGCCATAATTCGTCGATCGCGCGGTCGAACATCACGTTGTAATAGGCCATGTTGAGATGGCCGTTATAGTCGATCCATTGCGGCTCGATCTGCATCACCGACGACAGGAACGGCGCTGGCGGATCGGTGCCGTCGGCTGTCGGTGGTCAGTGTCATCATACCCATCCCTGTTGTTCACGATCGCAGTCCTTGACCGCTTATATATCCTTTGCCACGGTCCTTCGTCCGGGAGGATATCGTTTTGGCTACCACATCACCAACAATTTGCCGCGTCCGGAGCCGCAGGCGCTGGCGAGCACGCTGGAAGCGCTCGCCGCGCGGTTCGGCAACCGGCTGATCACCTCGCAGGCGGTGCGCGACCAGCACGCCCATACCACGACCTGGCTGGCGCCGCAGCCGCCCGACGCCGTGGTGATGGCGCAGGAAACCGCCGACATCCAGGACGTGGTGCGGATCTGCGCCAAACACGGCGTGCCCGTGATCGCGTTCGGCACCGGCACCTCGCTGGAGGGCCAGGTCAACGCGCCGGCCGGCGGCGTCTGCATCGATCTGCGCGACATGAACAAGGTGCTGGAAGTCCACGCCGACGACCTCGATTGCGTGATCCAGCCCGGCGTCACCCGCAAGGCGCTGAACGAACATCTGCGCGACCAGGGCGTGTTCTTCCCGATCGATCCCGGCGCCGACGCCTCGCTCGGCGGCATGGCCTCGACCCGCGCCTCCGGCACCAATGCGGTGCGCTACGGCACCATGCGCGACAACGTGCTGGCGCTGAAAGTCGTGCGCGGCGACGGCGAGATCATCACGACCGGCACGCGGTCGAAGAAATCCTCCGCCGGCTACGATCTGACCCATCTGTTCGTCGGCGCCGAAGGCACGCTCGGGATCATCACCGAACTCACCATCAAGCTGCGCGGCATTCCCGAAACCATCGCCGCCGCGGCGTGCTCGTTCGACAGCGTGCGCGGCGCCTGCCAGGCCACGATCCTGGCGATCCAGACCGGCATTCCCGTCGCCCGCATCGAACTGCTCAACGCCGAACAGGTGCGCGCCTGCAATCTCCTATTCGAAATTGTCGCTGCCGGAGACGCCGCTGTTGCTGCTGGAATTCCACGGCAGCGAGAACGAAGTCGCCGAGCAGTCGAAGAATTTCCGCGAGATCGCGCAGGAATGCGGCGGCGGCGATTTCACCTGGACCACGCGGCCGGAAGACCGCACCAAATTATGGCAGGCGCGGCACGATGCCTATTGGTCGGTGAAGGCGCTGCGTCCCGGCGCCGGCGTGGTTGCAACCGATGTCTGCGTGCCGATCTCGCGGCTGGCCGATTGCGTCACCGAAACCGAGGACGACCTGAAGCGCTTGCGTCTGCAATCGCCGATCGTCGGTCATGTCGGCGACGGCAATTTCCACTGCTCGCTGTTGTGCGACGTCGACGATGCCGACGAGATGGCGCGCGGCGAGGATTTCATGCATCGGCTGGTCGAGCGCGCGCAGTCGATGGGCGGCACCTGCACCGGCGAGCACGGCATCGGGCAGGGCAAGCAGAAATATCTGAAGGCCGAGATCGGCCCCGAGGCGATCGATGCCATGCGCGCGGTGAAGCAGCGCGCTCGATCCGCAGAATATCTTCAATCCCGGAAAGATCCTGCCGGCGGTTTAGAGCATTTCCGGTTCTGATAGTATCAGAACCGGGCTCTGGCTTTTTGTCTCGATGCGTTTTCTTTACGCGAACCGGTATCCACTTCGCTCGAAAACGCTCTCGCGCCGGCGGCAGCGAACTCGGATCTTCCGTCAGGTCTGGCGAACCACCGGAACGGTCAGGCTGGACTGGTTGCCGGTGGTCGGGTCGGTCACGATCGTGGTCAGCACGCCCTTGTTGGCGCCGGTCAGCGTGAACTGGGAATTGCCGATCCGGAATGTGTTCTTGGTGGTGATGAAAGACCCTGTTATTGACCTGGCCCTCGCTCGAATCGGTGACCGACACATTGGCCCGGTAGCCGGTGACCTTGGTGATCGAGATCGACACGGGCTGCTTCTTGTCATCGGTGCCGGTCCACTTGCCCGCCCATTGCGTCGCATCGACATTGGCGAATTTCGAGCCGGGGGCGACCAGGCTTTGCGAACTCGCAGTATAGCTCGACTGCAGGATGCTCATGATGTCTGCCATTGGAAATCCTCCGTGCGGCTTGGCGATGGGCGCTCGCGGACATCACTGGCAGAACAAAATTAATCGCTGATTAACTAACATCCGGGGATTTGCGCGAACCGCTGTCGCCGCTCGCACACGCGCGAAGCCTTGTCAGGACCGCCAACTTTCCCAATCTTGTCCGTACAAGTGGGCCGAGCGTTCGAACCATCGAGATGTTCTCACGGCAAGTAGACTTGGTTTATCCTTGCCTTGACGGTAATTCGCTGCAAGTCTACTAAATCTGTCCGGACAGATTGATACCAAACAAAAACAAGATCGTTTCGGGAGGAAGATAATGACCGTCAATGCAGGGGCACGGCTCGACCGGCTGCCCGCGTCGCGCTTTCATGCGCGTATTCTCGGCCTGATCGGCGGCGGAATGTTTCTCGACGGGTTCGAGATCTATCTGCAGGGCGGCGTGCTCGCGGCACTGACCGGCATCGGCTGGTCGACCCCGGCACAAAACGCCAATTTCATCTCGATGACGTTTGCCGGCATGGTGGTCGGCGCCTGGTTCGCCGGCATCGCCGGCGACTGGTACGGCCGGCGCTTCTCCTACCAGATCAATCTGTTGGTATTCGGCCTGGCTTCGCTGGCGGGCGCCGCGGCGCCGTCGATGGACTGGCTGATCGCGGCGCGTTTCGTGATGGGCATCGGCCTCGGCGCGGAAATCGTGGTCGGCTATGTCACGCTGTCGGAATTCATGCCGCCGGCAAGCCGCGGCCGCTGGGGCGCCGGCCTCGCGGTCTGCACCAATTCGGCGTTGTTCGTTTCGGCGCTGGTCGGGCGCGCGGTGATCCCGACATACGGCTGGCGCTGGATGTTCGTGATGGTCGGAGTCGGCGCGCTGGTGGTCTGGTATCTGCGCAAGCGCATGCCGGAATCGCCGCGCTGGCTCGAAGCCCATGGCCATACCAACGAAGCCGAGCGCGTGCTCGGCGAGATCGAAGCCGAAGTCGAGAAGTCAACCGGTCGGAAATTGCCGGAAGCCGTCAGCGTGGTGGAGCCGAACGCGGTCCGCGACACCGGCCGGCTCGCCGATCTGTTTACGCGCGGCATGCTGGCGCGCACCATCACCGGCAGCGTGATCCTGATTACGCTCAACACCGCGCTCTATGGTTTCGTCGCGTTCCTGCCGTCGTTCATGGTGCGGCAGGGTCTCACGGTCGCTTCTTCGCTCAACTACATCACCTTGATGAGTTTTGGCGGGCCGGTCGGCGCGGTGATGGGCATGGTGCTGGCCGACAAGGTCGGCCGCAAGCCGTGCATCGTGTTCTTCTCGCTGGCGGCGATCCTGGCCGGCGCGGTCTATCCGCAACTGTCCGATCCGACCGCCGTAACCATCACCGGCTTCCTGCTCGTGACGGCGATCTATGTGATGGTCGCGATCGCCTGGGGCATGTATGTGCCGGAGTTGTTCCCGACCTCGATCCGGATGCGCGGCGCGGGCTTCTGCAACACGCTGGGTCGCTTCATGACGATCCTGACCCCGCAGATCACGACGTTCCTGTTCGCCAGCGCGGGCCTTTTCGCAGTATTGGCGTTCGTCGTCAGCCTGTTGCTGCTGCAGGCGATCGTGGTGGCGTTCCTCGGCATCGAAACCAAGAAGATGCCGCTGGAAGCATTGTCGGAAGCGATGGTCGGACGCGGAAGTGGCGGCGCGGTCGGCACTACGATGGCAGCCGAGACCCGGACTGCGCCGCAGGCTTAGCCAAAGCGCTGGCATCCAACACGAGGCGTTCCCCGGATGCAGTGCAGCGCGCCGCTCAAGCGGCGTGGTGCACCGCTGATCCGGGGTCCACACGCATAGCGCCTCGCTTGTGGTGTGGGTCCCGGCTCTGCGGAGCGTCACTTCGTGCCGCACCGCGTCCGGGACACGAGCCCAGACATTAAACTCGCTACTCTCGCCACAGCGGACTGGTCGACGCCGATTCGATGATCACGGCGGCATCGTCCGGCAACAGAAAGCCGTCGTGCTCCAATTCGCGGGCTGCGTTGCGAATGTGGTCGACATATTCGTTGCGGGTTTTGTAGCGCGTCAGCACCGGACGGTGGTCGTCGTGCCTGGCGTCGGCGTCGGCCTGGGTTCGCGGAAACGCGACATAGGCGCCGGCCAGCATGCAGGTGAACGACAGCGGCGGATTTTGCTGGGCGTTGACGCCGAGCGGCGCCTGCATGTCGGGCAGACGCACCCCGCCGAGCGCATTGCCGTCGGCGTCGCGTTTGGGAATCTGGATCACCGCCTTGGGCAGGTTGGACGGCGCGCGCAGCACCATCGGATTGTTGCCGGCGGGCTCCAGCGGCATCAGCCGGCTGGCCGGCGGCTCGGTGCCCTTGGCGACCCAGTCGTCGAGATGCAGCAGCGTCGCGCGCGACACCGGGCTCCAGTCGAGCTTGGCCGGCGGCAGGTCGCATTTGGCCTTGAGCAGCACCGCGTGCGAGGCGCCGGCGATATCGTACATGCGGACGTTGGGGGGAAGCGGCAGGTCGGCGGTGCCGCCATCGCCGCCGGTACGTCCCAACGAGGCGCGCAGCGAATAGAAGTCGGTGGTCGAACTCAGCATCAGGATCAGCGGCGGTTTCTCGCCGCGTTCCTTCACACGCTTGATGATCTCGCCGATGGTCAGGACGCCGTCGTGGACGCCGGGAAAGTCCGGATTTGAAAATTCCGGCGCGCCGGTGGCGCTGGATTGCGGGCCGGTGCCCGATTGCAGGATCGGCAGCATGCCGGCGCCGGAGACGAACACGTGCATGCCGTCGAACACGCGGCGGCCCTCGACCATGTTGAAGCCGTTATAGAGGAAGGTCTTGAGGTAGCGGCCGGACTGCGACTTGCCGGAAGCGAGCGTGTGCTTGACCGTGCCGTGCAGCGGGTTGGCAGTGCCAGCCGAGTCGGCGCTCGCATTTTTCAGGAAATCGGCGGCGTCACGGACAATGGCGAAGCCGACGCCCTCGATGAAATGCTTTCGCTCCGAACTGTCGATGAAGGTCGGCAGATCCGCGCCCTGTCCCATCTCCCATTGCACTTCCGCAATGGCAAAGCCGTGATCCTGCAGGAAGCCCGTGCCGACCTCGGTGGTGCCGGATTCGAACGGCTCTTCGCGCGGACTGTTGTAGAGGCCCTCCGCATAGACCCGGCCGCGATTGGGGATATCGACCAGCAAGCGTGCCGTTGCCGCTCTTCGGGTTCTTGGGAAACATCAGCGAGATCTTGGCCTGATATTCCACCATGCCATGGGCGTTCTTCGCGGCCTTGTCGAGATCGGGGATTTTCTCGGCCGGCGCCAGTTCGCCTGATATCTTGCCCTGCCACCAGACATATTCGCCCGATTTGAAGGTGCCGTAACTTTGCTGCGAATTGATTTCGAGTTTTGTCACTTTGGCGGCGGCGGGCGTCGAGACGCTTAAGCCAACCGCGAGAACGGATGTCACGAGTGTTGCGGAAACCAATCCAGGGCGCGCCATAACCAACTCCGGGCTGAAGATGCGGCGCATTTTACAGCACGGGTGTAGAGCCCGATCAAACCTCGAAGCGAACAGACGTGTCATGCATCGCGTTTGTTGCGACGCGCAAATTATTTGCCGCGACTGCTAAGTGGGGCGGCGCGCGATCAGGTCGATCTCGATCAGCGCGTCATAGGCGAGGCCGGTGACGCCGACGCAGGTGCGGGCGGGCAGGCGGTCCTGCGCGAAATAGCTGCGATAGGTTTCGTTCATCGCCGCGTAATCGCGCTTGAACTCGGTGAGATAGATCCGCGCCATCGCGACATGCTCGAAGCCGAGCCCGAGGCCGGCCAGCACCTTTTTCAGGTTGGCCATCACGGCATGGGTCTGCGCCACGATGCCCTCGGGCAGCACGCCCGGCGCTTCGGGCGTGTCGGGCATCTGCCCGGTGACGAAGACGAAGCCGTCGGTTTCGACGGCGTGGCTGAACGGCGCGACCGGCTTCGGGCCGCCGGCAATCATATGAAATTTCATCGGCTGAGTTTCGATTGTCTGCAGTCGTCGCTCAGCGCGCGCTGGGATCGGCGAACAGGCGTTTGCTCAAGATGGCGTGGACGCCCCAATTGCCGTCGACCACCTGGGTCACGCCGAAATCGACCGCCGCCGAAATCAGCGCGATCGCCTCGTCCTCGCTCAATCCCCTGGTGTTCATCAGGAAGCGCCGCACCTTGCGGAACGCGTCCTTCATCGCGAGATCGAGCGAGGATTTGGCGTAGACCTCGCTTTGGCCCTTGGCGCCGAATTCGGCGAGATAGTTCGGATGGCTGAAGCCGGTCAGCACCCAATCGGTTTCGGTTTCGATCAGCGGATAGGTCAGGTCGGCGAACGGCCGTCCGGCATGGTCGGCCTTCTTGTGCAGGATCGACCTCGAAGCGTGCCGGTCATCGAGCATTCGATCGCGGTGCCGCTGAATTCGCCGTCGCCTTGCGCGGCATGGGGATCGCCGATCGACAGCAGCGCGCCGGGCACCGACACCGGCAGATAGACCGCGGCACCCTTGCCGAGCCGCCAATTGTCGAGATTGCCGCCGAAATAGGCCGGCGGCACGGAATCGACCAGGCCGGCTTCGCGCGGCGCCACGCCGATGACGCCGAAATGCGGCCGCAGCGGGATGCGGATGCCGCTCGAGCACGCCGTGGCGGCGCCGGATCGTGTCGGCCGCGACCGGGACGCCGGGATAGTCGTAGGTCTGGTGCAGCACGCCGAAGGGATCGGTCTGCGGCTGCCATCGATAGGAATAGAGCGCTTCGGCGTGCGGTTCGTCGCCGCGGAAAGATCTCGTAGATCGTGACGGCCTCGCGCGGCTTCGGCTCGGTCGAGAAACTCGTCGTAGTGATAGCCCCACCACGCCGCGACGCTGCTGCCGAAGATCCTGCCCTTCAGTGCCGGATTGCGGCTCGGGCGCGGCACCATGTCGAGGATGCGGACTTCCAGCACGTCGCCGGGCTCGGCGCCCTTGACCGCGATCGGACCGGTGCAGATGTGGACGCCGAACCCTTCGCCGGCGCCGCGGCCATAGATCGATGCATCCATCGGGCCGGCGCCGCGGCGATCGACGCCCTTGCCGTCGCGGGTCCAGCGAAACACGCTTTCCGCGCCGGGATCGCCCAGGATCATGCGTTCGGGATCGTCGGAGGCGTGCTGCGTCAGGGTCTCGACCGTGATGGTGTCGCCCGATGCGATCTCGATCAGCGGCTTCAGCGAGCGGCTGAAGAATCCCCAATGCACATGGTCGGCGTCGACCGGCAGATGATGATGCGCCGGCTTTTCGCTGGTGCTGCGCCGTCGGTTCGATCGGCTCCAGTTCGGCCGGCGCGATCGGCGGCGCGGCGCGATGCGGACGCAGTTGCGCGATCGCGTCCTGCGGCCAGCCGCGCTGTCCGGCCTTGACGCCGAGGCCCGACAGCCGTTCGGCCTGCTGTTGCCGGAAAGCGCGCGGCGACAATCCAAACCGGTCGCGGAACGAGCGGCTGAAATGCGCGGCGTCGGAAAAGCCGCAGCCGAAGGCGATCTCGGACACCGAGCGATGCGCCTCGGCTCGGATTGGCGAGGTCGGCCCAGCAGCGCTGCAGCCGGCGTTCGCGCAAATAATGGCGTGAAGTTGTCGCCGATGTCCTCGAACAGCTTTTGCAGATAGCGCTCGGAGATGCCTTCGATCTGCGCGATCCGCGCCGGCGTGAGTTCGGGATCGCCGAGCTTGCGTTCGATCGCATCGTAAATGCGCTGCAGCAGCGCGGGCTGGGTGCCGATGCCGGCCGCTTCGGCGGCGGCTGGCGAATTGCTGCCGCGACAGCGTCAGCAGCATTTCGGCAAGGCTGAGCCGGATCGTGTTCCAGGCCTCGGGCGACAGCGTTTCCAGTGCCTCGCGACGCGCTCTCCAGGGTGCGGCCGAGCACATCGGCCAGTCCGCCCGGTGCGACGATGATGGCGATCGCGGCATTCCGGCAAACTGATCTTGCGGCCGCCGAAACTCTCCGCCGTCACCGACAACACGATTGCGCGCATGTCGCGGTGAAAGGTCACGCGCCAGTCGTTCTGGCGCGGCAGCAGCAGGAGGCGGCCGGCCGGCACGGTCTGCGGCGATCCGCCGGCCTTGAGCACGGCGCCGTCTTCGGCCGGGATCAGCAGGATCGGCAGATCGGCGCGCCGCGGCAGCGGAGAAAACACCTGCGGGCCTGCGGCAAAGCGCATCAGCCCGACGCCGTCAAGCGAGGCCCGCGACAGCGCCGTGGCATGCTCGCCATATCTGGCCGAAAGCGACGCGGATCGCAGCCCGAATCCGCCCAACACGTCCTGCCAGGCTTCGATCCGGTCGTTCTCCGAGTACGATTCGCTGGTAAACGCGTGGATACTCATGCTTCGGCCAGGGCTGTGAGCCAGAAAGGCTATGGCCAAATCCGAAGCAACGCTCATGCCAGAAACGGGCATACGCAATCGATCGGCGCTTTGCCGCGCCGGCGAGGGGGTCAGGGCCGGAACTGCGCCTGGCTCGAGGCCTAGGTGCAGGTAAAAACGTTCTTCCGGATCGAGCCGTGCACGCCCCAATTGGCGTCGACCACCTGGGTGACGCCGAAATCGGCCGCGACCGACATCAGCGCGATCGCCTCGTCCTCGCTCATGTGATGCACCGTCATCAGGAACCGGCGCAGCTTGCGGAACGCGTCGCGCATCGCCTTGTCGAGGCTGGAATGGTTGACGATGTCGGTCTGCGCGTCGGCGCCGAGTTCGGCGAGATAGTTCGGAAACGTGAAGCCGTACATCGACCATTGCTGGTCGGTCTCCAGCATCGGATGGGTCAGCCCTTCCAGGACGGTGCCGCCGAGATCGCGGTTCTTGTGCAGGATGAATTCGAAATCGCCGGTCAGCGAGGTCTCGATCGCGGTGCCGCCGAGTTCGCTGTCGCCCTGCGCGGCATGGGGATCGCCGACCGAGAAAAACGCGCCCGGCACCGCGACCGGATAATACATCCGCGCGCCCTTGCCGATGCGCCAGTCGTCGATATTGCCGCCGGTATAGCCCGGCGGAATCGAACTGACGAAATCGGACTCCGACGGCGCCAGCCCCATGGTGCCGAAATGCAGCCGCGCCGGCACGCTGGACATTCTGCAGAATGTTCTCGCGCCTGCGTGACCAGGCTGTGGTCGACGCGCACGCCCGGGATAATCGATGGTCGAATGCACGATGCCGTCGGGGTCGGTCTGCGGCGTCCAGACGATAATTGTAGACCGCCTTGGCGAAGGGCTCGCCCGAGGTGTCGAGCTCGAAGATGGTGATGACTTCGCGCGGCTTCGGCTCCTCGATCAGGTCGTGATAGTGAAAGCCCCAGGACGCCGCGGCGTTGGAGCCGAAGCAGCGCCCGGCATGGCAGGCGTTGCAGCTCGGGCGCGGCCGCACGTCGAGGATGCGCACTTCCAGGATATCGCCGGGCTCGGCGTTCTCGATCGCAACCGGGCCGGTCAGCAGATGCACGCCGACGCCTTCGCCGGAGCCGCGCATGAACGGACCTTCGGTCGGCCCCGCGCCGCGGCGCGCCACGGCTTTGTGTTCCTTGGTCCAGTGGAACACGCTTTCGGCGCCGGGATCGTCCGCGATCATGCGCTCGTAATCGTCATTGGCGTGATGGGTCAGCGTTTCGATGGTGGCGCGGTCGCCGGACTTCAGCGTCAGCGCCGGCGCGACCTTCTTGCTGAAATAGCCCCACTGGACGTTGGCGGGCGAAACGGGGAGGAGATGATGTTTCATGCGATTGGCCTCGGATGCACGCGGATGGAGTTGGTTGGGACAGTTCGGCGATCGGCGCATTATGCCGGCGCTACGTCGGGTTTGTCGCGCTTCCATCACGTTGAGGAAGCGCGCGGTGATGGGGTGGCGCGGGCGGGTGAGCACCTCGTGCGCCGGCCCTTCCTCGATGATCGAGCCGCCGCTGAGGAACACCACGCGGTCGGCGACTTCGTCGGCGAAGCGCAACTGATGGGTCGAGATGATCATGGTCAGGCCGTCCTCGACCGCGAGCCGCCGGATCACTTCCAGCACTTCGTTGACCAGTTCCGGATCGAGCGCCGAGGTCGGCTCGTCGAGCAGCAGCACGCTCGGATTGGGCGCGAGCGCGCGCGCGATCGCGACGCGCTGCTGCTGGCCGCCGGACAGATGCCGCGGCAAGGCGTCGGCGCGCTGGCTGAGGCCGACGCGTTCGAGCAGTTCGCGCGCGCGGCGGTCGGCATCGGCGCGCGACACGCCGTGCACCCAGCGCAGCGGCCCGGCGACGTTCTCCAGCGCGGTCAGATGGCCGAACAGGTTGAACTGCTGGAACACCATGCCGACGCCGACGCTGGCGCGCTCGTTGGCGAGCGCGCGCGGCGACAGCGGCTTGCCGTCCTCGCGAAAGCCCATGCGGCGGCCGCCGACCTTGACGATGCCGGCGTCCCAGCCTTCGAGATGGTTGATGCAGCGCAGCAGCGTGCTCTTGCCCGAGCCGCTGGGGCCGAGCAGCGCGACGACTTCGCCGACCCGCACGGTGAGATCGACGCCGGCGAGCACCGGTTGCTTGGTGTAGGCCTTGTACAGTCCGTTGACCTCGACCGCGACATCGTTGCGCGTCAGCGTCGCCGAGCGCTTGTTGCGGTCGGCGCGCGATGCTTTGGCGTCGCTGGTCGACGGTAGGCGACGGCGCGCGATTGCGTTGTCCTGAGCGACCGTCGCTGTCGCCGGCGGGCTCCAGCACCAGCGGCGCGCGGTACCAGGGCAGCAAGCCGCATCAAGCGGCTCTCGGTCGCGGGCCGGTCGAGATCGAGCGCGCGTTCGACCATCAGCTGGATCACGCTGACGGCGCCGGTCAGCACCAGATAGATCAGGCCGGAGGCAAAGAAGATCGAGAAGAAATCGAAGGTCGAGGAGGCGAGCTGCGTGCTGCGCAGCGTCAGTTCCTGCACCGAGATCACGGAGGCCAGCGACGAATTCTTCAGCGCGCTGACGGTCTCGTTGCCGAACGCCGGGATCATGGTGCGGATCGCCTGCGGCGCGATGATGCGGCGCATCAGCACGGCCGGCGTCATGCCGAGCGCCTGGCCGGCCAGCACCTGGCCGCGATCGACGCCGAGCACGCCGGCGCGCAGGATCTCGGCGATGAAGGGCGCTTCGTTGGCGGCCAGCGCCAGGCCCGCCGCGCCGATCGCGCTGAGCTTGAGGCCGATCTGCGGCAGCGCGTCGTAGGCGAACACCATCTGCAGGATCAGCGGCGTGCCGCGGAAGATGATGGTGTAGCCCCGGGCGAATGCAGCCAGCAGCCAGAACCGGCTGAGCTGCATCGCCGCAAGGACCAGCCCGAGGATCAGTCCGCCGACCAGACCGAGGGCCGTCACCGCGAGGGTGAACCCGATGCCCGCGAGCAGATACGGCAGGCTGAGGTAGTGGAGGAACAGGGCCATCAGTCAGCCTTGACCGATGAGAATGTCCGGTTCCTTGAAGTTGTTCGGATCGAGATCCCACTTCTTCAGCAGCGTCCTTGTGGATGCCGGCCTTCTGGATCTCGATCAGCGCCGCCATCACCGCGTCGCGGAATTTCGGCTTGTCCTTGGGCACGCGCGATGCCGACCGAATAGGGGATGCGTCACCGCGATCGCCTTCTCCAGCTTGTCGGGATAGGCCTTCACCGCCTGGTCGACGGTGTTGACGTCGTTGACATAGGTGTCGGCGCGGCCGGCCAGGATCGCCTGGATGCAGTTGGCGTTGTTGTCGTAGAGCTGGATGGTCGGCTCCGGCTTGCCCTCGGCCTTGCACTTCGGCGCCAGGTCCTGGACCAGCGGCACTTCGACGATAGCCGGTGTTTTCGGCCGCGGCGGCGCCGCACATCGAGGTGTTGATGCCGGTGATCTTCTTCGGATTGCCCTTGGCGACCAGCACGCCGTCGAACACCTTGGAATAGGTGATGAAGTCGGCGGCCTTGGCGCGCTCCTTGGTGGCGTAGATGTCGGAGATCACGATGTCGGCCTGGCCGCTCGACAGCGTGGTCAGCAGTGCCGCGAAGGTCACCGCCTTGTAGGTCAGCTTGAAGCCGAGGCATTCGCCGATCGCTTCGCCGAGATCGATGTCGAAGCCGACATATTTGCTCGGGATCTTTCGGATCGATCGCTTCATAGCCCGGCGTGTGCGGATTGATCGCGTTGACCAGCGTCTTGCCCTTCCAGTCCGGATATTTGGCCTGCAGCGCGGCGCAGCCGGCCGGCGCCGCGGCCTGGGCGTGGCCACCGACGCATAGTGCGATCAGGCAGGCGAGGCCCAGCGCGAGATGGCGCAGGCGCGCGCTTCCGATCGTGTGGCGGGCATTCCCGAATAGGTTTCGTGGCACCATGAAACAGACTCCCTCTGTTGCTGCCGAGCGATGGCTCGGCAAGGCTGACTGGTGGCCAACGCTAGAGGGCGGGGAGCGTGAAAGCTTGTCTGCAGGCGCACAAACCCTTGCAGCGAACCTTCCAATTTTTGGGCAGGAGCCGCAACTTTAGTAGGCGTATTGCTTAAGTCGTGTTCATTGTCGGCTGCGGTACTATCGATCTGCCGCAGCGCTTGATGCGGTCGCGTCGTTACATCGAACGCGCCATAGAAATGGCCGGCGGAGATACGCTCCGCCGGCCATTCCAATCGGATCCGAGTCCAGTAGGCTCAGTATTCCGAACCACCGTAATAATCGTAGGAATCGCCGCCCTGGTAGGGCGTCACCACCACCGCCGGCGGGGCATAAACCGTCCGGCCGAAATCGCGGCGATAGTAATAGCGCGGGCCGGGAGTTGCTCGGGTACCGTAGCCGCCGGTCAGATAGTTGGAGTTCGGATAGTTGAACCCCATCGCACCGGGTTCCTGGGTCGCTTCCTGCGCCAGCGCGGGCGTGGCGATCAGGGTCACAGCGGCGATACCGGCGTACAGAAGTTTCGATCTGGTCATTTCGTCCTCCATCGATTTCGAATTCAACGACGGTCGCGGAAAGACGTTCCCGCCTGCGATTCAATGCCGCGTGAAACCGGCGCATGGCACGCTCGTGCTGCTTCAGGCCGCGGCGAGCGACTTCCAGGAATCCTGCTGCTTGGACCAGGAAACGTAATAGGCGATCAGGGTCATGATCGCGATGCCGGTGACGCTGACCAGAATCTGCGCCAGCACCGAGCCTGAACTGATCATCAGCGCGAAATGGCCGATGAAGGAGAGGAACACCGCCACGCAGAACACCGCCAGCGATTGCTCGCCGCATTTGACCAGCGGATCGAAGCCGGCCCAGTTGAGCGCCGGCCAATCCTTGGGAATAAATCGCGTCGCCACGAACACCACGGCGGCGAAATGCAGCACGCGATATGGCGCGAGGTTTTCCTTGTCGACCGGATTGAAGGTGGCGAACAGCCAGTTCGGAAACAAGTCGCCGAACGCCGGAAAACGTCCCGCCATGGTCATGACGAACGCGAAGAACAAATAGGCGATCGCGAGATAGAGCACGATCGGTGATTTGATCAGCACGCTTGGCGGCGTAGCCCGGCGCAGCGCGGCAAAGGCGCCGAACACGAACAAGAGCTGCCAGCAAAACGGGTTGAAATACCAGAAGCCGTCGGGAAACGAGGCCATGTTCCAGCCGAACTGGCGCGCGGCGAAATACAACGCCAGCGACGCTGCCATGACCATCCCGGGCATGCGCAACAACAACCACAGCACGGGCGCGAAAAACAGCATCAGGAACGTATAGAGCTGCAGCACATCGAGATTAAGCGCCTTGGTCTGCAGCAGCAGCGCGTGGCCGAGAAACCGGATCGGACTGTCGATCAGGGCTGCGACGTTGAACTCGTTGAACAGATCGGGAGCCGAGTACTGGCTCGCGACATATCCGATCGATACGACATAGGTCGTGAACAGCACGATGAAGGCCGCATAGAGCTGCCAGAACCGCTTCAGCACACGGGTGGCCCCGATCGTCGAGCCGCGCTCGATCATGATCCGGGAGTACACGACCGCGGTGTTGTAACCCGCGATGAAGATCAGCAGATCCGCTGCGCCGCTGAAACCATAGTTCCGTGCCGTGATCTGGTTCACCACATTGTTCGGAATGTGATCGAGGAAGATCGACCAGTTCGCGAGCCCGAGAAACAGACTGAGCCGGATATCCCGGTCGTTGGTGGCCAGATTGACCTTGGTGTTCATGTCCATCGTTTTATCGTTGGTGTAGCTGTCGCAGTTGGGCGACACGGTCATCACACGTCGCAAAGGACGATCTTCAGGTCGACGTCCGCGAATTCAGGGAACGAATCAGGTCGCGTGAATCACGTCGCAAATGCGCGGCATATGAAATGGTCGCCGATCACGAATCGAGCCCGTTCACGGCTGTTTTGCAGCATCGAATTGGAAAACGCTATCTACAGGCAAATCAACGGCGTTCGAAATCATCACCTATGAATAGGGCAGTATATCGCAAGTGCGAAATCGATAATTTGTGAAGACGGTCGTTAACAGGCCGGGAATCGGACGTTTCAAGTGTCCGATCCCGTTGTGTGCTTATTTGATGCATGGTGAGGCATCGCGATTGCCGCACCGGTGACTATCGCGCTACATGAACGGATGCGGTTACCCTTCTTTTACGGCTGGATCATCATCGCGGTGACCTTCGTCACGATGGCGATCGGCGTTAACGCGCGCACCTCGTTCTCGTTGTTCTTTCCGCCGATCCTCGACGAGTTCGGCTGGGAGCGCGGCGTCACCGCCGGCGCATTCTCATTCGGCTTTCTGGTCTCGGCCGCGGTCAGTCCGCTTGATCGGCCGCACGATGGATCGGTTCGGTCCCCGCATCGTGATGGAACTCGGCGTCGCGCTGATGGCGGCAGGGCTGTTGCTGGCGCCGCTGACGACGCAGCCCTGGCATCTTTATCTCACCATCGGCGTGCTGGTCGGCGCCGGCAGCATCTGCCTCGGCTATTCCGGCCAATCGCTGTTCCTGCCCAACTGGTTCAGTCCGCCGCCGCGGCCTTGCGATCGGGCTGGCATTCGCCGGCGTCGGCATCGGCTCGATCACGCTGCTGCCGTGGGTGCAGCACATGATCGAGCAGACCGGCTGGCGCACCGCCTGCACCGCGATGGGGATCATGGTGCTGGTCGTGCTGGCGCCGATCAATCTGCTGCTGCGCAAGCGGCCGCAGGATCATCGGGCTCGAGCCCGACGGCGACGCGACGCACGTCGGCATCGGTCGACGCCGGTGTCGAATATCGTCGATCCGGTATGGGCCGGCACCGACTGGACCTTGCGGCGCGCGCTTCGCACCGCGCGGTTCTGGTGGATCGCGCTCGGCTATTTCTGCGGATTGTACATCTGGTACGCGGTGCAGGTGCACCAGACCAAATATCTGCTCGACATCGGCTTCAGCCCCAACGTCGCGGTGTGGGCGCTGGGCGCGGTCAGCCTGCTCGGCATTCCCGGCCAGATCGTGCTCGGACATCTGTCCGACCGGGTCGGGCGGGAATGGATCTGGGCCGCGAGCTGCCTCGGCTTTGCGATCTGCTTTGCGGCGCTGGTCGCGCTGAAATATGTTCCGACGCTTGCCGCTGGTCTATCTGATGGTGCTGGCGCAGGGCGCGCTCGGCTACGGCCTGACCTCGGTGATGGGCGCGGTCGTGGTGGAGATCTTCCAGGGCAAGCATTACGGCAGCATTTTCGGCACCATCATGCTCGCGGCGCTGGCGGGCGGCGCCGCGGGGCCGTGGGTCACCGGCGTGCTGCACGATTTCACGGGGAACTACACCGTCGGCCTTCGTGATCGGCATCGGCGTCAGCGTGCTGTCGGCGATCGCGATCTGGCAGGCGTCGCCGCGCAAGATTCGCGCGGTCGCGGGCCAGTTGCACAAGTTGCAGGCCGGCGAATAGCGCGACCCTTCAGCGCTCGATCACGTCGACGAAATGCCCATCGCCTTTTGCAGATCGCCGATCGCGCGCAGGAAACTGTCGGCCGGCGTGGTCTCCGGATCGATCAGGCGGTGCAGGCGAAAGCCGTCCTCCAGCGCCAGCACGATCGCGCCGGTCCATGCCGGGTTCAGCGATCCGTTCTTGCCGGTGTTCTTCGACGTCGGTCTCGACGATATCGGCGATCAGCTTTCGGCGCGCGCGCAGCCGCTTGGCGAGTTCGGGCCGGCGCTTTTCGGCGCGCGCCACAAACAGGATCATCTCCATGTGCAAAAGCGGAGAGCGGCCGAGCGGATCCTGCTCGGCTGCGGTCCATGGTCTTCAGCGCGTCGATGAAATCGGCGAGGTTGTTGTGCTGGGCGAGAAGATCGAGATTGCGCCGGATGGATTGCTCGACGTGATCCTCGAGCATGGCGATGATCAATTCGTCCTTGCTCTTGAAATTCGAATAGAACGCGCCGCGGCGTGAAGCCGGCCGCGGCCGCGATGGCCTCGATGCTGGCGCCGCCGATGCCCTGCTCCTCGAACACCCGCGCCGCCGCCTCGAACAGCTTTTCGCGGGTGTCGTCCCGGGTCGGTCTGGTTCGAACTCTTGACATCGGCGCAGTTTAGGGCAGAATGCAACTCGATACAAGAGTGTATCGAGTTGCACACGTCAAGATCTGCACAGCGACGATCTGCACAGACGCAAACGCAGAGCGAAAACCTTCAGCGCGGCAACCAACGAGGTCACCATGAACGAGCATGTTCAGGCTGCGACGACCGAGCCGCTTTTCAATCCGCTGTCGCCGGAATTCATTCGCGATCCCTATCCGCATTACGCGCGGCTGCGCACCACCGATCCGATGCATCTGACCGCGCTCGGCGCCTATCGTCGCGAGCCGGCACGCCGAGGCCAGCCTGGTGCTGCGCGACAAGCGCTTCGGCAAGGATTATGTCGAGCGCACCATCCGGCGCTACGGCCCCAAGATCATGGACGAGCCGGTGTTCCGCAGCATGAGCCACTGGATGCTGCAGCAGGATCCGCCCGACCACACGCGGTTGCGCGGCCTGGTGGTGAAGGCGTTCACCGCGCGCCGGGTCGAGGACATGCGTCCGCGCATCCAGCAGATCGTCGACGAGACGCTCGACCGCATCATCCCTCAGGGCCACATGGACCTGATCGAGGATTTTGCGTTCCGCCTGCCGGTCACCATCATCTGCGACATGCTCGGAATTCCCGAGGAGCATCGCGAGGTATTCTACACGAGTTCGCGCGACGGCGGACGCTTGCTCGATCCGGTGCCGATGACGCCGGAGGAAATCGAGAAGGCCAATGCCGGCAACGCGATGGCCGCGATGTATTTCCAGCAGATGTTCGAATTGCGGCGCAAGCAGCCGGGCGACGATCTGATCACGCAACTGGTGCAGGCCGAGGAAGACGGCAGCAAGCTCTCCAACGAGGAACTGACCGCCAACATCATCCTGCTGTTCGGCGCCGGCCACGAGACCACGGTCAACCTGATCGGCAACGGCCTGCTGGCGCTGCATCGCAATCCGGATCAACTCGCGCTGCTCAAGGCCAATCCCGACCTGATCACCAACGCCATCGAGGAATTCCTGCGCTACGATTCCTCGGTGCAGATGACCGGCCGGGTGGCGCTGGAAGATATCGAGGATCTCGGCGGCAAGAAAATCCCGAAAGGCGAAAGCGTGCTGTGCCTGCTGGGCTCGGCCAACCACGATCCGGCGGTCTATCCTGATCATCCGGAGCGGCTGGACATCACCCGTCCCAACGTACGACCGCTGTCGTTCGGCGGCGGCATCCATTTCTGCCTCGGCGCCCAGTTGGCGCGGATCGAGGCGAGTATCGCCATTTCGACCCTGCTGCGGCGGTTGCCGGATCTGAGGTTGGATAACGCCGAAAACCCGGAATGGCGGCCGACTTTCGTGCTGCGCGGCCTGAAGGCGTTGCCGGCAAGCTGGTGAAGGCGTCGAACGGTCACACGGCAGTTGTTGTGACTTCGCCACACTTGTCTCTATATCTGGCACTGTTCCGGCGCCGATTATGGCGCCGTTGGATGGTTCCGGAGGAGGTGCCGTGCAGACGACGCTGCTCGGATTGGCGATTGCGTTGATCGTTGCGCTGGTAGCCGCGCTGATCGGGCCGTATTTCATCGACTGGAATCAGTTTCGGCCGCAATTCGAGGCCGAGGCCTCCAGGGTGATCGGCGCGCCGGTGCGGGTCGGCGGCAAACTCGATGCGCGCCTGTTGCCGTCGCCGTCGCTGCAACTGCATTCGGTGGTGGTCGGCGGCGCCAACGATCTCGGCAAGGTTCGCGCCGACAAGCTCGACGTCGAGTTCAGCCTGGGCTCGCTGATGCGCGGCGAATGGCGCGCCACCGAATTGACCATCAACGGCATGGCGCTCGATCTCGGTCTCGACCGCCAGGGACGGATCGACTGGCCGGCCTCGAGCGGAACTTTCAACCTCGGCTCGCTGGCGATCGATCGCGCTGAATCTGACCGGCCGCATCGCGCTGCATGACGCCGCCAGCCGCGCACGCTGGAACTGAACGATATCGCCTTCAGCGGCGACGTGCGTTCGCTGGCGGGCGCGATACGCGGCGACGGCAACTTCAGCCTCGGCGGCACGCGCTATCCGTTCCGCGTCTCGTCCGGCGACGGGCCCGACGGCAAGGGCACCCGCGTTCATCTCAACATCGATCCCGGCACACGGCCGTTGATCGCCGATCTCGAAGGCGTGCTGACGCTTCCAGACCCGCGCGCCGCGCTTCGATGGCGCGGTGACCATTTCCGCGTCGAACAATCCGAAGCTGGATACCGGCACGCCGTGGCGGATCGCGGCCAAGGTCAAGGCCGATCCGGCCGGCGCGTCGTTCGAGCAAATCGAGACCAGCTATGGCGCCGAAGACCGGGCGCTGAAATGGTCGGCGTGGGCGATGCCAAATTCGGTGCGGCACCGTTGCTGCATGCGGTGCTTTCGGCGCGGCAACTCGATGCCGACAGGTTTGTCGCCGGCGATGCCGGCAAGAAGGACAGCGACAAGACCGCCGAGCCGATGCGGCTGCTGCCGGGATTGCGCGCGCTGATCGCGGCGCTGCCGCAGCTTCCGATCCCGGCGAAGATCGAATTCAGTTCCGAGCAGATCATGCTGGGCGGCCGTCCGCTGCAGAATCTGACCGCCGAACTCGATGCCGACGCCAACACATGGAGCATCGACCGGCTGGACTTTCGCGCACCCGGCTCGACCCAAGTCAGCCTCGGCAGCAGCCGTGCGCAGGCCGGCCCGGCAGCCGGCATCAAGGGGGCGCTCGACGTCAATTCATCCGATCCGGATACGCTGGTGGCCTGGCTGCAGGGCCGCAGCGATATGACCTATCGCAGCCAGAAGCCGCTTCGCCTGCAGGGCGACGTCGATATCGCCGCCGATCGTGTCGCGATCGATGGCCTGAAGGCCGATATCGACGGCGGCGCGGTGACCGGGCGGATCGCTTTCGCTTCGGCGGCGGCCGGCGGCGGCTCGCGCTTCGATGCGGACTTGAAGGCCGATCGTCTCGATCTCGATGCCGCGACGGCGTTGCTGCGCGCGCTGGCCGGACCGCAGGCCGAATGGCCGGACGAGGCGACAGGTTTCGCTGGATATCGGCCACGCGATATCGGCCGGCCAGGATCTGCATCCGCTGATGGCCAAACTCGGCTACGGTCCGAAGCTGATCTCGCTCGATCAATTGAAGATCGGCGAGGCCGCCAACGTCTTGCTCGAAGGCAACGCGCAATTTCGACCGCGCCAACGCCACCGGCAAGCTGGCACTGAATTCGACCGCGGCGTCGCTTGACAAGATCACCGCGATGATCGCGCCGCTGGCGCCTTCGGTCGCAGCGCGGCTCAACGCGTTGGGAACGAGCCCGGGTCCGGCGCATCTGAAGCTGGCACTGCAACTCGACAAGGACGCGGGCCATGCCGATCGCGCCAAGGCGCGCGCGGTGCTCGATCTCGATGCGCCGCAACTGAACGGCACGATGACCGTGACCGGCAACCCCGCCGTGGCTTCCATCAGCGGGATCGAGATCGACAAGATCCGGCGCAGCGAATTCAGCGTCGAGTCGAACCTGTCGTCGCCGCGCGCCAATGCATTGCTGGCGCTGCTCGGGCTTGATCATGCGGTCGCGGCGGGCGAGGGCGCCGCGCAATTCCAGGGATCGCTGTCCGGCGTTTGGGGCGAGCCGCTGCGACTGAAGGCCAAACTATCAGGCAGTGGCCTCGATGCCGAAGCCCAGGGCACGGTCCAGCCGCAGACAAAGGAGCCCAAGGCCAGCGTCAACCTGACGATCCGTCACGTCAATCTGTCGCCGCTGTTCGATCTCAAGCCGGCGGATTCGTTGGCGCAGAATATCAGCCTGTCGTCGCGGGTGACGCTGGCCGGCAGCAAACTGACCTTCGACGATCTCGACGGCACGCTTGCCGGCTCGCGTCTGCGCGGGCACTTGGCTGTCGGCCTGGCTGACGAAAAAAGCATCGACGGCGACATCGGTCTCGATGCGCTCGATCTGGCGCCGGCTTTCGCGCTCGCGATCGGCAGCGCCGGGCGCGAACCGACCGAGCCGCTCGGCGCCGGGCTGTTGAAGGGCTGGCGCGGCCATATCGCGTTTCAGGCCTTGCGCGGCACCTTGCCGGGCGGCGGCGAATTGCGTCCGGTCGGCGGCACCGTCAAGAGCGACGGCCAGTCGCTGAGTTTCGACACCATCAAGGGCACCATCGGCGGCGGCGAGGCGATCGCCAACATCGACGCCAAGCCGGGCGCCAACGGCATCGACGTGAGCGCCCGTGTTCAGCTCAAGGGCGTCGATGGCGCGGCGTTGCATTATCGCGGCTTGGCGATGCCGGCCGGGCGCGCGTCGCTGCAGATGGCGTTGGCAACCCAGGGCCGCAGCACCTCGGCGCTGGAAGGCGCGCTATCCGGCAACGGCACCGATGACGCTGGAATCGGCTGTGATCTCCGGCCTCGATCCGCGCGCCTTCGAGATCGCGATCCATGCCGGCGATTCCGGCCAGCCGGTCGACGATGCCAGGCTGCGCCAATTGGTCGACCCCGTGCTGGCGGCGGGCGCGTTGCTGGTGTCGTCGGCGCAAATTCCGTTCACGGTCCGGGACGGCCGGCTGCGCGTCGTCGCGACCACGCTCGATGCCGGCGGCGCGCGCGCCATCGTGTCGGGCGGCTATGACATTCCCGCCGACCAGGCGGATATCCGCGCCGCGCTGACCCTGACCGCCGACGGGTTCGCGAGCGGCCGTCCGGAAATTCAGTTGTTCGAAGTGGGGTCGCCCGATCGGCTCAATCGCAGCGTCGATGTGTCGGCGCTATCGTCATGGCTGGCGGTGCGCGCGATCGATCGCGAAACCAAACGGCTCGACGCGATCGAGCGCGGCGAGTTGCCGCGTCCGGTCCCGGCCTCGGTGCCGCCACCCGCGCCAACTCCGCCTCCGGCCGCGCCGCTGTCGACGCCGCAATCCGCCAATCCGGAGCCGCAGGCCGCGGCGCCGGACATCCCGACCTCGAACCTGCCGCTGCCGGGCCATGATCCGCGCCGCGCTCCGCCAAAGCCCCGAATCGCGGTGCCACGGCCGCAGTTCTTGCCGGCACCGTCTGCTCCGGCACCGTCCGCTCCTGCGGCGGCGGCGCCACCGCCGGTGGTAAGCCAGCAGGTCGCGCCGCTGCCGCCGCCGATCGAAATCCGTCCCGCGCCCGGTTCCGCGCGGCCGCGGCCGCGACCGCCGTTGGCGTTGACCCCTCCGGTTGCCAATCCCGGTAAGCCGCCAACGACGCGAACCAAGCCGGTTCCCGGGCGTTAGGCTGACATCGCCAATCGTGGCGATGGAGCATTTGGATTGACCCCACCGTCGAACGAATTGGCCTCGCGCGCCGATGGCTCCGACAACGAGTTCGAAGGATGCGCCCAAGGGGCTCTCCAAGGACGCCTCGAGAAGCGTCTGGCCACTGCTCTCGCTGAATTTCTTCATGGCCGACATGCAGTCCGGCATCGGTCCGTTCCTCGGCGTGTTTTTGCTCGCGCATGGCTGGACCAGCGGGCCGATCGGCACCGTGATGACCGTCGGCGGCGTCGCGGGCATGCTGATCACCACGCCGGCAGGCGCGTTGATCGACTCCACGCACCGCAAGAAGCTCTACGTCATCGTACCCGGGATTTGCACCGTGATCGCGTCAGGCATCGTCCTGCTGTCGCAGAATTTCTGGCTGGTGACGTTGTCGCAGGTCGCCACCGCGATCGCGGGTGCGGCGATCGTGCCGGCGGTCACCGGCATCACGCTCGGTATCTTCCACCAGGCCGGGTTCAACCGACAGAATGGTCACAACCAGGTTTACAATCATGCCGGCAACATGGTCGGCGCCGCTTTGTCGGGACTGGTCGGCTGGCAGTTCGGACTGACCAAGGTGCTGTGGCTCGCCGCTTTGTTCGGCGTGCTCTCGATCGCCTCGGTGCTGTTGATTCCCGGTTCTGCGATCGACGACGACGAGGCGCGCGGGCTGAAAAAGGGCGAGGACGACAAGGCCGAGGTCGGCGGCTTCACGGTGTTGCTGCAAAACCGGACGCTGCTGGTTCTGGCGGCAGCGCTGGCCTTCTTTCATCTCGGCAATGGCG
This sequence comes from uncultured Alphaproteobacteria bacterium, assembly GCA_963845435.1. GTDB lineage: Bacteria > Pseudomonadota > Alphaproteobacteria > Rhizobiales > Xanthobacteraceae > Bradyrhizobium. The sequence goes on from CAWJSD010000006.1 coordinate 393,718, forward strand.
CGATGCTGCCGCTCTACGGACTTGCGGTGGTATCGACCACCCATGTCGATCCGTCGCGGCTGGTCGCGACCACTATCATCGTGGCACAGGGCGTGATGATGCTGGTGGCTTTGGTTGCGACCCGCGCCGGGGAAAAGGACGGCTACTGGATCATGTTGCTGCTGTCGTTCATCGTCCTGCCGCTGCGGGGCGTGCTGGCCGCTCTCTTCATGGAGCCGTGGGGCGTTTATCCCGTTCAGATCCTCGATGGCGTCGCCGCCGGGCTGCAAAGCGTTGTTGTCCCCAGCCTGGTCGCGCGTATTCTCCATGGCAGCGGCCGGGTTAATGTCGGGCAGGGCGCCGTGATGACCATCCAGGGTCTCGGCGCCTCGCTTAGTCCGTTGATTGGGGGCTGGCTTGCCCAGGAAATCAGCTATGGCGCGACGTTCGTGATTCTCGGCAGCTTTGCATTCGGTTCGATTGCGCTGTGGCTCGGTTTTGCGTCGACCGTCAGGCCGGCCTGTGCGCGTCAGGGCGGCGCGCCCTCATCGCGGATGACAGCCAAGCTGGCGGCGGCTGAGTGATCTCAGCCACCGACGCCGCCATTTGGGGGATTGCCGGCCTCGCCACCTTCGGCGTGATCGTGCGGCCGTGGCACTGGCCGGAATTCATCTGGGCGATATCGGGCGCTCGAGCCGCTGCCTTATTTGTTCATCTGCGCCTTCATCGCCAACGCCGCGAGTTTCGTGTTGCCGATTTCCAATCCGGCCAACCTCGTCGTGTTTGGCGCGCAGATGCCCCCATTACGCGAGTGGCTGCGCGTCTTCGCGCTACCTTCGCTTGCCGCGATCGTTGCGACCTATCTGGTGTTGCGCTGGACCCAGCGTCGCGGGCTCGATGCTCCGGTGGCTGCGATTGATTTCGATCACGCCGCTGACCCGCGCCGGCAAGCTTTCGGCGATCGGCATCCTGGTCACCGCGGTGGTGTTGCTCAGCGCGTCCGCCCTCAACCGGGATCTCGGACTGCCCACTTTCGTTGCCGGCGCGATCGTCACGTTGCTGGTGCTGGCGATCGAACGGCGATCGCCGCTGCCGGTGCTGCGCGACGTCTCATGGTCGGTGCTGCCATTGGTCGCAGGGCTGTTCATCCTGGTCGAAGGGCTGAACCGGACCGGCGTGCTGCCGGCGCTGGCGGCCGAGCTCAAGCAGGCGCAGATCGCGGCGCCGCAATCGACATCCTGGGGAGCCGGAATTGTGGCCGCCGTCGCAACTAATTTGCTGAACAATCTGCCGGTTGGCCTGATCGCCGCGACCACCGGTCAGGCGGCGCAAGTTCCACTGCACGTCACCGGCGCGATCCTGATCGGCGTCGATCTCGGCCCCAACCTGTCGGTGACCGGGTCGCTCGCCACCATCCTTTGGCTCATCGTGCTCAGGCGCAAGGGCGAGCATGTCGGCGCCATGCAGTTTCTCAAGCTCGGCATAGCCGTAATGCCGCCCGCGTTGTTGCTGGCGCTGGCAGCACTTGCCATCGTGCCGCCGTAGCACCGACATCACGAACGTTCGGCGGTGGCCTTAAGACCTAGGTCTTAAGTCCAGCCGTCAGGCTCGATAACCCGGTTCGCCGGCCGGCTTCATTTCCGGCGGCGGGGTCAAGGCGCGGGTGCGGAAATAGTCCAGCACGAAAAGCCTGATCGCCGAAGAAAGGTTGCCCTGCTGGCGATTGCTGTCGATCTCGCCGACCAGTTCGGACAATGTCATGTCGCGAAGGCCGGAGATTTCCTTCATGCCGTTCCAGAATGCTTCTTCGAGGCTGACGCTGGTCTTGTGACCTGCGACCACGATCGAACGTTTAACGACGGGCGATTTCATGACGCATCCTCACTGTCGACGCGGTGCTGATCGAGATGATCGTTGGCGCGGCTGGTCAGGAGTTCATCGCGTGCGCGTTCGGATTTAGTTCGGCCAAATCGTGCCCGGTTGGTGTCGGCTTGCTTCGCCGCTCGTTCCCGCTCACTGCGCTTCTTGAATCGGTTCAGATTGACTAGGTCCCCCATGGTGGCGCTCATCGTCCGCGAATGCTGGAGCATGGAGCGCTCTCACGAAGACGTGAGCTGTCGTGTCGGGCGTTGGCCGTTTGGCTGTTCATGTAAGAAATTCCCCGTCTCATTAAACGATAGCATCAACGAATGGGTTTTCGCTCTGCGAAAACGAATATGCTTTGCTGTATCACGCAGGACGCAAAGCGGCAATAGCGATATCAACTCAGTCTTTAGACGAAATGCTTAGCTCAAATGACTTATAATTATATCGGTCTTCCGTAATTTTGCGGAACATTGCTCCCGCGTTACCCCGGGTGGGTCATCTTGCTCGGCTGAACCAGCCGATCGAACTCTTCATCTGAAACAAATCCAAGCCGCGTTGCCTCTTCCTTTCAAAGTAGTTCCGCGCGCGTGAGCGGACTTCGCGACTTTTGCCGCATTATCATAGCCGATTTTAGGAGCGAGCGCAGTGACCAGCATCAACGAGCGCTCCATCAGTTCCTTGATCCGCTTTTCGTCGGCTCGAATTCCTTCGATGCAATGTTCGGTGAAGGACCGCGCGACGTCCGCAAGCAATTGAATGGAATGCATCATACAATATGCCAGCAAGCGGTTTGTAGACGTTTAGTTCGAAATGCCCCTGGCTGCCGCCGACGGTGATCGCGGTGTGATTGCCGAACACCTGGCAGCACACCATGGTCATCGCTTCGCATTGCGTCGGGTTGACCTTGCCCGGCATGATTGAAGAGCCCGGCTCGTTTTCCGGCAAAATCAGTTCGCCGAGCCCGGAACGCGGGCCCGACCCGAGCAGGCGGATGTCGTTGGCGATCTTGAACAGGCCGGTGGCGACCGAATTGATGGCGCCGTGCGCGAACACATAGGCGTCGTTGGAGGCCAACGCCTCGAATTTGTTGGCGGCGCTGGTGAACGGCAGTTTTGTTAGCTTGGCGACATGTCGCGCGAAAAGTTCGGCGAATTCCGGCTTCGAGTTGAGCCCGGTGCCGACCGCGGTGCCGCCTTGCGCCAGCGGATAAAGATCCTTTACCGCAGTGCGCAATCGCGCGATGCCGCTGCTCGACCTGCGCCGCGTAGCCGGAAAACTCCTGGCCGAGCGTCAGCGGCGTCGCATCCTGGGTGTGGGTGCGGCCGATCTTGACGATATTCGCGAACGCCTTCTGCTTTGCACGCAGCGCGCGATGCAATTCGTCGAGCGCGGGAACCAGGTCGGCGAGAATGCGGGTCGCCGCCGCGATATGCATCGCGGTCGGAAACGAATCGTTCGACGACTGGCTCATGTTGACGTGATCGTTCGGATGAACCGGCTGCTTGGCGCCGAGCTTGCCGCCGAGCAATTCGTTGGCGCGGTTGGCGATCACTTCGTTGAGATTCATGTTGGTCTGGGTGCCGGAACCGGTCTGCCAGACCACCAGCGGGAAATGATCGTCGAGCTTGCCGTCGATCACTTCGCGCGCGGCCTGGGTGATGGCGCCGGCGCGGCGCGGCTCGAGCAGGCCGAGTTCGAGATTGGTTTCGGCGGCGGCGAGCTTCACCATCGCCAGCGCATGGATGATCGGCATCGGCATGCGGTCGTGGCCGATGCGGAAATTTTGCCGCGAACGTTCGGTCTGCGCGCCCCAATAGCGGTCGGCGGCAACATCGATCGGACCGAAACTGTCGGTCTCCGAACGCGTCGCCGCGGAAGACACCGCGTGATCCGTTGGTCGTGCCATGAGTCGTATCCATTGCGCCGTAATTCGGCGGAACGCTCACTCTATAACGCGGCAAAATTTCTACGCGCCAATTATTTCTTACGAAAGCGATCGAGCCGGACCACTTCAGCGCCTTCGCTCGGCTTGTCCGGATCTTGCTGATTTTCGATAGTCGGTTCAGGAATCGGCGGCCGCCGCGGCGACCGGCGCGGGAGTAGGAATCGCGGGCAGGCTGCCGGCCGGGCTTTCAGCCGCGGCATCGGAGGCCTCGAACTGCAGACCGAACTGCACCGACGGATCGAAGAAGCTCTTGATCGAATTGAACGGCACCACCAGCCGCTCGGGAATGCCGCCGAACGACAGACCGACCTCGAAGCGATCTTCCAGAACCGTCAGGTCCCAGAACTGATGCTGCAGAATGATGGTCATCTCTTCCGGATATTGCGCCAGCAGCCGCGGCGACAACTTGACGCCGTCGGCGGTCGACAGAAAGGTGATGAAGAAGTGATGTTCCCCGGGCAGGCCGTGCTCGGCGGCGTCGGTCAGGACGCGGCGCAGCACCCCGCGCAACGCGTCGCGCGCCAGAACGTCGTATCGGATATGATCGGTCGCCATTGATGATCCTGTCGCTGACCTGTCGCGTCCTGACGCTGCCGGTGAAGCCGGCAGCGGTGCCTAAAATGGCTGAAGCCCGACTCGCAATTCGGCGGGATGTTACCCCGGCCGGGCGCCGAGGTCAGCAACCAAGGTCACGACCTGTAACCACCGCCGCCGAATATTCCAGCAAAAAAGCCCCGCTTTCACCAGAAATCAAGGGTTGCGGCCGCCGGCATGGCGCGGGGAACCCGCCTGACCGGTTTGATGTGGCGGCATCGCATGGCATCCCTGCCGTCGGTGGAAACAACGCAATATCGGTTGGCCCGATGCGGCCGACGTTCTAGATCTGGACCATGCCACCGGATTCCACGTCGGCCGCCATTCCCGCTGCCAAGGCCGGCGCCGGACACCCTGCCATCGCCGCAACCCGGCCTGACCGAGCTTTTTGTCGCGTTCGCCAAGATGTCGCTGGCGGGTTTCGGCGGGGTGCTGGTGTTTGCGCGGCGCGGCATCGTCGAGCAGCATCGCTGGATGACGGCGGAGGAATTCAACGAAACCTTCGCGCTGTGCCATTTTCTGCCAGGGCCCAATATCGTCAATTTGACGGTGGTTTTCGGCTCGCGCTTCCGCGGCATATTGGGCGGCATCGCGGCCTTCACCGGCTTGCTTGCCCCGCCGACCCTGATCATGGTGCTTCTGGCGGTGCTGTATCAGCATTTCGGCCAGGTCGAGGCGCTTAGGCGCATTCTGGCCGGGGTTTCCTGCGCCGCGGTCGGGCTTTTGATCTCGGTGGTCTTCCGAATGACGATGCCGCTGGTCAAAAAGCGCGATCTGGTCGGGCTCGCGGTGCTTGCCGTGGTTTTCCTCGCCATCGGCGTGGCGCGGCTGCCGATGCCGGCGGTGTTGCTGGCGGGCATCCCGATCAGCATCGCAATCACGATCTTCATGCGCCGGCGGGCAGCGGCATGAACGGAGACACCAACCCGATCCTGACCCTGGCCTGGACGTTCGGGCTGATGTCGCTGTTCGCAGTCGGTGGCGCCAATTCGGCGATCCCCGAAATGCACCGGATCGCGGTCGACGTTCATCATTGGCTGAATGACAAGCAATTCGCCGACGTGTTCGCGATCTCGCAATTGTCGCCCGGCCCCAATGTCCTGATCGTCACCCTGATCGGCTACACCGTCGGCGGCATCGGGGGCGCCTTGATCGCGACCCTGGCGATGTGCGCCCCGACCGCGGCGCTGGCCTATTTCGTCAGCCGGATGCTGAAGCGGTCGAGCCATGCGACCTGGCCGGCGATCGTTCAGGCGTCGCTGGTTCCCCTGTCGATCGGGCTGATGGGCGCCAGCGGTCTTATATTGGCGATGACCTCGGACCGGACCGTGGGCGCCGCGGTGGTGACGATCGCCGCCGCACTGTTGGCCTCGCTGACCCGGCTCAACCCGTTGTGGCTGTTGCTGGCCGGTGGAATCCTGGGATTTGCCGGCTTTGTCGGCTGAAGCAAGGGAACTTGGGCCCCTTGCCGCAGACCGGCCGGATCCTCATTTTTCAGGGTATAATCCCCAGCCGGGGCCGAATCGGCTGTTGGCTGGGCCCATCGGGCGATAGAACTCCGCACCTTGCCGGGATCGAACGCATAAACCCATGAATCAATATCACGATCTGCTTGAACGGATTTTGTCGGACGGCGCCGAAAAGCAGGACCGCACCGGCACCGGTACGCTGTCGATCTTCGGCCATCAGATGCGCTTCAATCTGTCGGCCGGCTTCCCGATGCTGACCACCAAGAAGCTGCCGCTGAAAGCCATCATCCACGAATTGCTCTGGTTCCTGGCCGGCGATACCAACATCAAATATCTCAAGGACAACGGCGTCTCGATCTGGGACGAATGGGCCGACGCCAATGGCGACCTCGGCCCGGTCTACGGCTCGCAATGGCGATCCTGGCCGGCCCCGGACGGCCGCAGCATCGACCAGATTTCCAACGTGATCGACATGATCAGGCGCAACCCGGATTCGCGGCGGCTGATCGTCAGCGCCTGGAATCCGGCCGATGTCGACAGGATGGCGCTGCCGCCGTGCCACTGCCTGTTCCAGTTCTATGTCGCCAATGGCAAATTGTCGTGCCAGCTCTACCAGCGCTCGGCCGACGTGTTTCTCGGCGTGCCCTTCAACATCGCCTCCTACGCGTTGCTGACCATGATGGTGGCGCAGGTGACGGGGCTGAAGGCCGGCGATTTCGTGCATTCGCTCGGTGACACCCATCTGTATTCGAACCATCTCGAACAGGCGCGGCTGCAACTGACCCGTCCGACGCGGCCATTGCCCATGATGAAGATCAATCCCGATGTGAAGGACATCTTCGCGTTCCGTTACGAAGACTTCGCGCTCGAAGGCTACGACCCGCACCCGCATATCAAGGCCGAGGTCGCCGTTTGAGTGAATATGTGTGAGCGATGGAATGTCCCTCAGCATCCGCCGCGCGCGCCCCGGTGAAGCGGGACTGGTCCTGTCCTTTGTCCGCGAACTGGCCGAGTACGAAAAGCTGCTGCACGAAGTCGAAGCCAGCGAAGCGATGATCGACGCGGCGCTGTTCGCAGAGAACCCTCGGCTGTTCTGCGAAATTGCCTGCTGGGAAGGCGAGCCGGTGGGCTTCGCGGTCTGGTTCACCAACTTTTCGACCTTCACCGGCCGCCCTGGAATCTTCCTGGAAGATCTTTTCGTGCGCCCTGCGCGACGTGGTCGCGGCATCGGCAAGGCGCTGCTGGCAAACCTCGCCGCGCAATGCGTCGCCAACGGCTGGTCGCGAATGCAATGGTCGGTGCTGGACTGGAATGCGCCGTCGATCGCCTTCTACAAGTCGCTCGGCGCTGACCTGATGGACGAATGGACGACATGCCGGCTCGAAGGCCCGGCGTTGAACACACTGGCGCAGGGAGCGCGCTGATGCAGATTGTCCTGATCGCTGCGGTCGCCGACAACGGTGTGATCGGCGCCAACGGTGCGATCCCGTGGCGGCTGAAATCCGACATGCAACGCTTCAAGGCGATGACGATCGACAAGCCCGTGGTGATGGGCCGCAAGACGTTTCAATCCTTGCGCCGGCCACTGCCCGGGCGCAGCAACATCGTCGTCACCCGCGACGCAAATTATCGCGCTGCGGGAGCGGTGGTAGCGACCTCGATGGCGGCGGCGCGCGCGGTTGCGACCGGAGATGCGCTGCGGCGTTTCGCCACTGAGATTGCGGTGATCGGCGGCGCTGAAATCTACGCGCAATGGATCGATATTGCGGACCGCCTGGAGATCACGGAGGTGCACACCCGGCCCGCGGGCGATACATCCTTCGCCGCGATCGATGCCGCGGTCTGGCAAGAGGCCGCGCGCGAGCGGCATCCGGCCGGCCCGGATGACAGCGCCGACTTCTCTTATGTGAGCTATATCAGGCGAAAGTCGCATTAACCCCGTCCGGTAATGTTTACATTGACAATTGTGGCCTCGGGCATAGCTGGTTCGAGCCGGAAGCTTGCGTTGTAAGGGCCGGGGCCGTCCCCTATAAAGCCGGGCAGATTGCGAGGCCGGAGCCTGTCGGCGAGACGGGCTTGGTTAAAAGAGGCTTGGTCACAAGGCCGGACCCCGTTCAGGTGAATTGGCCCCGCGAAGGAGAGTATCGATGCCGTGGAAGAATCAAGGTGGAGGCCCGTGGGGCTCGGGTCCGAAAGGACCATGGGGTTCCGGACCGCAACCGGTGGGACCGCGGCCGCCCGATCTTGAAGACCTTCTGCGGCGCGCCCAGGACCGGATGCAGCAATTGCTGCCCGGTGGCTTTTTCAGCGGCGTCGGCATCGGGCTGGTGCTGCTCGCCGCGCTGGTGATCTGGGGCATGTCCGGTTTCTATCGCGTGCAGTCCGAAGAGCAGGGCGTGGTGCTGCGGTTCGGCAAATATGTCGGCGATGCCTCGCCCGGCCTGAACTATCATCTGCCGTACCCGATCGAGACCGTGCTGCTGCCGAAGGCGCTGCGGGTCTCGACCCTGAGCATTGGCATGACCTTGATCGACGATCCGGCGCGGCGCGGCCGCACCATGCGCGACGTGCCCGAGGAAAGCCTGATGCTGACCGGCGACGAGAACATCGTCGACGTCGACTTCACGGTGTTGTGGCGGATCAAGCCGAAAGGCGTCGCCGACTATCTCTTCAACATCCAGAATCCCGAAGGCACGGTGAAGGCGGTGGCCGAAAGCGCGATGCGCGAAGTGATCGGCCGTTCCAACATCCAGCCGATTCTGACCGGCGCCCGCACGTCGAACGAACTCGCCGTGCAGGAATTGATGCAGAAGACGCTCAATTCATACGGCGCGGGCATTCTGGTCCAGCAGGTGCAGATGCAGAAGGTCGATCCGCCGGCGCAGGTGATCGACGCCTTCCGCGACGTGCAGGCGGCGCGCGCGGATCTCGAGCGATTGCAGAACGAGGCGCAGACCTATGCCAACCGTGTCGTTCCCGACGCGCGCGGACGGGCAGCGCAGATCCTGCAGGAGGCCGAGGGCTACAAGCAGCAGGCGGTCGCCGAGGCCAAGGGCCAGAGCGCGCGCTTCCTGAAAGTTTACGACGAATATGCCAAGGCCAAAGACGTGACGCGCGAGCGTATTTATCTGGAGACCATGGAGCGCGTGCTCGGTGGTTCCGAGAAGCTGGTCTATGACGGTGGTCCCGGCGCGCAAGGCGTGGTGCCTTATCTGCCGCTCGGTGAACTGACGCCGCGGCGCCAGCCGACGACGGCAGCCAGCCCATCGCAACAGTCCAGCGGGAGCGTCCGATGAGATCGCCGGTTACAGGTATTATCGCGCTATTGCTGCTGCTGTTGGTCGTGATCGTCGGCTACAGTTCGGTGTTCACCGTCGACCAGACCGAACAGGCGCTGGTGGTACGGCTCGGCGACCCGGTCGGCGTCGCGACGGATCCCGGCCTGCATTTCAAGGCGCCGTTCGTCGACACCGTGATCCCGATCGACAAGCGGATTCTCGATCTCGAGAACCCGTCGCAGGAAGTGATCGCCTCCGACCAGAAGCGGTTGGTGGTGGACGCCTTCGCGCGCTATCGCATCAAGGCGCCGCTGCGATTTTATCAGAGTATCGGCTCGATCCAGGCCGCCAATATCCAGTTGACGACGATCCTGAATGCGTCGCTGCGCCGCGTGCTCGGCGAGGTCACCTTCATCCAGGTGGTCCGCGACGAGCGTGAGGCGCTGATGAACCGAATCCGCGATCAGGTGGATAAGGAAGCGGACGCCTATGGCATCCAGGTGGTCGACGTCCGGATCCGGCGCGCCGATCTGCCGGAACAGAACAGCCAGGCGGTATATCAGCGGATGCAGACCGAGCGGCAGCGCGAAGCCGCCGAATTCCGCGCCCAGGGCGGCCAGAAGGCGCAGGAGATCCGATCCAACGCCGACCGCGAAGCGACGGTGATCGTCGCCGAGGCGAGGTCGACCGGCGAGCAGGTGAGGGGCGATGGCGACGGCGAGCGCAACCGTCTGTTCGCCGAAGCCTATAACAAGGATCCGGATTTCTTCGCGTTCTATCGTTCGATGACGGCCTATGAAAACGGCCTGAAGAGCGGCGATACCCGCTTCCTGCTGCGGCCGGATTCGAACTTCTTCAAGTACTTCGGCAACCCGTCCGGCGTGTCGGCGGCGAATGCGGCAGCTGCGGCCGCGCCAGCATCCGCTGCGCCGAAGCCATAACCGCGTTTACCCGAAGCCCTGGAATATAATGTCCGGACCGAAGCGAAATTCCGCTCCGGCCCGGATCTCCAAAAACAACATCAAGCGGGAGGTTCCCATCCGATGAGGTCCATAGCGTTCGCCGACTTCCTCATCGGTTTGGGTATCCTGTTCGTGCTCGAAGGCCTGATGTTCGCGGCGAGCCCGGCCTGGATGCGCCGGGCCATGAAAAGCGCGCTGGCGACGCCGGACAACATCCTGCGCGCGGTCGGCATCGGGTCGGCGGTGGCCGGTCTGATCCTGATCTGGATCGTGCGGCATTAGCTCCCCGGATTGACTTATAAATACCACGCTTGGTTGAGCGTCGGGCCGGCTTTTTGCCTCATTTGCCGTGCGCTCATGACGATGAAATGAATTGTCGCTGCTTGCGCCGCAACCCCGTTCAGGCACACTGTAGCCGATAACGCTGACCGGTTTTACCTTAAGACAGAGAGATCCGATATGACCGCCGCAATTCGAGCACTGAGTTCTTTGCGCCCCTGGCTGGCCGCGATTTGCCTTGGTGCCGCCTGCGTCGCGATGGTGCAACCCGCGCAGGCGCGCGGGCCCGATGGCATCGCCGATGTCGCCGAGAAGGTGATCGATGCGGTGGTCAACATCTCGACCTCGCAGACCGTTGAAGCCAAGGGCGGCCCTGCGGCAGGCGATCGCGGCGCGATGCCGAAGCTGCCGCCGGGTTCGCCGTTCGAGGAATTCTTCGACGATTTCTTCAAGAACCACCGCGGCGGTCCAGGTGGCGGCGATTTGCAGCCGCACAAGACCACCTCGCTCGGCTCCGGCTTCATTGTCGATGCCTCTGGCATTGTCGTGACCAACAATCATGTCATCGCCGATGCCGACGAGATCACCGTGATCATGAACGACGGCAACAAGTTCAAGGCCGACCTGGTCGGTGTCGACAAGAAGACCGATCTGGCGGTGCTGAAGTTCACGCCCAACAAGCCGCTGACCGTGGTCAAGTTCGGTGACTCCGACAAGCTGCGGCTTGGCGAGTGGGTGGTCGCGATCGGCAACCCGTTCAGCCTCGGCGGCACCGTGACCGCCGGCATCGTGTCGGCGCGCAACCGCGATATCAGCCAGGGCCCTTACGACAACTACATTCAGACCGACGCGGCGATCAACCGCGGCAATTCGGGCGGCCCGCTGTTCAATCTCGACGGCGACGTGATCGGCGTCAACACGCTGATCATCTCGCCGACCGGCGGCTCGATCGGCATCGGCTTCGCTGTGCCTTCGAAGACCGTCGCCGGCGTGGTCGATCAGTTGCGCCAGTTCGGTGAACTGCGTCGCGGCTGGCTCGGCGTCCGGATCCAGCAGGTCACCGACGAGATCGCCGAAAGCCTCAACATCAAGCCGGCGCGCGGTGCGCTGATCGCCGGCGTCGACGACAAGGGGCCGGCCAAGCCGGCCGGCATCGAGCCCGGCGACGTCGTCGTCAAGTTCGACGGCAAGGACATCAAGGAGACCAAGGACCTGTCGCGCGTGGTCGCCGACACCGCGGTCGGCAAGGAAGTCGATGTCGTGATCATCCGCAAGGGCGAGGAGCAGACCAAGAAAGTGACGCTCGGCCGACTTGAGGATGGCGACAAGCCGGTGCAGGCTTCGGTCAAATCCCAGGACGCCACGCCGGACAAGCCGGTGACGCAAAAACTGCTCGGGCTCGATCTGGCCGCGCTGAGCAAGGATCTGCGCAGCAAGTACAAGGTCAAGGACAGCGTCAAGGGCGTCGTCATTACCAATGTCGACGGCACCTCGGACGCCGCTGACAAGCGCCTCAGCCCCGGCGAGGTGATCGTCGAAGTGGCGCAGGAAGCCGTCAGCAGCACCGCCGACATCAAGAAGCGGATCGATCAGTTAAAAAAAGACGGCAAGAAATCCGTGCTGCTGCTGATCGCCAACGCCGACGGCGAATTAAGGTTCGTGGCGCTAAGCGTGCAGTAGTTAGAACGCCGGACGTCGCCCGATTGCCACCGTCGTCCCCGCGAAAGCGGGGACCCATGACCCAGGCGTGTGTTGTGGAGCGCGTCGGTGCAACGGCACTGATTTCTTACGAAACGCTACGACAGGGCGTATGGGGTCCCCGCCTTCGCGGGAACGAAGATTTGGGTTTATCCCCCGACGAACTCTTCCCTTCGATACCCCTGCGCATACAACAACGCAGTGAGGTCGCCGTAATCGATCCGCGCGGCGGCGGCCGCCGCGACGGCGGGCTTGGCGTGGTAGGCGACCCCTAACCCCGCGGCCTCGATCATGCCGAGGTCGTTGGCGCCGTCGCCGACCACCAGCGTGTCGAGATCGTCTAGGTCGAAGGATTCGAGCAGTTGCACCAAGGTGGCGAGCTTGGCGGCGCGGCCCAGGATCGGCTCGGCGACTTCGCCTGTCAGCTTGCCATCCGCTACCTTTAGCTCGTTGGCGCGATTTTCCTGGAAGCCGACCATCGCTGCGACCGCGTTGGTGAACAAGGTAAAGCCACCGGAGATCAGACAGGTGTAGGCGCCATGCGCGCGCATGGTCGCGACCAGTTCGCGGCCGCCCGGGGTCAGCGTGATACGCTGCTTGAGCACCTCATCGACCACGCCGACCGGCAACCCTTTCAGCAGCGCGACACGCTCGCGCAGCGCCGGTTCGAACGCGATCTCGCCGCGCATCGCGCGCTCGGTGATTCCAGCGACATGGGCCTTGAGGCCGGCAAAGTCCGCCAGTTCGTCGATGCATTCCTGTCCGATCATGGTGGAGTCCATGTCGGCCAGGAAAAGCTTCTTGCGGCGGTCGATCACCGGCTGCACGACCACGTCGATGGGCAGGTCGCCGCGCGCCTGATGCAGCCGGGCGACAATGGCCGCAATGGGCTCGTCGCTGTCGAAGGGAATGTCGACCGCGACTTCGTCGAACAGCCAGCGCGCCGGGCCGGCCGCGGGAAGAATGGCGCGCGCGCCGTCGACGACCGTGCTATCGAGCGCGGGATTGGCGGGATGACAGATCAGCGTGGCGACAAGGGACATGCGCGACAATTCGCTTCAGGAGGCAGCTTTGGCGGGTCAAGCCGTGCTTATCGCAGGGCCCACCGCCAGCGGCAAGTCGGCGCTCGCCATGGCGCTGGCGGAAGCGGCACACGGTATCGTCATCAATACCAATTCCATGCAGGTTTATCGCGATCTTCGGATCATCACCGCGCGGCCGACGCCGGAAGACGAGGCGCGCGTGCCGCATCGGCTCTATGGCCATGTCGATGCCGCGGTGAATTGCTCGGCCGGGCACTGGCTCAATGATGCCGCCGCGGCGCTTGCTGAGGCGCGCGCGGCAAAACGCCTGCCGATCTTCATTGGCGGCTCCGGGCTTTATTTCAAGGCGCTGACGCGCGGGCTGTCGGCGGTGCCGCCGGTGCCGGCCGAGATCCGCGACGCGGTGCGTGCACGGCTCGAGCAGAATGGCGTCGAGGCGCTGCATGCCGAACTAAGCTTGCGCGATCCGGCATCTGCCGAGCGGCTCAAGCCGCGCGACCGCACGCGCATCGCGCGCGCGCTCGAAGTGCTCGAGGCCACCGGGCGGTCGCTGACCGATTGGCATCGTGATGGCCTGCCGCCGCTGTTGCCGCCGGACCAATTCCGGGCGGTGTTCCTGGCGCCTGACCGCGACCAGCTCTACGCCCGGATCGACGCGCGTTTCGACACGATGCTGGCGATCGGCGCGCTGGAAGAGGTCGCGCGGTTAGGCGCGCGGCATCTCGATCCGCTGCTGCCGGCGATGAAGGCCCACGGCGTGCCGGCGCTGCTGCGGCATCTCGCCGGCGAAATCACGTTGGAACAAGCCGCCGAGATCGGCCGCGCCGATACCCGTCATTACGCCAAACGGCAGTTCACCTGGTTCCGGCATCAACTGCCCGAATTCGAGTGGGTCTCGCCGGAGGCGGCGAGGGATGCTTTTCTAAAAGAGCCAATGGCAATCGGCGGTTCATCTAAAGGCACGCCCGTCAACGGGTAGCCGGCGCCTAGCCGTTTTCCTTCTGGTCGGTTCTCTCTCGATCACGTCCGTGCCAAGTATGCTGAGTAGTAGACGAACCGATCGTTTCTCCAAGTCCGTGCAGGAGGCCCACGAACGGCGCAAAGTAACGATGCACCGAATCCGAGATATCGTCCGTGATAATCCGATACACATCCTTCGAGCTATATTTTTTCCATTCTGCCATCGGACAATCCCTAAGATTTTCTCGCGTCAGCTATGATCTCGCGGACCAATTTATAGGCCTCCGCCACCACAAACAAACCGAAGCATAGAACGTCGATCCAGAACACAACTTCTGAAACCGCGTAGCTCACGAATGTTATTTCATCGGGGGCTCCAAGCGCTTTGATCCATTGCGTGAACCACCAAAGTGCCAAAGCGGCCAAGGTTACGGCGCCGAAAAGAAAGCAACATGAAACAAAGTGAACGACTAGCTTTACCGAATCCGACACTTCCGGCCTGTCTGAACGCCCCGTGCGTGTAAATTGTCACACACTATCGTTTTAATAGCAGGAAAGGTAGATGAAGGCTAGTTGAGCGCGGCGGCCTGCCATGCGCCTGCCACATCCGAAAAACACTCGCCGAACGCCGGGAACGCCGCTACAGTGGCGAAATCGCGTTGAAACAGCCGACTTCCCTTGACTTCCGAGGTTTGGCCGTTATGTTCCGCGCAACGTTCGGGAAGCCAGAGCCGCAAAATGCGTAATATTATTACCAAGCTTCTTATCGTAGTCGTACCCAGGCGCACCGCCGGGGATGGCTAGGGCCATCCAAAATCGGGCGGTGTGCAGGGGTCCTCTTCGGGCCCCTTTTTATTTTCCGAGACGAAACAGTGAAAGCAAGCCGCCCCAGCGCGGATCCGGAGCCAGCCATGAGTGACAAGAGCCACGACCCGAACCAGATGACCGGCGCCGCCATGATCGTGCGGGCCCTCGTTGATCACGGCGTGAAGCACATTTTCGGCTATCCGGGCGGCGCCGTGCTTCCGATCTATGACGAGCTGTTCCAGCAAAGCGATGTCGAGCACATCCTGGTGCGGCACGAGCAAGGCGCCGGCCACGCCGCCGAAGGCTATGCGCGCTCCACCGGCAAGCCCGGCGTGGTGCTGGTGACCTCGGGCCCGGGCGCCACCAACATGGTGACGCCGCTGGCCGACGCGTTGATGGATTCGATCCCGCTGGTCTGCATCACCGGCCAGGTGCCGACCCATCTGATCGGCAATGACGCGTTCCAGGAATGCGACACCGTCGGCATCACCCGGCCCTGCACCAAGCACAACTGGCTGGTCCGCGACGTCAACGATCTCGCCAAGGTGCTGCACGAGGCGTTTTACGTCGCGCGCACCGGCCGTCCCGGTCCGGTCGTGGTCGACGTGCCCAAGGACGTGCAGTTCGCGACCGGCACCTATCACCCGCCACGCAAGACCGACGTGCATGTGTCTTACGTGCCGCGCGTGAAAGGCGACGCCACACAGATCCGCAAGGCGGTCGCGCTGCTGGCTTCCGCCAAGCGTCCGGTGATCTATAGCGGCGGTGGCGTCATCAATTCCGGTCCGGAAGCGTCGAAACTTCTGCGCGAACTGGTCGAGGTCACGGGCTTTCCGATCACCTCGACCCTGATGGGTCTCGGCGCCTATCCGGCCTCGGGCAAGAACTGGCTCGGGATGCTGGGCATGCACGGCACCTACGAGGCCAACATGGCGATGCATGGCTGTGACGCCATGCTGTGCGTCGGCGCGCGGTTCGACGACCGCATCACCGGACGGATCGATGCGTTTTCGCCGAACTCGAAGAAGATCCACATCGATATCGATCCGTCCTCGATCAACAAGAACATCCGGGTCGATATCCCGATCATCGGCGATGCGGCGAACGTGCTGGGCGACCTGTTGCAGGTGTTCAAGGCCGAAGCCAAGAAGCCCGATCTCAAGCCCTGGTGGCAGGAGATCGCGAAATGGCGCGCGCGCAATTCGCTGTCCTACAAGAAAAACAGCGATGTCATTCTGCCGCAATACGCCATCGAACGGTTGTTCGCGGCGACGCGCGGCCGTGACACCTACATCACCACCGAAGTCGGCCAGCATCAGATGTGGGCGGCGCAGTTCTTCGGTTTCGAAGAGCCGCACCGCTGGATGACCTCGGGCGGACTGGGCACCATGGGCTACGGCCTGCCGGCCGCGGTCGGGGTTCAGGTCGCGCATCCCGATAGCCTGGTGATCGATATCGCCGGCGACGCCTCGGTGCAGATGACGATGCAGGAAATGGCGACGGCGGTTCAGTATGAGCTGCCGATCAAGATATTCATCCTCAACAACCAGTACATGGGCATGGTGCGGCAGTGGCAGCAATTGCTGCACGGCAACCGGCTGTCGCACACTTATTCGGAAGCGCTGCCGGACTTCGTCAAGCTCTCCGAAGCCTTCGGCGGCGTCGGTATCCGCGCCACCAAACCCGCCGATCTCGACGGCGCGCTGAAGGAGATGATCTCGGTCAAGCGTCCGGTGCTGTTCGATTGCCGGGTGGCGGCGCTGGAAAACTGCTTCCCGATGATTCCGTCCGGCAAGGCGCATAACGAGATGCTGTTGCCGGCGGAGGCCAATGACGAAGCCACCGCTGCGGCGTTCGCGGGCGGCAAGGCATTGGTGTGAGATTGAGGCCGCGTCATGTTTGACCTCGCAGAGCTGGAACGCGCGCACCAGATCGTCGGCACCGCCGTGCCGGCGACGCCGGCGCATGCGTGGCCGCTGCTGGCGCAACGGCTGGGAACGGCTGTCATCGTCAAGCACGAGAACCACACCCCGACCGGCGCCTTCAAGGTGCGCGGGGGTCTGGTCTACGCCGACCGCCTGAAGCGCGAGCGGCCTGATGTCGCCGGGCTGATTTCGGCGACGACGGGCAATCACGGTCAGAGTCTGGCCTTCGCGGGCCGCCGCTACGGCGTGCCGGTGACGATCTATGCTCCGCACGGCAACTCCGTCGAGAAGAACCGCGCGATGCGGGCGTTCGGTGCTGAGCTTATCGAACATGGCGAGGATTTCGAGGCCGCGCGCAGCGAGGCTCATCGCCGCGCCGAACGCGATGGACTGGAATTCGTGCCGTCGTTCCATCGCGATCTGGTGCTGGGAGTTGCGACCTACGCGCTCGAACTGCTGCGAGCCGCCGGCGATCTCGACGTGCTTTACGTTCCGATCGGTCTCGGGTCCGGCATCTGCGGCTGCATTCTGGCGCGCGATCTGTTGGGCGCAAAGACCGAAATCGTCGGCGTGCAGTCGACCGAGGCGCCTTCCTATGCGCTGTCGTTCGCGGCCGGCACGGTCGTGAGCACCAACGGCAGCAATACGCTCGCGGATGGCGTCGCGACGCGGGTGCCCGATCCGGATGCGCTTGCGATCATTCGCAAAGGTGCGTCGCGGATCGCGCAGGTTACCGACGACGAAATCGCCGCGGCGATCCGGGCCTATTGGACCGATACGCATAATCTCGCCGAAGGCGCCGGCGCGGCTCCGCTCGCGGCCGCGCTGCAGGAAAAGACCAGGCTTCAAGGCAAACGCGTCGGCCTCGTCCTGAGCGGCGGCAATATCGATTTCGATCGGTTTCGCCGCTGGGTCGGGACCGACACAAGTACTTCCGTCGCCAGCCCCGCGCTGGCGTAAACCGAGATTTTGGGGACGACAATGAACCAGCCCGCATCCGCCTATTTCATGGAAGAGCGCCGCGATCCCGTGGAATCCCACACCCTGTCGGTGCTGGTGCAGAACGAGCCCGGCGTGCTTGCGCGCGTGATCGGGCTGTTCTCGGGACGCGGCTACAACATCGAAAGCCTCACCGTGTCGGAGACCGAGAGCCAGAAGCATCTCTCGCGCATCACCATCGTCACCACGGGCACGCCGATGGTGATCCAGCAGATCAAGCACCAGCTCGACCGCATGATCCCGGTGTTCCGCGTCGTCGACATGACGCAGAGCGGCCGCTCGATCGAGCGCGAACTGGCGATGGTGAAGGTGCGCGGCGGCGGCGACAACCGCGTCGAGGCGTTGCGGCTGGCGGATGCGTTCCGCGCCCGCGTGATCGACGCCACCACCGAAAGCTTCGTGTTCGAGATCACAGGCAATTCCGCCAAGATCAGCCAATTCATCGACCTGATGCGCCCTCTGGGGCTGGTCGAGGTGTCGCGCACCGGCGTTGCCGCGATCGGGCGTGGACCGGAAGGGATGTGAGCCATGCTGGCACGTGACTGGTACTACAATGAGCGCGGTCATATCGGCCTCGATCGCGCGGTGGCCTCGATCTACGACCAGGATGACGACCGCGATGTCCGCGCCCGCGCGGCGCTGACCATGCTCGGCGTGCAGCGCGGCTGGCGGGTCGCCGATATCGGCTGCGGCAGCGGCGTGCTGGCCTGCGAGGCCGCCGAACTCGGCGCCGAGGTCGACGCCATCGACATCTCGCCGGCGATGCTGGCGCTGGCGAAACTGCAGGCCAGTGAGCGCCGGCTCGCGATCCGCACCCAGTCGGCGGGACTGTTGAGCTTCGCCTATCAGCCCAATTCGTATGACCTGATCGTCAGCGAGTTCACGCTGCATCATCTGCCGGATTTCTGGAAAGCCGTGGCGATGTCGCGGATCTATGATGCGCTCAAGCCCGGCGCCTGCTTCTTCCTGCGCGACATCGTGTTCGTGAACATGCCCGACGGCGCCGCGCGCAGTGTCGAGGCGTGGGCCGATTTCAACGTCCGCAATCACGGTTTCGAGCGCGACAGCGTCGTCACCCACATGCGCGACGAACATTCGACCTTCGGCTGGGTGATCGAACGGATGTTGACCGACATCGGGTTCACAATCGTGTCCGCCGACTATCACGCGCCGCTGCACGGCACCTATGTGCTGCGCAAGCCGACCCAAAACGAGCAGATCTGACCATGTGATGAAGCCCGCGGACATCTGCCTGGCCGTATTGGTAGCGGTAATCTGGGGTCTCAGCTTTGTCGCGGCCCGCATCGCGCTCGATGAATTGTCGCCGCCGCTGATGACGGCGCTGCGCTTCGGTGTCGCGGCGCTGCCGTGCCTGTTCGTGCCGCGGCCCAAGGTTTCGTGGCCGGTGCTGATCGCGATCAGTGGCACGCTGTTCCTGGGGCAGTTTCTGGCGCAGGCCTACGGGATCGGGCATGGCGTTCCGGTGGGCCTGGCCAGCGTCATCGTACAGAGCCAGGCGCTGTTCACGATCGGCTTTGCCGCGCTGGCGTTTCGCGAACGGCCGACGCCGCTGCAAATCGTCGGTATCGGCATCGCCACGGTCGGCTTGATGATGATCTGCGGCACCGTCGGCTATGATTTTTCCGTCGGCGCATTTGCCGTGCTGATGGTCTGCCCGATCAGTTTTGCGATCGGCAATCTGCTGCTGCGTCGCGCCCATGACGTACCGATGTTCGACCTGTCGGCCTGGCTGTGCCTGGCCGCGGCGGTGCCGCTGTTTATATTGACCTTGCTGCTGGATGGACCGAAGCCGACCTGGCACGCGCTGACCCAAATGTCGTGGACCGTCATCGCCTGCATGGTCTGGATCGGCGGCATCTCGACCTGCATGGCCTATTGGCTGTGGGGGCGGCTGTTGCGGCGCTACACCACCGCGCAGGTGGTGCCGTTCGCACTGCTGGTGCCGTTCGTCGGCGCCGCGGCGTCGAGCCTGATGTTCGGCGAGCGTTTCGGACCGCTGCGGCTCTCGGGCATGCTGATCGTGGTCTGCGGCATCGCCGTCATGCTGTTGTCGGGCCGGTGGCCGTTCGCGCCTGACCGCGCGGCGCCGAAACCGATCTTGCCGAAGGCCGCCTGAGGTGTCCGATGTCGCAATCGCTTTTGGTCGCCTTTGTCGTGTTCGCGGCGGTGATGGCCTTTACACCGGGACCGAACAACATCCTGGTGCTGTCGTCGGGCGTGACGCACGGGCTGCGTCTGACCGTGCCGGCGATCGCCGGCATCGGGGTCGGGCTGGCGTTCATGATCGCCGTGGTCGGCGCAGGTCTCGGCGCCATCTTCTTCAGCTATCCGACCCTGCAGGTCATCCTCAAATATGTCGGCGCGGCCTATCTGATCTACCTCGCCGCCATGATCGCGCTGTCGAAGCCTGCGATGCACGATCAGGACAACCGGCGCGCCCCGATGACGTTCTGGGGCGCTGCCATATTCCAGTGGGTCAATATCAAGGGCTGGGTGATGGTGATCGGCGCCAACACGGCCTACCAGGCCATTGCCGGCTTTCCGCTGAACATCGCTGTCATGGCGGGGGTGATGCTGATCCTGGGCATGGCTTCTTCGCTGACCTGGACCGTGATCGGCAGTTCGCTGCGGCATTTGCTGAATTCCGAACGGGCGGTGCGGGCTTTCAACATTGTGATGGCGTTGCTGCTGTTGAGTTCGCTGCTTCCGGTATTCATGGACGCATGAATGCCGCACTGCGCCATGCGAGAGGGGGGTTTCCCCCTGACCGCAAAATGGACTAGACAACCCCGGAAATCCCAGAGATCACCCACACATTTTGACCGATCGGCCGCTTCCGGCCAACTTCAAGAGGAAACCACCATGCGTGTTTATTACGATCGCGACGCCGACCTGAACCTCATCAAGGGCAAGAAGGTCGTCATCGTCGGCTACGGCAGCCAGGGCCATGCCCATGCGCTGAACCTGAAGGATTCCGGCGTCAAGGAAGTGGCGATCGCGCTGCGCAAGGGCTCGGCCTCCGCCAAGAAGGCCGAGGCCGCCGGCTTCAAGGTGATGGAAGTCGCCGAGGCCGCCAAATGGGCCGACCTCGTGATGATGCTCACCCCGGACGAATTGCAGGGCGACATCTATCGCGAGCATCTGCACGACAACATGAAGAAGGGCGCCGCCCTGGTGTTCGCCCACGGCCTCAACGTGCATTTCAACCTGCTCGATCCGCGCGCCGATCTCGACGTGCTGATGATCGCGCCGAAGGGCCCCGGCCACACCGTGCGTTCGGAATATCAGCGCGGCGGCGGCGTGCCCTGCCTGATCGCGATCGCCAAGGACGTCTCGGGCAACGCCCATGACCTCGGCCTCAGCTACGCCTCGGCGATCGGCGGCGGCCGCGCCGGCATCATCGAGACCTCGTTCAAGGAAGAGTGCGAGACCGATCTGTTCGGCGAGCAGGTGGTGCTGTGCGGCGGCCTGGTCGAACTGATCAAGGGTGGCTTCGAGACCCTGGTCGAAGCCGGCTACGCGCCGGAGATGGCCTATTTCGAGTGCCTGCACGAAGTGAAGCTGATCGTCGACCTGATCTATGAAGGCGGCATCGCCAACATGAACTACTCGATCTCCAACACCGCCGAATACGGCGAATACGTCACCGGCCCGCGCATCGTCACCGCGGAAACCAAGGCCGAGATGAAGCGCGTGCTCAACGACATCCAGGCCGGCAAGTTCGCCCGCGACTGGATGCTGGAGAACAAGGTCAACCAGACCTCGTTCAAGGCCACCCGCGCCAAGCTCGCCGCGCACCCGATCGAGGAAGTCGGCGAGAAGCTCCGCGACATGATGCCGTGGATCAAGAAGGGCGCGCTGGTGGACAAGTCCAAGAACTGAGGCCTTGATCCACGATTAAAGTGCGAGATCGTGCAGGCACGATCTCGATGATCAAGAAGGGCGCGGTGGTCGACAAGAGCAAGAAGCTGAGGCTTGATCCACGATTAAAGTGCGAGATCGTGCAGGCACGATCTCGATGATCAAGAAGGGCGCGCTCGTCGACAAGAGCAAGAACTAAGTAGTTCTGCGGAGGAGTTGAGGCAGCCGGGATCGGCATGCCTCGGTTCCTCGCACCGCAGCAACGAAGCCTTAAAGCTTATGCGGCATGATCAAGCGAGATCGCGAAACACGCGGTCTCGCTTTTTTCGTCGCGATGAATGAAGTTCTTCATTCCCCTTCTCGATCGCGTTTTATCGATCCGGAACAAAGCGCTAGAGTTCCATGCGAATGTTTCGTGTGAGGCCTCTCGAGCGAAATGTTAGCGTCCGAACAGTCCCGACTCAAATCCGAAACAGAAGCCTGATCGCTTCATCCATCGTCTCATAAGCTTGACGATGTTGTTGAGGCGTTCGCGGGGATCCCGCTGATCAGACCGGCATAGCCGACGCCTGTGTCTTGTTTTAATCCGGGGTCCGCTTAGCTTTCCGATGCAGGCATCGGGAGGAATCCATCATGCGATCCGTCGTCGTCACCGGCGCCTCCACCGGCATCGGCTGGGCCACCGTCAAGCTGCTGCTTGATCGCGGCTTTCGCGTGTTCGGCAGCGTCCGCCAGCAAGCCGATGCCGATCGCCTGAAGCGCGAATTCGGCGCTCATTTCACGCCATTGTTGTTCGACGTCACCGATGAGGCCGCGGTGTTGTCGGCCGCGCGCGAGGTGCGGGCCGCGCTGGCTGGCGAGACGCTGGCCGGGCTGGTCAACAATGCCGGCATCGCGGTGGCCGGTCCGATGCTGGAACTGCCGATCGACCAGTACCGCCGCCAGATCGACATCAACGTGATCGGCCCGATCATCGCCTGCCAGGCGTTTGCGCCGTTGCTCGGCGCCGATCCGGAGCTCAGGGGGGCGAAGGGCCGCATCGTGATGATCTCGTCGGTCGCCGGCAAAAGCGGCAATCCGCTGGGCTCGGCCTATGCGGCGTCGAAACACGCGGTCGAGGGTCTGTCGGAAAGCCTGCGCCGCGAACTGATGCTGTTCGGCATCGACGTCATCATCATCGCGCCGGGGGCGGTCAAAACGCCGATCTGGGGCAAGGGCAGCCGGGAGTCCGATGCCGCCGCCAGCAGCAATTCGCCGTACGGTCCGGTCAAGCTGAAGATCCTCGATTTCGCCAAAGGCCTCGCCGCCATCGCATTGCCGCCGGAAAGGATCGCCGAGCGGATTTTCGAAGCCCTGACCTCGCCGAGCCCAAAGGTGCGTTACCAGATCGCGCCGGATCCGATGCGGCAATTCATTCTCAACAGGCTGCCCAAGCGCATGGTCGACCGGATGATTGCCAGACGTCTCGACCTGATGCCGCCGGCATGAAGCCAACGACCATTGGCAAAAACCAGGCCGAACTGACCCAACTCGCCAACGACGCGCTGCGCAGCGAGCCGGGCTGCGAGACCGCGAGCGTGCCCGCAGTCGACGCGCTGCCCGATATTCGGGTTGGGCGGAACTGGCAAATTCCCAATGTCGTGCTCGGCGACAGCCTGATCAGCGACATCGATCGCGCCGTGATCACCGTGCATCACCAGCTCGGCCGGCAATTTCATTTGGTCGCGGAGGATTGAATGAAGTCCGAAGGTTGGGCAAAGGCGCAGCTGCGCCGTGCCCACCATGTCAACCGCAGTGCCTGTGATCGTGGCCACGCTTGGGCTTTGCCCACCCTGCAACGACTGCGCGGCATCCAGTCTCGTGTCCCGGACGCGGTGCAGCGCGTAACGCCGCTCCGCAGAGCCGGACCCCATGCCGGGAAACGGATCGCTACTTGCCCACCTTCTCCGACAGCCACCGCGCTACCGCGTCCGGCGACGAATTCGCATCATTGCCCGCGGCGCGCAAATTCGCCGCGCGCATATCCGCGATGTCGATCTTGCCGAGCAGCGGCTGCAAGGCGGCCTTGAGCTTGATATCGTCGGCGCGTTTCGGGGCCAGCAGCACAATGGCGTCATAGGGCGGGATCGCATGCCTGTCGTCATCGAGCGCGACCAGATCGTATTTCGCGATCAGGCCGTCACTGGTATAACCCGCGATGACGTCGACTTCGCCTGACGCAACGGCAGCATACATGAAGTCCGGCTGCATCTGCCGCTGTTCGCGGAAGGCAATGCCATACGCCTTCTTGATGCCGGCCCATTCCGGCCGTGAAAAGAATTCGTAGTCGGCCGCCATCGACATCGATCCGGAATGCGACACCAGATCGCTGATCGAATGAATGCCGAGCGCCTCGGCGCGTTGGCGCGGCATCACCAGGGCGTAGGCATTGGCGAAACCGAGATCGCCGAACAGCGTGATCTTCTGTTGCGCCAGGATGGATTTCAGATCGGCTAGCAGTTCCTCGCGCGGTTTGACATCGCTGTGGTGAAACTGGTTGGCCCACAGCGTGCCGGAATAATCGACATAGACGTCGATATCGCCCGTCACCAGCGCGTCGTAGATCACGTTGGAGCCGAGGCCCTCGCGGGTCGAGGCGGTAAGGCCATCCCCACGCAGCCGCTGCGCCATCAGCGCCGCCAGCACATATTGCTCGGTGAAGGTCTTGGCGCCGACGATATAGTTCGACGGTGAACGTGCCAAAGTCGGCACCAGTGTGGCCGCGATCAATGCCGCGATGCCGATGCCGCCGGCGGCGGTGCGCAGCCGGCGGCGGTTGCGAATGCCGTTCTCGATCAGCGCCAGCAATTGGTCGACCGCGAGCGCCAATAACGCTGCGGCGCCGCAGCCGAACAGCACGAACACCCAGTTCTGCGTCTGCAACCCCGCGAAGATATAATTGCCGAGGCTGGTCTGGCCGATCGGCGTCGACAATGTCGCGGTGCCGATCACCCACACCGCCGCAGTGCGGATACCCGCCATCATTACCGGCAGCGCCAGCGGCAACTCCACCGTGAACAGCGATTGCGATGGCGTCATGCCGACGCCCTCGGCGGCCTCAACGATCGCGGCATCGACGCCGCGCAGGCCGGTAATGGTGTTGCGCAGCACCGGCAACATCGAGTACAGCGCCAGCGCCAGCACCGACGGCAAAAATCCGAATGCTGAAAAGCCGACGCCGAACCACGACAGCGACAGCGCGGTCAGCGCCAGCAGCAGCGGATAGAATAGCGCCAGCAGCGCCAGCCCCGGCACAGTCTGCACGATGCTGGCAAAGCTCAACAGCGTGCCGCGCAGCACCGGCCGGTTGCGCGCGATCACCGCCAGCGGCAGGCTGATCAACAGCCCAGCGCCAGCGCGGTGACGCTGACCTGGACATGATTGCCGAGATAGTCCGGCAGATGGGTCCACGCCTCATGCCAGCGCGAGTCAGCGAAAAAACTCATGCCGCTTGATCCGGCGGCAGCAGCACCTTCAATCGTTCGGCCTGCCGCCGCGGCGTATGCAGGAGTTCGCCGACATAGGGATCGTCGCTGTCGGAAAGCTCCGACGGCTTGCCTTGCGCCAGCAGGCGCCCGCTGCGCATCACCGCGATCCGGTCGGCCAGCAGGATCGCCTCGGTCATGTCGTGGGTGATCATGACGGTGGTCAGGCCGAGCTTGCGATGCAGCGCGTGGTAATCGTCGCTGAGCGCGTCGCGGGTGAGGGGATCGAGCGCGCCGAACGGCTCGTCCATCAGCACGATGCGCGGCTTTGCCGCCAGCGCGCGCGCGACGCCGACGCGCTGGCGCTGGCCGCCGGACAATTCCTGCGGCAGCCGGTCGCGGTACTGCGCGCGGTCGAGCTGAACCAGATCCAGCAGTTCGTCGACCCGCGCCGAAATCTCGGCCGCCGGCGTGCCGAGCAGCTTCGGCGTGATCCCGATATTGCCGGCGACGCTGATATGCGGAAACAGCCCGCCGTTCTGGAACACATAGCCGATGCGGCGGCGCAACTGGATCGGATCGGCGGCGCTGACGTCCTCGCCGTCGACCGTGATGGTGCCGCTGTCGGCCTCGATCAGCCGGTTGGCGAGCCGCAGCAGGTGGTCTTGCCGGAGCCGGAGCCACCGACGATGGCGAGAAATTCGCCTTCGGCGACCTCGAGCGAGACGTCATCGACGGCTTTGCACGCGGCCGCCGTCAAAGCTTTTGCCGACGTGAGCGTAGGCGATCAGGGGCCTGGTAGAAGTCATGCGATCCTTATCTTTACCCTCCCCTGGAGGGGGAGGGTCGACGCGAAGCGGCGGGGTGGGGTGGCGATGTTACGCATCACGAAGGTCGACGTCGCGTTCCGTTGCTTCGCCACCCCACCCCGGCTTGCATTTCGCTGCGCTCATGCGAGCCGACCCTCCCCCTCCAGGGGAGGATGGAAAACTGCCTACCACGTCATTGGCCTGCGTTGAACTTATCCTTGGCAGGCGCTAAGGCATCATCCAACCTGGAGGATATGCGGTGGACACGGCAACGCCAATTGCGGTCGCGCTTGACGATGCGACGGTGGCGTTTCGGCTGGCCGACAACCGCGTCTATACCGCCGTCGAACGGGCCAGCCTCTCGGTGGCGGATGGCGAGTTCGTCGCCATTGTCGGGCCCACCGGTTGCGGCAAATCCACGCTCCTCAATGTCGCGGCCGGGCTATTGCGGCCCGCCGCCGGAACCGTGCGGATCTTCGATGCGCCGCTCACCAGCCTCAATCCGCAGGCCGGCTACCTGTTCCAGGCCGACGCGTTGTTCCCCTGGAAGACCGTGATCGACAATGTCGCGATCGGGCTGGAGGTCTCCGGCACCGGTCGCGCCGAAGCACTGGTGCGCTCGCAAAAATGGCTGGAGATGGTCGGGCTCGGCGCGTTCGCCGGGCGCTATCCGCATATGCTCTCGGGCGGGCAGCGCAAGCGGGTCGGGCTCGCACAGGTGTTGATCCGTGATCCGAAAATCCTGCTGATGGATGAGCCGTTCGGGCCGCTCGACGCCCAGACGCGCCAGATCATGGGCAACCTGTTGCTGGAACTGTGGACCGCCGACCGCAAGGCGGTGCTGTTCGTTACCCATGATCTCGAGGAAGCGATCGCGCTGGCCGATCGCGTCGTGATCATGTCCGCGGGCCCCGGCTCGCGGATCATCGGCGATTGGCGCGTGGCATTGCCGCGTCCGCGCGATATCATGGAGGTGCGGCTGGACAAGGAGTTTCACTCACTTCATCGTGAGATATGGCGTGTTCTCAAGGATGAAGTGTTGAAAGGCTACGCTCAATCGGCGACGGGATGATGGCCCGCCGCGACGACACCAATTCCGACGACCGTCTTGCCCACAACAACCATGCCCACAACAAATATACAGGGAGAACTCATGCTGATACGTAATTCACTCCTGGCTTTCGCCGTCACGCTTGCTGCCGTCGGCGGGACACACAGCGCCAATGCGCAGGCCGCGTTCACGCTGTCGTCGCCGGATTTCAAGGACGGCGGCCGGCTGGCGACCAAGAACGCCGGCAACAACAAGTCCAACCCGAATTGCGTCGGCGAAAATATCTCGCCCGCGCTGTCGTGGACCGGTGTCCCCGAAGGCACCAAGAGCCTGGTGCTGATGATGGTCGATCCCGAAGGACGTCCGCCGGCCGGCGTCAACCATTGGGTGGCCTATGGCATCAAGCCGACCGTGACCGGTTTTGCCGAGGGCGAAGTGTCGAAGCTCGACGACAAATATGTCGGCGGCACCTCGACCCAGAAGGTCGGCTTTTACTCCGGGCCCTGCACGCCTGCCGGCGCGCCGCATCACTACACCTTCACCCTGATCGCGACCGACCTCGATCCCTCGGCGCTGAAGCCGGGCCTGACGCGCGAAGAACTGGTCAAGGAACTCGATGGCCACGCCAAGGTGGCGACCGGCTTGATCGGGACATTCTCGAAGCCGTAAGGGTGTTTTTGAACCCGAAACATCCAACACCGTCGTCCCGGCGAACGCCGGGACCCATACGCCGTGTCGTGTGCTTTTCGGCACGGAGTGCGGTGCTTTACTCTACAACAAGCGCCAGGGATGATGGGTCTCTGCGTTCGCAGGGACGACGGGAACACCGATGTCGCGCCTGACATTGCTCGCCTGCCAGATTCTGGTGGCGATCGTCCTTGTCGGGCTGTGGCAGTTGCTCGCCACCGTGCCGGTTTTCGGCAAGATCCTGCTGCCGCCGTTTTTCTTTTCCAATCCCGTCGATGTCGGCAGCCAGATCGTGGACTGGTTCGCCAGCGGCATCATCTGGAAACATCTGGCGATCACGTTGTGGGAATCGATCCTGGCGTTCGCGATCGGCTCGCTGGGCGGGGTCGGCGTCGGCTTCTGGTTCGCGCGCCAGCCGCGCGTCGCCGCGGTGTTCGATCCCTATGTCAAAATGGCCAACGCGCTGCCGCGGGTGGTGCTGGCGCCGATCTTCACGCTGTGGCTCGGTCTCGGCATCTGGTCCAAGGTCGCGCTCGGCGTCACGCTGGTGTTCTTCATCGTGTTCTTCAATGTCTATCAGGGCGTCAAGGAAGTCTCGCGCACCGTGCTGGACAACGGCCGCATGCTCGGCATGAACGAGCGGCAATTGATGCGCCATGTCTATTGGCCGTCGGCGCTGTCGTGGATGTTTTCCTCGCTGCACACGTCGGTCGGCTTTCGCGGTGGTCGGCGCCGTGGTCGGCGAATATCTGGGATCGGCGGCCGGGCTCGGCTATCTGATCCAGCAGGCCGAAGGCACGTTCGACGTCGCCGGCGTCTTCGCCGGCATGTTCGTGCTGTCGGCCTTTGTCATTCTGATCGATATCGGCGTGACGTTGGTCGAGCGCCGGCTGCTGGTGTGGCGGCCGGTGGCGGAGGGCAGGGGCTGAGTTTCAAGTCGTCGTTCCGGGGCGACGCGAAGCGTCGAACCCGGAATCTCGAGATCCTCCGATGTGCAATGGCACGTCCGATGTTCAACGCTTCGCGCCGCCCCCGGATGACGGCCGCAAGCGCGCCGTCAGTTCAGCAGCTTGGTATCATCCGGCGCCTGCGGCGGGGTCTTGATCGCGATCGCCTTGATCGGGCGGCCGTCCGGCTTGGTGCCGCCATGCGCGGTACCCTTGGGGATCACGACCAGATCGCCGGGCTTGACCTGAACTTCCTTGTCGCCGAGCCAGATCGTCCCGGTGCCTTCGAGGATGTACTGAATTTCGTTGGCGTTGGCATGCAAGTGCTTGGGCGGCGTTGCCGTCCTGGATCGAGATGGTGGCGCCATCGGCGGTGACGAAGGTTTTCGAGTGCATGCCGCCGGCGTTGGCCGGGCCGAGTCGCGTCGCCCGAGAGATCGCCGGTGTGGATGATCTGCGGCATGATGCTCTCGGCCGCGATCGCCGGCCGCAGCAACAGATGCGCGGCGCCGCAGCCGGCGGCGAAGGCGGCGACCAGCGATACGCCGATAATGGTGCGATTCATGGATAGTTCTCCCAGCGGGGTTTTGTTTTTGCCGCCGGATGCTATGCGGTCGAATCGTCGGAGGGCAATGGCTTTTTGCGCGGTCGCGGGACCGAAAAGATGTTGCAGTGCCGGTGGAAGAAGTACGATGTAACGAGCGGGTGTCATTCCGCGGCGAGGCGAAGCGCTGAACCTCAGATGTGCCATTGCACATCGGGGAATCTCGAGATTCCGGGTTCTCGCTGCGCGAACCCCGGAATGACGCGTTGTGAGCTACGCCTTCTCAAGTCCTGCCCGCTGCTTTATCTTGCATTCCAATCCATGGAGGAGAGCATGAAAACCATGCTCGGCCGGCTGGCCGGCCTGTTTCTGGCGCTGACGCTGGGCTCAAGCCTCGCTTCAGGTCCTGCCGCGGCGCAAACCAAGATCACCATCGCGGTCGGCGGCGGCGCCTGCCTGTGCTATCTGCCGACCGTCCTGGCGAAACAACTCGGTGAGTTCGACAAGGCCGGGCTTGCCGTGGAACTGGTCGATCTCAAGGGCGGCTCCGACGCGCTCAAGGCCGTGCTCGGCGGCAGCGCCGACGTCGTGTCGGGCTATTTCGACCATTGCGTCAATCTCGCCGCCAAGAAGCAGGAGCTGCAGGCGTTCGTGGTGTACGACCGCTATCCCGGCCTGGTGCTGGTGGTGGCGCCCTCGCACAATGGCGAGATCAAATCGATCAAGGATCTGGCCGGCAAGAAGGTCGGCGTCAGCGCGCCGGGCTCCTCGACCGATTTCTTTCTGAAATATCTGCTGAAGAAAAACGGACTCGATCCCGCGGGCACCGCGGTGATCGGCGTCGGCCTCGGCGCCACCGCCGTCGCTGCGATGGAGCAGGGCCAGATCGACGCCGCCGTGATGCTGGACCCGTCGGTCACGGTGCTGCAGGGCAGCCATCCCGACCTGCGCATTCTCAGCGACACCCGCACCCAGAAGGATACGCTTGGCGTGTTCGGCGGTGAATATCCCGGCGGCGCGCTCTACAGCACGTCGGCATGGGTTGCCGGGCACGACAAGGAAGTGCAGGCCCTGACCAACGCGATCCTCAACACGCTGGCCTGGATCCATTCGCATTCGGCCGAAGACGTGATGAACAAAATGCCGCCGGAAATGGTCGGCAAGAACAAGGAACTTTATCTCGCCGCCTTGAAGAACACGATCCCGATGTATTCGGAAACCGGCAAGATGGATCCGAAAGGCGCCGACGCCGTGCTCGCGGTATTCAGCGAGGGATCGCCTGAAGTGGCCAAGGCCAATATCGACGTCAGCAAAACCTACACCAACAAATTCGTCGAGCAGGCGAAGAAAACCACGGGTATGAATGCCAGATAGATCTCGTCGAGCTTATTTCCCGCGCCCCATCATTTCGCGATGACGGTTCCGGTCATCCATCGCGTCACCACGTTCGACCTGCCCGTGCAGCATTTTGGGTGGCCGTTCGCCGTCGAGCGAGCCGGGGAGATCGACGCGCATTTCCAGGCGCGCCAGGCCGAGAAGCCGCAGCTCTGGAACGGTCGCGTGCTGCTGGCGCGCAACCCGGTTTTCGAAGGCGATCGCTTCAGCGCCGACGCCTTTGAAACCTCGTTCGCGAATTTCCTGGCGTGGCGCGACTGGATGTTTCCCGACCACGAGGTGTTCGACGTGTTCGGCATGGGGGCGCTGCTCAGTTCCGACGGCGCCTTCGTGCTCGGCGAGATGGGCCCGCAGAACGCCACCGCGGGCCGGGTCTACTTTCCGTCCGGCACGCCGGATCTCAACGACATCAGGGACGGCAAGGTCGATATCGACGCCAGCGTCACGCGTGAGATGGAAGAGGAAACCGGGCTGACGCCGGCGGACTATCGGGCCGACCCGCATTGGGACTGCGTGGTGGTCGGTGCGGCGATCGCGATGATGCGGGTGCTGCGGACCGATCTGTCGGGCGACATATTGCGCGCCCGGATCGAGGCCAATCTTGCGCTGCAGCCCAGGCCGGAATTATCCGCGATCCATCTGGTGCGCGGACCCGATGATCTCACTTCGGCGATGCCGCGTTTTGTCACTGCGTTTCTCGATCAGCAATTTCGCGCCTGATAACAAGGTTATTCAGATGAGCAAGAAGCCCAAACATTCGTCGCAATCGCTGGCGGCCGAACTCAAACCGTTCGTGGCGCCGTTCCGGGTCGACGGGACCAGCGAATTCCATCTCAAATCGCACAACACCGCCGAGAAGGGCGGGCTCGACAAGGACAAGGGCGAGAAGATCATCGACGCCAACCGCAAGCGGCTCAATGATTTCCAGGAGCGGCTCTATGCGCAGGATCGCTGGTCGCTGCTGCTGATTTTCCAGGGCATGGACGCCGCCGGCAAGGACTCCGCGATCAAGAGCGTGTTCGACGGCGTCAATCCGCAGGGCTGCGAGGTCACTTCGTTCAAGCAGCCGTCGAGCAGGGAACTCGACCACGACTATCTGTGGCGCAGCATGGTCGCGCTGCCGGAGCGCGGCCGGATCGGCATCTTCAATCGCTCTTATTACGAGGAATGCCTGGTCGTGCGGGTGCATCCGGAAACGCTGGCCAAGGAGAAGCTGCCGCCGAAACTGGTGACCCGGAATATCTGGCGCGAGCGGTTCGAGGATATCTCCAACTTCGAGCGCTATCTCGCGCGCAACGGCACCGTAGTGCTGAAGTTCTTCCTCAACGTCTCCCGGCAGGAGCAGCGCGAACGTTTTCTCGACCGGCTCGACGAGCCCGCGAAGAACTGGAAGTTCTCGATGGCCGATATTTCCGAGCGCCAGTTGTGGGGCAAATACCAGGCCGCCTATCAGGAGATGGTCCGGCACACCGCCTCGCATGCCGCCCCCTGGATCGTGGTGCCGGCCGATCACAAATGGTTCGCCCGGGTGGTGATCGGCTCGGCCATCGTCAGCGCGCTCGACGAGCTCGATCTGCAATTCCCCAAGGTCGGCGCCGCCGAACTGGAGGAATTTAAAAAGGTCCGCAAGGCGCTGGAGCACGAGGACAAGAAGCCGGCTGTGGCAAAGAAGTCGGCGGCGAACCCGGAAAAATCATAGCGGCAAGCGGCCTGTCCGCCGTGGCTCGCGAGGCGATGGCGGATACGTGCGCGTTTCCGCAAAAATAACTTCAAAAGCCTTTGCACGTTGGCGCGGGCTCAGTCGTCTATGAAAGAGCGGACAGATTCCGGCCAGGCGTGGCAGCGTCGGGCGGCATGACTGCCCGCGGCTGCGCGAGTCCAGCGCGCCAATCGACCACGAAACAGGCGGGCAGGCCATGGAAGTCAGCGGTACGGATATCGGCGCCACGATCATCCACAATACCAGCGTCGACGTTGCGGTCCTCACCGCGGCGATGGCCCGCGAAATGGACCGGCCCGTGGTGCCCGCCGAGATGCGCAACTCGGTCTGCTTCAAGGCCGATTTCTCGACCGCGGATGGCCCGCAAAGCCTGACCTATTTCGGCGGAAGGCCGAGTTTACCGCCGGGCCAATGCTGGCCCGAGGTGACGCGCCGCGGCAACAGCCATGCATTGACGTTTCTGGGACAGGTCGACCTCGGCGAAATCGCCACGGCGGCAACCACGGTGCTGCCGTCGACCGGCGTGCTGTATTTTTTCCTCGACACCAACATCATCAATCTGGCCGGGCTGATCGATGCATCGCCGGACAGCGCTCCGCCATGGCGGGTGATCTATGCCGAGGCCGGCGCCGATCATTGCCAGCCGACGGCCGCGCCTGGCAACCTGATGCCATGCTTCGGCTATCCCTATGCCGGAACGCCATCCGGGTTGAGCTGGATCGAGCATGTCGCGTGGCGAGAGCGGTATTATGCCTATGAGGCGCCCCGCATCAGGATGCAGCCGCTTGCGCTGCAGAGTTTCCTGATCCGCAATGACGAGCGCACCGAACACGACAGGCAGATGCAGCGCGCGGCGTGGATCGAGGCGTTCGGGCCGCCGATCGTGCGCAAGGGTTTTGCCGGCGTCGCCAATGACCGCCGCGGCGAGCTGTTTCTGCTGGCGCAATTCCCCGCCACCAACATCTATCTCGAAATATTCGCCGCCGGCCTGCTCAAGAACATCGTGGGACCCTGGGAAAACAAAAAGCTGCACGCGATCGGCTCCGATCATGTGCCGGCGCTTCGCCGGATCCTCGCCGAGATCCGGCCGGACAATCTGTTCGCGCCGACCTCAGCGGATCAGCAGGACCGGGTGCTGTCGATCATGCAGGATCTCGCCGCCCGCGACCCGTCGGTGACCTTCACCCTGAACCGCCTGCTGCGCACCGCCTATTTCTGGGGTTCGTCGCTGTCGCTGAGCTATTCGCCGGATACCGCCCGGATGGCCCCGGATGAACTCGCCGGCATCACCCGCGAGCTGTTCTATCCGCTGCACGGCGATGTCGAGCGGCCCGACCGCATCAGCTGCACGCTGCATCAGATGCTCGGATATGGCACCGAGGTTCACGGCGAGGTCAGGGCGCGCGCGGACAGCGACATCATGCTGATGCAGTTCGATTCCGATAACGGCTTTGGCTGGATGTTCGGCGATTGCGGGGTGGCGCAGTTCTGGATCACCCCGGAAGACCTCGCCGCGCGGCGTTTCGACCGCGTCACCGCCACGGTGGAAGGGTCGTAAGGGTTCGTGGGGCGGGTTGGATGAAGCCATAACCCGGCGACCGGCCATACGAGCCGGCCGCCGGATCAGCCTGCCTGTTCGATTTACGACGTGCAAATTAGGTCAGTCTTTCTGACCATTATCGTGAGGCCATTTGGCCATCTTTTGGCATTGCGGCTGCCGGCGTTTCTCGTCTAAAACGGACTGCGGATCGCGCCCGGCAACAAACCTTCAATGGTTTTGGCCGAGGATGCGGTCTCGTTCAGGGTCTGGCAATGTTGACGAACAGCTTACAGGTCGGAGTTCAGGGTGGGGCGGCGACAGCCGTGGGTCCCCAGGCTGTTCCGGCTGCGTCCATGCCCACCCTGCTTCTTGGCGGGCTTCTGCTTCTTATCGGCCCCTGAGGGCCGTCTGGGCGGTTTGCGCCTGGGCACTCAGGGGTTACGCGAGATCGAACAGAAACCCCTTTGGCGCCCACATCCGCAGCGCACCAGCTACAAGGAATTCTCCAATGACCTCCGTTCAAAAGTCCGACAAGGACCGCGTCATCATATTCGACACCACCTTGCGCGACGGCGAGCAATGCCCCGGCGCCACCATGACCTTCGAGGAAAAGCTCGAGATCGCCGAGATGCTCGACGACATGGGCGTCGACGTCATCGAGGCCGGCTTCCCGATCACCTCCGAAGGCGATTTCCAGGCGGTCAGCGAGATCGCCCGCCGCTCCAAGAACTCGGTGATCGCCGGCCTGTCGCGCGCCCATCCGAAGGACATCGACCGCTGCGCCGAAGCGGTGAAGTTCGCCAAGCGCGGCCGCGTCCACACCGTGATCGCGACCTCGCCGCTGCACATGCGGGTCAAGCTGAACATGACGCCGGAGCAGGTGATCGAGACTTCGATCGCCAACGTCACCCGCGCCCGCAACCAGATCGACGACGTCGAATGGTCGGCCGAGGACGGCACCCGCAGCGAGATGGATTTTCTCTGCCGCATCGTCGAGGCCGTGATCAAGGCCGGCGCCACCACGGTCAACATTCCCGATACCGTCGGCTACACCGTGCCGGAGGAATACACCCACTTCATGCGCACGCTGATCGAGCGGGTGCCGAATTCCGACAAGGCGGTATTCTCGGTGCATTGCCATAACGATCTCGGCATGGCGGTGGCGAATTCGCTGGCCGGCATCGCCGGCGGCGCGCGGCAGATCGAATGCACCGTCAACGGCATCGGCGAGCGGGCCGGCAACGCCGCGCTGGAAGAAGTCGTGATGGCGATCAACGTCCGCAACGACAAGTTTCCGTGGTGGAACAAGATCGACACCACGCAGCTGACGCGCGCCTCGAAGGTGGTCTCGGCCGCGACCTCGTTCCCGGTGCAGTACAACAAGGCGATCGTCGGCCGCAACGCGTTCGCGCATGAGAGCGGCATCCATCAGGACGGCGTGCTGAAGGATGCCTCGACCTACGAGATCATGCGGCCGGAAATGGTCGGCCTGAAGAAGTCGTCGCTGGTGCTCGGCAAGCATTCCGGCCGCCATGCCTTCGTGCACAAGCTGGAGGAGATGGGCTACAAGCTCGGCGCCAACCAGCTGGAAGACGCGTTCGTGCGGATGAAGGCGCTGGCCGACCGCAAGAAGGACATCTACGACGAGGACATCGAGGCGCTGGTCGATCAGGAGATCGCCGCCTCCCATGACCGCATCAAGCTGACCTCGCTGACGGTGATCGCCGGCACCCACGGCCCGCAGCGCGCCACCATGAAGCTCGACATCGACGGCCAGATCAAGATCGAGGAAGCCGAAGGCAACGGCCCGGTCGATGCGGTGTTCAACTGCATCAAGGCGCTGGTGCCGCACGAGGCCAAGCTGGAGCTCTACCAGGTCCACGCCGTCACCGAAGGCACCGACGCGCAGGCCGAAGTGTCGGTGCGGCTCGCCCATGAGGGCCGCTCGATGACGTCGAAGGCGTCCGATCCGGATACGCTGGTGGCCTCGGCCAAGGCCTATCTCGGCGCGCTCAACAAGATCGTCATGAAGCGCCAGCGCGACGTGCCGGCGGCCGCAGCGGCGAGCTGATGGCTGCGCTCGTCTGCCCGCGTTGCTCCCTCGCCACACTTGCGCGAGAAGGTCGAGGTGCGGGTTCGATCGCGCCTTGCAGCGACCGCCATCGAATCGCACTGCTCGAGAGCGCCGCGCTTTTGCATTGCAGCAATGCTTTCCGGCCACCCTGCTAACGGGCAATGGCATTTCAGCCGGCTTCTCTGTATTGGTGCCGCCGGCATCAGGAGTAGCGCAAGCCGCGCGTCGCGCACGCGCCAAAAAATCACGCGGGAGGAAACATGCGTCAAGTTGATCTTGGCTGCGGCATCGGTCGCGGCACTGGCTTTGGCGGCTTGTCGGCAGCCCGGCGTCGGCGCAGTCGCCGATCGTCATCAAGTTCAGCCACGTCGTGGCGTCGGATACGCCGAAGGGCAAGGCCGCCGACAAGTTCAAGGAACTGGCCGAGAAATACACCGACGGCAAGGTCAAGGTCGAAGTCTATCCGAACTCGACGCTCTACAAGGACAAGGAAGAACTCGAGGCGCTGCAGCTCGGCGCGGTGCAGATGCTGGCGCCGTCGAACTCCAAGTTCGGCCCGATCGGCATCAAGGAATTCGAGGTGTTCGATCTTCCCTACATCCTGCCCGATCTGAAGACCCTGCGTAAGGTCACCGACGGCCCGCTCGGCGCCAGGCTGCTCAAGCTGCTGGACGCCAAGGGCATGACCGGTCTGGCGTATTGGGACAACGGCTTCAAGCAGATGAGCGCCAACAAGAAGCTGCTCGAGCCTGCGGACTACAAGGGCCTGAAATTCCGCATCCAGTCGTCGAAGGTGCTGGAAGCCCAGTTCCGCGCGCTCGGCGCGATCCCGCAGGTGATGGCGTTCTGCGACGTCTATCAGGCGCTGCAGACCGGCGTGGTCGACGGCCAGGAGAACACCTGGTCCAACATCTACACCCAGAAAATGCACGAAGTGCAGAAGTACATGACCACCACCAATCACGGCTATATCGGCTATGTGGTGGTCGTGAACAAGAAGTTCTGGGACGGACTGCCGGCCGACATTCGCGACCAGCTTGTCAAGGCGATGAAGGAAGCCACCGCGTTCGGCAACAGCGCTTCGGCCAAGGACAACGATGACGCGCTCGAAGCCATCAAGAAGACCGGCAAGAGCGAGATCATGACGCTGACGCCGGAGCAGGACGAGGCGATGCGCAAGGCGATGATGCCGGTCTACAAGGACGTCGCGTCGCGGGTCGGTCAGCCCCTGATCGACGAATTCCTCAAGGAAACCGGCCGCAGCCCGATGAACTGAGCGGCGTTTCATCGCTGACACGCTGAGAAGGCCGTGGTCGGCACGGCCACGGTGGGTCAGCTCGGGCGGTGGTCAGCCTGCGCCGATGTGTCATGGCGACCTGTAAGGGGGACATTGATGCTGCTTCGTATCCTTGATCGGCTTGAGGAAATCCTGATCGCTCGCTGATGGCGGCTGCGACCGATGCTGATCTTCATCTCCGTCGTGCACCGCTTCGGCACCGGCGATGCCGTTGCTGTATCCGTATCCTGATCCGATCAATCTCGCCTGGGCGCAGGAGCTGTGCATCTACATGTTCATCTGGATGGCGAAGTTCGGCGCCGCCTACGGCGTGCGCACCGGCATCCATGTCGGCGTCGACGTGCTGATCAACCGGCTCGAATCCGACGCTGGCGGAAGGGCGTCATCCTGTTCGGCCTGTTCGGCGGCGCGTTGTTCACCGGGTGGTCGGCACCATGGGCGCGAAATTCGTCAACGAAATGAAGAGCACCGACCAGGGACGCAGCCCGATGAACTGAGCGGTCGTTGGCGCTGTCATCATCTGGCGTGACCGCGGCCGCCTTGGTCACGGGGTGAGGTAAGCAATCGGGCGGTGGTCAGCCGCCCGATTGTCATGAGCGAAGGCTTTTGGGGGACATTGGTGTTTTTACGGATTCTCGATCGGCTGGAGGAAATCATCATCGCGTCCCTGATGGGGGCCGCGACGCTGCTGACCTTCATCACAGTCGCCCATCGCTTTCTGGTCGACGTTCCCATCCTGTATCCGATCCTGTTTCCGATCAATCTCGCCTGGTCGCAGGAACTGTGCATCTACATGTTCATCTGGATGGCGAAGTTCGGCGCCGCCTATGGCGTGCGCGCCGGCATCCATGTCGGGGTCGACGTGCTGATCAACAAGCTGAGCGATCGCTGGCGCAAGGGCGTCATCCTGTTCGGGCTGTTCGGCGGCGCGCTGTTCACCGCCATCGTCGGCACCATGGGTGCGAAGTTCGTGATCGAATTGATGAGCACCGATCAGGTGTCGCCCGATCTCGAAATACCGAGCTGGATCGTCTATTCCTGCATTCCGCTCGGCTCCTATTTGATGTGCTTCCGCTTTCTCCAGGTGTGCTGGACTTATTGGCGGACCGGTGAGCTGCCGCACCACGATGCCACCAATGTCGACGGCATCGAAGTGACCAGCGCCAAGGCGCCGATCGCGATCGGAGAGGCGTGATGAGCGCGGCCATTATCTTCGGTCTGCTGTTTGCCCTGATGCTGACGGGCATGCCGATCTCGATCTCGCTCGGCCTCACGGTGTTGACCTTCCTGTTCACGATGACCGAGGTGCCGATCGAAAGCGTCGGCCTGAAGCTGTTTTCGGGCCTCGACAATTTCGGCATCATGGCGATCCCGTTTTTCATCCTGGCCGGCACCTTCCTGACCCGCGGCGGCGTCGCGCGGCGGATGATCACCTTCACGACCTCGCTGGTCGGCCATTTCAACGGCGGCCTCGGCCTTGCCGGCGTCGCGGCCTGCGCGATGTTCGCCGCGATCTCCGGCTCCAGCGTCGCGACCGTGGTGGCGATCGGCTCGATCATGATGCCGGCGATGGTCGAACACGGCTATCCGCGCCGGTTCGGCGTCGGCGTGATCGCGACCTCGGGCGCGCTCGGCATTCTGGTGCCGCCGTCGATCATCCTGGTGCTGTACGGCGTCTCGACCAACACCTCGATCGGCGCGCTGTTCATGGCCGGCATCGTGCCCGGCATCCTGCTGGCGCTGATGCTGGCGGCGGTGACCTGGTTCATCTCCAAGCGCAACGACTATCCGCGGATGCCGAAGGCGACCTTGGGCGAGCAGTTTCACGCATTTCGCGAGAGCCTGTGGGGATTGCTGCTGATCGTACTGGTGCTCGGCGGCATCTACGGCGGCGTGTTCACGCCGACCGAGGCCGCCGCGGTCGCCGCGGTCTACGCCTTCTTCATCACCGTGTTCGTCTACAAGGAGCTCAAGCTCAGCGAAGTGCCGCGGGTGCTGCTGCAGGCCGCCAGCACCAGTTCGATGCTGCTCTACATCATCACCAACGCGGTGCTGTTCTCGTTCCTGATGACCCATGAGCAGATTCCGCAGGAGATGGCGGCGTGGATCATCGACAAGAATCTCGGCGTCTGGACCTTCCTGCTGGTGGTCAACATCATTTTGCTGGCGGCCGGCAATGTCATGGATCCGTCGTCGATCCTGCTTGATCATGGCGCCGATCCTGTATCCGCTCGCCACCAAGCTCGGCGTCAATCCGGTGCATCTCGGCGTGCTGATGATCGTCAACACCGAAGTCGGTTTGTGTCATCCGCCGGTCGGCCTCAATCTCTACATTGCCAGCAGCATCGCCAAAATGGGCATCACCGAGATCACCGTCGCGGTGCTGCCATGGCTGTGCGCGATGCTGGTGTTCCTGGCGCTGATCACCTATGTGCCCGAGATTTCGCTGTGGCTGCCGCATCTGCTCGGCATGATCTGAAACAATTCTAAAACTGGATTGCGCCGTCGTGGTGTTCATAAAAGTGTGCGGCGCGATCGCAATGACATGTTGATCGATTACATCTTGGTAAGAGAGACCACCCTGTCCAAACTGTAAGTTGATTGCATCGGCAAGCCCGCTCATCTTCGACCCATCTTGCAAGGGGAGGTTCGTATGAAGAAGGTTCTGCTCACCGGAGTCGCGGTGCTCGCCATTGCCGGTTCGACCGTGGTCTATGCCCAGCAGCATCGGCCGTGGATCCAGGAACACATGCGGATGTCGCCGGAGGATCGGGCGGCTTTCACCGATGCCCGCATTGCTGCGGTGCATGCCGGTCTCAAGCTGACGCCGGACCAGGAAAAGCTGTGGCCGCCGCTCGAGGCCGCGGTGCGGGATTTCGCCAAGATGCGGATCGATCGCGCCAATGCGCGGATGAACCCGAAATCCGACGACGCCAGCAAGGATGGCCAGACCCAGGACGATCCGGTGGCCCGGCTGCGCGAACGCGCCGACAACATGGCAACCTCGGGGGCGGCCTTGAAGAAGATCGCCGATGCGGCCGACCCGCTCTACAAGACGCTGGATGACGGCCAGAAGCGCCGGCTCAAGATCCTGACCCATATGGAGCGCCGGTTCGACGGCGGCGGCTGGCGCCACCGCGAATTCGACCGCGACGGCGATCGGGATCATGACGGCCGGGACCGCGACGGCCGCGATCGCGGCTATGACCGGGACGGCGGCCGCGGCCGCGACCATGGCGGTCCGGAGCGGCTCTGACCGCGGATTTGGCGGCCCCGGGCCAACACCCACGAAAAGCCGCTGGAATCCGGCGGCTTTTTTGGTGACGGGAAGGCGGGTCCGAGCCTGGGAAAACTCTGCCGGTTTGCTGGACATCGGGGAATCGCTTTGCTAAACGACGCCCTCTTGCGAGGGCTTGCCGGACCGGTTCCGGGCGCATAGCTCAGTTGGTAGAGCAGATGACTCTTAATCATCGGGTCCCAGGTTCGAGCCCTGGTGCGCCCACCAAGTCTTCCAAGTAAAACAATTACTTACACCATCCGCTCTCGCTGGCCAAATAACCGATTTTGGGGTGTTTTTGGCGGCCGCCTGGCGAGCCCGTGGGCACGGGCAAGGCATTGCCCTGGCCTAGAAATTTAAACCGCTCCGTCAGCACCTAATGCGACCCCGCTTGCGCCTTGCCTTGCGCTCTTGGCACCAGCGCAATCGGTCCAAGGAAGGCGGGGCCTTAGGAACAAACGAAAGCCGGTCTAATTTGCCTGTATGGAGCGAGACCGGTGGTTTTTCGTAGGAATGGCGGCCCTATGCCTTGTGTTAGGCCTCCTGGAGGTCGCCTACTATTACGCTCCGCCGAAGGGACCGCCCGTCATTCATCTTTTGCGATGACGTGGCTAGACACTTCCCCCTAGGAAAGAACGCTCCACGGCGCCCTGGATCTAGGCGCGCCCCTTGTGGTCCTTCCCGGCGCGCTTCTTTGCCGGCACGTGCTCGACGTTGTTGAGTTCAGGGTCGGTGTTCCGGACCGCCTGGGCCAGCATCTCCCGCATTTCGGTCTTGGTCAGCCCGGAGGGGCGCTTTGAAGACATCTTGCCATTGTCTGCCATGGGCAACTCCCAACTCATCGATCTCGCGCAGCTTCTGCTCAAGCTCGGCTATCAGTTCGCCGATGCGCCGTACTGTCAGTTCATCCAAATTCCCTCTCCGCAGGATTTGTCGGTACTTCAGGATTTTGGCTTCCAACCTCACCCGCTCGTTCTTGTTCTTTTTTTACTACGCAGAAAGTCGGTTTTGGTTTCGACCGCCATAGCGGCATGTTCATTCGGGCGAGCAGAGCGCCACATCCTCCTCGCGGATCCGCTGCTCGAGGTCGGCGGCCACAATGTGAAAGTACGCAGCCTTGACCGGCTCGCGCTTCGCCCGGGCCAACCGCCGGATGGCTATGACCTGTTCCTGAATGGCGGTTAGGTATTTGGTCCGGTCGTCCATGGGCAGGCAACGCTGCCGTACGGGCACCAGTTCCCTGCATTTGCTTACCTTCTAAGTTTCGGCAACAGGTCGGCAATTGCTAAGATCAGAACTGTCCTCCCGCTGTCATCGGCGACCTCGATGTATTCTGGAGGGCAGGCGTCATACTTGATTGCCTCGGCCAGCATCTCGCGGGCTACCTTTAACGCCTCGTTACGGGCAGCACTAACGTCGGGGAGTGCTTCGCCGTCTGTGTCAGGGGCAATCTCGTCGCCCCTGCGGACATGGAAATAAAATCGTTGCATTAGGTTGCCCCCTTGTGTTGGGACAATCCTAAACCGGGCCAACGGAATCTGGCAATGCGGCGGACTGATGTAAGCTACTCCGCAGCCGGACCGGCGAGCATCCCTGGCTGTTCGACGTGTCCGCACTTCAGGCATTCATACTTCTGCCGACCCGGTCCGGCACGGAAGCCCTCCACGACAATCATGTTCATAGGGCACTTCGGACAAGGTAGACGTTCGATTGTGGCAGCCACACGCTTTGACGGCACGGCATTCCTTCACGCATTATTTCGGGGGTCCTTCCGACCCGGCGCGTCTAGGCTAATTCAAAAATTTTACAAAAGGTTTGCCGACCTTCAATGCGGCATGAACGCCGCGCTTTCGCTGCCTCCTAGTCGTGCCAGTCGCGACAATCCTTCGGCACCGCGCTGCCGCTTCGTTCCACCGGCCCAGCGCGTATCCCTTAGACATGGCACCGGGCACCTTCTCCAGCTCCGTTTCCAGGAAGTGGTTGGCCACGCTACGCCAAGGCAGAATGCGTCATGAAGACGCTGGAGGTCGAACGCCATTGGATAGACGCCCTCGGACAATTCTACGCACAGCAAAATCTAGGCTTTCGCGTCAAGCGGAAAGCGCTGTTCCGCTAAGACGATTGGAACCTTGGCTACTTTACCGACTTTTCCCAGACGCATGGAAGGTAACGCGGATGACAGGTTCGGAAAAGGCGGCCAGGCTTGGTGTGGCGATACTTTCCTCGGTCCTCGCTTTGCTGGCATCCGCCGTATCCGCCCAGCCCGTCAGATGGACGACCTACACGATCCCAGAGACGGGGACGTCGGTCGACCTTCCCGCTTCGGTTTTCACGGATGAGGTCGGCAAGCCCGACGTTCGGGGGCAGCGCTTTAGTACGCCGGACGGGCGGGCAGACATGACGGTTCAAGCTGCGACCAACATCACTAACAACTTGCCGGCCGCGTTTC
The DNA here is from genome assembly GCA_963845435.1 of uncultured Alphaproteobacteria bacterium. Classification (GTDB taxonomy): domain Bacteria; phylum Pseudomonadota; class Alphaproteobacteria; order Rhizobiales; family Xanthobacteraceae; genus Bradyrhizobium. The sequence goes on from CAWJSD010000006.1 coordinate 436,658, forward strand.
TCGCGAAGAAAAATCCCCCTGCCCGGATCCAATACAAGCGTGTGACGTCGCGTTTTTTCGTGGTCTCCAGCTACAAGGGCGACAAGGTTTTCTACGACCGATGCAATTTCTCGGGCCGGTTGATCCACTGCGTCCTGGTCAACTACCCGGCCAGCGAAGAGCGCGACTGGGACAAAATCATCACTCGCATTAGCCTGTCGCTCCGAGGCCGAAGCTAGACGGGTCACCGCCCGATAAGCCCAAAATCGCGAAGGCGGAATCGAGCGCCTCGAGCCGGCTGGCGTACCAGCCGACCGAAGCGCGTGCAGGACGAGAAAGAGGAGGTGCGAAAAGTTGCTACATATAACCCGGCCGATCGTGCGCGCGAACTGGCGCATTCTCGCCGATCGATTGGCCGTTCTGAAGTTTGTGCTTGCGCGACGAGTTGGCCGCACGCCGCATCAAAGCCGTGATAAGGCGTCGAGTCCGGCCGGTGCTAATGCCGTTTAACATCCCGACAACCTGCAATCATCAGGGTGCGGCGGGTTCGACGGTCTCACCGGGGCCAGCGAATCCACCACACTAGCTGCCGCGGAAATTGAAGGGCGTCCTGTTGCACGAGAATGTCCGCTACCTGGTCCGGCAAATTAGACCGGGCGTCTTTTGCATTCGAATACGAGATCATTCATAGATAAGATCTTGTGAGTTCTAAGTTCCTACCCGCCACTGCGCAAGCTACGGCAGTCAGAAAGCGCGGCGGATAATCACTCACGCTTTGTTGAGGGGCCGCTGCCGCCTAAAGGCCGAAAATGCGCCAGCCAGCCGATCAGCTCATATGCCGCAAGGCCAACTAGCACCGAGTTCGATCGAGAGAACAGCCCTTCTTTCAGAAAAAGCATTTGGCCGCAACTGATCGTGAAGGGGGGCGACGACGCGGTCGTCCACTTTCACGTCGGTAACCTCGAAGCCAAGTTCGATCACCTCGCCGTCTTCCATTGTCGACTGATAGTCGTCGAACAGATGAAGAGGAGCCGCAGATCGCGCACGCAGTGAGTTTGATAACGGCATCTCGGGGGCGTTGGATTTTTGGATCAGGAACTGTATCGATGCGATCGTCGCCTTTGCCGTGCCGGCATAATGTGCGCATGATCATTTCCTTCCGGGTTGGAAGCCGCCAACTGGCCAAAACTCGAACTGTTCCTGTTGAGAGAAATAAGCACTCTTGTGCATCATGCGTCAGAAAGCCTCACGCACTTTCAGGCACCGCCGCCCTACGCGCGTTCGCGAAGGACAAGTCGTCCTCAAATGGTCATGCGGCATCTGCCTGGCGCGACAGTGATAACGGAGAGGCCTAAAACAAGTGCCGGAACGAACCGTGGAGCTGCCGTCACCGAAAAGCGTCAATTTGCTGCATCACAACTACAATTAGCGTAGGCCATTCAACGCTGCACATTCCGCAAGTCAATCGGGGCTCTGGAGGGCTATCATGAATGACAACGACGTTCCGGAGACCGAGCCATCATTGTGGGACGATGATACATAAACGGTGCAACTGTGGGATGCGAATGATTGCGAACATTGCCGAGGCACTGCGGAATTTCGAATGCCTGGGCTGCGGCTAAACGCAGGCTATAGCGATCGCGATGGCTATCCGGCGATAGCCAATATTTACCACGAGCGAACTTGTCTGCGCTCAAGGTGGTCTATCAAATTTCGTCAATCTGGATGTGTGCGTATATATCTCACCTTGCGAGGAAATCGCTTATGGCGTTTATCGTGCAAGTCTATGAGCTGCGTATCCGCACGGTGTCGGAGAAATTAGCGGCAGAACTTAGTCCTCGTTGACCCTCTCGCAGCGCGAACTCCGCGTTGTAGCCAGCAGCCTTTGGAGTGGCCTCAATGACGGTCGCGGTGCCAACCATAGGCATGACCATGGCCGTTCCCGGGACCGTCGCTGTCGCTTTGGTCATCATCATGACCATGTGCATTGCCATTACTGCCACCGTTCTGGCCATTGCTGTTGCTGCTACCGTTCACGTTGCCATTGCTATTACTGGCGCCGTTTCCATTTCCGGAACCACTACCATTGCCAACTGAGGTTGCGACCGTACTAGCGGTTGGATTCCCTGCGCTGCCATTACCGGTCGTATTTGTTGCGGCACCCACCGCCGACGCGACGCTGGCGCTGACCGTCCCATTAGCTCCATTCGAATCGAGGGGCTGGACTGTGCGTTCGCCATAGCGCCGCCTGAATGATTACTCCAGACGGTTTCCGACGCGGTTCGGCTTCGGCCTGATCCATGTACTTGCATTGTACCACGCGCCATGCCGTGGGTGACCTTGCCGAAATCCAAATGAACGTCGCCAATGGCGGTCGTTAGCCGGGCGCCGCTGTGAGGGTGAACGTTCATCCCTGAGGCCAATCGCGAGGCCATGATTGCTTGATTGGCCCGTGATCCCCAGCCTGCCTGCTGCATCGGCTTGATGGGGCGGATTAGCGGACCATTAGGGGTGCCATGGGGAGCCGGAAGTCCGGTCTTCGGCACTTCAACGCGGGTGAGCGAGGGCGGCCGCGGGCGCCTTGTTCAATGGGATAGAAACGCCCCGGGCCGGAAAGGGTCAAGCCGGCCTTGCCGTTGGAAAAAGCAGCGGCGGTTTGCCCCGGCAGAATTTGACTGATCTGTCCGCTCTTGAAGTCGGCGACTTCGACCTGGCCTCGAAGCACCGTGACATGACTTCCCGCGCCGTCGACCGTCACCTGGAACTGGGTGCCTTTGACGACCGCAGCCAAATAAGGCGTATCCACTTCGAAGTGCTTGACGTTCTGGCGCTCGACCTCGAGCAGGATGGTGCCCGCCTGTTGCGTGACCGTGGTCGTCATGCCGTCCTTGTTCTCGGTCGGAAGATTGATCACGGCGTTTGGCGAAATCAGGATCGTCTCTTCGCCGCGCACCAGCAGCACGCGTCCATTCTGACCGGTGCGGATGGTGTCGCCGATCTTGAGCGCTGTTTCCTGGGTGAGGGAAGCCTGCTGTGCGCCTGATGTCGTAATCCAGACCTGGCCGGTCGATTTCTGCACGGACCACGCAGTTTCTTCGCCGGCAGAAGCGGTGGAGCGAGCATGATGGCTGCAAGCAGCATGGTGCGCGCGGACGAGGCAGGTACAAGACATGGCCATCCTAATTAGCAATGATTCGTCACCGTCATTAAGAGCAATATCTCAATAGATATTTAGCGCACACCGACTTCGCTCGAGCATTTACGTTGCGGTAACCATAAAAATCTAAGCAATCTATATGCTCGAGAAGACTCGAAGCGGGGCGGATCGAACTAATGGACCTCGAGCGAGGTACTCTTTTCCTGATTAATCCCCGTTCACTTCACATCATCATCTGCTTCGCGTTCTCGATCATCCCTCACGCCACGCCGTCGCATGCGCGATCCGCATTGCAACCCGGGCTTGATCCGCGCCAAGCCGAAGACGCTTCGACACCATGGATGCAGAGCAGCGGCGCAAGGACGCGAAGTCGCTGCCGTCAATGCCGGGCCTTAGTCAACAGATCCGCACCTATGACCGCGACCGTCCTTTGCGCTGCGCGCTGTTCGGTGACGGGAGAAAGTGCGATCCCGCAGGAAACGATCGCGCAAACCTATCAGCGGTTGGTGGGGAGAAAGATCTCCGAAGCGGATCTCGCCGGAATCACTGAAGCGATCCGCGGCTTTATCGTGCGACTCGATATCATCTGAGCCGTGCGGTTATCCGTCCGCAGGATATGCAGGGCGGCAGGATTAAGATCCAGGTCATCGAGGGCGGCGTCGCGAACTCGTCATCGATGGCGACAGTGGGGCGATTCGGTCTGCAGACCGTGCTCGATCCGGTCGCATGGAGCGGCCGTCACGGCTGGCAACCCTCGAGCGCCATCTATTACTGGCTAACGAGAGCTCCGGCGTCCGGATGACCGATATCGCGCTGGAAGAGATCGGCACAGCCACGGGTCAATTTGGCCTCACAGTGTTCGTCAACAACTGGCAGCTCTATAGTCGAGTCGGGGTCGACGATTTCGGCTCGTCGTCCGTCGGCCCGTGGCAGAGCTATGCCAGCGGCGCCTCGAACTCCATGTGGCGCCGGGCGATTCACTCGCGCTCGATCTGTCGACGAATCCCGACCGATCCGCGCAGCTTGCTTTCAGCCGACTATCTTATGAAGCGCCCGTCGGCAGCGATCGTTTCCGGTTCGCGCGTCCTGGCGCTGTTCAGCGACGTTCGCCGGCGACGCCCGAGAAAGTTATAATGACGGGGTCATCACGCAGGGCTTCAAGATCCGAAGCGTCTGCTTTCCAATCGACACGTTCCAATCGCGGCTTGCGTTTACGGTCGCAGGCGACTGGAGCGATGCTCCGAGGCCGACCGTTTCGGGCCATATTACAAGGACCACATCCGGACGATCAATTCCGCTGGATTACCGGCTCAACACCGAACGACGACACCGACTATCTGACCGGTAGCTGGCACAGGGGCTTGGCATTTCGGCGCGTCTCAGTCAGGCGATCAGTTACTGTCGCGGGACGGCACGTCGGGACATTTCTGACGCTAGATCTCTCTTCAGCGCTATCGAAGCCTCATCGGGCCATGGTCGTTGAAAATTTCCGCCGCCGGCCGATACGCATTGAGCCGCTCTTATTGACGTCGCAGCAGTTCTATATCGGCGGCGCAGCCTTCGGCCGCGGTTACGACAGCGCGTTGATCAGCGGCGACAACGGCATGCAGGCTCATCGAGATTCGTTAAGATCAGGATATTGCCTACCGATATTTCAAAGGCATTCAGCTCTACGGCTCGATGCCGGCAACGTCTCAAACTCCGGATTTCGTTTTCAAGCGGGTGACCTTGGATTCGGTCCGTGCTCGTCGTTCGGTTCTTGCAACGATAATTTGCGCGCCGATGTCGCCATTGCGTTCCCACTGAGCCTGCGCGCCTCCGACAACGAGTTCACGAACGGTTCAAATCCTCTTTTCACTCTCGACATCAATTAAAAGCTGCCCAAACCAGACGTCATGGCGCTGCTCTTAACCGCTACTCAATACTTGGTTGAAGGACTGACTATGGTTACCTGTCTAATAGTTGATGATTTCACATTGGCGCGAAAGGTGGCCCGACGCATTATAGAGACGATGAATTTCCAGACCGTTGAGGCTGAAAACGGCGAAAAGGCACTTGAGATCTGCAAGCGAGAACTGCCTGATGCCATTCTTGCTCGACTGGAACATGCCAGTCATGGACGGCTTTGAATTTCTTGGTCACCTCCGCCGCATGCCAGGCGGCGACGAACCCACGGTGATATTTTGCACCACCGAAAATGACGTCGCGCATATCACTCGCGCCCTTCACGCCGGGGCCAATGACTACATCATGAAGCCGTTTGATAAGGATATGATCACGGCCAAATTCCAAGAAGTCGGCCTCATATAGGCGGCCATACTTCCATCGGTTATAGGGATATCCAGGCGCGATGGGGAAGCGTTGAGGAAGCCTGCGGGCGCCGCCGAAAACAATGTGGTACTCTTCGATCCCGAGGGCGGGTAAACTCGAGGCCATGAGTTTGCCGTAAAATCCGTTTCCGCGAATTTGATGCCTGCGAACGCGCGGTCGAACACGGCCGCGTCGATAATGCGGATGCGGGCCTGGATCGCGTCCTGAATGCGCGTCAATTCCATGCAGACAAGATACGGGCGCGACCAGAAAACAAGGCTATCGAATGTCAAAGGCCTCTCGCAGACTGCGGAGAGAACGGGTGTCGGACCTTCCCCTCGGCCAACTTCGCACGATAGTCGAACTGATTGAGTCACAGATTGCGTTTGCTTTTCGAGCCGGTGTTCCTCTTGTCAGACGGCCGGCTCGCGGCGTCCCCCTCTACCCTCCAATAGCCGGAGCGGGGCCGTTTTTATGCGTGGTATCCGACAGGGATGACGTATTTTCAACTATAGCGCTTCGCTCTCAGTCAGCGCACTCTTTGCGGGTCGATCATCAGCTCTGGCCGGCTACCATGATCGATTTCGACGTTGCTAGGGCCGAGCAGTGGGACGACGATCGCGGCCTAGACGCCCCAATTGCGGGATGCGTATGATTGCGAACATCGGCGAGGCGTTGCGGATTTTTGAGTGCCTGCGCTGCGGCCACTCACAAAACGACGAGCAAGCCTAGACCGGCTGGCTCTCGAGCAGGGCGCCTTCCTCGTCGACGGTCTTGGCATTTAGTTGTCTTTGCCGACGCGCATCGCACTGAACAATGCAACCCATGGCAGCGGCGCGGATATCGGTGATGTAGACATTCGCCCGCGTGCCGAGCCGGTGCAGTGCAAGCTATCGGCGCCCAAGCTGACGCAGCTCATTCCGGTATTCCATCCGTCTGGGGTGGCGCAGCGTATTATTTGCCTGTTGCAGCAATGGCGTCTGCCTGGTCTCAACCCATTCATCTGATATCTCTCGACTTAAGGCATGGCATAACGGGTTCTCTCCGGACCGTCTGCGCGATCCCCGACACT
>CAWJSD010000007.1:0-150007 GCA_963845435.1 uncultured Alphaproteobacteria bacterium
GGCGAGAGATCGGAGGCGACGCTAGTCGTCTGGATCTCACCAACTGCAATCCGTGATGGCGTCGTCCGAATTTCTGCAAAAAGGATTTCGGTATGGACCCGCTTGGGTGGAGAAGAAGTCGTCCAGCAAAACTCTCGTTTCGATGGTCGCCGAATACGGTCGAGCTCGGTTTTTCAAACAAATCGCTATTTTCGCGCTTCTCAAAAAACTCGGTTTTCCAAGCAAAGCTGGGTATTGACCGATATGGCACCACCGTTGAGCCCTCAACCAGGGAACAACAATTGACAAAAAACGAGCCAACTCTGTTTTATAATGTTTTGCGCTCAATCGCGCCCCTGGTTCGGCTTGGGCTAGATCAACGCCAGTCGGTCGACTCGTTTAGGAAATTGGTTTCGGCGGAATTGCGCGGAATTGCGCTTGTCGACGAACGGCGTCGTCGTTAGCAGCCACTGCACTTTTCGAACGCATCCAATGGCCGAGTATGAAGCCACTTGTCGCGGCTCTATGATTTCAAGTGAGTCCTTCGCCCGGCTCATCGCGACATGCAGCAGCCGCCGCTCCTCCTCTTGCGTCTCGCTGGTCAGAGCGCGTGCCGACGGCATAACACCATCAACCGCATTCATAACAATCACATTTTTCCACTCTCTACCTTTGGCTGAATGAATAGTCGAAATCGTCACGCAATCGTCCGACTTCACGAACCTCTCTTCCGGGTCCAATACAAACTCGGTCAGAAATTGAACCCGAGAACGATAGCGAACAGCGATTTGGTTCATTTCCTCAAGACGTGCGGAGTGACGCGCGCCTCTTGATCGGGTTTTCACTAGCCACGCCCTAACAAGGCCCAATTGCCGTTTCCAGGGCGTCTTGCCGCAACTGAGGGAATTCAACAGACTGTCGAACGACCGCCAATGGCGGGGGCCGATTTTGCGCTCAGCAAGTCTTCTCAGAACGCGGCCACTGATTCGCCCCTTCGGTGCGTTCAATATACGGTCAGCTGTTTCCGGTCCAATACCCGGTATTGTCTGCAGCGCCCGCGCCCCAGCCAATCGGTCTTTAGGATTCTCGCACCACCGAAGAATTGCGACGGCGTCGCGAATGATGCCTTCGCTCGCAAGCTTTTTTCCTCCGTATTTCTTGAACGGGATCTCCAGGCGAGCGCATTCCGCCTCTAGCTCGGTACTGTGAACGGCCTCCCGGACCAGAACGGCCGTATCACGGAAGTGACCGGTTTTGCGGCGCCTTCGAAGGATCGAGTTAGCCACGTATTGAGCTTGCGCCAAATCATCGAGGACCTCTATCCAATCCGGTAACAAACCTGTCCCCCGATCCGACCAAAGGTTCTTCTGCAAGCCGGACCCTTGGAGCACATCGTTGCAGACGTTCAAGATCGCCTGCGTTGATCGAAAATTCTGCTCAAGCTTGATGATCTTGACCGATCCCTCAAACAATTCTGGAAATTCCCGAATATTGGCAACCAGAGCGCCCCGAAAGGAGTAGATCGACTGGGCATCGTCACCGACGACGGTCAGGCCGCGGCCATCAGGTTTCAACGCCAACAAGATATTGGCTTGCAGTCGGTTCGTGTCCTGATATTCGTCAACGAACACGTAGTCGAACCGCCTTTTGATTTTTTCGCGAATTTGGTTGTCACGAAGAAGCCGCAGCCAGAACTTCAATAAGTCTCCGAAATCAGCGACGTTGGCTACCAGTTTTGCTCTTTCATACCGCCGAAATAGCCTCAAGAACTTCCCTCGATGTTTCGCTAATTTGTGACGATTGGCCAGCACTTGATCGAGGCTATCGCCGGTGTCATTCATCCGGTTATAAGTCTTTAGGCAGAACTTGGCTGTTGGCAGCGATGACTTCGTGGTAGACCGTACTGACTTCATTAGCGTCGCGGCATCTGCTGGATCTAGGATCGTAAAGTTTGACCGAAGTCCAACATAGCGCGCGTATTGACGAACAAACCTGGCTGCCACCGAATGGAACGTACCGGTCCATTTGATGTCTACGCCACCGTAACCAGCGTTCTGCAAAATATCCGTCGTCCGATGCAACATTTCCTGTGAAGCTCGATTACCAAACGCTAGAACCATCATGCGATGTGGATCGGCGTTATTGGCTACACAGTGGCAAATGCGCCTAACCAACGTGGTCGTTTTTCCGGTGCCAGCTCCAGCCAAGATCAGCAACGGACCTGGCAACTTTTTTGAACCGGTCTTTACTCCATAAGTTACGGCACGCTTTTGATCAGCAGTGAGTTGCGCAAGTATCGGCTTTCGCATGGGGAAGATTCCTGAGATCGTTGTTATCTCAGGTTATTTACAAGTATTGTTCTAACCGAGAGCCTTCCGCAATCGACGCGGACTCCATTTGCGCCTTCGGTCAGGAGCACGCAGGCGGTCGATACGCTCCGCCGCTAGATGTGACGTTAATCCACTGGCTTCGAATGCCTCGCGCTTGGCTACGGACAGCAGAATTTTCCCCTCCCCCCCAGCGAGAGCAAGTTGATCGAGACAGAGGTTTTTCATGGCGTGAAACAGTCGCACGCGCTCTCCCGGTCGCAGCGGACTCTGGCCTTGAATAAACCGATGAAGTGGCATACCCGGACGCTTGCACTGAATTCGGGTAACGCGATAACTTTTGGCAGGATGCTTGAAGCAATAGCCGACCGTTTGTGCCAGCTCACCTTGCTTAATCTCACGATAATGAGCTCCTGGTAGATTTTCAGCAACAGCAAGATAGCGACTAGAAGCATCAAGATCGGCTATTCTCTTTTCGAGGTCAGCTTTTTCGATACCCCACACCAAAGCATGAACATGCCAGAATACGTATTTATTGCTTTTAATTCGACAGCCCTTCTGAACATTTGTGTAGTAAGCGGGCTCCAACGCGCCGATGTAGGACAACTTACGTAAACCGCTTCCTAAATACGAGATATATTTTGAAACTTCAGGCGCAGTGTCATTGATCTTCGTTGCGCAGAAAATGTCGCACAACGTAACAAGAAACACTGGCTGATTTTGATCGAGCGATCCTGGCGAGCAGAAGTGTTTTTCAAACTGTCGCCAGATAGCTCGACCCCAGATCATCCTAGAGTCATGAATGACTGATCTGAGATAAATATCGCGTCGGCAATGCAGCAAATCAAAATCGTGGCGAGAGACCGAGTTGCGATTTGCGGCTGTTGAAAATGCAGATTTCAGACAATCGTCGGTGTAGTTGCTGTATTTCTGAATTTTCGTTCGTTTGAACGATCCCATGTGCCCATCTCCGATGCAGATGAGCACTATTTACAGAACTGGATTTTGCTCGAAATTGATGGTTTGAGGCTTCTAGGAGCCTGTTTGAGGCGTTAAAGCCTGTGTTTGATCATCAGTGTGTTCATACATACAGACAGGCCATGGGAGCATCATGACCGCGCGTCCATGTTGGTTGTCAAATTAGATATCCAATGACAACGGTGTTTCTTCGAGCGCCGAGTACCATCGTGCGTTAACGATAAAGGGGCCCTCATGGGAACCAGACGGTTGGTTTTTTCTGGAGGACCCCGACCCGCCAAAGCACAGATCGAGGCCTACATTCGAAACCCACCGGCCCAACACGGCAAGTGCGAAGAACGCTTGCAAGAAACCACTCAATTACAAGCAGCCCATCACGCATCGAAAGTCTGTTCAGCTGTGGCTTTGACGATATTTAGAAAATCAGCCTCGCCAGTCCGCTGGCGAGGTTCTGGTTTTTAAAGCGTTTTACTATTGAGCGTAATGGCGTAAGCACTGTTTTGGCCCCCCTACCATTGAAGGCGTCGACCAAGGAATGTTTCGATCTCTAGTTGGAGATTGGCTTGTGTCTAAGCTTGACCATATCGGCAGTTCTCGGCCGACGACAAGGCGCGGTTCGTCGAGCAGACGCTGGCCCGGGCGCCGTGGTTTCGGAGGTCGCACGGCGGCACGGATTGTCGCCGCAACAGCGTTTACGTGGAGCCGGCAAATGCAGCAGCCGGTTGTGGCCCCTGCTGCTCCCGAGCTGCAGACGTTCGTGCCCGCTGTCATTACCCCATCGGCCACGTTGCCGGAGCGCTTACCTTGGCAGGGTCGACGCCTCTGGAAGGCGCCTGAGGGCGCCGAGACCAGCGGCATCATCGGGCTTGAGATCAACCGATCGGGGTCCGGGTCGGCCTCGGCTTGGATACCGCGACGGTTGCGTGCAGGACGGCGTCATTCGCCTGACCGCGGCGCAACTGTCGGCCTTGCTCGAAGGACTGGACTGAAAGCGCGTCCATGCTGTGCGCGAGACACCGCCGCCGATCCAGGCTGAGACGCCGCCGGATGACCAGTTAGTGCTCGCCTGGAGGCCGAGCACTGATCGCATATATGGAAGCGGTGTTTAAATATCCGCAGCAAAGTAATGCACGCGGCCAACGACGACACACTTTCACTGCTTGCAATATCTACCAATTTAGAACTTCTGAACAATGAGAGGCGGGAGCTGATTTGTCGCAACAAGAAGGGTGATCATTTTTGACCACCTTTCTGCGGTTTAATCAGCAAGCACTGGCCTTTCCAGGCAAGGGTGTGCTTTTGCAAGGGTGAGCAAATATCTCAGCCCTGCGGAAATAATCACTGCTCGGGGTCGGCTTCAGTCCACAGGGAAAAGTTGGTGCGCACGAATTCCCTCTTAACAAGCGGCGGCGCTGCCTCGAATTGCTTCATAAACAAAGAACTTCGCCACAAACGCTGAAGCTCAAGAGAGCTTTGCGGTATAGCGTACGTTTTGACAACTTTTTTTCTCGTTGCTGATTGCGGCAAAAATGTCCGCTTGCGAACACCCGATACTGCTAGCCTTTGAATCGTCATCCGTTGACTTTCGCTGTTCTTCTCTTGAGCAATAGCAACAATCGCCGCCCGACTATTATCTAAACCTGCAGCCACGAGTTCAGCTCTAATTTCTGGAGCAATCCGTGTGACGAGACGAGCTTCCCTTACCGAGCGGCGATCTTTATTTAGCTCGCGGGCTGTACTGCTGATTCCTTGGTCATGTGGTTGGGCACTGAAACGGGCGGGTTGCTTGGACGCATGATATTTCCAAATCTGCTCCATTTCGTCGAGCACCCTAAGGGGTGCGCGATGCAAATTTTCGCTGCTTCGATTAAGTTTTGCTTCGTCTTCAGATAGAACGAACGCTAAAACATGCGTGTATCCCAGCGCTTTGCACGCCTCGAACCGATGTGCGCCGGCCGTGAGAATGTACCTGGGCCTCATTCCAGGAAGACGAAACAACGTGACAGGATTTTGCATGCCGATTTTTGAAAAGGAGTCGATCAACCAGCCTACAGTGCTGGCGTCAATCGGCCGACCACCTGGCATCACTGTAATTTGCTCTAATCGTACTAATCGAATTTTCTGACCGCGCATCTTTATTCTCCATGGTTAGAATACGCTCCATGGACGTTCGATTCTTGGACAAAAAAATCCGGCCAATTTTTGGCCGGATAATAGCGCCCCGAGTGCTGACCGTAGCTGACACCATCGGCATCAACTTTTTCTTGCTTTGAACTCCTCAGCTGCTTCGTCAGCCAAGACGGCATCCGCCGCATTTATCATTGCTAGAGTCATTGCAACCGGTACACCTAGTTGTTTAGCACGACGCTCGGCAAGGTCTTGATGGAAATCTTCTCTCAAGGGAATTGCCGTAATATTTTGCTTCGGATCTCGCGCCTTACCAACAAGCTTCCTCAAATATGTGATTTTATAACTAGCGTATTTTGGAGAAAACAGGGGATCGCGCCTAAGATATGTTGCGATCTGTTCATTTGAAGTGAGCTGGGGTCGCTTCCTCAATAATTCCGCGACATCTGTCGATAGCTCAAAAAAGAATCCGTCGGTTAGTACATTTGGCGCTCCTGCTGCTTTAAATGTCGCGTCAACAAGAGCCAAAATCAGCGCTCGCCAGTGTAGGAGTTTGGCGGGATCCAGGTTGCAGTGATCAAACAAATTTTTAAGAAGAAGTGCATCGTCGTCCGTTGGACTCATGTCCAAAAAACCGCCAAGATTAACAATATTTTCTAATTGCTGCGCTGACAGACCGCGATTTCGTAGCCATTCGGGCATCGTGGTCGTTTGTCTAAGGTAGTCAGAAGCTGCATCATAGGGCACGCGCCATTGACGAGCGGATTCTCGAACGGCGTTCGCAAATTTGTTTGCTCGAAGGTCGATTGGTTTTTTTGGCATATTGCAAGTCCTTTGGTGGTAGCAGGATATCAACGCGCCAAATAGCGCTCAGTTGCGCGAGAGATCACATTCTACAAAATTTGCTTATCTTACCGAGGGAGCTTCGGTCAAACCGATCGCCTGCAAATCGTCACGTGGCCGCAAATGGGAGGTCTTTTAATGTCCAACAACTGAGCGCGTTGCGTGGAGTAACGAAAGGCTCAGTAATGAAAAGATTGTGCGACGTAACGCCTGGCTATGATAAGAATCTTAGTGTCAAAAATGACGATCCGATTAGACTAGCGAAAGCGGCAAAGATCGCGTTCCCCGATGGGACGATGAAAGCTTCGGGGTTGCGAAGAGAAGCGCTTCGCGGTCGATTACTTATCGAACGCATCGCTGGCAAAGACTACACGACGCTAAGAAATATAGACGAGATGAGAAAACTATGCCGCGTAGGAGCAAAGGAGCCCATCTCTACCGACGTAAAGCACGATATGTTGACGGTAAACTCATCCGCCGTGCTGTCTGGATCATCAAAGACAGTGGCCGCCATATCGCCACGGGATGCGCTGCAAGCCCGATTGAGACAAAACCGCCCGAAGAAGCCGAACGAGCCTTAGCAAGTTATATCGCACAAAAGTACCAGCCCGAGCGACGCCGGCAAGACATTCAGCAAATCGATTGCGCTGATATTCTTTCGATCTACCTGACTGACGTCGGGGAACCTGGCGACCAATTTGAGATCAAGGCTAGGATCGGACGTCTCAACGATTTTTGGGGCGGCATGACGTTGTCTCAGGTCAACGCACAGGCTTGTGCGGCATATGTCAAAAAGCGCGGCAAACGCGGCGGCGCTCGCCGTGACCTTGAAACGTTTCGCGCAGCGATCAATCATCACGCCAAGGAAGGCTTTCATCGCGGCGTTGTCCGCGTGTCCTTGCCACCCAAGGGCGACCCGAGAGACCGATGGCTAACTCGCACCGAAGCGGCAGCATTGATTTGGCACTGCTGGCGCTACCGCGAGACACAGACTGTTCATGCGGGCCGATCAAAAAGCAAGCCCGTTCATACAGATCGGCGGCCCTTGAGACACGTCGCTCGCTTCATATTGATCGGTCTTTATACAGGGACACGCGCTGGCGCGATCGCTTCGGCATCGCCCTATGCTGAGCCGGGCCGATCGTTTGTGGACCTGGATCGCGGCATTTTCTATCGCAAGGCAATCGGAAAGCGGGCGACTAAAAAGCGTCAGACCCCTGCGCCTATTCCACCAAGGCTACTGGCCCACCTGCGCCGATGGAAAGATCGCAAGCTGATCGCTAACTGTTTTGTCGAGTTCAACGGCAAGCCCGTGGCCTCGGTCAAGACTGGCTTCAAGTCGGCTGTACGGTTGGCCAACCTACCAGGAAAGGTAACGCCCCACACTCTTCGGCACACGGCCGCGACTTGGCTAATGCAGCGTGGCGTGCCGATTTGGGAAGCTGCTGGGTTCCTGGGGATGTCGCCTGAGGTCCTCCAGGAGACCTACGGGCACCATCACCCCGAGTTCCTGCAGGGAGCGGCCGTCGCTATTGGCCAAAAGGGACGATATGTTTCGGTGGCCGAAACGGTGGCCGGCTTGACCAGGCCTCTGAATGAGGCGAAAAAACCTAACGATTTCTGGTCGGAGTGGCAGGATTCGAACCTGCGACCCCTGCGTCCCGAACGCAGTGCTCTACCGGGCTGAGCCACACTCCGACAAGAAGGCGGCTTATAGCCTTGGGTTTCGCCCACCGCAAGAAGCCGGAGCAAAGGATTTTATCCCTGTGAATGTGGCCCTGAAAACCCGGATTTTGCCCGCCGGCATGGCTGCCACGGCCGCCGCGGCTCGCTGCCTGGCCGATGGCGGCCTGATCGGGTTCCCGACCGAGACGGTTTATGGCCTCGGCGCCGATGCCACCAATGCTGCCGCCGTCGCGCGGCTCTACCAGGCCAAGGGCCGGCCGGCCTTCAATCCCCTGATCGCCCATGTCGGCGACCTCGCCGCTGCCCGCCGGATCGGTCAGTTCGATGCCCGGGCCAGCGCGCTGGCGGAGGCGTTCTGGCCGGGACCGTTGACGCTGGTTTTGCCCAAAACACCCGATTGCGCGGTCGCGGACCTTGCGACCGCCGGGCTCGACACGATCGCGATCCGGATTCCGGCCCACGAGGTCGCCCGCGATATCCTGCGCGCATTCGGCCGGCCGGTGGTGGCCCCTTCGGCCAATTTGTCGGGCCATGTATCGCCAACCACTGCGGCACATGTGCATAGCGACCTCGACGGGCGGATCGACCTGATCGTCGACGGCGGACCGGTTGCGGTCGGCGTCGAATCCACCATCGTCGGCTGTTTCGAGACACCGATGCTGCTGCGTCCCGGCGGCTTGCCGCGCGAGGCGATCGAAGCCGTGCTCGGCCATCCCCTTGCCGGCGTGCCGGAGCATGCCGCCGGCGATGCCGACGCACCGCTGGCGCCGGGCATGCTGGCCTCGCATTACGCGCCGCGCACCCCGGTAAGGCTCAATGCCTGTTACCTTGAAGCCGGTGAGGCGCTGCTGGCGTTCGGTTCCGGCGACGTCGCCGGTGCGGATGCCGCGACAGCAAGGATGAATCTGTCCGCGCGCGGTGATCTCGCGGAAGCCGCGGCCAATCTTTTCGGCTATCTTCGCACCCTCGACACCAAGGGAGCACATACAATCGCGGTGATGCCGGTGCCGCAGCACGGCCTCGGCGAAGCGATCAACGACCGGCTGCGCCGCGCCGCGATCGGCCGGACCTAGCTGCAACCCAAGATGCAGCCTGACAACAACAAGAACACCAGACGAGACCACACCATGAATATCGTTCAGCCCACCACCGCCCTGCCGCCGCTCTCGCCCGATCTGATCGCGCAGTTTCGCGCCATCGTCGGCGACAAATACGCGATGACCGATGTCGCCGACATTGCTCCCTATGTCACCGAGGAACGCGACCTGTTTCACGGCCACTCGCCTTTGGTGCTGCGCCCCGGCTCGACCGCCGAAGTCGCCGCGATCTGCAAGCTCGCCACCGCGCACAGAATCGCACTGGTGCCGCAGGGCGGCAATACCGGGCTGGTCGGCGGACAAACCCCGCACAATGGCGAGGTCGTGATCTCGCTGCGGCGTCTGGACAAGATCCGCGAGGTTGACGCCGCCTCCAACACCATGACCTGCGAGGCCGGCGTGGTGCTGCAGATCGCACAGCAAAAGGCCGCCGAGATCGACCGGCTGTTCCCGCTGTCGCTCGGCGCCGAAGGAAGCTGTACCATCGGCGGCAATCTCTCCACCAATGCCGGCGGCACCGGCGCGCTGGCCTATGGCGTGGCGCGCGAGATGGCGCTGGGCCTCGAGGTGGTGCTGGCCGACGGCCGGATCCTGAATGCGCTGACCAAGTTGAAAAAGGACAACACCGGCTACAATCTGCACAATCTGTTCATCGGCGCCGAAGGCACCCTCGGCATCATCACCGCGGCGACGCTGAAGCTGTTTCCGAAGCCGCGCGCGATCGAGACCGCCTTTGTTGGCCTCAAATCGCCTGACGATGCGCTGAAGCTCTTGACCTTGTCGCGCAGCATGGCCGCCGGCAGCCTGACCAGTTTTGAATTGCTGTCCGAGATCGCGGTCGATTTCAGCGTCCGACACGGCATCGACATCCGCCACCCGATCGAGGGCAAGCACCCCTGGTACGTGCTGATGGAATTGTCGTCGTCGGGCGATGACACCCGCGCCGCGCTCGAAGCGATTCTGGCGCAGGGGCTGGAGGACGGCATTGTCGACGACGCCGTGATCGCGGCCAATCTGAGCCAGCGGCTGGCGTTCTGGAAGCTGCGCGACGAAATGTCGTCGGCGCAAAAACCCGAAGGCGGCTCGATCAAGCACGACATTTCGGTGCCGGTCGCCGCCGTACCCGCCTTCATCGCGGAGGCTGATGCCGCCGTCGTCAAACTGATCCCCGGCGCGCGGCCGGTGCCGTTCGGTCATCTCGGCGATGGCAACATTCATTACAATGTCAGCCAGCCGGTCGGCGCCAAGCCGGCGGATTTCCTGGCGCGCTGGCACGACGTCAACACCGTGGTGTTCGCCATCGTGATGCGGATGGGCGGCTCGATCTCCGCCGAACACGGCATCGGCGTGCTCAAGCGCGACGAACTGCCCGACGTCAAGGACAAGGTCGCGATCGAACTGATGCGCGGCATCAAGGCGATGCTCGATCCGCTCGGCATCCTTAATCCGGGCAAGGTTCTGTAGCCGTGGATTCCGTCACCCCGGCGCTGGCGGTCGCACCGATCGCCGATGAGGATGTTGCCACCGTTGCCGCGCTGTGGGTCCGCTGCGACCTGACCCGGCCGTGGAACGATCCCGCGTCCGACATCGCCTTCGCGCGCAAGGGGCCGAACTCGGCCGTGCTGGTCGGCCGCGACGGCGGCGCGATCGCCGCCACCGTGATGGTCGGCCATGACGGCCATCGCGGCTGGGTCTATTACGTCGCGGTCGATCCGGACCATCGCGGCCGCGGCCACGGCCGCGCGATCATGAACGCGGCCGAAGACTGGCTCCGCGATGCCGGCATCGCCAAGGTGCAATTGATGGTCCGCGCCGACAACACCCAGGTGCAGGCCTTTTACGAGTCGATCGACTATGGCCAGCAGGCCCGCGTCATCTATGCCAAATGGCTCGACGGCCGCGAACCGACGCCGTAGCCGCACATCCCGGGACACCGCATGACCATTTCCGACCGCATCCGCGTCCAGGACGTCCGCGTGCTTTCCGAGCACCGCTACATTCTCAAGACCACCACGCTGGATTACCGCCGCGCCAATGGCGAATGGCAGACCCAGCACCGCGAGACTTATGACCGGGGCAACGGCGCGGTGCTGTTGCCGTATAATCTGGCGCAGCGCACCGTGGTGCTGGTGCGGCAGTTTCGTTATCCGGTCTATGTCAACGGCTACGACGATTTGCTGATCGAGGCCGCAGCCGGACAGCTCGACAACGCATCCCCCGAGGTGCGGATCCGCGCGGAAGCCGAGGAGGAAATCGGCTACCGGCTCGGCGACATCCAAAAGGTGTTCGAAGCTTTCATGAGTCCCGGCTCGGTCACCGAGAAACTGCACTTCTTTGTCGCGGAATACGAGCCGTCGATGCGGATCGGCGATGGCGGCGGACTCGCCGACGAGGGCGAGGACATCGAGGTGCTCGAGCTGTCGATCGACCAGGCCATGGCCATGATCGACGATGGCCGCATCGTCGACGCCAAGACCATCATGCTGCTGCAACACGCGGCGCTGAAGATTTTCCGCTGACCTCACCCTAGGCATGACAAATCTCGCCGTGTAGGATGTTCCGCGTACTTTCGCACCTCGAGCGTGAGACACCGCGAGGTTTTGGACGATAAATCAGGGCAGTTGAGAACCGCCAATGGCCGGAGACCGTAGCGAGCTTGCCGCTCGCCGCGTTTCCGCGTGCCGAGGCGCTCACCATGTTCCTGCCCTCCTTCATCGGATTTCCAACGTGAAAGACCTGACCCAAGGCTCCATCGTGAGCCATGTCGTGACCATGGCGGTCCCGATCTTCGTCGGCATCATCATGACGATGCTCTGCCAGTTGATCGATTTGTACTTTGTTGCCGGCCTCGGCGACGCCGCGATCGCCGGTGTCGGCGCGGCCGGCAATACCGGATTTCTCATCAACGCGTTCACCCAGGTTCTGAGTGTCGGCACGGTCGCGCTGGTTTCCCACGCGGTCGGGCGCAGGGATCAGGCCGACGCCAATCTGGTGTTCAACCAGGCGCTCGGCCTGTCCCTGCTGTGCGGGATTGGCGCGATGCTGGTGGGCATCGCGCTGGCTCGCGGATACATGCACTCGCTCGCGGCCGACGAGGCAACCGTCGAGGCCGGCACGGACTATCTCATCTGGTTCATGCCCGCGCTCGCGCTGCAATTCCCCATGCTGGTGATGGCAGCGGCGTTGCGCGGCACTGGCATCGTGCAGCCGGCCATGATGATCCAGGCGCTGACGGTGTTGCTCAACATCGTGCTCGCGCCGATGTTGATCGCCGGCTGGGGTACCGGGCATCCCCTCGGCATCGTGGGCGCGGGTTTGGCCAGCTCGCTGGCCGTCGCGGCCGGCGTGGTGATGCTGTGGGCCTATCTGCAATGGTCCAGGCATTATCTGATGCTCGATCGCCAGTGGTGGCGTCCGCAGCTCGCGCAGTGGAAGCGCGTCATTGGTGTCGGGCTGCCGGCAGGCGGCGAACTGGCGATCATCTTTGCCTACATGGCCGCAATCTATTTCGCGCTGCGCGATCTCGGCGCCGCCGCCCAGGCCGGCTTTGGCATCGGCACACGCGTGCTCGGCCTGGTCCAGGTGCCGGCGCTGGCGATCGCCTTCGCGGCCGGCCCGATCATCGGACAGAATTTTGGCGCCGGCGACAGCGTGCGGGTGCGCGAAACCTTCAGGCAGGTCTTCCTGCTGACAATCGCCATCATGCTTGGTGCGACGGTCTTCGTGCAATGGAAACCGGAATTGCTGGTGGGCGCGTTCACCGCCGATCGCGACACCATCGCGGTCGGCGCGGGATTTCTTGGATTGGTGTCGTTGAACCTGGTCGCGCAGGGGCTGATTTTCGTATGTTCGAGCGTCTTCCAGGGGCTCGGCCACACCACTCCGCAACTGATCGGTTCGATCGCGCGATTGATCACGTACGTGATCCCGCTGCTCTGGCTCTCGGCGCAGCCGGGATTTCGCGCCGAACAGATCTGGTACCTCTCGATCGCGACCACGACGCTGCAGGCGCTGTTGAGCCTGTGGCTGCTGCGGCGCGAATTCGGCAAGCGGCTGGCGCCGATGAAGTCCTGAAGCTCAAAACAATGACCCCTGCCCGTCGTCGGGCTTGGTCGTCGTCGCCGGCTTGCGCGGCGCGGCTCGCTTCGGCGACGGCGCCTCGGCCGCGATCTGCTCCTCCGTGATCGGCAACACCAATTGCGCGTCGTCATTGGCGACGCGGTTGACCCGGATCGAAACCTCGTGCCAGACGAACTCGCCTTCCTCCGGCGCGATCAGCAATGGCATCGCCTCGTCGACGCCGAAGCCGCGGCAATCGAGCCAGCGCTCGAAATCGCCGGGCCGGATCGTCACCGGCACCCGGTGATGCAGCACCGAAAGATCCGCGCTCGCCGCCGCGGTCACGATCGCCACGGTATCGAGTTCCTCGCCGTTGGGGCCCATCCAGGTTTCGGCCAGGCCGGCAAATCCCATCGGCTGCTTGTCGTGCCGATGGATGAAATAGGGCCGCTTGCGATCGCCTTCGGTGTGCCACTCATAATAGCCATCGGCCGGAATCAGGCAGCGCCGCCGCTTGATCGCATTCTTGAAGGCTGGCTTTTCCAGCACGGTTTCCGACCGCGCATTGATCAAGAGCGTGAACTTGCGCGGATCCTTCACCCAACTCGGGAGCAATCCCCAGCGAACCAACCTGAAATGCCGCTCCCCATTGTCAAACATGACAATTGGTATCGGTTGAGTTGGCGCAATATTAAACCTCGGCGGGAAATTCGGCTGTTCGGCATAGCCGAACGCTTGCCGCAGCGCCGCCGGTGGAGTGGTAATGACAAACCGTCCGCACATTCTGAGACCTAAATAAGCATCCGTTCAGCACCTTTTAACCCCGACCGACAACAGTGAGACCGATGAGCTCCGCTGCCGCCCAACCCGCGCGATCCGATCGCCCCATATCGAGCCCGCCGG
Organism: uncultured Alphaproteobacteria bacterium; assembly: GCA_963845435.1. GTDB lineage: Bacteria > Pseudomonadota > Alphaproteobacteria > Rhizobiales > Xanthobacteraceae > Bradyrhizobium. The sequence continues at coordinate 14,000 of CAWJSD010000007.1, forward strand.
GATTCAAGGACGAGGCGCGGGCCGCGATGCTGCGCGCGGCCAATATCAATCCACGCACCGGCCTCGCCACCGACTATCTCAATCTGTTCAACGAAGCCGTCATGCTGCTGGAGATGATTCCGGACATGCCGGAATGCGCCGAGGACTTTCTGGCATGGCAGCCGCTGTCCTATGCCGAGCATTTCACCGCGACCAATTTCAGGGCCCGCGATCTCGTGATCGAGGCCTATGAGACCACCGATCCCGGCATCCGCGCCGCATTCGACAATGCGACCTCCGCGATGACCTCGATCCTGAACGCGGTCAGCGCCGCGATGCGCCAGGCCACGCAGGACCGAACCCGCGCCATCCTGGCCACGGAAGCTACCGGCTGGGTCAAGCCGCTGGTCGCGCAGGCCGGCGGCATCATCAATGGCGATATCGAAGCCGACGTCGATACCATCATGGCGGCCCGCTGATCGCAGCCGGCCGATCGTGCGCCATATCAGATCCGTTTTTGTTGCATTGGACCCGCCTGAATCGATCGGGCATGGTGGGCCTGCAAACCCGGTTCCACGTGTTCGGATCATCTCTTGGTCGACCCCAATCCCGCCCAGCGCCCCCAACTTGCCGTCAGTGCCTCGATCTTCCGCGATGGCAAGATCCTGCTGGTGCGGCGCGCCTACGCTCCCGGAAAAGGCTTGTACTCCTTGCCCGGCGGCCGGGTCGAGTTCGGCGAATCCCTTTACACCGCACTGACGCGCGAGGTCGACGAGGAAACCGGGCTGCGGATCGAGATCGTCGGACTGGCGCGCTGGCGTGAAGCGCTCCCGGCAACCAGCAACGGCGGCCATTATGTCATCCTGTCGTTCGCCGCCCGCTGGATCGCCAACGAGCCGGTCCTCAACGACGAGCATGATGATTTCAAATGGCTCGTGCCGGACGCACTCGGGGACCTCAAGGTCACCGATGGGCTGCCCGAGGTGATCGAGGCGGCGCGCCGCCTGATTGTCACCTGATTTCGAGGCCTTGCGCGCCTTGCTTCCCGCGAATTGAAGAGGCATATCAGCTTCACACGCGCCCCGCGGCTTCGGGGGCTTTGGGCCCATTCCATTCATGTCGAAACGCTTTCTGGCCGCCCTTCTGTTGATTTCGGTTCTCGGTCTGGCTCCGGCGCGGGCCGAAGACGCCGCCGCGCCGTTCGACGGCGATCTGCAGCGGCTGGCCGAAATCCTCGGCTCGCTGCATTACCTGCGCGGCATCTGCGGCAGCAATGACGGCGCCAAGTGGCGCAACCAGATGCAGGCGCTACTCGACGCCGAAACGCCCGCGGGCGATCGCCGCACCCGCATGATCGCGGGCTTCAACCGCGGCTATAATGGTTTTCAGCAGACCTACCGAACCTGTACCCCCGCCGCGACGGTGGCGATCCGAAGGTATGTCGAGGAAGGCGCCAAGATCTCGCGCGACCTGACGGCCAGATACGCGAATTAGGGTTTTCGTCATTCCGGGACACGCCTCTTGGCGTGGGCCCGGAATCCATAATCCCTGTGGTTATGTTCTGCGCCAATAGCCAACACAGGGGTTATGGATTCCGGGCTCGCGCTTCGCGCGCCCCGGAATGACGAGGAAAGGCATTCTCCCGACGCATCGCGTAGGGCGCATTACCACAACCAGCTCAAATAGGCTGTGCGCCGTTAACCTTTCCTAAAGAACTGGTCTATCCGCGCCCGCCTCGCATGCTACACCAACATCCGTTGGAAGGCGCTCCGCCCTGGATCGCGCACATTTTTTCGTTGAGTTTCATGAGCCATCCAGTGACGTTCTCCACCGCGCGCGAGCCGCTGCCCGATCACGAGCAGAAGCAGGCGGCGCTGAGCTATCTCAACGAAGCCTGGGCGGAGGCGCGTCACGACGGCGTCGATGGCGATTGCCTGGCGCAGGCCAGCCTGTTCGCGGCGTTTGCCGAACTGGTCGGCACCTATGGCGAAGACGCGGTGGCGAAATTCGTCGAGGGCCTGCCCGGTCGGGTTCGCAACGGCGAATTCTCGATCGCGCGGTCGAAGCAGTAACAGGTCCGGTCAACGCGGCATTTCAACTCCGCCGTCGTTTTGGCGGCGGCCCGGCATCCCGCGACGATGCCACCTCCTCCGGCGTTTCACCGTCGAGGCGCAGCAACGCGGTCAACAGCTTGCCGCCCGGACGGCCGTCTTCACCAAACAATCGCCGCTGCACCTCGATGGCGAGCGGCAGCGCACGGCGCAGCACTGTCACGCCGGCCGAAGTAATCTCGATCCGCTTGGCGCGGACATTCGACGCACTCGGCGGCCGGGTGATCATTCCCTTCTCCTCCAGCGCCTTGAGCATCAGCGACACCTGCATCGGATGAATTTCGCCGAACCGCGCCAGCTCTGATTGGGTCGCCGCTTCGCCGGACCGGCTCAGCCAGGCCGCCAGGGTCAGGATCGTGAACTGCAGATGCGTCAGATCGACCGTCGCGAGCGCGCGGTCGATCTCGCGCTGATAGCGATGGACGACGCGCCATAACACGAAGCCAACGGCATTTTCCGGCGCGCCGAGCGAGACGGTTTCGAAGAGATCGGTAAGGTCGCGCGTTTTTTTGCTCATGCAATCTCGTATCTAGCCGACTTTCGTCACCAACGGGGCCAATTGATCGGCGGCAATTTCCCATAGGAACCAAGGAACGAGTGCCATGTAAATGTATTTATAAAACAGACTGGATGGGCGTGTTGCGGAACCTGCTTTTGCCTGGAACCCACAGGCCAATCCCATCGCGTCCAGCGCTGCTGCAACAAACGCAAAGGAACATGCCATGAGCCTTCAAAAGCTGGATATCGCCTTTTGGAACTATGACCGGACCCGCGCACTCGCCGATGGCACGGTCAAGATCGATGGTGTTGACGCCTCCTTCCACAGTTCGCGCATCGTCACCGAAATCTTCGAGCAGATGATCCGGCAGCGCACCCATGACGTGTCGGAACTCGGACTGACCTATTACCTTCGCACGCTGGATTTCGAGCAACCGCCGTTCATCGCGATCCCTGTATTCCCGAACCGTGCGTTTCGCCACTCGGCGATCTACATCAATAAAGCCAGCGGCATCGAACGGCCGCAGGATCTCGCCGGGAAGACCATCGGCGAACTCGCGGTCTATGGCCACGATTCCGGCGTGGTGCCGAAAGGCATCCTGTCCGACGAATATGGCGTCAAGCCCGAGCAATGCCGCTGGATCGTCGGCGGCATCGACTTCCCGATGGATCCGATCGACTTCATTCCGCAGATTCATCCCGACAATGTCGAAGTGACATGGGCGGACAAAAGCGCCGACCTCGGCGTGATGCTGGAATCCGGCGAGATCGACGCCCTGATCTCGGCCGACGTGCCGAAATGCGTGCTCGAGAAATCACCGAGGGTCGGACGGCTGTTCGAGAACTATCGCGAAGTCGAGCGCGACTACTACAAGCGCACGCGGATGTTTCCGATCATGCATACGGTGGCGGTCCGCAGGGAGCTTGCCGCCGAGCACCCCGAAATCGTCAAGGCGATCTATCGCGGATTTTGCGCGGCCAAGCATGTCACGATGGAGCAACTGACCAAGGGCATGACCTTCAACAACATGGCCGTGATGCTGCCGTGGCTCAGCCAGCTGATCGACCAGGACCGAACCCTGCTCGGCGACGATTGGTGGCCGTACGGCGTCGCGGCCAATCGCAAGACCCTCGACACTTATCTGCGCCACCATTTCGAGCAGGGCCTGTCAAAGCGACGACTACGTTGCGAGGACATTTTCGTGCCCGAGCTGCTCGAGACCTGACGGCGCTCACGTCGCCGGTACCCCGCGATGGCACGCCTCAGTCGCGCCGCAGCAGCGGTTGAAGCGTCCGGATGTCGGCCAGGCTTTCGATGTCGAAGATGGTCGCGATCAGCCGTTCGGATTTATCGTGCCCCAACACCGGCTCGATCAGATCGCGGGCCTTGGCGACGACCTCCGGGCGGGTCATCGGGTTTCGCGGCGTTCCGCGCACCGCCGAGACCCGCTCCGACAGCCGGGACCCGTCGGCGAATTCGATCTCGACCACCGTGACGCGCACCGGAAGCAGCTTGGCCAATTCGTCATCGCGCACCAGGCTGACCTTGGCACGCTGATCGAGCACGGCCTTGTCCTGCATCCGCGCGGGGTCGTGCGCGGCGCGGAACGAAACGGTGCTGTCGAGCAGCATGATCGCGACCATGTGCTGCAGGCAGATGTCGGGGATGTCGCGGTTGTCGACAACCTCGGCAACCGCAGGCGCCAGCCGCACCGTGACATGCTTGACGTCACCAGCGACAAAGGCCCGCTTGCCGCGGATCGCCTCGACCGCGTCGAGCGGCCCCTGGATCGGTGAGCCGACCGTCCATTTCTTGATGTCGGTCTGGGTGATCTCGTAACGCTCGCCGAGCTTGTCGGTCAATTGGTCGAGTTGCGGCTTCGGCGCATAGGCCTGGAAGAAGTTGTTCGGTCCCGAAAACACGTCGTCGACGCCGGTCCAGCCGGATTGCACGACCAGCGCCGAGGTGATGCCGTTGCGGGCCGGCATGCCGGCAAAATCGAACGCCTTTTCGATATGATCGATATCGCGCCGCCACACCAGCGTGCCCGACGATTGCTGGGTGGCGTAGTCCAGCGCCCAGCGCATCCGCTGCGCATCGAGACCGGCGATGCAGGACGCGGCGGCGGTCGCGCCGAACGTGCCCGCGATGCTGTGGGTATCCAGGCTGCTCTCATAGCTGAATTCGGAGCCGCCCATCGCCATCACGACCCGGGGACCGACATCGTAGCCGAGCGCCACCGCGCGCAGGAAGCGCGCGCCGTCGGCACCGAGTTCCTCGGCCGCCGCGAGCGCGGCCGGCACCACGGCGCAGCCGGGATGCGAATGCGAGCCGTTATGCGAGTCGTCGGTTTCATCGGCGTGGGCCATCACGCCGTTCGCCAGCGCGGCGTCGATCGGCGACGCCGTCAACGCGGTGCCCGCGACCGTCGCCCTGCCCTTGCCGCCATGGGCGTGGATGAAGCGTTGCGCGGCCTGGCCGGGAGGCAGTTCGGACCCGGATATGATCGATGACAGCGAATCCAGCAGATGCTGCTTGGCATGCTCGGCGGCAGCATCCGGCAGCGCGCGGGTTGCCGCCGAAGCCATATAGTCGCTCAGCGTTTTCATTGGCGCGCTGGGCCCTTCGCCTGCCGCAAGGCCGGGCACCGATGACGCCGCCCATCCGATCATCGTCGTCGCGGACAGGCCGAGAAGGCTACGTCGATCCATGGTCACTCTCCCTGTCGCGATCTTGCTTTCGCGGTCTTGTTTTCACGACCGTGCCGGCGCCGCTACGGATCTCACTAGCACATTGTCAGCGCGCAAGCTCGATTGCCTTGCGGCCGTGGCGTCACTTGTATAGCGTTTTATTTGCTTGACGTTCTGCCGTGCGTCTAACGGTTCGGCGACCCAAACAGAGAGAAGCGCATGAAGCGCCCCATCGACAACGGCCAGACCGATGGCCAAGGCATTGCCGGTCAAAGCGTTGCTCCGCCGCGCGGGCGCCGAAGATTTCTCAAACAGACCCTGGCCGTTCTCGCCGCCACTTCGTCGGGATTTCCGGCGATCGCGCAGGACAAGCCAAATCCGCCTTCCGCCGCTGCCGCCAACAGCCAGGCCGATCTGGCCGAGACGCTGGCGCATTATGCGGCGGGACTGAAATACGAGGATTTGCCCGACGACGTCGTGCGTCTGGCCCGGCGCACCATCCTCGACACCATCGGTTGCGCCTTCGGCGGCTACGCGGCCGGGCCGAGCCGGATCGCGATCAAGCTCGCTGGTGACGTCACGTCGAAGCAACCCGCGACCGTGCTGCTGAGCGGCACCCGAAGCAGCGCCGATCTCGCCGTGTTCGCCAACGGCGTGATGATCCGCTATCTGGATTTCAACGACGCCTTCGTCAGCCTGACCCATGGCGCCGGCCATCCGAGCGATACCATCGCGGCGTTGTTGACCACCGCCGAGCTCAACGGCCGCAGCGGCCGAGACCTGATCACCGCGACGGTGCTGTCCTATGAAGTGTTCTGCAAGATCGCCGACGTGTTCGACTACCTCGGCAACGGCATCGATCATTCGACCATCACCGGCATCGCCGCGGTGGTCGGCGCCGGCTGGCTGACGGGTCTGACACCGGAGCAAATGGTGCAGGCGATCGGGATCACGGTCGGCGGCAACACCGCCACGCGCCAGGGCCGTTCCGACGCGCTGTCGAACTGGAAGGCCTTCGCCGCGGCCGACGCCTGCCGCAAGGCGATCTTCTCGGTGCAACTGGCCCAGAACGGCATGACCGGCCCCGGCCGCGTGTTCGAGGGCACCTACGGCTTCTTCAAGGTGATGGGCCACAAGCCGGTGGCGCCGCCGCAACTCGGCGAGCCGTTCGGCATCCGCCGCTGTTTCACGAAGCGCTTTCCGCTCGGCCAGTTTTCCCAGACGGTGGCCCAGGCCGCGGTGGAAGCGCGGCCGTTCTTTCAAAGCCCGGACGACATCGCTGCTGTCAACATCAACGTCTCGCACTCCGCGATCAAGATCATGGCGGACGGGCCCGACAAATGGCGGCCGCAGACCCACGAAACCGCCGATCACAGCATTCCCTACGCGGCCGCCATCGTGCTGATGTACGGCAAGATCGAGCCTGAATATTACGAGGACCCCTATCTGCACGACCCGCGTTTGCTTGACCTGGTAAGCCGCGTCAAATGCCTGCCGTCGGAGGAAGCAGACCGGACCGAGAACGAGTTCAATCTCTGCGAAATGGAAATCGTGCTCAAGTCGGGCGCGCGCAAGACCGTGCGAGTCGAGTATCACCGCGGCCATTTCAAGAACCCGATGACCGACGCCGAGATGGAAGAGAAATTTCGCCTGATGGCGCAGAAGCATTTGAGCGCCGAACGGGTCGACAATCTGTTGCGCCTGCTCTGGGGCATCGAGAAGGTGCCGCAGGTCGGCACCATCCTCGCCGCGACGCAGGTCTAGAGCACAAGTCCCCGCGGCACAGCTCTCAGTCCGGATCGCGCGCGGCGGTCGGCTTGTCCGGATCGACGGAAGCCTGGTTCTTGAGACGCTGGCTGGCAAGACCCTGCCTGATGAAACCCTTGGCCAGCGAATGATAGATCCCCTCCTCGCAGACCACGCGGGAGGTGGCGTAGGCGATCAGCGAAGCCATCATCAACGGCACCACCATGGTGTGGTTGTCGGTCATCTCGGTGACGATGACAAACGCGGTGATCGGCGCCTGCACCACGCCGGCGAAATACGAAACCATGCCGAGCAGCAGGATCGCAGCCATCGGCGCGCCGGGAAACAGATGCGCCAGATTGGTACCGATGCCGGCGCCGATCGCCAGCGACGGCGCGAAGATGCCGCCGGGAATGCCGCTGACGGTCGACAGCAAGGTGGCCGCGAATTTCAGCGGCGCAAAGCCGACCGCCGGCGGGGTGCCGGTTTCTAGCGCCTGCTTCACTTGCGAATAGCCGGTACCGTAGATGGTGTCGCCGGAGGCAAGGCCACAGAGCGCCAGCGCCAGACCGCAGAACGCCGCGAACACGACCGGATGACGTTTGATGGCGCGGCCCAGCGCTCCGGGCAGACCCTGCGCCATCAAGATGACAAGGCGGCTGAACAGCCCGCCGGCAAGGCCGCCGACCACGCCGCAGAGCGGCACCGCCAGCCAGTCGAGCCCGCTTTTCAGCATGGTCGCGCTGGTGCCGAAATAAGAATAGTTGCCGACCAGCGCCAGCGAGGTCAGCCCGGCGGCGATCACCGCGGCGATGATCAATCCGCTGGTGCGCGCCTCGAACGCCCGGCTCATCTCCTCGATGCCGAATACGATGCCGGCCAGCGGCGTATTGAACGCCGCGGCGACGCCGGCCGCGGCGCCCGCCAGGATCAACCCGGGCTGACGGCGCGGCGAAAACCGCCCGACCGCAAACATGATGGAGGCGCCGACCTGCACCGTCGGTCCTTCCCGCCCGACCGAGGCGCCGCAGAGCAGCCCGAGCACGGTCAGCAGAACTTTGCCGATGGCGATGCGCATCGACACCAGCCGGCCGCGCGCGTCCTGGTCCTCCAGTTCGCGGGCGGCGATCGCCTGCGGAATGCCGCTGCCTTGCGAATTGGGAAAATACCGGATGGTCAGGAACACCGACAGCGCCAGGCCAAGCGGCGTCAGCACCAGCGAGGCGTAACGCGACCGCGCCAGGATGTCGGCGAAGATCGTCTGTGCCCAGTCCGAGACCTGCGCCAGCGCCACCGCCGCGGCGCCCACCGCGATGCCGCCAGCGACAAAGATCACGCGCCGCCGCGATCTTGCCGCGAGCACCTTGAGCGAGCGCTGGCGACGCGCGGACAGCGACTTCACGGCTTCAGCGTCTCCAGGAACCGCACCGGCTCGCCGTTCGAGGCCGAGGTCAGTTCGCCCTGCCACATCACGCGGCGACCGCGCACGAAGGTGCCGACCGGCCAGCCGGTGACGCGAACGCCATCATACGGCGTCCAGCCGGCTTTCGAGGCCACCCATTGATTGGTGATGGTCTCGCTGCGCTTCAGGTCGACCACCGTGAAGTCGGCGTCGTAGCCCGCGGCGATGCGGCCCTTGCAGGCGATATTGTATAGGCGCGCCGGACCGGCGCTGGTGAGATCGACGAACCGCGCCAGCGACAGCCGTCCGGCATTGACGTGATCGAGCATCACCGGCACCAGCGTCTGCACGCCGGTCATGCCCGACGGCGAGGCCGGATAGGTCTTCGACTTTTCTTCCAGGGTATGCGGGGCGTGATCGGAGCCGAGCACGTCGACGATGCCCTGTTCGATGCCGCGCCAGATGCCGTCGCGGTGACTGGCGTCACGCACCGGCGGATTCATCTGCGCGCGGGTGCCGAGCTGCTCGTAGCATTCCGGCGCCACCAAGGTCAGGTGGTGCGGCGTCGCCTCGCAGGACGCGACATCCTTGTGGTCGCGCAAATATTCGATCTCTTCCTTGGTCGAAATATGCAGCACGTGAATCCGCTTGCCGGTCTCGCGGGCCAGCGCGACCAGCCGCTGCGTCGCCATCAACGCCGCGGTCTCGTCACGCCACACCGGATGCGAGCGCGGATCGCCCTCGATGCGCTGGTTCTTGCGATCGTTGAGGCGGTACTCGTCCTCGGCGTGAAACGCGGCGCGGCGCTGGATCACCTTGAAGATCCGCCGCAGGCTGTCGTCATCCTCGACCAGCAGCGCGCCGGTCGACGAGCCGATGAATACCTTGACCCCGGCGCAGCCCGGCGCCCGCTCCAGTTCCGGCAGGTCCTGGACGTTTTCGCGGGTGCCGCCGATGAAGAAGGCAAAATCGCAATGCATGCGGTGATGGCCCGCCTTCACCTTGGCGGTGAAAGTGGCTTCGGTGATGGTCAGGGGATCGGTGTTCGGCATCTCGAATACCGAGGTGACACCGCCCATGACAGCGCTGCGCGAGCCGGTTTCGAGGTCCTCTTTATGGGTCAAACCAGGTTCGCGGAAATGAACCTGGGTGTCCATCACGCCGGGCAGGATGTGCAGGCCCTTGCAGTCGATCACTTCGCCGGCCGCGCCTTGTGCCAGCGAGCCGATCGCGGCGATCCGGCCATCGACGATGCCGATATCGCGCACGCCCTCACCGTCCTGATTGACCACGGTGCCGGATTTTAGAATGGTGTCAAATCGCTGGTTCATGGGACCTCTGAACTCATAAGCTTCATGCTGAGGAGGTCGGCAGGACCGTCTCGAAGCATGGATGGTGGCTGGGGCGTCATCCTTCGAGACGCAGGTTTGCGCCTGCTCCTCAGGATGAGGCTGGCCCGTGCAAGGCCTTGTCGTTTGTGACCTGCGGGCCTACGTTTCGGGGCAACATGTCACAAGAGAATCTTCAATGAAAGCAGCCTTTCTTACCGATCGGGGGGTGGTCAAGGTCAGCGGCGAGGATGCCCGCACCTTTCTCAACGGCCTGCTGACGACCGACGTGGCGCTGGTGCGTCCCGGACTCGGCCGTTTCGGCGCCCTGCTGACGCCGCAGGGCAAAATCACCACGGATTTCCTGATCACCGAGGCGCCCGCGGGCCATGGCGGCGGGTTCCTGATCGACGCTCCGCGCGTGCTGGCCAAGGGCCTCGCGGCCAAGCTCGGCTTCTACAAGCTGCGCGCCAAGGTCGCGGTGGAGGATCTCACCGACAGCCTCGGCGTGATGGTGGTATGGGATGGCGAGCCCGCGACCAAGCCGGACCTGACATTTGCCGATCCCCGCAGCGAAGCGCTGGGCTGGCGGATTCTGGTACCGGAGCAACTGGCGCCGAAAGTGGCCGCGCTGATCGATGCCGAACTGGTCGACCCTGCCGCCTATGACGCACATCGCATCGCGGTCGGCGTGCCACGCGGCGGCCTCGACTTCATGTATGGCGACGCGTTTCCGCACGAGACCAATATGGACCGGCTGCACGGCGTCGATTTCGACAAGGGCTGCTATGTCGGGCAGGAAGTGGTGTCGCGGATGCAGCATCGCGGCACCGCGCGCACCCGCACCGTCAAGGTGCTTCTGGAAGGTGCGGCCCCGGAAGCAGGCAACACTGTGCTGGCCGGCGACAAGCAGGTCGGCACCATGGGCTCGTCGGCGGACGGCAAGGGTCTCGCGTTGATACGCGTGGATCGCGCCGCCGAGGCGCTCGATGCCGGGGTGCCGCTGACCTCCGGCGGTCTCGCGCTGCGCGTCGCCGATCCCGAGGCGCTGCGCGCCGCGCCCAAGCAGACCGTCGCGTAAGCCGATGACGATGAGCCAACCACGATGAGCAAATCCGCGCGCCTGCACGCCGACGGCCTGACCCGCTGCCCGTGGCCGGGCGAAGATCCGTTCTACATGGCCTATCACGACACCGAATGGGGCGTGCCGGAATATGACGACCGCGCGCTGTATGAAAAGCTGATCCTCGACGGCTTCCAGGCCGGGTTGTCGTGGATCACGATCCTGCGCAAGCGCGAGAACTTCCGGAAAGCCTTTGACGATTTCCGGCCCGAGAAGATCGCGCGCTACAGCGACAAGAAAGTCCACGCGCTGATGAACGATGCCGGCATCGTGCGCAACCGCGCCAAGATCGAGGGCACCATCAACAGCGCGAAGTCCTACCTGAAGATCATGGAAGAAGGCCCGGGCTTCTCGAAATATTTGTGGGATTTTGTCGACGGCAAGCCCAAGGTCAACCAGTTCAAGACTCACGCGAGCGTGCCGGCATCGACGCCGCTGTCGATCAAGATTTCCAAGGACCTCGGCGCGCGCGGCTTCAAGTTCGTCGGCCCGACCATCGTCTACGCCTTCATGGAGGCGACCGGAATGGTCAACGATCATCTGGTGAGTTGCTTCTGCCATCAAAGCTGCGGCGGCAAGCCGCGCCTCAAAGCCAAATGACGGGACGGCGACCGGCGTCCGACGCGTCCAATCGGGTCTGGCAGCGGATGTTGTCGGGGCGGCGGCTCAATCTTGTCGACCCCTCGCCGCTCGATATCGAAATCGCCGACATCGCCCATGGCCTGGCACGCGTCGCGCGCTGGAACGGGCAGACCAGCGGCGCGCATATTTTCTCGGTGGCGCAGCACACGCTGCTGGTGGAGGTGGTGATGGGCCGGCAGATGCCGCGCGCCGATCTGCGCTATGGTCTGGCCGCGATGCTGCACGACGCGCCGGAATACGTCATCGGCGACATGATCTCGCCGTTCAAGGCGGTGCTCGGCGGCGATTACAAGACCGTCGAGAAACGATTGCTGGCAGCAATTCACATTCGTTTCGGATTGCCGCCGGAGCTTTCGCCCGCGATCACCAAAAAGATCAAGGACGCCGATCGCGGCGCCGCCTATCTGGAGGCGACGCAGCTGGCGGGCTTTTCCGAAACCGAAGCCAAACGCCTGTTCGGCAACGATCCCGGCCTGCCGCCCGAAATGCAGCAGGACTACCTGACGCCATGGACCGCCGCGAAAGCGGAAAAACGCTTTCTCGAGCGCTTCAAGATTCTGTGCCCATGAGCATGATTGTGCGGTGACGCCGTTCGCGACGGCCCAGGAGGCCGCATTCGACGCAAATCGACCAAACCGAAAAATCCGTCAGGAACAAATCAGAATAATCGCCAGGGCGATGGTAAGGCCCCAGAAAATCGCGCTGAAAATCATCAGCGCAAATTCAGAAACTAAATTCGATGCGGATCGCCCGCTATGTACTGACACGACGCTTTACCCTTCGAGCCCCCCTCGGCGAGAAACACTCGCCGTGCCCTAGGATGAACGATCAATTCGCGCCTTAGATTGATTATTTCCTTGGGACGGACATTAACCTTTGGTGGTTAACAGACCGTTAACCGGCCGGGTCGCTCTTAATGGATTCAACACCGGCGACGACGGTTGGCGGTCCGGCGGCGGGCGCATGTTGATCGTCGCCCGCCCCGGTCGTTGTGCCCAACCGCCGGCTGGGCACGTCGGGGGAAATCGAATGCCAGTGGTGATGAAGAGCTATCCAGCCCTTCGCCAGGCAACTCCGCGATCGATGCGCTTCTTTCTGGCCAGCCTGTTCACCACCATTTCGGTGAGCGCGGCTTCGGATTCGCGGTTTTCGACCGAGGCCGCGAGGATCTCGCGTTGAGCGGTCAACCAGTAGATGTCCGACCGGCCCATGGGTTGACCGTCTGCAACCCAGAGATGATAGGCACGTTCGCGTATGGATTCTTCCAGATTCGGCATCGATTTGCTCCTTGGATTGATGATGCCCTCAGCAGCCCCGTTAAACTTTTTGCTATGGGCGGATTAACGAAGCGCTAATGACGCCGGACGCTCGCCCCTTGACCTGGACGCGTTCCCGCCGAAAGCGCCGCACAACCCACACGTGCCGCGGGCAGAACATCGGACCGGTTCGCGGCGTTCGCGAACTTGGCGACGGAATCGTGACGGCCAGGCTCGTAACGTTGATGAATACGCGCAGTGCGCCGAGTGCTCCACTCGCCGGCTGCACCAAAAGCGCGAGCCCGTTCATGTCGCTTTTCGCGAAGTTCCTGCAAACATGGTTAACGTCGGCTTAACAGGCCACGCGCGATGCGGAACCCCGGCTGCAACCTCCGGCAAAATCGCCGCGCTTCCCGCCACTTAGATCACTCGCCGAGGCAGCTTCGTAAGATCGTCGCGTGCAACGCCGCGTCGCGCGCATCCGATCCAGCACACAACCATGCGTGCTGATCTCGCGCATCGCGAGTCCCAATTTGGTCGGATTCCTCAAGCGAGTGTTTGGCTCACGCATGTCGGAGGAAACCATGAGCGGCTTTGCAACAACTCCCACACCGAAACTCAGTCGATGGATATTGATCGCGGCATCCATCCTGACGATGTTCGGTTCACTCGCGGTCGCAGCGCCGGCGCAAGCCAGCGATTTCTACGGTCCCGGCGGCTATGAATACGGGCCGCGCTACGGCTATGGCTATCACAACAATTGCTGCGGCGGCGGCTGTTACCGATGCGGCTGCGGCCGCTGCTACCAGGGCTATCGGCGCGGCGGCAGCGTGGTCGAGCGCAGATATTACGAACGGAAATACGTCGAGCGGAGTTACGTCGAGCGGCGCTACGTTCGGCCGCATCACTATTATCCCCGTTACGGCTATGGTTGCTGCGGTTCGCCCTATCGCTCCTATTCGGGCTATCGCGGTAACTCGCGCTTCCCGTGGGGCTATGGCGGTGTCAGGAGCGAAGGCTACGGGCCGTCAGCCTATTATGACGAGGCGCCGCGGCCGCCGGCCCCGGTGGGTTACGGCTCGTATTATGACGGCGAGGAGTAATCGTCTCGCCGGCACGCGGAGTTGAACTGCGACTTGGCTAGCAGGTGTCAAATCTGCGGCGGCGATTGCGGCGACAATGTCGCGGACTTGAGGCGTGCTACCTGCTGCTGGCGAGAATGATGTACGCGGCGATCGCGAACCAGAACGCGTAATTGCTGACCATCGGAATATCGATGAACACGCCGACCACCGCGAGGCCGGCGATGATGAACGAGATAACAAATGCAAGATTCACTGGAGAAATTCCTTCCGTAACCACCAGACCTGCTGCCACCAGATCTGCAAAGGGCCAAACGAAAACGCAGCCGCCCGGCGAGCGGCAAGGGTCCTTCTGGACGGAAACGAAGATCGCTTCAGTAGCCCCACACAATGAAGCGAACCTCGATTCGCTACTAAAAGCACCTTTAATTTGGCAATTTTGAGAGTTTAACGCGGCATCGAAGCGTGACAGTTTTACAAGAGGAGTAACCCGCCATGCTGGTGACCGAGCGAGATGCTGTTGCCTCGAAATGGTGCCCGATGGTTCGGCTGCGCTGGGAAAAACGAACCTTCTCGTTCAATCGCTCCAATCCCGGGCCCCGCGACCGTTTCAGGAACATGATCTACAAAAGGTTCTTTCCGCACGTCCATGACATGATGCGGGGCCATTATTTCCGATGCCAGGGATCCGGCTGCATGATGTGGCGATGGGAGAGCCCGACCCCGCCGGCCAACGCGCAGCTGCGCAAGGGGTATTGCGGCCTGGCGGGCACGCCTGTGATGTTCGGACGCACCGATGGTCCGCCTGCTTCTTGAGGCGATGCCGTGCGTGGTCGCGTCGCTGCAAGCACGCGCACGGCTGCATCGCGCTTCTCAGGAGATCGGAAATCGTGTCCGACAGGCCATTTGCAACTGGTCGCCAAGTAGCTGCGCTTCGGCCGTATATGTGACTGTAGTTGGCCCAAAAAGCACCGGGATTTGACCGCTTGATCTAAAATTAGAATCAGGGGTGGAAGTTGGTCATGCGTTTTCGCGCCGCTGTCCTCGCGGGGGCTCTATCGCTATTTGTCGGCGTGGAAAGCGCCGAGGCGAAGCTTGAAATCCTGGTCGAAAAAGCATCACAGCGTATGGTTGTCATCCAGGACGGCTACATGCGCTACATCTGGCCGGTCTCCACCGGGCGCGATCAGCTCGAAACCCCCAACGGCACCTACAGGCCGCAGCGGATGGAGCGGAGCTGGTTCTCCAGCGAATATTACAGTTCGCCGATGCCCTACGCGATCTTCTTCCATAATGGCTATGCGATCCACGGCAGCAACGCGATCGATCGCCTCGGTGGCCCGGCATCGCACGGCTGCGTGCGGCTGCATCCGCATCATGCCGCGCTGCTGTTCGACCTCGTGCAGCAAGAAGGCCCCCAGAACACGGTCATCGAAGTGACCGACGAACCGGCGATCAACGGACCGCCGCCCCGCGGGGGCGATCAGGCGCGCGAGATACAAGCAGCAGCGCCGGCGCGGCTCGACGCGATGCCGAGACCTCCCGAGTCCGTGCCGAGGGTCGAAGTCATGGCAAGGCCGGAAGTGATGGCGAGGCCTGTCGCCATGCCAAGATCTCCCGACCCAAGATCTCCCGACCCGAGATCTCCCGACCCGAGATCTCCCGAAACCATGGCGAGGCCGCCCGAAGCGACGCCGCGGCCCGAGCGGCCCGCCGATTTCCGCGACATCGCCGCACTCGCCGGCGCCCAGCGCCCGATCAGGCCGGCAATCGCGCGCGCGCCGCCGCCGCAGCGAGGACCGACGGCCGATCGCCGCCAGCTGACCAATCTGATCGACACCCCAAGTCCACCGCGCGGACCGAGGCCAAAGCCCGCCGAAGGTTTGCTGCGCGCGCGCGCGGAAAGCGCGCCGGCGCAGCCCACGGGGTCGGTGCGCTCGGAGCCACAGGCCCTGGGCGGCATGAAGGTGTTGCCGGCGTCGTGCTGGACCGGCGGCGCATCGCGATGGCGGTGGTGGCAATCAAGCCACGACGCGCCCTGCAAATAGCGCCAAACGTAGGCATCCTGTAAGCGAGGCCGCGCACCGAACTGCGGCGGAGCATCGATCGCAACGGTCGAGAGGCAGCCCGGTCACCACATCCTGTCCGTTTGTCGCCAATCCCGGTCACACTGCTCGAAGTCGTCATAACGCTCGGTGTCGTAATAACGCGAACGGCGGGTCCTGTGGAGGGCGACCCGAACGCATGGCCCCGCGCCGTCGCGACAGCGAGACGCGGTCGGTTTGACTTCGGCCCAATCGCACGTTCCCAGGCCGTCGCGGCAGGCAGGCTGCGGCGATGGCGATCGAGGTGTCGGTGGCTGGACGACGACCTGGTCGCCACCCGGTAGCGCCTTGAGCGAACCCCAATCGCACTTTCCAATGCCGTTGTGGCAGGCCGGTGCCGTCGATTGAGCTGACGGCGATGCTGGCGGTGGCGATGCTGGCGGTGGCGATGCAGGCGGCGGCGATTGACTTGCGATCTTATCGCCGGGAGGCGTCGATTTTAGCTTGCCCCAATCGCACATTCCCACACCGTTGTGACAGGCCGGCGTCGTTGATGGAGGTGGTGACGACGACGCCGATGGAGGCAGCGTGGATTGGGGCGAAGCCGGTTGAGACGGTGTCGACAGAGGCGCCGTCGATTGCGGTGAAGCCGGTCGCGGCGACGTCGCTTGTGGTGGCGTGGTTTGGAGTGGCGTTGTTTGCGGAGGCGTCGCCTGGAGTGCAACCTTGTCGCCAGGCGGCGCCGGATTGGGCTTGCCCCAGTCGCATTTCCCAACGCCGTGGTGACAACCGGTCTGCGACGATCGCAGTCCGGCCCAGTCGCACCCCTCGCCAACGCCGAGGCGACAGCCGGGCGATGGTGTCGGCATAATAGCGGGCGAAGCCTCGTGCGCGACCGAGGCTTCGGAAGCCGGTGCGGCGCTTCTGATCAACCGCGGCACCCAGGTCGCGCCATAGGCAAGCAAACCGACAACGAGCAGCACCAGGAAAATGCCGTAGCGAAATTCGGCCGTCGCCGTGAACTCATACGGATCGGGCTCTACGGGTTGTTGGTCTTCGGACTCGGACATGGCGATAACAGGCGTTGAGGCGTCGTCCGGAATCGCGTTCCCAGACTCGTTGCCATCGGATGTACTTTCTACTTTGCGTAGCCCGAACATGAAATAGCCAAAAAAGAGAAACTTAGTTGCGCTTAAGGCGCGGCGGCTCCGAGTCAATGAACCAAAAACATTTGTGAGGCGTAGATGCGTACGGAGAAGCAATTATTGCAGGAACTTCAGGCTAAAGATGCTGAGCTTGTGTCCCTTGTAGCAAATGTGACCGGCCTTGGCGATCTTGACGACATCGACGACGGAAGACGCAGGGAACTTCTCAGGCAAGCCGGCGAAGTCGTCATGGAAGGCGAGCCGGAAAATCGGCAGACGCTCGACCGGTTGCTGCAGGAGCGCCGCGAGATCTCCGAGTTGATCTTCGATCTGCGGGACGACGGCTGAAGCCTCCGTCGATGCGTCGATCCTGATCGGTTGCGGTCCGCGCGGTTCTCCCGAAACGAGGGAACACGGCGCAGGAGAACGTATGCCCCTTGGGTGCGCCGGGCACGGCGTGCCCTCCCCTACATTTGCGTGTCCTACATACTTTCCTCACGCGGTTCGGATGCTTATAACCTAGGCAACCACTGAAGGACCGCCATGATTTACGTCTGCTCACTTGCCGCCCTGCCCGATACCGTCAAGACCACCGGGGCCAGCCACGTTCTCACCATCATGGCCAAGGTCGATCAGGTGATGCGGCCGGAGACGGTGCTGGAGGCCAATCACCTCAAGGTCCAGGTCGACGACATCACCGAACACATGGACGGCTTTGTCGCGCCGACCGACCTGCATGTCGATCAGGTGCTGACGTTCGTGCGCAACTGGGATCGCCGCGCGCCGATGGTGGTGCATTGCTATGCCGGGATCAGCCGTTCGACCGCCAGCGCCTTCGCCGCCGTCTGCGCGCTCAATCCGGATCGCGACGAAGCGTCGATCGCGCGGCAGATCCGTGCCGCCTCGCCGATCGCTTCGCCGAACCGGTTGATTGTCAGCCTTGCCGACAAGGCGCTCGGCCGCGAGGGCCGCATGCTGCGCGCGCTCGACGAAATGGGCCCTGGCAACATGCTGGTCGAAGGTCGCCCCTTCCGCCTCGATCTCGAGCCATGAACCCGACGCGATGAGCGAGCAGCCGCTGACGCCGATCGAAATCGGCCTGACCGCGGCGATCGTCGCGATCGAAGGCAACGAGCCACTGATCCTGATTGCCTCGAGCCAGGATGACGACCGGCTCGCTGGGCTGCCGTTCGGACCGTTCGACGCGCGTCACCCACCGCACCTTCGAGATCGGGCTGCGCGCCTGGGTGCAGGAACAGGCCGCGCTGCGGCTCGGCTATGTCGAGCAGCTCTATACGTTCGGCGATCGCGGCCGGCATGCCCATGCCGGCGATACCGATGCCCATATGGCTTCGATCGGATATCTGGCGCTGACCCGCGCCGCCGACAATGTCGCGCACGCGCCGGGCGCCTCGTTCGAACCCTGGTATCGGTTTTTTCCCTGGGAAGACTGGCGCGAGGCCCGCCCCGAAATCATCGCACGCGACATCCTGCCGGAACTGACCGCGTGGGCGGCGCAGGCCGAGGAGCCCGGCACCACGCGCGCGCTCGGACGCAAGGATCGCGTACGATTGTATTTCGGAATCGAAGGCGCGCAGTGGGACGAGGAGCGCGTGCTCGATCGCTACGAACTGCTGTACGAAGCAGGGCTGGTCGAGGAAGCGCGGCGCGATGGCCGGCCCGCAGCGCTGGCGCGGAAGACAATCCCCGCGCTCGGGGTTTCGATGCGGTTCGATCACCGGCGGATTCTCGCCACCGGGATCGCGCGGCTGCGCGCCAAGCTGAAATACCGCCCAGTGGTGTTTGAACTTTTACCGGCCGAATTCACACTCACTGAACTGCAACGGACGGTGGAAGCGATTTCGGGGCGGCATCTGCACAAGCAGAATTTCCGACGACTGGTGGAGTCAGGCGCGCTGGTCGAACCGACCGGCGTGATGTCGACCCAGACCGGCGGACGACCCGCCGCGCTGTTTCGTTTCCGCCGTGAGGTGTTGCAGGAGCGGCCCGCCCCCGGGCTGCGCGTTCGCGGACGGCGCTGATGCCGACGGATTACATCCAAGCGACATGACAATGTCCAAAGCCGAGCCGATCAGCTGGAGAATAGATGTTTGAAATCATCCCATCGCTGATTGCGATCGCTGCGCTGATCTTCGCGCGCAAGAGCTTCAACGAGATCGCCGCGTTGCGCGCGCGGTTAGCGGTGTTGGAGAGCGCCGCACAACCGCGACCGGCTCCGGCGCCACCGCCGCTGCCTTCATCTCAAGCCTTCTCGCCGAATCCGGCAACGCCACCGCCGCTTCCCGCCGAACCGTCCCCGACCGTGACCGATCCGGTGACACCGATCACTGGCAGTCCCGATATCGCGCCATCACCCGCGGACAGTGGCGCGGCGCCGACGCCGCCGCCATTGCCGCAGCCCGTCGCCGCACCGAGTTTCGAGGAGCGTATCGGCACCCGCTGGGTGGTCTGGGTCGGCGGATTGACCCTGGCGCTCGGCGGCTTCTTCATGGTGCGCTACACGATCGAGGCCGGATTGATCGGTCCCGGCGTGCGGGTGCTGCTCGGCGGCGCCTTCGCGCTGGCGCTGCTTGCGGCCGGCGAATGGACCCGCCGCAAGGAAAGCGCTTCCTCGATCGCGTCGCTGCCGATCGCCAACATTCCGGCGATCCTGACCGCCGCCGGCACCTCGGTGGCGTTCGCGACCGTCTATGCGGCTTACGCGCTCTACGGTTTTCTCGCGCCCGCCAGCGCCTTCATCCTGCTCGGACTGGTGGCGCTCGGCACCCTCGCCGCGGCGTTGCTGCACGGCCCGGCGCTGGCCGGCCTCGGCGTGGTCGCGGCGTTCGCGACGCCGATCCTGGTGTCGTCGGACAACCCGGATTACTGGGCGCTGTATGGTTATCTCGCGGTCGTCACCGCGGCGGCATTTGCGCTGGCGCGGATCAGGCTGTGGCAATGGCTTGCCGTCACCACCGTCGCGCTGGCGCTGTTGTGGACCTTTCCTTGTCTCGAATGCGCGCCGTTGTTCACCGGTCCCCACGTCTTTCATGTAATCTCGGGATTCGTTCTGGCTGCCTTGCTCGTGGTGTGCGGCTTCCTGTTCGGGCCATCCGCCGAGGACGGGCGGATCGAACCGGTCTCGTCGGGAGCGCTGTCGGCCTATCTGTTCGGCGCGATGGCGATCGTGATCTCCAGCCTGCATGCCGACTTTGCGATGACCGGGTTTGCGCTGTTGGTCGCCGCCACATTGATCGTCGCCTGGCGCGCGCCGGCCGCGACCGGCGCGGTGGCTGCCGCCGCGATCTTCGCCGCATTCGTGTTCGTGGAATGGGCGGTGCTTGCCAACCCGGACATGCTGGTGGTGCCGGGCGGCGCGTTGCCGGAAATCGGCCCGGGCGCCACCGACGGCTCGGTGTCGCTGCATCTGGCCTCGGCGGCGATTTTTGCGGCGGGTTTCGGCATCGCCGGATTTCTCGCGCAGGGGCGCTCCGGCAATGCGACAATCCCGGTGGTGTGGTCGGGCGCCGCGGTGTTTACGCCGCTGGCACTGTTGATTGCGCTCTATGCGCGCATCGCGCATCTCGACCGCTCGATTCCATTCGCGGTCCTGGGTGTGGTGCTGGCGGCAGCCTTTGGCGCCGCGACCGAAATCCTCGGCAAGCGCGACAACCGTCCGGGTCTGCCGATCTCGATCGCGCTGTTCGCCACCGGCACGCTGGCGGCATTGTCGCTGGCGCTGACATTCGCGCTGGAAAAAGGCTGGCTCTCGATCGCCTTCGCGCTGATGTCGCTCGGCACCGCCTGGATCTCGATGGCGCGGCCGATTCCGTTCCTGCGTTCGCTGGCGGCGGCACTCGCCGCGCTGGTGGTGATGCGCACCGCCTATGAACCGCGGATCGTCGATATGGCCGGGCATGCGCCGATCTTCAATTGGCTGTTGTGGGGCTATGGCGTACCGGCGCTATCGTTCTGGATCGGCAGCATCTGGCTGCGCCGACGCGGCGACGACGCGCCGCAACGCGCGGTCGAATCGGCTGCGATTTTGTTCACCGTGCTGCTCGTGTTCGTGGAGATCCGCGACCTCGTCAATTCGGGCGATATCTATCGCAGCTCGGTCGGATTGATAGAGGTCGCGCTGCAGGTCTGCACTTCCCTGGCGATGGCGATCGGGCTGGAGCGGTTGCGGATCCGAAGCCAAAGCATCGTTCACAACATCGGCGCCATCCTGCTGACGATCTATGCGGGCGCAGCCACCCTGTTCGGCCTGCTGCTGCTGGACCTCCCGCTGCTGTGGTCCATCAATGTCGGCGGACTCTTCGTCAATGTTCTCCTGCTCGGCTACGCCCTGCCCGCGATCCTGGCGTTGCTGTTGTCCTACGCGGTCGCGGGACGCCGCCCGGCCTGGTACGGCCACACCATCGCGGCCGGCGCGCTGATCCTGGCACTGACGTATCTGTCGCTGGAAATCCGCCGCATCTATCACGGGCCGTTGCTCACCAGCGGCATCACCGGAAGCGCCGAGCAGTACACCTATTCGATTGTCTGGCTGGCGTTCGGCGTCGTGCTGCTCGGGATCGGCATCCTGGTCAATTCGCAGCGCGCCCGTCTCGCGTCGGCGGCGGTGATCGCATTGACCATCGTCAAGGTGTTCCTGATCGACATGTCGACTCTGACCGGGGTCTACCGCGCGCTGTCATTCATGTGTCTCGGACTGGTGCTGGTCGCGATCGGGTGGCTGTACCAGCGCATCCTGTTTCGCCGCCAAGCCGTGCCGGCGCCGCTGGTCGCGCCGGAACTAAGTTAATTTGGTGCAGAAGATTAAATAGCTGCAGCATCAAGTCGTATAAAGCGCACGCTCGTTGAACAGGATGATGACGAGTAGAACGATGTTGCCAAACTCGTGAGCCATGAGCGATGGTCCTTTTCTACCGTCGTTATTCGCACTTGTGTGTTCATGCTGCTCCGCTAGCGATGTTTCGAAGCTTCATCTCGTCGGCGATCGCGCGAACGACCGCCGGGCGCGCGACTTGCCTTTGGTAATAACTGCGGATTGCGGGGTAAGGAGCCATGTCCATCTGGATGTGTCGGGCCCAGTTGAGAATCGCGATCAGCGCGGCGTCAGCCACTGAGAATGATTCAAGGAGATAATCGTGCCTGCTTAGGTGGGAGTCGAGATATCCCATCCGCCTTGGTGTTGCCGCCCTCGCATCTTCTTTCGCCCCCTCGGTTGAGTTCGGTGAGACGATGGCCTTGAACACGCGCATGTGCAGTTCGCTGCCGATAAAGCTCAGCCACTGCAGCAGTTCGTACTTTGCGTGTCCTTTTCCAGGGTCGACGCTCGATCCCCTTGCTGTATCCGCGATATAGAGCAGGATCGCCAAGTTCTCGGTCAGCAGTTTTCCGTCGCGCGTGACCAGCGCGGGCACTTGCCCCACGGGGTGAATATCAAGAAAGTTACGCCCGTCGTCGACAAGGTGCGTATGAATATCGACGGCATGCATCCGAAATTCGCTCTCAAGACCCGCTTCGTATATTGCGATCCGAGCGGCAAACGAACATGCGAAAGGCGAGAAATACAGATCCATAGCCAGGTTCTCCATTTGATGGCGGTGTTAGAAAAGGTAAGCCGAGCACCGTCAGGTGAGAGCACGCGTGGGAAGCTTGGCGTGCGGCGCTTTAAAAACTCGCCGATCTTTGCGCGCGGACGGACGTACAACGCATTTCTCTATCTTCGGACATCATTTTCTCCGTTGTTGTCGTTGCGCGGGCATTTACCAAAAGCTACGGAGAGCCTGGATAAATTCATCCGGGCGCTCCTCGGGGAAGAACAACTTGGCGCCATTGAGTTCGATGACGGGTCGGGCGCCCGGGATTGCACCGCGCAGCCAGTAGGCCCACTTGACCGGGAAGAACACGTCGTCGGTTGCCCAAACGATCAGTGTCGGCACTTTTAGTCGCCGAAGCTGATGCTCGATCGCGACAGTCTGCCTGCAGTCATGCGATGTCGTGAACCATCGCTCCAGATTTTTCGTCGCCTGCGCATCGGAGAACAAAGGAGTGAGGTAGGTCCTGAAGGTTTCAGCCGAAACTTTCTCCGGATGCTCGTAGGCCGTCGAAAACGCGGATCGCGCGAAATCGACGTTAGATAGCAACTGGGCGCCGATTTGCCCGAGTTGCCCTTGCATAACGGCCTTCCATAACGGTTCGGCGGCCTTCGGTGGCCAATTATCGTGGGCGTCGCAATTCGTCAGTGTCAGTGTTCGAATCTGGCCGGGGTGTCTGGCCGCGAAGATTTGGGCGATGCCGCCGCCACTGTCGTTACCGACGAGATCGACTTGAGCAATCTTCAATTGATCGCAGAAAGCGCTCAGCATTTCCGCCTGCGAGACAAACGAGACGTCTCGATCGGGTGAAATCTGGGTCGCGCCGTGCGCCATCAGATCGACAGCGATACAGCGGCGCAGGCCCTTCACGCCTTCGATGGTGTGACGCCAGAAATGGCCATTGAGCAGCACGCCATGGACGAACAGAGCCACGGGCCCCGAGCCGACATCCGTATAGGCGATGTTACCGAAATGGGTCTCTACGTGCTTCATCACCTGCGCCATTCGAACACCATTGTTTTGCGCGCGGGACCGGTTCGCTTGCCAAATCCGGCCACGCAGCTAAAACATACCGACAGTCGGTTTTTACTAAACCGACTGTCGGTCTGTCAACTGGAAAAGGAAGTATCGTGGACAAGGGAGACAAGGGATCGTCGACGCGACAGCACATACTTGCCGAGGCAACCAGGTTATTCACGACGCACGGCTACGAGGAAACGTCGATCGACGCGATCCTGAAGGCATGCGCGATCAGCCGCGGGGCGCTCTATCATCATTTCGGTAGCAAGGATCAACTGTTCGAAGCGGTCTTTGAGGCCATCGAAGAAGAAGTCGCGTCCGCAACCGTCGCGGCTTCTCGTGCCGCCGGCGACCCGGCGGCGAGCCTACGCGCGGGTTGCAAGGTTTTTCTGCAGATGGCTAGAATCGATCGCGTCCGTCAGATCGCGCTGATCGATGCCCCATCCGTCCTCGGCTGGCGAAGGTGGCGCGAGATCGAAGAGCGGCACGGCTTCGGGATGCTCAAAGAAGGACTGAGGGCTGCGACGAACGCAAAAGGACGTAAAAAAGAGCCCGTTGAAGAGCTTGCCCACATGCTGCTCGCTTCCATCATCGAAGCGGCTTTGCTTGTTACCCGGGCAGACGATCCTGAGGCCGCCAGTCGATCGGGTATGGCGGCCCTCGACAAGCTGATCGACGGCATCCTCAGGTAATAAGATAACAAGAGGCAGATGTCAGGTGTGCCATTGCATCTCGAATGGCGATTCCATCTCTTTGTGCAGGAGCACTCAAACATCTTTGGTTCACGTGGAAAAACCGCATCAAGCTAAAGCCTGTTTGTAATTCGATCAGAACCGAACAGGTTCCGGATCCAGCTAGCGGCCGCTCAGGCCGCCCGCACCGAGTTCGAGGAACTTGCCGACCTCCTGCCGGAGCCGATGGCTTTCCCGCGACAGCGCACGCGCGGCGGAATGAACCTGCGAGGAAGCCGAGCCGGTTTCGACGGCGCTGTGCTGCACGTCGGCGATATTGGAGGTCACCTCCGACGTACCTTGGGCGGCCTGCTGCACGCCGCGCGCAATCTCCTGCGTCGCCGCGCCCTGCTCTTCCACAGCTGCGGCGATGGTCGACGAAATATTCGACATCCGGCCGATGGTGTCGCCGATTTCCTTGATCGCGCCGACCGACTCCTGCGTCGCCGCTTGGATACCAGCGATCTGCTGGCTGATCTCGCCGGTTGCCTTCGCGGTCTGCTCGGCCAGGACCTTGACCTCGGATGCCACCACGGCGAAGCCGCGGCCGGCCTCGCCGGCGCGAGCCGCCTCGATGGTGGCGTTGAGCGCCAGCAGATTGGTTTGGGCGGCGATGCTGTTGATCAATTCGACCACGTCGCCGATCCGCGCGGCCGCCTTCGACAGTTCTCCGACGCGATCGTTGGTCTGCCGCGCCTGATCCACCGCAGCACTGGCCACGCGGGAAGATTCCTGCACCTGACGGCTGATTTCACCGACCGAAGAGGTCAATCCCTCGCTGGACGAGGCCACCGAGCGAACGTTGCCGGAGGTTTGTTCCGATGCCGCGGCGACCGTCGATGCAAGCCTCTCGGATCGCGCTGCCGCCGTTGTCAACGTCGTCGCCGACGTCTCGAGTTCGCCTGCTGCCGACGACACCGTCTCGACGATACTGCCCACAGCGCTTTCGAACGCATCGGCGAGTTTGTGCATTTCGGCCTTGCGCTGTTGCACGTGACGTTGTCCGGCATCGACCTGTTCGGCGCGCATCCGCTCGGCCTCGACCATGTTGGTCCTGAACACTTCGACCGCGCTCGCCATTTCACCGATTTCATCGTGGCGGCCGAGACCGGCTATCGCCACGGCCGTATTGCCACCCGCGAGCCCGATCATGGCGCGCACCATCGCCGACAATGCCAGCGAGATCGAACGGCCGATCAACGCCGAAACACCGCAGGCCAGCACGAAGGCGAGCGCGAAGGCGATCAGCATCCAGTTTCTGACCGAACCGCGAACGGCCACTTCATCCGCAACGGCCTGGCGGTAGAGCCGTTCGATGCCCTGCCCGATTTCGGAAATCATGGGTTCGATGCCATGCGACGTCTTCATCATGCCGGCATCATAGTCGGCGCTTTTCTGCGCAGTATCGACCCACGCCAGGAATTCGCTCTGGTATTTCTCGAGCTTCTGGGAGATCTCGGCGGTCACGGTCGCGGGAATCTCGGCTGCGGCCAATACGCTGCGAAATTGCCCCGCGGCCTTTTTCAGCTCGCCGGCATATTTCGGATCACGCCGCAGCATGTAATCCTTCTCGTGTCGGCGCATCATCAGCATCCAGCTTGTCAGGCGCGGGTTATCGACTTCCTTGAGCCGATCCTCGATGTCGTGCACGGCGTTACGCAACGAGCCCGATAATCCCAGCAATTCATTCAGGCCCAGCCTGATCTCGGCGTTGACCAACGCGGCAAAATCGGCGGCATAGCTTTTGAAGCCGTCATGCGCCGCGCGAACCTTGTCGGACAAGCCATTCATCGCGGCGGATTGCGTCAACGCCTGCAGCCGATCGAATTCACGATCGATCGCGACCACCAGTTCGGCATGCGCCTTGGCGTAGGACTCGGTATGGCGCAGCTGGAAATCTTTTTCGTTACGATGCGCCTCGAGCAGATCGATCCGAAGCTGCTGGTTGAGATCGGAGATCTCGCGGGCGCTGGCGGCAATCGCGCGCGAACCGTCCTGCGACCAGCTGCCGACCTGATAGATCGCACCGAACGCCAGGAGCCCAAGCAGAGCGACGGCGCCGATCGCCATGATCTTGTGTGTCAGCCGCAGATGAAAGCGCGCGGGCATCGCCAAACCTCAAATCGTTCAAATATTGAAATCAATAAAGAGCGTCGCGCCGACGAAATTGCGCCGACGGTAAACACAGTAATTTTCGGTGATTAATATCTGTCTAAAAATGTCGCAGATGCGCGATTGCTGGACACGCCGCGATGCGAAATATTGCGGACCATGCCGCGACCGCGGGCAAGCCGCTCAGACCAGCGTTTCCGATACGAGCTTGATGCGGAACACCGGCTGCTTGGACTCGTCGAGCAGTTCCATCTGCCACTCGGCGTTTTGCTTCAGGCTGCGGGAAATGCCGCCGACCAGGTTGGCGCAGACCTTGGTCATCTCGGCCCAGGCCGCATCGTGGCTGTCGAAATCCGAGCCGAGATCGGCGGCGCCGGAATAACGCCCGTGGCTGATGCGGAAGTAATAGAGCGACATGTTGAACCCATCGGTGGGGCCGCGCCGAGGCTATCGACTACTGGAATAACTGGAATGGAAGTGGCTACCAAGATATCAAAATGGAGCACCGTATAACTACGGTATCGCCCGATCGCAGCAACGGCTGACGGCACGTTCCCCACAGATTACCGCATGTTTCGCGAACAATCGCACGAGTACACGCGAATTAAGTTTTGCTATAGTCGAAAAATGGTAGCGACTTCAGCACGCCGTATCACTGAGCGAATGATATCACTCAGTGGAACGTCGTAGCTCCGGAGCGCTCTCCGATCTGGCGGACTCGGCCTTCACCGGTTCGGCCTTGGCTTCCGTTTTCACCGGATCGATCCGCGTGCTCTCGACGCGCGGAGTTTCGACGCGCGCGGAAACTTCGGTGCGCGGCGCGTCGGCCGCTGCGGCCGGTTCAATCCGCCGTGGACGCGGACGTGCCGACGCACGGGCCATCAGCATCTGTGCGGCGCCCTGATGATGGAAATCGCAATAGGCGAAGCCCATGCCTGAAACCGATCCGCGGAAGCTGACTTCGTCGGTCTTCTCGAGATTGAAGCAAGGCTCGAACGGAATGCCCTTGATCGAGGCGCACACCGCCTGGCCGCGGATCTGGAGCGTATTGCCAGGCAGCCGCAGATGGCGCATCGGACCGGAGCCGGAAAACTGCACCGATCCCGCCGCGCCCATATCGTCAAGGATGCGGCCCGCACCGCGGGTGCCGTCAAAGCAGGTGAATGTAAACACCTTGCCGGACACGAACCGGCGGGCCTCGTCGGCGTTCATCATTCCTGCGAATGCGGGGGCCACCATCGCCCCGGCCGCAACCGCTCCCAATACAAAACGCGCAAGCATGCCGTAACTCCAACTCACCGAGCGCGGGCTCTCAACCGAGGCCTCTTTACCCGTTGCTTACCATACCAACCGTGGCATTATTGGAGCAGGTTCATTGGTAAAGTCTGAATAACCTTACCGAATTTTGACGACGATCCGGCCCCTGACCTGGCCGGCGAGGATTTTGGCGCCGGCGCCGATGACCTCATCGAGGCTGATTTCGTGAGTAATTTCAGCAAGTTTAGCCTGATCCAAATCGGTCGCCAGCCGGTTCCAGGCGGCTTTTCGCCGTTCGATCGGGCACATCACGGAATCGATGCCCAGAAGACACACGCCGCGCAAAATAAATGGCGCCACCGACGTCGGCAGGTCCATACCGGCGGCCAGACCGCAGGCCGCTACAGCCCCGCCATATCCTGGTCATCGAAAGCACATTGGCGAGCGTGGTCGATCCGACGCTGTCGATGCCCGCCGCCCAGCGCTCCTTGGCCAGAGGTTTCGCCGGACCGGACAATTCGTTGCGATCGATCACCTCGGCGGCGCCGAGGCCTTTCAGATAATCCGCCTCCGCCATCCGGCCGGTCGAGGCAATGACGTGATAGCCGAGTTTGGACAGCACCGCGGTCGCGACCGAACCGACGCCGCCGGCGGCCCCCGTGACGATCACCGGGCCACTCCCGGCGGTCAGGCCGTATTGCTCCAGCGCCAACACCGACAACATCGCCGTGTAGCCGGCGGTGCCGATCGCCATCGCGTCGCGGGTCGATAGGCGCTCGGGCAAGCGGACCAGCCAGTCACCCTTGACCCGCGCCTTCTCGGCGTAGGCGCCGAGATGGGTCTCGCCCATACCCCACCCATTGCCGATCACCTTGTCGCCGGCCTTCCATGCCGGATGCGACGAGGTTTCGACGGTGCCGGCGAAATCGATGCCGGCGATCATCGGAAAACGGCGCACCACGGGCGCCTTGCCGGTAACCGCGAGGCCGTCCTTGTAATTCAGCGTCGACCATTCGACCCGCACGGTGACGTCGCCGTCCATCAGATCGGCTTCGTCGAATTGGGTCAGCGCGACCGTGGTGCCCTTGTCCGCCTTGTCGACCCGGATCGCCTTGAAAGTTCCCACCGTCAACTCCTTAGCCTGATGTTCTGATGTTCGAGATAAAACGGTTCAGGCGGGATGTGCAACCGGCCGCGCGACCGGCGCTTCGACGATCGGCAGATTGATCAGCGCCGACATCACGCCGAAAAATACCGACAGCCACCAGATCGGCGTGTAGGAACCGAATTTCTCGAACACCACGCCGCCGAGCAGGACCCCAAGGAAGCCGCCGACCTGATGGCTGACAAAGGCGAAGCCATACAGGGTTGCGAACCAGCGGGTGCCGAACATCAGCGCCACCAGCGCCGAGGTCGGCGGCACGCTGGAAAGCCAAGTCAGGCCGCTGATCGCGCCGAAGGCAATCGCCGAGGTGGTGCTGATCGGGATCGAGATGAAGGCGACCGTGGCCAGCGCCCTGGTCGCATAGATCGTCGAGAGGATGTAGCGCTTGGGAAAGATGTTCTGCAGCACGCCGACGCCGAGCGAACCCAGAATATTGAAGATTCCGATCGCCGCCATCACCCAGCCGCCGGTCTGTGCCGGGATGCCGCGATCGACCAGATAGGCCGGCAGGTGCACCGTGATGAAAGCGAGCTGAAAGCCGCAGGTGAAGAAGCCGAGCACCAGCAGCACAAAGGAACGATGGCCGAACGCTTCCGCCAGCGCGGTCTTGAAGGTTTGCTGATCCGGCGCGGGCGCGTCCGATGACGCGACCGGCGGGGTGCGCAGCGCAAACGACAATGGCACGATCAGCAGCATCAGCCCCGCGAACACCAACAGCGTCGCCGGCCAGCCGAAATTATCGATCATCGCGACGCCGAACGGCGCGAACAGGAACTGCCCGAACGACCCGGCCGCGGTGCCGGCGCCGAGCGCCAGGCCGCGCCGCTCCGGTGGCAACAATTTTGAAAATGCCGACAGCACCAGGTTGAACGAACAACCGGAAAGCCCGAAGCCGATCAACACGCCGGCGCCAAGATCAAGCGACAAAGGGGTCGCGGCATAGCGCATCACCACCAGGCCCGCCGCGTAGAGCAGCGCACCGACGCTGATCACGCGCAGCGCACCGAAGCGGTCGGCGATCGCGCCGGCGATCGGCTGCCCCAACCCCCACAACAGATTCTGCAACGCCAGCGCCAGCGCAAAGATATCGCGGCCCCAGGCAAACTCGCGGCTCATCGGCTGCACAAAGAAGCCGAAGCTCGAGCGCGGCCCGAAGCTCAACATTGCGATGGCACAGCCGCAAATGATGATCACCACGGGCGTCCGCCAATTGCCGCCGCCGCTGGAAGTCGCGCGGAGCTCACTCGCGGTTGTCACCATGGCTGTTTCCCTCCCCTTGGCTGCCGCAATTTTCGATCAGATGCGACAACGACACCCGATTAATGCATTTGCATGAAAACGCCAACCCGACGCGGGAAAG
Source organism: uncultured Alphaproteobacteria bacterium (assembly GCA_963845435.1). GTDB lineage: Bacteria > Pseudomonadota > Alphaproteobacteria > Rhizobiales > Xanthobacteraceae > Bradyrhizobium. Next base: position 44,299 of record CAWJSD010000007.1, read on the forward strand.
AAAATTTGCGTTGCATTGCAGCGTTGCGAATCGCAACAGCCAGCATCGGCAAATTCGGTGGGACTGAAGTACCGTTCGCATCTGGCAACGTGACGCGACCGATGCTATATTTGATTTGCTCGTTATGAGTATAAGCGGGATGCCGGCCGTGCGTGGCCGGATTTGTCTAACCTCAGATATGCTCAAATTGAGCATATATGAAAGCAACGGAGACCGAACCATGCCTATCGCCGGAATCTACGGTCCTGAAGATTTTGGAAACCAGGCTGCCAGGCATCCCGCGGTTCACTCCCCTCGGGGTATGGCTGCGACGCGCGCGGCGCTGCCGATGCCTTCCCTGCAATGGACACCAGAGGTCGAGCGTGCCACCGCGCATTTGTATGCGCGGGTCGCCGACGTGATCCCGCCGGTCGAGTGGCCGTTCATGGCGCCCTACGTCAAGGCGATCAACGATCTCAAGCGCGAACGCGACGCGGTGATCCTGGCGCACAACTACCAGACGCCGGAGATCTTTCACTGCGTCGCCGACATCGGCGGCAACTCGCTGCAGCTCGCGATCGAAGCCACCAGGGTGAAGTCCAGCATCATCGTGCAATGCGGCGTGCATTTCATGGCCGAGACCTCGAAACTCCTCAACCCCGACAAAACCGTGCTGATCCCGGATTCACGCGCCGGCTGCTCGCTGGCCGCGAGCATCACCGGCGCCGATGTGCGGCTGTTGCGCGAACGGTTTCCCGGCGTGCCTGTCGTTGCCTATGTCAACACGTCGGCCGACGTCAAAGCCGAAGTCGATATCTGCTGCACCTCGTCCAACGCCGTCGAAGTGGTCGAAAGCCTGCACGCGCCGACGGTGATCTTCCTGCCCGATCAATACCTGGCGAAATACGTCGCGTCCAAAACCAACGTCAAAATCATCGCCTGGAAAGGCGCCTGCGAGGTGCATGAACGCTTCACTGGCGACGAATTGCGTGCCTATCGCGACGCGGACCCATCCGTGCAGATCATCGCGCATCCGGAATGTCCGCCCGATGTGCTGGCGGAAGCCGATTTTACGGGCTCGACCGCGCACATGATCAACTGGGTCCGCGAGCGTCGCCCCAAACGCGTGGTGATGATCACCGAATGCTCGATGGCCGACAACGTGCGGGCCGAATTGCCCGATGTCGAAATGCTGCGTCCGTGCAACCTGTGCCCGCACATGAAGCGGATCACGCTGCCTAAGATTTTGGACAGCCTGCTGACGCTGAATGAGGAAGTCACCATCGATCCGTCCATCGCCGAACGCGCCAGGCGATCCGTGCAGCGGATGATCAATCTGAAGAACTAAAGCGGGAAACAAACATGCCGAACCAGATCAATGGCCTTGCGCGCGACACCGACAACATCGTCATCGTTGGCGGCGGCCTCGCTGGATTATTCTGCGCGCTGAAACTTTCGCCACAGCCGGTCACGGTGATTTCCACCGCCGCCCTTGGTGAAGGCGCCTCGACGGCATGGGCGCAAGGCGGCGTCGCCGCCGCGGTCGGCGAAGGTGACAGCGCCGAGGCGCACGCCGCCGACACGGTCGCCGCCGGCGCAGGACTGGTTGACGAGACGGTCGCGCTAGGGCTGGCGCGTGAAGCCGGCGCGCGCGTTCACGATCTCCTGCATTACGGCGTTCCCTTTGACCGCGATCTCGAAGGCAAGCTCGCGGTCTCGCAGGAGGCCGCGCATTCGGCGCGCCGTATCGTCCACGTCCGCGGCGATATGGCGGGCAAAGCGATCATGGCGGCCTTGATCGCCGCGGTGCGCGCGACACCTTCGATTCGCGTGGTCGAAGGATTTGCCGCCGAGGCGCTGCTGACCGAGGGCGATACGGTCACCGGCCTGCAGATCCGTCGTGCTGGCGACACTAGCGCGAGCGCGCTGACCATCGTGGCACGCGCGGTGGTGCTGGCGACCGGCGGCATCGGGCATCTCTATGCGGTGACCACCAATCCAGCCGAAGCCAGCGGGCTTGGATTGGCGATCGCGGCGCGCGCCGGCGCCGTCATCGCCGATCCCGAGTTCGTGCAGTTTCATCCCACCGCGATCATGGTCGGCCGCGATCCGGCGCCGCTGGCGACCGAAGCGTTGCGCGGCGAAGGCGCCATTTTGATCAACGAACAAGGCGACCGATTCATGATGCCGCGGCATCCGCTGGCCGAACTGGCGCCGCGCGATATCGTGGCGCGTGGCGTGTACGCCGAAATCGCCGCCGGCCGCGGCGCCTTCCTCGACGCCACGACATCGCTGGGCCGCCACTTCGCGCAGGAATTTCCGACCGTCTATGCGAGTTGCATTGCCGCCGGCATCGATCCGGCGATGCAGCCGATCCCGATCGCGCCCGCCGCGCATTATCACATGGGCGGCGTCGCAGTGGACGCGCATGGCCGCACCTCATTGAAGGGACTATGGGCCGGTGGCGAGGTCTCCTGCACCGGCGCGCATGGCGCCAACCGGCTGGCGTCGAACTCGCTGCTGGAAGCGGTCGTCTTTGCCGCGCGGATTGCCGAGGATATCGCGGGCCGAAATTTTGAGGGCCCCGCCCCTCTCCCGCCGACGGTCGCGGCGCCACGCAATGAGGCGATGCCGCCGCTGGCCGAGACCCGGCTGCGCGCGATGATGGCGTCGCATGTCGGCGTCATCCGCGATGGCGAACGCCTGGCGGACGCGGTGCGAACATTTGCCCGCCTCGAACGTGACGCCGGCAATATCGCGCTGCGCAACATGGCGACATCGGCATTGCTGGTCGCAGCCTCGGCCTTCGACCGGCGCGAAAGCCGCGGCGGTCATTTCCGCAGCGATTACCCGGCCGAACGGACCGAGTTCGCCCGGCGCACCATGACCACGCTCGACGCAGCCCGACAAATCGCAGCGTCGCTGTCCGAACCCACCACTCACCTCTCCCAACCGATCACCGCCTGACCGAGGACCCCCTCATGATCACACCTGCCACGCTGTTAAATCCCGACGCCTTTCTCTCTCCGCTCGCGATCGACGATGCGGTGCAGCGGGCGCTGGCCGAAGATCTCGGCCGCGGCGGTGACGTCACCTCGATGGCCACCATTCCCGAAACCACCCGCGCCGAGGCGATCATGGTCGCACGGCAGGCCGGCGTAATCGCGGGCTTGCCGCTCGCGGTCGCGGTGTTTCAAAAGCTCTCGCCCGATATCAGCATCAACGCCCATGTCCGCGACGGCGGGGTGGTCGCGGCGGGCACCCATGTAATGACACTGTCCGGTCCGGCGCGCGCGATACTCACGGGAGAGCGAACCGCGCTGAATTTCGTCGGCCGTCTCTCCGGGGTCGCGACATTGACCGCTGACTACGTCCGCCCAACCGCCGGCACGGGCATGCGGATCTGTTGCACGCGCAAGACCACGCCGGGGCTGCGCGCGCTGGAAAAATACGCGGTGCGTTGCGGCGGCGGTTTCAATCACCGCTTCGGGCTCGACGACGCGGTGCTGATCAAGGACAACCACATCGCGGTCGCCGGCGGCGTCCGCGCCGTGCTGGAACGGGCGCGCGGGCAGATCGGCCATCTGGTCAAGATCGAGATCGAGGTCGACACGCTGGCGCAACTGCGCGAGGTGCTCGATACCGGCCTCGCCGACGTGGTGCTGCTCGACAATATGGACGTCGCGACCTTGACCGAAGCGGTCGGCATGGCGAGGGGACGCGTGGTGCTGGAGGCCTCCGGCGGCATCACGCTGGACACCATCGCGGGCATCGCCGCGACCGGCGTCGACTACGCCTCGGCGGGCGCACTAACGCATTCGGCGCCGAATTTTGACGTGGCGCTGGATATCGCGAGCTAAGTCACAACCATCGTCGTCATTCCGGGGCGCGCTCTGGCGCGAGCCCGGAATCCATACTCCCCGTGCAAACGTTCATCCCCAAACGCCGATACAGGGGTTATGGATTCCGGGCCTGCGCCAAGAGGCGCATCCCGGAATGACGAAGTGAGAACTACCGCCGCACTGAATTCGGCGACAATTCCGCGGTGCTCTTGGCCTCTTCGCTCAGTTCGGCGGAAATTTCGGCGGTTTGCGCCGGGTTGCCCCAGCTCGGCGCGTCGCTGCCGTCGCCCCAAGCGCGCGGGCGATAGAAAGTATGGACGCCGGTTTTGTACATCTTCTTCATTTCGGCGACCCAGGACGGGTGCACCCAATAGGCATGGTAGTGCGTCGACTTGGCAACTTCGGGCAGCCACAGCTCGCCGTCCAGCATCGCCTTGGCGATCTTCTTGGCGCGGTCCCACATGTCAGGCTCGCGCACGACGTCGGCGACGTTGTCACAGGCAAAAGTGAACTGGCACGCCATGTGGTGATATTTGTTCTGATAGACCACCGCGCACACGGTGTTGGGATAGAAGCCGGAAAACACCCGGTTCATCACCACCTGCGCCACGGCGATCTGGCCGCGTACGGCTTCGCCGCGGGCTTCGAAATACACCGCCTCGGCGAGGCATTTTTCGGATTTGGCGCGCGTCTTCTCATCGAACAGGCCGAGCCGCTCGGCCGGCGTCTTGATGCGCTGATTGTCGGCGTTGACCTCGCCCTTGGCGGCAATGCTTTCGCCGCTATCCCCGGCCCTCGCCGGCTCGTCGGCCGGTTGCGGCAGCGCCGCCATCTTCATGTCGGGATCGGGAGCGCCATCCGGCGTGACCACCATCGGGGCTTCACCGGGCTGCCAGCTTTCCATGTTTTCGGCCGGCGCGCCGAGCGAGGAACTGCCGAAAAAAAGACTGGCGGTCTGCACCGAGAAGCCGTCGCGCGCCGGCGCCGGTTCCAGCGGAACCGCGGCCGCGTCAGGCGTCTCCCTGGAATCGTCGAGTGGCGGCGCATTCAGCGCGGCCTGCAATTCGGGATCGAGCGCGGGATGATCGACAGCTGGTGCCGCTTCGCTGGTCTTGGCGCCACGCACCGATGCATTGGAAGTCGCGGGATCTTCGAGCCCCGGCCCCGGATCCGCCGGCGCTGGTGTCGTCGCCTTCGCCGCTTCCGGCGGCGGCGGGGCGACCAGGCGATCGCCCTTCAGGGTGCGGTCGACCTTGGGAAAATCGGACGCCTGATAACGCGGCGGCGGCTGCAGCACCGAGTTACGATTCAATGAACCGGTGACGTCGAGACTGGGGTTTTCGAGGCTGGCCAGACGATAGAGCGCCGCCTGCGGCGAAGACGTTCCGATCGGGCGGCCGAAGCTGTAGGTCGCGACCTGGATGGTGCTGACCGCGGAGAACACCCGCTTCTGCCAGCGCTCGGCGACACCGGGCTGCCTGGCCAGCAGCGATGCGATATCCTGATATCCGACTTCGGTTGGGGCCAATGCGAAGAGGCAGAGACCCAGGCCGAAGAGCGCAAACCGCGCGCCCTTCGGCTGGTTACGCACACCTAACATAGATACGCTCACGCAACACAACACACACAGATACGCACACAGGAACACACACTTGGGATCGAACGTCAGTACATCCGTGCAATTCGATCTTTTTTGTTGTTATCGAATTTAGGTTGCGAGGGAGTTAATCGCTGATGCGCATCTGCATCACGCAAGATTTCGCTGTGGTATCGCGCACGGCATCGGAACTGTTGGTAAACAGCGCGGTGACCAGACTGGTAAAGATCGCGTTGAGAAAAATGGTGAACAATTAGTTGATAGACCCACACCGTCATCGCGAGCCACCGGGTCGCGTGAATGCCCACTCCGTCATTGCGAGCGCAGCGAAGCAATCCAGGAGCCGCACGCGTTGCCCTGGATTGCTTCGTCGCTGTGATCCTCGCAATGACGGTGGCTGGCGACGCATCGCACTGGCGAGCGTACAAAAAAAATGGCCGGGACAGGTCCCGGCCATTCCGAACTAATTTAGATCGCTGCCTACGCCTGACTGCTGATCGCCTTGCCGAGCGCGGCTTGCGCGGCGGCGAGGCGTGCGATCGGCACGCGGTAGGGCGAGCAGGAGACGTAATCGAGACCGATCTCGTGACAGAACGCCACCGAGGCCGGATCGCCGCCATGTTCGCCGCAGATGCCGACCTTCAGGTCGGGACGGGTCTTGCGGCCACGCGCGACGCCGATCTTGACCAGTTCGCCGACGCCGTCGCGATCGACCGAGATGAACGGATCGATCTCGAGAATGCCCTTGGCGATATAGGTGCCGAGGAAGCCGGCGGCATCGTCACGGCTGATGCCATAGGTGGTCTGGGTCAGGTCGTTGGTGCCGAACGAGAAGAACTCGGCGGTCTTCGCCACGTCGCCGGCCATCAGGCAGGCGCGCGGCAGCTCGATCATGGTGCCGACTTGATAGCCGAGCTTGGTGCCGGTCTCTTTCATCACCGCCTGCGCGGAGGCGTCGATGCGGGCCTTGACCAGATCGAACTCCGCCTTGGTGGCGATCAGCGGTACCATGACTTCAAGGCCGACGGCCTTGCCGGTGCGCTTCTCCGCCTCGACCGCCGCTTCGAAGATCGCGCGGGCCTGCATCTCGGCGATCTCCGGATAGGCGATGGCGAGACGGCAGCCGCGGAAGCCGAGCATCGGATTGAACTCGGCCAGATCGCGGGCACGATCGGCGAGCCGGCGCGGATCGGTGTTCATCGCGCGCGCGACTTCCTCGATCTCGGCCTGGGTGTGCGGCAGGAACTCGTGCAGCGGCGGATCGAGCAGCCGGATCGTGACCGGCAGGCCCTTCATGATCTCGAACAGCTCGACAAAGTCGGCGCGCTGCATCGGCAGCAGCTTGGACAAGCGCCTGGCGGCGCGATTGCTCGTCTTCGGCGAGGATCATTTCGCGCACGGTGCGGATGCGCGTTTCCTCGAAGAACATGTGCTCGGTGCGGCAAAGACCGATGCCCTCCGCGCCGAACTTGATCGCGGTGCGGGCGTCCTCCGGGGTATCGCCGTTGACGCGGACCTTGAGCTTGCGGACCTGGTCGGCCCAGCCCATCAGGGTGCCGAACTCGCCCGACAATTCCGGCTCGATCATCGGCATCCGTCCGGCCAGCACCTGGCCGACCGAGCCATCGATCGTGATGACGTCGCCGGTCTTGAAGGTGCGGGTGCCGATGCTCATGGTGCCGCGGCCGTAATCGACCCGGATCGAGCCGCAGCCGGAGACGCAGGGCTTGCCCATGCCGCGCGCGACCACGGCGGCGTGCGAGGTCATGCCGCCGCGCGTGGTCAGGATGCCTTCGGCGGCGTGCATGCCGTGAATGTCTTCGGGGCTGGTCTCGATGCGGACCAGGATGACCTTGCGGCCGTCGGCCTGCAGCTTCGCGGCCTCATCCGACGAGAACACGATTTCGCCGGAGGCGGCGCCGGGCGAAGCCGGCAGGCCGGTCGCGATCACGTCGCGCTTGGCGGCGGGATCGATGGTCGGATGCAGCAACTGATCGAGCGACGCCGGATCGATCCGCGTCACCGCGTCTTTCTTCGAGATCAGGCCTTCATTGGCGAGTTCGACCGCGATGCGCAGCGCCGCCTTGGCGGTGCGCTTGCCGCCGCGGGTCTGCAGCATCCACAACTTGCCCTGCTCGACCGTGAACTCCATGTCCTGCATGTCGCGGTAATGCTTTTCGAGCAGCGTGTAGATCCGCGTCAGTTCGTCGAACGCCTCGGGCATCGCGATTTCCATCGACGCCTTGTCGGAGCCGGATTCCTGCCGCGCATATTCGGTGATGTCCTGCGGCGTGCGGATGCCCGCCACCACGTCTTCGCCCTGGGCGTTGATCAGGAATTCGCCGTAGAGCTTGCTCTCGCCGGTCGACGGATTGCGCGTGAACGCCACGCCGGTCGCCGAGGTCTCGCCCATGTTGCCGAACACCATGGCCTGCACGTTGACGGCGGTGCCCCAGGATTCGGGAATGTCGTGCAGCCGGCGATAGGTCACCGCGCGCGCGTTCATCCAGGATGAAAACACCGCGCCGATCGCGCCCCACAACTGGTCGTGCGGATCCTGCGGAAAATCCTTGCCGGTTTCGTGCGCCACCGCGTCCTTGTAGCGGCCGACCAGCTCGACCCAGTCGTCGCCGGACAAATCCGTATCGAGCGAATAGCCCTGGCTGTCCTTGAAGGTATCGAGGATGTCCTCGAAATGATGATGCTCGAAGCCGAGCACCACATCGGAATACATGGTGATGAAACGGCGATAGCTGTCATAGGCGAAGCGGCGGTCGCCGGACATTTCGGCCAGCGCTTCCACGGTCTGGTCGTTGAGGCCGAGATTGAGCACGGTATCCATCATGCCCGGCATCGAGGCGCGGCCGCCCGAGCGCACCGAGACGAGCAGCGGATTGTTCGAATCGCCGAAGCTCTTGCCGGCGATCTTGCCGATGGTGTCGAGCGCCTTCTCGACCTGCGCTTTTCAATTCCTTCGGATAGGTTTTGTCGTTGGCGTAGAAATAGGTGCAGACCGAGGTCGGGATGGTGAAGCCGGGAGGCACCGGCAGGCCGAGATTGGCCATTTCGGCCAGATTGGCGCCCTTGCCGCCCAGCAGGTCGCGCATGCTGGCTTTGCCTTCGGCCTTGCCGTCGCCGAAGGTGAATACCCACTTGCCGGATTTTACCGCCTCGGACACCGGCTTCGTCGCCGGGGCCTTCTTGACGGTCATTGCCTTGCCGGCCGTCTTGACGGCGGGCTTGGCCGAGGCCTTGGCAACCGGCTTGGTCGCCGGTTTGGCGGCGGGTTTCGCCGCCGCCTTGGCGGGCGCCTTGCTCAACGCCTTGCGCGCGGCAACCGGCGCAGCCTTGGCGGATGGCTTTGATTTCGCTGCGACTTTCTTGGACTTCGCGACGGCTTTGGCCATGTCTGACAACAATCCGAATGAGGGGGAATGCTGGCGTCCTTACACCACTTTGAGGGGTTCCGCACAAGCCGCGAAACCCGACCGTTACGGCTACCGATTGTCCCGGCTACATATGAAACGCCCTGAGAAAGCCGAGGCCCTGCAGACCGACCAGGATCAGATAGATCGCGACGATGAAATTCAGAAAGCGCGGCATGATCAGGATCAGGATGCCGGCAAGCAGGGCCACGATGGCAGGAATGTGCGCAGCAGTGATGGTCATCAGGGGATCTCCGGCGGATCGGTTGGAAACGAATCGAGGGCGGCAACTTATCCGTTGGCGGGGTTCCGGAATAGGAGACGCCTGTCGCTTCAACGGGTTCCCGCACGCTGCAGAAAAATTGCCTGATTTAGCGGCGAATGGAACGCTGATTTTTCCGGAACGATGCCGTGCGGGATGAATTGGGACGAAACTGCCTGACGACGAAAGGCGGTCGGCATCATTGCCCGAGGAGTTCAACATGCGGAACAAACTACTCGCCATGGCGGCGATCGCAGCGACCATCAGCGCGCCGATCGCGGCGACAGCGCAGACCTACATTCAGGAGGGCACGACCGTCGGGGTGGCGCGCGGCGCGCCGCCGGCGGTGATCGATGACGATGCCGCGGGCATCACGGTCGATCAGCGCCCGGCGTTCCGGCAATATATTCTGCGCGAGCACGTGCCTGAATACACCGTTCCGGACCGCGTCGCGGTCGGCGCGATCCTGCCGGAAACCGGCGTGACCTATTACGACGTGCCGCAAACCTATGCGGTGACGCCGTATCGCTACACGGTGGTCAACGGCCACACCATTCTGGTCGAGCCCCGCAGCCGCCGCATCGTCCAGGTGATCGACTAGCGCGTTGACGTAACAGCATCGGATTGTCCTGGCGCCGCCAATGGCGACGGGACATGAAAGCCCCGCCCGGTCCTCCCCGCCCGGGCGGGGTTTTTCTTTTCGTTATTCCGGCGAGACGGCAACTGTCGTAGGTCGCCGGGCGTCGGCGATCCATGCTGATCAATCCTGAATCTTCGAAAAATCCGCGACCGCGCGCGTGGCCGCGCGGATCTCGTTCAGCAGCTTCAGGCGGTTTTCGCGCACCTTGGCGTCGTCGTCATTGACCTTGACCTTGTCGAAGAACGCATCGACCGCCGGACGCAGCTTCGCCAGCGCGCTCATCGCGCCGGCAAAATCTTCCTTGGCGACAGCGGCGCCGGCTTCCGCCTTGACCTGGTCGATCGCCTTGGCCAGCGTCTTCTCTTCGTCGAGCTTGTACAGCGCGGCATCCGGCGCGCCGTCAAAGCTGCGCTTGTCCTTCTTTTCCTCGATCGCAAGGATGTTGCTGGCGCGCTTGGTGCCGGCCAACAGATTCTTGCCGTCGTCGGTGTCGAGGAATTTGCCGAGCGCCTCGACGCGGCGCACCACCATCAACAGATCGTCCTGGCCGCCGAGCGCGAACACCGCGTCGACGAGATCGTGACGCGCGCCCTGGTCGCGAAGCTGGACCTTCAGGCGATCGGCGAAGAAGGCGAGGAGATCGGCGGGCAGCTTGTCAGGCGCCGCGGGCGCGACTTTTCCCGGCAGACCCGAGATCGCTGACTTCGCCGATTTCAGGATCGGCAGCCGAAGCGTATTTTCCACGATCAACCTGATCACGCCGAGCGCCGCGCGCCGCAGCGCATACGGATCTTTCGATCCCGTCGGCTTTTCGTCGATCGCCCAAAAGCCGACCAGCGTATCGATCTTGTCCGCCAGCGCCACGGCGACGCTACACCGGATCGGTCGGCACCCGATCCGCCGGGCCCTGCGGCTTGTAATGCTCTTCGCTCGCGGCGGCGACGGAGGCGTCCTCGCCTTGCGCCAGCGCGTAGTACTTGCCCATCAGGCCCTGCAATTCCGGGAATTCGCCGACCACTTCGGTCAGCAAATCCGCCTTGGCCAGATGCGCGGCGCGTTTTGTCTTTTCGACATCGGCGCCGACCAGCGGCGCGATTTCGGCCGCCAGCCGCTCGATGCGCTTGATGCGCTCGCCCTGCGTGCCGAGCTTTTCGTGAAACACGATGTTCTCGAATTTCGGCAGCCGATCTTCGAGCTTCGTCTTCAGGTCGGTCTCGTAGAAAAACTTCGCATCGCGACAATCGCGCGCGGATCACGCGCTCGTTGCCGGCGGTGATCGCCTTGCCGCCGTCGCGGGCCTCGATGTTGGCGGTCAGGACGAACTTGTTGGCGAGCTTGCCGGTCTTGGGATCGCTGACCACAAAGCACTTCTGGTTGTTGCGGATGGTGGCGCGGATCACTTCGCCCGGGATCGACAGAAAATCCGGATCGAACGAGCCCATCAGCACCACCGGCCATTCGACCAGGCCGGACACCTCGTCGAGCAGCACCTGGTCCTCGACCATCTCAAAACCCTGCGCGAACGCCAGTTGTTTGGCGTCGGCCAGGATGATGTCCTTGCGCGCCTGCGGGTCGAGCACGACCTTGGCGGCCTTCAGCTTGCTCTCGTAATCGTCGAAGCGGCGCACCGAGATCGCGGCCGGCGCCATGAAGCGATGGCCGTGGGTGGTCTGGCCGGCCTCGATGCCGTCGATCGCAAATTTCACGACGTCGGGTTCTTCGGTCTCGATGCCGAAGGTGGCGATGATCGAATGCAGCGGCCGCACCCATTGCAGCGCGCCCGGCCGCGCCGAGCGTTCGCCCCAGCGCATCGATTTCGGCCACGGGAAGGTGCGCACGATCACCGGCAGCATGTCGGCCAGCACGTCGAGCGTGGCGCGGCCCGGCTTCTCGATCAGCGCGATATAGAAATCGCCCTTCTTCGGATCGCGCTGGATCTTGGCTTCGTCGAGCGAGGCCAGCCCGGTGGCTTTCAGAAAGCCCGCGACCGCCGCTTCGGGCCCGCCGACGCGGGGGCCCTTGCGTTCTTCCTTCAGATCGGATTGCCGCGCCGGAATGCCGTGCACGGTAAGCGCCAGCCGCCGCGGCGTCGCGAACGCCTTGGCGCCCTCATAGACCAGCCCCTCGGCGACCAGTTTGTCGGTCACCATGCGCCGCAGATCATCCGCCGCCTTCGCCTGCATGCGCGCGGGAATTTCTTCGGAGAATAATTCGAGCAGGAGATCGGGCATCGTTAACTCTTCGGCGGACCCTCCCCTTGAGGGGGAGGGTCGCCTGCCGCAGGCAGGCGGGGTGGGGTGACAGCGGTCGCGTCATGGATTGCTTCCATGACGGCCTTCAGTATTGCTCATGCACATCGTTATTCCAGAATCGCATCACGCGATAACCTTCCGAGTTCAGCCAGCGCGTTCGAATTTCGTCGCGGCGACTGTTAGCATCCTCTGCCATGTTGCGAACCATCGACCTCGATGATGAGACGTTCTTTCAAACAGGCGAAGTCCGCAACGATAGGGTCCGATCGGCGACCTGTCTTCTAAAGTGGCTTCCCTTGATCTCAAGCCGCCGAAGGTGCCGCCAAAGAATATCTTCGGCAGTCGGTGGTGTTCGGCTCTCAAGTCTTTTCGCGGTCTTTCGCTTGAAGTCGCTGATCGGCTGCTTCGCCATTGAACCTCACCCCACCCCGTCCTCGCATTTCGCATGCGCTCAATGTGAGCCGACCCTCCCCCTCCAGGGGAGGGTGGCCAACTACCCCGCCCTGCCCGCTTCGGTGTGGACCCAGGCTTCGCCGCAGGCTTTGGCCAGTTCGCGGACGCGCAGGATGTAGCTTTGGCGTTCGGTCACCGAGATCACGCCGCGGGCGTCGAGCAGGTTGAAGACGTGGCTGGCCTTGATGCACTGGTCGTAGGCCGGCAGCGCCATCAGATGTTCCTTGCGGTTGCTGCCGCTCTTCCAGCCGGCTTCGAGATATTTCCTGCAGGCGCCTTCGGCCATCTTGAACTGCTCGAACAGCATCGCGGTGTCGGCGTATTCGAAATTGTGCCGCGAATATTCCTGCTCGGCCTGCAGGAACACGTCGCCATAGCTGACCCGCTCGGCGCCGTCGCGGCCGTTGAAGTTGAGATCGTAGACGCGGTCGACGCCCTGCACATACATCGCGAGCCGCTCGAGCCCGTAGGTGAGTTCGCCCGCGACCGGCGAGCATTCGACGCCGGCGACCTGCTGGAAGTAGGTGAACTGCGACACTTCCATGCCGTCGCACCAGCATTCCCAGCCGAGGCCCCAGGCGCCCAGCGTCGGGCTTTCCCAATCGTCCTCGACAAAGCGGATGTCATGCAGGCTGGAATCGATGCCGATCGCGGCCAGCGATTGCAGATACAGCTCCTGCAGGTTCGGCGGCGACGGTTTGATGATGACCTGGAACTGGTAGTAGTGCTGCAGCCGGTTGGGGTTTTCGCCATAGCGGCCGTCCTTCGGCCGCCGCGACGGCTGCACATAGGCCGCCTTCCACGGCCGCGGTCCGAGCGCGCGCAAGGTGGTCGCCGGATGAAAGGTGCCCGCGCCCATTTCCATGTCGTAGGGCTGCAGGATCACGCAGCCCTGATCGGCCCAGAACCGCTGCAGCGCGAGGATAAAGCCCTGGAACGAGCGTTCCGGGCGCATGTGGGGAGGTAATTCGTCCATCGTCCGATTCGAATGGCTGAGGGGTCCGGCAGAGCGCGGGACCGTATCGGCGGGGGGACGGGGAATCAAGGCGATGCGGCCGGTCCCGGCCGGAAAGGCTCTCCCTCATCCTGAGGAGGCGCGAAGCGGCGTCTCGAAGGATGGCCGCAGCACCAAGTCACCCTTCGAGACGCCGCGCCGTGCGCGGCTCCTCAGGGTGAAGGTCTCCGCTCAGCTCGGCCGGTAGGCGCCGGTGATCGGATCCTGCCGCAGGGTCGGAATCTCGTGCGAGCGCGCCGCGGCGGCGGCGCGGGCAAGCCGTGCGTCTTCCAATTCCTTGTTGACCCTGATGGCGGTGCGGTAGGCCCAGCGAACCACGGCAAGCCCACCCAGGGCACCCGCGAATGCGACAAGCGGCATCGGTCGATCCTCTTGATTCATCGTCACGCCCCCGTCAGCATTATTGCGCTGGCCGGGCTGCCCCGCAATCACCTTGATGCGGGACCAAATGGCGCGGCGGCAAGACGACCTCAAAACCCGAATTTGGCCCAAATCGCCCGGGTTTCCAGCGCCGAAATCAACTCGTCCGGCAGCCCCGAAAGCCCATCCAGGCCGATCCGGGTCGCCGCACCGGCGGATTTCCGCCCCATCAGACCCGAGAGCAGCCCGGTCGAAGGCGCGATCACGGGCGTCTTGACCTTGTCGCCGTAGCGCGCGCGCAGGATCGAGCGCAGGTCGCCGATCGCATCCGCCAGTCCGAGCGAGATCGAGGTCTCGCCGGCCCAGTATTCGCCGGTAAACAAAACGTCATCGGCGCCCTTGAGGCGGCTGCCCCGGCTCTGCTTGACCAGCGCGATGAAGATGGCGTGGATCTCGCGCTGGAGCGCTTTGACCCGCGCGACGTCATCGGGGTTTTCCGGCAGAAACGGATCCAGCATCGCCTTGTGCGCGCCCGCGGTATAGAGCCGCCGCTCGACGCCGATCTTCTTGATCAACTCCTGAAATCCGAAGGTGCCGCCGACCACGCCGATCGAGCCGAGGATCGAGGACGGATCGCAGAAAATCTCGTCGCCGGCGCAGGCGATCATGTAGCCGCCGGAGGCCGCGACGTCCTCGACGAACACCAGCACCGGCAGCTTCTTCTCGGCCGCAAGCTGCCGGATCCGCAAATAGATCTGGCGCGACTGCACCGGCGAGCCGCCGGGCGAATTGATCACCAGCGCCACCGCCTTGGCGTTGCTGCGTGGCGAACGCCCGCTCCAGGGTGCGCGCGACGCCGGCCAGCGACATGCCCGGCCGCAGCGGCGTCACCGCGCCGATCACGCCGGACAGCCGGACCACCGGGATCACGGCCGATCCGGGCCGCAGCCGTTCCGGAAGCAGCGCTTTCAGTTTGTCGAAAAGGCCTGCTGCCTTCGGATTGCCGGCTTGCTCAGTCATAACGTTACCTCAAGGTTAACCATTTCTTATCACGCCAGTGTCATCAAACGGATGGAACGCCTTTTGCAGTGCGGTGCTTATAAGGCTGCAATGCCGCAGCGGAGAAAAACATGAAAATTTACCTGTTGGTGTTGCTGATTGGCGCGCTTTTGACCGCCGTCCACTTCACCGCAGCCCCTGAGCAGCGTTCGAAAACGCTTTCGCAGTAGAGACTTAAGAAGCAACCTGCCCGACTCAAGACTTGACCGGGCGGGCCGTGTTTTCAGGGGACGCAAATAGCAGCGTCCCTTTCCCGGCCAAAACCTCCCCTACTCGTTTATCGGGCATACCTGACGCATCCCTGAGCATCAGCCCGGGATGTAGGCAAGTCGGCGCCCTGCCCCCTTTGATGGCGCGGACCACCACGCGAATCGCGGGCGCGCCGGGATCGCCGTGTACCGGCAGAATCGCGACGCTGCCGAAACCATGGTCGAGCGCCGCCAGCACCTCCGACAAACCATCCGCGCGCCAGATCAGGCTCAGCGCGCCGCCGGATTTCAGGGTGCGCCGCGCGGCATGGATCCAGCGCTGCAGCGTCGCCTCGGTTGCCAGATGAGCAACCTGGCGGGCCTTGTCCGGCGAAGCCCGATGCCTCGCGGGATCGTTGAACGGAGGATTCATCAGCACGACATCGGCGCTGTCGGGTGCGAGGCCGGCCGCGGTGAACGCGCTAGCCTCCGAAGTCAGGTCGAGCACCACGACCTCGGCCGCAATGGCGTTCGCGCGGATGTTGCCGCGCGCGAGATCGGCCAGCGCCGGATCGATCTCGACCAGAACCAGGCTTGATTCCGGCCACGCGTTTGGCCAGCGCCAGCCCGGCGGCCCCCACGCCGGCGCCAAAATCGATCACCCGATCGCCCGAACGAGCCGATGTCGCCGCCGCCAGCAATATCGCGTCGTGGCCGGCGCGATGACCCGATTTGAGCTGCCGAAGCCGCAACTGGCCGCCGAGGAACGCGTCATCCGTGAACTCGGTCAGTCTGGGCTCTGCCACCGTCGCGCCGTCCGGTGCTTCAGTCATCGGGCCGCAATTCATGCGACAGACCGGCATCGCTCAACAATTGCCGCGCTGCGCGGTTGTCGTCCTCATGGACCAGGATCCGTCGCGGGATCACGCCGAGCGACCCCTCGATCACGCTCATGTTCTGGTCCAGCACCAGATGATGGATGTTGGCGCCGTCAAGCAGCGCCCCGATCGCCGAAACCAGCACGATATCGTTGGTCCGAACCAATTCCCGCAATGACGGTTCTCCTTTCAATCCGGCGTGACAGGGCTCACGCCCCCATCACGCGGCGCGTGTCAACCGTTTCGGGCTCTTGCCGCGATAGGCCGCAGTTTCTATTGTTACACGATAGGGCCCCGTTTCCGAAGTCCGCACGCCGCGCGACATTCTTCCGGCGCAAGCTTTGGGAATATAAGAGGGTAGTGCCGATTATATCATGCGAGTGCCGCTTCCAATTCGAGGTTCCCGATGCAATCCTGCATCGGCCGGGCCCCGGCGCGGTGGCTCAAGAATAGATCAAAGTGGAGACCGGCGTGGCGGTTATTGTACCTTTCGAAAGCCCCTCTGGCGCATCGATAGAGCGGCTGGTCGAACTGCTCGCGGCCGACATGGAACGCGTCAACGCCACCATTCTGTCGCGAACCGGCTCGGAAGTGACGATGATCCCCGAGGTCGCCAACCATTTGATTTCCTCGGGCGGCAAGCGGCTGCGTCCAATGCTGACATTGGCGATGGCCAGCCTGACCGGCTATTCGGGCGACGGCCATATCAAGCTCGCCGCATCGGTCGAGTTCATGCACACCGCGACCCTGCTGCATGACGACGTGGTGGACGAAAGCGAATTGCGCCGCGGCAAGCTGTCGGCGCGGATGCTGTGGGGCAACGAGGCCAGCGTACTGGTCGGCGACTTCCTGCTCGGCCAGGCCTTCCGCATGATGGTCGAGGTCGGCTCGCTGCGCGCGCTCGACATTTTGTCGTCGGCGGCTGCGACCATCGCTGAGGGCGAAGTGATGCAGCTCGCCGCGGCCAAGAACACCGCCACCACCGAGGACGAATATCTCGCCGTGATCCGCGGCAAGACCGCCGAGCTTTTTGCCGCTGCCTGTGAGGTCGGCCCAGTGCTGGCCGGTCGCCCGAAAGCCGAACAGACCGCCTGCCGTTCGGTCGGCATGAATCTCGGTATCGCGTTCCAGCTGGTCGACGACGTGCTGGATTATGGCGGCAAGGCTGCCAAGCTCGGCAAGAATATCGGCGACGATTTCCGCGAAGGCAAGATCACGCTGCCGGTGGTGCTGGCGTTCCGCCGCGGCAATGACAGCGAGCGCGCGTTCTGGATCAAATCGCTGGAGCGCGGCGAAATCGGCGACGCCGATCTCGATCACGCCATCGGCCTGATGACCAAGCATCGTGCCCTCGAAGACACCATCAGCCGTGCCCAGCATTACGGCGCCATGGCGGTGGACGCGCTGGCGCTGTTTCCGGCCGCCCCGATGAAAACCGCGCTGGAAGAAGTGGTGGCGTTCTGCCTGGCGCGGTCGCATTGAGCGCGGCTTGGTCAACCAGCAGGACAGGCCTCGGTTCTAGACCTCATGGTGAGGAGGCGCTTGCGCCGTCTCGAACCATGAATGATCTGCGCTATTCCTTTCGGCGATCGATCGTACTTGCGGCCATCCTTCGAGACGCGGCGAAGACGGCGCGCACCTCAGGATGAGGACCTCGCCGCTCCTCCCATCACAAAAAGCCCGCATCACATGTCCGGCGCGCACTTTCCGCTGTTCCTGCTGGCCGCGTTGATCATCGCAGCGGTGCCCGGCCCCGGCATTTTCTATGTCGTGGCGCGGACACTGTCGGGTGGCCGCAGTGCCGGTATTGCATCGACATCAGGCGCGGCATGCGGCGGCCTGGTTCATGTCGTTGCCGGCGGTCTCGGCGTTTCCGCGATTATTCTGGCGAGCGCGCAATTGTTCACCGCCTTCAAGTTGATCGGCGCGGTCTATCTGGTGTGGCTCGGCATCAAGACCTTTCGCGATGCCGGCCACCTGCCGGCCACGCCGATCGAGACCACCAGCGCGTCGCGCGCGTTTCGCGACGGCGTCGTGGTCGAGGCGCTCAATCCCAAGACCGCGGCGTTCTTCCTTGCCTTCATTCCGCAGTTCATCGACCCAACCGCGGGTCACCCCGCACTGCAGTTCATCACGCTCGGCCTGATCTCGGTGACACTCAACAGCCTTGCTGACGTTGTGGTGGTCACGATGGCCGCCACCGCGCGCAACACGCTCGCACGAAAACCGCACTGGATCCGCCGCCTGCGTCAGGGCTCGGGGCTTTTCATCGCTGGCCTCGGTGTGGCGCTGGCGCTGACGCGGCGGCCGGTCGCGAGCTAAGGGTCGATGCAGGATGAGTTGAGCGAAGCGATACCCATCCTACGAACAAGTCAGCTCAGGGTGCCCGCATGCACCCACCATTCCGGGTGGGCTTTCCGGATTTTTTCCGCGGCAGCTGTTGCATCAGCAGCGCGTTCGTAAATCGCAAAACAGGTCGCGCCGGAGCCGGACATTCGCGCCAGCTTGACGCCGTCGGAATCGCGCAGCGCTGCGAGCACCTCGCCGATTAAAGGCTGAATGCGCAGCGCCGGAGCTTCGAGGTCGTTGCCGACATCGACGAAGCTGTCGATCCATTCGGTAACCGGAGCGTCGGCCTCGGGCCAGGCGCGGTCCTGCAGCAGCACGTCGGTGGCGCCGACCAGCAATTCGCCGTTGCGCAGGCCGAGCGCACTGAACACGTCCCTGGTGGCGACGGGAACGCAAGGGTTGACCATCACCGAGGGCATCTTCGGCAATCGCAGCGGCTGCAAGGTTTCGCCGACACCGGTCATCACGCAGGCGCGTGATTCCACGCAGACCGGGACGTCGGCGCCCGTCAGTCGCGCCACTTCCATGATGCGCGGATCATCCAGCGCCAGACCGTTCAGTTGCGCCAATAATCGCAGCGCCGCGGCGGCGTCGGCCGAACCACCGCCGATACCGGCCGCCACCGGCAGCCGCTTGTCGAGCGTGAAGCTGCCGACCTTCAAGCCTGGCACGCGCTCCCGGAGCAACAGCGCGGCCTTGATCACCAGATTGTCCGAAGTCGCGCCGCAGGCTTCGGCCAACGGCCCGGATGCCCTGAGGTCGAGTTCGGGCGCTTCGGTGAGCGTCAGATGATCGGCGCAATCGGCGAATGCCACCACGCTTTCGATATCGTGATAGCCGTCGCCACGGCGGCCGAAAACCCGCAAGGTCAGATTGACCTTGGCACGCCCGTCTTCAGAAAATTCCGGCATCGCGGCCCGCCCCCAAGCAGCGCTTCGATCAGCCGCCCTTTCCGTCTTCTTTGCTGTCGTCCTTGCCGTCCTCTTTCTTCTTGTCGGAGGGATCGGCGGGGGTCTTGTCGGCCGAAATCTTTTCAGCTGACGCCGCCGAGGAGGACGGGACGTCGGGCAGGCCATTGGCGATCTTGGCCTCGATTTTCGGCAGATCGTCCGGCTCCGGCTTCAGGTCGCGGGCATGCGCCCACTGGAATTTGGCTTCCAGGGTACGGCCGACCCGCCAGTAGGCGTCGCCGAGATGGTCGTTGATGGTCGGATCTTCCGGCTTCAGATCGATCGCGCGCTCGAGGGTTTTGGCCGCCTCTTCATAATTGCCGATGCGGAAGTAAGCCCAGCCCAGCGAGTCGACGATGTAACCATCGTCAGGGCGCTGCTTGACCGCCTCCTTGATCATCTTCATGCCTTCGTCGAGATTGGTGCCCTGGTCGATCCAGGAATAGCCGAGATAGTTGAGCACGTGCGGCTGGTCGGGCTGCAGTTCCAGCGCCTTCTTCATGTCGACTTCGGCCTTGCTCCACTGATGCGAACGCTCTTCGCAGATGCCGCGGTAGTAGTAATAGACCGTGTTGCCCTTGTCGTTCGGGTCCGGCAGCGCGTCGATGCCCTTGGAATAGGTATCGGTGCAATCGGCGAACTTCTTGCGGCCGCGCTCGACATTGCCGAGCGCCATGATGGCTTCGAGATCCTTCGGATCTTCTGCAACCACGCCCTTGAGGATCTTGATCGCTTCATCGCTGCGATCGGCGGCGTCGAGATCGGTGGCAAGCTGGATCTGCGCATTGCGCTTCAGCGGCGAACTCGCCGGCACCCGCTCGTAGACCTTGATCGCCATCGCCGGCTTCTTCACCAATTCATAGAGATCGGCCAGCGACAACAGCGCCAGCGGATGGTTCGGCTGCAGGTAAAGCGCCAGTTGCAGATAGACCAGCGCCAGATCCTCGCCGCCGCGGCGGGTCAGGGTGGCGCCGATGCCGTACAACGCTTCCGCGGCGCCGGCTTGCGGCGAGTTCGACCAGCGGCGGCAGCTTCTTGCCGGCCTTGGTGTCGCGCAGGCCTTCCAGCACCAGCGGATGGCGCGGCAGCTTCTTGTCGAACGCCTGATAGATCGCCTCGCCTGCGGCATCGTCCTTGTTGCGGGTCAGCCAGCGCGCATAATCGTCGGCCACGCGCAGCATCGAATCGTCGAGCTTGTAGGCACGCTCGAGCCGAACGCCGGCGTCCTTGTCCTTGCCCGCATTCTCCAGGATCATTGCGGTGTGCAGATCCTTGAACAGCGGATACCATTCCGGGCCGGTCAGCTTGTCGATATTGGCGACCGCGGCCTTGGTGTCGCCGCCGCCATAGGCGGCCCAGCCCGCCAACAGGGTCGCGACCAGATCGGTGATCGGCCCGCGGATCGACTGATTGATGTTGAGCTGCGCGCTGGCGTATTTCTTCGCCTTGAGATCGCGGACGCCGACCACCAGGCGAGCCACCCGATTGTTCTTGTCGACCGCCAGGATACGATCAGCGAGCTTGACCGCCTCGTCGATGTCGCCATCAGCGACTGACGAGATAAAGGCGCGATCGAGCAATTCGCTGTTCTTCGGGTCGGTCCGCAGCGCGGAGCGGTAAAATGCCGCGGCCGAGGTTGCGTCGCGCTCGACGCTGGCGTGGCGCGCGGCCAGATAGCTGCCCGACGTGGTCAGCGATTTCATGTCCTGGATGGAGGGGAACTGCGCCGAATTGTCAGCCGGATGACTGGGCGTCTGCGCCGAGAGCGAGCCCGGCATCGCGAGCACGGCGCAAGAGAGAGCGGCAAGGGTCCAGCGATTGAAACGATTGGAAAGCATCACGGTTCGCCTAGCTCCAGGAATTTGTGGCGGGATGTTACGGCAGTCTCGAACACAGCGTCCGATCGTCGGCATATGACCCTGCGATGGGTACTTGGACCAAATTAACTTCCAGCAAGCTTTCGGACCAAGCCAATTTGCACAAAGCCACCTGATACGACGTCAGTCGACCATGGCTCCGAACCAAGGCTCGCGACAATGCCGCGTTTGGCCTTCCACCGCAAGGATGGGGGCGGTTAATCGAACGGCACCGAAACTGCTATCACCGCCGATTTCATCAGCAGTTTCAACCCGTAGCGCCTCAAAGCGCTTGCACTGTGGCGTTATCGTGGCCAACGCCACGGCCTGCTCTGATAGCCACTCACGCAATCGTGGTCACATCGCCTCGTAATTAGGACCGCCGCCGCCTTCCGGCGGGACCCAGGTAATGTTGCCGTTGGGATCCTTGACGTCGCAGGTTTTGCAGTGGACGCAATTCTGGGCGTTGATCTGATAGCGCGGCCCCGAAGTGTCCTCGACCCATTCGTAAACGCCGGCCGGGCAATAGCGATTCGACGGCCCGGCGTAGACGTCATGTTCGGATGTCTTCTGCAGGTTCATGTCGGCGACCCTGAGGTGAACCGGCTGGTCCTCTTCATGATTGGTATTGGACAGGAATACCGACGACAGCTTGTCGAATGTCAGCTTGCCGTCCGGCTTCGGTGCGGCAATTGGCGCGTGGGTCTTGGCCGGATCCAGCGTCTTTCGATCGGGCTTGGCGTGCGACTGGGTGCCGAACAATGAGAACCCCAGCGTATTGCACCACATATCGATACCGGCCAGCGCGACACCGACCACAGTGCCGAACTTCGACCATAGCGGCTTGACGTTGCGAACCTTGTAGAGGTCGGTGCCGACCGGCGACGAGCGCCAGGCGTTTTCATAATCGATCAGTTCATCGTTGGCGCGGCCGGCGCCAAGTGCCGCGACGACATGCTCGGCCGCCAGCATGCCGCTGCCCATCGCGTTGTGGACGCCCTTGATGCGCGGCACGTTGACGAAGCCCGCCGCACAGCCGATCAGCGCGCCGCCGGCAAAGCTCAATTTCGGTACCGATTGATAGCCGCCTTCGGTGATCGCGCGCGCCCCATACGCCAGCCGCTTGCCGCCTTCGAACAACGGGCGGATCGCCGGGTGGGTCTTGAAGCGCTGGAATTCGTCGAACGGCGACAAATAAGGATCGTCGTAATTTAGATGGACGACAAAGCCGACCGCGACCTTGTTGTCGTCGTAGTGATAGAGGAACGAGCCGCCGCCGGTGGAATTGTTCAGCGGCCAACCGAACGAATGCTGGATCAGGCCCTTCTGATGTTTCGCCGGATCGATCTGCCAGACTTCCTTGAGGCCGATGCCGAACTTCGGCGGCTCGCTGTTGGCGTCGAGCGAAAATTTCGCGATCAGTTGCTTGGTCAGGCTGCCGCGGGCGCCCTCGGCGAACAAGGTGTACTTGCCGAGCAATTCCATGCCGCGGGTGAATGAATCCTTGTGGCTGCCGTCCCTGGCGATGCCCATGTCGCCGGTGGCGATGCCGCGCACCGCGCCTTTGTCGTCGTACAGCACTTCGGCAGCGGCAAAGCCCGGATAGATTTCGACGCCCAGCGCCTCGGCCTTCGGCGCCAGCCAGCGGCAGACATTCCCGAGCGAGCCGATATAGCAGTGATGATTGTTCATCAAAGGCGGCATCGCGAAAGTCGGCAGCGGAATTGCGCTGGTCCCGGTCATCCAGAAAAACTTGTCGACCTTGACCTGGGTTTTGAGCGGACAGTCGGCATCCTCGCGCCAGTCCGGCACCAGCCTGTCGAGCGCGAGGGGATCGATCACCGCGCCAGACAGAATATGCGCGCCGACTT
The DNA here is from genome assembly GCA_963845435.1 of uncultured Alphaproteobacteria bacterium. Classification (GTDB taxonomy): domain Bacteria; phylum Pseudomonadota; class Alphaproteobacteria; order Rhizobiales; family Xanthobacteraceae; genus Bradyrhizobium. Next base: position 67,275 of record CAWJSD010000007.1, read on the forward strand.
CGGAGCCTTTTTCCACCACCACGATGCTGAGATCGGCGTTGAGCTGCTTCAGCCGGATCGCGGCCGCAAGGCCGGCCGGGCCGGCACCGACGATCACGACGTCAAATTCCATGGATTCGCGTGGCGGCAGTTCTTCAGTGCTCATGTTCTGGTCTCAGCCCGGATTGAGAACGCTTCTAAGCGACCGTTGTTTCCGATTTTTCAGCCGAGAACAACCATGGAAATGCCTGATGGGGTGTTTCGTCATGACGCAATGCATCCTAGATTGGGCGGATGCCGCAAAGCCCTCGCCATGACGCCTGAGCCCGCCCCTACCATCAGGCAGTTGCTCGCCTTTTATCTGGAGGCCGGGGTCGATTGCGCGCTCGGCGAGGAACCCGTGGACCGGCTGGCCGATCCGGCGCCGGCGCCGGCCGTCGCGATTGCAGTGGCACGCGAAGTGGCCTCTGCAAGAACGCTGGCGCCGCCGACCACGGCAGCCCCGGCGCCGCGCGATGCCGCGCCTTCGCCTGAAGCCGCGATCGCTTCGGCGCGGGAAGCGGCACGCATCGCACCGTCGCTGGAAGCGCTGCGCGAGCTGCTGGATAAGTTCGAGGGCTGCGCACTCAAACACACCGCGACCCGGCTGGTGTTCGCCGACGGCAATCCGCAGGCGCGGGTGATGTTCGTCGGCGAGGCGCCCGGCCGCGACGAGGACATCGAGGGCCTGCCATTCGTCGGTCGATCCGGCAAGCTGCTCGACCGCATGATGGCGGCGATCGGGCTGGACCGTAAGACCGCCTACATCGCCAATGTGATTCCGTGGCGGCCGCCGGGCAACCGCACCCCGACGCCGCAGGAGACCCAGATCTGCCTGCCGTTCATTCAGCGCCAGATCGAACTGGTGGACCCCGACGTGCTGGTGACGCTCGGCAATCCCTCGACCCAGACGTTGCTGTCGACCCGCGAGGGCATCATGCGGACCCGTGGCAAATGGTTCGACTACGACACCGGCAGCCGCAAGATTCGTGCGATCGCGACCTTCCATCCGGCCTATCTGTTGCGCTCGCCGTCCTACAAGCGGATGTCATGGCAAGACCTGCGCGCGATCGCGAAGGCGCTGGAACAGGCGGCGGGATAAGCACAGGGCGAACCCGTGGCCATGGTTCGAGACGCGCGCAACAGCGCGCTCCTCACCATGAAGACCTCATCCTGAGAAGCGGCCACTTGGCCGCGTCTCGAAGGATGGGCAACGCGGTTGAACGCTGCAACACCTTCACGGTCCCTTCGGCCGCACGATGGCCCAGCCGACGCGCAACAGCGGCTGGCGGCCGTCGACCAGCCAGTCGAAGGCGTGAGGTACTTCGGGCACCAGGCCGGGGAAAAGCCTGATGATATCGGCCGGCGGGGTGCCGTCGGTGTCGGAGGCGCGCCACACCACGACGCCGCCGGTCTGCTTGAACTTTTCCAGATTAAGCCACGGTGTCCGTTCCGGGGCGTGGTCGAGCAGCAGATGCGGCCGGCCGCGATCGAGCGAAATCAGCGTCGCGATCTGCGCGTCGCCGGTCACCGCCCGCAGCCGCTGGTTGGTGCGGCGCTCGAAACTGTCGCCGAAGAATTTTCCGATCGCGCTGGCCGGCAACGAGGTCGTCGGTTCGGCGGAGCCGGTCCACGGCAACAACACCGCCGAGACGAACACCGCGAGCGCGGGTGCCGCGACCGCGGCGGCCCACACCGCGCGCAGCACGCGCTGACGCCGCAATTGCACCAGGTCGCCGGCGGCGACGATCACCGCAAGTCCCGACATCAACAGCGCGATCCCGGCGCCGCCGACGACGCGGTCGAGATTCAGAAAGCCCGCGATCAGGCTGCCTAGGATTCCAGGCACGACCGCGAAGCAATAGACAAACTGGCGCGCCAGCGGATCGACCGGCGGCCGGAAGATGATCGGCGGCTCCTCGCCCGAGCGGTCGAACCAGCCGGTGTCCAGCACCACCAATACGGCGATCCCGGCCATGGCCAGCAGCAGACCTCCGAGCAGCCGGCCCCAATGCATCGCCCGGTCGTGCAGATCCGCCAGCGCCGGCCAATGCGGCAGCGCCAGCTTGTCGGCGCGGATCAGCCAGATCAGATAGGGCAGCGCCAGCACCAAGATCACCAGCAGCGCGAACAGCGGGTCGAACGATTGCAGCGTGCGCCGGCCGCGTTCGGTGGCCATCGCGAAGCCGGCGACGATCAGCAGCAAAAACGGCGCGGCGGCCGTGGTCAGCAACAGCAAGCCGGCTTCGATCGACCAGGCGAACCACGCATTGCGACGCCCCTGCCCGATCAATTGCCAGGAATGCAGCAGCAACAGCGCCCAGAGCGGGCGCGCCACGACCAGCGGCCCGAACTCGACCCCGGGAGAACTGAAAGCCGCTACCGTCATCGTCAGCAGGATGGCGAGCACCGCCTGCTGGCCGCCGACGATCGCGCGCGCCAGCAGATACAGCGCCCAGAACGCCGCGATCGCGCACAGCTGCGCCAGCAGATAGACGCCGAACATGTGATTGCCGGCAGCGCGGAACGCGATATCCGCCAGCCAAAACGCCAGCGGCGGCCCCAGATCAGTGCCGACCTGATATTCGCGGCCATAGGCCAGCACGGTGGCGACATCGCCGGGCGGCCCCCGGTACAACAACAGCGGCACGAGCAGCCAGAGCGCGGCCTGCGTCAGCACCACCAGCCAGACCACCAGGCGCGGCCGGGCGCGGATCAGTTCGATAATCAGCGAGGTGAACCGCATAGACCGCCCGAATGCCCCTATCGAACGCGCCTGGTCGCCACCGGCTGCCGGTTCGATGTCAGACGTTTGATAAAGCGCGAGCCAACCGGGGTCAAATACCGGCCGAGATCTCGATCTCGACGCTGGTCTCGATCGCGATGACGCCGCCATCGACGATCATCGCCTGCTGCCGTTCGCGCGCGGCCACGACCGGCGCGAAAAAGCGGCGGTGATGCACGCTTGGGCCCAACCGGCGCAGCGCCGCCAGATGCTCCGGCACCCCATAGCCCTTGTGCTGCTCGAAGCCGTAGCCGGGGCAATCCTGCGCCAGCGCGCACATCAGCCGGTCGCGTGACACCTTCGCCACGATCGACGCCGCGGCGATCGACAGCACCAGGCCGTCGCCGCCGATCACGGCGTCGCAATCGCAAGATGTATCCAGTTTGTCGCGGCCGTCGACAAATACATGCTTCGGCGTTTCCGGCAGCGCATGGACCGCGCGCGCCAGCGCCCAAAGCGAGGCGCGCAGGATGTTGTCGCGGTCGATTCGCGCCGGTGAGGCGAACGAGACCGCCACCGATGCCGTGGCGCAGATTTCCTCGAACAGTTCCTCGCGACGCTCGGCGGTCAGCCGCTTCGAATCGTCGATGCCCTTGGGTATCCGCTTCGGATCGAGCACCACGGCCGCCGCCACCACCGGTCCGGCCAGCGGCCCGCGCCCGGCCTCGTCGCAGCCGGCCACCGGCCAGACGCCGCGCTTGATCAGCGCGCGCTCGCGCCGAAAACTCGGCGGCGCCACTGCGATCACGCCCTTCGGCAGCTTGGCCTGCGGCTTGCCGGACGGTTTGGTCTTGTCGGACGATTTGCGAATCATGCCGCGATGCTTGCGCAAGCGCGCGCACCGGCGCAACCGGGAACTCGGCGCAACTCCCGTTATTCAATATCGGTTCAGTCCGGCAGATGAACGCGTCCGTCCTTGCCGACCTCGATGCCCGGCGCAACCACGACTTCCCATGGGTGCCCGTCCGGGTCGGCGAAATATCCGGAATAGCCGCCATACTCGGTGACATGGGCGGCCCGGACCAGGGACGCGCCCTTGGCCACCACAAAATCCAGCACCACATCGACCTCTTCGGGCGAGCGACAATTCCAGGCGAGCGTACTGCCACGGAATGCCGCCGGCCGCGGATTTTCGGGCAGCGTGACGTCCTGCGCCAGTTGATCCCAGGGGAAAAGTCCGAGCACCGGGCCTCCGGTCTCAAAGAACGCCACCGCCTCGCCCGTGACGCGCAACTTCCGCGCAAAGCCCAGGGCTTCGTAGAACGCGATGCTGGCCCGCATGTCACTGACGCCGAGCGTGATGACCGTAAGCCGCGGAATCGGCGGCGATGGCGTTTTACCCATGTTACTTTTCTCCGAACATGCGAGCAGCGAGGCAATTCAGTACGCGGTGCAATATCTCTGGATTGCTTCGCCTGCTCGCAATCACGATGGCGAAGCCTGCTCTCTAGAACAAGCTCAACTGCTCCCCGCTCCGTTTGGGCTTCGCAAAATGCTCCGTGGTCAGTTTCGAGCGCCGCTTGTTGAGGCCGAGTTTCTCGCACGCAATCTCGAAGCGGCGGCCGATCATCCAGGCCATCGGCCCGGTGCCTTTCATCCGCGTCCCCCATTGCAAGTCGTAGTCCTTGCCGCTGCGCATATCCCGGATCAGCGTGAAGACATGTCGGTAGCGATCGGGGTAATTCGCCATCAGCCATTCCCGAAACAGGTCGCGCACTTCGAGCGGCAATCGCAGCAGCACATAGCTCGCTTCCTTGACGCCGGCATGGGCGGCGGCGTCGAGGATCCGTTCCATCTCGGAATCGTTCAGCGCGGGGATCACCGGTGCGACCATCACCGTGGTCGGGATGCCGGCTTCCGAAAGTCTCTTCAGCGCTTCCAGTCGCTTCGGCGGGGTCGAGGCCCGTGGCTCCATGGTGCGGGCCAGTTTCGGGTCGAGCGACGTTACCGAAATCGCCACCTTGGCGAGATTGCGCTTGGCCATCCGCGCCAGAATGTCGATGTCGCGGGTCACCAGCGCCGATTTGGTGACGATGCCGACCGGATGCCCTGCCCGTTCCAGCACTTCGAGAATGCCGCGCATGATCTTCCGATCGCGCTCGATCGGCTGATAGGGATCGGTATTGGTGCCGATCGCGATCATCCGCGGTTCGTAATCCGTCGCCGCCAATTCTTTTTCCAGCAGCGCGGGCGCGTCCGGCTTGGCGTACAGCACCGATTCGAAATCGAGCCCCGGCGACAATCCGAGAAAGGCGTGGGTCGGCCGCGCGAAGCAGTAGACGCAGCCATGCTCGCAGCCGCGATAGGGATTGATCGAACGATCGAAGCCGATGTCGGGCGAGTCGTTACGGGTGATGACCTTTCGCGCGGTGTCCAGGCTCACCGTGGTCTTGAACGGCGGCAATTCGTCGAGGCTTTGCCAGCCATCATCGAATGCGACCCGCGCCTCGGCCTCGAAGCGGCCACTGCTGTTGGATTGCGCGCCGCGACCGCGGCGCCGGCCGCGCTCGATCGCGACTTCAAGTTCAGGAAAAGGAGCAGCTGCACCCGCCGGCTCGGAGGGCGCCTTGACCGGCGGGTGCTTGAGGGCATGTGACGATGCTCGGCTCATGGCCAGAACATAACACGTCAAAGGAACAAATCAAGAACATTGCGGATGAGCATCGACAAAGGCGTGTGCGCTTCCAGCCGATGTCGATCGGCTGCCCTTGCCTCAAAAAGCTGCAACCAAACGGCTGTTTTGAGTATGACAAGGTGGTAACAGTGCAAAGCTCCCGCTGCTTGTCTGGATCACCGAACCGCGACCATGTTGAGCGTCATCATCCCCACCGAAGGCATCGAACAGCCCGCCGTCGCCACGCTCGCAGCGCTGGTTCCGGGCGCCGCGGCGGGAATCGTGCGCGAGGTGCTGCTGGTCGATCGCGCCGGCAGTGATACCATCGAACGTGTCGCCGATGTTGCCGGTTGCCACTTCCTGGCCTCCAACGGCAGCCGCGCCGCGGCGCTGGCCGCCGGCGCCCGGCAGGCGCGCTCGCCATGGCTGATGTTCCTGCATGCCGGCGCGGTGCTGGACAGCGGCTGGATCGAGGAGACCACCCAGTTCATCCAGAATGTCGCCCATAGCGACCGGCCGCGCGCCGGGATCTTCCGCTATGCCCGTTCGCCCTATGCCGATCCGGGATTGCGCGATGGCTTCAAATTCCTGGCGCGGATGATCGCAGGGCCCTCGGCGGAACAGGGATTGCTGATCGCGCGCGATCATTACGAACGGCTCGGCGGTTATCGCCCCGACGCCCGCCGCTCCGAGGCGCGGCTGCTGCGCCAGCTCGGCCGCTCCTCGCGCACCATGCTGCGCAGCCGCATCATGGTCGCCTGAGATTTCGCCAGCCGCCCGATGACATCGAACATGCCCCCCGCCGCGTTCACGCTGCGCAGCCATCGCCCCGGCGACATCGGCTGGGTGGTGTCGCGACACGGCGCGATCTATGCGCGCGAATATGGCTGGGACAGCAGCTTTGAGGCACTCGCCGCCGAAATCGGCGCGCAGTTCCTTCGCTCCTACGATCCCACGCGCGAGCATTGCTGGATCGCCGAGATCGGCGACGAGCCGGTCGGCTCGATCTTTCTGGTCAGGGCTTCCGACGAGGTCGCCAAGATCCGCCTGCTGCTGGTGGAGGAGAAGGCCCGCGGGCTCGGCGTCGGCCGGGAGCTGGTCGCACAATGCCTGCGGTTTGCGAAAGATGCCGGCTATCGGTCGGTCACGCTGTGGACCCAGAGCATTCTGGTCGCTGCGCGCGGGGTTTATCAACGCACCGGATTTCGCATGGTTCACGAAGAGCCGCATCATAGTTTCGGAGTGGAATTGGTGGGCGAGATCTGGGAGCTGGATTTGTAGTTGGTCGGAAGGACCGCCCCGGAATGACGATCAAACCGAAGTCCCCTTCGCTTTCGGCCGTCGCAAATGTTCGTCCAGCCGCGGCACGATCTCGACGAAATTGCACGGCTGCGTGCGGTAATCGAGCTGCGGCGCCAGAATGCCGTCCCAGGCGTCGCGGCAGGCGCCGGGCGATCCTGGCAGGCAGAAGATGAAGGTGGCGTTGGCGAACCCGGCGACGGCGCGGCTCTGGATCGTCGAGGCGCCGATCTTGGCGTGGCTCAACATATGGAAGGCGATCGAAAAGCCGTCCATCCGCTTGGTGAACAGCGGCTCGATCGCTTCCGGTGTGACGTCACGGCCGGTAAACCCGGTTCCGCCTGTCGTGATGATGGCGTCGATATCCGGGTCGGCGATCCACCGCTTGACGAGACTGCGGATCGGCTTGATCTCATCCGGGATAATCGCGCGCGCCGCCAGCGTATGACCCGCGGTCGTGAGCCGCTCGGCCAGGGTCGCGCCCGATATGTCATCATCCAGCGAGCGGGTGTCCGATATCGTCAGCACCGCGATGTTGAGCGGGATGAATTTCCTGACCTCGTCGTCGGTGGCGGACATGGCTAAGCTACCTCGCGTCCCGGACGCGGTGCGGCGTTCTTCGCCGCTCCGCAGAGCCGGGACCCACTCTTTGCTTTCTTGCTTTTGTCGATGGGCCCCGGAACAGCAACGCACCACGCCGCAATTGCGGAGCGCTGCGCTGCATCCGGGGCACGCCGATCCATTTTTACTGCGTGTCCGATCCGAACGTGTTGCAGGCCTTTACGGTGCCCTGCTGATAGCCGGTCATGAACCATTGTTTGCGCTGGGCGGCCGAGCCATGCGTAAACGAGTCCGGCACCACGCGTCCGGTTGCCTGCCGCTGCAAGGTATCGTCGCCGATCGCCGACGCCGTAGTCAGCGCAGAATCGATGTCGCCGGCTTCAAGAAAGCCCGGGCGCTTCTTCTCTTCGCGATTGACCCAGACGCCCGACAGGCAATCCGCCTGCAGTTCGATCTTGACCTGCAACGCATTGGATTCGGCCTTGCTGCCGGCTTGCTGCTGCAGCCGCGTCACGCGCGGCAGGATGCCGAGCAGGTTCTGGACGTGATGGCCGGCTTCATGCGCGATGATATAGGCCGCGGTGAATTTGCAGGCATTGCCCGAGCAGCCGTGAAACCGGGTCTCGACCTCGCGGAAGAATCCGGTATCGAGAAAGATCTGCTTGTCGGGCGGGCAATAAAACGGCCCCATCGCCGACTGCGCCATGCCGCAACGGCCGCCATTGGTGGCGTTGCGGAACAGCACGATGCGCGGCCCGGTGAATGATTGCCCGCTGGCCTGAAAAATTTCGCTCCAGCGATCGTCGATCTCGCCGAGAATGCCGGAGATCATGCTGCCCATCTCGTCGGTCGGCGCGCCGGTCTTGGTGTTCGAGGCGGTGCGGCGATCGGTCTGATAGCTCGGCGCCTGGCCGCCGCCGTTGAGAATCTCCGCGCCGCCGATCAGGATTCGCGGATCGATGCCGAACGCGTAACTGATCAGGCCGAGCACGATCACCGTGCCGATGCCTAATCCGCCGCCGCCGATCGGCAAGCCCATGCCGCCGCCACCACCACCGCCACTGTCATCCCGGCGGTCGTCGATATCGTCGCTGCGACGGAAATCATCGTAACGCATGGCGGTTTTCCCTCATTCCAATCCGGTGCAGGCCAATTCCGACAAGGCCAATTCTGTTCGCTTCATCAGGCGCCGACACTCAACGCCGCGAACGGCAAAAATTTCCATTCCTTTAATCAATAACCCGCCGGGCAATAATTGCCTAGCGAGAAAGAATTGCCCGGTTAAGTCGATTTTTACTTTGCCGAGGCAATGTGTGGTCAGTCGGTTGTTTAGTCCCGCGTCGCCGACAGCGTCGCCTGAGTCAGAGTAATTGAGTCATGGTAGTGTCGCGTCGCGGGGCGTCTGCAAGGGCGCCCCGCACTAAATTTGAGTTCGAGTCCGATACCCGTATCGTCGTCGGCGATTGCGTCGCCGAAATGTCGAAGCTGCCGTCGGGTTCGGTCGATCTGGTGTTCGCAGATCCGCCGTACAATCTGCAGCTGAAGGGCGATCTGAAACGCCCCGACGAATCCCATGTCGATGCCGTCAATAACGACTGGGACAAGTTCTCGTCGTTCGGCGCCTATGACGATTTTACCCGCGCCTGGCTGCTGGCCTGTCGCCGGATCATGAAACCGTCGGCGACGTTGTGGGTGATCGGCTCCTATCACAACATTTTCCGCGTCGGCTCGATCATGCAGGACCTCGGCTTCTGGGTCCTCAACGATATCGTCTGGCGCAAGACCAATCCGATGCCGAATTTTCGCGGCCGCCGCTTCACCAATGCCCACGAGACCATGATCTGGGCCGCGCGCGACGAAAAGGCCAAGGGCTACACCTTCAACTACGAAGCGCTGAAGGCCGCCAACGAGGACGTGCAGGCGCGTTCCGACTGGCTGATTCCGCTGTGCACCGGCGAGGAACGGCTCAAGGGCGAGGACGGCAAGAAAGTGCATCCGACCCAGAAGCCGGAAGGCCTGCTGGCGCGCGTGCTGCTGTCGTCGTCGAAGCCCGGCGATCTCGTGATCGATCCGTTCAACGGCACCGGCACGACAGGCGCTGTGGCAAAACGCCTCGGCCGCCGCTACATCGGCTTCGAGCGCGACAGGACTTACGCCGCCGCCGCGGAAGAACGCATCGCTGCGATCGAGCCGTTGCCTGAGGCCACCCTCGCGCCGTTCATGACTGCGCGCGATGCGCCGCGCGTCGCATTCTCCGAACTGATCGAGCGCGGCATGATCGCGCCCGGCACCAGGCTGGTCGATTCCAAGAAGCGTCATGGCGCTCTGGTGCGTGCCGACGGCGCCATCATGCTCGGCGACAAGGTCGGTTCGATCCACCGCATCGGCGCGGTGGCCCAAGGTTCCGGCGCCTGCAACGGCTGGACCTTCTGGCATGTCGAAACCAAGAAGGGCCTGCGCCTGATCGACGAGCTCCGCGCCGAGATCCGCTCCGAGATGGCGGCGGGCTGAATCAACGTCATTCCGGGATGATCCGAAGGACCAGACCCGGAACCTCGAGATTCCGGGCTCTCGCTGCGCTCGCCCCGGAATGACCGAATTCATGACATGACTTCGCGTTCTCGCGGCGCGGTGCGTCCGAGCTTTGTATGAAAATCGCGACCTCCAGGAGAAGGCGCAGGGAAATGCCGGGTGCCCGTTGCACCCGCAGCCCGTGTGCAATGGTAGTAAGCACACGGTAGTCACCACAGGTTCACCGGACACCCGGCATTCCCTGCGCAATGGTTTTAACGGTTTTCTCCGTGCTCTCCCCGGCGACGAATTCCTTTTTGTCACCGTCATCGCCGGATTGACGGTGATGTCAGTCCCGGTTGGGATGACAAAACCTCCGACGATTTGACACCAGCAACGGGTGCCAGGACCACACGGCTTCGCCGTACGCTTCCGCGCCGCTCGTCTCCGCGCCGGCCGATGCTCACGAAATCCCAAGGACCCGCCCTGCACTGCCATGCGCGACGACGCAGCCTGCGTCCACCGCTCCCCGCCCCAACGTTCGTGACGATGGCCAACGTCCCTCTCTCGGGACGGGATGGCCGCCATACGCAGCTGATTTGCGTTCCAGAGAAAGCAAAATGTTTTTGGCGGCAGGGCTGGACAGGGCAAATCAGATTGAAACTGTTCGGCAAATCAGTCTATGTGCGCGTCGGCGGGTCTGGTGTCTCGTGCAGCCGTGACAGCGCAAAATCGAATGCGCTGCCACCGCCGACAACTGTCACCGCGTATCCCGTAAATCCGAATTCACGCGCGACCCGCATGTGGCTCACGGCCACGGTATCGGTATTGTCGCCGCGATCTTTAAGGCCATCCGATGCGATCAGGGACGCTGGATCGAACCATCGCCGTGCTGAAATGCGGCAACACGACCATCGACGCAACCGGCGCGACAACTCCCGCCTGGAGCACGTTCGCGACCTTGCGCGCTCAAAAGATAGCGCGCGCAACTAATAACCGGGAAGGAATCAGCGGGGACACCACGGAAACGATGATCACGTTCCGCGCCTATTGGCTGGACGGATTGACGCTCGGCGATCGCATCCTGTTCGAAGATCAGTTCTTCAATGTCATACAGATCAAGGAAATCGGCCGCCACATCGGCATGGACATCGTGTGCCGCCGGCTCGGACAGTAGCGTCTTTCGTTAAAGGCATTGGAGAGTAGGTTACGCGCAATCGTCGCCATGATTCTTTCGTCATTCCGGGATGCGCCACTCGGCGCAGGCCCGGATGACGAAAGGTTTGTTCGGTCGCTTGATGCGTAGCCAAGCCCGTCGCCCCTCCCCCTTCACAAACTCGTCGCTTGCGCTTTTCCCTGAAATTTGAGCATTGAAGGATCGTCCGCGGCCCGGGGCCGCGCCCCGATTTTCCAGCGCCAATAACAACAAGGGAGATGTCTGATGCTGAAATTCTACTTCAACGGTGCGCCTAACCCGGCCAAGATCGCGCTGTTCCTGGAAGAGAGCGGCCTGCCCTACGAGCTGGTGCCGGTCGACACCCGCAAGGGCGACCAGTTCAAACCCGAATTCCTCAAGGTCAATCCGAACGCCAAGGTGCCGGCGATCGACGATGACGGCGTGTTCGTGTTCGACAGCAATGCGATCCTGCTCTATCTCGGCGAGCGGACCGGCAAGTTCATGCCACCGAACACCCCGGCCGCGCGCGGGCCGATGCTGTCATGGCTGATGTTCGTGGCCACCGGCCTCGGTCCCTATTCGGGTCAGGCCGTGCATTTCAAGCACGCCGCGCCGAAGGATCTGGAATACGCCCACAACCGCTACCAGTACGAAGCCCATCGCCATTACAAGGTGCTCGACGATCGCCTCGCCAGCAGCAAATATCTGGCCGGCGACGCCTATACGATTGTCGACATGGCGTTCTGGGGCTGGGTGCGGATGGCGGCCTATGTGCTCGGCGACGACGTCTTCACCAAATACCCCAACGTCAAGCGCCTGTTCGACGAGATCTCGGCGCGGCCGGCGGCGGCGCGCGCGAACGCGCTGAAGGACAAGTTCACCTTCAAGGCCGAGATGGACGAGGAAGCCAAGAACATCATGTTCGGTCACCTCAAGACCAAGGTCGTTTGATCGGCGTAAGGTGGGCACGGCGCGAGTGCGTCCGTGCCCATCCGTGTTTAAGAAACGCCCAAAGCCTCATCCTGAGGAGCGACGACTTCATCGCGTCTCGAAGGATGGCCACACGGCGTCTGTTGCCATCCTTCGAGACGGCCGCTTTGCGGCCTCCTCAGGATGAGGTCCTCGCATTTCTTACCGCCTCATGGTGAGGAGGCGCGCAAGCGCCGTCTCGAACCATGCGCCGCAGAATCATCCTTCGAGACGCGGCGAAGACGCCGCTGCTCAGGATGAGGCAGTCCCCGGGACAGGATGCCTGCGCGCTTCGGGGAACAGTCCCAGCGCTTTTTCGGTCAGCACGGAATCGCAATATTCCCTGATCTCGCTGATCTTGCCGTCCGCGAACTGGAACACCAGGCAATAATCGTTGTCGTAACGAACGCCTGTCTTGGTCAGGTTGCTGCCCTTGGCCTCGACCACGACGCAATCGTCATCGGCGATGAAGCGATGCGCGAGAGTTCTGACCCGTTCGACCAGGAGATCGCGGACATGGCCGTGCAGATCGTTCAGGATCGATTGCTTGCCGGTGAAGGTGTGCGACCAGGAATACTGACCGGTCACCACCCATCTGGCGTCATCGGCCAGGTTGGCGACGAACAATGCGCGGTCGCGCACCGCGGGATCGGGATCGCTGGCGGCGGCGAAGATCTCCTGCATCAGTTTCTTGTTGGCGGCGGCGCTCATGGCGGCATCTCCGTTACGTGAAGGGAAGGCCAACCGTCGCGCATTGCGACGCATTCTTCCAATCGATAGTCCATATGATATATATTCATTCGATGAATTTGGCCTCGCTCGATCTCAATCTGCTGGTTGCGCTCGATGCGCTGCTGCTGGAAGCCAATGTCAGCCGCGCGGCGGTCCGGGTCGGCCTGTCGCAGCCCGCCATGAGCCACGCGCTGCAGCGGTTGCGCGACGTGATCGGTGATCCCCTGCTGGTTCGCACCGGGGCGCGCATGGAATTGACGCCGCGCGCGCAGGCACTGCGCGGTCCATTGTCGCAGGCGCTCGATCAGGTGCGCGGGCTGTTCGTCGCGGAGGAATTCGATGCCGCCAGCAGCGAGCGGCAGTTCCGGCTGATGATGCCCGATCTGGCAGTGGAGCTATTGATGCCGCCGCTGATGGAAAAGATCGGCGCGGTCGCGCCCAATGTCCGGCTCGACATCGTGCCGTGGCGGGGACCGGCGATCTTTTCGGCAGAGTTCGCCCGCACCATCGACATGGTGATCAGCATTGGCAATGCGTTCAAGGGATTTCACCGCCAGTTGCTCTACACGGACCGCGACGCGCTGGCGGTGCGGTGCGGTCATCCGGCCGGCGCGAAATTGTCGAAGCGCGAGGTGTTTCTTCAGGCACGGCATATCGCCGTCATCATCCGCGGCAGCAACGAGGATCTGATCGATAGCTGGCTGCGCGATAAAGGCGTCGAACGGCCGATCGCGCTGGTCGTGCCCGGCTATATCGAGGCGCTGCATGTCGTGGCGCGCACTGACCTCGTGGCTTTCGTGCCGGGCCGGCTGATCGCGGCGCTGAAGAAGCCGCTGTCGCTGGCGGTGATCCCGCCGCCGCTCGATCCCGGTATCGACGAACAATTCATGTTCACGCCGACGCGGGCACAATTCGATCCGGGCTCGATCTGGCTACGGCAGTTGATGCTGCGGACCGGGCGCGAACTGGAGCGCTCGAAACGAAATGCCGCCTGAGCAGCTATAAAGCTATCGTCATGCCCAGGCTTGTCCCGGGCATCCACGACGTTGCCGAATAACGTGGTTGGCCGGGACAAGCCCGGCCATGACGATAACCAGGTCAGCGTCTGAACTATTGCGGGCGCTTCAGTTTGCCGAGCGCGTTTTCCACCACTTCGCGGGTGTAGGGCTTCTGGATGACGGGAGCGGCCGATAGTTCTTCCGGGATCGGCGCCCGTTCGCCATAGCCGGTCGCGAAGATGAAGGGGACGTCGAGTTCGAGCAATTTCTGCCCGACCTTGACGCTGTTCTCGCTACCGAGGTTGACGTCGAGCAGCGCGAAGCTGGGCTTTTCGCGCTCGATCGACCGCAGCGCCTGGCTGACCGATGCCGCGGTCTCGACATGGCGGGCGCCGAGTTCGAGCAGGATCACCTCGGCGCTCATCGCGATTATCAGATTGTCTTCCACGATCAGCGCCGTATCGGAAATCCTGGGCATCGTCTGCTCCTTTGCCGCCACTTTACCGGGAAGACCCGACATGCCGGGAATCATCTCGACATAATTCGCCGGGATCACGAACCGCGCCTGGACGCCGAGCAGATCGAATTTTATCTCGGCGTCGCCCTTGAGATCGAACGGCACCGAGCGCTCGATGATCGTGGTGCCGAAGCCGCGCCGGGTCGGCGGCTGCACCGGCGGGCCGCCGCTTTCCTTCCAGTCGATGACAAGACTGGAGCCTTCGTCGAGCGTCCACAGCACCTCGACCTGGCCGGTGGAATCCGCCAGCGCGCCATATTTGGCGGAGTTGGTCATCATCTCGTGCACCACCAGCGCCAGGGTCGCGAACGCCTTGGGATCGAGCGCGACTTCGGGTCCGGACATGCTGATGCGGTCGGCACGGGCGCCGAGATAGGCGCCGGCTTCGGACTCGACCAGCGATTTCAGCGCGACCGGCGCCCAGTTCAGGTTGGTGATCTGGTCATGGGCGCGCGCCAGCGCCTGGATCCGGCCGCCGAGCACGCTGGCGAATTCCTCGGTGCTCGATGCGGTGTCCTTGCTTTGCGCCACCAGCGCCCGCACCAGGCTCAGAATATTGCGAACCCGATGATTGAGTTCGGCGATCATCAGTTCCTGCCGCTCCTGCGCACCGCGGCGTTCGCGCGCGGCCAGATCGGCCAGTTGCAGGATGACTTCGAGCAGCGTGACGCGCAGGCTCTCGGCGATGTGCAGGTCGGCCGAGGTCCATGGCTTCGATTGTCCGCTGACCACTTCCTGCCAGAGTTCGAAACTCTTGCGCGGCGTCAGCCGGGCGCCGAGCGGGCCCTCGGAATAGACCTTGTTGGGATCGCCGGCCCAGTTCACCGAGCGCAGGATTTCGCGGCGGAAGAAGATCAGGCAATCGCGCGGCATCCGCGAAATCGGGATCGCGAGAAAGCCGGCGGCGCGGTCGCGGAATGATTCACCGGCCGCATAGACCTTGGCGATTTCGCCGCTGGCGCAGATCCGCCCTGGCGAAGTGCGATTGATGAAGTTGATGAGATCCTTGACCTCGCTCTCGGTCGGGGTCTCGCCTTCGAGCGTGATCTCGCCGTCGGACCAGACCGCGATGCCGTCGCATTCGATCATCTTGCGGTAGTCGCCGATGAATTCGGTGATCGGGCGCGGGCCGTGGGCGCGCGAGGCCGCGCTCTCCATCAGCTTTTCCTGGATCCGGTGCGCCTTGGCCTCGTAGGCGACGTCGCCCTCGCGCTCGCGGCCTTCCACGATCCAGGAGAACATCTGGCCAAACAATTCCGCCGCGGTGCGACGCTCGAACGAGATGTGGCGCTGCGAATAATGATGGCAGGCGAACAGGCCCCACAATTTGCCGTCGACCAGGATCGACACCGACATCGAGGCCCCGACGCCCATGTTGCGCAAATACTCGACATGGATCGGCGACACCGATCGCAGCACGCTCATCGACAGATCGAGCAGCGGCGCGCTGTGGCTCGAAGTCGCCTTCAACAGCGCCGGTTTGGCATTGATGTCCGAGATGATCCGCAGCCAGTTGCGCTGGTAGAGAATTCTGGCCTGCTTCGGAATATCGGAGGCCGGATAATGCAGCCCGAGAAACGGCTCAAGCCCGGATGCCGCGACTTCGGCGATCACCTCGCCCGACCCGTCCGGATGGAAGCGATAGACCATCACCCGGTCGAAGCCGTTGAGGATCTTCATCTGGCGGGCGGCTTCCTGCGCCAGTTCGGTCAGGCCCCGCGCCTTGCGCACCCGGGCAAGCATCAGGCGGACCATCTCGCCGGAATTGACGTCGGGCTCGACCACGCTGGGCTCGGCCTCGACGATCAGATAGGCGCCGGAGAAATGGATCGCGATGTCGTACGGTTTGCCGCCCGGCTGCAGTTCAAGTCCGAACATGCGCTCCACCGCATCGGGGCCGGCGAGATAATCGACGCGGGCGCGGATCGCGGCGACTGCCGCAGCCGAGAAGACTTCGGCGAGCGGCTTCTGCAGGATCGAACCAATATCGTTACCGAGAAAATCGCCTGTATTGTCGGAGGCGATCACGATGGTGAAGTCCGACAGCAGCGTCAGCAGAAACCCGAATGGCTGCACGCTACCGGGAATGTGAATCGGCTCGCGATCGCAATTGGAAAGATCGACCTGCTGGTTCATACGCGCGCCGCCGCCTGCGCAAACATCGAAAACGCCAGTCCGGCGACGTCGATGATTTCCGCTTCATCGTTCGGCGTCACCGACTGCTGCTCCAGCGCGACCAGAAAGTTTTGCCAAAAATGCTGGCCGGCGCCGTGGGCGAGATAGGCCGTCGCAGTCGCCACCACGGGATCGGCGGCCTGCGCGACGCCGCGCAAGAGATATTTGGCGCCGAGCCGCGAGCCTTCCAGCACATACATCGCGCCGAACACGCCGTTGCGGTTGATCTCGGCCATCGGCGGCAGCGGGCTGAGCGTGCCGCCGACCCTGGCCAGATCGGCGGTCATCGCGGCGCGACGAGAACGTTGCGGCCAATCGGCGAATAAAGCGGCGACCCCCGCCGTCTCCAGCGCGTCCTCGACCGGCCATAGCGCCGCGGCATTGGCCTCCAGAAAGCGCCGGTAACCATCAAGGTTCGCCAGATCGAGCCCGCTCAGCCGCGCATCGAGATCGCGGTGGGCGTCTGCGGTGGCTTCTTTAAGTCGGCTGCGGAGCCCAGGATTTGCGGGCGGAAGGCCGTGATGCGGAACGGGTTGGGTCGAGACGGCCACGGCCGGCATGAAATGATCCTGTGATGCAACGATACTGGCCGGGAACCCGGCTCCGGGTAAGCGAAACGCCGACCGCGACAATTAGTTCCAATCGGCTCGGGCCTGTCAAATCGGGCGGTTGCCCGGCCTCCGCCGCCGTGCCATGACGCCTTGAACCAGGGGGGAACCATGACGGTACTTATCGCCGGCGGCGGCATTGGCGGGCTTACCCTGGCGCTCAGCCTGCACCAGATCGGGGTGCCGGCCAAAGTGTTCGAAAGCACAGCCGAACTGCGACCGCTCGGGGTCGGCATCAATGTACTGCCGCATGCGGTGCGCGAACTGATCGAGCTCGGGCTGCTGGAAAAACTCGACGCCGCGGGCGTGCGCACCCGGGAGCTGGCGTATTTTTCAAAGCACGGCAAGCCGATCTGGAGCGAGCCGCGCGGCATCGAGGCCGGCTACCGCTGGCCGCAATTTTCGATCCATCGCGGCACCCTGCAGCAGATTTTGCTCGATGCCGCGATCGAACGGCTGGGCCGTGACAACATCCTCACCAGCCATCACCTCTCGGGCTGGACCGAAACCCCGGCCGGCGTGCGCGCCGATTTCATCGACAAAGTCTCCGGCAAATCCGCCGGCCGGCATGAAGGCCGATTGCTGGTCGCCGCCGACGGCATCCATTCGGCGATCCGCGAAAAGCTCTATCCGCAGGAAGGCCCGCCGATCTGGAACGGACGCATCCTGTGGCGCGGCATCACCAAGGCGGATGCATTCCTGTCCGGCCGCACCATGATCATGGCCGGCCATGAAATCCTGAAATTCGTCTGCTACACGATTTCGCGCGAGCCCGACGCCTCGGGTCAATTCGCCATCAACTGGGTCGCCGAACGGCACATGCCGCCGACCTATCAATGGCGCCGCGAAGATTACAATCGCGCCGCGCGGCTGGAAGAATTTCTGCCGTGGTTCAGGGATTGGAAGTTCGACTGGCTCGACGTGCCCGGCCTGATCGAGAACTGTCCGCACGCCTATGAATATCCGCTGGTCGACCGCGATCCGATCGATCGCTGGACCTTCGGGCCGGTCACGCTGATGGGCGATGCTGCGCATCCGATGTATCCGATCGGCTCCAACGGCGCGTCGCAGGCGATCCTCGACGCCCGCGTCCTCGCCCGCGAAATCCTCATCCATGGCCCGACCAGCGCCGCGCTGTCGGCTTACGAGGCCGAACGGCGCCCCGCCACCACCGACCTCGTGATGCTCAACCGCCGCAACGGCCCGGAGCAGGTGATGCAGATGGTCGAGGAGCGCGCCCCGGATGGTTACGAGGTGGTGACCGACGTGCTGTCACGGCAGGAGCTGGAAGACATCGCCGCGAACTACAAGCGGGTCGCGGGCTTTCAGGTCGAAGCCCTCAACGCCAAGCCGCCGATCGTCCCGCCCAGGCCCTGACCCACTCAGGACTACTACGGAAAAATGGACGGTAAAATCCGGTTTGATTCACCGCCGGTTCAATACGATCGCAGCGAGTTCCCGCCCGTAACCAAATCGCAGGGCGATTGAGTGGAGGTAAGGTCCGCAACATCGGGGAATTGAGATGCGGGCCTTGTATCAAAAACTGGCAGAACGTCTGCGCAGCGTAGAAGATCATCTTACCGTTCGAACGCAGATCGCTGCGGCCATTGCGATGATGTCGATCCTTGTCGTGGGTACGCTGGCTGCCGGCGCCGCCTGGGTCAGCTACAACAATACGTCGAAGCTGGTGAACCACAGCCTCGCGGGCATCGCCTCCACCACCGCGGGCCGGCTCGACCGCTACATGGCGGTGCGCCAGCAGGAGATGAACCTGTTCTCGCAATTGCAGCCGCTGCAACGGCTGTGGCAGAGCGATCCGGTCGAACTGCGCCATGCGCTCGAGCAGTTGCAGAATTCGTTTTCCGACTTTGCCTGGATCGGTTTTGCCGATCCCGACGGCAAGGTGGTGGCCTCGACCGGCGGTCTGCTGCAGGGCGGATCGGTGGCGAAGCGGCCCTGGTTCAAGGAAGGCCTGCAACGGCTCGCGATCGGCGACGTCCACGAAGCGATCCTGTTGTCGTCGCTGCTGGCGCAGCGCGCCAACAACGAGCCCTATCGTTTCGTCGATCTCGCGATGCCGGTGCGCGACGCGAATGGAAAACTGCTCGGCGTGCTCGGCGGCCATCTCAATTTCGACTGGGCGACCAACCTGATCACCGACGTCGAAGCCAATGATGGCGGCACCGACACCACGCTCTCGATCATCGACAAGAACGGCACGGTTCTGGTCGGCCCGGACAAGGGCCAGGTCAAATACAGCGGCGACCGGCTCGCTGAGCTGCTCGCGACCCGACAAGGGACATTCTCGGAAAAATCCGATTCTGAGCGGATGCTGACCGCGTTCTATGTCGGCAACGGCCATCGCGAATATCAGGGATTGAACTGGATTGTCACCGCGAGCCAGCCGGCCAGCGTGGCGCTTGCCGCGGCGGGTTCGTCGGCGCAGATCATCCTGTTCATCGGCGCGGTCGTCGGCGTGATGGGGCTGGCGTTCGCGGTGTTTATTTCGCGCCGCATCGCCGGGCCGATCCTGGCGATCACGCAGGAAGCCGACCGGATCGGGCGCGCGTTCGGACCGAGCATGCTGGCCCGGCAAAGCGGTTCGATGGAAGTGGTGCGGCTCAGCCGCGCGCTGCGATCACTGCTGCGCCGCATCGGCTTCGCCGAGGAACGCACCAGGGAAGCCGAATTGCGCGCCACCGAGAATGCGATGCAGATGGAGGCGGATATCCTCAAGCTGCGACAGCTCGCCGACACCGACTTCATGACCGGCCTATTGAACCGCCGCGCCTTCCTGCCGCTGGCGGACGATGCGCTGGAGTTCTGCCGCAGATACAAGCGCAGCATGGCGACGCTGATGATCGATATCGATCATTTCAAGAAGATCAACGACACCTACGGTCACGGTGCCGGCGACCACGTGATCAAGGCGATCGCCGATATCGTCAACGCCAAGATCCGCGGCACCGACAAAGCGGCGCGATTCGGCGGCGAGGAATTCGTTGTGCTGCTGCGCGAACTCGACCAGGAGACCGCGCTGATGCTCGCCGAACGGATTCGGGTCGCGATCGAGGAGGCGCCCATCAATCATGCCGACAAGGCGATTCTGGTCACGGCGTCGATCGGCGTTTCGATGTTCACCGAAGGCGACCGCGACGTCCAGGATCTGATCGAGCGCGCCGATCAGGGGCTTTATTTCGCCAAGAAGACCGGCCGCAACCGCATTTCGTTGGCGCCTGCGGCCGAAGCACGTGCCTTGGTGGCCTGAACTCACTCAAGGCCATGCGCGATCACCTTGCGCATGACATTGGGGAGCGCTTCGTCCTTGAGCGTCGCGATCGGCACCCAGCGCATGCCGTCAGGCGCGGCTGCGCGCGCGGCAACACCGGCGGTGTAAACCACCAGTTCCAGCGGAAAATGCGTGAACACGTGGGTGACCACGCCGACCTTGCGATGCCAGCGCGCGACGCCTTTAAGCGCCGGCGCCTGCTGCAGCGCCGCCTGATCGTCCTGGCCGGCGAGCCAGCTTGAATTCGGCACCTCGGTCATGCCGCCGAGCAGGCCTTTGTCCGGGCGCGTGCGCACCAGAAGCTCACCGGCGCGCGTCACCACGAACGCCGCGCCGCGGCGCAGCTCACCGGTTTTCTTCGGGGCCTTGCGCGGAAATGTTTCCGGGTCGCCACGCGCGCGGCCGAGGCAATCCTCGGTGAGCGGACACAGCGCGCAGGCCGGTTTTTTCGGCGTGCAGATGGTCGAGCCGAGATCCATCAGCGCCTGCGCGCTATCGCCGGCTCTCGTTGCGCCCAGCAACGTCGCCGCCAATTGCTGGATCAACGGCTTGGCCTGCGGCAGCGCCTCCTCGACCGCATAGAGCCGCGACACCACGCGCTCGATGTTGCCGTCCACCGGCATGGTCTGCCGGCCGAACGCGATCGCGGCGATCGCCGCCGCCGTGTACGGTCCGATCCCCGGCAGCGCGCGCAACCCTTCTTCCGTATCCGGAAACGCGCCGCCATGGTCGCGCAACACCGCCACCGCGCAGGCGTGCAGATTGCGGGCGCGCGAATAATAACCGAGCCCGGCCCACATCCGCAGCACGTCGTCGAGCGAGGCCTGCCCCATGGCCGCAACATCGGGCCAGCGTGCGACGAACTTTTCGAAATACGGCCCGACCGTCTTGACCCCGGTCTGCTGCAGCATGATTTCCGACAGCCAGACCCGATATGGATCGGCCCGCTCGCCCGCCAGCGGCCGCCACGGCAGCCGGCGCCGATGCCGGTCGTACCAGTCGAGCAGCAGCGCGGGGCGGAGGCTCGCCTTGGCGGCATTCCATTCTCGTCCGACTTTTGCAATCGCGGGGGAGTTCATGACGACTAATTTAGTATCCGAGCTCGTCACGTCATGCCCGTGCTTGTCGAGGGCATCCACGTCTTTCTTCGCGGATCCGGCACACATGCTATAACGCCCCGATGCGCAAATTCACAAAACCCGGCTGGATCAGCGCCAAGCCGCTGTCCGTCCTGCTCAACGACGTGTTCGCCGAGGCCTATGCCAAGCAGGGTTTCGCGGCGCGGGAACTGGTGACGCGTTGGGCCGAGATCGCCGGTCCCGAGATCGCGCGGCACTCAGAGCCCCTGAAGATGCAATGGCCGCGGCCGGTCGAGGGCCAGCAGCAGGAACCGGCGACCCTGGTGTTGCGGGTCGAGGGCCCGATGGCGCTTGAAATCCAGCACACCTCCGATGCGCTGCTGCAGCGCGTCAACCGTTTCTTCGGCTGGAACGCGGTCGGCCGGCTGACCCTGCGGCAGGCCCCGTTGTCGCGCCGCGAACGCCCCGCCCGACCCAGGCCGCCGGACCCCAAGGCGGTCGCCAAGGTGGCCGAAGGCCTCACCGAGGTCGAAGACGAGGAATTGCGCGCGGCGCTGGCGCGGCTCGGTGCATCGATCAAGCGAAATTGAGGCGACGGGAAGGTACGCCGGTGGGCCTGCCATTGCCACATTGATGGTTTCAAGCTAGCCAACACGTCTTATTCGAGGTTCTTTCGGCGTGAACGCGCCAATCGGGAGTCATCCGTTGATCATCACGCGCCGCGCTTTCACCGCCGCCCTTTCGCTGACCGGGCTTGCCGCTCTCGCCGGCTTTTCGCCGCTGCGCCTGATCTCGAGCGCGATGGCGCAGAGCGCCGCCGATGTCGCCAAACCGGTCTCGCTGCCCGACATGGTACTCGGCCCCAAGGACGCCTCGGTCACGATCACCGAATATGCCTCCATGACCTGCCCGCATTGCGCGGCGTTCAACGCCGAGGTGTTTCCGAAGATCAAGTCGACCTATATCGACACCGGTAAGGTGCGTTACATTTTCCGCGAGTTCCCGCTCGACATCAAGGCGGCGGCCGGTTCGATGCTGGCGCGCTGCATCGCCAAGGACGACGCCGGCAAATACTTCACCGTGATCGATCTGCTGTTCAAGTCGCAGGCCGATTGGGTGATGAAGAACACCACCGAGACCCTGACCCGGATCGGCAAGCAGGCCGGCCTGAGCCAGCAGAACGTCGAGGATTGCCTGAAGGACCAGGCGCTGCTCGACAAGATCTCCGCCGACCAGAAATATGCCGCCGACGTGCTGAAGGTGAATTCGACCCCGACCTTCTTCATCAATGGTGAGGTCATCAAGGGCGAAGCCTCGTTCGACGAGTTCGACAAGAAGATCAAGTCGATGCTGAAGAGCTGATTCGGTTCGCCGAATCACGCGCCGCCAAGCCGTTGCAAAGTCTGCGACAAGTCTCCGACAAATAGGTGTCGATGACGGACGCGATAATGCGTCCGTCCGTGAGAGCCGCTTCAAAAGGCTCATCAAAAGCCCCTACAAAAGCCTTGGGAAAAGCCGGGGCGTGCGGTTGCCCTTCGGCCCCGGTCTCGCCATTGTCGCGCCCGAGAGAGCCGCTATCAGCGGTTAACCCACACACCGACATTGCCTTCTATGGTACTGTCACGGCAGGGAGATTCGCGCCCCGCCAACAGAGCATGCTTGCCCATGAAACTCACGCGCCTTCGCCTTCACGGTTTCAAATCCTTCGTTGAACCCACCGACTTCGTGATCGAGCCGGGCCTCACCGGCGTGGTCGGACCGAACGGCTGCGGCAAGTCCAATCTGGTCGAAGCGCTGCGCTGGGCGATGGGCGAGACCTCGCACAAATCGCTGCGCGCCGCCGACATGGATGCGGTGATTTTCGCGGGCTCCGGCAACCGCCCGTCGCGCAACCACGCCGAAGTGGTGATGACGATCGACAACACCGACCGCACCGCGCCGGCGGCGTTGAACGATCGCGAGATCCTGGAAATTTCGCGCCGCATCGAACGCGAGGCCGGCTCGGTCTATCGTATCAACGGCCGCGACGTTCGCGCCCGTGACGTGCAGATCCTGTTCGCCGACGCCGCCACCGGCGCGCGTTCGCCGGCGCTGGTCCACCAGGGCAAGATCGGCGAAATCATCCAGGCCAAACCCGAGCAGCGCCGCCGCGTGCTGGAAGACGCCGCCGGCGTCGCCGGCCTGCACGCCCGCCGCCACGAAGCGGAATTGCGGCTGAAGGCGGCCGAAACCAACCTCACGCGCGTCGAAGACGTGATCGGGCAGTTGGCCGGACAAATGGAAGGCCTGAAGAAGCAGGCGCGCCAGGCGATCCGTTACCGCGAAGTCGCCGCCAAGGTGCGCAAGGCCGAAGCCACGCTGTTCCATCTGCGCTGGCTGGAATCCAACACCGACGTCGCCGAGGCCGGCCGTGTCCATGAACTCAGCGTCCGCGAGATGGCCGAGCGCACCCGCGAACAGGCCGAAGCCGCCCGTATCCAGGCGATCCGCGCCTCCGAGCTGCCGGCCTTGCGCGAGGGCGAAGCCCGCGCCGCCGCCGGCCTGCAGCGATTGACCAATGCGCGCGAAATCCTGGATCGCGAGGAAGTGCGCGCCAAGGAGCGCGTCGCCGAACTCGATCGCCGGCTGAACCAGTTCGCCGGCGATATCGCCCGCGAGCAGCAGCAGGCCGCCGATGCCGAAGTGGCGCTGCAGCGGCTTGCGATCGAAGACTCGGAAATCAAGGAAGAGATCAAGTCGCGGGTCGAAAAGCGTAGCGGCGCCGACGAGCGGGTTTCCGAAGCCGAGGCCACCCTGGCCGACGCCGAGCGGCTGTTCACCGAATTGACCACCGCGCTGGCCGATCTCACGGCCAGGCGCCGGCAACTCGAAGCCGGCGTCCGTACTCATCAGGAACGCATCGCACGGCTCGATCAGGAGATCGTCGGCATCCGCACCGAAGAAGGCATGCTGGCGCAGGAAACCAGCGGCGTCGGCGACCTCGCCGAACTCGCCGGCCTGATGGAAAGCGCGCAGGAACATCTGGCGCAGTCCGAAGCCGCGGCGCAAGCCGGCGAAGCCGGTCACATCGCCGCGCGGCAAAAACTGGAGTCGTCGCGGGCGCCGCTGAACGAGGCCGAGAAACGCGTGCAGCGGCTCGAGACCGAAGCGCGCACGATCTCCAAGCTCGTCAATTCTGAAACGAAGAATCTGTGGCCGCCGATCATCGACGGCGTCACCGTCGCCAAGGGCTATGAGAAAGCGCTGGGCGCGGTGCTGGGCGACGACCTCGACGCGCCGGTCGATCCGTCGGCGCCGATGCGATGGACCAATTCCGGCGTCACCGAAGGCGATCCGTCGCTGCCGTCAGGTGTCGAAGCGCTGGCCTCGGTCGTCGACGCGCCGCCCGAACTGGCGCGCCGTCTCGCCCAGATCGGCGTCGTCGCGAAGGAACGCGGCGCCGAGTTGGTGTCGCAGCTGAAGACCGGCCAGCGGCTGGTGTCGCTGGAAGGCGACGTCTGGCGCTGGGATGGCTTTGTCGCCGCCGCACATGCGCCGACCGGGGCGGCACGCCGCCTCGCCGAGCGGGCTCGGCTGGTCGATATCGAGCACGAACTGGAGCAGGCCCGCATTGAGGCCACCGCCAAGCGCCAGGCGCTGGAGAACGCCGAAGCCGAACTGAAGATCGCCGCAGCGGCCGAAAGCTCGGGCCGCGACGCCTGGCGCGCCGCGCAGCGCGAGGCCGACGCCGCACGCGAGCGCCATGCCAACACCGAACGCGAGATCAACCGCCATGCGGCGCGCAAATCCGCGCTGACCGAGGCGCACAGCCGGCTCGACGCCGACCGCGCCGAGGCCTCGGCCGCGCACGAAACCGCGACCGCGGCGCTGGACGAATTGCCGCCAAGCCTCGAAGCCGAAGACAAGCTCACCGCGGTACGCAGCGACATCGAAGGCCGCCGCCGGCTCGCCGCGCAGGTGCGCGCCGAGGCCCAGGCGCTGGCGCGCGAGGCGGAACTGGCCGACCGCCGGGTCCAGGCCATCGTCGCCGAACAGAACCAGTGGCGAACCCGCAAGGAAGGCGCGGCGTCGCAGATCGAAACCATCGAGACCCGCATCACCGAGGTCACCGCCGAGCGCGCCGAGCTTGACGATGCCCCGGCCGTGTTCGCGGAAAAACGCCGCTCCCTGATCGACGAAATCGAATCCGCCGAAACCGCGCGCCGCGTCGCCGCCGACGCGCTAGCCATGGCGGAAAGCGCGATGGCGGAAACCGATCGCGCCGCCAAGATCTCGCTGGAGGCGCTATCGAGCGCCCGTGAAGCGACCGCCCGTGCGGAAGAGCGGATGGAAGGCGCGCGGCGCCGGCTTGCCGATGTCGAACGGGAAATCCACGACATGCTGGAAGTCGAGCCGCATGCCGTAGCCGGGCTTGCCGAAATCACCCCGGAAACCGAACTGCCGCCGCTGGCGGAGATCGAGGAAAACCTCGAGAAAATGCGCCGCGACCGCGAGCGGTTGGGCGCGGTCAATCTGCGTGCCGAGGAAGAACTGCGCGAGGTCGAGGTTCAGCACACCGCGCTGACCACCGAGCGCGACGATCTGGTCGAAGCCATCAAGCGCCTGCGTCAGGGCATCCAGAGCCTCAACCGCGAAGCCCGCGAGCGGCTGCTGACCTCGTTCGAAACCGTCAACGCCCACTTCAAGCGGCTGTTCGTCGAACTGTTCGGCGGAGGCGAAGCGGCGCTGCACCTGATCGAGAGCGACGATCCGCTCGAAGCCGGCCTCGAAATCATCGCCAAGCCGCCCGGCAAGAAGCCGCAGACCTTGTCGCTGCTATCGGGCGGCGAGCAGGCATTGACCGCGCTGTCGCTGATCTTCGCGGTGTTCCTGACCAACCCGTCGCCGATCTGCGTGCTGGACGAAGTCGACGCGCCGCTCGACGACCACAACGTGGAGCGGTTCTGCAATCTGCTGAACGAGATGACCAGGACCACCGATACCCGCTTCATCATCATCACCCATAATCCGATCACGATGGCGCGGATGAACCGGCTGTTCGGCGTCACCATGGCCGAACGCGGCGTCTCGCAGCTGGTCTCGGTCGCGCTCGAAGAAGCGGTGAAGATTCTCGATCAGCACGTGGCGTAGGGTGAGGGCGTCATCGTGAGGAGCGTGCTCAGCACAGCCTCATGGTGAGGAGCCGCGAAGCGGCGTCTCGAACCATGACTGTTCTGCTCAGTTCGTCGCGCACGCGTGCTTGCGGCCATCCTTCGAGACGCGCGAAGACGCGCTCCTCAGGATGAGGGCTTCTTTGCCGCACCGCTTGCGAGGTTGACGGCCTATCATGACAATCTCACCCGACCTCCCCGCCGAACTGAAAACCGCGCTCGATGCCCGTTTGCACGGGCTGTCGCGCACCGACGCGGCGGAGCGGTCGGCAAAGATCTCGGAAGTTTATCGCGGCGGCGGCACCTCCAGGGCGATCCGCTCCGAGGCCGATGCGCTGGCCTATGCGCTGGCGCGGATGCCCGCGACCTACGCCGCGGTCACCGCCAGCCTCAACGCGCTGGCCGAGAGCCGGCCGGCGTTCGCGCCGGCGGGCCTGCTCGATGTCGGCGCAGGGCCGGGCACGGCAACGTGGGCTGCGGCCGAAGCCTGGCCATCGCTGCAAGATTTTATCTTGCTGGACGCCAACACCGCGCTGCGGACACTGGCTCTCGATCTTGCGAAGAACAGCCATCGTCTGGGCAACATCGATTATCGACAAAGCGACGCCGGTGCAGGGCTGGCGAAAGCCGAACCGGCCGACCTCGTGGTCGCGAGTTATGTAATCGGCGAAATCGAGGAAGGCCCGCGTCGCGCGCTCGCCGATCTGATGTGGAGCAAATGCCGCGACACGCTGCTGGTGATCGAGCCCGGCACGCCGGCGGGGTACGCGCGCATCCTCGCGCTGCGCGCGCAGTTGATCGCGGCCGGCGCGCATGTCGCGGCGCCCTGCCCGCATGAAGCCTCATGTCCGCTGCAACCGCCCGACTGGTGCCATTTCAGCCAGCGCCTGCAACGCTCGCAGGCGCACCGGCAGATCAAGGGCGCGGAGTTGCCGTTCGAGGACGAAAAATTCAGTTATGTCGCGCTGACGCGTGAACCGATCGCGCAGCATCCATCGCGTGTCTTGGCGCCGCCCGTTGTCACCAAGGTGGAAGTGACCGCAAAACTCTGCACGCCGGATGGCCTTGCAACCGCCAAAGTGGCCCGGCGCACCAAAGAAGACTACGCCCACGCCCGCCGCTGGCGCTGGGGCGACGCGGTATCAGAGCCGGGATAAGTCGCATGGTAAGTCACATGGTTCGAGACGCCGCGTAGCCTGTCATCGGGCCGCGCATGCGCGGACCCGGTGGCGGCTCCTCACCATGAAGCCTCATCGCGAATACGGCCTCATCCTGAGGAGGCGTGTAAGCGCCGTCTCGAAGGATGATTGAACATAACCCTGCTCCACCCGACTAACCGGATATCCACGTCGCGCGGGCTGCCGCGCGGCGTTGTTTTCGTCTAGTTTGCCCGCATTCGGGGCCCATCAGGAGTTTGCCATGTCGACCGGCTGGATCGTTCTCGGCGTCATCGTCGTTCTCGTGCTTTTCGCGTTTGCCGCCTACAACCGACTGGTCGCGCTGAGCCAGCGCGTCAACCAGGCGTTCGCCGATATCGATGTGCAACTCAAGCAACGCCACGATCTGATCCCGAACCTGGTCGAGACCGTAAAGGGCTACGCCGCGCATGAACGGGGCACGCTCGACGACGTGGTCAAGGCGCGCGGCGCCGCGATGTCGGCGCAAGGGCCGGCCCAGGTGTCGGCGGCGGAAAACCAGTTGAGCGGCGCGCTCGGCAGGTTGATCGCGCTATCGGAAGCCTATCCGGACCTCAAGGCCAATTCCAACTTCCAGCAACTCGCCGGCGAACTGTCCGATCTCGAAAACAAGATCGCCGCCAGCCGCCGCTTCTTCAACAACGCAGTCCAAGAGTACAACACCGGCATCCAGCAGATGCCGGCCGCCTTGTTCGCCGGCACCTTCGGATTCACCCGCAAGGAATTCTTCGACCTCGGCGCCAGCCGCGCCGAAGTCGAGCAGGCGCCGGCGGTGAAGTTCTGAGGCCTGAGATGCCGGCTCATCGCTCGCGTCATTCCGGGGCGTCGCGAAGCGGCGAACCCGGAATGACGTCGCCCCCAATTTCGGGATTCCGGCTTCACGCCGCTGGCGTGCCCCGGAATGACATTCACTAGCGGAAGTCCGCATCATGGCCGCGTACGGTCTCTATACCCACATCGCATCGAACAAATTCCGTTCGATACTGCTGCTCGCGGGCCTGTTCCTGCTGATCTATGTGATGGTCTATGCCGGCGCGCTGATCATCGAGGTCATCAACAACGCCAGGGGCACCGTCGAATATTATCTCAGGGCGGCGCTGTACGACGTGATCCGGACGCTGCCCTACTCGACCGGCGCGGCGCTGCTGTGGATTGCGATCGCATATTTCTTCCACCAGAACATCATCGATGCGGTCACCGGCGGCGAGGATGTCACCCGGCAGCAGGAGCCGCGGCTTTATAATCTGCTGGAAAACCTCTGCATCTCGCGCGGCATTCCGATGCCGAAACTGAAAATCGTCGAGAGCGATGTCCTGAATGCCTACGCCACCGGGCTGAACCAGCGGCAGTATGCCATCACCGTGACCAGGGGCCTGCTCAACGCGCTCAACGACCAGGAAGTCGAGGCCGTGCTCGGCCATGAGTTGACCCATATCCGCAACGGCGACGTGCAGATGATGGTGATCGCGGTGATCATCGCCGGCGTGGTCGGGTTCTTCGCCGAATTGCTGTTCCGGGGATTTGGCAATTTCGGCGGCTACGGCTGGGGCTGGGGATCCGGCGGCAGATCGTTATCGTCCTCCTCGTCGTCATCCTCTGATAGCGGCGACCGCAAGGGATCGGGCGGCGCCGCCATCTTCATCATTATCCTCGCGGTGGCGCTTATTGCGCTGGCTTGGCTGTTGTCGCAACTGGTGCGGCTGGCGCTGTCGCGCTCGCGCGAATTCCTGGCCGACGCCGGATCGGTCGAATTGACCAAAAATCCGGACGCCATGATTTCGGCGCTGCGCAAGATCGAAGGCCGCGGCGAGCTGCCGGGTGCGACCTCGGCGGTCATGGAATTGTGCCTCGACAACCCGCGCGAGGGTTTTTCCGACCTGTTCGCCACCCACCCGTCGGTGCCGTCCCGGGTCCAGGCGCTGGTGCAATTCGCCGGCGGCCATGACCCCGGGCCACTGGCCTTGCCGCCACCGGCGGGGCCTGGCGATCAAACGCCGGAGCCTGGACAGGACAATTTCCCGCAAGAAATACCTTCGGGAGCGCCGGGACCATGGGGGCCGCACGATGCCCCCGGTGGGCCCGGACCGAATGCGCCAGCGCCGCCTCCCCCTCCGGGGTCCGCAACCGGTTCACCCCCCGGTCCGTGGGGCAATTCGGCCGGTAATTCGGCTGGTCCCTGGGGCCGGCGTTAACAAATTGGCGTACCCCGGTGTTAACGACGTCGCCCGAGATTTCCGCCGCGACAGCCTAAAGAATTGATTAATCCCTTGGTTCTGCCATGTTCGCGCCCAAAGCAGGAATAAGGCGGCCGTTTTTCGCGGCCCCGGGGCGTAAGGGATTTCCATGTCAAAGCCAGTTGTAATTGTAGTCGGCGCGGACAAGGGCGGCGTCGGCAAGACCACCGTGTCGCGTACGTTGCTGGATTATTTCAGTGCCAATAACGTTCCCACCCGCGCCTTCGATACCGAGGCGCCGCGTGGTACCCTGAAGCGTTTTCACCCTGATATCACCGAGATCGTCGACATGACGACGACCGCGGATCAGATGAAGATCTTCGACACGCTGAACGCGGCCAGCCCGTCCGTGACCGTGATCGACGTCCGCGCCGGACTGTTGTCGCCGGCGCTGGCCTCGCTGCGCGATATCGGTTTCCTCGACGCCGCCAAGACCGGCCAGATCACGTTCGCCGTGTTCCATATACTGGGCCCCTCGATCGCCTCGCTGGACGAGATCGCCGAGACAGCTAATTTCATGAGCGGCGCCAAATATTTCCTGGTCAAGAACTTCATCAACGACACCCAGTTCTTCCAGTGGGACCAGGCGACCTACAATTCGTATTTCCACCGCATCAAGGATGCCACCGATCTCGTGATCCCGAAGCTCAACGAAATGGCTTATGAGCAGGTCGAGGTTTCGTCGGTGCCGTTCCTTAAGTTCGTCGCCAACAAGGGCGTCCACGACGAATCCGCGAATTATTCTTTCGTCCTGCGCGGCTATGTCCGGCATTGGCTGGCCAATGTCTGGAGTGAGTTCGACCGCATCAAGCTGACCGATCTGGTCGGCGCCTCCAAATCGAGCGCCCGCAACGGCGGTGAAAAATAATTGCCACACGGGCGGCAATCAGGCTGGATTGGGCGACCAATCCGCCTGATATGATCCGTAATGGCTTACACGCCCGTCTACATCGTCTGTTCGCCGCGCCCGATGGTCGGCAAAACGCTGCTCGCGCGGCTGATGAGCGAGTTCCTGCTGCTAAAAAACGGAACCGTCACCTCCTTCGACATTAATCTGAAGGAGCCGACCCTGGTGGATTATCTGCCAAGGACGACCGAGACCGCCGACGTCGTCGACACCTACGGCAAGATGCAGCTGATGGACCGCCTGATCGTCGATGACGGCATCGGCAAGGTGATCGACCTTGGCTTTCATGCCTTCGACGAGTTCTTCAAGATGTCCCACGAGATCGGATTCATCAAGGAAGCCGCGCGCCGCCGGGTCGCGCCGATCGTGCTGTTCATGGCCGATACCGACCGGGTCTCGATGCGCGGGCATGACATGCTGCTCGACCAGATTCCGCCCTCGGCGCTGATCGTGGTCGACAACGAATATGTGGTGCGCGGCGAACTGCCGGCCGCGATGGGACACGGCCGGGTGCTTCCGGTCGGAGCTTTGCCGAGATTCCTGAAAACCTATATCGACCGGGTGACCTTCTCGTTCACGGACTATCTGCGCAGCGAAAAGGATTCCTCGACCGAACTGCACCAGTGGATCCGGCGCAATTATCTGATCTTCCGCGATCTGGAAATGCGGCTGATCGCGCGGCGCTAGCGTGGGCTCACTCGTCCCGCTCTTGCGGGAAGAGCTCAGTGTCCGTCGAAGGCCATCAGCGTGCGCACCGGCACATCCATCGCGCGCAATTTCGCGGCGCCGCCGAGATCCGGCAGATCGATGATGAAGCAGGCCGCGACCACGTCGGCGCCGATCTGGCGCAGCAGCTTGACCGCGCCCTCGGCGGTGCCGCCCGTGGCGATGAGATCGTCGACCAGGATCACGCGTTCGCCGGGAAGGATGGCGTCGGCGTGCATTTCCATTTCATCGAGGCCGTATTCCAGCGAATAGGCGATCCGCACCGTGGTATGCGGCAGCTTGCCCTTCTTGCGGATCGGCACGAAGCCCGCGGAAACCTGATGCGCCAGCGCGCCGCCGAGGATGAAACCGCGCGCCTCGATGCCGGCGACCTTGTCGATCTTGGATCCGGCCCAGGGATGCACCAGCTGGTCGACCGCCCGGCGAAATGCCTGCGCGTTGCCGAGCAACGTGGTGATGTCGCGGAACAGGATGCCCGGTTTCGGGTAGTCGGGAATGGTCCGGACCGCATCCTTCAGATCGAGCTCATAATCCATCGGCGTTTTCTTTCCAAATCAACTGTCACTCCCGACTCCGAGCCGGAACGCATTTTCCACGATCCGCAGCCCGACCTCGCCGCCGAGCGACATCAGCGATTCCGGATGGAATTGCACGCCGCCGACCGGCAGGGTCTTGTGTTCGATCGCCATCGCGACGCCATCCTCGGTGCTCGCCGTCACCGCCAGCACATCAGGCATGGTCTCGCGCTCGACGTAAAGCGAATGATAGCGGCCGATCACGATCTCATTGGGCAGATTCTTCATCAGCCGCCCGCCCCGCACCTGGACCCGCGACGGCCGGCCATGCGCGGGCTGGCCGAGCTGACCGAGCTGGCCGCCGAAATATTCGCCAATGGCCTGCACACCGAGGCAAACGCCGAATACCGGCAGCTTCTTCGCCAACGCGGTATCGATGGTCTTTGCGATCGCAAAATCCTCCGGCCGGCCGGGACCGGGCGACAGCACCAGCAGGTCGTACTCCCTGGTGGTCAACATCTGCTGGGCGTGGACGTAGCGGACCACGGTGACGGCGGCGCCGACCTGGCGGAAATAATCCGCCAGCATGTGCACGAAGCTGTCGTCGTGATCGATCAGCAGCACCCGCTTGCCCGAGCCGGTGGCGTCGGGCGCGAATGCGGACAGCCGCTTCGGCGGATCGCCGCGCAGCGCCTGGAACAGCGCCGCCGCCTTGACCTGGCATTCGCGGTCCTCGGCAGCCGGATCCGAATCGAACAGGCAGGTGGCGCCGACCCGCACTTCGGCGAGGCCATCCTTCATGCGGATGGTGCGGATCGTCAGGCCGGTGTTGATGCTGCCGTCGAAATTGATCACGCCGATCGCGCCGGCGTACCAGCGCCGCGCCGAGCGCTCGTGATCCTCGACGAACTGCATCGCCCATAATTTCGGCGCGCCGGTCACCGTCACCGCCCAGGCATGGGTCAGGAACGCATCGAGCGAGTCGAAGCCCGGCCGCAGCATGCCCTCGACGTGATCGACGGTGTGAAACAGTTTCGAATAGGTTTCGATCTGCCGCCGCGCCAGCACCTTGATGCTGCCGGGCACACAGACCCGCGCCTTGTCGTTGCGATCGACGTCGGTGCACATGTTGAGCTCGAATTCGTCTTTCTCCGAATTGAGCAATTGCCGGATCTGCTCGGCGTCGCCGATCGCATCGGTGCCGCGCGCGATGGTGCCGGAAATCGGGCAGGTCTCGACCCGCCGGCCATCGGAGCGCACGAACATTTCCGGCGAGGCCGACACCAGGAATTCGCCGTCGCCAAGATTCATCAGCGCGCCGTAAGGCGACGGATTGATCCGGCACAGCCGCTGGAACACCTCGGCCGGCGAGCGCTCGCACGGCTCGGCGAACAATTGTCCGGGCACCGCCTCGAACAGATCGCCCCGCGCGAAGGAAGCGCGCGCGGTTTCGACCGTGGCCTGATATTCGCCGGGCGCGTGATCGGCAAAGCCCTGCCGGTTCGTCTTGGCGTAGACGCTCTCCGCCGACTCACGCGGCAGGCCCGCGGTCGATTTTCCCTTCCAGGCAAACTCGTACGACAACACCACGCCGCGCCCGGTGGCGCGATCGTAGGCCAGCAGTCGGTCCGGCACGTACAGCACGATATCGCGCTGATCGCTTTCGCGGGCGCGCTTCTGTTTCAGATCCTCGACCTGAAACACCAGGTCGTAGGCGAAGGCGCCGAACAGGCCGAGCATCGGATCATCGTCGGCGCCGAGCGTCGCGACCAGGTCGCGCACCAGCGACATCACGCTGGCGCGCCGGGTGCGCTGGTCCTCATCGACCGGCGCCGCCCCGCGAACGATATGGCCGGAAAGACGCATCGCGCTCTTGTCCGAGATCACGACGCAAGGCTCGCGCAGGGTATCGCCGAGGAAGGCGATCAGCACCTCGCCGCGCGGATTGAGGGCCTGGAGCGCAAAGTTGTTGCCCGCGGTTTCCAGCGCAAGCGGCGGATCGGAAAAGCCGAGGTCGAAACTCTCATAGCGGCCGGGCACGGTGGTACCCGACGACAGCACCACGCCACGGCGGCGGTCGAGCAGGTCGATCAGATCGTCCAGCCGGTTGGCGTCGCCGGTGAACTGCTCCACCGCGCGGGTCACCACAAGGCCGCCCTGGGTGCGGTATTCGCTGTGGGCGGGAAGCGAGAAGGCTGTCCTGTTCATGAATTCCTCTTACGAAACTTGCCGAGGGAACGCCACACAGGACAAACGAAAAGGCCGTCGCGCTGCGATGACGGCCTCTGACGATTCAAACGAAAATGCAATCGCACGGCCACCTTCAGAAGGTGCGCCACCACAGCCGGGTCGGACGGATCGTGCTCATGGAGGGGTAGACACCATGACGGCGCGGGTTCGTCAAGGGAGGCCCCTCCCCGGCCGGTTGGGCCGGAGCGACGCACCTGAGCCAACTTTTGAGTTGGGGCAACCGGAAATATGGGCCAGATTTGCTCCACGCGACGACAGTGAACGATCGTGCGACGGAGGACACAGCATGGCGGCTCAGGGACCCCTGCAGGCATTGGGATATGTCGGGTTCGGATCGACCGATCTCGACGGCTGGCGGCAATTCGGCACCGGCCTGGTCGGTCTCCAGGCGGTGGAGCGCAGCGCCTCGCTGCTGGCGTTCCGGATGGACGACCGCAAACAACGCATCGTGATCGACCGTGCGATGCCCGATGGCGCGCGGTTCTTCGGGTGGGAGGTGGCCGATGCCGCGGCGCTGGACCGGTTGGGCGCGCGGCTGGAGACGGCGGGAATAGAAGTGACCGCCGAGCCTGCGGCGCTCGCCGATAGCCGACGGGTGCGCGGCCTTATTTCTTTCCGAGATCCCGCCGGCAACCGGCTCGAGGCGTTTCATGGCGCCGAGACGGCCGAGACCCCGTTCAGCCCGGGCCGATCCATTTCCGGTTTCCGGACCGGGCCGCTCGGGGTCGGCCATGTCGTGCTGACCGTCCAGAATATCGATCCGATGATGGCGTTCTATGTCGACGTACTCGGCTTCGGACTGAGCGACTACATCGAGAAGCCGTTTCGCGCCTATTTCTTTCACGTCAACGCCCGGCACCACAGCCTGGCGCTAATCGAGTCCGGCAAGAACGGCATGCATCATTTGATGGTCGAACTGTTCTCGCTCGACGATGTCGGCCAGTGCTACGACATCGCGCTGAGCGAGCCGGAGCGGGTCAATGTCACCCTGGGGCGTCACACCAACGATTTGATGACGTCGTTCTACGCCAAAACGCCGTCCTCCTTCATGATCGAATGCGGCTGGGGCGGCCGCGCGATCGAGCCGCAGACCTGGCAACCCTTCGAGGTGACGGCCGGCCCGAGCCTGTGGGGCCATGAGCGCGTCTGGCTGACATCAGCCGACCGCGAGGTCGCACGCGACATGCGAATGCGTGCGGCGGCCGAAGGCATGCGCGCCCCGGTGCAGGTGATGGACGGCAACTACAAACTGATGCCGGGGACATGCCCTTGGTGGGACGGAGTCGGCGGCACGTAAGTGAGCTGCGGTCCCCGGTTTTGGTAGCCTACCCCAGGTGCTTTTTGAAAAAGTCGGTTGCGCGGCCCCAGGCGAGTTCGGCGGCGGCGCGGTCGTGCACCGAAACGCGCTGCTCGTTGACGAAAGCGTGCTCGGCGTCATAGCGAAACAGCTCGAACGACTTGCCGGCCGCCTTCATGCCCTGCTCGAACGCATCGACCAGTTGCGGCGTGCACCAATCGTCCTTGTTGGCGAAGTGCCCCTGCAGCGGGATCTTGATGTCGGCGGGCTTGGCCGCCTGCTCCGGTGGAATGCCGTAGAACACAACGCCGGCGGCGAGTTCCGGGATTCTGGCGGCGCCGATGATGGTCACCGCACCCCCGAGGCAGAACCCGGTGAGGCCGACCTTGGCGCCGTTCCGCGACAGGTATTGCGTGGCGCCGCGCACGGTCTGCGTGGTGGCATCGATGAAATCCAGGGAGTTCATCTCTTTGCCGGCGGCATCCGTGTCGTGATACGGCACCACCGTGCCCTTGTAGAGATCGGGCGCCAGCGCATCGAAACCGGCAATGGCGAAGCGGTCGCACAGGCCCTTGATCTGATCCGAAAGGCCCCACCATTCCTGGATCACTACGACGCCCGGCGCATTGCCGCGGGCGGCGTTGGCGAGATAGCCGGCGGCGTCCTTGCCGTCGGGGCGCTTGAACGAGATGCTGGTGCCCATGGGTTCCTCCTGACAATGCTTGTTAACGGCGATCGACGGCTGTTTTACCGCCGCGGGCGGTGGATGCAATGCACGGCTTCGTGCCCCGGACGCGGCGCAGCGCGCCGCTCTTGCGGCGGGGTGCGAAGCTGATCCGGAGCCCACAAGTTGCGGTTCGAGTGTGCGGGGTGGGTCCCGGTTCTGCGGAGCAGCGCTGCGCGCTACTCCGAGTCCGGGACACGGTTGCATCCACAACAAAAAAGCCCCCGTCAGGGGGCTTTTTCAAATCCAAATCGCCAGCGCGATCAATGGGCGTTGGCCCAGACCTTCTTCTTCGTGAAGTACATCAGGAGCGCGAACAGGATCAGGAACACGAACACCTGCAAGCCGATCCGCTTGCGCTGCTCCATGTGCGGCTCCGCGGACCACATCAGGAAGGTGGTGACGTCGTGGGCATACTGCGCCACGGTCGCCGGCGAGCCGTCGTCGAACGTGACCTGGCCGTCGCTCAGCGGCTTCGGCATCTTGATGGCGTGGCCCGGGAAATACTTGTTGTAGTAGGTGCCGTCGGGGATGGTCACGCCGGCCGGCGGCTTCTCTTCGAAGCCCTGCAGGATCGCGCTCACATAGTTCGGGCCCTGTTCCTGGAACTGGGTGAAGAAGTCGAAGATGAACTGCGGAAAGCCGCGCTCATAGGACCGCGCCTTGGTAATCAGCGACAGGTCCGGTGGCAGACCGCCGGCATTGGCGGCGCGCGCCGCCTGATCGTTGGGGAACGGCGCCGGGAAATAGTCGGCGGGCCGGCCGGGCCGCTCGAACATGTCGCCAGCATCGTTCGGGCCGTCCTTGATCTTGTAGTCGGACGCGAACGCCGTCGCCTGCGCCACGGAATAGCCGGGGCCGCCGGGATCGGCGAGGTTACGAAACGCGATGTAGTTCAGCGAATGGCAGGCCGAGCAGACTTCCTTGTAGACCTTCAGGCCGCGCTGCAACGAGCCGCGGTCGTAGGTCCCGAGAGGGCCCGCGAACGACCATTTCTGCGACGGCGGCACATCGTCCTCCGCGGCCTTGGCGGTTCCGGCGCTGCCGGCGAACAGCGCGCCGGCGACTGCGAACATGACCGCAACCGAGGCAACCGTCGCCATCTTGCCGGAGCTCTTGCTATTGGCCAGCACGTCGTCGGCGATCGAGTTCGGCACCGGACGCGGGGTCTCGATCCGGCTCAGCAGCGGCAGCAGGATCAGGAAGTAGGCAAAGTAGCAGACGGTGAGGACACGGCCCGCGACCACATAGATGCCTTCCGGCGGCTGCGCGCCGAGATAGCCGAGCAGCACGCAGACCACGACGAAGATCCAGAAGAACTGCTTGGCCAGCGGACGATATTTCGACGAGCGGGTCTTGGCGCTGTCGAGCCAGGGCAGGAACGCCAGCACCACGATCGCCGAGAACATCGCGATGACGCCCGCGAGCTTGTTCGGGATCGAGCGCAGGATCGCGTAGAACGGCAGGTAATACCATTCCGGCACGATGTGCGCCGGGGTCACGCCGGGATTCGCCGGAATGTAGTTGTCGGCGTCGCCGAGATAGTTCGGCATGTAGAAGATGAACCAGGCGAAGAAGATCAGGAAGCAGGAAACGCCGAACATGTCCTTGATGGTCGCGTAAGGCGTGAACGGCACCGTGTCCTTGTCGGTCTTGGCTTCGACACCGGCCGGGTTGTTCTGGCCGGCGACATGGAGCGCCCAGATGTGCAGCACCACCACGCCGGCGATCACGAACGGCAGCAGGTAATGCAGCGAGAAGAACCGGTTCAGGGTCGGGTTACCGACCGAATAGCCGCCCCACAGCAGGGTAACGATGCTCTCGCCGAAATAGGGAATGGCGGAGAACAGGTTGGTGATGACGGTGGCGCCCCAGAAGCTCATCTGGCCCCACGGCAGCACGTAACCCATGAAGCCGGTTGCCATCATCAACAAATAGATGATGACGCCGAGGATCCAGAGCACCTCGCGCGGCTCCTTGTACGACCCGTAATAGAGGCCGCGGAACATGTGGATGTAGACCGCGAGGAAGAACATCGAAGCGCCGGCGGCGTGGATGTTGCGCAGCATCCATCCGTAATTGACGTCGCGGACGATGGATTCGACCGACTTGAAGGCCAGGTCGGCATTCGGCGTGTAGTGCATTGCCAGGATGATGCCGGTCAGGATCTGCACCCCGAGCATCAGCGACAGGATGGCGCCGAAGGTCCACCAGTAGTTCAGATTGCGCGGCGTCGGATAGGACACGAACGAATTGTGCATCAGGCCAAAAATCGGAAGACGCCGTTCAACCCACTTGATGACGGGATTGGTGGGCTGGAAGCTGGATGGTCCGCTCATGGTGCGATCCTGGGGAATTTAAATAGCGAAACGACGGGTGATGCAGCTCGGTCGTCAAACCGGGCTTCAGCCAATCTGGATTTTGCTGTCGGAAACGAATTGGTAGGGCGGCAGGACCAGGTTCGCCGGTGCTGGCCCCTGGCGGATACGGCCGGCGGAGTCATATTGCGAGCCGTGGCAGGGGCAGAAGAAGCCGTCGTAATTGCCTTCATGCGCGATCGGGATGCAGCCGAGATGAGTGCAGATGCCGATCACCACCAGCCACTGCTCGTGGCCGTCCTTGACTCGGGACTGGTCAGTGGCGGGATCGGGCAGGCTCGACATCGGGACCGCGCGGGCCTCGTCGATCTGCTTCTTGGTACGATGGCTGATGTAGATCGGCTTGCCGCGCCAGAACACCTTGATGTCCTGTCCTTCGGCGATCGGAGTGAGGTCGACTTCGATCGGCGCACCGGCCGCGATGGTCGAAGCATCCGGATTCATCTGGGAGATCAGCGGCCAGACCGTGGCTGCGGCACCAACCGCGGCCGCGGCTCCGGTGGCAACAAAGAGGAAATCACGGCGTGTCGAGCCCGCCGAAGACGCTGTCGTCACGTTTCCAAACCCTTTCCCAAGCTGCAGCCGGTGGAACCGCCTCAGGGTAACGTCGCGAGGACGTAACGCCCATAACACCCCGAGGAGGTTGCCGGCGCCCGCGACCCCCGCGGCGGCAACACATATTCGCTTTGCCCCGACCAAATACGGCGGAACAAGGCAATCCAGAATCGTTCTATTGGCACCCTTGCCGTGATAGCGCAAGCCCGCTATCGGCTGACATGCGTGCAATGCACTAATTCAACGCCCGCTGTGATTATTCAGTCATTTCATGGGGACCGACGGAGCGTCCCGGAGGCCCGTCACGGGATGCAGATCGCCCTCTTCCAGCCGGACATTCCGCAAAACACCGGGACGATTCTGCGGCTCTGCGCCTGCCTTGATGTGACAGCCCATATCATCGAGCCCGCAGGCTTTCCGGTGTCCGACCGGCACTTCCGCCGCGCCGGAATGGATTACCTCGACCAGGTCACAATCACACGTCATGATTCCTGGTCGAAATTCGAGGAATGGCGTCGCGAGCAGGGCCACCGGTTGGTGTTGTTCACAACCAAGGCGGCCGGCTCCTACCTTGATTACAGCTACCGCGAGAACGACATCCTGCTGTTCGGACGCGAATCGGCCGGGGTTCCCGAAGCGGTCGCCGAAGCGGCCGATGTCAGGGTGGTGATTCCGATCAAGGCAGGTTTGCGCTCGCTCAATGTGGCGATGGCGGCCGCCATGGCACTTGGCGAAGCGCTGCGGCAAACCGGGACCAATGTGCAGGAGACGACGCGGTGAGTTACGCGGTGAAGGAGATCTTTCTGACCCTGCAGGGCGAAGGCGCCCATGCCGGCCGGGTCGCGGTTTTTTGCCGGTTTTCCGGCTGCAATCTCTGGAGCGGCCGCGAACAGGACCGCGCCGGCGCGACCTGCCGGTTCTGCGACACCGACTTCGTCGGCACCGACGGCACCCTCGGCGGTCGCTACGCCTCGGCCGGCCAGTTGGCCGAGACCATCGCCGCGCAGTGGACCGGCGCCGACGTCAACCGCTATGTGGTATTGACCGGCGGCGAACCGCTGCTGCAGGTCGACCGTGAGCTGATCGAAGCGTTGCACGATCGTGGTTTTGCGATCGGCGTCGAGACCAACGGCACCATCGCGCCGCCCGACGGCATGGACTGGATCTGCGTCAGCCCCAAAGCCGGCGCCGAGCTCGCGATCCGCACCGGTCACGAACTCAAGCTGATCTATCCACAGGCCGATGCGGTGCCCGAGACCTTTGCCGCCCTCGCCTTCCAGCGCTTCTCGCTGCAGCCGATGGACGGCCCGGACGTGATCGAGAACACCGCGCGTGCGGTCGAGTACTGCCTGCGCCATCCGCAATGGCGGCTCAGCGTGCAGACCCACAAGACGCTCGGCATCAGGTAAGACGTTTGAAAGGCGATGCAGGACTGACGATGTGGGAATTGACGAAATCGTTCCGATTCGAGGCGGCGCACACCCTGCCGGGAACGACCTATGGCGCGGCCAGCGAGGAGATC
This sequence comes from uncultured Alphaproteobacteria bacterium, assembly GCA_963845435.1. Taxonomy (GTDB): domain Bacteria; phylum Pseudomonadota; class Alphaproteobacteria; order Rhizobiales; family Xanthobacteraceae; genus Bradyrhizobium. The sequence goes on from CAWJSD010000007.1 coordinate 108,061, forward strand.
CACGGCCACTCGTTCCGGGCCGAGGTCGTCGTGCGCGGCACGCCCGATCCCTCGACCGGGATGCTGCTCGACCTTGGCCTGCTCGAACGCAGCATGGCCGAGGTGCGGCAGACGCTCGACCATAAACTACTCAACAAGATCGAGGCGCTGGGCCCGCCAACCCTGGAAAACCTGTCGCGCTTCATCTGGGAACGGGTGCAGCACGCCGGCCGGGTCAGCCGGGTCAGCGTCTACCGCGACAGCTGCAACGAAAGCTGCAGCTATTTCGGGCCACAGGGGTAGAATCCATCCTGGCGTCATTGCGACCGAAACGAAGCAATGACGGATAGTATCGTCGCCTACGCTTAGGATTTTCGCATGGACGCCTCCATCATCGATCAACGCAAGACCCGCGCCCGCGGCTGGTTCGAGGCTTTGCGCGATGATATTTGCGCCGCCTTCGAAAGGCTCGAGGACGACGCATCGCCGTCGCTGTATCCCGGCGAGGCCGGGCGCTTCGTGCGCACGCCCTGGGATCGTACCGACCACAGCGGCGCGCCGGGCGGCGGAGGCGTGATGTCGGTAATGCGGGGCCGGCTGTTCGAAAAAGTCGGCGTGCACTGCTCGACCGTACACGGCGAATTCGCGCCGGAATTCCGCGCCCAGATTCCGGGCGCGGCCGACGATCCGAAATTCTGGGCATCGGGCATTTCGCTGATCGCGCACTTACGCAATCCGCATATTCCGGCGGTGCACATGAACACCCGTTTCGTCGTCACCACCAAGGCCTGGTTCGGCGGTGGCGCCGACCTCACCCCGGTGCTCGACCGGCGCCGCACCCAGGACGATTCCGACACGACAGCGTTTCACGCCGCAATGCAATCCGCCTGCGATGCCCATGCCGCGATCGCGCCGTACGACAAATACAAGAAATGGTGTGACGAGTATTTCTATCTGCCGCACCGCAAGGAATCGCGCGGCATCGGCGGCATCTTCTACGACTGGCACGACAGCGGCGATTGGGACGCGGACCTCGCCTTCACCCAGGACGTGGGCCGCGGCTTCGTGAAGATCTATCCGGACCTGGTCCGGCGCAATTTCGGCACACCGTGGAACGCCGCCGATCGCGAGGAGCAACTGGTCCGTCGCGGACGTTACGTCGAATTCAACCTGCTCTATGATCGCGGCACCATCTTCGGATTGAAGACCGGCGGCAATGTCGATTCGATTCTCTCGTCGATGCCGCCGGAAGTGAAATGGCCGTAAACACGATGACAAAGCTGCCCCGCGCGATGCTGATCGACATGGACGATACCATCCTGTCGGCCTATGGCCGGCCCGAGATCGCCTGGAACAAGATCGCGGAGGAGTTCGCCGATGAACTGGCGCCGCTGCCGCCGTCAGAGGTTGCCGCGACCATCCTGACCTTTGCACGCCAGTTCTGGGCGACGGCCGAGGCCGCGTGGCGCATGAAGCTGGCCGAAGCACGGCAACTCACGGTCAAGGGCGGCTTTGCGGCGCTGGGCGCCGCGCATGGCGCGCGGCTGTCGGACGATCTGGCGGTTCGCCTCGCCGACCGTTTCACCGCCTATCGCGAGCAGGAAGCCTTCGTCTTCCCGGGCGCGCATGACGCCATCGACGCGTTCAAGGCGCATGGCGTCAAGCTCGCGCTGGTCACCAACGGCGCCGCCGATACCCAGCGCGCCAAGGTCGAACGGTTCGAATTGGCGCATCGGTTCGACCACATCCAGATCGAAGGCGAACACGGCTTCGGCAAGCCGGAGCAACGCGCCTATCTGCACGCGATGCAGGCGCTTGATGTCACCGCGGCCGACACCTGGATGATCGGCGACAATCTGGAATGGGAAGTGGAGGCGCCGCAGCGGCTCGGCATCTACGCGATCTGGATGGACGTCCACGGCGACGGCCTGCCGGCAGGCTCGACCGTCAAACCCGACCGCATCATCCGATCGTTGACCGACCTGGTGCCGTCTCGGGGCGATTAGCGACTACATCATCTTCCGCAGCGCCGACGAGATCATCACCACGCCGCCTGATGATCACGGCGACGTCGAGGATCGCGGTGTGGATATGCACCGGCATGCGCTCGACAAAGGCCCGCGCCAGGAATGCTCCGGGCAGCGCGACGACGCCGATCAGCAGCGCGAACGCCAGCACCTGGGCGCTGACCACGCCGGCCAGGCCGAACACCGAAATCTTGATCACGCTGGTCAGCAGCGAAACCACGGCGTCGGTCGCGATCACGGACGCGCCCTCCAGCCCCACCGCCATCAACAGCGACAGCAGGATCACGCCCGAGCCCGCGGTGCCGCCGACCAGCACGCCGTACCCGATCGACCCCGCGGCCAGTCCACCATCGCCGATCCGGACATCGTGACGCCGCAGCACGCGGCGCAGCGGCACGCTCAGAATCAGCATGCCGCCGATCACCACCGCGGCGCCGGCGCTGGTCAGCCTGGTATAGCCGTAAGCGCCAAGCGCGGTGGTCATCGCGGCCGAGCCCATCACGATCAACGCGCGGCGGCGGTCGGCATAGCGGAAATAGGCGGTGAAACGGCTGAAATTGGTGAAGATCGAGGAGATCGCGATGATCGGCACCACAGGTTCGGCGCCGACCAGCGGCACCAGCACCAGCGGCATCAGCGCGCCGGTGCCATAGCCCGCCAACCCGCCGATCACGGAGGTGAACAGCGCCATCGCCGCCACCAGCAGCAACTGCAACAGCGAGATATTGGCGAAACCGGACAGGATGTTCAAAGTCGTATCTTCAATACTGCACTCTGCAAGGTCATTCGTTTCAAGACCCGCTTCTTCAAAGCCGGTGGTCGCGTTTGAACCGGGCCATGGTCTGGTCGGCGATGGCCTCCAGCGCCGGCGCTTGCAGCGGAAAATCCGCCGCGAGCCAGGCGTCTTCGGCCAAGGTCAGCACATGCCCGAGCGCCGGACCTTCCGCAATCCCACGGGCGACGAAATCCGCCGCCTTTAACGGAAATTTCGGCGCGCTCCAGCGCTCCGGCAGGGTCGCAAGTTCGTGCCAACGGGCCGAAGCCGGATTGGCCGTGCCGCCGGACCGCGCCCAGCCCAGCATCATCCGCTCGCGATAGCGGTCCGCGCCGAGCCGGTACAGCCGACGCCGCGCCCTCGCCTCGTCCATGTCGGCCATCCGCCACCAGCGATGGCCGACGGAATCCAGCGCCTTGGTCTCGTTGTTGGTCAAACGCAGCCGCGCCGACAGCCGCCGCGCATCCTCGGTCACCGCGACCGCGAGCGCGCCAAGCCGGCGGATGGCGCTGGGAGCGAGGCCCATGGCACCTTCCACCCCGATCATCGCGGCAAACGGCCCGGTATAGGCGACGCCGCCGAAAATCTGCAGCAGCAGGCCGCCTTCGGCCATCGCCGCGACCGAAGCGACGACGCCCGGCGCGATCATCAGCTTCATGATCTCCATGCGCACCCGCTCCGCCGAGAGGCCCGCCAGTCCCTCGCGCCCGTTGATGCAGGCCAGCAACCCCGCGCGATCGGGCTCGCCCGCGCCATAGGCGGCGTGGATGCGGAAAAATCGGAGGATGCGCAGATAATCCTCGGCGATGCGCCGGGCCGGATCGCCGATGAAGCGCACGCGCCTGGCCGCGATATCAGGCAGGCCGCCGACGTAATCGTGCACCAGGCCGTCGGCGCCCGACGAAAGCCCGTTGATGGTGAAGTCGCGCCGCTCGGCGTCGCGTTTCCAGTCGGTGCCGAACGACACCTTGGCCTTGCGGCCGAAGGTTTCGATGTCCTCGCGCAAGGTGGTGACCTCGACCGGCTGCCCGTCGACCACCAGGGTCACGGTGCCATGCTCGATCCCGGTCGGCACGCTCTTGATGCCGGCAGCCCTGGCGCGGCGGATCACTTCATCGGGCAACGCGGTGGTCGCGATATCGATGTCGCCGATCGGCGCGCCGAGCAGCGCATTGCGAACCGCGCCGCCGATCACCCGTGCTTCGCTGCCATTGCCGTTGAGCATGGCCAATACGCGCGCCGCCGGACCGGGGCCCAGCCACGGCGCGTCATCGGGCACGCGCGCATCGGTCATTTTTGAACTCCGGGGACGAACTTGCCATTTTCGACATGTGCCGGGACGTAGGTCGAATTGGTTGGGCCGATCGAGAAATGCGCCAGCAGCACCAGACTGATCGCCACCAGCAACAACGCGCCGGCCGCGAGCCTGGCCAGCACATGCAGCGGCCACGAAGTCTGCGCCAGCAAGCCGGTGCGGGAGGCAATCAGGAACAAAGCATAGACCGCGAACGGGATCAGGAAAATTCCGACTTCAGTGAAAGCCGGACGGATCATGGTTTGCAGATCCGCTCATACAACACCCGCAACATGCCCGCGGTGGCGCCCCAGATATAACGTTCCTCGAACGGCATCGCATAGTACGACCGCATGATGCCGCGATATTCCTTGCTGTGGGTCTGGTGGTTGGCGGCATCCATCAGGAACGCCAGCGGCACCTCGAAGGCGTCGTCGACTTCGCCCGCGTTGATGCGCAGCTCAAACCCGGGTCTTATCCGCGCCACCGTCGGCAGGATGCGAAACCCGAAGCCGGTGGCGTAGAGATCGAGATAGCCGATCGGATCGATGAATTCGCGGCTGAGCCCGACCTCCTCCCACGCCTCGCGCAACGCGGCTTCGAGCGGCGATGTATCGTCCGGATCGATCTTGCCGCCGGGAAAGGAAATCTGGCCGGCGTGGTCATTGAGGTGCGCCGAGCGCTGCGTCAGCAGCACGGTCGGCTGGGCGTGATCGACCACCGCGATCAGCACCGCGGCGGGCCGGATCGGCTGTTCGCGCGCGACGATTTCCAGCATCCGGTCGGTGCCGTGGTCGCCGCTCGGCGGCACGATGCCCGGATCGGTCAGGCCCGGCGGCACGTCGAAGCGCAGCCGCGCGCGGGCGCGGGCGAAAAACGCCGCCGAATCGAACAGCGCCGGTTCGGCCTTGCGGATCGCTTCGTTCAAAGCGCGTCCCTCACCTGCTTGGCGTCCGCCATCGCAAAGAATTCCCCGCCCGACGCTATCCCGAACATCGGCTGGCCATCGACCACTCGCTCCTCGCCGATGTCAACCAGATCATAATAGATCGCCCGGGTGACCTTGGCCCATAAATCGGCGCGGACATGCAGATAGGGCGTCAGCCCGCCGTCGGCGGCTTGCTTGAAGCGCAGGCCATGCGCGGCATCGCAATCGACCCAGTCATCGACATTGGTCCGGAACCGCAATGTACGATCCTGACCCTCGCCTTGCCTGAGCATCTCGACCGCGAGGAACGGCGCGTCGTCGACGCGGATGCCGACCTTCTCCACCGGAGTCACGAGAAAGTGCTTGCCGTCCTCGCGCTTGAGGATGGTCGAAAACAGCCGCACCAGCGCCGGCCGCCCGATCGGCGTTCCCAGATAGAACCAGGTGCCATCGGCGGCGATTCGCATGTCGAGATCGCCGCAGAACGGTGGATTCCACAGATGCACCGGTGGTAAGCCTTTTGCGGCTGCCTGCTTTGGCGGCATCGTTCGCCGCGGCGGTGAGGCCTTCAAGTCCCGTGTTTTCACGGTTGTTTCGGCCGCGTCCCTGTCGTTGCTCTGCCCTTGCTTCGCCATTGTTTACCTTAAGGTTCGATGGCCTCAATCTGGCATGATTGGTGCACGTCCCGAAGCCGCGAGAGAAGTTTATTCTCGCCACATCGTGATATCGGTAATAGCCTGAAAAGCCGATAATGTGGGGATAGTTTAATTCAACAAATACATGGCCTTCGTGCAGGTTTAGCATGCGGTCATGGGACCACGGCGCCACCCTCGCCGAGTTTCTTGGGCGGAGTCTTTGAAGGAGCGAACGGAATGGCTGGCGCAGACAGTGTCGAGAAACTGGAAGACGTGATCGTCCGTTCGGCCGAACAGGTCGCGGGCCAGATCCGCACCGCCAAGGAAGCGATCTCCACCGTTATCTTCGGGCAGGACCGTGTCATCGAAAACACGCTGGTGACGATCCTGTCCGGCGGACACGCGCTGCTGATCGGCGTTCCCGGCCTCGCCAAGACCAAGCTGGTGGAAACCCTGGGCACCACCCTGGGATTGGACGCCAAGCGCATCCAGTTCACGCCCGACCTGATGCCGTCGGATATTCTCGGCGCCGAGGTGCTCGACGAGAGCGGCACCGGCAAGCGCTCGTTCCGCTTCATCTCCGGTCCGGTGTTCGCGCAATTGTTGATGGCCGACGAAATCAACCGCGCCAGCCCGCGCACCCAATCGGCGCTGCTGCAGGCGATGCAGGAGCAGCACATCACGGTGGCCGGCGCGCGACATGATCTGCCGAAGCCGTTCCATGTGCTGGCGACGCAAAATCCGCTGGAGCAGGAAGGCACCTATCCGCTGCCGGAAGCCCAGCTCGATCGCTTCCTGATGGAGATCGACGTCGACTATCCCGATCGCGACGCCGAGCGCCGGATTCTGTTCGAAACCACCGGCGCCGAAGAAACGCTGGCCAAGGCGGCGATGGATTCCGAGATCCTGATCACCGCGCAGCGGCTGGTGCGGCGTCTGCCGGTCGGCGACAGCGTGGTCGAAGCGATTCTGACGCTGGTGCGCTCGGCGCGTCCGGGTCCTGACGCCGGCGAGGCCGGCAAATGGATCGCCTGGGGACCCGGCCCGCGCGCCAGCCAATCGCTGATGCTGGCGGTTCGCGCCCGCGCCCTGCTCGACGGCCGCCTCGCGCCCTCGATCGACGACGTGCTCGATCTGGCCGAGCCGGTCCTCAAGCACCGCATGGCCTTGACCTTCTCCGCGCGCGCCGAGGGCCGCACCATTCCCGACGTGATCCGGCAATTGAAGGCGCGGATCGGTTAATGGCGGAAACCAACAGGCACGAAAGCGGAGAAATCACAGCAATCCGACGCGCCGACGGTGAAAGCCGAACGCTCGCCGCATCGCTGCCGCGCCTGGTGCTTGAGGCACGCCGCGTCGCCGCCAATGTCATCCACGGTCTGCACGGGCGTCGCCGCGCCGGCGCCGGCGAAAGCTTTTGGCAATATCGCCGCTTCAATTCCGGCGAACCGTCGCAGAACGTCGACTGGCGCCGCTCGGCGCGCGACGATCATCTGTATGTCCGCGAGCAGGAATGGGAAGCCGCGCATACCGTCTGGCTGTGGCCGGACCGTTCGCCCTCGATGGCCTTTGCCTCCAAAGGCGCCCGCGACAGCAAGCTGGAACGCGCGCTGATCGTCACGTTCGCGCTGGCCGAGTTGCTGGTCGCGGGCGGTGAACGGGTCGGCGTTCCCGGGCTGTTGAATCCGACCTCGAGCCGCAGCGTGATCGACAAGATGGCGCAGGCGATGCTGCATGACGACAGCGCGCGTCTCAGCCTGCCGCCGTCGTTCGTGCCGACCGCGCTGGCCGAGATCGTGGTGCTGGCGGATTTCTGGTCGCCGATATCGGACATCAAGACCACGCTCGCCGGCCTGTCGGCTTCGGGCGCGCACGGCACGCTGCTACAGATCGTCGATCCCGCCGAAGAGACGTTTCCGTATTCGGGGCGGGTCGAATTCGTCGAGCCCGAAGGCGGCGGCATCATCACCGCCGGGCGCGCCGAACGCTGGGCCAGCGACTACGTGGCGCGGGTCGCGCAGCATCGCGACCAGATCCGCGACGAAACCAACAAGCTCGACTGGCTATTCTCGACCCACACCACCGATCGCTCGGCGGCGGAACTGCTGCTGTTCCTGCATGGCGGCATGATGGTGAACCGGGCCGGCGCGCGCGGCGCGACTGTCAAAGCGGGGCGCAGCGCATGATCGCCGGACTTCCTCTCGCCTTCGCCGAACCGTTGCTGCTGCTGGGATTGCTGACGCTGCCCGCGCTGTGGTGGCTGTTGCGGGTGATGCCGCCGCGGCCGCGCCGGATCGAGTTCCCGCCGACACGGTTGCTGTTCGATATCGCGCCCAAGGAGGAGACCCCGTCGCGGACGCCGTGGTGGCTGACCGCGCTGCGCCTGCTGGCGGCGGCGCTGATCATCTTCGCCGCGGCGGGTCCGACCTGGAATCCGCAAGGCGCCGGCGCCGCCGGCACCAAGCCGCTGCTGATCCTGCTCGACGACGGCTGGAGCGCGGCCGCGAGCTGGGATATCCGCATCAAGGCCGCCGACGAGTTGATCGCGCGCGCCGACGGCGACCGCCGCGCGGTGGCGCTGGTGCCGCTGTCCGAGCCCGCGCGCGACATCACCTTGATGCCGGCCGGCACCGCGCGGGTGGCATTGCGCCAATTGACGCCGAAACCCTATTCGGTGGAACGCGTCGAAACTTTGCCGCTGGTGACGCGCTTTCTGCAGGCCAACAGCGATTGCGATATCGCGTGGCTGTCGGACGGCGTCGACACCGGGCGCGGCAGCGAATTCATAGACGCCTTGAACAAGACAATCGGGGATCACGCATTGACGGTGTTCAAGGACGGCACGCCGACGCCGCTGGCGCTGGTCGCCGCCGAAAACGCCGCCGCCAAGATGACCGTCAAGGTCTTGCGCACCGACGACAGCGTCGCCGGCGGCGTGGTCCGCGCGCTCGACTTCAAGGGCTCGCCGATCGGCGACGCCCATTTTGCATTCGGGCCGCGGGATCGCGAGACCGAAGCCGCGTTCGACCTGCCGGTCGAACTGCGCAACGACATCGCGCGGCTGGAAATTTCAGGCGAGCATTCGGCCGGCGCGGTGCAATTGCTCGACAAGCGCTGGCGCCGGCGCGCGATCGGCATCGTCTCTGGATCAACCACCGATACCGCGCAGCCGCTACTGGCCTCGACCTTCTATCTGACCCGCGCATTGGCGCCGTTCGCCGATGTGCGGCTCGGCGATCGCGGCGCGCCGCAGCAGGCGGTCACCCAGTTCCTCGACCAGAAACTGCCGATGATCATTCTGGCCGACGTCGGCACCTTGTCGCCCGAGATCCGCGAACGCCTGAGCGCCTGGATCGAACAAGGCGGCGTGCTGGTGCGCTTTGCCGGGCCGCGTCTGGCGGCGTCCGAGGATGACGATCTGGTGCCGGTCAAGCTGCGCAGCGGCGGACGCACGCTGGGCGGCAGCCTGACCTGGGAGAAGCCGCAACATCTGGCCTCGTTCGCCTCCGCCGGCCCCTTCGCCGGATTGGCGGTGCCAAAGGACATCACCATCAACCGCCAGGTACTGGCCGAACCGGACGCAGCCCTCGTGACCAAAACCTGGGCCTCGCTGGAGGACGGCACGCCGCTTGTCACCGGCGAACACCGTGGCAAGGGCATCGTGGCCTTGTTCCACGTTGCCGCCGACATGCGCTGGTCGGATTTGCCGATGTCGGGTAGCTTCGTCGAAATGCTGCGACGGATCGTCGATACTTCCGGTTACACCTCCACGCCGGGCCCAGGTCCAGCTGGTGAAGCCACCATCGAGACCGTCGCGCCGCTGCGCACGCTCGACGGCTTTGGCGCGTTCGGACCGCCGCCCTCGACCGCCAAGCCGCTCTCGGCGGAATACCGCGACCGTGCGACGCCGGAACATCCGCCGGGATTCTACGGTCCGGCCGATGGTCCGCTGGCGGTCAACACGCTGGCATCGGCGGACCGGATCGCACCGCTCGATATTTCCAGCCTGAAAGCGCAGCGCGCCAGCTACACCAATGCCGAGCCACGCGACCTGCGCGGCATTCTGCTGTCGGCGGCGCTGGCGCTGTTCCTGATCGACGCGATCATCGTCGCATTCCTCGGCGCCGGCTTCGCGGCGCTGCTGCGGCGTCGCACCGCCACGGCGGCGATGGTTGCCGGCGTGGCGCTGTCCACGCTTGATGTTCGCACCGGCGCCGTCGCACGCCGACGAGAAGGACGACTTCGCGATCAAGGCGGTCTCGCAGACCCGCCTCGCCTATGTCGTCACCGGCAACGCCGACGTGGATTCGATCGTCAAGGCCGGGATGTCCGGCCTGACGCTTGTTCCTGGCGCAACGCACCGCGCTCGAGGCCGGCGATCCCATCGGCATCGATCCCGCGCATGACGAACTGGCGTTCTTCCCGCTGATCTACTGGCCGATCGTGCCGGGCGCGGCGAAGCCGCCGCAGGACGCCATCAACAAGATCGACGCCTACATGAAACAAGGCGGCACCGTGCTGTTCGACACCCGCGACGCCATCGATGCGCCGCCGGGCGAAGGCGGCGCATCGCAGACGCCGGGCATGCAGACGCTGCGCGAACTGCTGTCCTCGCTCGACGTGCCCGAACTGGAGCCGGTGCCGCGCGATCACGTGCTGACCAAAACGTTCTATCTGCTGCGCGACTTCCCCGGCCGCTTCACCAACGGGCAGACCTGGGTCGAAGCCCTGCCGCACGAGGACGAAGACGAGGCCGCGGCGCACCCGGCGCGCGGCGGTGACGGCGTCTCGCCGATCATCATCACCTCGAACGATCTGGCCGGCGCCTGGGCGATCCGCCCCGACGGCCAGGCCATGCTGCCGCTGTCGCCGGGCGAACCCCGGCAGCGCGAATTCGCGTTCCGGGCCGGCGTCAACATCGTGATGTACACCCTGACCGGCAACTACAAGGCCGACCAGGTGCACGCGCCCGCGCTGATCGAACGGCTGGGGCAATAATTCATGAATTACGGCATCGCGTTCACGCCGCTCGTCCCTTCGCTGGTGCTCTGGATCGCACTGGCGGCCATCGTCGTGATCGCGGCCGTGCTGCTGCTCGGCCGTTCGCGTGGCGCCGCGGTGCGCGTGGCGGCGCTGGCGCTGATCGTGCTGGCGCTGGCCAATCCGTCGTTCACCCGCGAGGACCGCGAGCCGTTGTCATCGGTCGCCGTGGTCGTGGTCGACAAGAGCCCGAGCCAGAATTTCGGCCAGCGCACCAAGGAAACCGCCGAGGCCCAGGAAGCGCTGGTCAACGAACTGAAGAAGATCAAGGGACTCGAAGTCCGCGTGGTCGAAGCCGGCCAGGCCGACGGCGAAACCGACGGCACCAAATTGTTCGGCGCGCTGTCCTCGGCGCTGTCGGACGTGCCGGTCGATCGCGTCGCCGGCGCCTTCATGATCACCGACGGCCGGGTGCACGACATCCCGGCCAACGCTGCCGCGCTCGGTTTTCAGGCGCCGGTGCATGCGCTGATCACCGGACAAAAGGACGAACGCGACCGCCGCATCGCGATCTCGGCGGCGCCGCGCTTCGGCATCGTCGGCCAGACCCAGACCATCACCTACCGGCTCGACGACCAGGGCGTCACCGGCGACCGCGCCAAGGTCACGGTGCGCCGCGACGGCGAAGTCATCAGCGAACGCACCGTGCTGAGCGGCCAGACCGTCAATGTCGATATCGACATCAAGCATGCCGGGCCGAACATCGTCGAGATCGAGGCCTCGCCGCTGGAGAACGAACTGACGCCGGTCAACAACCGCGCGGTGGTCGCGATCGACGGCGTGCGCGACAAATTGCGGGTGCTGCTGGTCTCGGGCGAGCCGCATTCCGGCGAGCGCACCTGGCGCAACCTGCTGAAATCGGATCCCAGCGTCGATCTCGTGCATTTTACGATTTTGCGTCCGCCGGAGAAGCAGGACGGCACGCCGATCAACGAATTGTCGCTGATCGCGTTTCCGACCCGCGAACTGTTCCAGCAGAAGATCAACGAATTCCAGTTGATCATCTTCGACCGCTATGCCCGCCAGGGCGTGCTGCCGATCGCCTATTTCGACAACATCGCGCGCTATGTGCGCGGCGGCGGCGCGGTGCTGGTCTCGGCCGGTCCCGACTACGCCTCGACCACCAGCATCTGGCGCACGCCGCTGGATTCGGTGCTGCCGGCCGAACCGGTCGGCGTCACCGAGAAGCCGTTTTATGCGCATCTGAGCGACGCCGGCAAACGCCATCCGGTGACGCGCGGGCTCGAAGGCTCGGCCTCCGAGCCGCCGCATTGGAGCCGGTTCTTCCGCACCGTCGATACCCGCAACGCCACCACGCCGCCGGTCATGACCGGCGCCGACGGCAAGCCGCTGTTGCTGCTGTCGCGCTACGGCGAAGGCCGCGTCGCGCTGCTGCTGTCGGATCAGATCTGGCTCTGGGCGCGCGGCTATGAGGGCGGCGGCCCGCATCTCGATCTGCTGCGGCGGATGTCGCACTGGCTGATGAAGCAGCCTGATCTCGACGAGGAAGCACTGCGGCTGCAGATCCACGGCAAGGATCTGTCGGTGCAGCGCCAGACCATGGCCGACACCGTCGCCCCTGTGACGGTGACCTCGCCGTCCGGCGCCACCCACGAACTGACCTTGACCGCCGGCGATCCCGGCATCTGGAGCGCGACCCTGCCGGCCAACGAACTCGGCCTGTGGCAGGCCACCGACGGCACGCTCAAAGCGCTGATCAATGTCGGCCCGACCAATCCGAAGGAATTTTCCGAAGTCACGTCGACCACCGACATGCTCAAGCCGCTGACGCAGGCTACCGGCGGCGACGCGCGGCGGGTGGTCGACGGCACCAGCATCGATCTGCCGCGCATCGTGCCGGTGCGTTCCTCGAGCGTGTTTCGCGGCGATGGCTGGATGGGCGTGCGGATGCGCGACGCCAGCGTGGTCAAGGGCGTCGGCGTGTTGCCGGTGTTCGCCGGCCTGATCGGCCTGCTGTTGTTGCTTGGCGCCTTCGCCGCGACCTGGCTGCGCGAGGGACGCTAAGCGCCACCGCGCGTCGCGACGCCTAATCTTTCAAGCCGTCGCTGAGTGTCCGTATGTTATGGCGCATCAGATCGATACAGGTGGGCGCCTCGCCCCCTGCTTCGGTCAATGCGTCCGAGTAGAGGATGCCTCCAATCCTGACGCCCGTCTCTTCCGCGGCGCGCTTGAGCAAAGCCGGATTGACAATGTTCTCGACGAACATAGCCGTGATCTTGTTCGCCTTGATCTGCCCGACGATCGAGGCGACGTCGCGCCGAGGGTTCGGCGTCGGATTTTCGCGTCGGCAATCAGGCTTGCGTCGGCCGGCGATGGCTCGAACACATGCGGATCTCTGTTTGAGCTAACCAGTGTTGCGACCTCGACGTGGGTGCCGCCGATATTCCTGACCAGATCGCCCAGGAAGGTCGCGACCACCTTGATCTTGTCCTGCGCCAACGCCGGATCGACACAAGCCGTCGCGGCGAACAGTACGGCCCGAGCCACCCGGACCGCGAACGAAAGCTATGCCGCATCTAAAATCCTACCAATCGTTCGCTCGCCATGTACCCGGCGAGCAACAGGACACCGAATGTCAGCACCAGAGCCGCGGCGCCGACTTCCAGGCCTCGAACCAGGACACCGCCATAACCGACCCCGTCCGCGGCGAACCGTCTCGCGAAGGCTTTGGCGCCCACCGCCAGCGTGGCGATCGCCGCGACGGTCATGGCGGTGCCTAGCCCCATCACGAACGTCGAGGCCACGCCGGCCCAGAACAATCCCTGCGACAGCGCGAAAACCAGCACGATGATTGCCCCCGAACATGGTCGCAGGCCGACGGCCATGATGGCCGACAAGCCACGCCGCCAGCCGCCGGGCCCGCGAAGGTCCCGGGGCTCCGGTCCATGGGCGTGCCCCCAGGGCAGAACGTCCAGATCGTGATCGTGCGCATGGTCGACGCAGTCATCATCGTGCGTATGACCGTCGCCATGATCGCAGCCTTCGCATTTGAACGATCCGGAATGATCCAGACCGCAACCCGATAGCGTCGATTGAAATTTTTTCTGGAAAGCAATTCCGCCCGAGCGAACCACATCATCCGGGCGTGGATATTCGACACCCGCGCCGGCGCAGCGTGCGCCAAGGGAGGATACGGCGCGACTGAAACTCACGCCCTTGACCCAGAGCATCCTGGCGCCCAGCAGAACGATCAAACTGTAGCTGACGATCTCGATGGCACGGACCGCATCGCCCATCATTTTCGCGGTCGCACCGAGCAAGGCCGCCGCAAAGCCGACGATCAGCACCGCGGTGATCGATTGAACCAGGGCCGATGCAAACGACAGTGCGACACCGCGACGCCAGGTTTCGTCGTTGGCCAGCAGGTAGGACGATATCACCGCCTTGCCGTGCCCCGGCCCCGCGGCGTGAAAGATTCCGTAGACGAAGGCGATCGCCATCAACGCCCACAGCGCCGAGCCGTCGCTCTTGGCCGCGAGCAGCGTGCCCGACAGCGCACGATAGAACATCGCCTGTTTGGCAAGTACCCAGCCGGCGACGCCCGTGACAGGTGCGGCCTCCGGCATGCCGAAGGGCGAGGCGTGCGCTGCGGTCGACCACATGAACAGCAGCGCCAGCACCACAACAAGAGACCAGGCGACGCGGTAATTTGAGGGTTTTGTCTTCAATATCGATGGGACAATTGATTTCATGGGCACGCCACCGAGATCTTGTTGGCGAAATTCATCCCCATTCCGACATTCGCTTCCGAGGTCGAAAACAAATCGGTGAGCTTCGTGCTCGACGTAAAACTGGGATCGTGCGGCTTCTCCGTCGAAACCGAACAATTGGTGGGGAGATTGGTCAGCTTGAGCGCGTTTTGATCCGCAAAGCCGAAGTCGACGAAGAATTCGGGATCGAACACTTCGATCACCAACTGCTTGGCCGATACCGGGTTCTTGAGCGGCATCGTCATATGCAAGGTGAGTTCGGTCTTCTTCGGGTTGAAGTCGAGCCAATAGTCGACCGGCTCTCCGAACGCGTCCTTTTGCTTTCTGCCGTCGATCCTCGCATAGGTGAAATATCGGTACTCCCTGAGCAACTCGATATTCGTCTGCGCCAGCGGCTTCAGCTCTTCGCGGGTGAACTTGCCCTTGACCTTCGCGACCAGGCCCTGCGTTGCAAAAGCCGAAAACGTCTCATCGAAGGTCCACGCGTGGCGGATACCCGTCAGGGTGCCATCCGCGGCATAGAGCAGTTCCTCGTTCATCGTCACCCACACATGAGGATGGGCGAGCGCGGGTGTCGCGGTCAGCACGAACGAACAGGCGACGCCCAGATGAACTCTTCGAAGACAACAATGACGTCGCACCGGAATTACGGTCATGGCGGTACCTCCGCGGCACACGGCCCCTGTCGGAGGACGCCGCGCTGCCGTCAAATAGCGGCAGCCCGCCGTGGAATTCAGGCGTCTGCCATCGATTGGAATGGTGATGAGAAGCGCAGCGACATCGCCTTCGCAGGCGTGCGCAGCGTATCAGAGAGCGCCGCTATGACAGCGGAGGACCGCGAGACCGGAAGGCAGCGCGCGGACTTTGCGGAATTTGAAATTCCGGCCCACCGATCGGATCGAGCGTCACGTATGCGAGATCGAGCGGCAGCACAGGGGCCGCCGCGGCATGCCCGGCGCCCAAGGCCGCTTGCGCCATGCAGATGGGACACAGGTCGTCCGGATGTCCATCGTGTCGGTCGTTCGGCCGGTCCTGCTGATGCGTGATCGAGGACAGCAGAACACCGGGAGTTACTCCCGTGCGGCCGAAGTCTTCCAGATGAATGTGACCGAACGCGAACGCCAGATTGATCGCGAGCGCCATCAGGGCCAGCGCTGTGATCTGCCTCGTTCTGGCGCGGAGCGACTTCATTGCTTGACGGTCGAATACCAAGGCGGTGTCGTTCAGGCGCGGCAAGGTAGCGAAATTTTGTAGGCGGTCAATCGCGCTGCCAAACCGCCAAGGCCGACTGACAGCATTGTGTTTGCCGCGCGAAGAACCAGAACACGCGCGCGGCCAATGCTTGCTGGCCGGATCGGCGAATTGAGGCGGTCCATTTCGCGGCCTGCTCGCCACCACCGGCGTTGCAGAATTACACTGGCCCGATGAAATCTTGCCGCATCGCCGCACGGCGGTTGACAGCGCCGGGGTATCCCTGATGTTATATTATAACATTGAATGGCCAAGGGGATGCCATTCGATGCGGGGCGCCTTTCGGCATGAAGTGGTTTCGCGCGAATATCAGGCATGGATCACGGCTCGCGCTGTTGGCGCTGGCGATCCAGTTTGTGCTGTCGTTCGGACATTTTCATGCGATCGCCGGTGACACGACAAGCGCGCCCCAATATCGCATCCAACTAGCAAAGCTCTCCTCGGACGTCGGCCGTGCGGACCGCCTCGCGGTCGTCAAGCACGTCATTCAGTCCGCGCATGCGAAAGCCCAGCGGCAGCAACCTGCTCCCGGACATGATTCCGGTGGGCAGGCCGACGATGCCTGCGCGATTTGCGCCGTCATGGCGATGGCCAACGCGGTGTTGTTCGCAACGCCGCCGCTGCTGCCATTGCCGCAAGCAACGGAATTTCTTTATCGCAGCACGGACGCCGAATTCGTCCATCTCGCTGCGTTCCGGGTCGCGTTTCAGCCCCGGGCGCCGCCGATCTCCTGACTTCGATTCTGTAACCAACCCCAGGCGATTGCCGCTTCACACGCGGCCGAATCGCCGGGATTAATCGAAATCAGCCTGCCGGCATCAGCGGCAAAAGATCGAAAGTCATGTCTGTGTTGAAACGAAGAATGCTAGCCGCATCCGGAGTGGCCTCGCTGCTGCTCTGCGGCCTTGGCCAGCCGGCCAGCGCGCAAGCGCCGGCCCCCTCGCCTGCGCCCGCCCCGGCACAAGCCACCCCGCCTGCCCCCGCGCCGTCCGCGGCGCCGCCAGCTTCGTCAGCCCCGACGGCCGCTCCTTCCGCCGGAGGCGAGGCCGCGCTTCCGGACGTCGACATCACCGCGCCGAAGGTCACAAGACCCAAGCGCCCCGTGACCCGTGTGACGACCAACAAACGGAACACGCAATCCCCCGTAACTCCGCCGCCGCAGACCCAGGAGCAGAAACTCGCCGGGACCAACGACAAGTTCGATGAGGCCCGCCGCAGCCTCGTCGCGCCAACCGGCGCGGGCACCTATCAGCTGTCCCAGCAGGAGCTCGAAGTCGCTGCCGCAGGGCACCAATACCCCGCTGGACAAGGCGCTTGTTGCAGGCGCCCGGCGTATCGCAGGACTCGGCCGCCAGCGGCGAACTGCACGTCCGCAACGAACACGCCAACATCCAGTACCGCATCAACGGCATCATGCTGCCCGACGGCGTCGGCGCGTTCGGGCAGATCATCGACACCGGCATCGTCGGCAGCCTCGCGCTGATCACCGGCGCGCTGCCGGCGCAATACGGCCTGCGCACCGCCGCCGTGCTCGACATCCAGACCAAGGCCGGACGCCTTCAACAACACCGGCAGCGTCAGCGTCTATGGCGGCAGCCACGGCACCATCACGACCTCGGCCGAATATGGCGGCACGATCGGACAGACCCAGTATTACGTCTCGGGCCGTTATTTCGGCAGCAGTGTCGGCATCGAAAATCCGACGCCGGCCTATAACGCCATCCACGACAACACCTCGCAGGAAAAAGGATTCCTTTACCTCTCGACCGTGATCGATCCTGCCAGCCGGCTGACCCTGATCAGCGGCGTCTCGAACGGCACCTACGAGATCCCCAACAATCCCGGGCAGACGCCGGCCTTTACGCGCGTTCGGCCAGTCCAACTTCAATTCGTCGCAACTGAACGAGCATCAGACCGAATTCAATCAGTTCAACGTGCTGGCCTACCAGCAAGCCGGCGACGGCTTCGACTACCAGCTCTCCTATTTCAACCGCTACAGCCAGTTGCACTTCTATCCCGATCCGATCGGCGATCTGGTTTTCAACGGCGTTGCTTCGGACGTTTATCGCCAGAGCTTCATCAACGGCATTCAGGAGGACACCTCCTATCGGGTCGGCTTTGCCCACACCCTGAAGTTCGGATTTTCGGCCAGCGCAAGAACGTACGCTGGTCAACAATGGATCGACCGTGTTGCCGCTCGACGGCATGGGCAATCCGATCGACGCCCCGGTGTCGGTTTTCGATTCCAGCGCCAAGACCGGCTATTCGTTCAGCGCCTATCTCGCAGGACGAGTGGAAGATCACCAACCAGCTGACCCTGAATGCCGGCCTGCGCTTCGACCAGATGTGGCAATATGTCGACGCCAATCAGCTCAGCCCGCGCGTCAGTCTGACCTGGAAGCCCTATGACGGCACCACGTTCCATGCCGGCTATTCGCGCAACTTCACGCCGCCGGAGCAGGTGCTGGCGGCGCCGACCAATCTCGCGCTGGTGGCAGAACACGACGGCGCAGCCCGGCGTGACGACCAACGATCCGGTGCAGCCGGAACGCTCCAACGTGTACGACATCGGCGTGGAACAGAAAATCTATGCCGTTCCCGGCCTCGATGTCGGCGTCGACGCCTATTACAAGACCGCGACCGACCTGCTCGATGACGGCCAGTTCGGCGCGGCCTATGTGCTGTCGGCGTTCAACTATGCGTACGCGCAGAACATCGGCGTCGAATTCAAGGCCAACTACACCAACGGCAATTTCTGCGCCTGTATGGCAATGTGGCCTGGGCCAGACAGCGCGCCACCCAAGTGGTGTCGAACCAGTATCTGTTCGATCCCGACGACCTCGCCTATATCGCCAACAACTACGTCTACACCGACCATGCCCAGTTGCTGACGCGCGTCGGCCGGCGCATCCTATCTGTGGAACGGCACCAGATTCAGCGCGTCGATGGATCTATGGCAGCGGCCTGCGCGCCGATGGCGCCAATGGCATTCCGAATGGCAGCACCGTGCCGTCCTACACCCAGGTCAATCTCGGCGTGTCGCACGACTTCAATTGGGTATCGGCCGACCAAGCCGACCACGCTTGCGCTTCGACGTCGTCAATCTGTTCGACACCATCTACGAGATCAGGGACGGCTCCGGCATCGGCGTGTTCGCGCCGCAATTCGGACCGCGCCGCGGCTTCTATTTCGGCATCTCGCAGAAGCTGTAATGGACCGAACCGCATCTGCCCCCGGATCGCATCCCGGGGGCAGATGGCTGCTCACCGCGCGAAGTTCCAGTCCGGGCGGATCGCGCCGGACACATCGGCGAAGGCGCCGTCGACCAGTTCGGCGACCAACAGGCGCTTGTAGTCGACCGGTCCCGGCATGGTCGCGCGCCCCTTGGGGATCGCCTTGAATCCGACCCGGCTGTAATAGGGTTCATCGCCGACCAGCAGCACCAGATCGATGCCCCTGCGCTTTGGCGTCCTCAGCGCGCGATCCAGCAGCGCCCGGCCGACACCGCGGCTGCGGAACGGCGGCTCGACCGTCAGCGGCCCCAGCAGCAGCGCCGGGGTATCGCCGACACAGATCGGCAATTGGCGCACCGACCCGACCAGCAGCGTCCCGATCCGGGCGGTAAACGACAGCTCGAGCACATGGTCGACATGCTCGCGAATCCGGTACGCGCTGAGCACAAAGCGGCCGGGGCCGAAAGTGCGCTCATGCAGCCGTTCGATCGCCTGGGCGTCGTTGGCGGTTTCGGGCGAGATGGTCAGAGAAAGATCATTCATACCGGCGCGGGATAGCATCTAGCGGCGGCGTGGTCCATCGTCCTGGCTCCGGTCAACCCCGGCCGCGCGCCGGTCCTGCAGCGGCGGCTGGGCCAGATAGGCCAGCAGCTTCATCTCGCGGCGGCCCCGCGTCACCGTATCGAGCACCAGTCCGGAGGAGACCGACAGCACCGCCACGATCATCAGACCCATCGACAGCACCGCGGTCGGCAGCCGAGGTACGATGCCTTGCTCCAGATAGGTGATGATGACGGGGATCGCGAGACCGATCGAGACCAGCGTGAGAAACACCCCGATGACGGTGAAAAACCGCAGCGGCTTTTCCGAACGGTAGAGCTTCAGGATGGTGCCGAGAATCCGAAAGCCGTCGCGCCAGGTATTGAGCTTGCTGAACGATCCCTCCGGCCGGGCATAATACGGCGTCTCGATTTCGGCGACCGGCAGCGCCAGTTCCAGCGCGTGCACGCTCAGTTCGGTTTCGATCTCGAAGCCGTCGGACAGCACCGGGAACGATTTGACGAAGCGCCGCGAGAACACCCGGTAGCCGGACAGAATGTCCTTGAAGGCCTGGCCGAACACCGAGGAAAGAAAATCGGTCAGCATCCAGTTGCCGGTGCGATGGCCGGGCCGGTAGGCGGCTTCGGACTGATCGACGCGAAAGCCCACCACCATGTCGAGATGATCCGACACCAGCGCATCGATCATGCGCGGCGCGCTGGCGGCGTCGTAGGTCGCATCGCCGTCGACCAGCACATAGATGTCGGCGTCGATATCGGCGAACATCCGCCTGACGACGTTGCCCTTGCCCTGGCGCCGTTCGCTTCGCACCTCGGCGCCGGCCTCGCGCGCCACCGCGACGGTGCGGTCCGACGAATTGTTGTCGTAGACGAAGATGTCGGCCGCCGGCAGCGCCTTGCGAAAATCCGCGACCACGGTGGCGACGGCGGCTTCCTCATTGAAACACGGCACCAGAACCGCAATCCGCAACGTTGATGGTGTCATTTCCAAGAATGCCCGTCCAAGAATGCCCGTCCAAGAATGCCCGCTGCCCCGCCTCGCCGACTCACGGCCTGCATATCACGATCAAGCCGCCACCGCCCGCTCCACGATGCCGCCGTCCACCGCGGCCGTTTCCGGCGTCAGTGAGGCGAACAGCAAGCTCCACAGCGAAAGCATCGCGACCGGGACGGTATAATAGGGCGTGAACAACGGATGGCTCAGGAAGAAAGCAAGATTGACCACGAGATTGCCGGCGCTGACCCAGGCCGTCTGCCGCAGGCCGGTCTCGCGGCCGCGCCGCAACGCCAACGCCGTCGATCCGATCGCGAGCACCAGCAGGACGAATTGCATATCGCTGACATATTGCAGGATCACGCCGAGACTGAATGCGGGCGGCGTCGCATCGACGCTGCCATAAGTGGTGGTCAAGGGGCTGCCGGCGTTGATCGCATTGGCGACCAGGGTCGGCGTCATACCCGCTAGACAGGCGAGGCCGAACGCCGCGCCCAGCAGGAACGCATCGCGGGAGCGATCGCGCAGGAATGCGATCGCGAAAAACAGGCCATAGCCGGAAGCCAAGAACAAATTAGGCAGCCTGAAATTCACGGCCAGTCCGATCAGCAGGCCAACCAGCGCGGACAGCAGAATTCGGTTTCGGATCGCCTCGGCCAGAAACATTCGCGCGGTGAAAAATCCCGCTGCCGCGCACACGATCATGGTCGGCGCCATCGAGTAGCTGGCCTTGGTGGGATTGACCATCAGGTAGATCGCAAGCCAGCCGAAAGCCGCCGCGACCGAAAGCGAGGATCTGGCGCGGGCGTAAAATATTCCGAGCAGCGCGAAGCCGAAGATGACGACATTGGCTGTGGCGTATAGCGGGATCACCTGGAAGCCGGATGGAAACAGCGCCAGCGTGAAACCGGTGCCGGGCGGATATTGCATCACCCGCCGCCCGGTCGCCGGCATCAGGCTGTGGCAGGGCGCTTCCGCGGGATCGTTCCAGGCGGCGAAGCCGATCTGCTTCAATTTCGACGGCAGATACTGATCGTCGTCACGGGCGATATCGGTGTTGAGGCCGTCGACGCCAAATCGCTGGAACAGATGGGCCTGCCGCAGATAACAGACATCGTCGTACACGCCGCGGCTTTCGTTCCAGCGTGAGATTGTCCAGATGTTACTCAGCAAGATCACGCAACAGACGAGGCCGCATGCCAACTTTAAATTCAGCATCGGTCTGGAATTCGGTTCGACGCTCATGAAATCCTGCAGGGTCAAAACGGCATCCAAGCCTAATCGAGCGCGCTCGGCAAGCTAACGCCAGGTAGCACGCGATGGCGTTCCCTGCAGCGCCTCCGATATCCGCAGCCGCGTTCCGTCGGTGGTCTCGGCGGGCAGCGCCGAAACCGCGAAAAAACCGCACTCGATGATCTCGCGGTTAGGCTCGGGCAGCCGATCCTGGCTGAATTGCTTGATGACATAGACCGCAACATGATCGCGGCGCGAAACATGGCCGTTGAAAAAAATCCCGTGCAGTTCCGGTTGGCCCCGCAATTCGATCCGCCCCTCCTCCATCAACTCGCGCCGCAGCGACTCGATGAAGGTTTCGCCGACCTCGACCCCGCCGCCCGGCAGATGCCAGCCGGCGACGTAACTGTGCTTGACCAGAAACACGCGGCCGTCGCCATCGACCACGATGCCGCGGACGCCGAGGGTCATGCCGCGGGCGAAACGCCAATAAAGATGAAACAGCCCGCGCAACGCCGGCTCCAATCGCTGTCGCAGGTTTTTCCGGTCCATCGTCATCGGGGCTTCCAATTTCGAAACATCAAACTCGGTCCAGCTTGATCCTTGCGTCCGCGCGTCCAACTTGCCAATAGGTGGGTGGACGTTTCACAGGGAATTCCAAGATGATGGCGCAGCCGGTCATGCACGCCGACAGCCCGGATGGTCCGATCTAATGGCGGCATTCGTACTGGCTCATCTGTCGGACCCGCATCTGCCGCCATTGCCCGCAGCAAGGCTCGGCGAACTCATCAACAAGCGCGCGTTCGGATACCTGAACTGGACCCGCAACCGGCACAAATACCAGCGCCGCGAGGTGCTCGACGCGCTGGTCGCGGATATCCACGCCCACGCACCGGACCACATCGCCGTGACCGGCGATTTCGTCAACCTTGCACTCGAAGCCGAATTCGCCCCGGCGCGGGCCTGGCTCGAATCGGTCGGCGCATCCGACCGGGTTTCGATCGTACCCGGCAATCACGACGCCTATGTGCACGCGACCGCGCCGCGTTTTGCGCAGACGTTCGCGGACTATCTTGCCGGCGACGACGCCGTCGGCGATGGCAACCTTTTTCCCTTCCTGCGCCGCCGCGGCCCGCTGGCGCTGATCGGCGTGTCGTCCGCGGTCCCTACTCCGCCCTTGATGGCAACGGGATGGCTTGGACGTGACCAGCTCGATGCGCTGGATCGGCTGTTGTCGAATTTGTCCACCGAGCAGCTGTTTCGTATTCTTCTGGTCCATCATCCGCTTCGTTCGGACGCGCGCGCCAAGCGGCTGACTGATTCGCCCGAGCTGTGTGAGCTGCTCAGGGCGCACGGCGTCGACTTGATCCTGCACGGCCATGACCACATCCATTCGACGATGTGGATCGACGGCCCCGGCAAGCCGATCCCCGCGATCGGCGTGCCGTCGGCCTCGGCGCTGGCGCACGGCCGCTACCCGGCTGCGGCCTATAATCTGTTTTCGATCGAGCGTGACGGCAACGCATGGCGATGTCAGCAGACCGTTCGCGGCATCGATAACGCACTCCGCGTCCAGCCGTTGCGCGACATCCGGCTGATCTAGCGAGACTAACTTAGTCACAATGTATACACTTACCGCAGCCTGGCGCGGCCGGGGGCATTGCTGTTGCGCACGGGCGCCTGGCTGGGAAGAATCACCCTTTGCTATCCATCGCCGTAGTGAACTTTCTTTTTTTTGCCGCGCTCTTGCCGTTGTGGCAGCGTTCATCCTAGCTAATTCGCTATCGAACGTTGAGGTCTCCTTTATGTCCGCCGTCTCCCTCTACATCGCGTCAGGTTTCGGCGTCGGCCTGCTGGTCGGCCTGACCGGCGTTGGAGGCGGTTCGCTGATGACGCCGCTGCTGATCCTCCTGTTCGGCATTCATCCTTCGACCGCCGTGGGAACCGATCTGCTGTATGCCGCCGCGACCAAGACCGGCGGCAGCATCGTGCACAACATGGCGCGCAGCATCCATTGGCCGGCGGTGATCCGGCTCGCCAGCGGCAGCATTCCCGCCAGCGTCGTCACGCTGCTGGTGTTGTGGAAACTCGACCTCAACAGCGGCAGCGCCCGCAGCCTGGTCAATGTGGTGCTGGCGTTTGCGCTGATTCTGACCGCGACCTCGCTGATCTTCCGCCAGACCATCCTCGAAGTCTTCCGCTCCCGCATCGAACGGCTGGATGAGCGCACCGTCGCGCGCGCCACCGTCGTGGTCGGCATCGCGCTGGGTGTGCTGGTTTCGATCTCATCGGTCGGCGCCGGCGCGGTCGGCGTGACCGCGCTGTTGTTGCTGTATCCGCGGCTGCCGATGGCGCGCATCGTCGGATCCGACATCGTGCATGCGGTGCCGCTGACATTGGTGGCGGGCATCGGGCATTGGGCGATGGGCTCGATCGACTGGCAGTTGATGGGCGTGCTCCTCACCGGCTCGCTACCGGGCATCATCATCGGCAGTTACTTTGCGACCCGGGTGCCGGAGACCGCGCTGCGGTTGCTGCTGGCCTGCACCCTGGTGCTGGTCGCCACTAAGCTCGGCACCGATGAGTGGCAGAAGTCCACGGCCATGGTGGCATCGACGCAATTAACCACCCACCCCTAGAGTTCGCGCAGGCTGGCAAACAGCGCCAGGCCGAACAATGCCAGCGCGCCGAACACGAACCCCAGCGCGAACATCCAGAACCGGCTGCGGCGCGGCTTCTCCGCGACCTCAGGTTCGATCGCCGCGGCGGGCGGGGTCGCCACCAGCGCGTGCTCGCGCTCGATCAGGCGGCGCGCCACATAGTCGGTCACGGCCTGGACCATGGTGTCGATGTCGTGGGATTCGGCGAGCACGATGCGGCCGAAACGGGTGTCCTGCACCAGACGGTAGATCCGCTTGTCGCGCCCCATCACGATATGCGCGACCACGTCGATCCAGAGCCGTGGCGTGTCACCCTGGCTGATGCCGCGATCAAACAGTTCGACCTGGTCCGGGATCTGGCCGAACAGCGGGTCCAGCGCCTCGCTGAGTATCTCGAGCCGCGCCACCTCTGCGTCGCGCAGATCGACCACCACCCCGGTGCGATCGGCGGCCTCGATCCGCGCCTTGCGCAACGCGTCGCGCAGGCGCATCGGAGGATTTTCGCCGACCGAGGGACTTCCGGTGTTCTGCGCGTCTGACATCGCTCGGCGGCCTTTTGTCCCGACGGTAATAATTCCGTTAACCTATCAGTAACCCATTCGCCCGCAAAGGCGTTTGTTCCCAATGGCTTGCGCCGCCAACCCACCAAAACGGGTAAACCATCCGTTAAAACGAGCAAAGCGGCCCCACCCGGATGACCGGATGGAGCCGCGATGTCCTTGGACGTTTCTTCTAAAACGTTAACTTCCTGTTCATCCGCCAGGCCATTGGCCTACCGGAACTTTTCGAATTAGGCGGGAACCCGGCTCGGTTCCTCGACGATCGAGAAGCGCACGCCGGCCTTGTGACGGTTCTCTTCCGAGACCGAGCGCCACGCGTCTTCGGCTTCCTTGCGGGTGCCGAACGGGCCCTGTACCTGGGCCGAGCCTTCCACCAGCTTGTGGAAATTCATCGAGCCGAACTCGCCGCCGATCACCCAAAAATTGCTGCCGTTCTTCATGATAGCCTCCTTGCTTGATAAACGATTGTTGCCTTGGCCAGCCTGGAATCCGGTTCGGACCCCAGGCCGATCGATGAGCCGTTAGCTGAACTGGTTCATGGTGTTGTGGGCGCCGCCGGCCTTCAAGGCCGCCTCGCCGGCGAAGTATCCCTTGTGCTCGTCGCCGATGTCGGATCCGGCCATGTTCTGGTGCCGCACGCAGGCGATGCCCTGGCGGATTTCCTGACGCTGGACGTTCTTCACGTACCCGAGCATGCCCTGTTCGCCGAAATACTCCCTGGCGAGATTATCGGTCGACAGCGCCGCCGTGTGATAGGTCGGCAACGTGATCAGATGGTGGAAGATGCCGGCGCGCTTGGCCGAGTCGGCCTGGAACGTGCGGATCAGATCGTCGGCCTCGAGGGCCAGCGGTGTCTCGTCATATTCCGCCTTCATCAGCTCGGCACGGTTGTACTTGCTGACGTCCTTGCCGGCCTGCTTCATCGAATCGTAGACCTGCCAACGGAAGTTGAGCGTCCAGTTGAACGACGGCGAGTTGTTGTAGGCCAGCTTGGCGTTCGGGATCACCTCGCGGACCCGGTCGACCATCGAAGCGATCTGCTCGATGTTCGGCTTCTCGGTCTCGATCCACAGCAGGTCGGCGCCGTTCTGCAACGAAGTGATGCAGTCGAGCACGCAACGGTCCTGGCCGGTGCCTTCGCGGAACTGGTACAGATTGCTGGGCAGCCGCTTCGGGCGCATCATCTTGCCGTTGCGGTTGATGATGACGTCGCCATTGCGGGCGTTGTCGGCGGTGACTTCCTCGCAGTCGAGGAAGCTGTTGTACTGATCGCCGATGTCGCCCGGTCTGTGGCTGACCGCGATCTGCTGCGTCAGGCCGGCGCCGAGCGAGTCGGTGCGGGTCACGACGACGCCATCCTCGACACCAAGCTCAAGGAACGCATGGCGGCAGGCGCGAATCTTGGCCAGGAAAACCTCGTGCGGCACCGTCACCTTGCCGTCCTGGTGGCCGCACTGCTTTTCATCGGAGACCTGGTTCTCGATCTGCAGCGCGCAGGCCCCGGCCTCGATCATCTTTTTGGCCAGCAGATAGGTCGCCTCGGCGTTGCCGAAACCGGCATCGATGTCCGCGATCACAGGCACGACGTGGGTCTGGAAGCTGTCGATCTTCTCGATCAGCGCCATTTCCTTGGCCTTGTCGCCGGCCTTGCGGGCTGCATCGAGGTTGCGGAAGACATCGTTGAGCTCACGGGAGTCCGCCTGGCGCAGGAAGGTGTAGAGCTCTTCGATCAGCGCCGGCACCGAGGTCTTCTCGTGCATCGACTGGTCGGGCAGCGGTCCGAACTCGGAGCGCAGCGCCGCGATCATCCAGCCCGAGAGATACAGATAGCAGCGATCGGTGCCGCCAAAATGCTTCTTCACCGAGATCAGCTTCTGCTGCGCGATGAAGCCATGCCAGCAGCCGAGCGACTGGGTATATTTGGTGGAATCCTCATCATAGGCCGCCATGTCGGCGCGCATCAGCGACGCGGTGTAGCGGGCGATGTCGAGGCCGGTCTTGAAGCGGTTCTGCAGCCGCATGCGTGCGACGGCTTCGGCAGTTACGCCATTCCACGTGTCCTTGGTCTTGAGCAGCGCTTCGGCGGCGCCGATTTCGCTCAAATAGGACGCCGGTCCCTGGATCGCCCGGTCGCTGATCTCACGTGGCTGGTAGTTCATATGCTTAACCCTTCTTCGACATTCGTGACAGTGCATTGCGAAACGCGTGACCAGAGCTAAACGCTAAACCCGATAAATCCGATAGATGGCTTGTCATCGAATGGTGATGTCATGTAACATCTCGACTTGTCACATATGTCAATTTGTCAATTTTGTCACAAAATAGGTCAGCAAGACTGTCATGCCCAGCGACTTCGGAAAGAAGCTGTTTGTCGGGCCGCGCTTTCGGCGCATCCGGCAGCAATTGGGGCTGTCGCAGACCCAGATCGCCGAGGGGCTCGGAATTTCGCCGAGCTATGTCAATCTGATCGAGCGCAACCAGCGCCCGGTGACCGCGCAGATCCTGCTGCGACTGGCGGAAAGCTATGATCTCGATCTGCGCGACCTCGCCACCGCCGACGAGGATCGTTTCTTCGCCGAACTGAACGAGATCTTTTCCGATCCGCTGTTTCGCCAGATCGACCTGCCCAAACAGGAATTGCGCGACCTCGCCGAACTGTGCCCCGGCGTCACCCATTCGCTGCAACGGCTGTACGCGGCCTACACCGAGGCCCGCCGCGGCGAGACCATGGTGGCCGCACAAATGGCGGACCGCAACGAAGGCACCAAATTCGAGACCAATCCGATCGAGCGGGTCCGCGACCTGATCGAGGCCAACCGCAATTATTTTCCGGAACTGGAAACGGCGGCGGAAAATCTGCGCGACGAATTGAATATGCCGTCCGAGGAGTTGTTCGCGGCGCTGTCGACCCGGCTGCGCGAAAAACATTCGATCGTGACCCGGATCATGCCGGTCGATGTGATGCGTGAAACCCTGCGCCGGTTCGACCGCCATCGCCGGCAATTGCTGATCTCCGAACTGGTCGACGGGCCCGGGCGGATTTTTCAGCTCGCGTTCCAGCTTGGCCTCGCCGAATGCGGCAACGCGTTCGAGACCATCACCGGCCGCGCGGGCCCGCTCGACGATACGCCGCGACGGCTCTATCGCATCAGCCTGGCGAATTATTTCGCGGCCGCGACGATGATGCCCTATCCGGCCTTTCATGGCGCGGCCGAAGCCCTCGGCTATGACCTCCATGTCCTGGCACAGCGCTTTGGCGCCGGCTTCGAGCAGGTCTGTCATCGGCTCACCACATTGCAGCGACCGAACGCCCGTGGCATTCCGTTTTTCCTGCTGCGGGTCGACAACGCCGGCAATGTGTCAAAACGGTTTTCTTCCGGCACCTTTCCATTCTCGAAGTTCGGCGGCACCTGTCCGCTGTGGAATGTGCATTCGACCTTCGACACGCCGGACCGGCTGCTCAAGCAGATCATCGAGCTGCCCGACGGCGCGCGATATTTTTCCATCGCGCAGATGCTGCGCCGGCCGGTGGCACCGCACCCGCAGCCGCAGCCCCGCTTCGCCATCGGACTCGGTTGCGAAATCCGGCACGCGACAAAGCTGGTATACGCCACCGGCATCGACCTCGACAAAACCGAGGGCACCCCGATCGGCGTCAACTGCCGGCTGTGCGAGCGCGAAAACTGCAGCCAGCGCGCCGAGCCCCCGATCACCCGGACGCTGATCCTGGACGAGAACACACGGCGGGTGAGTTCATTTGCGTTTTCCAATGCGCGAGAGGTGTGAGGCCCGTTCGGTAAAGCGGTTGCGTGGCCATGGTTCGAGACGGCGCTTCGCGCCTCCTCACCATGAGGCCTTGATTGAAGAGGCGCTCTTCGTCGCTACACTTTCAGGCCTCATCCTGAGGAGGCCGCGCAGGGGCCGTCTCGAAGGATGCGCCGCGGACACATTCCACGTTCTCGCGAGCATCTGATGCCCGAGGTTTGCTGGTCGCTTGCCCTCGAAAAGTAAGAGGGCGCAGGAAACGCCGGGTGCGCGGTGCACCCGCAGTCCCGCGTGGTAGTAATAACACGCGGGGTAGTCACCACAGGCCACCGGAACACCCGGCATTTCCTGCGCAATGGTTTACGGCTTATACGAGCTCTCCCTGGTGACCGGGCTTGTTTGCCACCATCGCCCCCAAGAAGCTTGCTTCTCGAGGACTTGACGCCAGCGTCGGGACGTCAGGACCACACGACTTCGCCGTCCGCATCAGCGCCGTTCGTCCACGCGCAAAGCGCGTGACGACGCTGCCGCGTCCATCGCATCCTCAGCCCAACGTCCGTGACGATCGCGATACGTCCCTCTCTCGGGCCGGGACGAAGACCATACGCAGATGATTTGCCGCGATCGTCAAATGGAAAAAATTTCGCGGGAGGGCTGGACACCAAATCAGCACATCATCGATTTCGCGGATTGAGGGAGAAGTTGGCAATTCCATTTTCCTAAATGCTGAATGCGCGCAGGTGATGCACTTCATTTCGGCTTCACGAAACGGTGCTTGGATGTACAATGCACGGGTCGCTAGAAGCGAACGCATCACGTTGCGGCATGACCGCGAAATCCGCAGCACCGAAAATCCATAATTTCCAAATTCACACCTATCAAATTCGAGTTCGAGGGCAGTCGATGATGGGCCGAAGCATTTTTCGGTGGCTGACAGGCGTTGTGGTTGTGGCGGCCCTGGTCGCGACATTCTGGTTTGCAACCCGTCCGCCGCCGCTGACGGTTCAGGGCGAAGTATCATCTGATCGCGTCGACATCAGCTCGCGCGTCGCGGCGAGGGTGGAAAAGCTCAACGTCAATGTCGGCGATACCGTCAAACGCGGCGACGTGCTCGCCGTTCTCGACAGTCCGCAACTGGTTTCGGCCCGGCTCGCGGCCGAGGCCGCACTGGCCGTGGCCCGGGCTGACCTCGCCCGGATCAACAGCATCCGTCCGGAGACGGTGGCCGCGCACAAGGCCGAGGTCGACGCCGCCCAGGCCGACGTGACTTTGGCGCTGCAGACCTTCAACCGGCAGTCCGAACTGATGCGAACCGGCAATACGCCGCAAGCCAGCCTGGACCAGGCCCAGCATAATCTCGATGCCGCGACCCAGAAGAAGGATTCGCTGGACCAGCAGCTGAAGCTGGCGATCGAAGGCGCCAGCAAGGAAGAGCGCGACCTCGCCGCCGCCCAGGTCAAACAGGCGGAAGCGGCGTTGAACCAGCGCGATGTCGATGTGCACGAGTTCAACATTCTGGCGCCCACGAATGGACAGATCACCGCCCGTGTCGCAGCCCTCGGCGAGAACTTCAGCGCCGGCGCGCCGCTGTTTTCGATGATCGACCTCGGCGACCTCTGGTTCACCTTCAATATCCGCGAGGACCTGTTGCGAGGCCTGAAAGTTGGTGACACCTTCCAGGTGACCGTGCCGGCGCTCAACGCCGCCCTGATCCCGGTTCGCGTGACCACGATCAACGTGCAGGGACAGTACGCCGCCTGGCGCGCCACCCGCGCCACCGGAAACTTCGATCTTCGGACCTTCGAGGTCCGCGCGGCCGCGCAGCAGCCGGTGGACGGCCTGCGCCCGGGCATGAGCGCTATCGTCGCGTGGAACGATCGAGGGCACTGACATGACCCCTCACGGCAAACTCCGGCCGGGTTTTTGGCTGGTCTTCGGCCGGGAGGTGGAATGGCTGCGGCGGCGCTATTTCCTTCTGGCCGTAACCGTTCTGGTGCCGCTGTTGCTGATGGCGCTGTTGATCAGCGTGTTCAGCGCCGGACTGGCGACGCGGCTGCCGATCGCGGTGCTCGATCTCGACAATTCCGATCTGTCGCGTTCGGTGATCCGGATGGTCGACGCGACACCGGACACCGCGGTGGCGCAACGGGTCAGCGACCTTGCCGAAGGCCGCGCGATGATCCTTCGGGGCGACGTTTACGGACTTTTGCTGCTGCCGAAATATCTTCAGCGCGACGTGTTTTCCGGGCGCGGACCCGACGTCGTGTTCTTTTACAACACCCAGACCATGACCATCGGCAACCTGGTCGCGCGCGGCATCACGTCGGCGCTGCCCACCGCGGCGGCCGGCATCAAATTGCAGCTGCGCACCGCGCAAGGCGAACCGACCGAATTCGCCGAGGCCGACGTGCAGCCGATCCCGGTACAGGTCAGCCCGCTATTCAATCCGACTTTGAACTACGTTTTTTTCCTGCTCACGGCGCTGATCCCGACCATCCTGCAGGTCGTGATCGTGACCTCGTCGGCCTATTCGGTCGGCCTTGACGCCGAAAACCCGCATCGCTTCCGAATCCTGCGCCGGCTCGGCGGCGGGCTGTGGCCGGCGATGGCCGGCAAGATGCTGCCCTATACCCTGCTGTTGTTGGCGGTGCTCGGCATCGCGGACTCGGTGCTGTTCGGGATTTTCGGATTGCCGCTGCGGGGCGATCGCTGGCTGCTGGTGATCGCCAGCGTGCTGTTCATCCTCGACTGTCAGTTCATCGGCGCCCTGCTCGCGCTGTTCATGCCGGTGGCGCGTGCGGTCAGCCTCGGCACCCTGGCGACCTCGCCGGCGTTCGGCTTCATGGGCATCGGATTTCCGAGGCTCGGCATGAACGCCTTTGCCTACGGATGGGGCTCGTTGCTGCCGGGCACCTGGTATCTCAGCGCGCGGATCGACCAGACAATTCGCGGCACGCCGGTGGACCTGTCGCTCAAGCCGATCCTGATCCTGCTCGCCTTTGCGATCGTCCTGATCAGCCTGACCGCGTGGCGCCTCGAAATCATGCGCGGGCGCGGGCTTGCTCGCCGATCCCAGGCGGTGCCGGCGGAGGCCGCGACATGAGCCAGTTGATCCGGATGATCCGATACGAATTTGGCCGGATCTTCGAGCAGAAGGCGGCGTTCTCGACCCTGGTGGTCGCGGTCGCGATCTACGCGCTGTTTTATCCGCAGCCTTATGTCAACGAGGCCCTGCGCAACGTGCCGATCGCGGTGGTCGATCTCGACGGCACGCAAAGCAGCCGCGACTTCGCCCGGCTGGTCGATGCGACCTCCGATGTCGCGGTGGTCAGTCACCTCCCCGACGTCGCGACCGCGGAGCGCGAGGTGTTTGCGCGCAACATCGATGGCATCCTGGTGATCCCGCAATATTTCGAACGCGAATTGCTGCACGGGCGGCAGTCGCCGGTCGCGCTCTACGCCGACGCCAGCTACTTCCTGATCTATCAGCGCGTCGCCGGCGCGGTCTCTGCCGTGGCGCAGACCCTGGGCGCCGAAGTGGAAGTGACCCGGCTGGTCGAAATCGGCATCGATCCCGTGATCGCGACTGCGGCGGCCAACCCGATGCCCCTGACCGCGGTGCCGATCTTCAATCCCGAGGGCGGCTATGCGACCTACGTGCTGCCGGGTGCGCTGGTGCTGATCCTGCAGCAGACGTTGCTGATCGGCGTCGGCCTGCTCGGCACTTCGCCCGGCGCCGATCCGCGCCGGACCATGCGAGACCCGCCATCGCTGCTGACGATCCTGATCGGCAAGTTGCTGGCCTATCTGGCACTCGAGGCCGTGATCATTCCGGTCTATCTGATCGTGGTGCCCTATCTCTACGGCCTGCCGCGATTGGGCAGCGTGAGCAACATCCTGTTGTTCGCCGTGCCGTTCGTGTTCGCGGTCGGCAGTTTCGGATTGTTCCTGGCCAGCGTGTTCAGGACGCCGCTGGCGGTGCAGCTCTGCTCGGCCGCGGTCGGGCTGCCGTTCTTCATGATGTCCGGCTTTTCATGGCCGAGCCAGGCGATGCCGGAAGCGATCCGGCTGGCGGCGAAACTGGTGCCCAGCACCGAGGCGATCGACGGTTTCGTGCGCCTGTCGCAAATGGGCGCGCCATTGTCGGATGTCCGCCCGCAATTGCTGACGCTATGGGGCCTCGCGATCGGCTACAGCGCGCTGGCGCTGCTGATGACGCGGATGCGGAGCGGGCCGGTGCAAGCGCCGCCGGTCGCGGCGGGGTGATGCTCCGTCTTCAACCTTCACTTGAGAGGGAGGTAAGAAACACCCCGTCACGAAATCACATCCGTCTTGCAGCCCATCAGCAGCCAGCCTTGTTCGTCCTTTTCGAAATTGCAGGTCTGCCTGAGGAAAAACGGGCGCTGGTTCTGCTGGCCGTCGGCGGATTTTCCCGCGTGCCGGTATTCGAACTTGACCGTGGCAACGGTGAATTTCGGACCCGCATAGATCGGCCGAGTAATGAAGAAGGATTCGTTGGGGTTTTGCGCGGGCGAGAGCGGCGCGGCCACGCCCAGCTGCTTCCACGGGCATTCCTCCAGATAGGTTCCGGCCCCGCCCGCGCCCGGCCATTCCGGAAAGAATGACGCGGTCGGCGGCGCCGCTCCCCACTTCAATTGCTTCTTGCCCAATTCGACAAAGATCGCACAATCATCGGCCGAGGCGCGCTCGATCGGCTCCGGCATCGCGGCCGTGGCCGATCCGGCGGCGCGAACCGGCGCGGCCGAAGACAGCGCCAGCATGATCGCAAGCGCCGCGCTCGCGATCCTCAAGGCATTGATCTGAAGCATTTCGGTCTCCGCTACCGCCAGGAATTTGCCACGTCCATCGAGATCCTGGCAACCGCCGATCAAGGGTAGCGAAGCGGAAGATGACCGCCGTGATCTGGATCACTGCGCCGGCTGCCGGGCAACTTCAGCCGAACCTTGTGAGATGTCTTTCAGGCCGCTAGCCTGCGATCAACCGTGCGTTCAGCGCGGATGAAAACAGCAGGGAGTGAGATATGACCGGACTTCTCGATCGCAAAATCGCGCTAGTGACCGGCGGTGCGTCCGGCATCGGCCGCGCCACCGCGCTGGCGATGGCGCGCGAGGGCGCCCGCGTCGCCGTTGCCGACCGCAGCGAGGACAGCGCCGCCGCGACGGTGGCGCTGATCAATGCCGGCGGCGGCCAGGCGATCGCGATCGGCGGCGACGTCGCCGACGAGAACGATGTTGCGGCGATGGTCGCGCGCACGGTATCGGCGTTCGGCCGGCTCGATTGCGCTTTCAACAATGCCGGCGTGGCGCCCGCCGCGGTCGGGCCCGGCGGCCAGCGTATCCACGAACTGAGCCGCGAGTCGTTCGACCGGATGCTGGCGATCAACCTCACCGGCGTGTTTCTCTGCCTGAAATACCAGGTGGCGCAGATGCTGACGCAAGGCGGCGGCGGCGCCATCGTCAACACCGCCTCGATCGCCGGCCTTATCGGTCTGCGCACTTCGGCGCATTACGTCGCCGCCAAGCACGGCGTGGTCGGCCTGACCAAAACGGCCGCGATGGAATACGCGCCCGACGGCATTCGGGTGAACTGCGTCAACCCCGGCTACATCACCACGCCGATGACCAAGGAGACGGTGGAAGCGCGTGGCGCCGAGATCCTGGCCAAGGTGCCGATGGGCCGGATGGGCGTGCCTGAAGAGATCGCCGAAGCCGTGGTGTGGATGTGCAGCGACCGCGCGTCGTTCATGACCGGCGCGGCGCAGGTGGTGGATGGTGGGTACTACGCGGCATAAGGCGGATGGATTTCGACAAAGCGATCGACCGTCCCGACGGTTGGTCGCTTCCGGCCGTTTCAGTCTTGCCTGAAGCATTTCCGGTTCTGATAGAATCAGAACCGGGCTCTAGCTTTTTGTTTCGACGCGTTTTCTTTACGCGAACCGATATCCACTTCGCTCGAAAACGCTCTAGGATCGCTTGACCGGAATTCGCTTCAAGCGGAGCTGGAGCTTTTGCACGCCGAGGCTCAGCGACACGGTGCGGGCGCGCGAACGCTTTCGCTTCGGCTTCTTGCTCTGGACCTTGCTGGTCGCCAGCGCGCATTGCTGGCATCCATACAGCGTATGCGCCGGTCCGAACAATCTGAATTTGACCGCGATGATTTCCAGCGGGGCGGTGCAATGCGGACAGCTGCCAAGCTCCGCCTCACGCAAATCGTCAGCTTCAGTACGCACCGTCACACCCCTGAATGACCTCAGCCGCTACTTGCAAGCTAACATCGCGCCAAGGGAACAGTCTGTGTTGTACGTCACACAGATGCCCGCTTCGCGCGTTTTTGAACAGAAAAAGCCACAATCTAACCCGTCTTGAAATACCGAATTACCTTCGGATCTTGTCTTCAAAAAGATACCGACGTGTCCCTAACGAACGAGTGACACGCCAACGAAATCGTCGTTACGCCAGACCAGGCGGCACCCCCGGATGGTGCGGAAATTATCGAACGACAGATTAAACTCGATCGGCAGAACGCAAAGCCCGTTGAGGCGGATTCCAGCGCCGCTATTTGTCACATCGCGGACCGCGCAACCGAACAGGCCGGGCTGTCCGGCGAAGAACAGCAGCGCGTTGCGCTCGAACATCGAGCGGCCGGCGAGGCGACGCTCAGTCTTGCCCTGCAGCAATATCTCCTGCAGCGTCGGCGTTTTTCGCAGCGTTTCCAACATTGCTCAAAACCCGATCAGAGCAAGGCAAACAAACGCGAGCGCGCCGAGTGGCACGGTGACGCCAATCGCCGCGGCGACGTAAAGCAAGACTCTCGAGAACTTCTTCACCATGGCGAATTCCGAAACGCTGGACCGAGCACCGGGGCGTTGGGGCCGCTCGTTCCGATACGCGGTCCCGCGCGCCGTCAACCCAACTGGCCGCGCGAACTCACGGCCAGCGCGCCCGCCTGATATACGGGAAGCGAGCACCAGAAGTTTCGCGATACCGTCCGAAATTGTCCGTTCGCGGTGACGACGAAATTTCCCGCGCCTTCGAAACGAACGAAGCAGGCGGGATAGCCATCCAGATTTTTGATCAAAGCCAAATCGGACATATTGCTCAGACATTGTTACGCCTCCGAATACGCTGCCGTAGTTTTTCCTGTCCCGCAACGAGACACGCGCGTTAAGCTTGATGTCGCGTCCGCGGGTTAAAATCGGAACCGGATTTCCGCTGTCAGGCGCCAGCGATCGCGGCGCTGCAGGCACGGCTCGACCGAGGACCGCGCGATCGAGAGCGGCGCGATCCTGCGCGAGCGCAAACCGGTGTTGGGGGAAGACGAAAAGCCGGACGCCAGGATACGCAAGCGCCGAACACTCAGACTTCGGTGATCGAACGGTTGTCGATGCTGACGCGGCCTACCGCGCCAAGCACGACGGATCCGGCATCGGGCACCAGACGTCCCGCCGCGGCGATCACCGGCAACGCGGGATGCGCCCTGCCCCTGGTGGATCGAGCGGCATTGGCGAGACGCGAACCTGGCTCACTCGCAAACGAGCCTTCCCAATCCAGTCCCTTCGCTGCGATCTCTCGACGGTCGCGCGTTTTGACGAGCATCCATAGCGGAATCCCGATCACGAAATTCAGCAGCGTCCAGATCGCAACAATTTCAAATGCCAGTTTCATTCGAGTGGCTCTCCTGTACGCGGACAACCTAACAAGTGCCAAAACAGCAAGTGTGAAGAGCGTTTACAACGCTACCACAGCGCAAATCAAATGATGCACTAACCCTAACAATTAAGTCCAGCGCAGCACTTGCGCTGCATGCGATTTCGGTGCGCGATTTAGTAAAGTGCGTAACGCGATACAACGCGCGGCCATTCTGCCGCCGGCGAAAACTGGCACCCTCGCCGAATCAATATCGATTGCGATTTTAATGGGTGCATCGACAAATCACGCACAGAATTCTTGCATGTGGTATGGAAATTACTCCACGCTCTTTGCTCCGGTGAAACTCAATGCCCGCCGTTACGTACGGACCTCGCGCTGCAGCGGCCACTGCTCTGCTGTCCGCGGTTCTTTCTTCCGCGATTTCATGTTCCGTTTCCGCCCAGCAGGGTTTTCCCTCGCCGGCCCGACCACTCGCCGCGGCGCCACGGACCGCAATCGCCTCGCCTCGGGGCGCTTCCTGTCACAATGGCCAATCGTTCGATCGGTTCCTGGCCGAGCTGAAGCAGAAAGCCGTGGCCGCCGGCGTATCACAGCATGCGATTGCGGAGGCATCGCCGGGCATGGTGTACGACCAGGGCATCGTCAACCGCGACCGCGGCCAGCGCGTGTTCGGACAGGTGTTCACGCAGTTCGCCGGCCGCATGGCAGCACCGTTCCGGATGCAGCAGGGCCAGGAGCACATCCGGACCTACCAGGCCGCGTTCGCCCGCGCCGAAAAGGAATACGGCGTGCCGCCGGCGGTGATATCAGCGTTCTGGGGACTGGAAAGCGACTTCGGCGCCAACATGGGCGACCTGCCGACGCTGCGCTCGCTGGTCTCGCTGGCCTATGATTGCCGCCGCTCGGACATGTTCGAGGGCGAAACGATCGCCGCGCTGAAGATCATCGATCGCGGCGACCTGACACCGGACGAGATGGTCGGCTCATGGGCCGGCGAACTCGGCCAGACCCAGTTTCTGCCGACGCATTACGTCACCTACGCGGTCGACTATGATGGCGACGGCCGCCGCGACCTGTTGCGCAGCCCGGCCGACGTGATCGGCTCGACCGCGAACTACATCGCCAACGGGCTGAAATGGCGGCGCGGCGAACCGTGGTTGCAGGAAGTGCGGGTGCCGGAAAGCCCGGCTTCAAGTTTTCCGTGGGACCAGGCCGACCTGACGATCCAGTTGCCGCGCTCGAAATGGGCCGCGTTCGGCGTGACCTATCCCGACGGCAAGCCGCTGCCGAGCGACGACATGCCAACCTCGATCCTGCTGCCGATGGGCCGCAACGGGCCGGCGTTTCTGGCCTACGCCAATTTCGCGGCTTACACCGAGTGGAATAACTCGCTGATCTATTCGACCACCGCGGGCTATCTGGCGAGCCGCATCGCCGGCGCCGCGCCGATGCGGCGGCCGACCGCGCCGGTGGCGCAGTTGCCGTTCAGCCAGTTGCGCGAATTGCAGCAGCTATTGGTGCGCGCGGGTTTCAATGTCGGCAAGGTCGATGGCGTGATGGGCCAGCAAAGTCGGACCGCGGTAAAGGCGATGCAGATCAAATACGGCCTGCCGGCGGATTCCTGGCCGACCGCGGAGCTGCTGGCGAAGATGCGCGGCGGGGCGGTCGCACGATAATACGTCTCTCCCCTCCTTCTCTTGCGCCGAGGGGTCGAGGGTGGGGGACAACGAGCATTGAGCGTGGTGCCACCCCCACCCCGCCCTCCCCGCAAGGGGGAAGGAGAAGTACGGCGCCGCGCCGGTTGTTTTTCCTGCACCTCTGCCCATCTCGCGGAGGCGAGTCCTCGCATCTACAAAATTCCATCCAGCGAAATGAGCATCACATGCCTTTTTACGACGCCGTCGTCCCCGCTTATTTGCAGATTCTCGGCAGCCTTCCGAACATCCTCGATAAGGCCGAAGCGCACTGCAAGGCCAGGAACATCGCGCCCGAAACGATTTTGACCGCGCGGCTCTATCCCGACATGCTGCCGTTCGCCAAGCAGATCCAGATGGTCGCCGATTTCGCCATGAAAGGCTGCGCGCGGCTGACCCACAGCGACGTGCCGTCGACGCCGGATACCGAAAAGAGCTTCGCCGAACTCAAGGCGCGGCTGGCCAAAGCCGCCGACTTTGTGAAGACGTTCAAGCCGGCGCAGTTCGAAGGCGCCGAGACCAAAAGCGTCTCGTTTCCGATCGGCCCCGACAAGACCCTGACGCTGACGGGCCAGCAGTTTCTGAGCAACTTCTCCCTGCCCAATTTCTACTTCCATGCCGCCACCGCGCACGGCATCCTGCGCCACAACGGCGTCGAAATCGGCAAGCGCGATTTCATGGGGCAGTGAACCGGGCCGCATCCGTCATTCCGGGGCGGCCTGCGCGGCTGGCCCGGAATCACGCCCCTGGTCGCCATTGCCATATTGCGCCGCAGTGCCCACCTTTGGTTACATCCGAAATGCCTCCGTTACCCCTGAAACTCCCCGAAAGAACAAAATGAGCCAGAGCAAACTGTTCGACAGCTATAAAATGGGCGCCCTCACGCTGCCCAACCGATTGGTGATGGCGCCGCTGACCCGCAACCGCGCGTTGGCCGGGTTCGTGCCCGGGCCGTTGGCGGTGGAATATTACGGGCAACGCGCTTCCGCGGGCCTGCTGGTCAGCGAAGCAACCCAGGTGTCGCAACAGGGCCAAGGCTACCAGGACACCCCGGGCATCTACACCAAGGAACAGGTCGCGGGCTGGCGCAAGGTCACCGACCATGTACACGAAAAAGGCGGCCGCATCTTCCTGCAGGCCTGGCATGTCGGCCGCGTCTCGCACACCTCGCTGCAGCCGGATGGCGGCGCCCCGGTAGCGCCTTCGGCGATCCGCGCCAAGGGCAAGACCTACGTCAACAACACATTCACCGAGATCTCCGAGCCGCGTGCGCTGGCCCTGGAGGAGATCCCCGGGATCATCGACAGCTACAAGCGCGGCGCCGCCAATGCGATCGAGGCCGGCTTCGACGGCGTCGAAGTCCACGGCGCCAACGGCTATCTGCTGGATCAATTCGCCAAGGACGGCAGCAACAAGCGTACCGATGCCTACGGCGGATCGATCGAGAACCGCGCCAAGCTGATGCTGGAAGTATCCAAGGCGGTCGTGGCCGAGATCGGGTCCGAGCGTACCGGCATCCGGATTTCGCCGGTGACACCGGCCAACGATATTTCGGACTCGAATCCGCAGCCGCTGTTCGACTACATCGTCGATCATCTCAACGCGATGAAGCTGATCTACATCCACGTCATCGAGGGCGCCACCGGCGGCCCGCGCGACAACGCGCCGTTCGACTACGGCTCGTTGCGCAAGCGCTTCAAGCAGACTTACATGGCCAACAACGGCTACGACTTCGAACTGGCCACCAAGGTGCTGGCGGCCGACCAGGCCGACCTGATCGCGTTCGGAAAGCTGTATATCTCCAACCCCGATCTGGTCGAGCGCCTCAAGAAGGGCGCGCCGCTCAACGAATTCGACAAGGCCACATTCTACGGCGGCGGCGCCAAGGGCTACACGGATTACCCGACGCTGGGCTCCAAAATGGAGCCGGCGGAGTAAGCTTCCTACACAGTCTTCGTCATTCCGGGACAGGCCTCTTTGGCGTGGGCCCGGAATCCATGCTGTCCGCAGGGGTTATGGATTCCAGGTTCGCGCTTCGCACGCCCCGGAATGACGGCTAGGATACCGGATCATCCGAGTAACGCTGGCTGCCATGCCCACCCCTTCTCCCGAAGACATCGTCCGCAGCGCCACCGCCGCGTTCAATGCCGGGCGAGCGGATCAGGCGCGGGCGCTGTGCGAACAGGCGCTAGAGCATCATCCCGGCGATCCGATGCTCAGCCATCTCCTCGCTGCGGTCGTGTTTTCGCAAGGCGAACCGCACGCGGCCCGGCTCCACGTCGCAACCAGCCTCGCCAAACGTCCCGACAATGCCGCCGCGCACCTGCTTGCCGCCCGGATCGCGCGGGCGCGCGATGCGTTCGACGACGCACTTTTTCATCTCGACCGTGCGATCGCGCTGGCGCCGCAGCGCGAGGCATTTCTGGAGAAGGCGCGCACCCTGGACCAGGCCGGTCTGAAGCCACAGGCGCGCGAGGCCTGGCGCGCGATCCTGAAAGTCATCCCGCAACAACAGGAGGCGACCGCGCGGCTCGGGCGGCTGGCCTGGGAAGATGGCGATGCTGCCGGCGCGGTGGCACTGCTGGAGCGCGCCGCCGCTCAGGACGCCCCCGCCGCGGTCTGGTTCGATCTTGGCCTGGCGCGGCAGGATCTGCGCGACCTTAAAGGGGCTGCCGCCGCCTATCGCCGGGCTTGCGAGGTCAAACCGGATCACGCCGAAGCCGCGCTCAATCTCGGTGTGGTGCTGCAGGAATCCGGCGAGCTCGATGACGCGATGGGCGCTTATGCGCGGGCTTATCGGTTGCGGCCCTCGACCTTCGGCACCATCGCGATGGCGCTGACGTCGGCGCCGCATGGCCGGCTGTGGCTCGACGAGGCCGAATTGCGCCGATCACTCGGCGGTTGATCGGCCGCGCCGGGCGCGGAATCGCTTGCGATAGACGCCGGGCGTAGACAGCACGTCGCCGACCGTTTTGGCATAGGATTCCTGATGCGGCGTATCGAAAGCCTCGAACATCAATTGCGGCGCTTCGCGTGGCACCGCGAAGCACTGCGCCACCGGGGTGCCCTTGCGGAGGACGCCGGAGTAATCCGGCTCGGTCCAGATCGCGGGAAAATTGATGCCGCCGTCATGGAAAAGATCGGCATCGACCAGTCCCGAGATCAACCGAAACGGCAGATCCCAGCGATTGATCGGATGGGTCGCGAACAGCGACCAGCCGGGCTCGAGCTCGATGGTCCAGAAGCTGTTGAACTTGATCGCGGCGTGGCCGTCGCGCGCGAACGGCGCATCGGGGAATTGGGCGGGAACATGGAAACTGAGCGGCGCGCGCGGATGGCCTGGCGTCGCGGGCTCCGGAATATCCCATGCCCACGAGAATGCTCCGCGCTCGATGG
Source organism: uncultured Alphaproteobacteria bacterium (assembly GCA_963845435.1). Taxonomy (GTDB): domain Bacteria; phylum Pseudomonadota; class Alphaproteobacteria; order Rhizobiales; family Xanthobacteraceae; genus Bradyrhizobium. Next base: position 149,486 of record CAWJSD010000007.1, read on the forward strand.
TGATGTCGCAGGGCAACCGGATCGTGACGCCATAGGCCATCGCATCGATGAAGGGCGGGCACTGCTTGACGGTGCGGATCTCGCGGCCGTGGATGTCCGAATGGGCTTTCGCGGGCATCGCGCGCAGCCAGTCCGGCAGCATCCCGCGCGCCGGCACCGGCCGCGGCAGATGGTCGATCAGCGCCGGATCGCAGCGAAAGATCATGCGCATGAAGGGGCTCCGTGGGGTGAAGGGATTAGCTTGGCGTTCGTCATTCCGGGGCGCGACCGAAGCGAGTGAACCCGGAATGACGGCGGCGCAAAAAAGGCCGGGATCGCTCCCGGCCTTCGTTGCTGTGCGTGTAACCGCTCAATTCGCCGAGGCGCGCTTCGGCGGGCTAGGCCGGCCACGACTTGATCAGGGTGTCGTAGTCGATGGTTTCGCCCTTCGGCTTTTCGTTGGCGAGTTTCCGTTGCGGAGCGACATTGCCGTCCTTGGCCGATTTGTCGTACCAGTATTCGGCCGTCTTCTTCGGGTTCATC